>CAWIWB010000001.1:0-254986 GCA_963839665.1 uncultured Verrucomicrobiae bacterium
CCGTTCTTCGATTGCGGTGATCTCAAAAACTAAGCGGCCCAAGTCACAGCAGTTGTGGCGTCTGCTCGACCAAGGCCGCTCAAAGCGGGAAGAGGACCCAGCCCGCTTGTCCTCAACCATAAGGCTTCCGGGACCGTCGCCCTATGACCGCGGCGCAACACTGGCCGGGAAAACTGCTTCTGCTTGGTCTATGTAAATTTACATACGAAATGGGGCCGCGTGGCTTAACCACTGCGCTTTGAAATCCACCGTCGCTTCCTCGCGTGTCGCTGAATAGCCCGATCGTGAGCCCATGTGGCAGTAATCAACAAATTCCCGGCTGTAACTCACAAGACGAGGTGAATTGCCGCGTTTTAACTGGCCCGATGAAAAAAGCGTGGACCTAGCAATTTGGAATCGGGCGTGGCACTTACTGCAATTCGTGGTTTTCAGTGCGCTTGGTTTTGCCAGCGGATACGGCGTGCGAGAATGGATATTTCGCCGTCGTCTCACAGCCGCGCGGGAAGCTCTTGAAATCCGTTATCGCTTGCTCGCACGTCGGTGAGTAGCCGCGACTGTGGATTGATCACGTTAGTCGTTGGTTTCCTCGCTACTTGTTCTGAGGTTTTTGAAGCTCTGACGCCTCAGCTTGCTTGGCCTTGCGCTCCTATTCGGCTGCGATGTCAAGCATTCGCGCACGCGCTTTTGGATCACGAAATGTCTGCGCCTTAGCGCGACATTCTTCAGCGCGTGCACGATATTGCTGACTGAGAGACCCAGATGTTGGCCCAGACGTGTGGGCCATGGCGCGCCTCATGGGCTCTGCGCGATCCGGAACAATAACGCATTTAGCCGCCGAGACGTTCCTGCGTTGGGCGACCGGGGTGTGGAATGCGCTCGTTTAGCTTAGCCACTGCGCTTTTGAAATTCGCTCATCGCCTGCTCGCGCCGTTGGCGTCGATTGCCAAAATCTTGTCCCTAAAAAACAAGACGGGTTTAGCGGCGGCCTTAACTCGGTGCGGCCGTCTTCTATTCGCCGGTTCTGCCCGCGCTTTGTGGTCTATCGAGCTGCTGGGCAGGAAGGGGCCGCGCCGAGGCAGACACTCGCTGGAGCGCGGCCCGCTACCTTCTAGTGCTCTGGGGTTAGGCGCCCCCTTCGGGTACCACGCTCGGCGCGTCCGGATCTCCTCGGCCATCCGTCTTATGTGGTCTTCCTCGGCCTCTACCGCACGCGCCTTCCCAAGCCTCGGCAATATCTAACAGCCTCTGGCGGTCTTTGCCGTTCATGCCATCGGCAATGCGAATACAGTCTCTCGCATACTGTCTGTATTTTGCTGCTTCCGACATGAGTGTCCTCCTAAGTCACGGAGGAAACTGTTTCCAAGGGAAACGCGTTCTGGGACATTTTAGCGCAATCTGGAACTTAAGTAGGCTCCGCTGGTTGTGGCTCACGTTAGCCACTGCGCTTTGAAATCCGCATCAATCGAAGCGCTGGCCGTGTTTTGCCATGCATGTTCCGTACACGGCGAATTGTTCAAGCTGCCACACGTGGAAAATATATTTTGCAGCCTCTACGCTGCACGCGTGAATAGATGCCGATCTTAGAGGGCTGTCCTGCTCCGCTTTCGAGAGGGGGGCAAACAGAAGTGCGGCGAGAGCGAGCATGGGAAAATATTTGCTCATGGTTGGCTCCATCAAAATCGAGCCACCTTATCGCCTAATGGGCTACGAGAGTTACGCACCTCACGGAATGCTTAATTTGCCCCGTTTAGCTGATCAGGGCCAGTTCTGAATGTCCGGTGACATGACCTTTTGCGGTGCGATTGTCCGCTATTGGCACAAAGCGGACATACCGAGTTGCACTGCACATGTCCGCTTTTGGGTGTAAAGCGGACATACCGTTTCGCATCGCAAATGTCTGCTTATGACCCAAAGCGGACATTAAACCTATAAACCATCGCGGTATCCTGATGCAGGGTGTGATGGCCTTTTACCCCCCCACATCGTCCGCCCGCAGATACCCATCCGTGATAAAGCACCGTTTCATTGAACTGGCGACGGCTTCCGCGGGTTACATCAACACCTGTATGGAGATTGAAATATGACCCGCTCAATTTTGTTGGCCGGTGTTGCTGTCCTATCGGTAAGCATCAGTCCACCAAACGCGGAAGCCTCCGTGGCCCCGTGGTGTGCTGTGAGCGGAAGCGGCGATGGCGATCTGCCTTGGGACTGCAGGTATCGCTCGATCGAAGAATGCCGGCCGGTGGATTGCAGCCAATCGTGGCTTTTGCAATCCGAACCCAGCCTATGTAGCCACCCCCCCAGAACTCAGGAACTCGCGGCAGGCCTCGCCGATGGGTTCAAAGACCAGTGCAAAATCTGAGAAGGCCATCGCTGTGAAGAACGAGAGCCCTCGACACAGAAACGCTAATGCCCACAAAGATTGTGGCGTCGCCCGTCACAGTGAAGACGTCGCAACAACATGGCAAGTCCGACGCTGAAATCGAAGGATACCCTTGCGACGAAGATCGAGACCCCGCAACCCGCTCAGTCAGATGGCCAGCCCAACACTAAATCAAAGAATTCCGTTGCAACGAAAGTCGAGACCCCGCAACTCGCTCAGTCCTACGGCCAGTCCGACGCTAAATCGAAGGATACCGTTGCGACGAAGATCGAGACCCCGCAACCCGCTCAGTCAGATGACGAGACCGTGATAAAAAAAGGCGAAACCGTAGCGGCAAAAATGGAGGACCCGGCCTCTGTCGAATTCGTAGACATAAAGCGGGCCACGAACAAAAATACTACATACGAGATCATTTGTGGCCACGTCAAAGGGAAAAGAGAATAGGGGTGAACCCATCGCCGAGAGCCCTTTTTGGTATTATCGCCTCTGGTAGGATATTTCGCCGAGTATTCGTGCCAGTTCTGGATCATCCGGCAGAGCTTTCCGTGCTTTGACAGCGAATTCGTAGGCTTTATCCAAGGTAGCGGGATCTTCCAAATACAAGACTGCTAAATGCTTTTGCGCTGGCGCAAAATCAGGGAAGCGCTGCAAGATTTCACTATAAGTGCCAATGGCCTTTTTGAAGTCACCTCGCTGTTCCTCATTCCCAGCTCGAACTGTCAACGCTGGGACGTAGTTCGGGTTCGCTTTGAGAAGTTTCTGGATCTCGGGCTCAAGGGTCTCAGCTTCTTTTGGATTGCTATCCAGCGCTGTCATGCGCAAAAACGATTGCGCATCTCCAGAAATCTCCGGAGCCGGCGCCACTTTTAAGGTGCGTTCCATTAACTCGCGGGCTTCACTTACTTTTCCCAGGCTGTATGCAGCCCAGCCGCAATCGCGCAAAACCGTCGGGTCATCGGGAAGCTGTCGTGCGCTTATCTGGAGAAGACTATAGGCCCATGTAAAATTACCGGCATGGTAGGCGTCGTGTCCGAGAACGTAGGCGACGTGTCCGAGAACGCTGGCGACCTTGGGATCATTAGGCGCGAGCTCTCGCGCTTTCTTCGCGAATTCGAGCGCCTTCTCGTTGTTCTGTAACGGACCGGCATTGAGTTGAGCGAGTTTTATGAGCGGGGAAAGCAGCTTCGGATTGATCTTCAGCGCGCTCTCGTACTCGGCGGCCGCTTTGTCGAACGCCTTCTCTTTTTCATAGGACTCCGCCAGACGGAGTCGCGCTAATGGGTCATTGGATTGCTTAAGCATTGACTCGAGCTGCTCACTGGAAGGTGTAGCCGCGCTCAGCGCGTCAAGCAGACTAAGACGGCGTTGCGCCTCTTCCTTGCCTTCGAAATTTGCGGTCCCCTTGAGTGCTTGCTGGAAAGCGGCGCGCGCGACGTCTGCCTGGCACATCATATAACTGGCCATACCGAGATGAAACTGGACGTCGGAATTCTGGGGCAACTTGCCGGCGCTTTCCTGGAATAATGTCTGGGCCTGTTGATAATCCCCCTTTTTGTAAAGGACCCAACCCAAAGTATCGGCGATGCCCGCGTCAGATCGCAGGTCACGCGCCTTTCGAGCCAATTTGTATGCCTTGTCCACGTCATTCAACTTTTCGGCATAAAGGTAAGCGAGATTGTTTAGCGCCGGGACAAACTCCGGATTCCTGGTCAAAAGCTTCTCGTAGGCATCGCGTGCCTTAAGTGGATCCTTTTGCTTCTCGTAAATTTCTCCAAGCGTCATTAAGAGCTGTGGATTGTCCGGCCGTTTGGCAAGGGATATCTGGACCTGGTTAAGTGCTTGAGGGAGCTTGTTGGCCGCAAGGTAAGTGGAAATCAACAAGTCGCAGGCGGGCGAGGAATTCGGATCGAGCGTCAACGCCTTTAAAAGCGCGGCTTCCGCTTGATCCCATTCTCGTTGAGCGGCGTAAACCTTTGATTCGGTTACATACAAAGACGCCGAGTTCGGAGTTTTCTGAAGCGCCGACTGGACGCGCTGCATCGCGCTTTTAAGATCGTTACTTTCAATGTCTAAGACAACAAGCTGCTCGATCGGGCGAAGCTTATCGGGAGCGAGCTGGAGAGTTCTTTCAAAAGCTTGCCGGGCCTCGTCGGTCTTGCCCTGTTGCCACAAAATCACGCCAAGAAGATAGTAAGCCTGGGCGTCCTGTGGTGTGACCGTGATCTGCTGGCGCACGACTGCGATCGCCTCATCCAAGCGACCCATGGCGCGGTAGGCGTCCACTAATAAAACTTGGGCTGCGGTCAAGCTCGGTTGCTGCTTCAATAACTCGACCATGGGCGCAATAACGTCCTGTGGCTTGTTGTTTTGGAGGTTAAGGTTGGCCAGCTGTAGGATCGCCTCAACATAGTTCGGGTTGTGAGCGACAGCTTTCTTCAATTCCGCAATTGCTTGAGAGGAATTGTTGTCTTTGAGATAAGCAAGCGCCAAATAGTACTCGATTCCGGGCGCCTTGGGATAGGTTTTGTCCAAGGCTTCCATAACTTGGACGGCTTTCTTGCTGTCGCCTTTAGCCAACAACGCTTGAGCCTCCAGGGTCCGGGCATCAATGTTCTGAGGGTCCCGGCTACGAACATTCTCGAGCAGCGATATCGATTCGTCGTATTTCTTTTCGCTAAATGCCAGCTGAGCGAAAAGGACCCATGCGGGCAAATAATCAGGAGCCTGCCGCGTAACTTCCTTCAGAGTCGCACGCGCATCGTTTGGCGCCCCTCGAGTGGCCTGAAATTCCGCATATCTCATGCGCTGAAGCGATCGGACCGGGGCGAGTTCAGCCGCGGTTTTGAATTCCTGCCCGGCGCGATCCATTTCCTTTCGTGAAAACAGGAAGTTTGCCATGGCCATATGAGCAATGGCCGACTTCGGGTCGGCGGTGAGTGCACGCTGCAGTTCGTTCTCGGCGGTTGACAAATCGCCCTTTCGCAGAGCGAGATTCGCCAACGTCAGGTGCAGGTTCGCGCTGTCGGGCGGTTTAATCTGCTGAAGTTGTTCTTCCGTATCTTCGGCTTGCTCCTTGGATAGGATGGAATTGCCGAGCACGATCAGGGCCTGGCCTTCGCTCGGAGACTGCTGCAAAATTGCCAGCGCTTCTTTTCTCGCTTCCTCAGCTCCTCCCAACACAAGGCGGGCAGAGGCAAGTTTCGTCCGAATGTTAAGATCATTCGGATCCAGGTCTCGTGCTGCGCTGAGAAATGGCAATGCTCTTAGCGGTGCGCCTTCCTCGAGCCAGATAATACCCAATTGCTTAATTGCAGTTCGGTTCGTGCGATCCAACCGAAGTACGTTCAAATATTCTGTTCTGGCCTTGTCATAGTCACCCGCTTTGAAGTAGCGATCGGCGCGCTCCAACGCACTCGCTCTCCTGGCCGCCGGTGTGCACCCGCCCATCAAAGCAATCGCCAGACAGGCTGCTACAACCGTGAGAATGGCGGATCTAAGAGAAGGTCTCAACGTTTGCATGTAGAGGATGGTTTCGATCTTAGTGTTGTGTAACACTGACTTATGATACGCGCTGCTGCGTGCCTGGCTCGGAACATAGACTTGGAGTCTGTGCGCCCAGCGCGGTTTATAACCCGCTGAAAACAAGGCGTGATGTCCCCGGCACAGCGGAGAAAATCTCCGCTGGGCGCACAGGGCACAGCCCTATGTTCCACTCGTTGCGAAGCGCTCACTTTCATCTGTTACACAACACTAGTTGGTGTTTGCATTGGCGCGCTCTTTGCCAATGCCGAGTTTCTCCATCAATTCATAAAGAGTCGGCCGGCTAATTCCGAGATCAGCAGCCGCGGAAGTGATTTTACCGGAATTTCTCTTGAGCGCTTGCTCAATCATTTCACGTTCGACGTGCTCGCGTGCTTCTCTGAGAGTGTTTGCAGATGAGGATTCCACACCTTGATCCGGTTCCAACTCGAGATCTTTCGCAGTCACTCGCGATCCGTCGGCCATGATGACGCCCCGTTTTACGCGGTTTTGAAGTTCGCGCACATTGCCTGGCCATGAATAACGGGTCATCGCGCGCAACGCGTCGGGCGCGAAAACCAGCTTTGTCCGGCCGTTCTGGGCGGAATACCTTTGCAGAAACTCGCGGGCCAGGAAGACGATGTCTTCGCCTCGTTCGCGAAGCGGCAGCAGACGGATCGTGACAACGGCAAGACGAAAATATAAATCCTCCCGAAATTTTTCGTTCTCGATCAATTGTTTTAGATCGGCGTTGGTCGCGGCGACAATCCGCGTGTCCACTTGAATTTCCTGTCTGCCGCCCACCCGCTGCAGGCGCTGTTCCTGAAGAAAGCGGAGAAGCTTTACCTGAATGGCTGGAGGAAGCTCGCCGATCTCATCCAGAAAGAGCGTGCCGCCACTGGCTGTTTCCAACAGCCCTTTGCGCTGAATGTGTGCACCGGTAAAAGCGCCCTTTTCATGACCGAAGAGCTCACTTTCCAGAAGGTTTTCGGGAATGGCATTGCAGTTGATCGCGACAAAAGGGCCATCCTTGCGCGCGCTGCGACGATGAATTGCCGCTGCCGCCATCTCTTTGCCGGTGCCGCTCTCTCCGAGCAAGAGCACCGGGGCATTCGTCCCGGCTACCTTGCGAATGAAAGCAAAGACTGCCTGCATTTGTGGACTGGTGCCGAGCATGTCTTCAAACACATCGGATCGCTGGCTCTGTTGTAACTCGTGGTATTCTTTCTCGAGTTCCACCACGTGGATGCATCGCCGAAGGAGCAGTCGCAGTTCCTCGATCTCCACCGGCTTGCACAAGAAATCGTAAGCGCCCGCGCCAACCGCCTCGATAGCATTCCGTTTTTCCCCCTGCCCGGAGACGATGATGACCTTAGCCGTACTATCGACGGCGAGTATTTCGGACAGCGCCGCCAAGCCTTCATCGGATTCGTTAGGGCGTGGCGGCAGGCCCAGATCAAGCAACGTCACCGCCGGGGCGTTGGCCTCAAAGGCTTGGAGCGCTCCCGTTCGGTCTTCGGCGAAATGAATGTCGTAATCCTGGTTCAACGCCCATTTCATCTGAGTCCGGATCGCTTCGTCGTCATCGACGATGAGCACTTTGTGTTTCATGTTGTTTGGCGTTTTAGGGAAGTATTGACGTACTGAGATGTCCGCGCAGGGAGCAAGTTTAGTCTCCTACAGGCAACATCACCCGAAAAGTTGTGCCGGCTCCGGGTTCGCTCTCGACTTGGATCTTCCCCCGATGTGCTTCGACAATCATCTTGGATTGAAACATCCCAATGCCCAGTCCCTTCTTCTTTGTGGTCTGAAAGGGGCGGAAAAGAGATGTCTTCAAAAATGCCGGGCTCATCCCGCAGCCGTCGTCGGCGACGGAAAGAACCGCCCAACCGTTGCTTTGACTCGTCTCAACTCTCACCTCGCCTCCCGGTCCGAGTGCCTCGCGGGCGTTGAGAAGCAAGTTAGTGATTACGCTGCCAAATTGCTGCCGATCCAGTTTAAGTTTTGGCTGCAGGTGAAGCTTCTGCACCACGTTTATTTCCGGCGCGCCGTTTAAGACTTCGAGCGCGTCAGCAACAAGCAGATTGAGGTCCGCTTCCACCGGTTTGAGTTCGAGATGTCGCAAGGCTCCAACGCGGCTGATAAGCTGGTTGATGCGATTTGCTGTCTCGCCGATCCCGCGCAAAGCGTCTTGTCGAAAAGTGGGATCATCAAAATGCACGGGCAGATTCTGAAGAGTCAGGCTTAGAGTTGAGGCCGCGTTTTTCAAATCATGAATGAAGAATGCGGAGATGGCTTGAAAGGCTTCCAGTTCTTTCGCCCGCATCACGTCTTCGGTGAGCCGAAGGTTCAGCAGACTCACTGCAATCTGATCGCCCATGCATTTCAACAAATCCAGTTCTTCAACCGTGTAGGGAACGCCACCGACGCGATCTGCCAGGATGACCACGCCTATGCAGCGGTCTCCCGTCCATAACGGCGTACAAACCCGATTGCCGCCAGTGCGAAATTGGCTCGAACTGATTCGCCTCAAGCTCTCTGCAAAATCGCCTTTTGCTTTTTCCAAATCAAAAGGTTTGGAAAGCTTGCGAACACTCGCCAGGGCTGGTTCCAAGCCGGTCAGAGTTGGGAGCGCGCCGTGAGTCTCGCCTTCTGATCTCGAAGTGGACGCCGCGAACGTGAGCCGGTCTTGTTCGTCAAATAGCCAGATTGTGACTGACAAGACGCTAAAGGTTTCAGAGATCAATTTTGTGGCTGAAGCGCACAAGCCGGGCTGATCGAGCACGCTGGACGTGCATTGAGTAAAGCGCGTCCATATCTGGCGGAAATCATACTGCGGCCTTTTGAAATGGCGGCTAACGAAACGCCCGATATTTTGCCGGATCCGATTTGAGAACGATAACACAGCCAGGAGAGCGAATCCCAACAGCACGACGAAGGCTTGGAACCGGAACGCTCCCCGGTTCGCCGGTCCGCGCCACGATCTGGCCAAGCACGCCGACAATAAAAAGATATGCCCCAACCAACAGAGCCGTCAGGGAAGTGCGCAGAACAGCATGCGAAGGATAGACATCGATTTCGCCGAAACCACTCCGAAGAAAAGCCACCGCCATCAACGCGGACCCGATCAGCAGCGCGGCTGTATCAACATCGGTAAGAGCCAGGACCTCGCCCGAAAAGAGCAGTCCCTGGCTCAGGGTGTAAATCCGCGCTCCGAACACAATCCCGAGACCGAGAACGATAAACTTAATTCTCCACCGCATCGTCCCGACAGCCGATCGGAAGGTCTTCTCCAGATTCATAAGAACCAGCACAGTGGCCAGCAGCAAAGAGCCATTCAGTATTTTGGCCGCCGCATGAGAGCGAATCCACCAGGTTTCGCCCGACAGCTCTGAGGAAAAACCGGCGCCAGTTGCTCCCGGAGAAGCAGGGACACGCCTACCGGGACCAAAAGCGCCGCCAGAACGAGAAATCGTGACCTCAGCGGAAATTCGCGAGAGCTTCCGCGCGAATACGTGAAGCTAAAGCAAAGCCAAATCCCCGGAAGAAATGACTTCGTCACCAGGGTAAGACCTGCCCAAAAGGCCGCCTTTTCGGGAATAGACGCGGCAAGCCACATAGCGCCGAAGAGACTCTCCAGCGCGAAAGTCAGCATCCCGACTGAGAAACACCAGGTCGCAAGCGAACGGCGTCCGCGACAAACCGCTGCCACGGCCAGGGCCGCACTAAACGTGGCGGCAATCAAAGCTAACACGGAGTTCGGGTTCACAACGTGCTCCGAGCCGAGGTAATGAATCGCATTTTTAATACAGTTCCAGCTACGGCAGAAGTCTCCGACCGATAGCCAAATCGAAATCTCATTCCTTCAGTAAAGGCACCTCTCCCAGGCGCGAAACCTGGCGAAATTGAGTCAAAGCTATGGTCAAACACAGTGGAGAATTCGTTCTCCTGAGCGTTTCTACGGAAACCGGAGGGCGAAGTTCCCAAAATTTGCACAACAAGAAAAAAGAGAGCAGCGAAGCCACCAGGCGACGACGGTAGCAAAGACGTGCACGAGGTTCTGAACCGGTCCGCATGAAGCTCAGCTGCTATCTCCGATTGTCGGGTCCGGACGTCTCCCTTGCGCAGCCACCACAACACTAGAAAAAGTGGAATCAGCGAAAGCACGAAAAAGAGGGGACCGCCGCGCCGGTGGATCAGGCTGTGAATCATTTGCGGGCCGACATTCACGCAGAGAAGCCCGATCACAAGAATCCGAAATCCATTTCGCAAAATGGCAAGTGGAATGACAAAGGCGACCAGCGCTAAACGCCGCCATGGGGTCTTTAAGAATAAATTGGCGGCCAGGATGCTGGTCATGAAAAGCACCCAGCTCGATCGAATGCCGCTGCATTCCTGCGCAACCTCGATCGTGATGTTCGGCAGTTGGAAAAAGAGACCCGCCCGAAGAAAAGGCGTGCCGCTCAGGTGGAAAAAGAGATTGGCTACTTCGGCCGAGGCATATTTCGAAGCCGTCTCGAGCGCATCTGCCATCGCATCCGGCATCGGCACCATGAAAATGAGGTAGGCCAGGGGAAAAGCGGCCGCTCGCATCCACCTCCGTCCGAGAAAGAAAAATCCTCCCGCCGCAAGACAGCAAAGGAAGGAGGAAGTCAACAGCACGATGCGAGTATTGATAGCCGGTGCTCGCGCAGCAACTTCCAGCGACTGCGTGTAGGCAAAAAGGCCGAGGCCTGCGGCCAGCGACACCAGCGCAAGCAAAAGGTCGGTGCTGTGTTTTTTTGGTAATTGATCTCGCCGGAGATAAAGCAGGTAAGCAGAAACAAAGGGGACCAACAAAACATATGAATGCAACTCGCTCCCGGCTACGTAACTGATCAGCATCAACAGAGGCCGGGCGAAAACTGCCAGCAGCACAATTGCAAAACAGATGCCGCTCCAAAACCGCCATCTCTGTTTTTGCCTCGGAGGGGTGGATTCGGAGACGTCCTCTGTTCGCGTGGTAACACTGATTTCGCGAGCAGCAGCTTCGTCTGTTGAGGAGGACATTTTCAAAGTGTTTCTCCCGTCAGAGCGATTTAGACCTGCCGGGGAAGTGGCCTGGAAGATCGGCTTCGTAGCCGATCTCGGCAGGCTGCAGCCTGTCAGCCGAGTCAAGCAGGATGCATGACTTCGCTTCAGCCTTCGATTCGGGCTCGCAGCGAGCTTCAGTATGTCAATGGTCCAGTCGTCCTGTTGTCGTGGTCTAGTAGTCTTCTCAGTAGGTGTAGGTCACTCCGGCGAAATAACGATTCCGCGAGTAGCCTGAGGTTCCTCCTGATGAAGTTCCTCCTGACGAGCTCTGGTTTGTGTACTCGTAATCAGCGTGCAACGCGAAATGCTTATTGATTGTATATTTGAGGCCGAGAGTGAAATGCAAGGAATCCTGCGAGCCTGTCGAAGTGGTTACAACTGTCCCCCTGTCCCCGCTTGGTTTTCCTCGTGATAATAATAAACTCCGGCCTTCAAATTGATCCGCGAAGTTAGATCGTACGTCAGGTTCAGTCCGGTTCGGAGCGTCGTGGCCCCCGCCGCGAGAGTCTGGCTGGGCTGTTCGACTCCATAAGTTGTTATCCAGCTTAGCGAATGGTTGCCACCCTGATAATTAACTTTCACTTCGGCGTACGGGTTGATCGTGTTGCCGTCATTTTTGAAAAAACGAAATGATGGACCTCCAAGCAGGTTAATCGACAGGTGCTCAGTCAAATGATGGTCAACACCGGCGAGTGCAAAATGAATGGTCGCATCGCGCGGCGCCGTGTCGTAATCTATGACTTCAAAGCGATATTCTCCAGTGAGACTAGTGCGGCTTGTCAGGCTAAATTGAAGCGACTCGGCAAGCGTATTCTGGAAGCGGTCCTGAGCTACTCCGATCGCCGACGTCGACAGAGACGACGACTCATACTTAATGCGCTCGAACGTGTAGCTTGTTACACTGGATAGCCGTGGTAGCCAATGATAGGTAAGCGAAAAAATATCGTTCGTGTCGAAGTGAGGAGCGCGCACGTTTGTGGGACCAATGTTGGATTGGAAATTAGGCTCGGTCTGATAAGCGCCGTAAACGCTGGCGTAGAAGGAAAGCCGTGTCGTGAAGTTATGCGTAAGCGACGCAGTGAGGTTCACGTCTTTGTCGTCCGTGCCCACATCGAAATACTGAGTAAACCGTCCGACAGCAAGCAGACTAAATTCTGTCTGTTCCCCCGGTCGATTATAAGTTAGCACAAGGTTTTCTTTTGCGAAAAATGAGCTTGGGCTGTTTGAATTTGCGGCAGCGTTGCTCCCGATAACGTGATCGTCGTAGCCGAAATCCACACCGGTTGTGATTTCAAGCGGAACGTAACCCCCTCCACCGGCGCCGATCGCCGCTTGCCGATCATGTGCGGAACTCAGCAAAAAAGCCGCGAACAGGAGCGCGAGCGGTAGCGAATCAATGTGGCTGCGGATCCGGTGAATTCGACATGGCAGAATCATGTCTGGTTGCAAATCGCGCCAGCCGGGCTCGGGCTCAGAACCAGTTCCGCGAGATGTAGATCACGTCCCCGTCTTGCACATATTTGGGTATTGTAGGTTGGCCGTGAACGGTCGGCCGAAGATTAATGGTCTCAGTGCGCTGTTCTCCGTTGATTATGCGAGTGAGATGAATATTACTCGCGCTCCCATAGTCGCTCGGTCCGCCTGCTTCCATAACCACTTGATACACCGTCGTCGGGCGATCAAAAGTGTATACGGCCGGTTTGTTGGCAAATCCGGACACGGTCACGCTTGCCGTGCCGTTCTCCAACGTCACCAGCACTTCGGAGTTATCAAGCTGCCCTTCGTAGCGGCTGACGAGCTCGTGTTGAAAATCGATGACTCTCTTGCCGGCAGCCGTGACTTCGCCGATGAGCGGCAGACTCACCTTGCCGTCCCGTCGAATTTTCTGCGTTTGATCCGGGACGCTCTCGTCGGCATAGGCAACCTTGATCTCATCTCCTGGAGAGAGCCTTACCGCTGTGTGAGGACCTGGCGGATTCGGCAAAGGCGGTAGGGGCGTTTGGCAACCGCCGCACAGGAGCGCAGCAAAAACCAAGACAGCAAAAAGGCAAGAAAATCCGCTCAACTCTCGTCTACGGGAGCGACGTGCCCGCCAATCGGCGATTGTCCCACAATTGTCTTTTGTTCTGCATCATGCAACGTTGTTTTACTCTAAAAAATTGTTGATAGGCAAGATAAAATGCGACGCGGTCATCTCTGCCAGCGGACGACGGTCGACGGATGCCGATGACGGACGTCTGAAACGGTCGACAGACCACCACTGGCTCGACTCAAGGCGGACGGATTCGGTCAAGTACTCATGCTCTCCAAGTTGGGCATCTCGATGCGATTGCCGGCTGCGCTCCGACCTCTCGATAGCTGAACTGGAGATGGCAGAACTCTGATAGTGCCGTCCTGTCTCAACACTCAGCGTGACAGTCTACAACGCTTCGCATTTCGCCGCGTGCCCTACGCTTTCCAGACCTTACCCGAAGCACCCTTGACAGCCGCCATGGCGTTTCGGGTATCCACGATGCACTGCGCCCAATCGCCCAGCTCTTGATAGTTCACGCACGAATGGTTCGTCGCGATGAGCACAAGATCGAAGCTTTCGATGATTGCTTGATTCCATCCAACGGACTTCTTCCCGGCGAACTGCGGATGTTCGCGAGTCGGTTTGATCACTGGCACATAGGGATCGTGGTATTGGACTTCAGCACCTCGCTCCGTTAACAACTTCATCAAGACGTAGCTGGGCGACTCGCGTTCGTCATCCACATTCGGTTTGTAAGCCAGTCCCAGGATCAGAATTTTAGAGCCGTTGATAGCTTTTCGTTGAGAGTTGAGAGCATCGGCAACGCGATGCACGACGTGCTCGGGCATATTCGTATTAATCTCACCGGCCAGCTCGATGAACCGCGTGTGCTGCCCGACTTCGCGCGCTTTCCAGGTGAGGTAAAACGGATCGATCGGAATGCAATGACCGCCAAGACCCGGCCCGGGATAAAACGGCATGAAGCCGAATGGCTTCGTCTTCGCGGCCGTGATGACTTCCCAGATGTCGATTCCCATGGCCTCGTAAACCACCTTTAATTCGTTAACCAGCGCGATGTTCACGCTGCGAAAAATATTTTCCAGCAGCTTGGTCGCCTCCGCGACCCGGCAGGAAGAGACAGGCACGATGCGTGTCGATCGCCCGGCTGTAAAGCGCCATTGCGCGCTCCAGGCACGCCGGGGTATAGCCGCCGACCACTTTCGGAATGCTCTTGACCTTGCTCTGGTCGTTAGCCGGGTCCTCGCGCTCTCGGCGAAAAGGCGAGGTGAAAGTCGACACCGCTTTCAGTACCCGATCCTTCCTCCAGAACGCGCCGCGCAAATCCTCGTCCGTCGTCCCGGGATAGGTTGTCGATTCAAGCACTATCAGCTTTTTCAAAGCTGGGAGTTCGCAGTTGGGAGTTCGGAGATTGGGGCATAGTTTCTCCGCTTCGATCGGAGAGTTGGGTGCTCGATTCCTGCCTCCGATCTTCGATCTCCCATCTCCCATCTCCAAATCGGCCTCCGCCGATTTGAGATACGGCGCGATCGCTCGCCCGGTCTCGAGAACGTATGAGAGATCCGGTTCACGGTTCTTGTTCAGCGGCGTCGGCACGCAAATGATTACTGCCTCGACTTCTTTGATCCGGCTGAAATCAGTCGTGGCTGAGAACTTCCCTCCATCTACCATCTCCCGTATCCCATCTGCACTTACATGCTTGATATAGCTTTGTCCTTTGTTGAGCAGCTCGACCTTTTTAGGATCGACATCGATGCCGATAACTTCCGTGCACGACCGCGCAAACTGCAGCGAAAGCGGCAGTCCCACGTAACCAAGACCGACAATGGCGATTTTCATCGAAGATGAAAGGAGATGGAAGTTAGAAGATAGGAGATTGGGCTGAGTAGCAGCGAGGATCGCACGTGGTACGATGCCTCGGCGTCTGACAGTCGAGTTCAATAGCCCCGTAACGAGTTTACCAACCGTGGTCACCTCGTCTCGTAGGCGCTCTGCTTCCGCGGTTGCCTCCGCGAAATTGTCGGAAACAACGTAAAGCAACGAGCGGACTTCACCCGCTGAACCGCGCGCGACATTGTAAAACTGGATCTTCTCTTGAAGATGTGTTCGCTCGAACCCCTCCGCAATGTTCGACATGATCGAGACACCGCCGCCGCCTGCACCTGACTGCACAGCCGAAAGTCTCCCGATACCTTTGAGGCGAGTGAGCCCGTAAAGTGAGTTGACCAGTTGCCGAGCCATTTGCCACGCTTCAAGATCTTCGAAGCTCGATATTCGTTCCTTTCGATTTTCAGTTTTCATTCCCCAACCCTATCTCCGATCTTCCATCTCCCAACTCCTATCTACCACCTCCCAACCTCCACCTTCTTTCTCTGCCGCTTCGCCATGGCCACATACCATGCCAGGGCTTCGTCCAGGCCATCCTCCATCCGATGGGTCGGCTCATAACCCAGTAGAGCGTGGGCCCGGCTGATATCGGCATGAGAATGGCGCACGTCGCCTGGCCGGAAATCGCGGTGGTGCGGCTCGGTGGCAGCGAGTTGCGGAAATTCGGGCAGCAATCGCTCCCGTAGCAGGTCGAACAACTGATTCAGCGTCGTCCTTTGGCCGACCGCTATATTATAGAGCTTATTGAGGGCTTCACTGTTCTCGACCGTGGCCGCCAGAAGATTCGCCTGGACCGCATTGGCCACGTAACAAAAGTCGCGGCTGGTCCCGCCGTCTCCGTTGATTTCCACCGGCTTCCCTTCGATCATCGCGGCGATCCATCTTGGAATGACCGCCGCATACGCGCCGTTGGGATCCTGCCGGGGACCGAAAACGTTGAAGTACCGCAGGCCGATGCATTCCATCCCGTAACAGCGGGAAAAAACCTCGGCGTATAATTCGTTAACGCGTTTCGAAACCGCATAAGGTGACAGGCAATTCCCAATCTGGTCCTCCACCTTCGGCAGCGCAGGATGATCGCCATAGACCGAGCTACTGGAGGCAAAAACGAACCGCCGAACACCGGCGTCCTTTGCCGCGTGAAAGCATGTTTACGAACCCCTTGACGTTGCTTTCGTTTGTCGCCACTGGGTCGGCTAACGATCGCGGGACCGATCCGAGCGCGGCCTGATGCAGAACGTAATCCGCGCCGGCACAAGCATCGCGACATGTTTTCAGGTCGCAAATATCTCCCTCGATCATTCGGAACCGTGTCCACGCTGCCGTGTCCACGCTTCGATGCACATCCTCCAGGTTCGCCGGGTTACCGGTCGCGAAATTATCGATCCCCGCCACTTCCTGTCCGTGCCGAAGTAATGTCTCCAGCAGGTTGGACCCGATAAATCCGGCCACACCGGTGACCAGCCATGTCTTAGGCGACGCCTTTAGCTTTTCCACCAGTGATTCGTGTTGGTTCATCTCTGCTTTTCGAATTTCAACTTTCAGCTTTTGAAATTCGGTCGCTTCCCACGCTTTGAACTCATGCTCCTTCCGCAATTCGCTCGCTGCTTCCCTCGCGGTTTTACCTTCTATGCCTGCCACGACGTAGCCTTGGCGAAGGCGGGTCACTCCTCCCGTCGCTCCATTCAGCGTGTTAGCGTGTCAACTTTTCAGCTTCTTGTCATGTAGTCCCGTTGTCTTGTGGTCCGTGGTCTCGTCCTTTGGACTCGGCGGCCAGAAGAAGAGCCTGGCATAACAGTAAGCCACGGCCTCGCTGATCGTTTCCTTGACTCCTTCGCTCGATTTCCACCAGCGCTTGGGATCGTATTCGCGGTTCTGGATCGAGATGATTCCAACGTGCACTTTTCCCTGGAAAGCCTTTTCAAACAGCAACCGGCTCCGGCGAGCGTGTGGCCCGAGTGTGACAAGATTAAATGCCTTGACCGGTTCATTGTTGGTTTCAAACCAGTGCTTGAGGGCCAGGGCCGAGGCGTAGGTCCGGTCGCGGTAATGGGCTGACGACGGAGCATCCCTTACAAATTTCCGGTCCAAGCCGAGCCAAGCCAGCCGTTTTGCAGCGTAGGAAGCCTGATTATCGCCTTCTTCCACGTTGACTCCGGTGAGGATTTGGCAACCAACCGTCACCACGAGCCGATACGGCCTTGCCCTGAACTCCGCGATACTTTCCTCCAGCGCATAATTAGGCAGCCAACCTTCAACAACCAGAACATCCGCGCCGGTCCGATCCGTCACCGCCAGGAAAGGATGCGTGCAAAGGATCCCAGCCAGAAAAACACCGAGAACCAATGCGACAACAACCAGACGCCCCCGGAGCGACAGTCCCCAGCGCTGACGTGTTTGCAACATCCCGAGGAAAAACCGGGAATCGCTTCTCGCCGAATTTAGGCTCGCCGGATCTTTGGCCACGGATTTGAATCAAGGTCACTCGACAACTACCTCGCTGGATGTTGAGACCGCAGTCGGTTCCGAGATCCACGTCTGTCCGCGAGCCTGTCTTTCGGTCTCTGCCAGGAGCAGGCTGGTCAAAGCGTAGAAAACCTGCGCCTGCGGCCACCGAAGGAACGGGGTTGTGTGTCGGATTCCGCCACGATACACACGGGTCACAAAATGACCATCCGGCAGTTGGAACTCCCGGCAAAGACGCCCGGCAAGGTCCCGCGCAACGCCGATAGCGGCTGGAAACTCGTTGCCCAGAAGGACCGCCAACGTAATTGCTTCAGCAAGATTGTAGGTCTCAACCCGCACAATTTGTGTCCGGGGCGAGCGCGCGAAATATCTCGGCATTCCATCCGGATGAAAAAGGTTTTCCCGATAATAGGCATATCCATTGGTCAAAGCTTGCCGAACCTCCGCATTCCGCAAATGCTGATTGATCTTGAAAAGATTCTTGAGCACGAAGCAGGTATGAAAATGATCGATGAACGACTCGGTTTCCGTGCCGGCGGCATAAAGCCATGAGCCATTGCTGCGTTGTTCTTCGAGGACAAACTGGAGATTTTTCTCCGCTTTCTCCAGGTATTGAGTAAGAGCGAAACGGTGCGCGGCATCGAACAACACAAAAGCGCGATAAGCGCTGGCGTTGATTACCTTGTCATGGACCAGAGGCGAATAGCTCGCAGCCGCGGCGCGAGGTGAGGTTGGCGTATCGTTGAGATCGTCGTGCACGAACCGGGCGATGGACTTTGCCACATCGAAATACTTCGCCTCACCAGAGGCTTCCCCGAGCCCCACAAATGCCTCATAACAATACGGCGTAGAGGTGATGAAGGGGGTGTTTTTGCGCCATAATCCCGACGCATTTTGCCAATCGAATGGGTAACCCCAGCAATGACCGCCGTAACCCGGCAGGCTGGTGCGCAGCAAATCGGCACCCAGCCTGACGGCTCGATCCAGGTAAAGTTCATTTTCTGAGACTTTGTATAGATTTAAAAATGCCAGCGCCAATTGGGCATCGGCGGAGGGAAAGCGCTCTTTCTTCACGAGCACGCTTCGCAGAGATGGATGGATCATCTCCATTAAGAGAAGCGGAGCGATAAGGGGAATCCCGAGCAAGGGAGCGCGATAATAGAGACGTCGGGAAGCCAGCCGTACTTCGTTCCCCAAATATCGTAAGGGTCATAGCTCTCGTATCCCGTGGCATCAAGCCAGTGCTCAAATGCCCTGGCACAATCCCACAGCGCGTCACGATCGAATTTTCGATTCATTTCCGGAAACGAGACAAAGTTCCTACTAATGATGGGACGACTCAATTACTCCGCCTGGGCGAGCTGCAATCTTGGATTCGACGCGGGTAGCTGCTGCGCGATGTCGGCGAAGGTTACGATATTCGCTCCCAGTTCTTGCACAGCGCGGCGGACGAGCGTCTCAAAGCCTCGATCGTCCATGTGCTCCTTTGAGTGTCCGATCGCCACCAAAACGTCTACAGGGCCGAATCCGTTCCCGAACTCGGCCGACGCAATCGTTCGGCAAAACTCCGCGCGGAGTCTGGTTATGGAAATCGAGCTTCAACGGCACCGGCTCGAACAGCGCCTTCAACGTCCCAATCGGTTGTGTCGGGCGGAGGAAACGTTGCACAGTCTTTTTCTGCTGAGACTTGGGGATGTTGCCCGAGAACTTCGCCCGCAATCGGCTTACCGTGAGCTGTTGATACCGCCGAACCGGGACCGAATGGATTGGAATTTCCCAGACCGGCCCGTTCAGATCCTCGCGGGTAACATCATCGCTCACCCGCCATAGCCGCTTTTGTGTGTTCACATTGCGGTAATCGAGGCAGTAGCTGTCGGTCTCATGAAACAAGCCGCGCACGACCGAGCTATCAAAGTTGATATTGTTCGCCGCCGAGCGCGGCCAGGAGCTTTTTACCGGGCCGTGCGCTGAAAGCACCGGCCCGATAGGCTCGAACCTCACGGCCGGTCAATTCCTCCAGCAACTTTTTGCGTTCCCCGATATACGCAGCGGTTTCTTCCGAGCTTTCAAACAAATCATCTACTGTCGCCTTAACTCCCAACTTCCATCTTCGATCTTCCAACCTGGCTCCATACCACTGAGGATGAAGATGCAACTGGAAATCATGGCCACGCCTAACAAGAGAGCGTACTTGTTCGCGAATGAGGCGCGCTGGATCATAACCGAGCGCCTGCTCCAGGTCGCGCGCATTCCGGCAAAAGGCCAGATATTCCTCCGCTTCAAAGAAGATCGTAAGCGGCACCTCATATCGCTCGCAGATGCGCGCCATCCGCTCGGTCGGCTCGACCATGTGTTGTCGCACATCTCCAGAGCCATTCCCGAAGATTTCGTAATCGAGGGTCAGCAGCAGCTGCCGGGATCTGTTCATGTGCGGAGCTGCAGCGCTTCCTGAGCGCGGGAGGATACGAGCGCCTGTGATGCGAGAACATCCGTGTAGATTACCTCAAGACGTGCGGCAACTTTCGCCGCCGACAAACGCTCTTCGACAAAGGCTCGATTGCGCTGCGATATGCGGTGATAGCGGTCGCGGTCAGCGACCACGGACTCAATTGCGTCCGCCACTTCGTCGGGGGAGAAGCGTTGCCGCAAAGGCGCCCCGACCAATTGCCGAACAAACACTCCCGATTCCCGGTTAAGAACATCCTTCAGCCCACCGGCATCGCTGGATACAATCGGCAATCCCATTGCCATTGCTTCCAGCACAGCGTTTGGCATTCCTTCCGTGTAACTCAGGAAACAGAACACATCGGTACCCGAATAACATGCTAACTTCTCTTCACCGGTAACAAACCCGGGAAAAACAACGTTCTCGACGCCGAGATCTCTTGCGCGCTCCTTCAGCTCCGACAGCGCCGGCCCGTCACCCGCAAAGGTGAGTGTGTAACGGCCCGGTTGCTTCGCTTGAAGCAGACAAAATGCATCGAGTAACTCGAAAACGCCTTTCGCTACTTCAATGCGAGAAAGGAACAGTAGGTTCACAGTATCACGCGACAATTCGCGCGCTTTCCCCGCCGCTAGCACATCGTCGGGCACGACCGTGGTTTCAACGTGGATCGGCGCGGAAAAATTCCAACGTCGCAGATCCCGCTCGAAATCACGCGCCAGCACCACATGCGCGTCGGCTCGCTGATAGGTCCTGGACAGCCAGCCACTCTTACCGCCTGGAAATTCAGGTGTGCCGCACGCTGCGTTGTCCCATCCTCGCCAGAATACCAACACTGGTCGCCGGAAAAGTTTGGCCAGCCAGACATTGACTGCGTCTCGGCGGAGAGATCGGCGAGTTTTGATGTCCAGACCTGGATTCACATGCACGAGGTCGGGAAACCGAAGGAGTTTGAGAACGAGTCCCAGCCATTCCCAGAGCAAACGCAGCGTTGTGCTACGACCCAGAATCTTGGAAGCAGTAGTCGCCTGTCCATAATGAATATGCGGACGCCCGACATCCAGAAACTCGTGCTTCACCCTCAGGTGCGGCTCGATTGCCTGGTAATAGGCGTGAATGCCTCCGCCAGCGCTGGCGCGATCTCGCACGATCAGGATTCGCCGGCTTGCCAATTGTTTTTTGTCACTCATGGCAAGTCGGAGATCATTCGAACGGCGCGAGCGCAAGCGTCGATCTCCTCCGCGGTGTTATAGAGGTGAACCGAAACGCGCACCGTCTCCGGCAGTTGGTGCGTTAGATGCAGCGGCTGGGCACAATGAAAACCGGACCGAACCATGATTGCGTAGCGGTTACTGAGAATCCGTGCCACGCCGTGCGCCTGCACGCCACTAATCGAGAACGTAACGATCGCCGAATGATCATCGCCGCCGCCAAGAAGCGTGAGCCGGCTAACCGATTCCAACTCCGCCCGCAGCTGGCTCGTCAGCACCGCGCAATGCCGATGAATCTCAGTGAGGCCCACGGCATCGAGATAATCACACGCTGCTGCGAGGCCGAACACCCCTTCGATGTTCGGCGTGCCGGCCTCCAGCCGCCAGGGAAATTCGAGCGGCGCATAAGTGTCCAACCCGACGCTTTTCACCATCGAGCCACCGAGGAGCAAAGGCCGAAGCCGTTGCTCAATCCCGGCACGCACGTACAGGACGCCGACACCACTCGGACCCAGCATCTTGTGTCCGCTGAAGCAAAGGAAATCGCAATCCAGAGCGCGCACGTCGAGTGGTTCATGACCGACTGACTGCGAGACATCGATCATCACCAGCGCACCCGCCGCGTGTGCCAGGCGAGTCAATTCCGCCACCGGCTGACGCACGCCGACGGCGTTAGCGATCGAGCTGAAAGTAACAAGGGTTGGACGCGCACTGCGCAACGCCGCCTCCGCTTTGTCCAGATCAACCCGGCCCGCGTTGTCGATCTCCAACATGACGCACTGGCGCGACCGCCACGGCAGAAGATTCGAATGATGCTCGGCAAAGCTGGTGGCAATCGTCGCCTCCTGCGGTAGCGAACACGCGACGAGATTTAAGGCCTCCGTGGCATTGCGCACGAAGACAATTTCGCGAGCATCGGCGTTGATAAAGCGCGCGATTCGCGCGCGCGCTGCCTCGAAGCTGTCGGAAGCCTCCTCGCTTAAGGCGTGAACGCCGCGCCGCACATTCGAAGTGCACTCGGTGTAAAAGCGTGTTACCGCGTCAATCACACCTTGTGGCTTCAGCGCGGTCGCGGCCGAATCGAGATACGTGATCGGCTTCCCATTCAGCCGCCGCCGAAGCAACGGAAAATCGGCTCGATAACAGGACGAGATCAGGCGGTGACTCTACTAGGTGCATGATTGGAGTCTTGCTGGGACTGCCGCAGCCGTTGATAAGTTGTGCTGATCACAAGACTGTATTTGCCCGATGTCTCAGGCGCGATATAGCGCACCACGCGCTTGCGCACCTGGACGGGTTGCTCCAACAGCTCACCCAGAATTCGGGCGAGTTGGGTTTCCGAGGGCAAATCGTTTCCTGGCATACTCGGCACCAGATCGACAGAAAACTCCGTGTCGCTCCGTTGGACCACTTTCGCAAAGGCGATCTCCTCATGGGCTAGCAGGCAGTCGATTAACTCGGTGCCGCTTACGGCGCGGCCATTCGCCGCGACCACGGTCTCTTCCAGCCGTCCATCTACCGAGAACAGCAAACCTTCAAATCCGCACTGGCAGGGACCGGCGAAATACCGCCCGACATCGCCGATGCGGTATCGAATGAGCGGGCTGCTCCGGTTGCGCAGATCGGTAATGACAATCTCACCCAGTTCATTCGGTCCGACCGGCTGGCCGTTCCGCAGGAATTCGATTACGAAAAGTTCGCCCATAAGATGTTGGGCCCGGTTGTGCTGACAATCGAAGGCGATGGTTCCCAATTCCGCGGCGCCGTAATTTTCACGCACGGGCGCACGGAAGGCCTGCTCGACCGCGTGGGCCATCACCTTCGAGAACTTGCCGCCGGTGGGACGGATGATCTTGATTCCCGTGAAGGTCCGGCCGCGTTGTTGGGCGTGCCGGGCCAGGACGTAGATCGACATAGGCAGTCCCTTGACCCGCGCGGCGCGGCACTCCTGGATTGAGTCGAGATATTCATCGAGCAATTCCGGCTTTGGCGCCGTCCCGCCCGCTCCGAAACTTGGCAAAATCCGTTCCCGCCAGATGTAATCTCGGACCAGTCGGTGACGAAAACGCCGGTTCATTTCCCTCCTTTCGGCCCGCGGCGCCCGGACGAGCCTCTTCAGCGCCTCCGCAATCGTAGGACTTGTCGCGACCACGGTCGGCGCCGCAATACTCGGCGCAAGCGTCGGGAGGCATCGAGACGGTCTTCTGGCCCAGCCGATACTTATTTCCCACTAACTCCAAAACGAAGTCTGCCGCCCGATCCCAGTTACGTTTCTCCTCGTTCTGAAACAGCATGACGCGATCGTAGGTGCCGGAAGTGGAAACGCCGTAAAGCTTTTTCCACGACAAGCCTTCTGCCACCAGCTGGTCCGGAAAACAGGCTTTGACGGTTTCCTTTGTCACAAATGGAAGCCGTCGCAGATCGTGCAGCGACTCGAATGTCATGAGTTTCGGATCGAGAAGTTCAAATGCGGAGCGATAATGTGGCACTCGCGATCCGGCGCCGAGGATTTGACGGCGCAGGAGAGCCATCTGCGACGCCACGATCCGCTGGGCCGTCCAACCCCGTGCTCGCCAGAGATGAGCCGCGCAAGCAAGCGTACCGGCTCCGGCAATGATTCCGCTGAAATGGTGATCATGGAGCGGTGCCAACCGTCGATTCAACGACGCCTTCCGGAGGTGCAGAGGAAAGAGGCAATACGCGCCGCTTTTTTGCGACCGGAGTCCGGAAAGAGCCGAACTCTCGCGCGCAGAAAGGGCCGTTCGATCAAGTAATAGGACATCGCCGCTGCGCTAAGTGCCAACAGCACGTTAAGTGGAAAAGAGCAGACTAACGCGGTCGAATTTCGGTTAAGGAAAATCTGCTGCCAAAGATAGAGCGAGTAGCTCAACGCTCCGATCCAGACCATCGGGGCCCAATTTAGAAAACGACCCGGCACCGACACCGCATTCCGCAAACACCAGTCAATACAGAGCGCAATACCGATGTTGCGTATCGACTCACCGAAAATCAGGTCCGGTCGAGTGTGAGAAGCAAACATGTTGCTTAGCAATACAAGAGCCGGGACGAAAACGAAGCCACGCGACTCGAGAAGCGTTCGGATACCATCCGGTTTTCCAAAGACTCTCGCGAAAGCACGCTAAGAGGCAGCCAGTTGCGATCGTATCGCAAATCGTCGGGAACGCTTTCGTGATGATGCCACGATATTCGGGCAACAGATACCAGGTCCCAATACGGAAGAGAGGCGCTAACAACAACGCAGCGAGCGCGACATTTCGGGAACGTTTGATTCCCAGCGCAACCAAACAGATGGGCCACAGCAAATAAAACTGCTCCTCGACTGCCAACGACCAGAGGTGACCGACCTCCCAGGCTTTTCGTGGCAGAAAATTGATCGTGTAAGTGCCGGCACAAGCCAGATCCAGCACGGGGACTGAGATTATTCCGACTAAGGTCAGGAGGACGATTACAGCAAAAAAGGTATAGAAGGCTGGGAAAATCCGAAAGGTGCGGCGAACATAAAAGGCCCGGAGCGAGATGCGTCCTCTTTGATCAAATTCCTTCAGAAGCAGATGCGTTATCAGAAAGCCGGAGATAACGAAGAAGCAGCGGACGCCGAGATTAGCTACATCGCCAAAAAGCTGCAACCAAGACAGGGTAGAAAAACCGTGCGTTCCTCTCAAATGACCTATCAGCACCAGCACGATCGAGCATGCGCGCAAGCCCGTCGAGTAACGGAATTCGGACAGCGCGGTCCAGTTGGGATTACCACGTCGTTTTCATGGCTACGTCGCACTTGGCGGTAAATATCGCTCGGCCGTCAGAACAAATTGAGAGCGCGTGTGCTCAGTCTACCTGTCGCAAGGGGACGCTTTACGACTTGATTGCGCCGCAAAAGCGAGTCGAGAACTGCACTGGATCATGGGGCCGACTACGGATCGGCGCACTAGATGAACGCGGGAAGATTTAGCGGCACGTTTGGTCAAGGATCTTTGAAATGCCCCGATGTCTCCGATGTCCGGGCGGAGTGTTCCCTTGATATCGTGAGCGATGCTCAAACCGTACAGCGAGTAAAAGGTCTGAAAGACGTCAGCACTTTTCCCCGCTCCAATCGCTGGTGAATCTGCTTGCAAGCTCAGATCTCTCGCAGCTGCGTTTGTGAACAAAGGACCGCCAACGAGATAATTGGTATCAACTGCCTTAGTGGAGCTAAATCGGCGCGGGCTAAGATAGAAGCTGTTGCTGACCGAAGGATAGGTTAGGGAAACGGTATTGTTCAATCGTTGATGCCACGTCGTCGTTGGCACCTTCAGAGAACCGAACATGTTATTCTCTATTGTCGTTACGTTGCCATTGTTAACGTAAACGCCTCCATCCACATCGTCGAATGTGTTATTGACCACATGAAAACTATCAAAGCCCGACAAAGCAACGCACACGCCGCTGGTGTGTCCGGGCGAAGTCGGCAGCGGTTTGCTTGGGTCATGATAGATATTAAAGAATACGTTACCCACTACGTAATTGTCGCCGATGCTTTGAGAACGAACACCGACGTTGCAGTCGTGGATTACATTATTAATTGCCCATTTCCGATTGCTCGGGGTATCGTCATTCAATACAATCGCCTCCCCCGCGGCGCCTGAATGCGGCCAGTGAGTCAGATAAAAGTTGCGCATTTCGTTGCTCGAGACAATCACATCGTACGATTGCTTGATATCCACGGCATTTTCACCGTCTCCATCAAAGGTATTTCCGCCAATATAGACAAATTGGGCCGGGCCACCATGGCCACCTGCGGCCAGGATGTGTATGTTATCTTCTGCGTTGTGGTAGAAGTAATTTTCCAAGACCCAGCAGCGCAGCGTCACCGTATTGATACCCAGTCCCATAATTCCTGATTCGAACGTGGGCGGTTCCTCCCCGTTTGGTCCGATCTTGTTATGGTAAAAGACAATGTCCGATATTGTGTCCCCGCTCCGCCAGGCGGAGTCGGTTTGAAGATACATCGCGTCGCGCCCGTAGTTTGTCGGCGCTCCATGAATGATGCAGTTCCGCACTGCGCAATGGTTCGAGGTCTGCCGAAAATGGATTCCATCCGTGGCCGTGCTCATATCGAACTCCAGGTTCTCAATGATCAAATAGGCAAGTCCGAATCCGACTGAATTGAAGTTTGTGATGACCGGTCGGCGGGCATCATTCGGAGCGGCAGGATTGTCGATCATCACGAAAGGCAGCCCATATGTGTTACTGGTTGACCGAATCACTGCCTGGTTCGTTGTCGTACCACGAATAAAGATTGGCGAGGTTGCGGTGCCGGCTACGTTGCTTGTCCTCGTCCCCGAATTCGTGCTGAGACTAAGGACATAGCCTGAGCCGTGAATCTCAACGACACTGCCGGGAGCCAGACTCGACGGTATTGTCAGCCGGGGGCGATCAGGGGTGCCGTACGGATTGTTCGTGTCCGTGGCCACCGGGACTCGTCTTATCGATGTAATGAGTGTAAGGCCCATTACCCGCGTTGGGATAGGGCACCGGGCCAGAGCCGAAATTGTATGTCCGGTTGGCAAACATATCCACGGTCTGATCAATCCCAAAAGCAGGATTCGGAATGCCCACTGGGGCAACGTAATTTCCGGGGCTCGGCGTTGGCGTGGCAGTCGGTGTTGGACTAGGGCTAGGAGTAACTGTCGGGGTCGCAGTTGGCGTAGGCGTAGGAGTGGCGTCGGAGTCGCTGGGGGTACTCGGCGTAGGACTAGGCGAACCCGAGCGTCGAATGCTGTAATGCCGCGTCACCGGCTGCGCTGCGCTGTGAACCAAGGCATCGTAGTTATTGACCTCAGTAATCGCGGGCTGAAGAGAGGCGAGAAGAGTTGCACCTCGTTGCCCGGCCCCATAGTAGGAGCTCGCGTTACTCTTGTATTTGTAGACTCCTGGTTACGGGGGTCCTTTATTCGCCAATGTAACGCGATCAACCCCCAGCATATCGCGGATCCTTCCCAACACTTCCTGCACCTGTTGTAAATCGGGCCATCTGCAGTCGGCCATGTTCCACCCGCTCCCAAGGTGGTTGCGTTATGGCGGCACCGATCTGCGCACCGTCGCACAAGATGTCGTAGGTGCCCGGACTAGATTCGTTACGGTGATCGAGTAATCCTCCCAGTTAGCTGGACTTCTGGTCGCATGCTGACGGCTTTGTTGTAACCCTCCTGGGTGTCGTCAATCGTCCAGGGTAGCTTTGTAGTCGAGCCGGTCAAAGTCGATCCCACCATTAGCGTTGGCAGTAACGTTGCTGACGGTGCAATTCGTCTGGCTCTTCACAGTACGGGTCCTGGCGTTGACCGTTGATTTCGCTACAACGGTGGAAAACCCAAGCGTGTGGATAATCGCGTAAGCAATCAGAATGTGTCCCGAGGTATCGGGGTGGCGTTCCCCGTGGCGGAAAGGAGAGACCAATTGGCGGGATTTTTCCAAATGGGCACGAGATCGTGCCAGATGCGTGCATTCTGCCATCCACGGTTCGCGCCCAAGGTTATTTCGGCGGTCTCGTATTGCCCAGTGCGCTGTGCCATCGCGTCGTGGTGGCGGGTGAGGACCGACAATGATTGGGGTCGCAGTATTCCCAGCGACAACGTAGTTATCGTGAGATCAGTCGTGACGGCTATGAACTGGTCGGTCGTGTCGCCGCCGTTGACCCCGTAATTGAGGAAGACCTAACGGGGCTGCATCGAGGCGGTCAGCTTGTGGTATTCGTCGTAGCCGTGATAGCCAGTCGGATCAGCGAGAGCCGATTCAACCGCAGTGCCGCCCCTGGCGAAAACCTGAACGTGCAGGTTGAGGGAAGGATTCATCAGGATCAGGTAATCGGCCAGATAACAGCTCCATTTCTTTGCGTCGGCACCGGAATCACCTTCAATCACGATGCGATCGCCATCCGACAGGGGCAGATCCGCGGAATGTGTAGTCGACATTAGGAGAGAAAGCGCGAAGAAGGCAGCGGTGAAGCGATTCAGTAATAGCGGGAACAAACGATTCATTTTAGGATACGTCGCCAAATTCCATAATTTCAGCAATAATCAGGCCAGCCCCGCTATTGCTAACCCATGTATCGGAAGCTGCTGCAGTCTTGGGCCGATCAACCTTTTCATCGGAAGAGCGATCTTCCGCATGCAATGGATTTTTGTGGTTCTTGCTCAACGCCGAACCAATCTCGAGCCCATCAGGCAGGAGTCAATGCCGCCAAGCACAATCGCACGAACCAACAAGTGTGACTCGTTTTTGGCTCGTAGAACCGCAAGAGACAATTCTCCGCGTGACAGTGAACTTACTGATGGCACATATTAGCAATACGTCTTAGTTTCACATCAGCGCTTTTGCTCACCCCAAAGTAATCCCTACCACAATCGGACACCGAATAACCGTTGTCCTCCAGCAGCGTTAACATGTTGGTCTTATCGGACGGCCTTAGATGTGCGTGCTCAACTAAAATCAAAGTTGGGGCTAACTTGGCAAGGTCAACGGTCTTGAGAACGTCATAATCATGACCTTCAGTATCAATATGTAGTAGGTGCAACTGTTCAATTTGATGTTTCTTAAGAATCTCGGGAAGCGTCCGCACTGTTACCGCACATTCCCGGATGAAAGGTTCAAGTTTGCCATTTAGGTGCTTAGTGATGTGCTGCTTGTCGAACGATCCAATTTGATCAAACGCCTCACTTCGGCTGGAATCCGATTGTCGCCTCGCAATCATCTCGCACTGGTTCGCCCACCTGAATAATGCTGGGTTGCATAGACATGATTGTGAAATCGGCTTTGAACTGTCCAAAGCCTTCTAAAAGCGTGGCACAACGACTCAGTTCAATTCAACGTTGTAGTGCTGCTTCGCGATACGAGAGTAATACTGTAGGTCGCACACGTTGTAAGCGGCATTCATTTCCTGCTGGTTTCCGAGGGAGTGACAGTGATCTAACAGTTACAACGTTTCGGCCGTCGGGGAGCGATCTTCGAGATTTCAGCGGCCATGCGCATGAAACAATCCTCCGCCGTGTCTCGCAATCTGCGGCGCTGAGAGCAGTCAGACCTTCGGATTCAATGCCTCTCGGCCGCGCATACGGGAGACGATCTCGCAACAGCAGCACCGCGCCGACTGGCAAACCGGCCAAGATCAGCAATTTGCAGCTGAGCTTAGTGACGGCGAACGGGTTCCGCCGCAGAATCAGGCCACATTTGCTTAGACTCACCACGCATCGAAACGCCTGCAGCGGACCCAGTCGTCGCCGGCCATTCAGCAACTCGGCCGCATGGCAAAAATAAGCGCCGGGGTTGCGGTAGCTGTTCAGCGCCGACCGGCTCGTGATGCCATCAGGTTGATACTCCTTCATGCCGATCACTCTGTTAACAAAAAGCGTATCAAGCTCCTGTGACATCCTGTTCCAGACGAGCGATTCAGGCACATAGGCCCTGCCGAACTCTTCCGGGAAGGGGAACCGGCGCATGATTTCCATGCGGGTGAAGCCGATCTTGTCGCCTTTCACGCCAAGCCGAAAGCGTAGATCAATGGCATTGCTTACGAGCCGGTCTTGTGAGAAACGAGTTCCAACCGTGCGGCCATTGTCGTAACAGAAAAGACCACACACGCCGGTAAGAGCCTCCGGGCTCGCAATTCGGCTCCATTCATCGTTCAATGTTTCTAGAGCTTCAGGGACCAGCCAATCATCCGAATCGACGACCACGAAAAACCGACCACGCGCTTCCCTGACTGCGCGATTGAGGACCGTGTGTTTGCCGCCGTTCTTCTTCCGAATATAGCGGATCGAAAACCCATTGCTTTGCTCGAGCCATGGCCGTACCACTTCCGCGGTGTTATCCGTCGAGCCATCGTCTATGATAACCCACTCGAAATCTTTCAGCGTTTGAGCCGAAAGACTCTTGTAAACCCTGGGGAGCAGGTGAGCGCGGTTGTAAGCTGGTGTGGAAACCGTAAACAACACATCCGGCCTCAGGCAGATGCTGCGTGCCTTGTAGATGCCACGGTATTGGCACCTTCCGCGTCCAGTCGATCAAAAGCCGAGTAACCGTGACGACGGTTGAGGGTTCCCTCTACCCGTTGAAAGCGGTGCACATCGGCAGTGCTGAGGAGACTTTTCCACTCCTGGCGAAAGGAAATGTGTTTTACTCGATCCAAACGACTCTCATGCCCCAGTACATGCAGCGTTTCGGCTTTGTTCTCCAAACAGGAGCGACTTTCATCGGCCAATTCGAAGAACTGCAACAGAAGCTGCAGTGTTCCTGAGGGATCGGTGCAAAAGTCTTCATAGCGAATTTTCAACACCCGGCCACGCGGCAATTGCTGATAAAGTCGCTCGCATTCGGTCGCCTTCGACCTCCAAAGCTCGATATCGTAGTCGATATCGGGATTGCGTTTCTTGTATGAGGCAACGATAGCGCGGCCATCTCGAACCAAGTAAACGGGGCGGACGTCGAAAAGCCCTGACCGAATGAAGTGCGTCAGCCGCGTCGGATCCTTGGAACCGTCCAAAAACACCGACTTGCCTGTTAAACTGCATATCGCATCCATGATAGCATTGTTTCGTTGATCCAGTTCTCCCAGGCGGCGCCGAACGGGCAGCCAGCAAAGAAAGGCCGTCTTCCGCAGAGTCTCCAAGACTTTATTTCGCACCGGAGTCCGAATTATTATGTCATCAAGCCAGCGCGTTCCGGAGTAGTTGGTTCCAAAATGCATGCGAGAGAACGGAATGCCCGAGCGGGAACAGTGCTCCTCCAATTGCGTCCAAAACGCACAATCGACAAAACGATCGCCACAGCCGCAGGTATACGATTCAGGATTACGGATCCCCGTGCCCTTCAGTTCCCCTACCGTTGCTATCGCGCTATGCCGCGCGAGAATCGACGTAAGCAACGTTGAGCCCGAATGAGCGCAACCCATGATGTAGAGAACTTTTCTGATCACGCTTTCTGTCAGGAAATTGTAAGTTTGAAATCCGCCTCGCTAGCGCCGGAACAATCGACCAGCCGCATTTAAAATGCGTTGCTTTGTCAGTCTGCGTCGGTAGCGCCGAAACGTAAAATCCGAATGCACCAGATCATTCGCAAGCTCGTTCACGCGAATGGAAGATACGAATGGAACCGAAGTATTGATGCTCAATACCACCTCGGAAGTTCCAGTTCTTTGGAAGCACGAAAGGACAAAAATTAAGCTCTTCGACTGCCTTGGCAAAGCCGATTTGATCATTCTCGGTCACAGCGCAGTATCTCTGCCACAACCGAAATACTCGCTCCACCTCGTCAGATTTCCGGAAAAACAGCACTCCAGTATTGTACTCAATTACGTTTTCATCTAGTTGCCCAGCATTTTTCCCGCGCGCCGCAAAGCAGGCTGGATCGATAGCTACTGCGATCCCGTGGCGGTCGGCTTTGTGGAAACCGTACGAGAGATCTGGCGTTAGCACCACCGTGTCAGCATCCAAGAACAGGGTGGTATCGAATGGCGAAACTTCATACATATCTGCCTTAAGTCTGAGCCCTTCCTTTCTGTCGGCCGTCGCAACGTTTCGCTCGACGATAACATGTTCGAGAGCGCATCTTTTGATACTCGCCAGCGATCGGGCAAGCTCAATCTCAACGCGCTCGCGGTCCCAGACAATGTAAACAATACCACGAGACGCAGACATAACTGTTCGATATAACTATTTTTCTGTAGCTCTTAGTGTGCCGATTGTCGCCGTTATCGGCCTGCTGCCGAGGCACAATCGCACACCCCATGATGTAGATCAGTTTCACCATCGATTAGTACCATGCTTCCTAGCGACTAAGCCACTGCTATGATATTTGCAACATAGACTTGTTCAAGACGGTGCGCCGTACGCGTAAGCGCAAATTCGGCCAAGGCGCGTGCTCTTGCCTTTTCGCCGATGCCAGTGCGTAAAACCTTGTCGCGAAGCAGGACCTCCATACGTTCCGCGGGGATACAATAATCGTCGACCGGTACGAGAAATCCGGTCACACCTTCCTCGACTATAAAGCCGTTGTCGGCAATAGCTGTTGCCACGACGGGAATGCCGCAAGCCATCGATTCCAACAGCACGTTAGGGGTTCCCTCACGTCGAGACAGCAAGGCGGTAGTATCGCAAGCATTGTAAAGTCCCGCCATGTCTTCTTCGTTCTCGATGAAATGGCAGCGATGGCGAAGACCCAGTTGGACGGCCATTGCTTCGATTTCCTTCTGATATGCGCGACTTGGCGCGAGCCGACCACCAGTCGGACCGCCTGCTATTAGGAACACGGCCTTGTCAAAGCGAGATGCAATTTTTGCAGACATGCGAAGGAAAATATCATGTCCTTTCTGACGTTTGTAACTGCCAACCATTCCTACAACAAGGGCGTCGGCAGGAATTCCATGCCGCCGACGAAAGCTGGCGCCGGCTTCGCGATCAGGATGAAACCGAATTGTATCGACGCCATTATGAACGACATGAATCTGCGAGTCTTTGAAGCGCGTTGTGCGCAAGCTGAACTTTTTCCCCGCGACTGAGTTCGTTACCAGTGTGTCAACTAACGGCTGTGTCAGCCGGAGCGCGCATTCATGCAGCCACGGTCGAGTATAATCAGCATTGCGCTCAGACGCGATCACGACCGGCACTCCAGCGAGAGGGGCCGCGAGACGTCCAATAATTTCTGCATCGAAAAGAAAGGCATGGAGGACGTCGACCTGCTCCTGACGAAGTAGACCGGGCAAGGCGAAACACGGTTGTAAAATCAAACCGCCAGCGCTCGCGGCACGATGTGCAGATCTTCCCGATGTTCACGGAGGCCTTCGGCGAGCGGGATGTTATTCGAAAGTGAACAGATGATCGGTCGGACACGCGAGCGGTCGAAGGTGCGAAACATCTCCACCACCTGGCGCTCAGCACCGCCATACTCGAGGCTGCTGATGACCAGGCAAACGGTGACAGGTCGCTCGCTTGATCCGGTCGCACTCTGCGACAAGACTGGTGTTGCCGATTTAACCGCTGGAGCTGTGGTTGTTTCGGTCATTACCACGCGGTAATCATGAGAGGGATGGGACCTCGAGCAATTCGCAGGTTCCGTTTTGCAGCTGTTCGAATTGTTCGCGGAAACGCCGGCTAACAGCTGCGTTTGTGTGGTTCTCATCAAAGTAGCGCCGGGCAGCAGTGCCAAGCATGCTGTGCAAAGCAGAATCGCTCATGAGCTGACGGAGATGAGCTATCAGCTCGCAAACGCTGGCGACAACAGCCCCAAGTCCATGCCGGGCCACGATGCCGTCAGGATCGAAAGTAGTGACCACCGGGATACCACGGCTCCATGCTTCGAGAAAACTGGTGGGAAAACCTTCGAGCTGAGATGTGCAACACAGAACGCGCGTGCTGCCATAGATTCGGTCTAAGTTCTGTAGCCGATACCCGGCCATGGACAGTTATGTTAGGGATGATCTCGGCCCGCTTCAGAAGATCGACCACGTACGCATCGGACGTATTCGGCGAACCAACAACATCGAACTGCAACTCCGGACACTGCTCGGCAACGTCTAATAACCACTCCAGGCGTTTGCTGCGGCTGATTCGCCCGATCCAAAGCACGCGATTTCGTTCGGTGCTAGCGAGCTGTTGTTCGGGTTGCGCAATGGCCATGGGGATCACTCGTGATTCGATCCCGGTACGCTCGCGTAATCCGCGACGCTGTTCGTTGGTCTGGGCGACGACAAGGTCTGCGCGCCCGTAGCCCAAGGCGGTAAAGGCGGCCTTCCCATCCGAAAAGCCCGGAGCGCAAATGCGCATCATAATTGGCATTGCTGGCGAGACAAAAAACAAACGCTCTCCGTGGCCGCATCATGCGGCAGCCGAGCGCAACCCATCCCGTTTCCGCTCCGGCGCCCATCTGCAAGGTAGACATCCGCATCCGCGCGCCGCATAGCCTTCCACACACTTGTCATTCGTGAAAATCCGCGCAGTACACGGATACCAGCCTGCGGGCGATAACTCTTAAAGACCGTAACGCCGTCGAAAATCTCGCCCTCAGGTTGATCATGATCGTAGGTCACGAGCGATACTCGGCATCCTTGTTCAGCCAAGCCACGGGCGAGTGTGGCAAGCTGCGTCTCGATGCCTCCGAGGTATCTTGGGATAGCAGCGCCCGAGATGTGGTCGTAACATTTCAGACCAACAATGCAGACGTGGAGAGGCATGGGGCAAAAGGACGACTGACTACTGACCACTGACTACGGACGACAGGTCCGGTTGTCTGTCGTCTTGTGGTCCAGCTTCTGAGCATTTTCAGAAGCGAGCATGTCCCGGATCGATTCCTCGATCGAGTATGGAAGGCGACCAGCCAAGGCGGCGCAGCTTGGCATTGTTACCGCAGACCCGGGCGTAATCGGCAACGCGAGAAGCAGTCGGGGATTCATCGATTGTTCGGCTGTCGCCTGCGAATTTCACAAACAACGCGAGTAGCTTTTTTATCGTTGTTGCCACGTCCAGTAGCGACGTTGTAAATTTCGCCGCGCTTTCCCTTTTGCGAGATTTGCCAGTAGGCCCTGACTGCGTCACGGATATCGACAAAATCCCGGCTCGCACTTGTGTTGCCCACTTTTATGGAGGCGTTGCCGGCAAACTGAGCGCAAAGCGAACCGGCGACCAAGGCAGTGGATAGGCCAGGACCTAGCAGATTGAAAGTGCGCGCAACCATTACGTCCAGTCCCAACTCACGCGCGCAAGCGAGGGCAATTGTCGTCTGGGCCCATTTGGTTCTGCCGTACGGCGTTTCACCGCCGCATTTATCAGATTCAAGCAGGTTGCGTCGGAGCGGGTAATACTCGGCGGCGGAGCCGATCGTTACTACGCGAACTGGCTTCGCCAGCCGCGGCCAAACTTTGAAGCAGAATTTGTGTGCCACCGACATTAACCCGCCATAGTTCCGCCTCTTCCGCGGGGGGCATGGCACCGGCGAGATGAAAGACACGATCCGGCGGATGCGATCGGACAAGCCGACGCATCTCTTCCGGATTTGTAATGTCGATTTTGTGAACACTGGTCGAAATTTGGATTCTGGAAATGGAAGCGTTCAAGGCCAACCAACTCAAGCGCGATGGGCAGTTGTCGCAGATATTGCGCGAGATACCGGGCCGAAAATCCGCCGGCCCCGGTGATCCATATCGATTGCGCATTCAATCGCACCGCAAAAATGCCGCTTCGTTTTTCGCAAACTCTTCCTGCGCCTGGGCGTAATCGTCCATTCGCCCGATATCCAGCCAGCGACAGGGTTCCCGATAACACGCCACTCGTCCGCCGCTGCGGTGCACTTGCAGAACCAGCTCCGGCATATCGAGGCGCTCGAGTTTCTTTATATGCCTAAGGACCGACAGGCTAAGCACATTAACGCCCATGCTGACCTCGAAGTTGTAGCTCGGCTTTTCTCTGTAACCATTGAACTGGCCATCGCCATTCAGCTCGATTACGCCAAAATCGATTTTCACCTCTCGCGGGAACAACCCGAGGGTAAAATCCGCCCGCTCGTCTCGGTGAAAGTCGATCATTCGGCGGAAATCCAGCGTTGTGAGCAGGTCGCCGTTCATCACGATGAAGGGGTCTGTCAGGTTCGGGATGAGCGAGAGCGGGCCGGCTGTTCCGAGCGGTTCTTCTTCGTTTACATACTCGATGCGCAACCCAAATTTCGATCCGTCTCCGCAAACAGCTTGAATAAGCTCGGAAAGGTAGCCGGTGCAGATGGTGATATCTGTGAGGCCGGAAGCCGCGAGTCGCCGCAGCAAAATCTCGACAACGGATTTGTTACCGAGCGGCACCAGCGGCTTTGGGAAAACCGCCGTCAGCGGCCGGAGCCGGGTTCCTTTTCCCCCGGCCAGAATAACAGCGCGGATTCCAGACATGGACTACAGGACTACTGACTACAGACTACGGGACTACTGGTAGATAGTAGATAGCAGATGGGAGATGGCTCCCCCAGCTCCCCTAACTTCGATCTTCCAACTTCCATCTTCTATTCGCGTTTCAGCTTTGGAGTATATCAGCGTTTTTCTTTAGACCACGTAGCCGCGGTCTTTGTAAAATTCGGGATGCTTTTGGATGTGTTCGCACGGTTGCAGCGAGTCCTGTCTCCAAGTCCACCTTTGGCTTCCAACCCATCATGGTCGATGCTTTTTGATTATCGCTGACCAGCCGCATGACCTCGCTCGTCTCCGGCCGCACGCGGGGCGATTCAATCTCGATCTTCAATTCTCGCTTTAGAATTTTGCCAATCTGTTCGACCAATTCTCGCACCGACGTCCCATGTCCTACTCCGAGGTTGATAACTTCGCCGATCGTTTTCGGCGAGCCAGCGGCGTCGAGAAAAGCCGTCGCCGTGTCGGTGACGTAGGTGAGATCGCGGACAGGATCTACATTCCCCAGCGAGATGACATCGCCGGCCAGTGCCTGAGTAATAATGGTGGGAATGATGGCACGCTGACTTTGACGCGGCCCATAGGTGTTGAACGGCCGCAATGTGGTCACCGGGCGTCCGAAAGCTCAGCCAGTAACTTTCCGCCAATTTGTCGGCCCCTATTTTGGTCGCGGAATAAGGCGACTGCCCCACGCTTGGATGCTTCTCGTCGATCGGAACGTATTGCGCTGAACCATAGGTCTCGCTGGTGGACGTGTGAATCAGTCGCTCAACTTTGTGATCCCGACACGCGTCCAACACATTCAATGTCCCAACAACATTCGTCTGTACATAGGACGTGGGGGCAACGTATGAATATGGGATACCGATGAGCGCCGCGAGATGAAAAACCCAGTCGCACCCGGCAATCGCTTGTGCGACCGAACGGCCATCAGCAATGTCTCCGGGAACAATCTCGACTTCCTTTTGAATGTTATCTGGCAAAAACTCAAGGTTTTCCCAGCGTCCATTTGAATTGTAGTGAACGAAGGCGCGGACTGTGAACCCTTCACGAACAGAGAGCTCCGTAAGATGGCTGCCGATAAAGCCCGCCGCGCCGGTGATGAGAATGCGTTGTTTCAAAAAGATGACTTGCCAGGTGAAATTGAGCGACCGTTACTCCGCGGCTACGACTTGTTTTAACGCAGCCTCGGCCGCAGGATCGACAAGCTCGGTCGAATCAGCACCGCGATTACTAAACCGGCCTGTAATCCGCTGCTTCAATTTCACGGGCAGCACCCATATCCAGTAGCAAACACCCAGGACGATTCCACCGAGAATGGCTCCAGCGCCAAGTGAAGCAACGGCGCTGCTGGGAAAAAGCAGGCGGCCCAGAACCAATGAAAAACCAAAAGGTACAGAGCAAAGAAGGGGGCGGGTCCAAACGTGCTTCAAAAACTCCCATATCGGAATTTCCAACTTCAGACATGCGAACAAGGGTAGGTAGATCCCTTGCGCCACCGTCCACGGAATTGCGATTGCGAGCGCTACGGCATGTAACCCGTAGCCACCGCGCAGGGCGAAATAGGCAAGGAGAATAGCTACGCCAGCGCCGATCGCCGAAACGAGACCCGGGCGCCCGTGCAAATTCAGACCTAGAAGCAGGTTTGAGAGCGGCTGGTAAATGACGTCCGCCGTGAACGCGCAGGTCAGCAGCAGCATCAGGCGGGCGTCGGCGTAACTATGACCCATCCACACCTGAAGCAAGGGTTCGCCACAAATCGCGAGGAAGACCATCACCGGCAGGGAGACGTAAACGCCGGACCGGGCGGAGTCCATAACGAAGTTCCGCAGCTCCGTTTTCTCGCGCAAGGTCGAGAGCGCGGCCGCCGCCGGCGCCAGCATAATGGCGTACTTCTGGGGGAAGACAGCTGCCTGACGCACGAGCGAGCGCGGTCGGGCAAAAAGAGCCAGCACGGCCGGACCGAGGTAGCTGGCGATCAGGATGCTTATCGTCTGAATCATGAAGCACCTGACTCATGCGACCGACAAACATCCGGCCGCCGAAACTCATCATGCTCCCGGATCGTGGCGCGATCGACGTGCGCCCATCTGATGCTGAGCCCGGGATACGCCCGATACGAGGCGATGGCGCTGCGCGATGCGACCAATTGCTTCGCAGCCAAGATGCACGATTGCCAGTGCGACGATCCCAAATCCGAGCTTTAGCACGACGCACATACCGATTAGTCGACAGCGATTGGTCGACGCATAAATGCTGTGATGCGTTGACCCAACGATGACAACCGGTAAGAACTCCGGTGTAGACAGCAGCCGGTAGTGTCAGGGCCACGCTGCACCTCCAAGAATAAGCACGACTAATCGTCCGTCTCGCAGTAGCGACGCAGGCTGGCCCTGTAGATAATGAGGCATCGTAACTGCAATTAGCGACGGTAATCCGAGAATAATAAGACTTACAGGCCGTTGCACGAATCGCGACCGAGCTAACGATCGCGGTTGACGCCGACGGTGTCTCCTTCGGCGCGATAAAGTGGCGACATGGCGATTCACGGAACAGCCAATCCCGGCCTCTAGCAGGGTCAGATAACTAACGAACGACCACCCAAGGTCCCAGACTCCGAGCGTCGCGCGGCCAAGCCCGTGATCGATCCAGCGAGGCACGATAAATCCCGCCGCGATCTGGATAAACTGCGCGATCCAGCTCACACCCAGACCACGCGCGATCTGGCGCTGTGCAGCTGCGGACGTCATCGCGCCTTTCATACGTGGATCACCCACTGGGCCTCCGATTCGAGCAGGTCCGTTTCGGAATCAGTAGTAACCGGCTCATGTACCATGTCCGATTCACCCGTAGAATACAGCCATTCACGTTCCACCCATACCCGTAGCGCCACGCCCAATGCTGCCCACATTCCAAGCACACCTTCCCGCGGATAAAGCGTTTGCGCGCCAACGCTTGCAATCAGAAGGCCGAGAAGAAGGGATAAGGCAACGCCGCCTGTTGCTGAGACAAGAAGATCCTCCCTATCCCGAAACAGGCTTACGCATCTGGTTAACAGCATGAAGTAAATAGGAATTACGCACAGCGAAACCGATGATCCCGTTGTCGAACAGCATCTCGAGATACGCGTTGTGCGGATGATCGAATACTTCGCGCAGCTCCTCTGACATCCGTTGAGCGAGACCGGTTCGGATCATGGCCATGCGACCGTAGCCAATGAGCGGAGATTCCTTGATTTTTTCGATAACATAGGGCCACATGCTCGGTGCGGCCGGAGGTGATCTCGCTAGTATTCGTCTCCTGCACGTAAGGACCGGATTGAGTAACGCCAAACCCATAGAGCATTCGCTCCCGCACGCTGGGCAGGCAAATCAAGACGATGGCCGCAGCCAGGGGCACAAAGGGAAGCAGTTTTCGCCATCGTACGACACCGAGAACCAGTCCTGTTACCCCCCAAGTCACATAACCGGCGCGCCCTCCAGTCATCGCCTGCGCGAGCAGAGTTAAACCAGCCGCGCCCCAGCAAGACCACTTTAGCAGGTTGTTTTTGAAAAGGAGAGAGAAAGCGACCATGGCCCAACTAGCTCCGGATAACATCATTGACATATCGACTCGATGATAACCGACACTACGATGGAGGATCTTCGCGCCGCGGGCCGCCAGGGCCTCTCCACTCATGTTTACATGGATCCCCATGTACCGGATCACCTGCACCGAGAGCAGAAAATAGAGCAATATAATCGCGGATAACGCCCACAGGACCCGTTCCCGGGTGCGACAACCGTGATACAAAAGCACGCCGGGGATGAGAAATTTCAGCGGATTAACCAAATAATCGAAAAGAAGTTTAGTCCGGCTGAATTCATAGAATCCCGTTGGATCCAAAAAAGCGCGAGAAAACGCCCACGCCGTAACAAGGCAGTACAACAAGAAGGCGACTTTAATCTTTTTCGGTGCGTCCCATTGCAGACCTTCGTAGTGCTGTTGCTGCGCCCAACCGATAAGGACATTGACAAGCAGAATATTCCAAAGGTTTAGTCCCGGAATTCCCAGAATGCTCCTGGGCATATCGCCATGCTCTAGAAAGGCCATCAAAACCACGGCACCACAAAGCGCTCGAAACCAATCGCGCCAGGCGTAGACGGACAGGTACGCCACGATCAGCGAGAGAACAGTGATTCGGATGGACATCTTTTAGAAGACGTTACGCTTAAACGCTGACAAACTGAAAAGCTGAAAAGTTGAAACAGACGTCAGAGATCAGAGGTCAGACGTCAGCTTGCCGAGCCGTAGCCTTGAGCGAAGGCTGGAGGTCAGGCTGTCAGCAGCGCGTGCACGATGCGATCGGCGGTTTGGCCGTCCCACATTGGAGGAATCCGCCCGATTCTTTCTTCCGCCTGCAAGGTTTCTTCCAGCGCATTGCGGAGATTCCCAGTACCTGATGAGACGATTGCTCCCGAGTTCGATCGTGATCGGACGCTCGGTGTTCGGCCGGAGGGTGAGACATGGCGTCTGGCAATAGGTGCTCTCTTCCTGTAACCCGCCGGAGTCGGTGAGAACGCATCGGGCATGGTGGGTCAGCGCGATCGAATCGCGATACCCGATTGGATCGAGAAGCTTCAACCCCGTGTTCGGTCGAAACGATAGACCGAAATCTTTCATCTGTTTCCGGGTGCGGGGATGAATGGGAAATATTACCGGCCACTTGTCCGCGACCCGGTTCAGCTCCTCCACGATAACCGCAAGCGATTCTTTTCGGTCCACGTTGGAAGGCCGATGAAGGGTGACGTAGATAAACTTCCGGTCCGCGATTCCGAGTCTTTCCAGGATCTCACCATCGGTGGATTGCAGATGGGCCACGAGCGAATCGATCATGATATTGCCCACCAGCCGGATCTTGTGCTCGGGAATTCCTTCCCGGCGAAGATTCTCATTGGCATCCTCAGATGGAGTCAGGAGCAGATCAGCCAGCGAATCGGTCACTATTCGGTTGATCTCCTCCGGCATGTTCCGATCGAAGCTGCGCAGGCCCGCTTCTACGTGGGCTGTTCGCACGCCCATCTTTGCCGCCACCAGTGTGCAGGCCATGGTGGAGTTGACATCGCCGACCACCACGACCCAATCGGGTGGCGGACCACTGACGACTGACGACTGACTACCGACTGGAGCGAAGGCATTCAAGAGGCACTGGTTCGAAGCGAAGCATGATGTTGGCCGTCTGCGTTGCGTGCGAGCCCGAGCCGACTTCGAGATTGAAATCGGGGGCGGGAATGCCGAGGTCGGCGAAGAAAATCTCGGACATGCCGGAGTCATAATGTTGGCCGGTATGAACCAGGCGCCATTCGATTTGGTTCTGACCGCTGGCCTTGGACGCTTGGATCGCTTTAATCAAAGGCGCGACCTTCATGAAGTTCGGTCGCGCCCCGGCAACGAGCAGTAATCTCACTTTGAAGTGCTAAGGATCGAAATCTGAAAAGAGACAACTAACCACCGACTACTGATCCGCCAACGGACGGATTCGCCGTGGCGAACAACTAACTACTGACTACCAGCCTTCGCTCAAGGCTACGGCTCGGCAAGCTGACTACGCTGTGCGCAATCTCTTCGACGTAATCGACTATCTGGCAAAGGGTGCGCTGGGACGTAACCTGGCTGATCGACTTTCGGCATCGTTTCACCAACCGGATCCTGGAATCAACATCTTCGAGCGACTCAATAAGAATCAGCCGGTCGTTAGCACACAGATGCCGATCGACCGCACCAATCGCGCCTCGGAAAATGCTATAGACCGGCACACTCAGGGCTGCCGCTTCGCGGTTCATTGTTCCCCCTCCGCTGACCACAAGATCGGAGTGCCATAATAGATTCAGCCCATCGACGGCCGATCCCGGGATAACGACCCGGCCATGGGCGAACCAGTCCGGCCATTGCCGGATCAGGTGATGAGCCTGTTTCTGGTTCCGGGGCAGGAGCACCACCTTCACCGACGGTGTCGCGCAAGCCCGTTGCATGAAACGCTCGAATAGCTTCTCACTTTCTGGATTGTGATAGTGCGCTTCTGTTGCCGGCGGCCTGACCGTTACAATCAAATCGGATTCACTCAGATTCAGGTCTCGCAACAAAGCTGCATCCGGCTTCAACTTCCAGGCGTAAACGTCCTCCTTAATCCCGGCGTACTTCCGGATATGTCCGTTCCTGAGTGGCAAGGCATTGTCCGGGATGACCGCCGGTGCCACGATCCAACCGGGACGCATCATGACCGGAAAACTAGAAAATTCATAGTCCTCGATCAGAACCGTGGGAATTCCCAGGACATTGCTGAGAAGCAACTGTGAACGCGAGCCATGGGAGAGACCAAGGACAGGTTTTTCCCGCAGCACCAGTGGCGCCAATTGAAGCGCTCGATAGGCCAGCCCGGACGCTTTCAGGAGGCGATTCCTGCCGTGGTGGCGTCCGATCTTGGTGTAATCGAACCCTTTCTTGTCAGCCAAATCGCAGACCTGAAACGCATCACGAGCGGTGAGAAACAATGAAAAACCGCGCGCTTTCAGTTCGTCCACAATCGGTTCGAAAAAGGGCACGTGCGGCGTGTTGTCGAGATCGATCCATATTTTGCCCTTATGAGCGCGGGATCGTGACCGACGTCTTCCATTACTTCCGTCGCCATTGTCTTTCAGTGGTTGCGCGTGACGGACAAAGTTTGCTGCTTCTCGCGGGAGGGGTTGCCAGTAGCTCTCTGCATATTTTGACCGAACGTAGGTCAACACTTCTTCATAAAACTCGATAGGATACGAGTGATTACCACCCTCTCCTTTCAGTCGCATGTAGTCCGGGTGGGTATCGAGCAGGATCATCCCTCCGTTCTGTGCAATCCAGTCCACCTTTTGCTTCCAAAGGTCGATAGAGCGCTCCTTCAACAACAAAAAGAGCGTCGAATCCTGGGGCAACGTGTACGGAAGCTCGACGTAGCCGCCGTTCGAGGCGGAAACATGACGAAGGTCAGGGACACTGGCCGCCGACGTCTGACCTCTGACCTCCAGCCTTCGCTCAAGGCTACGGCTCGGCAAGCTGACCTCTGACCTCTGACTCGCTGGCGCGGGGACCCAAAATGGGAAAATCGTATGGCGCCCTTCGGGCTGCGGCTCGAATGGGTCAGTGTCGAACGTCGACATGTCATAGTCGATATTCAGCGCATGCAACCACTCCAGATTATGAAACATGAAACCCGACCGGAACCCGACGGCGCCCCAATCTTTCAGGTAATGGTTAATTCGGGGCGTGCTGCGATCGAACTCGCGGCGGGACGCGAAAAGCCGGCCATCATGTCTGAGATCGTGGATTCCTATCTCGAAGCCGTTCCGGGTTAATTCCTCTCTCAACTCGATGGGAACCCGATAGCCACCTTCGGGAACAAAGTTGAATGACGAACGAAGCCCGAACCCCATCTCGAGTTGCATCAGTTCCCGGCACTTTCGCAAACCAACTGCGCTTTCCACATCGTGCGTCAGCACAAGGGCGAACTTCTTGCCCTCGGGCCAGCCGGTCCAATTCTCGGGAGGACGCTCGGAACCTGGAAGAATCGGCCATTTGTGCGCGACGTTAAGGCGTACGCGCGCGGCGATCCGTTGACGAACCACCGTTCGGATTGGCTGCGGAATGAACGGTTTTAGCCGGTAATAAATACTGTTGCGTAACATCGACATTACTTGGTGAGAGATCGGAGGCCGAGGACAGATGACGGATGACGGATGACCCAGGGCGGTGGACGGAGGTTCAGTAGTCGATGGTGGGAGGACGGACATTGGAGGTCCGAGGACAGTGGACGGAGGACGGAGGGCAGGGGGCGGAGGTTCAGTAGTCATTGGTGGGAGGACGGACATTGGAGGGCCGAGGACAGAGGTCGGAGGACGGAGGGCAGGGGACGGAGGTTTAGTAGTCATTGGTGGGAGGACGGATGTTGAGGGGCCGAGGACAGAGGTCGAAGGACGGAGGGCAGATGACAGAAGTCAGTAGTCATCGGTGGCAGACGGTCAGGGAGGTCAGATGACAGAAGTCAGAGGTCAGAGGTCAGATGACAGAAGTCAGCAGGTCAGATGACAGAAGTCAGCAGTCAGCTTGCCGAGCCGTAGCCTTGAGCGAAGGCTGGTAGTCAGCAGTCGTCAGACTGCTGCTCTAAAGCCGACGAAGGAGGCGCGCAGGATTGCCGGCGTAAATGCCGGGCTCGACGATATCTTTGGTAACAACGGCGCCGGCTCCGATCACCACTCGATCGCAGATCGTAATCGGCAGGATGGTGGCATTGGTTCCGACACTCACATGATTGCCAAGTTTAGTTTGTCGCCAGAGCTCCGGCTTTCCCGCAGGTTCGCCGTTGCCGAAGAGATCGTTAATAAACATCGCTCCGTGCGAAATGAAGCAGTCGTCCCCAATCGTGACCAGGTCGCAAATGAACGAGTGGGATTGGATCCGGCAACGCTTTCCAATGGTAGCTCCTTTTTGGATCTCCACGAATGGCCCGATGAACGTTTCGTCGCCGATTTCGCAGCCATATAAGTTTGTCGGCTCTACGACGGTCACATTTGCGCCAAACTTCACGTCAACGATCCCGACCGTATGGCGGATGACTGGATTCATACCTCTTTCGGATTTCAGCGTTTGAAACTCGCTCGTTGCCCGCACTCACTCGCTGCTACCCTTGCAGCTTTACCTTCTATGTCGCTCACCCGATCGCTCCATTCAGATTTCAGCATTTCAGCTGTCAGCGTTTCAGATTTCAGCGTTTTCACGTCTCAGTCGTCTGACAGAACTGGCGTTCGATGCTCGATACCGGTCAGGTTCGCAGCAGTCAACTCGATTACCTTCGGGGATTCCAGGCTCCAGAACTGCGAGATCACGTCAGCTACATGCGTGATTGCCTCTTCCGGCATTTCTGGATAGATCGGCAGGGATAGGATACGGGATTGATTGAAGTAAGCGGCTGGAAAGTTTTTCGGAACGTGGCCGAGATAAGCGTAGGCGGGATAAAATGGCAGCGCTTTCGGATAGTTCAAAACGGTGGAGATACCTGCCTCGCTGAGATGCTCCCTTAAAGCGTCCCTGTTTTCCGTACGAATGACATAGAGGTGATACACATGGTCGCGATCGGACTTCACAGTTGGCGTAATAACATCGCCCACGTCTTCTAAAAGCTCGTTGTAACACGCGGCAACACGGCGGCGCGCCGCAGTCCACGCTGGCAAGTGGGGCAATTTTGCATTCAGAATAGCTGCTTGCAGCCCGTCCATGCGGCTGTTGATCCCCTCCATCACGTGATCGCCTTTTCCGCCGTGCCGAGCGAATGTTGTCATCCAATCGGCCAGCCGATCGTCATTGGTCACAACGCATCCAGCATCCCCATAGGCGCCCAGGTTCTTTCCCGGATAAAAGGAGAACGTCGCAACGTTGCCGAAGGTTCCTACAAGCTGTCCCTTGTAGCTGGCGAGATGCGCCTGGGCGCAATCTTCCAGAACCCACAGATTATGCTTTCTTGCGATCGCCATGATCGCGCCCATGTCCGCCGGCTGCCCGTAGAGGTGAACGGGAACGATGCCAACGGTGGCAGGCGTGATCTTTCTTTCGATATCAGCGGGATCAATGGTGAAGGTTTCCTCGTCCGTGTCACAAAACACGACCCGGCCGCCGGCTTGCGTTATGGTCTCAGATGTCGAGATCCAGGAATGTGCCGAGGTGATGACTTCGTCGCCGCGTTTCAAGCCAAGCCCTCTCAGGGCGATGTAGATTGCGTCGGTCCCGTTCGCGCACGAGACGCAGCGCTTCACGCCAAGCGTTCTCGCCCATGCCTCCTCGAAGGCGTCCACGTGCGGTCCGCGAATGTAGGCTGACTGGGCAATTACGTCCGCAATCGCGCTGTCGATCTCCTGCTTGATCGTGAGGTATTGAGCGTGCAGGTCAACGAAGGGGATTTTCATGTTTCGAAAAGCTAAAAATCGGAAAAGCTGACAAGCTGGAACGCTAAAAGCAGAGGACGGAGGGCGGAGGGACGGAGGGCCGAGGCAGGGCAGAGAGTGGACGAGGCAGAGGACAGAAGTCAGAGGGCGGAAGTCAGAGGGCGGAGGACGGAGGACGGAGGACTGAACAGCGATTAACCGGACTGTTTGCAGAACTTTTCAGGCTTGGCCATCATAGTTCCAAGCATTTGGCCAATCCTTGAGCATTTTCCTAACAAGCCTTTCCGCTTGTCTTCGGAGATGTAGTTACAAGCCGCGGCTGTGTCTAACCAATGCTGAGATTCGGCCTGTTCGCCATCTGCATCAGTCAGCTTGCTGACAAAGTGGGCGAGATAACGTCTCTTCTGCCAGGCCTCGGATATATTGGCTCCGATTGATCTTGACGCTCGCCGAGCTTGGTCGGTCAAGGCATAACGCTCTTCTGCCGGGAATCGTTTGGAGGCTTCGAAGATTTCTTGTTGAACTTCAAATGCCAGCTTGTAGACGCGCAGCTCCTTGAAGCTCGATATCTTCTCACTCATTTCTTTTGTCTTTGTTTCTCCGCCGCCGTCATCGGTCATCAGTCATCAGACTGCTGCTCCAAAGCCGACATCGGCAGCCCTCTTTTAACCAGGTTACGCAAGGAACCGGCAGCGATTCGCTTGCAAGACTTAGGACCTCAGTAACAAGCGCGATGACCCCTGTTGGTCAAGACTCACCATCCAGCCACTTCGGAACGTAGGAACGGGCCTTGTTAACCACCACGTCAACATTGTCTCGCTCCGCGACTAACTTGCCGTAGCCGCGCTTTATCATCTCACGGTTGTTCTTTTCGGCCTCGACCACGAGCAAAAATTTGTCCATGAAAGCAGCCATTCCCCATGTGGGACTCGTCTGGGCCAACGGGGGCATGTCAAAAATAATGTAGTCGAAGTCGCTGGCTTTTAGGTTCGGCATCATATCGAAGAACCTTTTCAAACCGAGCTGCGCCGGTCCCGCATTAGGTGATCCCACAGTAGCCAGATAGAGATTCTGCGAAGCCGAGGCGATGGTATCATCTGGCTTGAGAGCCGTATTAAGAGGATACGCAGGCTTGCCCTTGAAAAAGGGGTGCACCTCTTGCGGACCCAGGTTCACATCGACAAGAAGCACCTTACCATCGTTCATTTCCGAAAGTGAGGCAGCAAGCCCCGCGGCGAGCGTTGACGTTCCTGCTGCTTTCGAAAAGCTGGCAACACCCACGAGCTTCGGTTTATGCGTCAAGTGCTTGAGTTCAAAATAAAGACCTAGCCGATCCCGGACCGCGTCGCAGTAGCGCCGCATGAAATGGCCGGCATCCCAAGGCGCCAACTGAGAGTGGTGCCGCTTCGTCGCCAACGCTCCTGGATTTGCCGGTGAACCGTTCGAAGGCAAGATCAAATGGCCGTTCCGACCATTGGAGTACGGTATCGAGAGCATGAGCGGAATGTGCAACTGGGTTTCCAGTTGGAGTGGCCGCCCAACGGTCCGGTTTAATACCAATCCTCGTAACAGCGCGAGTGCTATACCCAAGGCTATCCCGGCGCCGGCCAGTCCAAGGGCGATCTTATTGCGCATTTGTGGTAACCAGCCTGGGTGGAGAGGGTCGCTGAACGGCGCTAATGTTGGGCATCTTGGAGGGATCCAAAGCTTCGTCGATGCGTGCCTTTTCGAGCGATGCCGCGAAATATTTGTAATTCGTTGCGTCCATCTCTCGCCTCCGCTCCAATTCTTCAATTTGCGGACCCAGGTCAGAAAGTTGCTTCGTCCTCTGCTGAATATCGCGAAGCCGGGCCTTAAGCGCCTCGATCTTTGCCTGTGTGCCGGCGACCTGGGCCTTTACGCTGTCCTGGGTCTTTTGAGATGACAGCCCCTTTGATCTCCACTGCTTTGGCTTCTCCTTCCCGGTCTGGTTGGCGAGGGCCTGTTGTTCGAGCAGGTCCGTCTCCGCGGCATTAAGCTGTTCCCTGGTTTTCGCCGCCTCACTTGAAAGCGCGTCCGAGCCCTCTTTCAGCGAGGTAATCCCCGTCTTGTCCCTCAGCGCCTTTAGGGCATCCTCCGTCTGGTTTAAGCGCGCTCGAACCTGATCGGTTTGTTGGGTTACAAAATCGAAGGCGCCAGCGGAGCGGTGGACTTCAAGATGCTTGATGAAATAACGACTTAACAGCTCCTGTAACACCAGCGGCGCGATCTGCGGGTCGCCATTTTTGTAGGATACAAGAATGATATTGCTTCCCTTGGTAGAAACCGCACTCAACCCCGAACTAACGACGCCGGCCGCTGCAGTTTCTGTTGCTGCCGCAGAGGGCTGTTTGAGACCGATTTTGTCGGGCGACTTTGGATAGCAGATCCGTAGCGGGTGGCACCAATCGCCTGGGGCCGATTGCCTGGGCGACTTGCACCGCCAGATCCCAACTGGTCAGAATCGCGATTTCAGCACCGATTACTTTGTCGGTGTCACTGCTGGATGTGCCCGAGGGCCTCGTGCCCTCGATCGGGTCGACGGCGCTTCTTTCCAGAACATAGCGCACCAGCAACTTGGCCTGTGACTCGTACACCGGCGGGTAAAAGAAATAAAACGTCGCGGCGGCGATGATGCCCGCGACCGCGCAAAGTATGATTGTCCACTTGCGCTTGAATAGAGCAAAGAGGATGTCACTCAGGTGTATCCCGGAGTGATGATGTGTTTCTCGTCGAATTTCAGCCATAGTTTTAACCTTTCAGTCGAGATGCGGATAGATCATTGAGCCCGCCAGCCTGTTCAATAGTAGTGGCAACCTCCCAAAGACCTTCTTGTGGAAGCCCGGAGTCGTGGGATCGCGCGGGAGCTAAGCACTGACGACCGGATGGATCAATCCGGAAGTAATCAATTGTTTCCTCCTGCGTGTTCCAGGAAAGTTTGAACCGTCGCAAACCTTCGTTTTCCTGCTCGGTGCGCCCGAAATGCAATTTTTCTGCGCCGTTGCGCGCCAAAAACTGAATGCCTTGCCACATGACAAGATTATTGGCGCGCAATGCCTGAAATCTTTTATCAGAAGCGCCGTATTTATAAAGGGCGTTCCTTCCGAAGCGGAAGAAGATCGCGGCGGCTATCGGGCGCGCGCCCATGCTGCGCGAGAACAATGAAACCGAGACCGCGTTTTATGATATGCTCGTAGATGTTCAGGAAAAACGACACCGGTTGCGGCGGGAGACCGTGCCGCCGGCGTGTTTGTGCATGAAGGTGGTAAAAATCATTGATGGCCGCGCGATTGCGGGCGACGACTGCCTTTACGCCGCTGTGCTCTGCCTTGCGGATAGCCCGGCGAACTGGGCTGGCAAAGCGAGTGGCCAGTTCCTCTGCGCCGCTGCGCAAATCGAGCGTATGCCCGTAAAATTTCTCGGCTGAACCCGGGGCGACTTGAAAGAATTTGCTCCCGCGTATTTCAAGGTGTTTCCAGCGACGTTCTTGCGCAAAGCGAACGAGATGATCTCTTACCAAGCCCACCGCCTCTGGATCAAAGATGAGCGGTTCGCACGCATCGCTAAATGGAAGGCAGACGCCACGGCGGCCGGTGAACAAACTCCGTACTTCCATCAGCGGAATCAGCGCCGCCAACCTGCGTCTGCGGGAAAACTGAAGGTAAAAAGGCTGATGGTTATAAGTTTGGTGAAGCACCTTTGCCCAGGCGCTGGTATGGAAGCAACCGGCATCGCGATGTAAGGCAACAACATGGTCCCAGCCCGGATCGTTGATAGGATCGAGAATCCGCACTTTGCAGCGATTTGTCGCTGGTCTTCGGTTCCGCAAAAGAATCGTCGCCAGCGAGCGGCGTCGTTTCCACTGCTTCCGATTGTTCGAGAGTCTTCAAAAATCTTCGCCTAGACGAATGCTTCGACACCAACCGCATTCGCTGACGCAGTCAGCGACATATTCGGTTTGCTCTTCGGTTAATTCAGGAAACATCGGCAAGGAAAGAAATTCTTCTGCCAGCTTCTCCGCGATTGGGAACGCGCCCTCTGTGTAGCCGAGATCTCGACAGGCCTCCTGAAGGTGAATCGGAATGGGATAGTGCACGCCACAGCCAATTCCTTTCTGCTCCAGGTATCGCCGAACTTCGTCGCGTTCCTGCACTCGAATCGCATAGACGTGATAAACGTGCCGCGCATAATCCGCCTCAAACGGCGTAGCAACGCCTTCGATTCCCTCGAAAGCCTGATTGTATTGCAAAGCGCGTTCGCGTCGCAGCAGATTTGCTTCTTCGAGATGGCGTAATTTAATGGACAAAATCGCCGCCTGGATGCCGTCCATCCGGCAATTCCAACCAACCACGGTGTGATAATACTTTTGGGCCTGACCATGGTCTCGAAGGACTTGGATTTTCTCTCGTAACTCAGCGTCGTTCGTCACGACCGCGCCGGCCTCACCAAAAGCGCCAAGATTTTTTCCGGGATAGAAGCTGAAGCAACCGGCGTCGCCCAGAGTGCCTGCTTTTCGACCCTTGTACTCAGCGCCGTGAGCTTGGGCGGCATCTTCAATGACAAAAAGCCCGTGTGCCCGCGCGAATTCCAGAATCGGATCCATGTCCGCCGGTTGCCCGAAAAGGTGAACCGGAATGATCGCCTTGGTTCTTGCCGTGAGAGCTCTTCTTCAATTCGGCCGGATTCATCGTGAACGTGTTTTCGTCCACATCCACAAACACCGGCTGAGCTCTGCAATAGGTAATGGCCTCGACTGTGGCGAAGAATGTGTTCGGGACAGTGATTACTTCATCGCCCTGCTCCGATCCCAAGCGCCAGGAGAGTAAGCCAAAGCGCGTCTGTGCCGTTGCCCACACCGATGGCATATTTCGAACCGCAGTAAGCTGCGAACTCCTTTTCGAATCTTTCCACGAACGGCCCGCCAGCAAACGCGCTGCTCTCGATTACTTCGCGAATGGCGCGATCGAACTGGTCGATCAAGGGCGCGTGATGCGCCTTCAGATCAAGAAAGGGAACTTTCATTTTCGGCTTGGCTGATGCGCTGACAATCCGGGCAGCTCCGGCCAAAGCTTCACGCGTTCCGCAGTGGCGTGCGCGGCTGGCTCACTCATCCCGCGAATGCTTCAGCCGGCAGAAGCTCTACTGCTTTTGGAGGCTTGGGAGCCGGCGCTGCACCATTCGAACCAGAAAATGTCACCGGTGCGCCTTTCATTTTGAGGGAAGCACTAGCCGCTTCGAGGATCCTGACCATCTCCAGTCCCCGACGGCCATTCGTTAGCGGTTCAGAATTCGTTTTAATGCAATCAATAAAATGCTGGCAGGCCAGCTTTAGAGGTTCTTCCTGGTGGAGGTATGGGATGTAGCTGTCGCCGTAATGATACGAGTATTGAAATTCAGCGAACGTGTCGTAGTGCGGCGGACGTTCTACCCGCGCATCGTAGATGCGGATCTTTTCGCGTGTCCGCAAATCGTCATATACGATCATGCGTCGCGTGCCGACGATCGTCATTTCGCGAATCTTCCGCGGCTCGAGCCAGCTGCTCTGAATGGTCGCAAAGCGCTTGCGCGAGAAGGAGAGCGACATGTTTGTCACGTCCTCTACGCCCGGCGTAATATGAGCGTTTCCCTGGCAGTTAATCGTGGTGGGAAATTCGTCAAGAATATGGAGAATGATCGAGATGTCGTGCGGCGCCAGGTCCCAGGCGACATTAATGTCCTTTTGGAATAGTCCCAGGTTGAGACGCCGACAATTAATATAGCGGATCTCGCCCAGATCTCCGGCTTGAACAATTTCGGCAATCTTTTCCACCGGCGACGAGTAGAGAAAGGTGTGATCGACCATCAAGACCAGACCGTTGCGCTCGGCGATTTCGATTAGTTCCTCGCACTCGGCGGAAGACGAGGCCATCGGCTTCTCGATGAACGTATGCTTGCCTGCGAGCAGGCTTGCCTTGGCCAATGAATAATGGTGCTTCACTGGCGTGGCAATGACGATGGCGTCCAAGTTTGAGCCATTGAGCAATTGCTGCGGGTCGCTCATGCCCTCAACATCCGCATATAACGCGCCAAGATGTTTTAAGCGTGCTGCGTTGACGTCGCAGACTGCTTTGAGCTGGCAATCCGGAAGACTTTTGAAGTTGCGAACCAAAAGAGGTCCCCAATAGCCGCATCCGACCACTCCGACGGCGATTTTTCTTTTCATATTTTTGGAGCTGATTCCGCTGGGATTTGTAAAATCGTCGTCCGTGAGCCAGGGCTTCCATCCTCCTGCCGGCTGCGATGCGGCGCCTGGCGGGATTCGAAGAATTGCCCGGCCATAACGGTGCCGGTCTTAAGCATGATTTTCAGATCGAGCCAGATCGACATATTCTTTAAATAGAGTAGATCCATCACAATCATCTGGCGGAACGTGGTTTTGTTTTTCCCGTTTACCTGCCAGTAGCCGGTCAGGCCCGGCAGACAGTTCACGCGTTGCCGTTGCCACGGTTCATAGTGGGCAAATTCATTTGGGGTGCACGGCCGCGGACCCACCAGACTCATCTCACCGTGGAGCACGTTGAAAATTTGAGGCAACTCATCCAAACCGCTCGCACGCAGAACTCGACCGAAAGGAGCCAGGCGGGGGTCGCCATAAGCATCCAGCTTCGTCATCGGACAATCGACCCGCATCAAATTTTCGAAATAGCGCTCGTGAGTTTGTGTCTCCGCGCTCAACCTCATGGTCCGGAACTTCCAGATGAAAAAATGTCTGCCGCCCAAGCCAATGCGTTTCTGCCGGTAGAAGATCGGACCAGGCGAGGCGATTCGCGTCACCAGCATCAGCAAAATCATTAGCGGTAGCCAGAGCGGCAGTAAAAGCAGAATGCACGTAATATCGAGACTGGCTTTCCAACCAGGCACCCTGCGCAGCAGAGGTTGCCGAGAGTTCGCTCGCAACATGAGGAACGTTTCCGTTCGAACCGCTGTAGGACAGGCTGCCGCCCTTGGTCGCGCGCCCCGCGTTCGGGAGGTGACCTTCTGGTCTCATCTGGTGAGTTCCTTTAACTGCTGCTATCCCGCTAACTGGCGAGGGATACTAGAAGGAGGGGGGAACCACATTTAGTTTTTCAGGCTATCAAGGAAATGTGACAACGGAGTAAATTCTGGGAAAACTCGCTCTCAAAAGTGCGAAAACCGACTGCCAAAACTGGGAATCGAAAATGAAGTGGGGGCCAGGTTTGTGCTGCTGCCGCCGTAGAGTAAGAGCCATGATATGTCGGGATAGGCTGCTGTTGAGTTCGTTTAGTCTCCCGCATGCTTACTTCTACGGAAACTGGAGGGCGAAGGTCCCAAATATTTTACAGGATGAGAGAATTTATCGGCAGTCGAGAGGCGATCCCGCGTCTGGCTGAGCGCCGTGGGCCGCGGCCTTTTACGGAAACAGGCGGCGAAGTTCCAATCAACGTGCGCAAAAGGTTCGGAATACTTCTGCCACGAGTGCGCGCTATTTCCACGGCGCCTGACGGCGCCAAGTTGGCCTGTCTGCCGAAGCCTCGCGGCCCCTTTATTCGATTTCGGACAGGAGCGCCTCGAGACTCTCACTCCCGGAGTCTTCATCTTCGGTCAGCCCGGCTTGGAGCAAACACAGAAGACAAAGTCCGTTGTTCACACGCAACGCCGCGTCACACCGCGGGCACTCGTCCGGCTCATGCGTCATCGCTGGGAGCAGATCAGTGAAGCCATAGAGTATCATTTGGGAAGGTAAATCGCAGGAGCGCAGGGTAATGGACTTTATGTTGGCTTGCTCCGAACTGGCCGCGAGCGCACCGCAGAGGTAACGGAGTTCATCGTCAATGTCAGCAGGATTCTCCACTGTCTGGGCCACTTCATCGCGCAACAACCAGCGGTAGCGCTGCCGCATGCGATAAAGTAACTTTTTCACCGTACTCTCGGGCAATCCCCAAATTCGTCGCCAGACTCGCGCATGAGACATCGTCCCGCTCCACGGTGAGGTAGACACTTAAGACATCGAAAACTCGCCGGCGCTCCTTGGCGTTCGCATTCCTCACGGAGCCGTCGAAGCGCGCGTTCCACAACCGTCGCCGCCCAGCGCACATCGAAGAGTCGCTCCGGGGGCAAGGAATTAAGCCTCTGTGTTGACATCGACAATTGCGACGGCGCCTCAGCCATCCAGTCGTCCCACGAAATAAAGCTCACATCCCCTCCGCGTTTGCGGGCATGAATTTTGTCGGCGGCGTCATTGAGAAAGTTCTTGAGCGACTTGAGCAGCAGCGAACGGAAACGGCCGCGGCTGGGGTCTGCATTCTGAAGCCAATCACCTTCCAGTATCATCACAAAGAAATCCTGCGTGAGGTCCTCGGCGTCCTGGGTCGAATAACCACGTCGGCAGATGAAAGCAAAAATCGGCCGCCAATAGATGCGGCAAAGCTCGGCGAGTGCCGCACTGGTTTCCTGCTCTTTGCTTTTGGAGCCGGCACCGGAAAGAATGAGGCTCCAGCGCGTGGTGACGAATGTGCCCCGCCTGACGGTTCCTTCGTTCGCGCTGGCTGAGCTCAAGACCGGGGATTTTAGTGAGATTCGCCTTGTTGAGCAAGGCCGAATCACCAGCGGGAGCGGAGCATCGCGAGTGCAAGGCGTCCGCTACCGCGTGGGAGGGCTGGCGCGACATCACGGCGGCAAAGGAGATCAAGTGCAAAGTCGAGAGTTTCACAGCAGAAGGCTAATTCTTTCAAGAACTTCTACGGAAAGTGGCGGGCGAGGTTCCCAAAAACCTGCGCGAAAGAAAAATCTGGTTGCTGTGCTGTTGTTCCAGCTACGATTTGGTCGGGCTAGCTAATCTTCATGCGTAATTCTTCTAAAATTTTAAAGAGTGCAGTCGTTGCGGCGAACACGACGCTTCAATCGCTTTTCGATCTCGACGCGCAGGTCGCGAAGGCTGCGGATCTGATCGAGGAAACTTTGCGCGCTGGAAACAAATTGCTCATCTGCGGCAATGGCGGCAGCGCTCGCTGACTGCAAGGCGTCCACTACTGCAACGGATTGTTGTGTTGCTCGTGAGCAACGGATCGGCCAGCTAACCCGGACTGGGCGGCTTCGCCGTGCGAGGGCAGGGCGTCTCGTTGATTTCGGGCGAAACGCCCGAAATTTGCAATGCAAGTCACTTTCAAATTCCAGAGACCATGCCTCCGGCAAAAGTCCATCGAGTTCCACGCGGAGCGCAGCAATTCGGCAGCTGCAAGGGTCAGGTTCAGCAGCTGCTCGGATTTCTGCATCCGATTCGGAGGGCGTCGCGAAGTCGACCGAGTTTTGGAACAACGTGATAGTTCGGTCCCGGATGTGCTCGTTCAAGACATTCCACCAGGCAATTCCGCCGCAGCGCCGATCCGTTCCCTACTTATGAGATGGGGTCTAGAGCGTTGTGCCCTAAGCGCTCCTGTCAATAACTCAAGTACTTCCTTAGGGCGGTTCGCACCGTAGCCCTAGGTCAAAATCAGGCGCACAATCAGAACGTTGTCCTGATAGACGAAACGCTCTTTTGTTCTATCCTTGGGGCCTCTTCATCACATGGGACGAAGAGAGAAAAGAGAGAATTTTGAACTCGTAGAAAACATTCTCCCCTGACCCTTTCCTTCCAGAAATTTTCAGTCTTCGAAAGATTTCTCGCCGACTTCGCTCCAGAATTTCCGGAGAATGACCGCGAGAAACGGCAGCATTTGCAACCTTCTCCTAGCCTCGTCGCCTTTCCATGAGTTCCGCCCGCATTGCTCTTTCAGAGGATGTGCAAAAGGAACCGGTGGTCTGTCCGCAGTGCGAATCGGAATCGAGCATCAAACGGGGACTTTGTTTGAGCTGTTTGCTTTCTCAAGGCCTGTCGGAGGAAACTTCGACCGGGATAAGTCAAAACGGCGAGGGCCACAACGCAGAGACGCTGGAGGATGTACTCGGTGAAATCGACGTGCGCGATGCCGACTGGCGACTGGGTAATTATCAGATTCTGGAAGAGATCGGTCGTGGCGGGATGGGCGTGATTTATCGCGCGCGGCAACGGCACTCGCGCCGCATCGTTGCGTTAAAGCGCGTCCTTGCCTATCACGCGGATTCGCAGGAGACGCTGGAGCGTTTCCGGCGCGAAGCGGAGGCGGCGGCGCACCTTGATCATCCAAACATTTTGCCCATTTATGAAGTGGGCCAGGGCGAAGACGAGCTTCCGTTCTTCAGTATGAAGTTTGCCGCTGGCGGCAGCCTGGTCGAGGCCGCACCGACTCTGCGCCGGGGAACCGCGCCGTGCCGCGGCATTGATGGCTAAAGTCGCCCGTGCAATTCAATACGCCCATACCAGGGGCATTCTGCATCGCGATCTCAAACCGGCGAATATTCTGCTCGATGGACACGGCGAACCGTTGGTGAGCGATTTCGGTCTGGCCACATGGCTCGATAGCGTCAGCGATCTCACGCACAGCCTGACCATTTTCGGCACGCCCGGTTACATAGCGCCTGAGCAGGCAAATCCGGCACTGGCCAAAGCGGCCAAGCTTACGCCTGCGGCTGATGTCTACAGTCTGGGCGCGATCTTGTTCGATCTTTTGACTGGGCGTCCGCCATTTTTAGGCGAACACGCATTGGCGGTGATCCAGCAGGCGAGTCAAAACCCGGCGCCCAAATTGCGTTCGCTTGTGCCAACGCTGGACAGGGATCTGGAAACAATCTGCGCAAAATGTTTGGAGCGCGATCCGGCTGCGCGCTATCTCTCCGCCGGCGCTTTGGCCGAAGACCTCGAGCGCTGGCTTGATGGCCGATCGATTATCGCGCGCCCCGTTTCGCCGCCCGCGCAGCTCTGGCGCTGGTCACGGAGGAATCCGATTATTGCAGGAATGGCAGCGCTCTTACTGGCAGTGGGAACAGTACTGGGCGTCATGATTTGGAAGGGCGAAATGGCCAGCCCAACAGCGGCAGGTGGCATTGCGGTCCTGCCTTTTGAAAGTGTACTTCCAGATAAAGACAAACGCATTTTTTGCGGACGGCGTTTACGACGGTGTTTCGACCAAGCTGGCGAAGATTGCCAATCTGAAGGTCATCAGCCACAACAGCGTAGCAAAATATCGTGGCATGCACGATGCACGGGAAGTCGGCCGCGCATTGAATGTAGCCTACGTATTTGAGGGAAGCGTGCGCAGGGAAGCGGGCAGGATCCATCTTGAGCGCCCAGTTAATTGATACCCGCACCAATGCACACATATGGACGGAAAGATACGACCGGGATTTGAAAGATGTGTTCGCACTCCAAAGCGAGATCGCGCAAAAGGTCGCAAATCGGCTTGGAGCCCAAGTTTCGTCCGTCGAGAAAGCCGCAATTGAAGAGCCACCAACCACGGATCTTGTTGCTTACGACGCGTACTTGCGGGCCAAAGACCTAATCAATGGGATTACGTTTAGCCCGCGAGCAAAAGAAGATTTGTTCCAGGCGGTGGAACTACTTAGTCACGCTGTCTCCCGCGATCCTTCGTTCTTCAATGCCTATTATGAGCTCGCCGCAGCGCACGACAAAATTTATTTCCTCGGCTTCGATCACACTGATGCGCGGCTTCAATTGGCCGAGACAACGATTCAATCCGTTCGTGGCCAGCGTCCCGAATCTGGAGAGACACATTTGGCCCTCGCTCATCACCTGTATTGGGCCTATCGCGATTACGACCAAGCCAAGGCAGAGCTGGCAATCGCAAGGCGCTCGCTGCCGAACGAATCACGAATTCCTCTTCTGACCGGCTACATTGACCGGCGGCAAGGCCACTGGGAGAAATCCCTGGAGGAAATGAAACAGGCATTGGAGCTGGACCCGCACAATTTCTCCATACTCCAGCAAATCTCTCTTACCTACCAAGCCTTGCATCGCTACGAGGAGGCGCTATCCACTCTGGACAGCGTGCTGGCGATAGCTCCAAAGGATGCGGCCAGCAGGGTGCGACGAGCGTGGGTTGCCGCGGAATGGCGCGCAGACCTAAAACCTCTGCATACGACGATTGAGAGGGTTCTGGCCGACGAGCCGAGCGCGTCGCCCGTCGTTGTTTACAGGTGGCTCGACCTTGCCTTACGCGAGCGCGATCCCGCGGCGGCGGAGCGGGCGCTAGCCGCCATGCCGGCCGGCGGCTGCTACGATGAAAATATTCCGTTTCCTACCAGTTGGTGCGAGGGTCTTGCCGACTGGATGCGCGGCGATGAGCCGGCAGCGCATGACGCGTTTGTTAGAGCGCGAAATGAACTCGAGCAGACCCTACGAACCGAACGCGACTACGCACAGGGTCTCTGCGCGCTCGGTGTGATTGATGCTGCCTTGGGAAACAAGGAAAACGCGATTCGCGAGGGCGAGCGCGCGGTCGAATTGATACCCGTTAGCAAGAGCGCCATCGAGGGTTCGGTGTTAACCCAATACCTGGCGATCATTCATGCGTGGACGGGCGACAAGGACCGCGCAATTGAACGATTGGCGGAAGCAGCCAAACTACCAGGGAGCCATGTGACTTACGGCTACTTGCGTCTTCACCCATTGTGGGACCCGCTGCGGGGCGACCAGCGCTTTGAAGCAATCGTCGCTTCGCTGGCGCCAAAATATTGAGCAACAACTACGTTGAAGCCAATCCTACGCCAACGCCAATAAACAAGGGCGTCTGTGTCAGACGCCGATTCATTTGGAATTTTTGGATTTGAGGTTTCACAAAGCGCATGAGCGAACGGTAAAATTGCAGGGCGGACCCTGGGATCTATCAACCGCCGACTTATTGGGATTAGCGTCTGACACAGACGCCCTCCAAAATTCGGCGTTAATTCGTGAGGTTATCGGCGCCAAAGGCGTTCACCTAAGGGAAATTTTTCACCCAAAGAGCAGCTACTTCTTCCGCATATTCACACACGCCCTAGGGAGATCGTAACTAAAAGATGGGGGAGCGTCCCCTATGTGAAACGGCATATTTCTGGAAACTTCGCCGCTTCGTTTCCGGAGTAAGATGGTAGCAACAGTCATGTTTACGAGATACACGCCTACGACCACGACTATTAACGCTCCTTTGTCGCATACGGCTAAACTCGTCTCTTTTCGACTTTTCCTCACAGGGATCAACCCGCAGATCGCGCGGCGCCGCGGCTGTGACCAAATGCGGAGCCACAGCCGCGGCCGCCTGCGCAATCACGCCTAACGATTCCTAACGAGCGCCTTTCCCCCGAATTCCCCCGACCCCCGTTCCCCCCGGAACACATTTTCTACCGAACAACCCTAGGAAACCCCACATAAGCAGAGTAATCCGCCGCACCAAAAAGAACTTCGGCGCAGCCCTCCTGATAGCGCTGCAAATAATCAGCAAATGCGCATCCAAAATTTTAGTATTACATTGCTGTAATTGAACGATCAGAGTCCGATCGGGGGATTTGATCTTAAAACCCGCAAGTCGAATTACTTTCCCAGCAGAAACTTTCTGCTTGCCAAATATTACAGAATTGTAATGATTGCGTATTCCTTCGGGAGGTTAGGCCCGCGTTGACCGCGGTTCAATGAAAGTGGATGAAGTGGATAGGCCGCAGCCCGGTGGAGCGGGCTGCGGCTCCTCTTCCCGACCTGCGTAGACGCTGTGCTTAGCGGCCAATAATCGCCGCCCAACTCTCCGCCATGATCAGGCATGCGAACTTAACGGGCTGATCCGCTTCAACGCTTCAACGCATCATCGCTTCAATCGCTTCATCGATTTAACGGCGGCGAAGCAATTGTGTTCATTCGTGTGTATTCGCTTGCCGCGCCGTAGTCCCGCGACGGCGGGACGAAGGCGGGTGGTTAACTTTTTTCTTTTCGTGCATCGGCGAACACTGTTGTTTGTTCGCCGATGGCTGCGGCTGACGACCGGCGAATGAGCACCCGCGCGACGGGTGTCGTCGGCATCGCCATTCTGTCGAGCCGCTTGCTCGGGCTTGTGCGCGAGATGGTGTTTGCCGGGCTGTTCGGCGCCGGGAGAAATCTTGATGCGTTTCTCATGGCGTTTCGATTGCCAAATCTGTTGCGCGATCTCTTCGCCGAGGGCGCGCTTTCGACGGCGTTCATCACCACGTTCTCGAAAAAGATCGCAGTCGAAGGCGATCAATCCGCGTGGCGCCTGGCGAACAAGGTCGCCACGCTTACGGCGGTGTTCATGAGCGCGGTCACCTTGCTGGGCATAATGTTCGCGCCGCAACTGGTGGATCTGTTGACGTGGGGAAGTTGGTCGCCGGATAAAACCGAGCTCACGATTCAGCTTACACGGATCATGTGGCCGTTCATGCTGATGGTCTCGCTCGCAGCGCTGGTGATGGGAATGCTGAACGCGAAATATGTGTTCGGTCCGCCGGCCATGGCGTCGAGTTATTTCAATCTCGGCTCAATCATTGGCGGCGTGGCGATCGGTTATTGGATCGATCCGCATTTCGGCTCGCGCTCGCTTGTGGGTCTGGCGATCGGCACATTGATCGGCGGGGCGTGGCAATTGATCGGGCAATTTCCGTCGCTGTGGAAAGTCGGCTACCGGTTTCACCCCGATTTTCACTGGCGCGACGAAGGCGTGCGCACGGTGCTGACCTTGATGGGACCGGCGGTCATCGCGGCGAGCGCGGTGCAGGTGAACGTGCTGATCAACAGCGGATTTGCGGCCAGTCTCGGCAATGGCCCGGTGAGCTGGCTCAACATTGCGTTTCGTCTTATGCAATTGCCGCTGGGAATTTTCGGCGTCGCCATCGGCACAGTGACATTGCCGCTGGTATCGAAGAGCGCCGCGCTCGGGAACACGGCTGAATTTCGCTCGACGCTGGCGCGCGGGATGCGGCTGGCCTTCTTGTTGACCGTTCCGTCGGCGATCGGCCTGGCGATGCTGGCTTCACCGATCATCAGCGTGATTTATCAGCACGGACGTTTCACTGCAGAGATGACGCGGCAAACTGCGGGCGCGCTGCAATATTACGCGACCGGCCTCGTGGCGTACGCGGCGTTGAAAGTGTTGACGCCAGCGTTTTACGCCGTCGGCAAACGCAACACGCCAATGGTAGTGAGCTTTCTCGCGATCGGCGCGAATTTGTTTCTCAACTGGCTGTTCACGTTCCGACTGGGATGGGGACATCGCGGCCTCGCGTTTTCAACGGGCCTCGTTGCCACCATCAACTTTCTTTTGCTCTACACGCTGATGCGCCGGCATACGCGCCGCCTCGAAACGCGCCAGATGTTGGTCGCGCTTGGAAAAATGTGTGTCGCCGGTGCGCTGCTGGCGTTGATCTGTTGGGCGGCGAATTACCTCTGGCTGGATGCATGGTCGGACATGCGGTTCTTCGAAAAGTTAGCAATACTGCTCGCGACGATTGCAGTTGCCGGAGCCGGATTTTTCGGCGTGGCGTTTCTTCTGCGCATCAGCGAAGTGCAAGACATCATCGATGTGTTTCGGAGACGTTTTCATTAACACCGGCTTTTACGCCGGGTGCTACACGAGCAACTGAGAGGAAGCCGTTTAAACGGCTTGTTACATCGCACGGCGACGCACCGGCCTGAAGGCCGGTGTTAACTAAAAGCGCGAACGGTTGGTTTGTGTCGGATGCCTCGGTGGGCAATCGTGACGCGGACAATCCGGTCTGCGGCGCCGGCACTTGCAGGACGCTTAGAATCCAGTGCGGGCAGGCCTAGTTCACCAAGCGGATGAATGGCCGTGGCAGGGAGAGATTGTCAGACTCGAAGCGCGATCGGTATAGAGGCGTTTGTGTCAAACGCGTGGGTCAATTCCCCAAAAGGTAGGCGCTTGGCACAAGCGCCTCTACAACCCCAGCGCCTGGTCGAGATCCTCGATCAGGTCGTCGGCGTTTTCGAGGCCGATGGACACGCGCAACAAACCTTCGGGCGACGTTGTGCCCGGCCCTTCGATCGATGCGCGGTGCTCGATCAAACTTTCCACGCCGCCCAGGCTCGTCGCGCGAATAAAAATTTTCGTTTTGGCCGCGACCGACATCGCCGCGTCGTAGCCGTCTTTCACTTCAAAGGACAGCATCCCACCAAATTCCGACATCTGTCCGGCCGCGATCTTGTGCGCCGGGTGCGATTGCAAACCGGGATAATGCACACGCGCTACTTTGGGATGTTGCGCGAGGAACTTTGCGATTTTCATTGCGTTTTCCGAGTGCGCGCGCATGCGCCACGGCAATGTGCGCATCCCGCGCAGGATCAGCCAACAATCGAAAGGCGAGGGGACGGCGCCACCTTCATATTGGATGCTGCGGATCCGATGAAAAAATTCATCGTCCTTTTTTGCAACGACAATTCCGCCAAGAACATCACAATGCCCGCCAAAATATTTCGTCGTGGAATGCAGGATTAGATCGGCGCCGAGATCGAATGGTCTTTGCAGCACCGGCGCCCAGGTATTGTCGCAAACGAAAATCGCGCCGGCGTCGTGTGCGATTTCAGCGAGCGCGGCGAGATCGACAACTTTCAGCAGCGGATTGGACGGCGTTTCGGCCCAGGCCAGTTTTGTATTTGGCCGCAGTGCTTTTTTGACGGCAGCGAGGTCGCTCATGTCCACGAAATCTGCTTCGAGTCCCCAGCGCACAAAAATTTCGCGGATCAATCGTGACGTGCCGTAGTACGCGTCGACGTGCGCGAGGACGTGATCGCCGGGTGATAATGCCTGCAAAATCGACATGGCTGCGCCCGTTCCAGAGGCGAAGGCAGCGGCCGCTTCGCCGCCTTCGAGCATGCTCACGCCGCGCTCAAGCATTTTTCGATTTGGATTGTCGTTACGCGAGTACATGAACCCGCGCGAGTAAGTGCCCTCGATGTCGCGCTCGAACGTGGTGGACAGATAAATGGGCGAGGCCACCGCCCCGGTTGCCGGATCCACCTCGTGTCCTGCGTGAACGGCTACAGTTTCGATTTTCATTTGCGGACATTAGCCAGGTTCACGCGCTCTTGTCGATCTTTGGAGTGTAGCGTCTGCCGTTATGCGAATTTGTTGTAGCGTCCGCTGTCCTCAGCGGAGTTCTTCGTGAAAAGATCGAATGCGCTGGGGACAGCGCACGCTACAGCATTCGAGCTTGAGCGCTGGGTTTACTGCTGGGTACAAACGTGCGCTGTGCAGAGTGTCTTCAAAGATAAGCCGCCACGATTGGATCTGATTTTTCAGCGCTCCAACCCGCCGGTTTATTTTGTAACGTTCAACACTCATGCTCGCGCGCGCTTACTCGCCACGCCCGGAGTGCACAAAACATTCATCGAATATTGTCGGCGCGCAGCCGACTTCCGCATCGGCGTCGGTCGATATGTGCTCATGCCGGATCACATTCATTTGTTCCTCTGCTTTGGAATCGGATGCACCTCGACTTTGGGCGCGTGGGTTAAGGGATTGAAACGCGAGCTCAATCGCGTTCTGCTCTCCACGGGGCATCAGCCGGTGCAGCTAAAAGGTCAGAAGCTCTCCTCTTTCTGGCAACCAGGATTTAACGACCATCTCCTACGTAATGACGAAAGCTACGCCCAGAAATGGGAATATGTGTTTCAGAATCCAGTGCGCGGCGGACTCGTTGCTCGGGCTGAAGATTGGCCGTATGCCGGTGAAATCGTGCGAATTGATCGCACATAACTGTAGGGTCCGCTGTCCCCAGCGGAGTCCTTCCCGGGCGAAACATTGTCCGCTGGGGACAGCGGACGCTACAGATGCGCTGAGGACAGCGCACGCTACAGCAAGTTTCGCAGTTGACGACGCCTCGTGCTCAGCGCAAATAGCAGCTTCCCATGGACGACCAGAGTTGCGCAGATGCAGCGGCACACACGATTTACGACGACGAAGTTTTCCAGATGGCTTGCGAGCAGTTTCGCGTCATCGCCGATTACCTGAACATCGACAAAAGCGATCGCGAATGGGCGACATACCCCAAACGCGCGGTTGCCGTGACGCTGCCTGTGCACATGGACGACGGGAGCACCAGAGCTTTCCAGGGTTACCGCGTCCAACATCATATCGCGCTGGGGCCGACCAAAGGCGGCACACGGTTCGCCCTTTCGCTTTCGATGGGCGAAACGGCGGCGCTGGCGATGTGGATGAGCTGGAAATGCGCGCTGGCTCAGTTGCCGTACGGCGGCGCGAAGGGCGGCGTGGCAGTTGATCCTACGAAACTATCGCGGAGAGAACTCGAGTCCGTGTCGCGCCGTTACATGCAGGAAATGATTCCGTTCGTCGGTCCGCACACCGACATCATGGGCCCGGACATGGGCACTAATGAACAGATCATGGCGTGGTTCATGGACACCTACTCGGTCTACATGGGCTACGCCGTGAATGAGATCGTCACCGGCAAGCCGGTCGCCATTGGTGGGACCGAAGGCCGGCGTGAAGCGACTGGTCGCGGCGTGGTGTATCTGGTCGAGCGCGCCATGAACATGTTGAAGATGGATCCGGAAAAATGCACCGCGATCGTGCAAGGATTCGGCAACGTCGGTTCCGTCGCAGCTTTGTCGCTGGCTTACAAGAGCGGCGTCAAAGTCGTCGGAATCAGCGATCACACCGCAGCGATTTACAATCCGAAAGGTATCGACGTTAAAGCTGCCGAGCAGCACATGATCAAGAAAGGCAACCTGCGGGCGTTCGCTCAAGATGATCATGTGAACCCTAACGAGTTTCTCACATTGCCCTGCGATATTCTTGCTCCGTGCGCGGTTGATCGCGTGATTACCGCGAAAAATGCGGACCAACTCAAGTGCCGCATCCTTGCTGAAGGTGCGAACGGCCCGACGACGCCCGATGCGGATCTGCTTCTCGACGAACGCTGGGACGAAGTCTTCGTGATCCCGGACATTCTCTGCAACGCTGGCGGCGTAATCGTCTCATACTTCGAGTGGGTGCAAGGTCTGCAGGCTTTTTTATGGTCGGAGTCAGAAGTGACCGACAAACTTTTCCGCATCCTCGAGCATTCGTTTGTGCAAGTAATCAGACGCGCGAAAGACCACAGGGTGTCGCATCGCACAGCGGCGATGGCGATCGGCGTTGAGCGCGTTATCAAAGCCAAGCAAGTGCGCGGCTTGTTTCCATGACGTGCGCGAACGTCTGCGCCCGTTCAAAATTACTGTAGGGCGTCTGTGTCAGACGCCAGCACGTTGGCGTTTCACAGAAACGCCCTACAATTGCCCACACGGCTACGATGAAGTTTTCGCACACAGAAGAAGACCGTGACGGTCGACATCTGGATGTTCTTACTAACGAAGAGGACGGCCTTCGCATCATTGTGTCGCGTCTCGGTGCCGAACTGATCAGCATGGCGCGGATCAATGAAGCCGGCGAGTGGATTGGCTTTCTTTATCGGGACAACGATGTGACGCCGCCGCCTCAGGGCTGGGCAAATCATGCCACGGTTATGGGTTATTATCTTCACCGACTGAAGAATGGCAGCAGTCTCTATCGCGGCCGCGAAATCAAAGGAGGCACCCACGGTTTTCTTCGCGCGAAAACATGGCATCTCGCCGGATCTTTTACTAACGAGAGCGGCGCGTCGCTGAAATACCGAATCACACCGGATGATTTTTCATCAACCGAATATCCGCTGAATGTGAGTGTCGATCTCACTTATCAAATTGGCGCTAACGGCGTGGGGGTGCTCTTCGAGTTTCGAAACCATGAAGCGGAACTGACCGCCCACGTATCGTTCGGATTGCATCCAGGCTTCGGTGCGACTTCGTTCGAGACCTTTCATTTACAAATGCCGCGCGGGTTATACCGGCGCTATTTTTCGCCGGGCAATTTCTTGTCGGCCGAAACGCGCGAGATTGAATTTCGCGGTGGCGAAATGCCGTTTCCAAGAGACGAGTTACCCCGTTCGGTGATTCTCGAACTGGCTGATGTGCCGCGACGAGTCTTTTCCTATGTTGATCCACCAAGCGGTCGCTGGGTGACTCTGGATCTGACCGGTGTGCCGTACGTGACTTTGTGGTCGGACGGCGGGCCATTTCTCTGCGTCGAGCCGTGCTGGGGATTGACCGATTATCACGAGCAGCGCGCGTTCGAGAAGAAACAAGGGATCCAAACCATTCCGGCAGGCGGCGAATTGCGGGCCTCCTTCAGCATGACTCCGCAATTCGCATCGTGCGATTAGACAGGTCGCATTATCCTTACTGGTTCTGCTCTAGCCACGGCGATGCGCGCCGTCGTCGGTTGAATAGAAAAATCAGACCCGCGCGCCTACCGGGGCAAGGCTACAAAATTTTCCTCGTGTCTATTTGTGGCTAGTTTTCCAGAATCATGACTGCTTCCGCTTCGCTTCGAGCACTTCTAAATCAAGCGATTGATTATGCGGGAATGTTTCCGCCGTGTGACCTGCCCCTCGAACGAGGGTTGCAGAATCACGCCAAATATGTGCAATCGCACGACGCGTGGATGCTGAATGGATTTGTTCTGCCCGTAGGGCAATTCGACGCCGCAAGGCAATTTCTTGCGCAATTCACTCCTCAGCATCCGCTTCGCATTGCCGCGCTCGGGCCGAAGACCACGAATGCGGAGGGCTTTGTTGACGCGCTGGAGAATGCAAGGGCCGCGATTCATTCATTCTCGAGATCCGATGTCGATCTCGTCTCAGTTAGTCACCTTGAAATGTTTTTACCGGATGATGTGGATTCTGTTTCCCTCAAAGAGGCGAAGGCGATTCTGGATGCCTTGCCGGTTTTTTGGGAAGCGCCGCCTGAGAGAGCAGAGCAAACCATTGCGTTGATTGCCGGACATAACCCCGACGAGAAGATGCCAACGTTCGGTTACAAATTGCGCACCGGCGGAGTGACGGCTGATGCATTTCCGACTTCGGCGCAGATCGCGCGCGCGCTGGTAACGGCAGCGCAGCATCAACTGCCGATCAAGTTTACGGCCGGGCTGCATCATCCCATCCGGCAATTTCGAGACGAAGTGAAAACGAAGATGCACGGATTTCTTAATGTCCTCGGAGCCGCAGTCCTTGTGGCGGAACATCAATGGGACGCCGATCACGCTGTGGCGATGCTTGACGACGAAGATCCGCGCTCGTTTTCGTTTACCGAGGATTTCTTCGCGTGGCGCGACTGGAAGATCGATGTCGAACGTCTGCAACACCGGCGGAAATTCGTGAAGTCTTTCGGCAGTTGCAGCTTCGATGAGCCACGCGACGATTTGCGGGCGCTCGGTTTCCTGTAAGGTAGGAGCGGTTCACCGAACCGCCCGGTATGCTAAACAAACAAATTTCGGGCGATTGAGGTCAATCGCCGCTACCATTTTATGGCGCTTAAATCGTTCGTCGAAGTTTCACCAGATTCGCATTTTCCGTTGGAGAATCTGCCCTTCGGCGTTTTCCAACCGCGACAAGGCAACTCGCGTGTTGGCGTTGCGATTGGGGATTTGATCCTTGATCTCTCCGCGTTGGAAGAACTCGGTCATTTTGGCTCAGCAGAGTTTCAGGATCGCAGGGTGTTTTCAGAGGATTCGCTGAATTCATTTCTTGCGCTGGGCCGATCAGCCTGGCGACGAACGCGCGAAATCCTTCAACATCTTCTCTCGGCTGAGACAGCGACGTTACGCGATGATGTTCGGCTTCGGGACAAAATTTTCCACGCGCAAAAGGATGTGGCGATGAAACTTCCGGTGCGCATCGGCAATTATACCGATTTCTATTCCTCCTATCATCATGCGCATAACGTCGGCACGATGTTGCGTGGTCCTGAGAACGCGCTGATGCCTAACTGGAAATGGTTGCCAGTCGCATATCACGGACGCGCGAGTTCGGTCGTCGTCAGCGGGATGGATGTGCGCCGGCCGAGCGGACAGACCAAAGCAGCGGATGCAGCGACGCCGACGTTCGGCCCGAGCAAGAGCTTCGATTACGAATTGGAAATGGCGTTTCTCATCGGTCCGGGCAACTCGTTAGGCGAACCGGTGCCGATCGATCGCGCCAGCGATCACATTTTCGGACTGGTCTTGATGAACGACTGGAGCGCGCGCGACATTCAGGCGTGGGAATATCAGCCGCTGGGCCCATTCCTGGCGAAGAATTTCGCGACGAGCATTTCGCCATGGGTGGTGACGCTCGAAGCGCTTGAACCGTTCAGGAAACCACTCCCGCCACAGGATCCCGAACCGCTCACGTATTTGCGCGCAAATAACGATTTCACATTCGATATCCAACTCGAAGCGCAGCTCCAAACATCATCGATGAATGCCCCACATGTCATCACGCGCACGAACTTGCAAAATCTTTACTGGAGCATTTCGCAGCAGCTTGCCCATCACACGGTTAACGGCTGCAATCTTGAACCGGGCGATTTGCTGGCAAGCGGCACCATCAGCGGAGCGACTGAGGAATCGCGCGGCTGCATGCTGGAGTTGACGTGGCGCGGAGCGAATCCGTTGAAGCTGCCGAACGGCGAAACACGCAAATGGCTCGAAGACGGGGATCGCCTAACGATTACCGGGTGGTGCCAGGGCGATGGTTACCGCGTTGGCTTCGGCGAAGTAAGCGGACGTATTTTGCCTTCCGCAGATAACATCCGCTGAGGAGAGTTAATCTACAGGCGCATTCGGATGCGTTCGCGCGCTCCATGCCAGAACCGCAACACGCGGACGGTGCGCGAGTGCTTGTCGATTCGGTAAACGATCAAATAGCGATGCACGAGTACAAAACGAGTTCCGGGACGCTCGGCTATGATCCCGCCTCGTTCCGGAAATGATCGCAAGGAGTCGCATGCGTCCAGCAGTTTCTGGCAAAATGTCTCGGCGGCTGACGGATTCTCGCGCGCAATGTAGGAACGGATCTGCTCGAGGTCGCCCAATGCTGACCGACCGATGATTACTTCGTATTCCACGAGCCGACGACACGGCGGGCTTGATCAACACTCACACCGGGTTCTTTTGCAAACGATTCGTCAGCTTCATCAATAGCCGCTATGAGTTCAGGACTTGCTTCTAGCAGCTGCTCTTGGTGCAATTCAACTGCTCGCCGGTAAACAATTTCCAGTTCCTCCGGCGTCAATTTGTCTAATTCCTCGACAATCTCTGTCGCGCTCATCGTCAAAACATAAGTTGGTTAGGCAATGGTTTCAATGCCTTCGGCTCGCTGGCATTTGTGCAGCAAAAGTCGCCGTTTACTTGCTGCCAGGTTTAACCGCGGGGATTTTGGCGAGATCTGGCGGGAGTTCGTCGGCCGGGAACGTCTCGACATTCATTTCGATTAAGCTCACGAATGGGCAGCCGAAATCCGGTTTGGCTGTACCACTTCGGTCGACAATCACGCCGACTGCCGAGACGATGCCGCCATGCGCGTGCACGATGTCGATTGTCTCCTGCACGCGGCCGCCGCGGGTGACGACGTCTTCGACCACAACCAATTTCTCGTTAGGCAAGATTTGAAAGCCGCGGCGCAAAACCAGCTTGCCTTCTTCTTTCTCCACAAAAATGTGGCGTTTGCCTAACGAGCGGCCGACTTCCTGGCCCACAATAATTCCGCCGAGGGCAGGGGAGATAATTGCGTCGCAATCAAACTGGCGAACTTTATCCGCTAGGCATCGACACACTTGTGCGGCGATTTCGGTGTGCTGAAGAAGCAGCGCGCATTGGAAATACTCGCGGCTGTGCAGACCCGAGCGCAAAACGAAGTGGCCGTCCAGCAACGCTCCGGTTTTGCGGAATAAGGCAAGGAGATCTTCGCTCATTTTCTTGTAGGGCGTTTGACTTGCTCGCTCCCGCTCGCTCGGTCTCGCGACCTGCCCGTCGATGTACCTCGGCTACCGCCGGCTCCATTCTGGGAAACGCCACTCCGATTGGCGTCTGACACAGACGCCCTACAAAACCAACCCTTCGTTACTCTACCCAGATGTATCATATGCGGTTTCGCCGATCTCGGCTGCGGCGGCAATTACCTCGATTTCCACGTTAGCTCCCTTCGGCAACGCGGAAACCTGGACGGTCGACCGGGCTGGGGGATCTTGTTTGAAATAAGAGCCGTATGTTTCGTTTACCGTCTGAAAATCCCCGAGGCTTGTTAGGAAAATGGTTGTCTTCACGATGTGATCGAAGGTAAGGCCTTCGGTTCGTAAAAGCGCTGCGATGTTGTCCATCACTCGCCGGGTCTGCGTCGCAATGTCGCCGGAAACAATTTCGCCAGACTTCGGGTCGAGCGGAATTTGGCCGCTACAAAACAGAAAGCGTCCGCTGCGCATCCCTTGCGAATAAGGGCCGATTGCCGCTGGCGCTTCGCTGGTGAAAATAGGCTTCTTCATGTGCCCGATTGTAACTGGAAAGCGCAATCCAACAATTAGAGAATCCTCCAGCCTTATCTCATGAATGTCATTCTGAGCGGAGCGAAGAATGGAGCGAGCGGGGCGAGCGACATAGACTGCCAAGCCGTGTAGGGTAGCGGCGAGTGAGTTGGGAAACGAACGAGTCAATCTCCGATTATTTCTCAACTGGATCCCTACATTTTTGTGGCCATTTCTACACGGCCTTGCCCTACAACAACATTGTTGCATAGTGAAAATCCCACGGCGCCCCACGATCGGCGCCATCACGGCTGGGTAGCTCAGTTGGCAGAGCAGTGGACTGAAAATCCACGTGTCGCCGGTTCGATTCCGGCCCCAGCCACACCGCCGTTTTCATAAGTAAAATACGAGGGAAAACGAATCTTTTTGGCTGCTCCGGTTCGGATTGGACCGGAAATGAAGAAAATCGAAGGTTTGGACGGCTTCGGCGTCATGGCAATGTCATGCAATTTTCTGAATCCGTTCGCGCAAGCGCCCAAATCGCCCCAGAATTGTTTTGATTGCCCGGGCGAGTCGTAAGCCGAATGGGCTTGCGATTGGCATCCGATTTCTTACGATTCCAGCACTTTTAGAATGAGGCGTTGTCGCCGTGCGTTTTTTTCGAGAATTGGACCCCTTCGCGAGCCATGTAGCAGTCGCAGTGCTTGCCATTGCCACATGGGTCTTTCTAATCGTTCCGCTGTGGAGAAGATGGCGGCCAAGGTTGCTTTTGCTAAGCAAAAACAACTTGCTCAAAAGGCGGCTGGTAGCCGCGACCATTGTAATTCTCTTGTTTGCAGTGGGCTTGTGGATGGGGTGGTACAAGGATGCAACATCCGCTCGCCTGTCGCGCTCGCATAGCGAGTTGACGCGGACTATCGCCTCTCCGTCACCATCACCATCGCCTGGTTCTTTGACGCTAACGGAGTCCTCGATGGAAGCAGTGACCCAGACGCCTGTATCTTGGCCGCCGCTGGTAGATCAAACTTCAGCATCCTGGCCGTCGCTGGTAGATCAGTTGCTGCGAGAAGGCATCGAGCTGCGCGATCGGGGTGACACGACAAGTGCGATCGAGCGCTTGCAGGAAGCGTTGGATAGCGAACCGAACAACGCCGCCGTACTCGCCGAACTAGCGAAGACCTACGATCTCATGCAGCTTTACGACCGCGCGAATGAAACGTGGCGCAAACTTCAGGAAATGGGCCCCTCGGCTGGTGCGGCATACGAGCTAGCCGATCGACGGCTGAAGCTCAGGATGCCGACTCCAGCCACCGCGCCGATGCCGACGGCTCCGGATTCTTCATCGGAGGTAAGCACTTCTCCGTATGGAACCGCTGCTGATTTTGGAAAGTACGCCATCAAGCCGCGCGAACATGAGATCGATCAAGTCCCGCCACTGCCTACTTCCACTGCATCGGAAGTATCTTCTTCTGCAGCTCGCGCGAGTCCAGCAGAGCCGGGCCCTTCCGCCGAAACTGCCGTCGCTCAGGCGGATGGACGTCTTATTGTTTTGAGGGCCCCGAACTTTGGATGGAATTTGGCTGTCAATCTTAAGATCGATGGGAGAACGGCCGCTAACATTGTGCAGGGACGCAGCTACGACGAGTCTGTGCCGGAGGGGCGTCATATGCTGACCGTGTCTGCCGTGCCAAACTATCATCCGACGTCGACGGTGCTGAACGTGCGGAGCGGACAAACGTACGTATTCACGGCAACACGGCAGAACACGGATAGTATTGTTCTTGTTCCATCAGTCCTGCCTCCAGGGGAGCCGCGCTAGATTGAATAGCAGCCGCTGAGGCGAACAGCTTTCCATCGTGAGAAACATGGACTAAAAATCCACGTGTCGGCGGTTCGATTCCGCCCCCAAGCCATTCTATAAATGAAGTACGATTGGAAAGAGGCGGGCGAGGAATGGTCGCAACCGTGGGGCAGCTCCGCCGCGCAATGGGCCGGCACAATTTTTCCGCGGATTCGCGAGTGTCTGCCCGCCGGCACGATTTTGGAAATCGCGCCAGGGTTCGGACGGTGGACGCATTATCTGAAGGACTACTGCAACGAATTGTGGGCGGTTGATAAATCGAGCGATTGTATCGAAGCCTGTCAGCAGCGTTTTGCGAGCGTTTCGCATGTGCGCTGCGTCCTGAATGATGGCCTCTCGTTGTCCATGATCCCCGATGCGTCAGTGGATTTCGTTTTCAGTTTCGATTCCTTTGTGCATCCGGATCGGGAAGTTATCGAAGAGTACCTGCGCCAACTTGGAACGAAGCTGAAAATCGGTGGCAAAGGTTTTATTCATCATTCGAACTTTGGCGAATACGTTAATTCGCCGCGCGAACGGCTTCCGGAGGCGCTCGCGAAGCCGTTGATCAAGGCGAAGATTCTCGACTGGGGACATCATCGAAACCCCGGCATGACCGCCGAGTTATTTCGCGCGCTGTCGGCGCAGAGCGGGCTGCAATGCCTGACTCAGGAGCTGGTGAATTGGCGTGGGAGACGGTTAATCGATTGCCTTTCGCTGTTCGTGCGAAGTGATTCAGCGCCTGAAAATCCTACGAAAATAATCCGCAACCCGACATTCATGCGCGAGGCAGCCCGAATTCGCCGGCAGTGGCAAACGCAGGGCTTAGTCACGTTGTTGTGAGAAAACTGAGCTGTATTCAATCCTGATCTTTCATCGTTGCACCGTCTGTGACAATTACGCTTCGTGGAGCAATCATTGGTGTGTTGGCCGTTGCGCTGTGCATCGGCCTGTATCTGCTCTGGCTTTGGCGACCCGAGCATCAGGTCCGCCTTCACACAGAACATTTCTTTCACGCAATCGACGACAGAAACTGGGAGAGTGTTGCCGATTTCATTGGCGAAGACTATCGAGATCAGTGGGACCACGATCGGACGCGGCTTCTTGAGCGGATGCGGGAAGGTTTTCGATGGGTGCGCGGCTCAAGCGATTACTGCGCCCGACGCCGCGGTGCGAGTTGAAACGCCGCGTGCGCTGTGGATTGGCAAAATCAACGTCTATAGCAGCGACGACGGCATGATGCAGTTATTGGATGAACGCGTGAACAGATTACCCACGCCTTTCGAGCTGGAGTGGCATCATGTCTCAGGAAAACCGTGGGATTGGAAGCTCGTGCGCGTGAGCAATCCGGCGTTTCAAGTCCCGGCAGACGTGTATTAAGTCATCTCATACATGGTGCTGTCATGTTGAGCGAAGCGAAACATCTCTGGCTATTTCCGCTAAGAGCATCGATCCAAAGCTGATCCGAGATTGTTCGCTTCGCTCAGAATGACAGGATGACGTGCCTTGTAGGTCCAGAGGTTTTTTATTTGCCCTGCGCCTGCCGCAACTGGCTTTTGGCCGCATCGACTTCGCGTTGCGTTTGCTGGCAAAGAAGAATCCCGCGGAGCTTTTCGCCTTGATAAAATCGGGCGATGAATTTTTTCTTCGGGTACGTGCCATCAAGGTTCACGCGCGTAGGCGGCAACGTGAAATCGCCCACGAAATCCATCCGCAAATCGAACATCTCCGTCCAAAAATAGGGGACCTGCTCGTAACGGATCCGCTTCTTGCCCGTCATATTAGCCCCTGCAACCAGACCTTGCTCGCGGGCGTTTTCCCAGTGGGTTTGTCGGCGCATGCCGCCCATGACTCTGTCCGGATAAAAGGCGAGATCGCCGATGGCGTAAATTCCTTTTTCCTCGGTCTCGAGATATTCGGTGACGGGAGAACCATGTGGCCCCGCTAATGGAGTGTTGCGCACAAGATCGAGATTCGGTTCTGCGCCGCATGCAACGACGGCAAGGCCTACGGGGAAACGATTACCGCTCTTGGTTTGAATATTGCGCAGGACGGTTTTGCCTTCGAAGCCGTTGAGGGCTTCTCCCATCGAGAGCACGACGCCGTGCTTCGCAAAATAATCAGTTAACCACGCACCGGTGTCAGGATCGACGTAGCGGTTCAACAAGTAACCGTCGCGATGCATCAGGCCCACTTTCATTTTCATCATGCGCAGGCTTGCTGCCGCTTCGCATGCCAGCAAACCACCTCCGACCACCATGATCGTTTTCTCCAAGTTCGCCATTTCGCGCAATGCGAGCGCGTCACGAATCGTTCGCAAATAGATCACGTTGCCAAGGTTTGTCCCTGCCATGGCAGGGCGTCCTGGCCGGCTGCCCATCGCCAGACACGCCTTCGTAAATTCGATGCTTTCGCCATTGGCTAGCACAGCCAGGCGACGCTCGATGTTGAACTGCGTCACTACAGTGCCGAAGCGTGCCTCGATCTTGTGCGCATCGAACCAACGCTCATCGACCTCCTGGAGTTTCTTCAGATTGGCTTCCTTTTCTCGCAAAAACCCCTTTGAAATGATCCAGCGCTTGTAAGGTGGGAGTGCTTCCGCACCGACCAGCGTGACGGAACCGCGCTTGTCGAATTTGCGAATGCCTTCGCATGCACTCGCTCCACCGATGCCCGCACCAACCACGAGATAGTCGCGCCGAATCATATATCAAAGCGATGACAATAATTTCATCGGAGGTGCGCCGACAAGCGAAATCGTGCGAAGCGTCAATGATTTAACGTGGTCAAGCCATTCCTTCTTGCCTTGTCGGGCTTTCCTTAGGCACACTGCGGTCGCGATGAACGAATCCACTACTCAACTCAAGGATGTGACAGCGAATCCGGCGCCCCTCGGGCTGCTCGGCTTCGGCATGACCACTGTGTTGCTAAACCTCCACAACGCTGGGTTTTACGAGCTTAATAGCATGATTCTGGCGATGGGAATTTGCTATGGCGGCGCGGCGCAAATTGTAGCTGGGATTATGGAATGGCGGAAAGGCAACACTTTCGCCACCACCGCATTTCTTTCGTATGGCTTGTTCTGGTTCTCCCTCGTTGCGTTGATTATCCTCCCGAAGTTAGGATGGGCCACGGCTCCCAACGACACTGCCATGGCGGCTTATCTTTTTATGTGGGGTCTGTTCACCGCGGTAATGTTCATTGGCACCTTCCGCTTGCATGTCGCCGGGCAAGTCGTTTTTGGTTCACTGACGATTCTTTTCTTTCTGCTGGCGATTGGCGACTTCATTAACGCAAGTCCTGGTTTCAAACAGTTCACAGGCTACGAAGGAATTTTCTGTGGGTTCTCGGCGATTTACGCCGGCCTCGCGCAGGTGCTCAACGAACTCTACGGCAAAATCATTCTGCCACTCGGTCCGGTGATGAAGTAGTTTTTCACTACGAAGGACACAAGATCACCAAGGTAAATTGTAGCCGTCGCCCTGCGGGCGACGCGCGCGCGTCCCACAGGGACGCGGCTACAGCGTAATCACGATAAATTAACGCTGCTCTTTTAGTAAACTCGCCGCGAGCTTAAGCGCTGAGTCGCTTTTGCCGCCAAGCATTCGCGCGATTTCTTCCTCGCGCGCTTCACCCGTGACTTCATGGAGATTAGAAAACGTGCGACCGCGCGTCACGTCCTTCATCACCACAAAGTGCGACGAAGCGGTTGCGGCGACTTGCGGTAAATGCGTGATACAGATTACCTGATGATCACGCCCCAAGGTTTGCATCTTGGCACCAACAGCGTGCGCGATCTCGCCTCCGACGTTCGTGTCGATCTCGTCGAACACCAGCAATGGAATTGCGTCATGCGCAGCGAGCGCGGATTTGATCGCCAGCATCAGCCGTGAAATTTCGCCGCTCGATGCGATCGCGCGAAGCGGTTTCAACGGTTCGCCGGGATTTGGCGAGAACAATAATTCTACCGAATCAAATCCGTTGGGGCGCGGCTCTTCGAGAGAGGTGAGTTTTGCTTCGAATTCTGACTGACGAAACCCAAGATCGCGCAGATTACGGCGAATATTTTCGGAAAGTTTCGGTGCAACCCTCAGTCGTGATTTGCGCAGTGCTTCGCCGGCGCGGTTCATTTGCGCGCGAACATTTTCGATGTCTTTCGTGAGTCGCTCCAACTCTGCGTCCCGGCCTTCAATCTTCCGCATCCGCTCAGCCGCGCGTTCACCGAACGCGATCACGTCGGCAATTGAACCGCCGTATTTGCGTTTGAGAGTTTCGAACAGCGAAACGCGCTGCTCAAGTGCGGCGAGTTGTTCTGCATCGAGATCGAATTTCTCGGCATACGCGGAGAGAGTCCGCGCGATTTCGGAAAGCTCGACCACGGCAGCGGCGTGCGCCGAGGAGAATTGTGCGATCGAGCTATCGATCTTTTCCAATTCTCGAAGCAGCCGTTGCGTTTCCGCGAGCTGGGTGAGAACGGAATCGTCTGCCTCGGAAAGTCTGTTCGCGATCCCGCTGGCAAGCTCGATCAATCGTTTGCTGTTGCTGGCGAGTTTGTAGCGCTTCTCAATTTCTTCTTCTTCGTCCGCGATGAGCTTTGCGGACTCGATCTCGGCGATTTGATGTCTGAGCAAATCCAACTCCTGTTCGCGCGCGGTCTCCGCCGTGTTGAGCGCGGCATATTCGGCGAGCAATGTCTGCAAGCGCCGATAAAGCGTTTGATACTCCTCGAGCTGTTGTTCGGCGCGCGCGAACGAATCGAGCAAGCTCAATTGTCTCTCCGGCGAGAGCAACGACTGGTGATCGTGCGGCCCATGAAGATCCACGAGATCATCGCCAAGATGCTTCAACACCGCCAAAGTCGTTGGCGACCCGTTGATGAACTGCCGATTAGCTCCGGTCGAGGAGAGAGTCCGCTTCAGGATCAAATCGTCTTCGCATGGCTCAACGCCCGCTTCGGCGAGCTTTGGATTGAGGTTTTGCAATTCCGCGCCACTAAAGACTGCTTCGACCGTGCAAAGATCGGCGCCAGTGCGAATCAGCGATTTATCCGCGCGCTCACCCAGCAAAAGTTGCAGCGCGCCAATAATGATTGATTTGCCCGCGCCCGTTTCTCCCGTGACCGCTACAAACCCCGGCGTCATCTGCCACTCGAGTTCTTCCACGAGCGCGAGATTTCTAATTCGCAATAGTGTGAGAACGGCGGACATCCCGGAGAGGTTGAGAGTTGTTGGTTGAGAGTTGAGAGGTCAGCTTCCTGAGATTTCAACCCTTCAGCGATTTACTTTCAACTCGAAAGCTTTCCCGAACGCGTGCTTGAGAAATTCCGAGTGATGAATGTGCTGGTGTTTGCGAACGGTCGTCGCGTTGTCCCTAGGCCTTAAGAAGGGGAGTGAAACCGGCCTGCTGAAAATGATGATCCGTGGTGAAAGCGTCGCGAACGCGGAGCTCGCGCATGACAGCGAAACTGATGCAATCGGTGAAGGACCATTGTTTGTCGCCATGCTTGCGAAACCAGTTCGCGGCGGCGTGGAAACGTGCCGGATCAATCCATTCGAGGCGGAGCGCCTCGCTGCGTTCGATTGTATCGAGAAAATCCATCGCAGCCCGATGACTATGACGTACCAGCAGCAGAGTGATGGTTTCGTCAGCCACGTATTCGGTGGTGAGAAAACGCCGGTTTTTGCGAATTAGCTCCTGCTGAAGTCGGAGCGCGGTTGCATGATGTTGATCGCCTGCATCCCATAAGGCGAGGAAACCCGCAGTATCCACGAAAACTTCAGCCGCGGCCATAAACAATGCGATCGATATCGTCGTGTCTGGTCTTCCCTTTGAGACTGGCCGTGGCCCGAGAAGCGATGCTTAGAAAAGGATCCGTCGACAGAACGTCGTTGGGCGCTGACGTCAGCGGCTCCAGGCGCGCAGCGGGCTTACCTCGATGGGAGAGCAAGAGCCGTTCACCCTTTGCGACACGCCGTAAAACAGACTGAGCGTTCTGCCGAAATTCGAGCATTGTAATTGTTTTCATACAACGTGAAGTTTAAGTTGAAGTTGATGTTGTCGCAAACGCTATAATTGTTCCAGTCGGGACATCTTTTCAGCTTTGAAATCAGCCGCGCTGCGCGACAGTTCGCCGCCTGCCGCCGCGCCATGCTTTGGCGCTCGGTGAAGACGAGCGTGCAGCAAAAGAAACTTATCGAATGATTCCGCGTTCGCTCTTTTCGATGAATTGAATGAGCTCGGTGATCTCTTCTGTCTGAGGCAATTCTTTCTGCATTGCTTCGATTGCCTGCCGTCGGTTGTATTTGGAGCGATAAATCAGTCGAAACGCTTCTTTAATCAGCTTAACGCTTTCAGGCGGATAGTTTTTCCGTTCCAAACCAATGAGATTAACGCCGCGAATCTCGGCCGGGTTGCCGTCGGCGATCATGAATGGCGGAATGTCCTGCACAATTTTCGAGCAACCGCCGGTGATGGCGAATCGTCCGATCCGGCAAAATTGATGTACTGCGGTGAGGCCACCCATTACCGCGTTGTTTCCCACCTGAACGTGGCCGGCTAATGTGCCGTTATTGGAAAAAACGACGTGATCGCCAACAGTGCAATCGTGCCCGATGTGACTATACGCGAGAAAATTCCCGGAGTTCCCGATCCGTGTTTTGCCTTCGCTGGTCGTGCTGCGATTCACAGTGACGAATTCGCGAAACGTGTTTTCGTCGCCGATTTCCAGGTACGTCGGTTCGCCGCGATACTTTAAATCTTGTGTTTGCTGTCCAATCGAGCAGTAAGCGTAAAACTTGTTCTTCGCGCCAGCTTTCATTGGTCCGCAAAGCGTGACGTGATGTTGCAGCCAGCAATCTGGACCAGTTACCACATCGGCTCCGATGACACAGTAAGGTCCAACGATTGTGCCCTCGCCGATTTGTGCTCCGGGATCAATAATGGCCGTCGGGTGAATCTGCACGTCACTCATTTATCGAGGAACGTGAACATCAACTCGCCTTCGGAGACGACTGCGTCGTTCACTACGCAGTAGCACTTCGTTTTCGCCATGCGATTGCCACGCGCTCTCGTCAGTTCGGCGTGAATGAAAATCGTGTCGCCCGGAAAAACTGGTTTGCGAAATTTAACCTCATCCGCGCTCATGAAATAGCCGACACGGCTCGAAGTCTTCGTCAATTTGAACAAAAGAATACTGGCCGCCTGCGCCATCGCTTCTACTTGCATTACTCCAGGCATGACTGGGTGACCGGGAAAATGCCCCTGAAAAAACGGCTCGTTAATCGTAATAGATTTTATCGCCGTAATTTTGTTGTCGCCCTCGAAGCCGACCACCCGGTCGATCATCAAAAAAGGGTAGCGGTGCGGAAGGATCTTCATCACTTCGCCAGAGTCCAGACCCGAATCGCCTATAGGGATTGCACGAGGTGCGCTCATCGCGCTTCTCCGCGTATGCTCGCGAGCGAGCGCGCGAGCCAATTCGGCATTCACGGAATGTCCGGGCTTCACCGCCACGACGTGACCGCGGATACGGCGACCCACTAGGGCGAGATCGCCGATAATATCGAGGATTTTGTGTCGTACGAATTCGTCTGAGAAACGCAATGGTTCCTTGCTTAAGACCGCCTCGCCGCGCACAACAATCGCGTTTTCGAGACTGCCGCCCTTGATCAGATTTTTATCCATGAGTGGCTCAACATCCTCGTAGTAAACAAATGTGCGCGCCGGAGCGATGTCGCGCTCGAAAGCTGCCGGCGTAACCTCTATCGACAAGAACTGCGTAAATTTGTTGTTTGGTCCCGCCTGTGTGCACGAAATGCGAAATTTGTCGTCCGGCAGTAAAACGAGCAGCGCACCTGTTTTCGCTTCCACGTGCATCGGTTCGCGCACGTCGAAAAATTTGCGCGGCTCCTCCTGAGCTGTTACGCCGGCTTTCTTAATGAGATCGACATACGGTTGCGCGCTTCCGTCTCCGATGGGCGGCTCGTTTGCATCCATTTCCACAATGGCGTTGTCCACGCCCATTGCCGAGAGCGCGGCCAGTACATGCTCGACTGTATGGACTCGCACCGAGCCTTCGCCGATCGTCGTGGAGCGCTCGACAGTCTTGAGGTTCTCGATTTTGGCGTCGATTGTTGGCTCATCCTGCAAATCTTTACGCTTGAATTTAATTCCGTGATCCACCGGCGCGGGATGCAGTCTAAGCGTAGCTTTTTCACCGGTGTGTAACGCGGTGCCGGTAAAACTGGCCGTTTTGCCTACGGTCTGCTGAAGCTCGGGAGCGGCCATCGCGCGCTTAAATAGCAGAGATTTGGTGTCGTGACCAGCAGTGTTGTAGGGGCCGGATCCCGCCAAAATCTCTCACTTCAATTCGAAATCGCCGCAGTCGAACGCCATCATTTGGTCAACGTTCGAGACCCGGTATTGATGAACTGTCGTGCCGTCATCCTGCCAAATATCGACGGCGTTCTCACCTTTGGCTGCGATCCCTGCGCGTGTCACGTTCGGCGTGTCACTGACTTTGAACAGCGGCAAACCATCGCTGGTTTTCAGGTAACTTCCCTCGCTATTAAACGCAAAACTAAGTTCGACAATTGGCCGTTTATCTTTCCGCAAAGGATTGCGGACCAGTCGGACTTTTACCACGTTCGGTTCGGTTTCTTTTGAAGGCGGCGAAGTCGCGCCCAGATCTTCGTGCTTTAGCGGACCGATCACGTAACCGCGCGCGTGATATCGTCCAGAAGGTAAGTCTTGATTTCCATCATCCTTTCCATCCCATCGTGTCACGAGCGCATCAGGTCCGATCGCGAAGTCGTTCAATTGCGCGTGGTGATGTAGGACGCGCACCAATTTGCCCGCTTGATCATAGATCCCAAGGCTGATCGTGCCGTCCATCGGCGGAGGAACGAAACTGATCCGAACGCTTCTCGCAGGCGATGGTGAAGGCGTTTGTTCCGGGATGGGCGAGGGCGGCACAGATTGTTCTGGGGAAATGGAGGGAGAAGGAGATTCCTCCGGCGTCGGCGAAAGAGCGGGAGTAGGCGATTCCTGTGCCGCGGCGGTTGCGACAAAAGCGAAGCAAAAGACCAAAGTGAAAAACTGGAAACGGCGATTTGCGATCCGCGACTTAAACATAATATCGCCAGTTCACGTTCGGAAAAATGTTGTCGCGCCATTCGCAGTCACGCAGAAATTCTTCATCGAAATTATTGGTGACAAACTGATCGTGCAGACGGTCGAAGCGAGCAAGGTGATCGATCGTGCGTTGAGTGGCGTATTCGCGCGCAGTTCCGGTTTTCATTAGAAATGCCCAGTCACTTGATTGCGCCAGCAAAAGCTCGCGGGCGAGTTGTTTGAGTACGCGATCGCAACTGTTCGTTACGTTTGAGTGGCCTGCCGCGTAACTTCTCGCCACTTCACACATCCGGAGGGCTGCCGCGTTGAGTTTTGGATAAATCCACGCGTTACTCGGATCAAGCCAGACGGCGAGATGGCCATTCTCACCCCACGTCGAAGCAGCGGGCTCAATGATCTGCTGCGTCGGATGCGCGGCCAAATATTCACTGGGCGTTGTGAGTTGAAAATCTCGTTTGGTTGCTGCACGACGAATGAATTGTTCCAGGAAAATTGGTCCTTCGAACCACCAGTGCCCGAACAATTCCGCATCGAATGGAGCAACAATAATCGGCTCGAAACCAACTTCGCTGATTTCACGAATCTGCTCATGAATTTGTTTTAGAAAGTGAACTGCGTGTTGTGCAGCCGCATTTTCCGCTGCCGTTCGGTCATACAGTTCCTTCTCATCGCCGCGTCCGGTGATCCGATGATATTTCATCCCCGAGAATTTTCTTGTTCCGCGCGCAATTGATCCCAAATGTTCCATGGGTAGATCGAACCCGATGTCGCGATAAAAATCGCGATAAGCCGGCTGACCAGGATAGCCTTCGTCAGCACTCCAGACTCTGCGGCTGGCTTCGGGATCGCGTGCGAAGCCGGCTGGTCCCGCTGGCGTATAACAGGGTGCGTAAATGGAGCAGCATGGGCGCGGCGTTCCAAAGAGCAATCCATGTGCGTCGACTACGAACCAGCGAAGATTCGCTTCCCGGAGAATCGATTCCAAACCGGAAGCGTAACCGCATTCGGGTAACCAGAATCCGGCAGCTTGTGCGTCGAAAAATTCAAGATACGCGTCGCGTCCAATCCAAACCTGTGCACGCGCCGCGCCAGGCGATTGCTGCTGAAGGATAGGCAATAAGCCATGTGTTGCCGCGCTGGCGATGATTTCGAGCGCGCCCGTTTGTCGCAGTTCACGAATGACCGAGAGCAGATCGCATTTCCATTCATCCACGAAGTGGCGGCGAGTTTCTGAAAAGAGACCAATGTAAAATTCTGCCAACTCCGAGAGCTGCGGATGTTTGCGATTTCGCTTTCGTTCGCGCGCGGCGAGATCGATCAAAAGATCCAGGTGTCGGACGTAACGCCCGCATAGAAGCTGATCCTGAAGCATTGCGCACAGCGTCGGCGTAATCGACATCGTGAGTTTGAACGGCACAAGATCGTCGACGAGTCGCTGCATCATGCGCAGCAACGGGATGTACGCTTCGGTGATTGCCTCAAACAACCACTCTTCCTCGAGGAACTGTTCGTGCTCAGGATGACGAACGAACGGAAGATGCGCGTGTAGAATGAGGGCGAAATGGCCGGGCATTGGGGACGATTTACACCGTCATTCCGAGCGAGGTCGAGGAATCTCGATGCAATAGTTCGGTTGTACGCCGCGACCTCCGTCGACTACGGTTCGCTTGGCTCGAGATGACGATTACAACGTCCGGCAAAAGTCCTGGAAGCGATCCAGACCTTTTTTGATCACGTCAAGACTCGTCGCATAGCTGAACCGAACGGTGCGATCGTCGCCGAAGGCAGCACCCGGCACGACTGCGACGTTGGCTTTGCTCAGCAAACGGTCGGCGAAATTCTGGGACGTGAGTCCAAGTTGGCTGATATTTACCAGGATATAAAACGCGCCCTGCGGTTTCACGGCAGTGATGTTCGAGATCTTCGAAAGGCGATCGAACATGTAACTACGGCGCATATCGAATTCCTCCCGCATATCGGCGAGCGGTTGTTGATCGCCCTTGAGCGCGGCGAGCGCGCCGTATTGCGAGAACGACGACGGATTCGAACTGGTATGGCTCTGGATTGAATCGACGGCTCTGACGACCGCATCAGGCGCGGCGAGATAACCGAGTCGCCAGCCTGTCATTGCGTAAGCTTTGCTAAATCCGTTGACGGTGATTGTGAGATCGTACGCTTCCTTCGACAGGGAGGCGATGCTCACATGTTTGACGTCGTCGTAAACGAGTTTCTCGTAAATCTCGTCGGACAAGACATAAATGTCTTCTTCCGCGGCGACGCTGACGATCGCCTCCAATTCCTCACGCGTATAAACAGATCCCGTTGGGTTGCCTGGGCTGTTCATGATCAACATCTTGGTGCGCGGCGTCATCGCGTTTTCGAAATCTGCCGGGCGCATTTTCCAAGCGTTGCGCTCGCTGGTGGGCACGATCACAGGCTCGGCGCCGACTAATCGCACCATGTCGGGATAGCTCACCCAATATGGCGCGGGGATTACGACTTCATCCCCAGGCTGACAGGTCGCGAGGATTGCATTGTAGCATGCGTGTTTCGCGCCATTACTGACCACGACCTGACCGGCGCGATAATTCAATTCGTTGTCGGCTGCGAGCTTGTCTGCGATCGCCTGGCGCAGTTCCGGGATGCCAGCATTTGGCGTGTATTTCGTGAAACCGGCTTCCAACGCCTCGATTGCGGCCCTTTTTATGTGCTCTGGTGTGTCGAAATCGGGTTCGCCTGCACCGAAGCCGCAGACGTCAATGCCTTCGGCTTTCATAGCTTTCGCCTTGCTATCGATTGACAGAGTCAACGACGGAGTCAGTTGAGCGGCGCGTTCAGAAATTTCCATGGCAATGATGTGATCCAAAATGGGAGCGCATACTATTGGCGACGGTAGAAGTTTTCAATCAGAGGTTTGAAATTATTTTCTTCGACTCGGATGATCGCCATTTCGCGTTTCGCGTTCTCGACGGAATCCGATGCATGCGCGGCGTTAACCATGATCGTTTGTCCAAACTCCTTTCGAATCGACCCCGGCGGCGCTTTCGCCGGATCAGTGGGCCCGAGAACATCGCGAATTTTGCGCACGGCATCCACGCCCTGGTAAACAATGGCAATCGATTTCTCCGTTCCAGGCGCCTCACGGTCGTCTGGATGACATTCGCTGGGCTTTTTGCCGGCCATAAACTCGATGATGCTCTCCCAGTTTTCGCGGCCGCTTTTCGCACCGAGCTTTTTCTCAAGGACCGGCAGCACAGGCCCGTAAAACTCCTCCGCCTGCGCCACGCTCATCTGGTGCACTTTGAAACCAATGATCGAGAGGCCAGTGCGTGAAAATACCTCTATCACGCCGCCCGGACGCAGATTTGGGAATCGGAAATTATCCGGCTTAATGAGGACGAGCGTTTTTTCGGTTTGCGCACCGGGTGGAAACGGCACGGCGTAATCGAGGATTCCACCGTCTGAATCGGAAAATTCTGCCCACAGTTTTAGATCGCGCTCGACTGCGCCCGGTTCAAATTCAGTGACCACTCCCGGTTCGAAGTAAACAACATTCTCTGAATCATCGGTGATATAATCACCATAGGTGTCACGAATGGTTTCGCCGCTGGTGCGCTCGTGCAGGATGTGACCCACGACATGATGAATCTTTTCCACAGCGTCCGGTCCGCGGAAGATCAGAAACAAAGCACGCGCATGTTCACCGTTTTTCTCCCCGGTAAAATTCTTCAGCACGTATTCGCGAATCAATTGCTGGGTGGCACGATGGCTTGGGTCGGTTTCCGTCACAATCGTGTCGGCGTAGCGCTTGGTTAACTCCGCGCCAGGAGCGAACATTCGGCCTCCGACCAAATCGAGTCCGGTGCGGGAAATTAACCGGCCAACGATGCCGCCGGTGCGCGATTTTCGCATCGAATAGGGTGTGACAATGGCATAAGCAAGCTGTTCTGATTGCATCGTTTTACTGTAGCGGCTGTCTATGGCCGCCGCAAAAATTTGCCAGCTCGAGGTTCTGCGGTCGCAGAGCAGTTGCCCCGCCTTGCCAGAATCGCAACCCATTTACCGCGGTGCTTTATGCTGATCACGTTAAGGAGGTTCCGCTGCAGTGTATGAACCAATTCGTCTTGTTGGCTGCGCAAAATGCCCGAGACAATTAGCCACGTTCCGCAGCGCAGTTTTGCCAGGATGTCGATAAGCAAATCGCTGTATAAATTTGCCGTAATCACGTCGGTTCGCTGTGCCGGGTTCCACTTGTGCACATCGCCTAATTCAAAACTAGTGCCGCGAATTCTGTTCAATCGGGCGTTTGATTTAGCCACCGAAATCGCCGCAGGATCGTTATCGATACCCATGACTTGGCCGGCGCCGAAACATTTCGCCGCCAAAGCAAGGATACCGCTGCCAGTCCCAAGATCGGCGAGCGACCAGCCTGCGTTCCAGCGGCGGGTCAGTTTTTCCAAGAGCCGAAGCGACATTGCCGTCGTGGCATGCTCGCCGGTTCCAAATGCCAACGAAGCCGGAATGACAAGGAGCGCAGGCTTAATGTCGCCTGCTGTAGGGTGCGCTGTCCTCAGCGCATAAGGTCTGGTGCGATGACGGCCACTCCGCTGGGGACAGCGGACACTACAACGCTGTAGCTCATTGATGGATCTAACGACCATCAATCGATTCCCGATCTTAATTGGCTTCGAATCGCCACGACTAAATCGCTTCAGCCAATTGCGTGGCAAGGCCTCGATGCGGCCGCCGAATTCCTTGAGCAGCGCAGACGACGCGCTCCGCGAGCGGCATGCAATTTCCAGCTCCAGACGCTTACGTCCGGGTTTGCGTACAGTCACGAGCTGGCCGTGAGCCCGTTCTTGAAGGAGGTCTTCGTGTGCTTTAACCCACTGCTGTTCGGCACATTTTCGCCAGAGAAACATGGAAGATCCTAGAGAAAGTGTCGATTGACGAACGAGCGGCCCGAACCCGATTTGAGATATCTTTCAAATGCGACTGCGGTCTTTTCTTCTGCGAAGGCGACAGTAAGTCGATGAGAAGTCCAAGGCCGAAACTTGGCAGTATGACGGAGAGCGACCTTTCATTATGTTCTTTAAGCCGCTCTCGCAGATCGCGAGTCGATCCGACGTACGCGTTGTGTCGGGCGAGATTCGAGACTTCAACAAGTAGACGTAGTACATCACAAGGCTGGCCTGCCAGCCGTAGCTTGGAGCGTTCGGGCGGTCCGCCTTCGCTAAAGCTACGGCGCACTCGCTCCAGCCTTCGCTTTGCACTGCGTTTCAAGCGAAGGCTGGAGCGGGTGACGAGGCTCGAACTCGCGACGTCCACCTTGGCAAGGTGGTGCTCTACCAACTGAGCTACACCCGCAGTTTTGAGAGGGACAATAATGTCCAGCCAACCGCGCCACGCAACCTTTTAATTGCCGTGTCAGGCGCAAAATCGTTGAATCCAAATCGGACCTTCGCTGCATCCTATAATCAAACACTCTATGAAAAAACTATTCCTCCTCTGCATGGTCTCGCTCGGGCTGTATGGCACCTTGTTTCCGCAGGCGCCGACCGAAACGCCGATTGCCAGCCCGACAGCAGCGACGGCAGTAACAGCCGCAACAGCGGCAACCTCAATAGCGGCGCCAGCATCAACGCCAACGGCAGCTCCCAGTGCGACGTCTAATTCCACTTCAGCGGATCTCGCCGACAAAATTCATCGGAAGCTGGAGAAAAAGCTTGGGGGCAAGCACGGAATCACCATTGACACCGGCGATAAGGATGACGACGCCGATCTTCAACAAATGCGCAATTTAGTGGCGATTCCAATCGTGGCGATCGTGTTTCTGTCCATATTCGGCGCGCCGGTGGCGATCGTGGTTATGATTGGGATATTTTCAATGATCGCGACTCGGACGAGGCAGCGGACTATCCGGATGATGGTAGAAAAAGGTCAGCCCGTTCCCGCAGAACTGCTGGCTCCTGCTACGCGAGGCATACGCCGGCGCTCGGATGTGAGGCGCGGGGTCGTTTGGACCATGGTGGGCCTGGGTCTGATGATATGGCTCGCAGCCGTCAACGATTGGGAAGGGGGCGCGTGGTCATTCGGACTAATTCCGTTCCTGATCGGGCTTGGTTATTTGATTGTATGGAAATTGGAAAACAAAAAGGACATTCCGCCGCCGCCCCCGACACCGTAATGTTGCGGTTGTGGAGCTCACTGATGCGGATCTCGTTACGCGAGTTCTTGCCGATGACGATCAGCACGCCTTCGGCGAACTGGTGCGGCGGCATCAATCGAGCGTGCGCGGTCTGCTGCGCCAACTCACCCGCACAGACATCGCTCTGGCGGATGACCTCGCACAGGAAGCTTTTCTCCGAGCCTACAAGAACATCCGCAGCTTTCGGGGCGAAGCGCGCTTTTCCACATGGCTTTATCGAATCGCGTACAATTGCTTTCGCGAGGACGCGCGCCGTCGCAAAGAACTGGTGGGCGTGGATGAGGAACAGTGGCAGGCAGAACAAGATCCGCATACTGTCGATCCCGGTTTGAGACACGATCTTATGCACGCGCTTAATTTGCTTCCGTTACATGAGCGCACCGCAGTTGTGCTTTGCTGCCAGAACGGTCTGTCGCACGATGAAGCCTCGCGCGTCCTTGAAATTCCGCTCGGCACGGTCAAAACGAACGTTCTGCGAGGACGCGAAAAGTTGAAACGAACACTGGCGGCGTGGGGGCCGAATTGATAAAGTGAATCGAATGATCGACGACGAAACGCTAGACCGACAACTGCGCGAAGCCGTGCCTTACATTGATGACGACGGATTTACCGCGCGCATTATCGCCAGGCTGCCGGCAGCACCGCGCGAGCCGCAATGGCTGCGCGCAATGATCGTCGTTGGCCTGGCGTTAATCGGAACCGGGATGGCCTACTTCCTTTCCGGTGGCGGCAGCTTGGTGCGCCAAGGCATTTTTCAGATGGCGGACTTCCCGATTTGGCTATTGTTGGTTTTCGCGTTTGGTTGCGGTCTCGTAGTCGGCGCTTTCGCTGTCATCTTCGCCATCCGCAAGACGCCTGAAGTACGCGATTTGACCCGGCTCGATTTTTAAAGCGCCGAGTTTGATTACACTCCGGCCAATTGGCGCGCCTGCTGCACATCGCATTCGATTTGCCGGACGAGCGCATCAACATTCTCGAATTTCTTCTCCGGCCTGAGATAACCGACGAAGCGCAGCTCAACATCTTTGCCGTAAATGTCGCGATTGAAATCGATGAAGTGAACTTCGAGAATGCGGTCCGATCTGCCGCTGCTCACAGTCGGCCGATAACCGAGATTCACCACGCCGGGATAGACAACACCATCGAGGCTTGCCTCAACAAAATAAACGCCGTTCGGCGGAAACTGCTCACTGTGGGCGCTCAGGTTTGCGGTCGGGAATCCGATTTTCTTTCCCAGATTATCGCCGTGCACAACTGTTCCCAGGATTGTGTATTCGCGGCCCAGCATGGTCGCGGCTTTTTTTAGATCACCCTCTGCCACCGCGCGCCGGATCGTCGTGCTGCTCACAAGTTCGCCATTAACAGTCACCGGCGAAATTCCAACGACGTTGAAATCAAACTGCTTACCGAGTTTTTCAAGCAGCCGAAGATTGCCACGGCGATTTTTCCCAAACGACCATTCGTGTCCGACGCAAATTTCCCGCAGCGGTTTCGAATGCTCGACCAATTGCTGCACGAAATCCTCGGGTTCGGTGGCGGCAAAATGTTTATCGAACGAAATGATCAGCAGATGTCGCACACCAAGCGCGCGAATCAGAGCGATCTTGTGCGGCGTAGCGGTAAGCAAATGCGGCGCTTTGTCAGGCCGCAGTATTTTTTCCGGATGCGGATCAAAAGTGAGTACCACGGGCGTTCCATTGACCGCCCGAGCGTGCTCCGCAGAAGTCGAAATGACTGCCTGATGGCCGAGATGGACTCCGTCGAAGACACCAATGGCGAGAAAGAGCGGGCTCGGTAACTGCGACAGCTCCGGAATCGAACGGAGGAGTTGCATCATAACTCGCTATGCTCCGCGCATCCTGGAAACCGCCGGCAAGCTCAGCATCCGTTTGAGGATATCGTCTCGCGTCGCGTTTTTCATCTCGTCGACAGTGATTGCATTGGCGAGATCGAAGCGGCCGGATTTCGTCCGGCGAAGCGATTTCAAATGCGCGCCGCAACCGAGCCCTTCGCCGATGTCGTGAACATAGGTGCGGACATAAAAGCCTTTGCTGCACAGCACGCTGAAATCGATTTCGGGTAATGCGATCCGATCGATTGTGTAGCGATAGACATGGACCAGGCGTGGCTCGCGCTCCACCACTTTCCCCTCGCGCGCCAGCTTATATAACGGCACGCCGCCGTGTTTTTTTGCAGAAACCATGGGCGGCAATTGATAGAAATCGCCGCGGAATTTTTCAAATGCGGCACGGATTTGATTTTCATCCAGCGGCGGCACCGGACGTTCCTGAATCACTTGGCCTTCACGGTCCTGTGTGTCGGTCGTTACGCCGAGCAGGAATGTCCCTACGTATTCTTTGTCCTCGCTCATGAGCAAATCCTGAACCTTTGTGCCGCGGCCCACAGTGAGGAGAAGCAGGCCGGTGGCGATTGGATCCAACGTGCCGCAATGGCCAATCTTTTTCGTTCCAATTTGTCGTCGCGCCAGCGCGACAACGTCGTGCGACGTCATCCCTTCGGCTTTATCTACGAGCAGAACGCCGTCAGGAGATGCAGGCGCGCTTAACGGTTTCACGAGTTTCCTCCAGAACTTTTTCTTCGATTTCCGCCAACGTTCCGCGCACGCGCGCCCCGGCAGCGAGTGTGTGACCACCGCCTCCAAACTTCTGACAAATCGCGCACACATCGACGCGTTCGTCTTTGGAACGCATGCTTACGCGCACCTTTCCGTCGGAGAGTTCTTCGAAAAAAACAGCGACGATGACGCCGTGAACTGCGCGGAGATGATCGATTAATCCTTCGTTATCTTCGGGAATCACACCGAGTTCTGCCGCAGTCTTTAAGCTGAGGCCAAACGTTGCGATTCGACCGCATTCACTAAAGCGCATCGTTCGCAACAGCTCGCGCAAAAGTTCGAGTCGGCGCCGAGGATAGTTCTCGTACAGGTGTTGACTAATTTTCCCGACGTCGAGATTGCCGTCGCGCACCAACCCGGCTGCAATTTCAAACGTGCGCGCGCTGGTTTTTGGATATTGAAACGAGCCTGTATCCGTTGAAATGGCAGCGAAAAGATTTTCCGCAATGTCGTGGTCGAAAGGCAGGCCCTGACTCTTGATCAGTCTGAAAATGATTTCGCCGGTTGCGGGCGCGCTTTGATCAACGATCACCAAATCTCCGTAGCCTGGGTTACTGACATGATGATCGATGTTGATCCAGATTTTCGCCGACCCAACGGCAGCGAGCGTTGTGCCCAACCGGTTTTGAATTGCGGTGTCGAGCGCGATGGCCACATCCACATGCTCTGCTGTTGCCGGTGGTTTCGTCAGCAATTCAGCGCGCGGAAGGAACGAATATTTCTCGAGCATCCCTTCCTGGTTCCAGATGCGTACGCTTTTACCAAGTTTCTGAAGTGAGAGGCCAAGCGCGAGCTGGCTGCCAAGCGCATCGCCATCGGGACGAACATGACCGAGCACAGCGAACTGCTGATGTTCGCGAAGGACGCGGCCGATTTCTTCGAACGTCGTGTTACTCACTCGTCTTGGCCGTCGGGTTTGCCGAGGTCGTCCAAAATTTCAAGCACCCGCGCACCGCGTTTGATGGACTCGTCGAGATGAAAAATGAGATGCGGCGTGTATTTCAATACGACGTGGCGGGACAGTTCCGCCTGCAACGCCGGCCGATGCGCCTCCAGCTTGTCGATTACACCTTTGCCATTAGCGGCGCCGAGGGTGCTCACGAAAACGTGCGCGCTCTTAAGATCGGGGGTGACATCGACAGCATTGATGCTGACCAGTGCCCCTTCGAAATTGATTTCGCGCGTAATGGTGGCGCTTAGCTCGCGTTTCACCAATTCGTTTACGCGTAATTGCCGATGTTTCATGATTTGTTGTCATCCTGAGCGGAGCGAAGCGGAGTCGAAGGATCCCGTGAAATCAGATGTTGGTTTTGCAACGGGATTCCTCGACTTCGCTCGGAATGACTAGCGTCACAATTTCTGGGCGATTTGCTCGAGCTGATAGGCCTCGATCACGTCGCCCACCTGATATTCGCTGAAGTCGCCCAGCTTGATTCCGCATTCCAGACCGGAACGGACTTCTTTCACGTCATCCTGGAATCGGCGAAGTGTCGAAATCCCGCCGTCGTAAACCGGTTGACGCTTTCGCAGAATGCGAGCGCGTGCGACGCGCGCGATCCGGCCATCCGTCACCAGGCAACCAGCGACAATGCCTCTGCTCAACTGGAAAACTTGTTTCACCTCCGCGTGTCCAATGACGGTTTCGCGCAATTCCGGTTCGAGCAGACCGGCCATGGCGTCTTTCATTTGATCGAGCAGCTCGTAAATAATGCTGTACAGCTTGACCTGCACGCCTTCGCGTTTTGCGGCCGGAACCGCCATGCTCTCGACCTTCACGTTAAAGCCGATGACCACCGCGTCGCTCGCACTCGCCAACAGAATGTCCGATTCTGAAATCGGTCCGACAGCCGAATGAATCATTTCCAGATCGACTTTTTTGGTTTCGATCTGTTTCAAGGCATTGACGATTGCTTCGACGGAACCTTGCGTGTCGCCTTTCAAAACGAGCCGCAGCACTTTTTTGCCTCCGGCGGTTTCGAGCAAAGTCTCGAGCGTCGCGCGTTGCGGAACGTAAAGCTTGTTGGTGCGCTTTGTCTCAAGTCGCTCGTCGCTCAGTTGCTTAGTGGCGCGTTCGGATTCCATGACCAGGAATTCGTCGCCCGCATTCGGCAGCCCGACGAACCCGAGAACCTTCACGGGTGTCGAAGGCCCGACTTGCTTGACAGGTTTGCCGCGGTCGTCGAGCAGGGATTTTACCTTTCCGCTGTAGTTGCCGCAGATGAAAGGATCGCCAATTTTCAATGTGCCCATCTGCACGATCACGGTGGCCGTTGGGCCTCGGCCGGCTTCAACTTGTGCTTCGATGACGGTTCCGCGCGGTCTCGCAGTAGGAGACGCTTTCAATTCCATTACCTCTGCTTGAAGCGACATCATCTCGAGCAGGTGATCGATTCCAGTGCCTTTGGTTGCCGAGACGGGGCAAATAATCGTTTCTCCTCCCCAATCTTCCGGACTCAGACCGCGCTCTTGCAGCTGTTTCTTAAGACGATCGAGGTTCGCGCCTGGAAGATCTATCTTGTTGGCAGCCACCATGATTTTCACATGCGAAGCGGCCTTGGCGTGATTTATCGCTTCGACAGTTTGCGGCATGATGCCGTCGTCGGCCGCAACCACCAGCACAACGATGTCGGTGACATTGGCGCCACGCGCCCGCATAGCGGTGAACGCAGCGTGACCTGGAGTATCGATAAACGTAATCTTGTGGCCGTTGTGATCGACGCTGTATGCGCCGATGTGCTGGGTGATCCCACCGGCTTCGCCAGCTGCAACGCGCGTCTTTCGAATGGCGTCTAACAAACTGGTTTTCCCGTGATCGACGTGCCCCATGAAAGTGATAATCGGCGCGCGAGACTTGAGTTCCTCTTTCTTCTCAATCACCGGGGGAGGCGGTGCGACCACCTGCTGTTCCACCTTGTGAACACCGCCGCCTTTTTCTCGCCGCTCTTTTTCCAGAAGGAACCCGTGTTTTTCCGCAATCTTGGCCGCAATGTCGGGCTCGATGGTCTGATTGATGTTGGCAAAAATATTATGCGTCATCAGCTCCGCGATTAGCTGATGCGGTTTTAGTCCGAGCTCGTTTGCGAAATGTTTAACAACGATTGGAGGCTTGATCAGAAGAACCTTCTGCTCGCGGCCCGGCTTCAACTTCAGCAGACGTTAAAGCCACTTCGGCAGGCGGTTGCTCTGTCGGCTCAGGTGGCGGCGGTTCCGCTGAAGGCACGTGTGCAGGCGCCGGCTTGGAGGTAGCCTCGATCGATGCGCGGATACGAGAGATTGGCGGTAGAACGGTGCGCTTTGTCTTTGTCTCGCCCTCTTGAGATTTTTTTGCCGGCCGTTTCCGATCAATCAGCGAGACAGTCTCTGGGTGGGGCGCGGCGCTGTTCCGGTTGGGCCTGCTGCGTCGCGGATGCGGTCGCCTCCGCCGGGGCCGCTGAGTCCTTTTTTGCCAGCTTGGGTTTAGGCGTTACGTCAGCTGGCTTCTCAGGAGCAGTGGTCTTGCGTCCTGCCGCGCTCGGGGCTGCCTTACGCGTTGCAGTTTTGCTGCTCGTCTTCGTTGCCATTGTTTTTCCTTTAAAATTTCGCTCATGGCTCAAGCGTCCTCGAACGGAGCCATGTTAGTGTACAACTTCCTGCCGGTGCACTGCATCGTGGATTTCGCGCGCCTTTGCTTCATCCACCGCGAGAATATCCACCAAATCCTGCACATCTGCATCGCCCAATCCTTCCAGATTAGTAAAGCCGGATTTCACCAGTGTGAGCGCCTGTTGTTGGGTGATGGGGAGCGCGCTGGCAAGCGTTTGTGCGGCTTGAGCCACTTTTTGTTCCACGACGGTCGTCGCCGACATGTCCTTGCCGATATTGATTTCCCAGCCGGTGAGCCGCGAAGTCAGGCGCGCGTTTTGCCCTTTTTTTCCGATGGCGAGCGAAAGCTGATCTTCGTCCACCGAGATCTGCACGTTCTTTTTCTCTGTATCGAAAACCAGATTTTTTATTTTCGCCGGCTTGAGCGCTTCCAGAACGTATTCCTTTGGATCTGAGCTCCAGCGGATGATATCGACCTTTTCGTTGTTGAGCTCGCGCACAATGTTTTTCACGCGAGAGCCGCGCATGCCCACGCAGGCGCCGACTGGATCCACTTTTTCGTTCGCGCTCCACACTGCGATCTTGGTGCGATAACCGGCTTCGCGCGCGATGCCGCGAATCTCGACTGTCCCGTCTGCAATCTCGCTTACTTCCAATTCAAACAGGCGCCGTACGAAGTTCGGATGGCTGCGTGAGACAATTATCTCAGGGCCACGTATACCGTTTTCCACGGCTACGACGTACGCGCGGAGACGATCACCAACATTGTAATCTTCCACCGCGACTCGCTCGCGCTGCGGCATGACTGCTTCGAATTTCCCAAGATCGAGAATGACGTCGGAACGGTCGAACCGGCGCACTGTGCCACTAACAATTTCGCCCGCGCGATCTTTAAACTCCTCGTAAATCATCTCCTTCTCTGCCTGCCGAATCCGCTGCATCATTGCTTGCTTTGCGGTTTGCGCTGCGATGCGTCCGAAATTTTTCGGCGTGACTTCGACTTCTACAGTCTCACCAACGTTGGCGTCCGCCTTGATCTTTCGCGCCTTTGAGATCTCGATTTCATCCTGTGGATTGGATACCTGATCAACGACAACCAAATTTGCGAGCGCGCGGATTTCGCCGGTTTTGCGGTTGATGTCGATGCGCAAATCGCGAGACGCCCCAACGCTCTTTTTCGAGGCAGAGAGCAGGGCATTCGACACCGCCTCGAGCAGGATTTCGCGCTTGATTCCGCGCTCCCGCTCCAGGTAATCGAGCATGGCGATAAATTCGGCGTTCATATAAAACATGCAGCCCGCAGACTAAAAAGAGTGGGACACCAGTTCCCACTCCATCAGCGCGCGGACTAGGGCTATAGGTTACGTTTGCGAACCGTTCGCGTCAAGCTGCGGATCGGTTTGATTTGACGTCCGATGCTCAGCTTCGGATAAATCGCGAGCAACAATTGAGTATTGAAGATCTAATCAATTCGCGGCTTCGAGCCGTCGCTGTCGTGATTCTTGTGTGGGCCGTTATCTATTTGCCCGCGCTCGGTTCGATTGCCATTAAGGGAGAAGAGGGACGCCGGATTTTGCCGGCTGTTCGGATGCTTGAGACGGGGAACTACATCGTCCCACAAGTAGGCAGCAACCCGTATTACCGCAAGCCGCCGCTGGTGAACTGGCTTGTAGCGGCATCTTTCAAATTGTCTGGCGTGCGAAACGAATGGACAGCGCGGCTGCCGTCAGCCCTTTCGGTGCTTGTCGTAGCCATAGCGTTTGTCACTGTCGCGCGTGCCAGCCTCGGGGCACGAGGATCGATCATCGCGGCTATGATCTGGCTGACGAATATCGGCATCATCGAGAAAGGCCGGTTAATTGAAATCGAAGCGTTGTATGTGTCTCTTTGCGGTCTGGCGATTATTCTTTGGCTGAGCTTCTTTCTTCAGAAAAAGTCGCCGTGGCTCATGTGGCTTCCGGCATCTGTTTTTCTCGGGCTCGGTCTGCTGGCAAAAGGGCCGACGCACCTCTTATTTTTCTACGGAATTGTGATCGCCGTTCTGGCCTGTTGGAAAGACTGGCGGGTTCTTGTTCATCCTGCACATTTTGTCGGGCTCGCCGTCATGATCGGGATCGCGGCGGCATGGGCAATACCATTCGTCCACGCCACGACATCGCAGGTTGCTATCGACAAGTGGTCGGGTCAGTACACCGGACGGCTGAAAGGCATCGATTTCAAATTCCTGGATTGGATCCAAAACGTCCCGCGTAGCCTGATCTACTTTCTCCCGTGGCTTCTCCTGTTTCCATTTGCACGATTTTCAAAATTGCAGGAGCAAAACGAACAGCGACTGGCGCGCGCGTTGTCATGGGGAATCGCACTACCGTTTTTGGCGGTCAATCTTGTCCCCGGCGGCCTCTCCCGCTACAGCATGCCGGCAATAGTTCCAGCATCATGGCTACTAGGCATGATCTGCGCCGGCAACGCGCTGCAATGGCCGCGACGCTGGATGAAAGACGAACGTGTTTGGACCAAGGTCGTCGCTGCGTTCGTTGGGCTGGGAATTGTGATTGGTGCGATCGGTTATCCGATTACGGCGGTCGTGTTAAGAGACAGGCAGCAGGTAAAAAAAGCCGCCGCGGAAATCAACGCGCTCGTCCCGACAAACGATACGCTCTACGCCGTGAATCCGGATTATCAGCCGGTATTTTTTTATGTGAAAGCACCGGTGCAATATGTGAGCGATGTGGAAAATCTGCCAGGCAGTGTGCGCTACTTTCTTGTGCGACATAACAATGAAGCGAAGGCATTAGCGGCACAAAAATGGGCGCCGCTGCGCCCGCGGCCCATTGCGCGCGTACGAGATTACAGCAAACGCGAGATGGTTCTCTTTGAAGTCGCGCCTCGCGAACGAGCATTGACAGACTCTCGGATTGGAATTGGTTAGCATACTAACCAATTTAGTCTTGAGAGTTATGTTCCCGGGCGACACCACGGAAATATTCGGCCAGCTGCTCCACGGCACGGCGCGTGCATGGCGGCAAAAACTGGACGAGCGTCTGAAGCCGATGGGCCTCAGCCAGGCGAAATGGCGAACGCTAATGCATTTGTCGATTGCGGGAGACGCGCTCACCCAGGCGGAGATTGCCGCGCGGTTGGGTGTGGAAGAACCGAGCGTGGTGACATTGTTGCATCGCTTGGAGCGCGAAGACTGGATTACACGCACCAATTCAGCACTGGATCGCCGATGTAAGATGGTGCTGCTCGGCCGCCGCGCGCAGCGGGTGATTGCCCAGATCAATTCAAGTGCCAAAACACTTCGGAACGAACTATTGGCAGACATTTCAACCCCTGATCTTCAAATGTGCATGGACGTGCTGGCGCATATCAAAGATCGCGCCGAGAAAAGCGACAAGCTCCGCGCCCGCGGCAACAAGGCTGTGGCGCGGCGCTTGGCTGGGCACAACGGTCGGGCTAAACGAGGAGATTCGATTCTAAGAAAAGGGGCAATTCGCAGGGGGTCCAAATGAAAGGCAATGCATCCGTAAGCGATCACAAAGTCATGGATTACGGCATTCCCAAGCGCTCAACCAAGCCCGAAACGAAGCGAGCCCGCACTGCGAATCACACAATTCCCAAATGGGCGTATTTGCTGTTCATCCTGCTGGCAGGGTTTGTCACCTATCGAATCTATCAACACCGAGCCATTGAAGCTAAAGCTGCTCAGCCCGCTCCGCGTCCGGCGAGCGTCGCCAAAGTCATCACGAAGGATGTGCCGCTTTACCTGGATGAAATCGGCACCTGTGCAGCTTACGAGACAGTGCAGGTGCCGGCGCAGGTGAGTGGTGTGATCATCGGGCGCCATTTCCAGGATGGCTCCGACGTGAAGAAAGGCGATTTGCTTTTCACAATCGACCCGCGCCCGTTTCAGGCCGTTCTCGATCAGGCAAAGGCGCAAGCCGCGTTAGATGCGGTGACGCTCAAGCGACAAGAGGACCTGCGTGCGAGGAAGGTGGTTGCGCAGCAGGACTACGACATTGCTCTGGCAAACGCGCAAAAGTCGCAGGCAGCGACCGAAGCTGCTCAGGTAAACTTTGATTATTGCTTCATCAAATCGCCCATCAACGGACGAATTGGTCTTCGCAATGTTGATGTCGGCAACCTGGTTGGACCCTCCGGCTCGGCTCTTGTCACGATACAAGGTTTGGACCCTATCTACACGGATTTCACCGTGGCTGAGAATGATCTGCCGCTCGTTCGAAAATATCTCGGCGGTCCGAATGTAAAAGTAGAAACCTACCTTGCCGATGGTTCGATTACGCCACGGGTCGGCGATTTGTATTTCATCGACCACGCAGTGCAACCCGGCTCTGGAACGGTGAAAGCTCGTGGGGTCGCGCCTAATCCCGATCGCTCGCTATGGCCATCCGAGTTTGTCCTCGTCCGCTTCATTCTGGACACGCTCAAAGATGCGACGCTTGTGCCGACGCAAGCCGTGCAGATTAGTCAGGCGGGACCCTTCGTGTTCGTGGTGAAATCAGACAACACTGTCGAGCTTCGTCCTGTCACTCCCGGGCAACGCCAGCAGGGCGATCTGACCGTAATCGAGAACGGTGTGAAACCAGACGAGACGGTGGTTGTAACTGGCCAGCTTGCGCTTGCGCCGGGGGCGAAAATCGCGCCGCAGCCGTACGCCCCTCAAGCCCCCGCGGCGCCTGACCGCACTGCCGCTTCAAAGAGCGGGATGTCATATGAATGACGCGGAAGAGCATGACGGCGAACGCGAACTAAAAGATCGTGACCGCCGCGGATCCAAATCGTTCGTCGGGGAGAAACCGGACTCGTCCGCAAAGCTAGTTCCAGTCAAAGGCTCGGGACTCTCCGGGCCCTTTATTCGACGGCCGGTGATGACCATGCTGCTGACCTTGTCGGTCATCGTGGCTGGTCTCGCCACTTACGGTAAACTTGCCGTCAACGATCTTCCGGCAGTCGATTATCCGGTTATTCAAGTCAGTTGCTCGTATCCCGGCGCGGATCCCACCACCATGGCGAACAACATCGCCACGCCGTTAGAGAAACAATTTTTGCAGATCCCCGGGCTCGACATCATCACCAGCACCAGCACGCAGAGCACCACGCAGCTCACACTCCAATTTGTTCTCAGTAAAAGCATCACGGACGCCGCGACCGACGTGCAGGCTGCTATCCAACGCGCCACCGGCAGGTTGCCAATCGATCTGCCGAGTCCGCCGACATTCACCAAAACGAACCCGAACGACCAGGCGGTTTACTTGTTAGGCCTGATGTCGGACACGCTGACCGATGGAGACCTTTATAAATATGCGTCCACCGTTGTAGCGCAGCGTATCAACATCCTGCCGGGCGTTTCGCAGGTGAACATTTACGGAGTGCAAGGCGCGATTCGCATCAAGGCGGACCCCTCTGCACTCGCAGCGCGCGCCCTGACGATGGACGATCTTGCCAGCGCGATCAAAGCGGGAACCGTCTATTCCGGCGCAGGACAATTCGATGGCGCGCATCGCACGTTTGTGCTGCAGCCCAACGGACAGATCGACAAGGCCGAGGGCTACCGGGACCTAATCGTGGCGCGCAGCCCCAACGGTGCACCGGTTTATTTGCAGGATGTAGCTGATGTGCGCCAGAGCGTTCAGGACGAGCGGATCTCGCGCTTTTTCTGGATGCGCGGTTATAAGCCAGCGCGCGCGGTGGTCGTGCTTGCCGTTTCACGGCAGGCAGGAGCAAACGCAGTCGAAGTGGCCAATTCCGTCAGGGCACTCTTCCCAGAGCTGCGCGCGAGTTTACCGGGATCGATCCAATTCACGCCGGTGTACGACCGGTCTCAAAGCATCGTCAACTCCGCCAATGAAGTGAAATGGACGCTGATGATCGCGTTCGTGCTGGTAGTTATCGTGATCTACGTGTTCCTCGGCCGCGCTACCGACACGCTAATCCCGGCTGTGGCATTGCCGATGTCGTTGCTACTCACCGTGGCGGTGATGTACATGCTCAACTTCTCCATCAACAATCTAACGTTGATGGCGCTGACCTTGGCCATTGGTTTTCTTGTCGATGACGCCATTGTGTTTTTGGAAAACGTGGTGCGCCGGGCCGAGCATGGGGAGTCGATCGTAAAAGCCACTTTTAACAGCGCCGGCGAAATTTCTTTTACCATTCTCTCGATGACGCTTTCGCTTGCCGCGGTTTTCATCCCGCTGGTTTTCATCCCCGGGTTGCTTGGCCGAATCTTCCGCGAATTTTCCGTCACGATCATCGTAGCCATTCTCGCTTCAGGCCTGGTGTCGTTAACGCTGACGCCGCTGATGTGCGCTCGCATCCTGGGTGAGCGCAGGGCCGGCCATAAGCGCGCCTGGATGGAACGGCACACCACCAATTTCATTCAGCGCGTGATCGCTGCCTATGGCCGGATGCTCGACAAATTCCTCGATCGCGCATGGCTTGCTGTGCCGATCCTGCTCGCTTGCATTCTTGGGCTCTGGTTTTTCTTCACGAATTTGCCGTTCACATTGTTACCGCCGGGCGACAGCGGTTTCATCCGCGGCTTGTTCATCGCACAAGAAGGTACCTCGCCGGCGCAGATGCGCGCGTTTCAAACGCAGGTGAACCAAAAAATTCAGGACGATCCAGCCGTCGGGCAGTTTTTTACGCTCGCCGGTTTTGCTTCGCGCGGCCCGTTATCGCAGGGAATTATGTTCCTTTTTCTCAAACCGCGGAGTGAGCGTCCGCCGGTCGACAAAATCGTTTTGCGACTGCAAAAATCGATCGCTTCCATTCCGGGCATTACCACGGTGTTGACCCCGACTCCAGTCCTGCAAATCAGCGTTGGCGCTACGAGCGTGAGCCAGGGCCAGTATGCCTACACCATTAGCGGCATCGTGCCGCAGGACGTTTATGCGATGGCCGATGAACTATTGAAAAAGCTGCAACAATTCAAGGGCTTCGCCAGTGTTCGCTCCGACTACTACCACAGCACGCCCAATCTCAGGATCGACATCAACCGCGATCGCGCCGCGACCTATGGCGTTTCTACTTCTGCGATTCAAAGCCTGATGCGCAACGCCTACTCCCAAAACTACATCTATCTGATCAAGCAACCAGACGACCAGTACCAGGTCATTCTTGAAGTTAAAGACAAAGAGCGCGCGCATCCTGGCGATTTGGACGATCTCTACGTCCGGAGCAACACCAGCGGCAATTTCAGCGCGAGCGGATCGGGTGGGGGAACCATCGCCACGACCACAGGTAACATGGCAAGCCTCGTTCCGCTTCGTGTTGTAACATCAACCAAGGAAGTTATTGGCCCGCAGGCCGTGAACCATCTCAACCAGTTCACCAGTGTCACTTTCAATTTCAACCTGTTGCCGAATGCGGCGGTTGGCGACGCTACGAAGTACATCGAGGATGCCGTAGCGCAGATCCAGCCGCATTACCCAACGGTGGAAGGAACCTTCCAGGGTGAGGCGCTCGTGTTCAGACAGCTGTTTCAATCTCTCCCCCTGCTGTTGCTTGCGGCAATTTTCGTCATGTATGTGATCCTGGGAATTCTTTACGAGAGCTATGTGCACCCGTTCACGGTTTTGTTCCCGGCCATTGTGCCAGCAGTCGTCGGCGGGCTGGCCACATTGTATATTTTCCATTCAGTGCTTTCGCTCTACAGCGTGATCGGACTGTTTCTTTTGTTAGGTATTGTGAAGAAAAATGGAATCATGGTGGTTGATTTCGCGTTGCAACGAATCGACGAAGGCTGGGATCTTCGCTCGGCCATTCACGAAGCCAGCGTAGAACGGTTTCGTCCCATCATGATGACGACACTCGCCGCCCTTGATGGGCGCAATCCCGATTGCATTGGGATTCGGTCAGGATGCTGCATCGCGGCGACCGCTAGGCCTGGTGATCGTGGGCGGACTGATTTTCTCGCAACTGGTCACGTTATTCGTTACGCCAGTGATTTATCTCTGGGTCGAATGGTTCCAGGAGCACGTGCTCGACAAGGTGCCGTTCCTCCGTAGCGCCCATTACCACGAACACGAAGTTGAGCCATCGCGCGGACAGGTGCGACCCGAGCCAGTGGGCGCTCGTTGAGTGTTACTCTTGCTCGTGCTAGTAATCCACTTCTCCGAAGAGCAAGAGAAAGAGGAGCGGAAGAGTAACTATGCGCGCCATGGTTCTCAACGAACCGAAACGACCCTCGAGCTGCGCGATGTGCCAAAGCCGAAGCCGGGCAGGGGACAATTGCTCGTGCGCGTCAGCACCTGCGCGGTTTGCCGCACTGACCTTCACGTGGTCGATGGCGAATTACCGAATCCGAAGCTGCCGCTGATTCTAGGTCACCAAATTGTCGGACAAGTCGAAGAAATCGGCGAAGAAATGTGGGAAGGACCTAAGCGTCCCGATAGTCGCGGCACTGAGGCCGCTCCCACATTCGCGAATCGGAGATCGCGTCGGAATCCCGTGGCTTGGCTGGACCGACGGCGATTGCTCGTATTGCCAATCCGGCAGAGAGAATCTTTGCGATAATGCGCGCTTTACGGGTTACACGATCGACGGCGGTTACGCCGAGTTCACTGTGGCCGATGCGCGATACTGTTTCCATTTGCCTGAGCGTTACAGCGACGTCGAGGTTGCGCCGCTGCTTTGCGCGGGACTGATCGGTTACCGATCGTATCGCAAAACGGGCGATGCGCGGCGTCTTGGCATTTACGGATTCGGCAACGCGGCGCATTTGATCGCGCAAATTGCGATTTACGAAGGGCGCGAACTCTTCGCGTTCACTCGCCCGGGCGACAAAGCAACACAGCAAGCCGCCAGAGAACTTGGCGCGGTTTGGGCCGGCGGTTCCGACGAAATGCCGCCCGGAAAAAATCGATGCAGCGATCATCTTTGCATCCGTCGGTCCGCTGGTGCCGGCGGCGCTGCACGCGCTCGCCAAAGGCGGCGTTGTAGTGTGCGGCGGGATTCACATGACTGACATTCCTTCGATTCCTTATGCCGATCTTTGGGAAGAACGGGTGATCACCTCGGTCGCAAACCTGACCCGGCGCGACGGCGAAGAATTTTTCGAAATTGCGCCTCGCGTTCCGGTGCAAACCAGGGCCGAAACATTCCCATTGGAAGAAGCCAACACCGCTCTGGATCGATTTCGCGCCGGCGAACTCAACGGCGCTGCGGTGCTGATCGTTCACGAATGTTGATTGCGATTGCAACGAGTTTTGAAAGAGTCTCGTTAGGGTGTCGACAGCGAAAATGACCGCGATTAAGATCGCGTTTTAGCGCGCTCGCACCTGCGCTCGGGCACCGATCGACCTTGAGAGATTTCCCGGAGGCCGTCGTTCTTCGTCGCGGATGCCACCCGCGGCGTCGGCCAATGCTTCTTCGTCGGCCGGGAGGAAGGGTTTGAAGCGGCTTTTATCGATCGCTTTCATGAAGGCTTCATGGGGCGACACAATGCCTTTTTCCAGCAGCGCCCAAATGGCGTCATCCATAAACTGCATTCCCTGTGCGCGACCGGAAACGATTATATCCTGCAGCTTGTGCGTGGCGCCTTCGCGGATGATCGCAGCGACCGCAGGATTGGCGATCAGTATTTCGTTCACCGCAATGCGCCCGGGACGATCCGATCTTTTCAGAAGCAATTGCGCTACCACGCCGCGAAGTGAGTTCGCCAGCATCGCGCGCGCCTGTGGTTGTCGATCGGCGGGGAAAGCATCCACCATGCGATCCACGGTTTTGCGCGCGTTGTTTGTATGCAGAGTGCCGAACACCAAAAGGCCGGTTTCGGCTGCAGTTAAAGCGAGTGCAATTGTCTCCAGGTCACGCATCTCGCCAACCAGCACGATGTCGGTGTCCTGTCGCAGCGAAGCCTTCAGGCCGGCAGCAAACGATTCTGAATCTGCAGGCACTTCGCGTTGTGTGATGATGCTGCGCTTATTGTCGTGCACGAACTCGATCGGCTCCTCGATCGTCACTATGTGTCTGGCAAAATTTTCGTTAATGAAATCGACCAGGGCAGCCTGCGTTGTCGTTTTGCCAGAACCAGTCGGGCCGGTAACGAGCACGAGTCCGCCGCGCAAATTAGCAAACGTCTTGACGACTGGCGGAATGCCCAGTTCCTCAAGTGTCGAAATCTTCGTGGGAATTAGTCGAAATGCCGCCGCGTACCCCTCCGACTGCTTAAAGTAGTTGCTGCGAAATCGAGAGTGCTCATCCATCTGGTAGGCAAAATCGAGATCGCCGTGTTGCTCAAAAAGTTCCCAGTTATCCGAGCCGCAAACTTCGTTCAACATTCGCTTGGCTTCATCGTGCGAAATCGGCTCGGCTCGAATCGGCGTTATGTCCCCATGCACGCGTATCTTCGGCGGTTCGCCCTCGGCGATGTGCAAATCCGAGGCCTCCTGTTGGACTACGATCTGCAGAAATTGGTCAAGATAAGCCATGGGAAAATCCCGAACTGCGCGGATGAACCAAGTTTAGCATGAAGATCGATTCGTGAATGCGTTACTTATGTGCGTAATCCGCGTCATGCTTTCACGTGTTGCCGCACGACATCTTTCTGCTCGGCGCGTGCATAAGCTTCCTCTGCGCTGATTAGACCGCGTTGGTAAAGATCAATCAGGGTATCGTCCATCAACCGCATGCCCTGCTTCTTTCCGGTCTGAATAATACCGGGCAACATGTACGTTTTGTTTTCGCGAATGACGTTGGCGACAGCGGGTGTGTTGGTGAGAATCTCAAGCGCGAGCACGCGACCCTTTCCATCTTTCCGCGGTATCAACTGGTGACTGACGACGCCACGCAGCGATTCAGCGACCATAACCCGGACGTGTTCCTGTTGTTCCGCCGGGAACGCATCGAGTAACCTATCAAGTGTGCGCGATGCATTGGAGGTGTGAAGGGTTGCTAGAACAAGGTGTCCAGTCTCTGCCGCGGTGATGGCAAGCGAAATCGTTTCCAAGTCGCGCATTTCGCCCACCATGATTACATCGGGATCTTCCCGCAGCGAGGCACGGAGCGCGGTGGCAAAAGACTCAGTGTGCGTGAAAACCTCGCGCTGGCTAACGTGACAATTGTTTGAATGGATGACGTATTCAATTGGGTCCTCGAGTGTAATGATGTGATCGTGCCGTTCGATATTGACTTGCTGGACCATCGCAGCAAGCGTCGTTGATTTGCCGGTGCCTACCGAACCGGTCGCGAGGATGAGGCCGTTCTGATAGCGAGTAAGTAACTTAAGCTGTTCGGGCAATCCAAGGTCGTCCATTGTGCGGACGTAGGAATTGATCACCCGAAACACAATCTCAACGCCCAACCGCTGGCGAACGACACTCACTCGATAGCGAGCGTGTTCGTTCTGATATGCGAAGTCAGAGTCGCCGCGGGTGTTGAGCTCATCCTTGTACACTTCCGGCATGAACGTTTCTGCCAGTACGACGGTTTGTTCGCTGGTCAGAACCGGCGCGTCAGGCCACATGGGCTGCAACGTTCCGTGCACTCGCCATATTGGCGGCGCAGCCACGCCGAGGTGAACGTCTGATGCGCCAGCTTTTTGGCCAATCTCGAGATAATTATCGACGTGCCGCAGGGGGTGCGATTTCACTGAAGGAGCTGAAACTCGTGGCGTCATGCGGGGAATCACTCAGCTGTCTCACGGGCATACACGGCCCGAGTGACAGATGGCGCATTATTTCCTGCCGCGGGAAGGTTCGCCAGAATAAAAGAAACGGTTCTTAACAAACTCCATGACGACCGGCCGGGCGATATTTCCTACAAGCTTTATCGCCGCCATCGCAAGCCCCGTCTCCATTAGCTTTTTATCGCTTTTACGCCGAGTCTTTGCGTCCACGTAAACTTTCTTCTTCCGCATGGGCGCCAACGCGATCACCGCCCCTACTGCTGTCGCCGCGCTGACCCATGAACCCGTCTGTTTTCGGAATGACCTCCGGAATTTCGCCGGGAAATCGAGTTCGTAACGCACTCCGCGCAACTCGCTCGCCACGCGCTGACGCGAACCTGCTATCTCTCCTTTTAGCTCGTTGATTGATTTAGAGTTTTCAGCCATTCGCGATCTTTCTTTAGTTCGTCAATGCTATCCCGAAACATCGGCTTGGTGATCCGGCTGCGTGCTATCATCAACAGCACACCGGCGATAATGAAATGTACCAGGGCAACAACGAGCGCTACCACTGGCCAGGAGGTCCCGAGCAAATGAGCAAGGCCAACAACCGCACTGACTATGAGGAAAACGTAGCCCATCAGGCAGAGCGCCAGCGCCGCGATGACGCAACCGGCCAATATCAACACTTGCACCGCGGCCGACTTGGATTCCTGCGCAACCAGAACAAATCGGCTCTCAAAAAACGCTACAACCGCGCTGATTAGGCCCAGCGCGTTATCGAGCAAACCGGAATGGCCCGCAGGATTGCGAGAGGGAAGGGTCCCGCTGCTCATTTCCGGCGCTTTCGAAACTAACGCCGAAAGATCAGGCCCAGCACGAATCCAATTCCGAGCGCCGTGAATACTGCTTTTGTTGGGTTTTCACGGACGTAGTCCTCGGCGTCTTCCTGGAACGTCCGAGCGCGGCTAGTGGCATCGCCCCAGGCTTGTTCTGCTTTGCCGCGCGCGTCGCCCCACGCCTGCTCGGCTTTTCCGCGGTACTCTTCGGCGAAAGCACCTGCAGCTGATTTCAAATCTTCCGCTGCTTTACGAGCATGGTCCTTGCTGCTCTGCAATTTATCCTGCGGATCGGCGTTGGCCGGTCTTGTCGGTTCTCCTGGTCTGTTTTGTTCTGGCATTGGTAATCTCCAATTGGTTTGTTCGCTACGACTATCCGCGCGCTTCCCTAAATGGGCAAACGCCGACTCGTCTCAATCATAAACGCGTCGCACGCTTCAAGCGGACTTCTTTTGCCTTATAAACGTTTTCAGGCTTAAACGCCTAACGTCCTCAACGGGCGAGAAAACTGAAAGTTATTGTTCGCGAAAAATGATTCGCGCTTTTGTCAGATCGTATGGCGAAAGCTCCACCGAAACTTTGTCGCCGGGCACGATCCGGATGAAATGCTTGCGCATTTTACCTGAAATATGTGCAAGGACGTTGCGTTGGCCGGGAAGATCGACGCGAAACATCGTCCCGGGCAAAACCTGCGTCACGGTACCTTCGGTGACGATCTGTTCTTCTTTCGCCATTGCGCGGCGAATATACCGCGCCAGCGCAGGCCGCTCAAGGGTGCGGCATACGTCAGGTGGGCTTCCGCGACGAGCAGCACCCACACAAGATTGTCTGCGTCGCGATTAGCGGAACTGTTCCAGCGAAAGTGTTGGCAGGTATTCGCGAAGCTCCTCACGTTTCCACCACGCGCCGGACTGGCGAAGCTCATCCACGGTTGTAAATCGATAGCGATAAAACATCGCGCGAATGTAACGCGGCGGTTTGTCCGGGAATGGGTTGTTTGCGAGCAAGCCATTCACTTCATGCGAGTCTTGGAGCAATCGGTAAACCAATGCGACGAACCACGGATTTTCGCGCGGCGTTCTCAAAGCGGCGAACCACATCTGCCAGTCGAGTCTTGGCTGGTGCGGCGCACACCAACCAGGCGCGCGTTTTACGTCGCCGGGCTTCCACTTAAATTCGTAAGGCAGCCAGTCGATCCCGTCAGAGCTTCCTTCAAGGATGATTTCGCAGCGGTCTTTCGTCATCTCGCGGAAAAGGCCATAGCCGTTGACGACGCGAAATGCTTCGAGCCTTTGGTAGAGATTCGCCAGCACGCGCGGTGGTCGACTAAGCGGTTTAAATGCGCTGAAGATTAACCACGCATTGATCGGTAAGGTCACGATGATCACAAACATCCCAAGGTAGACGCACAATCGCTCGGGTAGGGCGCGACCGCCGGGCGCGCCGACGCTTTGGTTACGCATCGCCCGGCGATCCGGCCGCACCACCGCATCATCGATCAGCAATAAGCAGAGCGCGATCGTGAGCAGATTGAAAAAGCAATAGTTTCCCGTGATCGCGATCGCGAGTTGAAGAAAAATCAACAGTCCCGCAGCAATCAATCGCAGACGCCGCGGCGCCCAAATGAAAAATGGCACGATGATTTCCACTACGAGGCAAAACGCGACGGAAAAATGCTTGAACCATTCGGGCGTTTTGTCCGCCAACCAACCGAATACCGTCGGCAGCGGTTGCGACCAGTAATGGTAATCGAGTGCTGTCAGGTTCCACCAACTGTCGTCGCCGCTGGTTAATTTCACTACGCCCGACATCAGCATCAGTTTGAACAAAAGAAGCTTGAGCAAAAACAAACCGGCTTGGGAAACCGGCGCTGTAGCCGGGGTCGCCGATCCCGGCCACCATGAAAGCTCCCGCGGCCACAACCGCCACGGCGCAAAAAAGATTGATAAAAAACCGGTCTCCAGCAAAAGGACGTCCCATTGAAAACTGAAAAAATCCTGGCCTGCGATTGTGAGCGACAAGTACAAAACGAAAAGAGCAAGGAGTAGAAGGGCCGGAGCGATTCCGAAAATCAACAGCAACGAACACACAACGCCGCTGCCACAAAGAAAGTGAAGAAACGCATCACTCGGGTTAAGCCAGCAGAGGGTTGGCCACAGTCCGTAAGCGTCTGGTCCGAACTGGCCCCGAACTGCTGAAAGGAATTGATTGACGGGCGACATCCCATTGCTGCCGACGAGTCCATCCACCTGACCCCAAAGCGACACGAAAGCGATTAAATAGGTCACGCCCACTGCACGCAGGAACCAGCGCCGCGCCCAAAAATAAGTGGGCCTCCGTGGATTTTTACCCCAGAGCAGGCGGGTAATCGCTGACCCAAATTTTCGGTGGCGAGCAATGAAACCGTATCCGGTTTCAGAAACAGCCGCGAACCCTGGGACATGATCGTAGCTCCACGCCAGCCATTGTCGTGAATGCCGATACGCCAGGCAGCAATACGCCGCTTCCGCCGCGAAGACCACTGAGCCGTCCAATTGGATTAAAACCACCGAGCGGTTGAATTCTTCCGATGGAATTTCAGGGAAGCGGTCACCTGCTTCTTGATAAGTGGCGTAATCGACCTCACCCCCTGTCATTTCGCGCCAGCGCTCGATCCATAACCGACAAAAATCACAGTCGCCGTCCCAGATCAGCAGCGGCTTTGGCGGCGGATTGTGAACGCGAAGATGTTCAGTTCGCTTCATGAATATTTACTGAGTGTGCCGTCATTCTGAGCGAAGCGAAGCGGAGTCGAAGAATCCCGCGATGTCAGCTTAGGGAACTTCGTGGGATTTCTCGACGTCGCTCGGCATGACACCTCATTCTGCAAACTCCGCCCACACCGGCGCGTGATCGGAAGGATCTTTTCCACTACGCATTTCGCGATCGATCCCGGAGGCGACGCATTTTTTCGCCAGCGATTCGCTTGCCAGAACGGCATCTATGCGCAGGCCACGATTTTTTTCGAATGCGCGCATTTGATAATCCCACCAACTGAAAAGTTCTCCTTTCTCGTGATGGATTCGAAGCGTGTCGAGCAGGCCGAGGCTGCACAAATTCCGAAAAGCGGCGCGTTCGCTGTCCGAAGCCATAATGGCGCCGTGCCAAAGCTTGGCGTCATAAACATCAATATCTTCGGGAGCAACATTGAAATCGCCACAAACCACGAGGTCAGTGAATTCTTCTTTCGCAACGCAGTGTCGGAGCCGTCGATACCACTGCAATTTATATTCATAGGCCGGCGACCCGACGGCTTGTCCATTAGGCGCGTAAATTGAGAATACGCGCAACTGGCCGACGGTCGCTGCGATCACGCGCGCCTGCGGATCGACGACTTCATCGCAAAGCGACGCACGAACCCCGTGCAGCTCGTTCTTCGCGACAATTGCTACTCCGTTGTACGATTTCTCTCCATGATATGCCGAACGATAGCCCGCCGCTTGCAAAGCGAGCGCCGGAAATTGTCCGTCCGGGCATTTGGTCTCCTGCAGGCAGACAATGTCCGGTTGCGTGTCCTGAAGCCATTCAAACAAGCGGTCCTGCCGTTTGCGCAGCGAATTGATGTTCCATGAAGCAATGCGCATCGCGAGAGCGGGATCAGCGAACTGTGATCGGTAAACAGTGTAGCTTCCAGTGGTGCGTCAGCTTCGCAGCACCAATCACAATTCTACCTCCACACCAGGTGCAGGTACGATCACCTCTGAGCCGGAAAGTTCGTTCGATAGTGTAGCGCGCATCCACTCGACTGCCGGCGGGTCACCGTGAACAAGAACAATTTTTTTTGGCGAAATCTTTTTGGCAAATTCGATCAGCGACTCTCGTGTCGCGTGTGCGCTGAACTGGAACTGTTCGATGTCGCAACGGATGGCTTGCGGCGGTTTATCGGGATCGAGCGCTACTTCGCCGCCCTGGCCCGCCTCGCGCAGAAGGCCGGCTGGCGATTCTGGATTGGCGTAGCCGACAAAAAAGATCGAGTGCTGAGGGTTCTCAATGATTCGCCGGGCGAAAATATTCGATAGCGTTTTGGGAATCATCATCCCGCTGGAGAGAACGTACACGCGCCCGCCGCGCGTCGCTGTGTTGCGCACGGTTTCATCATTTAAGATGAACGGCGCTACTTCCCTCATCAGTTTCAAGCGCGGCAATTGTCGCCGGGTGGTGTGGGTGCGGCGATCATAGATGTCTGTGAACTTCGAGCTGAGACCGCCGATATAAATTGGAAATTCTGGCAGCAGCCGCTCACGGCGAAACTTGTAGAACATCGCGAGGATCTCCTGGGTCTTACCTAATGCGAACACCGGTATCAGCACGCACGCGTCACGCTCAAAAGCGGCTGCGAGCGCATCCGCCAGGCGGCGCTCTTCACCGACGCGGGTCCAACCCTCAGATTTCGCGTGATCGCCGCGAGTGCATTCCATGATCAGCACGTCAATCTTTTCCTCGGGGAAACCCGCCGCCTGCATGATTGTCTGATCGTCGAAATTGACGTCCCCGGTGTAAAAGACATTTTGACCCTCGCCTCGCAGCATGACTCCGGTCGAGCCGAGCACGTGTCCTGCATCGAAGAATTGGAATGTTAACGTGTCCCTTTCACGCGGTGCCGCGCGTTCCCCGGCGATGGAGATCTGCTGACGCATCGGACACCAGCGCCAGCGCTTCGATGCGCGGTCGATTTCACGATGCGTGAAAAGCGGATATGACATTTCTCCGATCTCCTCACGTTGCCGCGTCATCACATTCACTGAGTTGTGCAAAAGAACACTGCCCACTTCGGCCGTCGGCTCGGCCATGAAAATCCGCGCGCGCGGGAAGCGTCGCATGGCCAAAGGCAGTGTGCCGATGTGGTCCTGATGCGCGTGTGACATCAGAATCGCCTCGACTTCGCGGTCGCCGATTGCTTTGAAATTAGGCAGCGCATCATCTCCCGGTGTTTTTCGGGTGCATTCCGCAATCGAGGAGGAGCCGGTGTGACCAATCTCAAGATAGTACGAATTGGCCCCGATCTCCGTGTGCCGTGTGAGATTAGTGAATTTCAAATGCGACTCCGGTGAGTGCTGAGGGTTTCCTATCAGAGCTCTTATCGTCTGAACAGTCGTTTTCGCCGTTGGTTAATAACGGGTCGCCATGAAAGGACAAACCAACAGACTCCGCGACCCAAGCACGCATCTGGAGCAGGATATCTGCATCCACATTTTCACAGTCTCGTCGGCCATGGTGGGCGTTTGTCTGACTGTCATCGGATTGATTCGTGTCGTCATTACATTTGGACGCGCCGACACGCTGGCAGATGATTTTCTGGCCGGAGATGCACTGCTGTTCCTCATTTCCTGCCACTCTCTTACTCGACGCTGCGTTCACGGTCCGTGCGTCGAATGCATCGTCTGGAAAAGATAGCCGATGGAATTTTTATCTTCGCCATGATCGGCATGGTGATCATTTGTGCCTTGATCACTTACACGATCCCTGTTCCAGCCCGTACCAGGGGCTGGCTAAAGCAGTTCTTTAAAAATTCGCAGCCAATTGCCGCGCAGAATTTTTTCGATGTCAGCGTCGGTGAATCCGCGTTCGATAAATCCGCGGGTGAGGTTGCGCGCATGCGAGTGATTCGTTAGGTCAGGAATAAAGTGCGGCGTTGTAAGTTTTGCACCGAGCTCCTTCTTGTCGGGATTCGGACCACTGTCGATAAATGAATTCGAAGAAATCGAAGCCGACCCCGACGTTGTCGATCCCGATCAAATTCGCTATGTGCTCGATGTGATCGACGTACCTGTCTAGCGTGCTCTCTTCTTCTAGCGGGCTCACGAGGATAGAGTTGACGCCGATCACTCCGCGCCGTTCGCCGATCATCTTGATCTGTTCATCACTAATGTTGCGTTCGATGTCGTAATACCGGCGGACGTTCGTATGCGACACGATCGGCGGTTTGGTTGTCAGCGAGAGAATCTCCGCAAACCCAGCCGGGTTAATGTGCGCAAGATCGATAATCACGCCGAGCGCTTCGCAATCACGCACGACTTCGCGACCGAAGGGTGTCAACCCCTCAGCCGGCGAGCCGCTCGCCGCGAAAACTCCGCCGTGTCCCGCCGCATTGGCTCGGGCGTGCGTCAGTCCGATTGCGCGCACACCGAGTTCGTAAAACACGCGTAACTGATTCAGATCGGTGCCCAACGGTTCCACTCCCTCCATCGTGATGAGAAAAGCGATCTTGCCCGTTTCCCGCGCCGCTTGAATTTCGCGATAATTTTTGCAAATAGCGAAGCGCTCCGAAGCTGCCGTTTCGGCGTACAGCCGTGCAACTTGATCGAGCGCCACGCGCAAACCGGCTTCCGGGAGATATCGGTCCTCAACATAAATCGCTGCGCCGACAACAGAGATATTCCCCGCTTCGAATTCCGACAAAAATTCTGTTTCAAGAACATCTCTGCGCTGGCGTTTTTCGTACAAATCCATCGGCAAATCAAAATGCATGTCGATGATTCCGCCGGTCTGCAGCCGGTCGATTCGTTCTTCGATCGATTGCTCAATTGCAGGCATTTGTAGCGGGGGTTTATGAACGCCGAATTTTCCAGCAAATCAGGCACGAGTTGCCTTCACCGAAGTACGGCGAGGATGGACGCGGATGTTACGTAGGAATTCACCGGACGTTCACCTGGGCGTGGCGAACAACATTCGCGTAATTGCTTAATTAACGGCTCGGCTATGACCACGTGATTAGGCGCAGTTCGTGCGCTTGCATGAGGCAGGGATGCGTGGGCAGGACGCGCACGCTAAAGCCGTAGGTGCCGCTTTCCGTTGCGGGAATGCTGCCTTGGTAAATATAATTTCCATTCTCCATTCCGGACTGATCGGGACTTTGATTTAGCACCGTCGCGGTGGGATTACGCAGGTCGCCGTTGTCCACTTCGCCGTGATACGCCTGGACGCACACATGCTGAGGATCAACCGCACCGAGATGCACGCGCGCGCTGATCTGGAGGGATTCGCCCACCGAAATACTTTGCCGATCTTTATTGGCTAACTGGACGTCAGACACCTGCACTTGCGCCCAATCCTTGCGCATCTGCGTTTTCCATTGGCTGAGGTGCGCGGCGGCGCCGCAACTGTCTCGGCAGAGGTTTTCGTACGCCCGCGCGGCACGAACATAAAGTTGTTCCGTATATTCCTTCACCATGCGCTGCGTGTTGAACACAGGCGTGACGCTGCGAATTGATTCGCGCATTAATTGCAGCCAGGCGAGGGGAAGTTTGCCGTCCGGTTTCGCGTAATAAAGCGGAACGATCTGGTTCTCGAGCAATTGATAAAGGCTGCTCGCGTCCACTTCGTTTTGAAATTCCGTGCTGCCGTCATCGATCTCGCCGCCGATAGCCCATCCGTTGCTGCCGTTAAAACCTTCGCGCCACCAGCCATCGAGCACACTGAGATTGATCCCGCCGTTCGGCGCCGATTTCATTCCGCTGGTGCCGCTTGCTTCCAACGGACGCAGCGGATGGTTCAGCCAGAGGTCAACTCCCTGCACGAGGCGTCGCGCGATGTAGCTGTCATAGTCCTCCACGAAAATGACGCGAGTTTCCAGACCTGACTCGCGGCTGAATTTGTAGACTTCCTGGATCAGCGCCTTGCCTGCTTCATCGCGCGGATGCGCTTTACCTGCAAAAATGAATTGCACCGGGCGCGTTGCATCGTTCACCAATCGCTTCAATCGTTCCTTGTCGCTGAACAAAAGCGCGCCGCGCTTGTAAGTCGCGAATCGTCGCGCGAAACCGATGGTCAAAATTTCCGGATCAAGGATACGATTAACTCTGCGAATTGACTCTGGCGATTCGCCCAGTCGTTCGCGGCGTTGTCGCTCGCGGTCGCGAACAAAATCGATGAGGCGGCGCTTGAGTTGTTGATGCGTCTCCCACAGTTGCGCGTCCGGGATGTCGATGACGCCGCGCCAAAAATCAGGTTCAGTCAGGTGCTCCTCCCAATCGCCGAGATGCTTGCGATAAAGCGCCGCAAATTCGGGTGCCATCCAAGTCTTGGTGTGCACGCCATTCGTGATACTGGTGATCGGCACCTCGTGCATCGGCACACCCGACCAGACATCTTTCCACAGCGATCGGCTCACGTCACCGTGCAATTTGCTGACGCCATTCGCGTTCCTACTGAGCCGCAACGCCAGGATGGTCATACTGAAGGGCTCGTCGGGATTAAGACGCGTGTGGCCAAATGAGAACAGCTCGTCGAATGGAACGTTGAGTTCCTTTGCGAATTTCCCGAAATATTTTTGCATCATCTCCCGCGAGAAGGAGTCGTTGCCCGCGGGAACCGGCGTATGCGTGGTGAAGACATTGGCCGCCGCCACCAGTTGCAGCGCGGAATAAAAATTGAGCTTTTTCTCGTTAACGTTCAGACGTATCCGCTCCAGCGCCAGGAAGGCTGAGTGTCCTTCGTTCATGTGGAACACGTCCGGTTGGATCCCGAGCGCGGTGAGAGCTTTCACGCCGCCGATCCCAAGCACGATTTCCTGGCGCATGCGCATCTCGAGATCGCCGCCGTAAAGCTCCGCGGTGATACGTCGGTCCTCCGGGTTGTTCTCAGGAATGTCGGTGTCGAGGAGATAGACATTCACGCGCCCGACGCGTAATTCCCAAATCCTGGCGAAAACTTCTCGATCAAGAATCGGGACCGAAATGAGAAGCTTCATTTCGCCTCGGCGAGCTTCGCGGATCGGCAGGTGGTAAAAATTTTGGTTCAGGTTAATTGCTGCCTGAATGCCGTCCTTATCGATCTGTTGCCGGAAATAGCCGTGGCGATAGAGCAGACCAATCGCCACAAAATTCAGATCGAGATCGCTCGCCGATTTGCAATGATCGCCGGCCAGAATTCCGAGGCCGCCGGAGTAATTTGGGATGGATTCATGAAAACCGAATTCGGCGGAAAAGTAGGCGATGGGATTCTTGATGGCCACGCCGGGCCCGGTCTTCCCGTACGTGTCCTGGCGTCCGAGATATTTCTCAAAATCGTGGAAAACCTGTTTGAGCTCCTGCGAAAAATTCTTGTCCTGTGCAAGCTCTTCAAGGCGGGATTGCCGCGAAAGCTGCAGCATGCGAACCGGATTATGATTGGTCTGTTCCCAAAGCTCGAGGTCGAGTTCCCTGAACAATCGGCGTGCCGCTGGCTCCCATGTCCACCAGAGATTGAAACTCAGTTCCCGAAGCGGCTCGAGCGTCGCCGGCAGGATGGGGGTGACGTTGTAAGTTTGGAAAGTGGGCATGTGTTTGGGCCTACTGTAGCCGGGGGCGTTGACCCCGGTGCCAAAGATTGCAAGTTTCAGAAATTACCATCGGATACCGGAGCGAACAGGGCCGCAGTTAATCAAGAAAATCTCATCCGGCAAGTCGCTGATCATTCCACCAAGCGGGATTTCGAGACCTCTTAACTAGTAGCTTCTGCCGGGGTCAACGCCCCCGGCTACGGCGCGCGGTGCGAGTAGGAGCCCGAGAAAAAAACCGGCAACCAATCCGCACATGTGCGCGCTCGTGCTGACCTGCGGCGTGGAAAGATCGAATGCAATTTGAATCGCGACGATCAGACCGATGTTTGCGAGCCGCTGTTTCGCGAATGGCGCATGACGATGTCGCAATAAGAGTCCCGCCCATGCACCGACCGCGCCCATGATGCAGCCCGAAGCGCCTACGAGTTGACCGGGTTGAACCAGCCCGATCTCGGTTAGAGCCACCACTCCTGCACTGGAGGCGACCCCGGAAATTAAATAGCATGCGAGAAATCGGATCGTGCCGATGGAGCGCTCGAGCGGCGGACCGAGGACATAAAGCGCGAAAAGATTGAACGCCAGATGCAAATAACCCGCATGTAGAAAAAGCGCAGTGAACAGCCGCCAGTATTCGGCTTGCGCGACAACCGCGTCCGACTCGACGGCGCCAATCCGATGCAAAACGTCTGGATCGTTCGAGCCTCCAGCATAAATCTCGTATAGGAAAGCAAGCACGTTGACCGCGATTAATACGAACACGGCCGGCGCGCTTCGAAGCTGACTTCGCCAAGTGCTGGTATTGTCATCTGGCGGAACAGAACTATACGCGCGCGAATGTGCGGCGTTAGTTTTCAAATTGCGAAATACTCGGATTTGCTCGCGAAGTTCGGCGGTGGGATGCAAAATTTGGATAGCAGCACCAAGTCTTGCAGCCGATTCATAGTCTCCTTGCGCAGCGAGTTGCGTTATCTTTCGCAATGCAATCGTCGGCAGAAACAGCAGAAGAAACCAGGCGGCCCCGCCCACATACCCGCTGACATCAGACCAGAGAAACCATGCGACAGCAGTAACTGCTAGCACAACGACCGCGGCGAGCCGCCATCCGCGATAGGGCGCGCTGGGCCGCCACGCACGAGCCAGAACGAGCAGCGGCGAAACGATGGCAAGGAAAAGCAAGATGTGATTGAGATTCAAACGTGAGATGCGGAAATCGCCGTAATTCGGTAAAGCATTGGAGCGTTAAAACAAAACGATATTGTTATCATTCTGAGTGAAGCGAAGAATTTCGATTGTCTTCCGGCAGCGGTGCTAAAAATAAAAATCAGAGATGTTTCGCTTCGCTCAACATGACAAGCATCGATATGGCTAGTTGGATGCTTCTTGTAACCTTTTTACCATTCAAGCATGACCATCACTGTCACTGATTATCTGGATGTCGTTTCAAGCTGGTGTTTCTGGTCCGAGCCGACTTGGGCGGAATTGAAGAGACGTTATGACGAGCGAGTTCTGTTTCAGTGGAAAATCGCGCTGATGGACCCCACTGGTTTGCCAACTTCACGCGAGCAGGAGCAATGGTTTTATCGACGCAGCGGAATGTTGATGCGTTCTGCGTTTATGCTGAACACCGACTGGTACGATCCAAATCTTCCAGAGTGGCTCGCGCCGAATTGTGTGGCCGAAGCCGCAAAGGATTTTGGTTTTACTGATGATCGCGTCCGGCTTGCGCTTGCTCGCGCCACGCTGCGGGAAGGCAAAAATGTCGCTGACTGGAATATTGCAGCCGAAATCGGGGCCGAAGCTGCCGGCATCGAAGCCGGCAAATTACTCGCGCTCGCGAAATCATCGGCGATAGAGAAACGCATTCGAGCGTCGACGGCAGAATTCCGCGCCTTACAGATCACGCAACGACCCGCTTTCGTGATTGATACTGAGATCGGGGATCGCGCTATTTTTTCTGGAGTCGTTAAGCTTGAGCCGTTGGCAGCGACGATCGATTCAATGTTGGATGATGCGGCTGCATACGCGGCGCACAAAGCTCACTTTGGCGACCCGCCGGCAAAGTGATCTCGGAAGATCGACACGTAATCGTTACGAGTTTGGCCTTGCCAGTGCGAAATTGTTGCCTACAACTTCTCTCTGCTTGCGACGTTTAATGCGAGCACTTCGTGGCGGTAATCGCAGCCGTCGCGAAGAAAGGGTGCCTTGGCGTTTGCGAATGCTGACGCTTGAAATTGCGATAAATGTAGCATGGCGGCGCGGTGCACTCCCGCTTCGCCATTGAGGAGATTGATCTAATCTGCAACCACAAATTCGTGTAAACGGTCGGATTCGCGCTCGCGAAGTCCGAGTCATTATAGCGTCGAGCGGAGAACAGCTCGGCGTCATGCGCTTAACTGACGCCTTGCGTAAAGCTCAAACTCTCGGCCAGGATTTGGTCGAAGTCGCGCCCACCGCCAATCCGCCTGTGTGCAAGATTGTCGATTTCGGAAAGTTCCGATACGACATTTCCAAACACTCGAAAGATAAGAAGCCATCCGGCTCGAAACTGAAGGAAATCAAATTCCGCGTTAACATCGACGAGCACGATTACGTGACGAAAGTTCGACACGCGGAAGAATTTTTGGATCGCGGCAACAAAGTGCGTGTTCAGTTGCAATTCCGCGGCCGCGAAATGGCGCACCAGGAGCTTGGAACTCATCTGGTGGAGAAAGTTCGCGACGATCTTTCCAGCATGTCCCAGGTGGAAACCGACCCGAAGATCGCCGGTCGCAATATCACCATGACCCTGGCGCCTTTGCCGGCGAATCGCCGGAAGCGAAAATTCACAGCGCCGGAAACAGATGAGGAAAGCGAAGAAGCCGGTGAACTGACCGAGGCCTAATTTACCGCGTCTTAAACGGCGCAGTGGATCCGGGTGTCGAGAGGGCTTTGCTTAAGGCTTCTTTTTGCCTGCAGGCGAAGGCGTGGGCGTTCGCGGTGGAGGAGTAAGCGGTGTCCTTTCGGCAATCTTTTGTTCAAGGCGTTGCTTGCGCGCCTTTGCATCCTGATTATTGGGGTCCGCCTTCAAGATCTTTTCGTTGTCGGCCAAAGAATTTTGAAGATCATTTTTTAGCTCGTAAATGTATGCGCGATAACTGATGTATTTGATCTCGTTCGGCTTCAATTTGATAAGCTCGGAATAATCGGCGAGAGCTTTTTCGTAATCCTGTATCTTCATTTCGACCGCCGCACGTTGTTCATGAATCCGGGGCGCTTCTTGCGGAGTAAGTTTAAGAGCTTCGTCGTAGTCGGTAATGGCGTCCCCATATCTCTGCTCGTTCGCAGCGGCATATCCGCGCCGCTGATAGACCGCCGAGAGTTCGTCGCTGTATTTGTGGTCCATGGCGGTGGCTTTCTTAAGGAGGTCAACCGCTTTGTTCCAGTCCTTGTTTCTAGCGGCCTCAGCGCCCTCACGGGCCAGTTTGTTCGCTTCGGGATTCTTTTTGCCCGCTTCGGCACTCTCTTTTTTTGCTGCCGGGCAGACCTGTGAACCGCACAGGGCCAAAGAGGTTATTAAAATAAAAGCAAAGGATCTGTTCATATATTTCTATTAGACGTTGATGCTCTTTAGACAATTCGAACCTAGAGGCGTGAATAGTTGGCTGTAAGTTCAACAGTTTCAAGTCTGTTCGGACTACGACGAATTCTGGATATTCGATTTTGGCTCCGGCTCTGACGCAACGGATGCATGCGGCGCGGGCTCGTCAACGCGCGTAATGCCCACCGCGCGACCGCTCGTCTCATCAATTTGAACGACGGCGCCACGCAAGCGTACTTCCCCGCCGGCTACCGGAAACGATGACGGCAGATTCGAGATAAAGCGATTCAGGATTGGATCCACGGCGCGTCCCAGGATGGAATTGACAGGTCCGCACATTCCAGCGTCGCATAAGAAAGCCGTGCCGCCGGGAAAGATTTGGTCATCCGCCGTCTGAACGTGAGTATGAGTGCCAATAACGGCGGAAACTTTCCCGTCGAGAAATCGGCCAAGGGCAATTTTTTCGCTCGTGGTCTCGCCATGCGCATCGACGATAATGTTCGGCGTCTCGCTGCGCATTTTGGTCGCCGCTGCTTCGACTGCACTGAATGGATTGTCCAGGATCGGCTGCATGAACGTGCGCGCCTGGACGTTGATGACGCCGATTTTCCCCTTGGCCGTTTCAAGAATGATCGATCCGTTACCCGGCGTACCCGCAGGATAATTGAGCGGGCGCAACAAACGCGGTTCTGTGTCGATGAACGATAGAATCTCTTTCTGGTCCCAGATATGATCGCCACTCGTGATAACTGAGACGCCCGCGCGCAACAGATCGATGGTGATTTTGCCCGTGATACCGCGGCCGCCTGCCGCGTTCTCGCCATTGACGATGATGAAATCCAACGCGTATTTCGCCTTCAGATCCGGCAACCGCGCTGTTACCGCGGCGCGACCTGGTTGGCCAACAATGTCGCCAAGAAAAAGAACCGTTAACATTCGTGGGTGATTCGTTGAATCGTTACACAGTTACATCGGAATTGCGATTTAACGATATTACCGTTGACCGATCCATTGCGCCGAAGCGATTCGCCTGGCACGCCGTAACGTGGCGAACGCGCGGCGTTAGAGCTTCGACATGCTTATTTGCAGCGATCCTTGCAGCAGGTCTCCAGGCCGCGGAGAACATCAGCGTCCTTGGAAATAAGCCCAGATGGGATGTTCTCGAACATTACCAGCAGACAATCACGCATGATGAGTTCGCGCACCTGATCAATGATGTCTACGCCACTCACGGATTCGCGCCCGATTTAATCGAGATAAAAGACAACACAGCGCAGATCCTCATGAACCGGGACGCGCAGACATTTTTCACCTTGAAGTTTGCCGCTGGCACACAAGAGCTGAAACCAGTGCCGCGACTTTGGCGCCGGGCCAGATCTTTACCATCGGCAAAACGAGAGAAACCGCTCTCGGGTTTAAAGATCGCGCTCGACCCGGGACATCTCGGAGGCAGCTGGGCGAAGATGGAGGAGCGTTGGTTCCAGGTCGGCGACAGTAAGCCCGTCCAAGAGGGCGATTTGACGTTGCGCGTGGCGCGATTGTTGGCGACGCGATTGCGCGATCTCGGTGCGAAAGTTTCTTTTGTCCGAAGCACTGACGAGCCAACAACCGGCAAACGACCGGATGATTTTCGCGAGTTGGCCAGGAACATTCTCGTCAGAAATGGCGTGCCGCAGCCGCGCACCGATGTTCTTGATTCGACTGATCCGGAGAAAGAGAAAACCATCCGCTGGCAAAGCGAAATCTTGTTCTACCGGTACAATGAAATTCGGCGCCGTGCCGCGCTGGTGAATTTCAAACTGCATCCTGACCTTGTGCTGTGTTTGCATTTCAACGCTGAAGGATGGGGCGACCCGACCAGTCCGATGTTGACCGACACGAATCATCTTCATCTGTTGGTCAACGGCTCGTATTTGGCGGAGGAGCTGGAATTCGATGATCAACGCTTCGAAATGATCCGGCGGCTCCTGAGTCGCGCGTACGACGAGGAGTTACCGCTGGCCGACACGGTTGCTCGGGCAATGTCGCGTGAAACTGGCCTGCCGCCGTACGCGTACCCAACCACTAACAGCACGACCAAAGTCGGTACCAGCGGTTATGTGTATGCGCGCAATCTGCTGGCCACACGTCTTTATCGGTGCCCGGTCGTGTACTGCGAGCCGTATGTGATGAACAGCAAAGATGTGTTTGCCCGTATTGAGGCCGGCGATTACGAAGGCACGCGCAACATCAACGGTGTTGAACGCAAAAGCATCTTCCGCGAATACGCCGACAGCGTGGCGGATGGACTAGTCGAATATTATTCCAAAGCGCGTGGCAGTGGCGATTGAACTCAATTGCCGATCTGTAGGGCGTTTCTGTGAAACGCCATGGCGTCTGACACAGACGCCCTACAGTTGTTTCACGGCCTCACGAATGTCATCGAGAGTCACGTCGTTCGTGATACGCGCAGTGCCGATGCGTGGTGTCACAACGAACCGCACGTTTCCGCCTTCGAATTTCTTATCGAACTTTATTGCGTCGAAAATCTTCTTACGTGGAAAATTCGACGGCAGACGCGTGGGCAACCCAAATCGGGCAAGAAGATCGACAATTGCGGTGCGCTGATCCGCCGGCAGCCCAGCTCGTTTCACTGAGATCGCGCACGCGGCGACAATTCCCAGGCTCACCGCCTCTCCGTGCAGGAATTTTCGGTAATTTCCGGCACGCTCGATCGCATGGCCAACGGTGTGGCCAAAATTCAAGACAGCGCGCTGGCCCGTTCGGTCGCGCTCGTCTTTCGCGACAATTTTAGACTTAATCTGGATGTTTCGCTTGATGAGCCGTTGTAGGGCAGGCGCTGCGACTGCCTTCGACGATTGGAGCATCCGAAACATTTTTTGGTCGGCGATAATGGCGTGCTTGATGATCTCAGCGAAGCCTTGATTGAATTGGCGACGCGGCAGTGTTTTCAAAACATCGACATCATCGATTACCAGCGAGGGTTGATGGAAAACGCCAATCAAATTTTTCCCGGCGCGCGTATCGACGCCGGTTTTGCCGCCGATCGAGCTGTCCACCATTGCCAGCAGCGTGGTTGGAATTTGGACGTGCGGAATGCCGCGGTGATAAATCGCCGCCACGAATCCAGAAATATCGCCAATCATTCCGCCGCCAAGACCTACGACAAACGATTGGCGGTCAAGTCCCGCCGCGATCATCTGATCGCAAATCGCGCCGGCTTGCTTAAGCGTCTTCGATTTCTCGCCTGCCGGAATCGTGATCAGCAGTCGGGACGAAATCCAGCTGACGCCAGACTTTCTTTGACGCGATCAGCGAAAAGCGGCGCGACATTGCTGTCCGAAATGATTGCGCACGTTTTGCAGCGAGATACTTGCGCGACGTCATGTCCCGACTTGCTTGAGCAAACCTGCTGCCGATAAGCACGCGATAACGGCATCGGCACGCACAGAGATCATGTCGAACCGCGTTCGTCTACTGCGTCGGGTCCCAATGTTTCAGACCGAGCGGATCTGACGTCGTGTCTTGTGAATGTCCCGTCCGGTGCTGGCTCGGACCGAATGTCATGGTCTCAGCGTGCAAATCGCAGAATAGCGCGTTGATTTTCGCGCCACTGCCGTTGCGTGCCACCAGTAGCATTCGCCGGCACCTCGCCTACCGGCAAACGCTACGTGGCGCGCTTGTGGCAGTACCCGCCCACGAGCGCGCTGGATCGCCGGATCTGCCGCTGTAATTAGGCGCCATCAAGAACGTGCGAACGGCGAGACAACTTTCGATCATGTTACCGCTATTCCCGACGGCCGGCTGATACATGTTACGATTGATGCCGTAGCTAACCGGTCGCGCGTGTCTGCTTCCGAAGCTGGCTCGCTTATCAAAAGGCGATTGGAAAACCGTCCATGTCCCGAAGGTATTTTGGATAAATCACGGGCTAGCTGCGTCATCCACGATGCCAGGTTGCCGTAAGCGGGAAGAACACCGTCCTTGTCGTTCAGGTACATCTGCGTCGCGGCGCCGATCTGGCGCAGGTTGCTCAGGTCTTTTGTCGCTTTTGCGCGCTCAAGAACACTCATTGAGGGCCGGAACGAAGAGTCGCGGCCAGGATGCCGATTGTCACGATTACGACGAGCAACTCGATGAGGGTGAAAGCGTGCCTAGACGTGGGGAGGGGAACTTTTAGTCATGGATACTGGGGTTAGCAGCGGATCATATTGCCGTTTGTCGGACGAGCGAAAGGGAAAAGGAACCGCTGAAGCAAGATTGCTTGACAAGGGATTTTGCATTCGGTGTATGTAGATCATGCCCGATCAAGAGCCTACTCCAGCTCCTCCTCCGTCAGGTCCGGGCCCTGAGCTCGGGCCAAAATCAACCTCAACCGGTTTACCTTCGAACGTAGCTGCGGCACTCGCCTGCATTCCATTAATTGGCGGGATCATTTTTTACATTGTCGAAAAGCACGACAGCTTTGTGCGTTTTTACGCGATGCAGTCGATCATCTTCGGCGGCGCGTGGCTTTTATTTAACATCGTCTCAAAAATCCTGTTCCTGATCCTTTGGTCGATTCCGGCGATTGGTGGAATTCTCGTATTTTTTTGGGGAATCATCCAGGCGCTCGTTCACATAGCGTTTTTGGTTGTGTGGATTGTTGCCACCGTAAAAGCGTTCACTGGCGTGCGCTGGGACATTCCCTACATCGGACCAGTAGCGCGGCGGCAAGAAGGCACTGTGTGATGGTAGAGGTCGGTTCACTGAACATCGGGCGATTGAGGTCAATCGCCCCTACCGAGTAGTTTCACCACTACTTCCGTAAGAATCAGCTCGTGATCTAGCTGTGTGGTCACGAGTTTGACGTTCGCTTCGAGGCAGGCGCGCATCGCCTCGATTAATTCACTGCTATCGAACTGATTCGCATGTTGCGCGGCGATGGCCAAACCATAGGCATTGATTGAGCCGTCTTTTTTGCGTGGCAAATGCTCCGTTGCCTTTGCGGGCAGCCGGTTCATGGCAGCAATGAATTGAAACGGCGACTGCGAACGCCGAATCCCATGCTGCTCCATCAGATCTTTTGCCAGTAACAGATTGCGGATCGTCGGCACGATTGCGGCCAGCAAAATACCTACGGCCTTTTCACCTTGCTCCAGCAAACGTCGCACGAGCGTCAGCGCCAGTTCCAGATCGCGGGTGCTCAGCGCGTTGCTCAGTTCGAAGATTACTCCGGCACGCGACAGCGGAACCAACTCACGAACAAGCTCGACACGCACAGCGCGATCTTTCCCGAGGAAGGTGTCTATCTTTTCCAATTCGTTATCGATTTGTCGCGTATCGCCGCCGGTCAGCAAAACGAACAGTTCAAGCGCAGCCTCATCGAATTCCAATTTTCGCTTTTTTGCGCGAGCGAGAACGATTTCAGTTGCTTCTTCTTCCCACCCGGCCCGCGCCGAATCGAGCCGGTCAAAAACCTGAACCTCCGCGCGTTTTACCAATGTTTTGTAAAACGAGCGCCGCTTGTCGACTTCTGTGGCGCTGATTAAAAGCGTGACTCCATCTCCAACACCGCTGTCGATCAGTGCGGACAATTCTTCCAGCGCAGTTTGCACCGCGTTTGAGCGCGCCTTTACGTCGTCGCCGAGGAAGTTCGCGTTTTTCAGCCAGACCACTTTTGTGCTCCCGAAGAAAGGCAGTGTTTGCAATGCCTCGATCGCCGATCGAATTCGAGTGGCGGCTTGATCGGAGTTATCTGCGACGCCGTCGATTACTTCCAGGCCGAAATCGCCGGCCTCGTCGGGCACTAGTTTCTGCGCCAGCTCCGCGGCCACGTGTTTCACTTCAGCTTCATCCGAGCCGACTACCGCATGTATGTTTGCGGTTTCCGATTTGGTTTTCGTCTTCGGCATCGGCGATTTCTCGCATGCGCGGCGAAAATCGACAAGGTGGATCGTCTTGTCCTCAAGACGATGGTGGAAGCCGGCGCGCCCTCGCGCCGTCACCTAACGGCCCGGGGCGGGCCGCCTCCATTTACCACCGCGTCGAGGACAACGCGTTCCACCTACACCCGCGAGCGACGCCGGCCAGAGTTGCGTGTGTATTTTATGGGTCGGCGCTTCGGTTCAATTTTCGCCAAACCCGTGCCGCTCTTTACTTCCATTATCTGGTCGCGCAGCAGTGCCGCCCGCTCGAATTCGAGATTTGCCGAGGCTTCCTGCATTTCCTGCTCCAATTCCCGCAGCAATTCCGAGAGGTTGAAATCGCCACCGGTTTCGCGGATCACCGACGACTCGATTTCGCGTGCACGCAAAATTGTGTGCAGACTTTCCTGGACGGCGCGCCGGACCGTTTGCGGCGTGATGCCGTGCGTTTCGTTGTACTCCATCTGCTTGGCACGCCGGTAGTCGGTAATCGACATGAGCGCTTCCATGCTTTGGGTGATGGTGTCGGCGAAGAGCACTACTTCACCGTTGATATGGCGCGCCGCGCGGCCTGCTGTCTGGATGAGCGAAGTCTGGCTGCGCAAAAATCCTTCCTTGTCCGCGTCCAGAATGCACACCAGCGAAACCTCGGGTAGATCGAGCCCTTCGCGGAGCAGATTGATGCCGACGAGAATATCGAATTCCGCTGCACGCAAACCGCGCAAAATTTCCACGCGCTCGATCGCGTCGATATCGCTATGCAGATACCGCACTTTCAATCCCACGTCGCGCAGATAGTCCGCCAGATCTTCCGCGGTTCGCTTGGTCAACGTCGTCACCAGAACGCGCTCGCCTTTTTCCACGCGCTGACGGCAAAGCTCCATCGTTTCGTCGATCTGATTCTTGAGCGGCTTCATCGTGATTTTCGGATCGAGAAGTCCGGTAGGCCGAATGATCTGCTCGACTACGAGCGGCGCGCCTGGAGTATGCGTATCAAATTTTTCCGGCGGATCATCCGTTCGAGAGACTGGTAGGGCGCGCTCGCCGAGCGCGCCGCCTGCTCGCCCTAATGCGCCCGGCCGTCGCGCCCTGCCAGCTACCTCGAACGGAATCAGTTCTGCGTCCCCAATCCGCTGTCGCTTATGCGGAAAGTATCCTTTGTTGCCGGCGACGCTGTTTTGAATTTCAAATTCTGCCGGCGTCGCGCTCACATAAATCGTCTGGTCCGTCAACTTCATGAATTCATCGAAATCAAGCGGGCGATTGTCGAGCGCGCTCGGCAAACGAAATCCATAATTTACGAGCACGGTTTTGCGCGATCGGTCGCCCTCGTACATCCCGCCGATCTGCGGAATGCTGGCGTGCGATTCATCGATGACGGTGAGAAAATCGTCCGGGAAAAAATCGATGATCGTGTAAGGCCGCGAGCCGGGAGGGCGCCCGGACAAATGGCGCGAATAGTTTTCAATCCCGTTGCAGAAACCCATTTCCTGCAGCATCTCCAAATCGTATTCGGTGCGCATTCGCAGCCGTTGCGCCTCGAGCAGTTTGTTTTGCGATTCCAGTTCAATGATCCGTTGCTCAAGCTCGTCACGGATTGTGCGCAGCGCACGATTCAGCTTGTCCGCCGGCGTGACGAACTGTTTCGCTGGAAAAAATGTGATGAAGTTTAGCGATTCGTGTGTGTGACCGGTCAGCGGATCAAATCGCCGGATCGCATCGATCTCGTCACCGAAAAACTCGAGCCGGATTCCTTCTTCATCCGCGGTTGCGGGATAAACCTCAACCACGTCGCCGCGCACACGAAACCTGCCGCGCGCGAAATTCATGTCGTTGCGCTCGTAAAGCATGTCGATTAGCCGACCGAGCACTGCTTCGCGGCTGATGTGCTGTCCGTATTTCACAGTGAGCAACATCTGTGCGTAGTCTTCGGGCGACGTGACTCCGTAAATACAAGACACGCTTGCTACCACGATTACGTCGCGGCGTGAAAGCAGCGCGCTCGCAGTCGACAGGCGCAACCGCTCAATCTCTTCGTTAATGGAGGAATCCTTCTCGATGTAGGTGTCGGAGCGCGGGATGTAAGCTTCCGGCTGGTAATAATCGAAATAGCTGACGAAATATTCGACTGCGTTACTTGGGAAGAATTGCTTAAACTCTGAGTAAAGTTGCGCGGCCAGTGTTTTGTTATGCGAAATGACCAGCGTGGGCCTATCCAGCTTTTGGATGACATTAGCGACGGTGAACGTCTTGCCTGAGCCGGTTACGCCGAGCAGTGTCTGATGGCGGTTTCCTGCCTCGACAGATTTCAACAGCTTCGCGATCGCCTGCCCCTGGTCGCCGCGGGGTTGGAAGTTGGATTCAAGCTGAAACGGCATCCGATAATTTTAGCACAACATGGAGAGCAGCGGCGGGGCTGATGTTGGCATCTTTCACTGAATTAGATTTCAGAAATCAGAAACATCGCGCAAGATTGTGGTTCTACGTATGCGCTCTGAATCCGGAACGTCAGTCCGATTACAGATTGGCCACGTTCTATTTATGGATTTGGTCGCTTACTCCACTCAGCTTCTCGATGAGCAGCGTCAATACCAGGAGCAGCTGACTGAAGTTGTCAATGATACCGAGCAGGTCCGCAGTGCCAAAGAAGCCGGGAAGCTAATTCGACTTCCCGCGGGCGACGGGATGGCCCTCGTATTCTTTGACAGTCCCGAAGCGCCGGTGCGGTGTGCGATCGAAATCAGCAAAAAGTTGAAAGAGTATCCTCAACTGAAGCTTCGGATGGGGGTTCACAGCGGCCCAATTGATGAAGTTCGCGACGTAAACGACCGACCCAACGTTGCAGGCGCTGGAATCAATCTTGCCCGGCGGGTGATGGATTGGGGAGATGCCGGCCATATCCTTTTGTCCAAAAGAGTGGCCGAGGATCTTGCCCACTCGCGACAATGGGGTCGCTATTTGCATGACTTGGGAGAATCCGCCGGAAAGCATGGCGTTCCCATCTTCCTCGTTAATTTTTACGGAGACGGTGTCGGGAATCCCCAACTGCCGAAAGCCATTCGGCAAGCCCGACTGGAACAAGCGGCTAAAGCTGCGGCTACTGGCGGTCGACGGAGGTTCCGTCGCGTTTATCTGGCGATCGCGGCCACAGTGGTTTCGATTGGTGTCATCGGTCTGTGCCTCTGGTTTTATTGGAGGGAAAACCAGGCATCGTTTCTACCTGAAGAGAAAAGCATCGCCGTGTTGCCGTTCGAAAACTTCAGTCCGGCAAAAGACAACGCGTTTTTCGCGGACGGCATTCAGGATGACATCCTAACGAGTTTGGCAAAAATCAAAGACCTTAGAGTGATCAGTCGTTCCTCGGTAATGGCGTTTCGTGACGCGGCAAGCCAGAATCTGCGCGATATCGGCAGGAGGCTTGCCGTGGCTAACATTCTCGAGGGCAGCGTTCGCAAAGAAGGCGATCGCGTGGTGGTGAATGTGCAACTGATCGATACAAAAAATAACCGCCAGATTTGGGCAAATCGTTACGACCGCACTCTGGTCGATTCGCTCGGCTTGCAGGGAGAACTGGCCAGCGAAATCGCCGACATGCTTCGCGCAAGGCTTAGCGACGATGAAAAAGCGCAGGCAGCAGCGAAACCGACGCAAAATGCCGATGCGTACGTTTTTTATCTCCGTGCGAACCAGATTTCCCGCAATCCCGATACGCTGCTGGAGGATTACAAGACCGCCGAGCGCCTTTACATGCAGGCGATAGAACTGGATTCGAATTTCGCACTCGCTCACGCGCGGCTCGCATCTGTTTGTGCTGAAGTCTTCCGTTATTATGAACCGACGGAGAGTTGGAGGACGAAAGCTTTTGCTGAAGCGGAAACTGCGCTTCGACTGCAACCAAATCTTGCGGAAGGCCATTTTGCGCTCGGCCAGTGCATTTACTGGATGGATGAAGACTATGACAGGGCGCTGGAGCAATTTAAGATCGCGTCTCGTTTATCGCCGAACAACGCGGATACACGCCGGCTGATCGCGGCGATTGAGCGCAGGCAGGGGAAATGGCAGGAGGCGCTTGAGGCCTACGAACGAGTTGCGAAGCTCGATCCGCAAAATCCCAGCACTGCGCGCGAACTCATGTACACGAACTCCTCCATGCGGCGGTGGCCGGAAGCGGTGCGTTGGGCAGAGCAAATGCGCGCGCTCGCTCCATCATCGCTTGTGGCCAAAATCCAAAACGGCTACGCCCATTTTCAATGGAAAGGGGACACTCGTCTGGTGAAGTCGATGCTGGATGAGATTCCAGCCGGTGTTGATCCAGACGGCAGCGTCACCGCAGCGCGGTGGGACGTGGCCATGTTGCAACGCGATTATTCCGCGGCGAAAAAGATTCTCGAAACATCGTCGGCCAACGAAACTTCTTATAGCATCGCGGGATTGACGCCGAAAATCTTCCTGGAAGGCTGCACATATCTAGCGCAGGGAGATAACGCCAACGCTCAACAGGCCTTCGAACAAGCCATACCAGCTTTTGAAGCAGCGGTGAAAGAAGCCCCGGAAAGCGCCGAGCGGCACGCGAGCCTCGGCTGGCTTTACGCGTTGATGGGGCGGAAGAATGATGCCATCGCGGAGGGGCAACGAGCAGTTGAGCTCAAACCGGAGTCGAAAGATGCCCTCGACGGTTCACTCATGAATGGCTATCTCGCGCTCATCTACGCTCGGGTCGGTCAAAATGATTTGGCTATTCCATTGATCGGGCGTCTGCTCACAACGCCAGGGGCAGTTGATAGCGCCGATTACAGCATCACCATCAACGATTTAAAACATCGCTGGGAATGGGATCCGATTCGGGGCGATCCGCGCTTTAAACAACTGATCGCAGAAACGAGCCCCTGAAGCTAAAAACGGGCGCGCTTGTAGCGATTAAAAACTTGGATTCAGGTTAGCACGGCGGACCCATTCATCAGTGAACGCGAAAACCTTTTTTGCCGAACTAAAGCGAAGAAAAGTGTACAGCGTGGCAATCGCGTACGCTGTAGGGGGCTGGGCACTCGCTCAAGGCATCGCGCAAGTTCTTCCGGTGTTCGATACTCCAAATTGGGTGGTTCGCCTCTTGGTGATACTGATTGTGCTTGGGTTTCCGGTGGCGCTCACCCTTTCGTGGTTTTTCGATGTTACTCGATATGGAATCGTGCGTACTCCAAATCGCGCACCGCAACTGAGGACGGATGCAGTCGATCGGGCAATTTCACAGGAGAAGTCAATTGCAGTGTTGCCGTTTAAGGATTTGAGCGCGGGACCTGAGCGCGATTATCTTGGCGAAGGCATCGCTGAGGAAATTCTCACCGCACTTTCCAAGGTCGACAATCTGCGGGTAGCGGCCCGGCGTTCATCGTTTTGGTTTAAAGATCGCGACGCAGAATTGAGCGAAGTCGCCAGCAAACTCAACGTCGAGCATGTGGTCGAAGGGAGTATTCGCAGAGACGGCAACCGGATTCGTGTGACTGCCGAGCTGACCGAGTGCTGTCAGGGTTTCACGTTGTGGTCGGAAACGTTCGAGCGCGAATTCCAGGGAATCTTTGCGCTCCAGGACGAGATCACATGCGCTATCGTCGACGCGCTGAAGCTGAAGTTAGAGATTGCTCCGGTAACGACGCGCGCGCACAGCATGGAAGCGTACGATCTCTACCTTCGAGGCTTGTTTTTGTCCGACAAAAGCACCGAGGAAGCGCTGCGAAAAAGTCTAGGGTTTTTCGAGCGCGCGCTCGACAAAGATCCGCGATTCGCGCGGGCCTGGACCGGAATTGCAAAGTCCTGGCTTTGGCTGGCGGATGGTTACGTCGAACCGCTCGAGGCTTATTCCAAGGTGCGCGAGGCCGCGGCAAATGCGATCAGCATCGACGATAGCGAAGCCGAAGCGCATGTTTACTTAGCCGAAACCAAACGGATTCTCGATTGGGATCTCCGCGGGGCCGAAGCCGAATACGTGCGCGCGTTCGAAATCGATTCAAATTTGACGCCTTCGAATTATTTTATCGCTGCGTTTTACGCGGCGATCGGCGACCGAGAGAAAGCCCTTACCTATCTAAGCCGCACGGCAAAGATCGATCCTGCCTCGCTCTGGGTGAGCAATTTCGCATGCGAGATTTATCGTTACTTCGGATTGATCGATCAAGCGATGAGCGCTGGTGAGCGAGCGTTGCAGCTTGATCCAACATTTGCTTACGGTGAACCGCTGCTGGCTGCTCTTTATCGGGAAACAGGCCGCTTCGATGAGGCGATCGCCTTATATAAAAAATCGCAAGACATTAGTGGAAGGGTGCCCTTCGGTCTTGCGATCACGTACGGCAAAATGAACCGACGGGAAGAAGCAAGGCAGATTCTCAAGGCCGCTTGCGACAATCGCGGGAGTTATACGCCGGGGGATGCGATCGCACACGTGCATGTGGTGTTAAACGAACACGAGGACGCAATGCGTGAACTGCAGCGTGCCTACCAGGAACATTCATCATCACTGCACTTCATTGGCATTGCTCCCGAATTTGCGCCGCTGCGTTCGGACAAGCGTTTCGTTTCGATCGTCGAGAAGATTGGCCTCGAACCTCAAAAGGTGTTTGCGGCGAATGTCCAAGGAACGACGGCTTAGGCAGCCGTCAGTCCTTGAGCGCGTTATTGAACGATGACGTCCCGCCCGTGGCCGTGGGAACGAATGTTGTATTTATTCAGATCCTGCTGTGCCACGTGCATTCCAAAAAGCAAAACGGCGATCAAGCCAAAGTACAGCACTGACATTATCCACCGCTGCGACGGTGTGACTTCGAAATAGCGCTGTTCTTCTTCGGTCCTTTTGCGGAAGAGTGAATAGACCCTCGGCAGCGACATAAGGATAATTAGCCAGATAATGAAGTTTGGATATTTCCATCCAAACCAGATGAGCAACGCAAAGCCGGGCAACCATAACCAGCGGGACAACGCTGTCACAATGCGTCCGCCGTCGAGCATTCCGACCGGCGTGAGGTTAAAAAGATTCAGAAAATAGCCGAACCATGCCAGCGCGATGAAGATCGGGGCGGCGAACAATTCGCCCAGCACGTTGCAGACCAACGCACCCAAGCTTCCCAGCAACGGCCCACCGATACCTACACACGCTTCCATCCACGCATTCCGCGGCGCTTCCTTCAGCGCAATGAACGCGCCCATAAACGGAATAAAGACAGGCGCGCCGACCTTGAGTCCGAATTTCTTGGCGACAATTAAATGGCCCGTTTCATGGACGAGCAAAAGCAGGACAAAACCCAGCGCGAACTGCCATCCCCACAGTTGCATGTAAACCCAGACCATCAGCAGCATGGTGCCGCCGGATTTCAACAGAACGGGCAGGATGAATTTGAGCTTCGCAAGAAATTTTGCGATCACGACACCCACGACCGCGACCGGGCCCAGCGCCTTTTTTATCCGGCTCCAGGCAGTCTCTTCAGTTGGCGGCTTGTACTCCTCGGCCTTTTCGGTCTGAACATTCACGTCTGGCACTTTGGAAATGTGCATGGCGTTTATGTGAAACGCCAACTTTCAGTGGCAGCGCTCTGCCTCTGACGAATCTGCGCTCGAACGATTCAGCGATCCGCGCTGGCTGTTTTCGGCTTCTCCTCAGGCCGTTGAGTAAGACTGCAGCCACGCGCTCCATTTCATGTTTTCTTTCCACATGGTGATGCCCGAATGGCCGTAATGCTGTTCCTTTTCGTACTCATAGTCCTTTATCACCGGACACCAGAATAATCGACCGGCCCTGCGCCAGCCATCGATAAGGATCCCATCTTCGAACCGCTGATTGCGCGCAGTTACGACTAGCGCGTTGTTTTCGCTCGTTGTGTCAGGAAACGCTTCACCCCAATGGAGCACGAGCGTCTTGGGCTCGAGTTTTATTAACTCCACTCCAATGTCCTGGGCCCAATGCCCACACCAGCCGCGCTTTCGCATGCCGACATTGTAGAGGAACACCGTAAACTCCGGGTTGAGAACGACACGATATTCTTTTTTGAGTCGGCGCGCGGTCGTGTGCGCAGTGTAAGACAATGCCTGGGCTTCGGCTGGATCGACGTCCGCCGAAAGTCCCGTGAGAGCTTTGGCCAGATCTTTGATTGATCTTTCATCACTGGCATGCGCCGGACTGACCACAATCAGGGATGCGAAAATAAAAAACAGCGTGCGCGTTGTCATTGATCTCCTCAGGCCTTTGCCTTTCGCACTCCGGTCTCAACAGTGCAATAGGAAACACCAGGAAATATCCTCGCATGATCGAATCTATCGGCCTCCGAGTTGGCGAAAGTACTCAGCGACATTTCGTTTGAAGTAAAAGTACCACGCACTCGCACAACCAAACAAAGAGGCGTTAACGACGGCACGCCACATGATTGTGTGTCGCAGCACATTCAGTGCGCCCAGCGCGGACGCATACACGATTATCAGCACAAATATCGCCATCACAAGATGGCGCGACCACGCTTTGCGCGCGGCAAAACCGTACGCGATCGAAGCCATCAGGCAGCCGATCACCCCAACCAGCGGGGCGGCGATATGCAACCATTCCGAGCGAGTCACTTTTTCACCGCCCATGAGATGCGGTCCGATGTCGAGAATCGCGAGCGCGATTGAGACAAACATTCCTGCGGATGCGAGGGCCGCGAACCAGCTCAAAATTCGGATGGCGACGGGTTGCCTCATTTGAACCGCTGAAGATGCGTTGTAGAGGCGATTGTGCCAAGCGCCCGAGAGCGTGTGACACAAACGCCCTTACATCGACGCGGCTAGTCCTTGTGGCGAATTGATCCTGCGCCAGTGATCTGCTTCTTGATCGTCGGCGGGTTGCCGGAGTAAGTGACTTTGCCGGCACCAGTGATCACAACTTTCAGCGTATCGGTCACTGCGACGTCCGCGTCGCCAGCGCCGGTGGTGGAGATTTCGGCTGTTTTAGCTCGAAGTCCAGCGGCTGCTAACTGGCTTGCGCCGGTCATGTCGACCAAAAGTCGGTCGACGCTGCCATCAAGTGAGACTTGTGACGCACCCTTGGTCTCCAGAGCAAAGATTGGCCCGCTTAACTGCTTCGCGGTTAACTTAACTGCGCCCCTGATCTTGCCACCAGCCCGTGTTGGACTTGAGATGACCACTTTGATTCCGTGCGTGGGCCAGACGTGCTTTCGCGTGCGCAAATGGAGTACGTCTTCCGAAACGTTGCTCTCAATGTAAGGCAGCAGATTTTCGTCCATCGTGATTCGAAGAGCGGGCGATCCATTTTGCCACTCAATCTCAAAGGCGCCACCAGCGTCGAGATTGGCAAAAGCGGCGATTGGTCGGTCCTCAGTTTTGATATGGCCGTTGCCTCGGATGCCGGGCAAATGGCATCCGCCAACCAAAACGACACACCCAGCAAGCAAAACGATCGGGATCTTTCTCATGGAAAATAGGTCTTCTCCGTTATGATGCGGCGACACCGCGTTTTGGATTCAACGTTTTACTGCACGATCTTCATCTTCACCGCGTCGACGAGGACATCGTCGACATAAAACTCGACGCGGTAATCACCCGGCATCCATCCATCTTCGGGCCTTGCGAGGGTGAATGCGCCGCGTGCGGTCGGGCTGGCAGCGACGGCAGAAGCCTCGTCGACTTTATAGTCCGGAGGAAAATCTTCGCCGAGGTTTTCCGCGATCCAGACAGCCTTCACACTTGCGCCTTGTCGCAAACGCTGACCCTGCCACCGGGCGTAAATTTCCGGCGTGTTTGACGAGAATGTCGTCGTGGGTTTCCCGAAGCGATCTTTCGCGAGACTCACCGCGATCCGTTTTGGTGCGGCGTCTGATTTCACTTCGGGGCGCTCGACAATTTTTGGCGCTTCAGCCAGTTCGAGCGAAATGCGCTGGAGCAAATCGCCTTTGGCGTCCTGCATTGTCGTAACGTCTTTGACAATTCCAACCCCCGGTGCAAACCAGCGCTCGATCATCATCCGGTTGGGCTTCGTTTGCTCGCCGTGAATGCGGAACGCTTGAAATTTGCCCGCGGGCACATCGATTTTCTCTTCGCCCAAGACGTCATAATGCTGTTGCACCTTCAGGTCGCCAGCCTGGCCATCGAAGTCCCACGCGGCGCCTTTTTTGAGGGGAGCGGCGATCATCGTCTGCGGCGGATTAAACTTAACCAGCTCGCCGTCGAGATTCACCCGAGCCCAACAGATAATCCCGTGTTCGTCCACCGTGAGCAGATCGGTGTTGGTGATCGTGGCCCCGCGGTGCATTTCAAACCTAAGAAGATCTTTTCCATCAACGTCCTCCGTTCCCTCGAGACGATACAAGACTGACAGACGGATCTTGCCGTCGGCATCTGGTTTAAGGTTCGAAACATCCAGTCCCTTACCGATTTCCTCGGTCATGTTGTAGCGCCAGGTTGTACCCGGGATGATGGGAATAACGGGAGCAGCTAAAACGGAACTGAGGCCGAAACAACAAACGACGACACAAACATGTCTCACAATGTTAATTCGCATGCTTACCAGATACGCTCAACGAGGAGCGGTCGATCGTCACGGGCGCAAACAACGTTTGGCTACCAGGCAGGGCGAGTTAAGCTTCTAGGTCGTTGAGGTGAATCGATGATTTCTGCACTACAAGCTGGCTCACAAATGTCATTCGGAGCGAAGCGAAGAATCTCGGATCAATTTTCGAGCGATCCTTCCCAGGACAAAGGAACAGAGATGTTTCGCTTCGCTCAACAAGACAGCGCTATTTACACGATGAGTTCTGCATAATGAAAGCGTTCGAGATTGCTGACGTTCCGCGGGACGAGATCTACCGATTTGTCAGAGGCCTTCATTCTGATCCCTTCGGCGTCTTAGGTCCGCACAAGGTCGGCGATGACGTGGAGATCCGGGTCTTTCGTCCAGACGCGTACGCCATCGAGGTCGTGCTCGATCGAGAACCAAACAAACCCATCGCTGCGGAACGCAGCGACAAGGAAGGTTTCTTTTGCGCCAGTGTTCCCGGCGCGGAGCGCGACATTCCGTACCATCTCCGCATCATAAAACCGGACGGCTCAGAAGAGTCCACACGTGACGCGTATCAGTACGGTCCGATCATGGGCGATGTCGATCTACATCTGTTCAGTGAAGGACAACATTGGAAAATTTATGAGAAATTTGGCGCGCATTTACGAACGATTGGCGATGCGACTGGCGTTTATTTCGCCGTTTGGGCCCCGAATGCGCAACGCGTCAGCGTCGCTGGCGATTTCAACGACTGGGATGGCCGCGTCAATCCGATGCGGAGATTGTTAAGCGCAGGCGTGTGGGAATTATTTTTGCCCGGGATCACGCAAGGAGCGCACTACAAATTTGAAATCCGCACCCAAACAGGCGCGGTGCTACTCAAGAGCGATCCCTTCGCGTTCTTTAATCAGCCCGGCAAAAAAACGGCATCGCTGGTGTACGATTTGGAACGTTATACCTGGAGCGACGCCGAATGGATGGAGGCGCGTCAGAAGAAGAATTGGCCGAAAAGTCCGATCAGCATTTACGAAGTGCACCTCGGCTCATGGCGCCGGAAAGAAGGAAATCGCCAACTCACTTATCTCGAACTCGCCGACACGTTGCTGCCGTACGTGTTGGAGTTGGGTTACACGCATATCGAACTGTTACCGGTTGCCGAGCATCCGTTCGAAGGTTCATGGGGTTATCAGGTCACAAATTATTTTGCGCCAACGAGCCGGTTCGGTCCGCCCGACGATTTCCGTCATTTCATCGACAAATGTCATCAGGCCGGAATCGGCGTCATCATGGACTGGGTGCCGGCGCACTTTCCGAAAGATGCACATGCGCTCGGCGAGTTCGACGGCACGCATCTGTTTGAGCACATGGATCCTCGCCAGGGCGAGCACCAGGATTGGGGCACGCTAATTTTTAATTTTGGCCGCAATGAGGTGCGGAATTTTCTGATCGGAAACGCGCTTTTCTGGCTCGATAAATATCACATCGACGGCCTGCGGGTGGATGCAGTCGCCTCGATGCTTTACCTCGACTACTCCCGGAAGGCGGGGCAATGGGTTCCCAACGTTTACGGCGGCCGCGAGAACCTCGACGCCATCTATTTCCTTAAACGATTTAACGAGGTCTGTTACGAGCATTTCCCTGGCATCATCACAATTGCTGAGGAATCAACAGCATGGCCTGGTGTGACGCGTCCGACGTACCTCGGCGGTCTGGGGTTCGGATTCAAGTGGAACATGGGCTGGATGCACGATTTCCTGCATTACATGAGCATCGATCCGATTTACCGCCGCTATCACCACGGCAATATCACGTTCTCGCTGCTCTACGCGTTCCAGGAAAATTTTGTTCTCGTGCTTAGCCACGATGAAGTCGTGTATGGCAAGCGCTCGTTGTTATCCAAAATGCCGGGAGACGAATGGCGGAAATTCGCCAACCTTCGGATGTTCCTGGCGTGGATGTACGGGCACCCTGGAAAAAAATTGGTATTCATGGGCGGCGAATTCGGCCAATCCAACGAGTGGAATCACGATACTCAGCTCGACTGGGAACTGCTGGAGTTGCCGCGTCACGACGGACTTCGCCGACTGGTTCAACATTTGAATTACACTTACAAAAACGAGTCGGCGCTGTGGCAACTGGATGATACTTACGATGGATTCGACTGGATCGACTTTCACGACGCCGATAACAGCGTTGTTTCATTCCTGCGGAAATCCTCAGACGGTGAGGTTGTCGTATTCGTTGTTAACGCGACTCCGGTGGTGCGTTACAACTACCGATTGGGCGTTCCTGAGGACGGCTTCTACCGCGAGATCATCAACACCGACGGCGAAACCTACGGGGGGAGCAACGTAGGAAATCTCGGCGGCGTCCAAAGTGAATCCCGCGAATGGATGGGCCGCGAACATTCGGTGCTGATTCATTTGCCGCCTTTGGCGACTGTGGCCCTCAAGCTGGAGAAGTGATTCGTTAGGCCAGATGGAGTTGCCGGCGATTGCAAAACAAACTGATTTGTTCGTTAGCCAAGCGAGCTTTTCGGAACGATCACCTTTACCGCATGAAGCGCGAAACTGATTTCCGCTTCGTTCCCCACCTTTACCCGTTCTCCATCGAGGAACAGCGGGATGTCTTTCATTGATTGCACAGTTACCTGATGCGTTCTGGTGAGCGTCACGCTTTCGTGATCACGCCATTTTCCAAACGCTGCCGCAGTCGCAAGCCCAAGTAGTTCGGTGGCGTTTTCCACGTCGATGGCAGCGGCTTCAAGCGTCTGCTCTGAATCGGACAATTGTTCCGACACAAGAGGACAGATAACGGCCACGACTTCCGCTGTGCCACTTACTTCTGGCGAAATAAAATATTGTATTGTCGTGTCAAACATCGCTTCGAACGCGACGCCAGCTTTCCCGACAGCATTAAGAATGTCGCCTTCACGTATGGCTTCGCGGGCTTCCATCCACAAGCCAGGGGCACCGACAACGGCTGCAACAAAAAACAGTTTGTCTCTGACACGGCCTCCTGACAGCTCCTTTGTCAAAGGATCAGCGAATGTTTCTTTAAGCGCTTCTTGCCAGGATGACTCACCGTATAGTGCCCGAGGAAGCACATTCAGTGTGCCGCCTGGCAGCGGGACAAGATAGGTGCCGGTTCCACTGCACGCTTCGGCAGCCGTGCGGATTGTTCCATCTCCCCCGAGCACGACAAGCACTTCAGGTTTGTGCGTCGCCGCTTCCGCAAACGTCCGCTCAATTTGGTCCGACGCGCCACACCACGTTTTGCAATTGGTCACGCCGGCGGCGTTGAGGATGTTGAGCAGTTCTGCCTCGGATTCGGAGTCGCAGCCACCGCTAGAAGTATTGATTATGGCTCCAACTTTCATTCCTGGTACATGAATGCCTGCTGGTTCCATGTCGGAGCTAAGTCGAGACATCACACCTCTCTTGCGCAAACGGGCTGACCCTCGGAATGTACCCGCGCTTTTGTTGCCCTACGAATTGAAACGAAAAAAATCAACGTGTCACAAGGAACAGCAATATCACCACAACGTCTATGTGGTTCTGCTGAGTAACGCTGTCGCGAAGCATCCTTCGATCTTGCGGCTGAATCCGAAACGCGATCCACTGAAGCCCTGCGTATATGTTGGGATGACAGGACTCCCCGTCGATCACCGATTTGAAAATCACAGGAACGGCTACAAATCAGCCTGGGTTGTCAGGAAATATGGCGTGCGACTGATGCCAGAACTCTACGAGCATTTAAACCCAATGCCGTTTGAAGCGGCAGTCCAGATGGAAGCAGAGTTGGCCGAAGACTTGCGCGCTGCCGGATATACCGTCACGGGCGGACACTGACACTCGCGCGCGTGAAGCAAGTGTTCACGCGCGCGACGGCTATACTTTTGCAAGCAGACCGCTCAGTTCCGAGCAGCACCACAAATCAATGGCGACGCATTAGGCTGAGAACAAACCCGATCGCAAGCGCAGTCAACACAGCCTTAGTGGGATTCTTTCGAACGTACTCGTCAGTATTTTCCTTTAACGTCCGAATACCCGCTGTCGCCTCGTCCCAGATTTGACCGCCCTCACCTGCAGCTCGTCTCACAGTTTTGGTCCGTTTCGAGGTGCCACTGCTTTGAAGGTTCCCCCCTTGGCCCGACGAACCGGATCCGGTTTGTTGTCTTCTGTTTTGTTCCGCCTTTACGTCCCCCTGCGGTGAGACCGCAGGTCCTTTATTCATGTGATTTTGTTCAGCCATGATTTCCGTTCTTAGGATTACCTGTTCGGCGCCGATGCCTCACTGACGGTGCTGATATCCTCAGCTCCGGCATTTTTGAAGATGTCCTTTGCGCGATCGACATCGTCGCTTTCGTCGGTGTGGACAGCGACCAGATAGTTGCCCTTCTTCAGCTTTTCATCGTAACGCTTTGCCTCGATTTCCGGAATACCGAGCCCGACTAGACCCCCCACAACACCGCCAGTCGTCGCGCCCACAGCCGCACCACTAAGTGCTGCCATGATCGGGCCGGCGGCAATAAATGGCCCCAGGCCAGGAATAGCTAAAGCACCCACTCCTGCGAGTAACCCGAGCACGCCACCAGCTACCCCACCTGTTGCTGCACCGGTGGTGGCTCCCTCAGGCGCCTTTGTGGCTTTGACGTGACCGATGTCACGTGTGCCGCCTGTGTCGGGCATTAGGACCGAAATTTCCGAAGTTGCGAAGCCTTGAGCCTGAAGTTGCTCCACAATTCGCTCAGCTTGACCCTGTGTAGTTGCAATACCGAATACTGATTTAGACATAATAATCTTTCGTTAAGTTAAGGTTTATTTGTTGGTTTGGTTTTTGACGTCGAGTTCATCGACAATCTTCGCTCCGCCTGCCGCGGATCGCGCGATTTGATCGACCTTTGCTTTCTCCTGCGCATTGTTAACTGGACCGCGAAGTGTAACTTGCCCGTTCGCGGTAACGACTTTGATGTTCTTGGCAGTGGTCGAAATCTCGCCGTCCTTCATCAGCGCCTGACGAATAGCCTGTGTGATTTTTAAATCCCCAGAGCTGTTCGACTGGTCGCCAGACGTGGCTGTTTCACCAGAGCGATCGCGCTGATTTAAAGCCGTGTTATCTGCGTTTGTTTTTTCATCGGCAGCCATTGCCGACAGGCTAATTATGCTAAAACTAGCCAAGGTTAGTGAAGCTTGTTTAATGGTTTGTGTTAGTTTCATATGTTCTTACTTGTAGGAACTCGCTATTAATCGCAGCCGCCGCGCGAGCTGGTCCTATTTTTGGTGGATTATAGAATTGGGAGTGCTGCGCCTGTATGGAACGTGGAGGTGCTTGAGCGAAGCCACAATAGGGCTCAAGGAGGAACGCGTAATCAGACGAATCCCTATGGCCGAGCCATCGCATCGGCGAGCTATAATTTCGCCTCGTGCTTTGCGAGAGTTAGTTGTTGAATAGTGGCAGTATGACGGCGCCAAATGTTTGCCCGATGCTTGTGAACGGTGACTGGCAGGAGTTGCCTAACATCGACACATCGCCAGTCTACAATCCTTCGACAGGCGATGTCATCGGACTCACGCCAATGTGCACCGCGGCGCATGTGAACGACGCCGTGCAAGCTGCAGCGGCGGCATTTTCGACGTGGTGGGAAACGCCACCGGTGGAGCGCGCGCGAGTGCTGTTCCGTTTCAAAATGCTGCTCGAGCAGAATTTTGAAAATATCGCGCGCTGCAACACGCGCGAACACGGCAAAACCTTGATCGAATCGCGCGGTGACGTGCGGCGCGGAATCGAGATGGTGGAGTTTGCGTGCGGCATTCCGTCGTTGCTCGGCGGCGATACCGTAGAGAACGTTGCGCGCGGAATTGACTGCGAAACGATTCGCCAACCCCTGGGCGTTTGTGTCGGGATCACGCCGTTTAATTTTCCCGCTTTGGCGATCTGCATATGCAAGGCAAGGAAGGGGTGCAATTTTTCACCCAACAAAAGGTGACAACGAGCCGCTGGTTCGCTGAAGGCGAAGGAAGCGTTTGGAGTACGAAATGATGCAACCACCTGAACTACCGCCATTCAATTACCAGCCGCAGCCGTATGGTGGGCCATCCGCGGAAGAGGTGTTACGCACGCGTCGACAGTTTCTGAATCCGGGGCTTTTCCTCTATTACAAACGACCGTTGATGATCGTGGAGGGCAAAGCGCAATACGTGTTCGACGAACATGGACGCCGGTATCTTGATGCTCTCGGTGGGATTGTGACGATCAGCGTCGGCCATTGTCATCCGGACGTTGTCGCGGCAGCGCGACGGCAGAGCGAGCTTTTGCAACATGCGACCACGATCTATCTGCACCCGAACATCGCCGAGTACGCTGAAAAGCTCGCAGCGAAAATGCCAGGCGATCTCAAGGTCTGCTATTTCGTCAACTCAGGCTCGGAAGCCAACGATCTAGCGCTTTTAATGGCGCGCGCTTACACCGGGAACTACGATGTGATTGCGCTTCGAAATTCGTACCACGGCGGCAACGCCGCAGGGATGGGACTCACGGCGCATCGCACCTGGAAGTTCAACGTCCCGCATAGCTTTGGCGTGCATCATGCGATCGCGCCCGATCCATATCGCGGAGCGTGGGGACGCGACGATCCGCAGGCTGGACATCATTACGCGGCTGACGTCAGAAGTTTGATCGAGCACGCAACGTCGGGGCAAATCGCAGCCTTTATCGCCGAATCAATCCAGGGCGTCGGCGGATGCGTGGTGTTTCCGGAGAATTATCTGAAGCACGTGTACGAATTTGTGCGCGCGGCTGGTGGCGTGTGTATCGCCGATGAAGTGCAGACGGGATTTGGCCGCACCGGCACGCATTACTGGGGATTTGAAACTCAAGATGTGGTGCCGGACATCGTGACAATGGCCAAGGGGATTGGGAACGGCGCTCCTCTCGGTGCGGTTGTTACGACCTCAAAGATCGCAGCCACACTAGCGGAGCGGCTACACTTCAACACGTTCGGTGGCAATCCAGTCGTGTGCGCCCAGGGCGCGGCTGTGCTGGATGTGATCGATCGCGAAAAATTGCAAGCGAACGCTCTAAACATCGGGAATCAGATCCTTGCAGGACTCGAGCGGCTAAAAGCAAAGCACAATCTCATTGGTGATGTGCGCGGTAAAGGCTTGCTCCTGGGAATTGAGCTCGTGAAAGATCGCGCCACGAAAGAACCAGCGACGAGTGAATGCGCGCAGGTGCTGGAAAATTGTCGGGACATGGGATTATTGATTGGCAAAGGTGGTTTGCACGGTCAGACAATTCGATTTTCCCCGCCGATGTGCCTGAACCAACAAGACGCCGATTTCTTGCTCGATGTACTGGACCGGGCTTTTAGCGCCGTCTGAAACATTTTGAGTGCGACGGCACTGGTCAAGAATTCAGATCAACACACGCACGTCCCGATGTAGCTGCGATTCATGCCGCGGAGGAGCGCGGATTGGCAGACGATAACATAATTGCTGAGCGGGACAGTCAATCTGCGCGGCGCGGTAGCTAACAGAAGGATCATTTCGAATGCATTCACCCCGGAAGATCGAACGAGCCGGAGCGGTTGATTCACGAACGCGAACCCGACCTTCGTCGCTAACTCCTACCGCCGCACTCAGTGGAATCTGGGGACTCTTGCTTATCGCATTTGTCGTTGCTGCGCTCTACTTCGGGCGATCTGTCTTCGTGCCAATTGCCCTGGCCACCCTGATCACGTTTTTACTTTCGAGGTTGGTCACTCGCCTGGAGCGTTGGATCGGACGCATCGCGGCTGTGTTAGTGACGGTCATTGCGATGTTCACCATCTTCGCCGGAGCGAGTTGGGTCATCGGCAGCCAGGTCATTGATCTGGCTGACAAATTGCCCGATTACCAGGCGAACATCGTCGCCAAAATCAGATCACTGAGACTTCCCGTCGGTGGCCCGCTGGCGCGATTTTCATCCAGTGTTCACGTGCTGCAAAACGAACTGGTTGCGCCCAGCCCTGCGCCGTCGACCGACCGCGCTCGCGGTGATTCTTCGACCCGAACGCTTCCGCCTGTGGCGAGTCCTATCCCGGTGAAAGTCATCGAAGGGCGAAGCGCGATTCCACAGTTAATGCAGGAGACTCTCAGCGCCATTTTGAGTCCGCTCGGTACCGCTGCGCTAGTGCTGTTGCTGGTAATTTTCATGCTACTGAAGAGAGAAGATCTTCGCGGCCGATTGATTCGTCTCGTGGGGCAGGGGCGTATCAGCACAACCACGCGCGCTATGGAAGACGCTGGACGTCGTGTGTCGCGTTACCTTTCCACCCAGTTCCTCGTCAACACGTGTTACGGGATCTGTGTTGCATTTGGGCTGCAGTTTATCGGAGTTCCCAATGCGGCGTTGTGGGGAGTGTTGGCCGGAGTGCTGAGATTCATTCCCTATGTTGGTCCATGGGTTGGCGCTCTCTTGCCGGTGCTACTCTCATTTGCAATCTCGAGCAGTTGGTTCACGCCGCTGATGACGATCGCTTTGTTCCTAGTGTTAGAGGCGATCGCATCAAACTTTGTCGAGCCTTGGGTTTACGGTGCGAACACGGGCGTTTCGCCGATTGCGTTAATCATTTCGGCCGTGTTCTGGACCTGGCTTTGGGGCCCGGTCGGTCTCGTGCTTTCTACTCCTATGACAGTGTGTTTGGCGGTGATGGGGCGACATGTTCCGCGGCTAGAGTTTCTCGGGATTTTGCTAAGCGAAGATCAAGCACTGGCGCCTCATGAGGAGTTTTATCATCGGCTTCTGTCGTTTTCGATGGACAGCGCAGAAGAGTTTGTCACCAAATATGTGGAGACGGAGTCACTGACTGCGCTCTACGATAACGTTTTAATTCCGGCGATCGGAGCAGTCGAAATCGACGCGCACAGGGGTTCGATCACCGCGGAGCAACGGACCTCCGCTTTGCAGCGAGTTCATGAGATCATAGATGATTTCAGCGGCTCGGAGGCTTCACGCAACGACGCACACCAACAAAAAATCGATCGCACCGGAGCCGCTCCTGCGACTGGCGGCCGCGTTGTTTGTCTTCCCGCGAGCGCATATCGCGACGAACTCGCCGGTGAAATGCTTGCACAGCTACTTCGAAACCAGGGATTCGAAGCTGAAAACCTGCCCGCGCGGCTTAAAGACGAGGAGCTGATCGAACGCACAGTTGAAATTCAACCCGAATGCATCTGCGTATCCGTATTGCCGCCGACAAGTATAGCTCAGGCTCGACATCTGGCTGCGGCGATTCATGAGCGACTTGGAAGCGTATCAATTCTCGTTGGCGCGTGGAGTCCCAGATTTGATGCAGAGAAACTCAGAGAACGTTTGCGTGCAGCGCGCGTCAGTGATGTAGCCGTTTCCCTGGCAGACGCCGTGCAACGGATTTACAAAACGAGCGCAGCAATTACGGACGCAATGCTGCCCGCGCCCACGCCGCCTAACGAGGAAGAGCGCCTGGCGGAACTCGACGGATTAAATCTTCTGGACACGCCCAGGGAAGCAGAGTTCGATCGGGTTACAGAGCGCCTAACGAGACTTTTCAAAGTGCCGATAGCGCTTTTAACTCTGATCGACAAGGATCGCCAGTGGTTCAAATCGCAAACCGGATTGCCGGCCGATCTTGCCGAGGCTCGGTCCACTTCGCGCGACGTTTCCCTTTGCGGTCACGTTATTGCCAATGATGAAGTGTTGATCGTGCGCGACTTGACGCGAGACCCCCGCTTCGCAAACAACCCATTTGTGAAAGAGCGTGGCCTGCGGTTTTACGCTGGCGTTCCCTTGCGCGGACCTAATGGTTTTCCGATTGGGACGCTCACCATTCTCGACACAAAACCACGGGAGGTAACAAGGCAGGAGCAGGAGCTCCTTAAGATGATCGCCGGAGACGTGATGGAACAGATAAAGCGCCGCCCCGTTGCCGAAGCGCCAGATACTGTCGTGGCGGAGAAGACTTAGACCTCCATCTCGCTCTATTCTCTAAGCAGTGCTCGACAGGGGGCGTTCTGGAGCGTTACGCCAAAACCGCTTTTCGTTGCATCCATCGGCTGGGCTTGAGGAGGCAGCAACTTGGCAAGTTGATTCAGTGCTCGTTGAATCCTAGAAAATATCGGTTTGTAATCCTGTCTAAAGTGATAATCTAGACCGCGAAACGCGAGTAAGCCTTCAGGGCTTCATGCAGCGTTTGAATGGGAACCGAAAGAAAATGATGGGGAAACGCTGCGCACTTGCTCTTTTTTGTTTCGCAGTGTTCATCGCGTTTGATTCGGCCTTCGCTCAAATCGAAGCGGTCGGTGAAAAGGACAAGCCCCGCAGCAGAAAAGCGTCAGCCTCTCCGGCTGCGCGACCATTTCCGTGGAAAGCAAATATCGTAACAACCGTTTTTTGGATCGGGGAACAGCCAAGTGGAAATAATCTCACCCCGAATCGCACCAGTGCCTGGGACAAACAATGGACCAAAAATTACGGTGGTTTTGACAATCCAGATCCCGCCCATCGGCGTAATTATGTCCCGATAAAATTCATACCAGAGCAGAACCCATTTTACTGCGCACTTCCCTACAACGACAAAGCACGTACTGGCCACCGGCCGGAGGCGCCTCGTGTTGTTCCGTGGTTTCAAGCGGCGTACCAGGGTCCGGCTGTTTCGACTTGCAAGGACCGATGGATCGCGATCCGCAAAGGCGATCGAATCGCTTATGCGCAGTGGGAAGACGCAGGACCATTCCGAACCGACCATTGGCAATACGTATTTGGCAATGAACGTCCGAAACCCAATCTGAATCAGGGTGCTGGCCTCGATGTTTCCCCTGCCGTGCGAGACTATCTCGGGCTGCAACAAACTGATGTCACCGACTGGCGGTTTGTGGACTTTAGCGACGTGCCGCGTGGGCCATGGGCCGCGTTGGGAGAAAATAATACTTTCGTCATCAACAGTCGCAAAAAAGGTGTGAAGGTCACGGAGCGCTTAAGACGAAACGAAGCAGGCGTCATTGCCCGGTAATTGTCGGACACAGACTGCATATCACGATCAGCCGTCACGCTTCACCGCGTGGCGGCTTTTGTTTCGCACGTGTAACGCTCACCCACGATTTGAAATCAGTCGCGTACTTGTGCAGCTCATCACTTTGTCGTTGCAGTGTGGAAACCAAAAGAGCCAAGATCCGCCGCGTGAAGTACTGGAAGATCGCACTGTCAATTTTCGCAGCGCTGTCCGCGTCACTAGCACTCGCCGAGGATTTTAGAACCATTAACGGCAAGGAATACAAAGACGCCACGGTCACCCGCGTGGAAGGGGACGGAATTGTGCTTAGAACTAAAACGGGAATTTCGAAGGTCTATTTCTTTGAACTCCCTCCAGACGTTCAGAGAAAGTTTCGTCCCGCGCCAGCGACGCCCAGGGCAGCACAGCCTCAGCTTGAGGCGACTAAGTTAGAGGCGAAACAGGACGTGCGTCCGCAGGGTAACAGAGGCCCCAAGGTGGTGGTGGTTGGGCAGACCGGTATGAGTTGGAAAGTCATCGTTGGCGGCATCATTGTTCTAGTTGTCGTGGTGCTGGCGGTGGTTCGTAATCGTTTTTAATAACAAGCAATGACTTTTGGCGGCGCATTCGCTTAGCGAGCTGCCTTACAGAATTTCCGAGCCGAATTCTCCGTCATTTACGCGGGTACGGATTGCCATTTTTGGGCGCACTTCTGCCGTTGTGCGAATGATTTGGCCGCGATCGTTCATGGTGATGCTGTAGCCGCGGCGCAGCGTTGCGTCGGGTCCCAGCACGCGCAGAATTCCTTCGATGCTGCCGAAACGGTGTCTTGCGTTTTCAATCAAGCGTCCGGGGCAGGCGACCAAGCGCCGATGGAGATCTGCAAAATGGTTGCGGCGCATCATCAGCTCGCGCACGGGGCTGCGCGCCTGCATCACACGAACAGCATGGTCCAGCCCGCGCTTGTAGCTCTCAATTTTGTGCGCAAGACATCGCTGCAAGGTATCCCGCGTGTGGTCGAGCCGTTGTTGCGCGTCGCGTACGCGGTTCAACAATTGGCGGCCCAGCGTGCGGGTGCAACGATCGATCTGCCGCTGCAGATCGATGCCATCTGGAACAATCAATTCGGCGGCAGCGCTCGGCGTAGGCGCGCGGAGATCTGCGACAAAATCGCAAATTGTAAAATCAATTTCGTGACCGACGGCCGAGACGATTGGCACGGCGGAATGGAATATCGCGCGAGCCACGATCTCTTCGTTGAACTCCCATAAATCTTCAATGCTCCCACCGCCGCGCGTCACCACAATGAGATCGACAGGCGCAAATAACTCGTTAGGCGCGGCGAGCTCGCGAATGGCCACTGCAATTTCCTGCGCTGCGCCGATCCCTTGCACCCGCACCGGGTTGATCAGAATCTGCAACCACGGTGCGCGACGACGGAGCACATTAAGCATGTCGCGGACAGCTGCGCCGCTTGGTGAAGTCACAATCCCGATCCGACGCGGAAACTTCGGTAACGGCCGTTTCCGTTCCGCAGCAAATAATCCTTCTGCCTCAAGTTTGCGCTTTAGCGTTTCAAACTTTGCCTGGAGTATGCCGACTCCGCGGGGCTGAATGATTTGAACGTTAAGTTGGTATTGTCCGCGCGCTTCGAAAACCGTGACCACGCCGAAGACTTGCACCTGCGCGCCATCGGCCAGCGGTTGTCGCGGCGGCAGCATCGTGTCTCGCCAGATCACGCATGAGATCTGTGCGCGCTGATCTTTGAGCGTAAAATACTGATGACCGCTCGGGTGCAATTTGTAGTTTGACATCTCTCCTTGCACCCAGACCGCGGCGAACTTTGTCTCAAGCGTGCCGCGGATGCTTCGCGTCAGCTCGGAGACAGTAAAAACTTTGGCCGTCTGCTGGAAGAAATCCGCTGTCAGTTGCATTCGGGTTACAAATTAACCATAGAGATCGCGGAGAGCGCAGAGTTTATTTCGCGTCGGGCGTCGGCGAGGTTATTGGACGGGCGGGTCGACGATCGAGTGAGCGGGAGCGAACAAGTCAACGCCGCTACAGTAGTTCCGATTGGCTCGACCTACGGACGCGGTGCGGGCGTCGGGCGAGGTCTCGCTGTGCGAGCGTCTGAGCCGTCGGCGTGGAGCGTCGCTGTAGCCGTAGGTGTTGCCGTTGCAGTTGCCGTCGCCGTAGCCGTAGCCGTCGCTGTTGGCGTTGCAGTTGCAGTCGCCGTTGCCGTTGCAGTTGCCGTGGGTGTAGCTGTCGCGGTTGGGGTCGGAGAAGCGTGTTGGCGTGGGTGTCGGACTCGGTGCAGCGGCGCAGTATCTGCCGCCGGTGTTCAGAAGACTGATCCCGTCGTAGCCGCCCCAGACGATCATTACGCTGTCCGATCGTCCCAGACCGCGGTGTGGGAGTCTCGACCGTCAGGCGCGTTAATAGTGCTGGTCGCTGTCCAACTGTCGGTGGTGGGATTGTATCTCCCGCCGGTGTTCAAGTGGTTCACGCCGTCAAATCCGCCCCAGACGATCATTTCGCTGCCAGTCCAGACTGCCGTGTGACCGGTATCGGGCAGTGGGGGCGTTGGTCGTACTGGTGGGCGTCCAACTGTCGGTGTCGGGATCGTATCTGCCGCCGGTGTTCAAATAGGTCTCGTCAAAGTCATATCCGCCCCAGACGATCATCTCGCTGCCCGGTCCAGACTGCCGTGTGGACAGTCTCGGGCAGTGGGCGCGTTGGTGGTGTTGGTGGCCGTCCAACTGTCAGTGTCGGGATCGTATCTGCCGCCGGTGTTTAGACTAGATGCCAAATCCACTCCCACCCCAGACGATCATTTCGCTGCCGGTCCATACTGCTGTGTGACCACTGTCGGACAGCGGGCGCGTTGATGGTGCTGGTCGCTGTCCAACCGTCGGTGCTGGGGTTGTATCTCCCGCCAGTGTTCGAAATTCGGACCACCCCATCCGCCCCAAACGATCATTTCACTGCCGGTCCAGACCGCCGTGTGCAGTTCTCGGGCAGCGGGCGCGTTGGTGGTGCTGGTGGCTGTCCAACTGTCGGTGCTGGGGTTATATCGACCGCCGGTGTTCAACCAGGCGTTGCCGTCATTGCCGCCCCAGACGATCATTTCACTGCCGGTCCACACTGCGGTGTGACCGTCTTCGGCCAGTGGGCGCGTTGGTGGTGCTGGTGGCTGTCCAACTATCGGTGCTGGGATTGTATCTCCCGCCGGTGTTAAAATGGCTCATCCCGTCGTATCCGCCCCAGACGATCATTTCACTGCCAGTCCAGACTGCCGTGTGCAGGAATCGGGCAGTAGGCGCGTTGGTGAGTGCTGGTAGCTAGCCCACGTGTCATCGGTGCAGCCACCCGAGGGACTAGCTATTACAGGAAGCGTGGTAGGGGCGGTTCACCTGACCCGATCATTGGCGCTTGAGTCAATCGCCGCTACCTTGCTACGGCATTTGCAGTTTCGCGCGGCTTCGCAGAGACTCACAAGCGCCGCAGTTTGCGTGCTTGCGGCCGACACGATCGCGCGACCAAACGCTCCGTTAATACTGGTCTGGCCAAACACTCCGCGATGACAAAGGGATCGTTTCCGAGAGCCTCAAACAGTTCTCGCAGGACTTCCGGCTGCTTGGTGTGACTGGCCATGCGCTCCATCTCGGCTTGCAGTTGGTCAGCAGCTAATCGGCCGTTGCCAGTAATCCTCCAGCGTCTGCGAGTTGCGCAGATACTCTTCGACCTTCTTTTCGATCTGCGCCTGAGACATCACCGCGTCCAGCGATGGCTTTGGGCCGGGGTTCGTGTCTGGCCAGATCCGATGGCGCCAGTAAACGTCTTCGATGGCAGTCTGATAGGCGACGCGCTCCGCGAAGCTCAAGCTTCGGCTCTGGTATGCATTCGCGCCGAACGCGGCGTTATCCTGCGGAGGGAGAGCCTTGGGCGGGTGCTGAGGTAGATTGATCGCCGAGCAGAGGGCGACAATCACGCACGAAAAGAGCAGCGCGACCGTGCTGCCGCGAAGAATGTAAGCGCTAATTTTGTTGTTCGTTTTCATAGTTACACTTCACTTTTGCGACGCGAGCCCCGCGTCGCGGTTGACCCTGCGGGAAGAGGATCAGGTGGAGCTCTCGGGAGACGCCTAACGAACTTGACGCGGGTGCATCTTGCCCATTTTTCGTCCGCCATGGCAAGATACATCGGACATGGCTCAGGGGCTGGCTCTGTAATTCACAGATTTGCTCCGGAGCATCCGCAGGGCAAATGTCATTCGACCCGTGATTGGTGGTTACGTTCTCTGCAACTCTCAACGCCATCCTCCCGCGCCGAATGAATTTATATACGCGTTGAACGGAGCCTGCAGATTCGTCAAATCGGTCACGTTGCCGCCGGTCGCGGTGGCGCGATTCACGTTCAGATTAAAGGTGGAGGCGACCGGATTGTGATTGTCCGGTGAAGGCTATGTGGCTACCGGTGGGTGACCACTGTGGGCGGACGGCCGTCCAGTTTGATGTCGGCGAGATGATCACCCTGAATTGTGATCCATTCGTCTTGATCGTCGCTATGCCCAGGGTGGCGGTCGTGAACGCGATTTTGGTTCCGTCCGGAGACCACTGTGGCCACTTCGCGATAGCCGGCGAAGATTCTCTGATGCGGGCTGCCGAGCAGGTCGGCCACTCAACAGGTCGACATTGTCGACGCCTGAGTAAACCACCTGGTCTCCCACGGGGGCCCAGCTGTAATCCTCGAAAGCAGGCCACAGGTCGCCGGGCGCCGTCTCCACGAGAGGGAATGGAATTGCCGGCGTGGTCGGCTGCGCGACCAGTCCGGTGATGTTGCCGTTAGCGTCGAACACGGGAGACGCGGTGTAGATTCCGCCCGCTACGACGACGCCGCCAGACCAGCGCCGAGCTTTGAACGAAATCTTCTGATCGCCGGGAACCCAGGCCGCGCACCATGGCTTCGCCTGCAGGTCGATGTCGTTCGTGAGCTGGACCCTCGTGGTGCTGTTGTTGTTCAGGGTAGAGTCGAAGTCGTCGCGGAGTGCGAACAGTTCGAATACCTGTGTCCCATCGGGATAGTAGGAGCCGGCAATGGGCTGATGGTAAAGGAACCAACGTCGGCCGCCGTGCAGCGCCGTGCTCGGATTTCCAAACAATCCGAATCCCAGCTGCCTGTTGTTGCTGCCATCGGAGTTCATTGTCCTCATAACGGCCGTGCCTCCTTGCTGCGCAGTGTCCCAGGGACCGATGAAGTAGATGGTTCCGCCGCCGGTGTTACCGCCGCCTCCACCGCCTGGGGGCACGCCGAGGACGGTGGCACAGGTTAGAGTCAAGGCCGCGAAAGCCGCGAGTTTGCGAGCTGCGGTTTTAACCGCGGGGTAACTAAGATCGATCATTGTTTTCATGTGTTTATTTCCCTTCATCATCTTTCTCCAAGATTTGCCGGCCGAAGTTGGAAAAAAAATAGCAAAATCTTCAGAAACGACCACGGATTTCGCGATTGCGCGTGTATGAACCGTGACCACGTGCCGCGAGCCATCGACTTTCGGCGGAACCAAGGCAGTTAGCTAACGTGAATGCGGTCATGTGTCGATCATGGAACTCCGGTTACTCCGTGTGCACTTGCACGAAAATCGAACGTTTTGCCTCAACAACGGCCGCCAGTGGAGCGACGGCAGCGAAGACTCTATCTGAAGCTGCGACGTCAGGCGGTTCTGCCACAATAAATGAGGACGTTCACGGGGAGATCTGTTGAAGCGTGTGGAGGGCTGAAGAGCGAGAGCAGAGCTAAAGTGCAGTATCATGCCGTCGGGGCCAACGAGTGACAAGTCGGTAGCCTCCCCGCAAGACGATCATTTCGCTGCCGGTCCAAACCGCCGTGCTGGAAGAGTGGGCAGTGGGCGCGCCGGTGGTGCCGAGTGGCGCCAAACCCGGCAGATCAAAATCATCGGACTATGCGGATCACGTACTGGCGGAATGATGCGGTAAAAAGCGTACTGGCAGTCAATGACGTGTCCGAGCGAGATAGATCGCTGCCCGAAATTCGGCGAACAGCGGTCCTTCCAAAGGGAGTTGATATCCCGGAGGGGGCGGAAGTCGAGGTGACGGCCATTCGCACCCCGTCGAATGGGAGCGGCGAGGGCAGCGACTCTTCATTTTACGAGCGCTACAAGGAATTCATTGGCGTTCTCGAAGGACTTCCAAGCGATCTTGCCGAAAATCACGACCATTATTTGTACGGCGCCCCGAAGCGTAAGCGATGAGCCTCGTTTTCGCTGACACCTTCTACCTTCTCGGCCTGACCAATCCAGGTGATCACGTCCACGCGAGATGTGTGCGCTTTGCTCGGCAGTATCGCGGAGACTTGCTCACCACAAGCGTGCGGATGAGAACCGGAACGTCAAACCACGAATGAACACGAATTCACACGAATCAAGAAGATAGAGACCACCTACGAAAATTCGTGTCCATTAGTGTCCATTCGTGGTTAACGCCGCCAGTAGAACTAGCGCGGATCTTGTTCGACAACATTGTTTCCAGACACAAATGTCTTGCGGAACTCTACTGCAGGCATCGTGATCGCATGGCCGCTTTCCAGTTCTTCCAGGAATTTTGCGTATTCGCGGGTATAAGGATCGTTCACGTCCAAAACTTTCGCCGCACCTTTCGCAGCCCGCTCGGCCAACGCCTTTGCCTGATCTCGCTTTCCTTGCTGCCCTAATTGGTAGGCAAAATTATAACAGGCATTGAGCGTATCACGGTGTTCGGGTCCGAGCGCGTTCTCCTCAAGCTGGATGACCTCCTTGTACTGAGCTTCGGCTTCAGCATACTTTCGTTGGTCTCTCAGCGTGTTGGCGAAGAGCGTTCGACACTCGAGTGGAGTAAGCGTCATCAGAGTTCATCGAGCCGCGAACTCACATTGTTCTCTAAAAGGTAAACTCGCGCTCCCAGCACTTTTTCGTGTGCCTTGATCAGCTCTCGGAGCACGGTTTCGGTTTCGGCTTCAGCATTTCTTCCTTGGTACCAAAGATTTCTCGCCAGAATGGCGCGACTGTCCAGAGTCTCGGGGATCAGCGCCGTTCTCTTTCTCGCTTTCGTCGCACCGCCTCTCGGATTTGAACTTCTGCCTCTTTGTGCTTTCCCTGCTTATCCAAGACGGCGCCAAGTAGGTCGCGAGGCCAATTGTTGTCGCTCGGATCCGAGCGATTTGTCGGTGACCTTCACTATCTCGCGGGCCTCCGCTTCGGCTTCGACATCTTTGTCCTGCACGGCAAGGATCAGGACCAGATTGGTGCGGTAGTTGAGTGTGGTGGCGTGGGTTGGCCCAAATGTTCGCTCCAAACCATTGAAGGCCCGGCGCGTCAACGCTTCGGCTTCGCGGTATTCCCCTGCCTGCGCCAAATGATAACCGAGATTCCCCATGGTCTTAAGGGTGTTCGCGTCGTCGGGCCCGAATACCTTCTCGTGCCACCTTAAGCAGTTCACGCCATTGAGGAATCGCCTCTGAAAGAGCGGCCTAAATCACACAGACTCTTGGCGACGCTATTACGGCTGGAGAGCGTCGCTGGATCTTCCGGCCCAAGCACTTTTTCTCGAAGTTTCAATATTTGCTGGCTCTCGATCAGCGCGTCGGCGTTTTTGTACCCCCATAAGAAGTGCAAAAGATCATTGCGACTTGTTAGCGTTTCGGGGTTTTCAGGACCGAGCATCTTCTCGTCGACGTTCGATTACTTCGCGATAGCATCCGTTTCCGCTTCCAGGCGTCTCGACTGGAGGTGTAGCGACAGCGCCAAATTCCGCCGAGCTTTGACCGTTTCACGATCCTCCGTAGCCGAATATCTGAGTTCGCGCTTCAATCACGGCGCGAAGCAATTTCTCAGCGTCAGCAGGATTTTCTTCCTCAGCATAGTAACGTACGTTTGCGATCTCATACTGGACGTCCGCCCATTCCCGCGGGTTACGCTGGCGATCAGTCAGCTTCTCAGCCTCGGCTAAATGTTCTCTTGCCCGAACAAATTCGTGTAATTTTTGCGCCGACCAAGCGGCTAACTTCAGGGCTCGGATTACATCAACGGTCTTCGTTGGACTGGCTTGTTGAGCCTCGTCCGCTGTTGTTAAGAACAAGCGCTCCGCCTCGGCGTAATCCTTGCCGAGATACGCTGCACAGGCTCGCTCATGACCAGACGCATCTGGATCGCGCTTTACGGCCTGGCTGAACTTTGGCAGTTTATCGGTGAGGATTTTCGCATCGAGCCCAACGCCGGTTGCGAGGATGGGGTAAAGCCGCTGATCTATCGACGACTGGACTCTGCATGAAGTGCGAATTCCCTAACTTCGATTTGTGCCTCCGGATATTGAATCAGCGCCTGGTGCAGTTTCGCCTGCTCAGCTGCCTGTTCTGGCGACAGCAAAAGTTTCTTTGTGGCGGCGGAAATTTGGCGTGTCCAATCCGGCTGCCTGAGAAGCCAGATAGAAGCGGCTCCCAACAACAAACACACTGCGGCTGTTCCTACGAGCGCCGGATTGCGCCGCGACCATCGCCAGGCGTGCGTCGAAGGTAACACACGGCGAGTCTTGATCGGGCGGCCTTCGAGCCAGCGCTCGAGGTCCTCGGCCAAATCCCCAGCTGAGCGATAACGCGCATTGGGTTCGCGTTCCAAACATTTCGCGCAGATGGTTTCCAAATCGCGATCGAATCCGGGAATGAGCGAGCGCAATTTCGGCGCTGGTTTTTCCGACGCTTGCTGGATCACGGCCAGCGCGTGCTCGCCCAGAAATGGCGGGCGCCCGGTGAAAAGCTCGAACAAAATCGCGCCGAGACTGTAAACATCGGCTGCCGGGGTAAGCTTGGCAGCCGATCTTTTCGCTTGCTCGGGCGCGATGTACCCGGGCGTCCCGAAAATCGTCAGCGTGCGCGTGACGTCGCTCGTCGTGTCCAGCCATTTGGCCAAGCCGAAATCGCTCACCAGCGGTTCGCCGCGACCATCGAGTAAAATATTTCCGGGCTTGAGATCGCGATGCAGAATGCCGTGACCATGCGCGTATTGAACGGCGCGGGCCACTTTCGCCATTAACTCCACGCTGCGGCGCGGTTCGTTGCGTAATGCCGGAGCGGCGTCGAGCAAGCTGCCGCCGGCGCGAATTTCATGCTGAAAAACGGGAGGCCGTCCTCGCCTTCGCTCACTTCGTAGATCGGCAGGATGTTTGGATGATCGAGGCTCGCCGCCGCTTCCGCTTCGCGACGAAAACGGGCAAGCGTTTCCTGGGAATCGGCTTGAAAACTCAGCATCCGTTTCAGGGCGACGATGCGGCGCGAGTGTCGCTGACGCGCGCGATAAATTACTCCCATGCCGCCGCGTCCGATTTCTTCAAGAATCTGATAGTTACCGATCCGCCAATCAGCATCACGCACGTCGATTTCGTCGAGTAGCCTCTTGAGAGTGCTCTTATTTTCGCTGTCAGAGCCGAGACAACGCAGCAGCAGACAATTCAGACAAAGCCCACGCCCGACGCGCGATGTCGATCCACACTGTTCGCAGGCTGTGACATCGGCCTCGATCCGCACGGAATCGAAAATGCCGGTCATGTCGTAGCTTCCCTTTCAACCACTAATGACACGAATAAACACGAATATATTTTCGGAGTGCGGCGACAGGTCGCCGCTTTCAAAGCGCGGACATGTCCGCGCACTCCAAAGCGCCCGCGCTTCGCTTTGTTCTCATCATTGGTGTCCATTAGTGTTCATTCGTGGTTAGTCTATGCTCACGCGGCCGCCAGAGCCGCGCACAGATAGCGCAGCTCTTCATCCACATCCTCCGGCTTCTCCACGGTTTGCGCGACTTCTGCGCGCAAAAGATCGCGATAACGGACTCGCAATTCGTGGACCAGGCATTTCACCGACGCTTCGGGAATCCCGAGCGTCTTCGAAAATTTTTGATACGAAACATCCTGGCGCTCGGCCGCCAGGCAATCGCTCAACACATCAAACACGCGGCGCCGGCCGCGAGCTTCGCATTCTTCCCCCAGCTGCCGAAGTGCATGTTCGGCCGCGGTGGCCGCCCAGCGCACATCGAAAATTCTTTCCGCAGGCCAGGTCTCAGCTTCCCTGGCAGAGATCGACAAACGCGACGGCACCTCGGCCATCCATTCGTCCCATGACACAAACTGCGCGTCGCCGCCATGTTTTAGGGTCCGGTGATTTAATGCGAGCATTGGCAAGAAAATCTTTCAGCGCTTTGAGCAACAGCGAACGAAATCGTCCGCGATCCGGATCGGCGCGCTGGAGAAGATGACCTTTAAGGACCATAACGAAAAAATCCTGCGTGAGATCCTGGGCGTCGGGAACGGGATGGCCGCACCGGCAGGTGAAGGCGAAGACCGGCCGCCAATAAGTCTTGCAAAGCTGGTCCAGTGCTTTGCGCGCCGTTTCTTCGCCAGCGCCTGAACCCGCGCAGGCAAGAACCACGCTCCAGCGCGTCGTGTGAAACCGATCCGGGCTGCCTTGCCCGTCGGCGATCGCTTCGGGGTTCACAGCCGACCAGCATCTTAATTACGTAATTGCTAGGCAAGCTTAAAGAAGAGCGGATAGGGGAGCCTTGTGATCGCGTGATGCGATCGCTAGCGCTGGATTTGTAGGCGTCTGTGTCAGACGCCGATCTGGGCCCGGCGTTTCACAGAAACGCCCTACAAGACCGCAGATCACCAATCATTGACCAAACAGTTCTGTTTGCGCGCCGGTGGGCGGTTTTAGTCCGAGCTTGCGATAGGCGTTTGCGGTGGCAACGCGGCCTTGCGGCGTGCGTTTGATGTAGCCTTCCATGATCAAATAGGGCTCGTTGACTTCCTCGATTGTGCCGGCTTCTTCGCCCACTGCGACTGCGAGCGAAGTCAGTCCAACAGGCCCACCGTTGAATTTATGGATCAAGGTTTCGATGATGCGTTTGTCCCATTGATCGAATCCGTCGCGATCGATCTCGAGCATCGCGAGCGCGCGATCTGCAAGTTCCGCAGTGATTTTACCTTCGGCTTTGACCTGCACGTAATCGCGCACCCAACGCAACAGATTGTTCGCCGTGCGCGGGGTCCCGCGTGAGCGCGCGCGATCTCGGCTGCGCCCGGCGGGTCGATCTCCACGCCTAACAAGTGGGCGCTACGCACAATGATCTTCTGCATTTCCTCTGCGTTATAGTAATCGAGCCGCGCCGTCATTCCGAAACGCGAACGGAGCGGCGCGCTTACCATTCCCGCCCGGGTCGTTGCGCCGACCAACGTGAACTTTGGCAAATTGAGACGCAGACTGCGCGCCTGCGGTCCCTGATCAATGATGATGTCGAGCCGGTAATCCTCCATTGCCGGGTAGAGGTATTCTTCGATAGCCGGCTGCAGCCGGTGAATTTCATCAATGAAGAGCACATCGCCTTTTTCAAGGCTGGTAAGAAGTCCTGCGAGTTCGCCGGCCTTTTCAATCACTGGGCCGCTGGTGTTTTTGATATTCACGCCCATCGCGTTGGCGATGATGTAGGCAAGCGTGGTCTTACCCAGGCCGGATGGGCCGCTCAGTAGAATGTGCTCGAGCACGTCGCCGCGTTTTTTAGCCGCTTCCACCATCAGCTCCAGCCGTTCGCGCACCTTTACCTGGCCGGTGAATTCGCTGAACGCGGGCGGTCGCAGCGAAATTTCAAAAGCAGTGTCTGGCTCCGGCGGTTTCACAGGTGGGGAGTGATGGAGTAATGGTCGGATAATTTCAATACTCCAACACTCCAATACTCCAAAGTCCCTTACTCCAGCTTTTTCGTCAGAACCAACTCGGTGCCACGGCGCTTATGGACATAAGACACCTCGTCAAACGCGTACCGAATCAAATGGAGACCGAGCCCGCCCGGTTTGATCACATCGTGCGACCGGCCTTTCATTTCGTGCGGGAAAACTTTCTCGCCATAATCCCGCAAGCGCATGCGCACGCATGTGCGCAATCCTTCCATGCGCAATGAGATGAGTTGATCGTCGCGCAAACCATACGCGTAGCGGATGACGTTCGTGCACGCTTCATCTACGCCGAGCACCATGAACATTCGCTCCTTTTCTGAGAATGGATAGCCGTTCAGGAACTCGCGAACGCATTTTCGCAGCAAGGCGAGGTTCGCAGTGTGACTGCTAAATTGGAGTTTGGTTCTTTTCATCGCGGCCCGGAAAGACGTGAGCAGATTTCAGCGACTGATTCAAGGGCGAGGGTATTTTGAAATGCACTGAGATGTCGCTGGGATGCAAAAAGCCGATGGACAGTCAGTCAAAGCGCTGTTCAATTTTGCTTCATGTGGCGAGCGTGTGTTGTGCTTTTGCTTTTGGCAACGCCGGTATTTGCCGAGGAAAACGCGACCGCGTACGAAGCGTTGCGTGTGTTCGGCAGCGAACTCGGTCGCGACGCGCTGCAGCAAATTGTGTCGATCCGTGGCACCAAAGGCGATCCGCAACCTGAGCGATGGAGAATTGTTGTGCAAGATCCGCAGGGTGGCGGTGTGCGCGAACTGGAAATTGCCGATGGCAGAATGAATTCCGATAACGAGGCAGACCGCGACTTGGCAGGTTCCGCCGAAGGAGCGACGATCGATGTCTCGCGATTAAACCTGGATTCCAACGGCGCGTACGCTGTGGCGAGTCACACGGCCGAGGCGTCGCACATGAGTTTTGCAACAGCTGATTACACATTGCGCACTGACGAACGCGGTGAACCGATGTGGATTGTGACTCTCCGAAACAGGTCGTCACGTCCCATCGGCACGATTTATATCGGTGGGACACGTGGCACAGTGAGACGAACCGAGGGGATGTTTGCTGGCGCCACCATGGAAGACGTCGAAGGCGACTACGATCAGGGACACGTAACGGGCGTCATCAAGAGCGCGAAACGATCGATCAAGCATGGTTTCAACAGAGCACAGGAAGAAGCTCGCGGAATGTTCGAAAAAGTGAGGCGGTCATTTACCGATTTCATTAACCGGGAGTAGGAAGACAAGTGAAAGAAATGTCTAACGCATGGCCAGCTCTGCCATTTGCAGAATGGCAGGATACCGCAACGACGCTGCACATGTGGACGCAGATCGTCGGCAAAATTCGCCTGACACTGACTCCATGGACGAATCACTCATGGCACGTGACGCTTTACGTAACTTCGCGAGGCCTAACGACCTCTCCGATCCCGCACGGCGTGCGCACGTTCGAACTCAACTTTGATTTCATCGATCACCAACTGCAAATCGACACGAGCGATGGCGAACGACGGACGATTGAACTCAAGCCGCGTTCCGTTGCCGATTTTTACCGGGCTCTGATGAAGACTCTCGATGAGCTTCACCTGCCCGTAACGATTAACAAAGCACCTAACGAGATTCAAAACCCGATACCATTCGACGAAGATGAAGAGCACCGGTCCTACGATCGGGAATACGCCAATCGATTCTGGCGCGTGCTCGTGCAGAGCGATCGCGTATTCAAGGAATTCCGATCGCGTTTTTGTGGCAAATGCAGTCCTGTGCATTTCTTCTGGGGCAGCTTTGATCTGGCGGTGACGCGCTTTTCCGGACGGCAGGCGCCACCTCATCCTGGCGGCATCCCGCATTTGCCTGATCCAATTACGCGAGAGGCGTACTCACAAGAGGTGAGCAGCCTGGGTTTTTGGCCCGGCAACGCTGTGGCGCCGACGCCGATTTTTTATTCGTACGCATATCCTGAACCGCCGGGATTTAAAGAAGCAAAGATCGAGCCCGCAGCAGCCTTCTACGAACCAAAGCTCCGGGAGTTCATGTTGCCATATGACATCGTGCGCACAGCGGGGAAACCCGATGAAGTTTTGCTCGAGTTCGCCCAGAGCACGTATGATGCAGCCTCAACGTTGGGAAAATGGGATCGTGCCGCGCTACAGGAAGTCAAACCTTCCTTGCATTCTACCCACCTACACCCGTAATTGGCGACGATGAATCCCGGTTGCGCAGCGGAACAAGCTGCATGGCGCGAAGTCAAAGGCGGATGGCGGCCGTTGTACGGAGATGTCGACAAGATCGGTGTCGCGATCGAGTGGCACGACTTTCGCCTTGAGCGTTCGTTTAACTGGGGACGCACGTTTCACCCGAATAGCCTGGAGTTTTGCCTGAACCTCAACGGACATGGAGCGGTTGGGGGAGCCGGCGGTATACGCAGCGATTATTTGCCAGGCAATTGCGGCTATTATGCTGTCGCCGATGGGCCGTTGCCTGCGTCACGACGCGCACGCGATCATCACCAATTCGTGACGCTTGAATTTTCGCGCGAGCATTTGCGCAACCAGCTTGCGCAGAACGAAGGCAATCTCGAACCGGAGATTCGTCGCACCCTTTTCGGTAAGAAAGAAGAGAACGTCGTCGCGCCTGCGCGTCCCATGACGATGCAGCAACGCAGCGTCGTGGCGAGCCTGACGGAGCCGCCGGTCACCAAAGCAGCGCAGGTCCTTTGGTACCAAGGAAAAGCATTGGAGCTCATAGCGCAGTTTTTCTTTTCGTCTAAGGATCCCGAATTCTTCTGCATGCGCCAGAAGCGGCTGGCCCGCGAGCGTGTGGATCGGGTGAAGGAGATTCTCACGCGCGATCTGGCGAATCCGCCGACGTTGGAAATGTTAGGGCAAGAGGTAGGCTGTAGCCCATTTTACTTGAGCAGGATTTTTTCGCGCGAAGTCGGTCACACAATTCCGCAGTACTTGCGAAACGTTCGCATGGAACGCGCAGCCGAGTTATTGCGCACGGGCCGTTATAACGTCACCGAAGCCGCGACAGAAGTGGGCTATTCGAGCCTAAGTCACTTCAGTAAAGCATTTTGCGAAACCATCGGCTGCTGCCCGGTGCTGTATCCTGTGGCCAGGAACGTTCTTCTTGATCGTTAAAGCGTTAAAGCGTTGACGCAGTTGACCGTATTCGCCGCTTTAACGCTTCAACTCTTTAACGGTTTAACGTCCTCATGAAAATCCGTCGCGCTCTCATTTCCGTTTCTGATAAGACAGGTATCGCTGCGTTTGCTCGTGCGTTGGAAAGCCAGGGCGTAGACATCATTTCCACAGGCGGAACAGCTGTCCTGCTAAAGAGCGAAAAAATTCCGGTGCGCGAGATCTCGAGTTTCACTGCATTTCCTGAAGTGCTCGATGGCCGTGTAAAAACTTTGCATCCCCGCGTGCATGGCGGGCTTCTTTACAAGCGCGGAAACGCGAAACACGAAGCAGAGGCGCGTGAATGCGGCTTTGATCCGATCGATTTGGTTGCGGTCAATCTTTATCCGTTCGAAGCCACGATCGCCAAGCATGGCGTGACTCTCGCGGAAGCAATTGAAAACATCGACATCGGCGGCCCATCGATGATTCGAAGCGCTGCCAAGAATTATGAATCGGTCACGGTCATCATTGATCCTGCGGACTATGACGTCGTACTCGAAAACATCGACAAACATGACGGCGAAACGACGCTAAAACTTCGAGAGCACCTCGCCATCAAAGCTTTCAACAGGACCGCGGAATATGATCGGGTGATTGCCAATTTCCTTAACAAACAGCAAAAAACCGACGCCTCTTTTTCACTTTCGCTGCCACTGGCGATGCGATTGCGTTACGGCGAAAATCCCCACCAGGAGGCGGCGCTTTACGGCGATTTCGACAAATGCTTCGAGAAACTTCAGGGCAAGGAGCTTTCGTTTAACAACATTCTCGATATTAGCGCGGCGACGAATTTGATTGCCGAATTTGAAGCGTCGACCGTCGCGATCTTGAAGCATACGAACCCTTGTGGCGTGGGATCCGATCCAGATCTGCGCAAGGCGTGGGAGAAAGCGTTTGCGACGGATAAGCAGGCACCTTTTGGCGGGATTATAGTCTGCAACCGGCCCCTGACCGAATCGCTCGCAAAGGTGATCAGCGAAATTTTTAGCGAGGTGATCATCGCCCCTGATTTTGAAATCGAAGCACGCGCGGTCCTACAGAAGAAAAAAAATCTGCGGTTGATTCGGTTGTTGACGCCGCCGAAAGAAGCACGATCGACGACCGACATGCGCTCGGTCTGTGGCGGTGTTTTGGTTCAAGACGCAGATGTCGACGGCGAGCTGACGACGAACGTCGTCACCAAGCGGCGGCCCACGAAGGCGGAACTGAACGCGATGTTGTTCGGCTGGCGCGTGGTCAAACATGTAAAATCAAACGCCATCGTGTACGCCAAGGGAGACCGCACACTTGGAATTGGCGCCGGTCAGATGTCGCGCGTCGACGCTTCGCGGATTGCGGTTTGGAAAGCGAACGAAGGCGGGCTGTCGCTCAAAGGCAGCGCGGTCGCGAGCGACGCTTTCTTTCCATTCCCCGACGGGCTGATCGCCGCGGCCGAAGCTGGCGCAACTTGCGCGATTCAGCCAGGCGGTTCGGTTCGCGACGAAGAAGTGATTTCCGCCGCTAACGAACGAAAGATGGCAATGATCTTCACCGGCGTACGGCACTTTCGGCACTGAATCGTTTCGCGGATCCATTGATGTAACTTTGTTTCGTCTGTTCTCATTGACACCCGGCTTCCGCCGGGTGTACCGCACCATCGAGCGCGAGGCGTTTTAGCGGCTTCCTTCTTAATGAAACCGTTGAAACGGTTTTTGCGTGCCTTCATGCATTGCACCGGCCTAAAGGCCGGTGTTAATGAAAGTCGAATGCAGTTGCGCGACGCTCTATGAATCGGCTGTCTAGATCGGTCCAATCGCCGCGCGTGTTGAACATCGAAGACCTGCGGGGCAGGGCGAAACGGCGGCTGCCTCACATAGTGTTCGACTACATCGATGGCGGCGCTGAGGACGAGTCGACGTTGCGCGCAAATTGCGGGGCGTTCGAAGCGGTGACATTACGGCCGCGCTGTGCGGTCGCTACACCGGTGTGCGATCTGAGCACGACCGTGCTAGGCACTTCGGTCTCTATGCCGCTGATCCTCGCGCCGGTCGGGAGCTGTCGATTGATGTATCCGCGCGGCGAAGAAGCAGCCGCGCGCGCCGCCGGTGAAGCAGGAATCATCTCTACGCTTTCGACACTTTCGGGGTGCCGGCTCGAAGACGTCGCAGCTGCAGCGGGAGGCCCAGTATGGTACCAACTTTATCTGATCGGGGGTCGCGACTGTGCTTTGGGCGGTATCGACCGCGCGCGCAAGGCCGGGTTTTCGGCTTTGGTGGTCACGATCGACACGCCGGTCGCAGGTTTCAGGGAACGCGATCTCCGCAATGGCGCGAAAGAACTTCTTAGTGGAAAACTCGGACCAATGCTGCCGTTTGTGAATCAGCTTCTCGTTAGGCCGCGCTGGCTGGCGGCTCTTCTCTTCGACGGGGGCTTGATGAAATTTGAGAATGTCGTCATCCCAGGAAACGGGCCGATGCTGTACGCCGATGTGACTGCTGCTCTTGAGCAATCGGTTGTGACTTGGGACGATCTCAAATGGATTCGCCAGGCGTGGAACGCGCCTATCATAATTAAAGGCATTCACACGGCCGAGGACGCGAGACGCGCAGTGGACATGGGAGCGGACGCATTGGTCGTGTCCAATCATGGCGGCCGTCAACTCGACGGCGTCGCGCCGACGTTGCGCGTTTTGCCTGAAGTTGTGGCGGCGGTAGGCGATCGCATTGAGGTCCTGCTCGATGGGGGCATTCGCCGCGGCAGCGACATTGTTAAAGCCCGTTGTTTGGGAGCTCGCGCCGTACTGGCAGGACGCGCGTACGCCTACGGACTCGGAGCGGCGGGCGGCGCCGGTGTTTCGCGCGCGATTGAGATTTTGCGCGCGGATCTCGTGCGCACGCTCAAGCTTCTTGGCTGTGCGTCAGTCGCGGAACTGGACGGAACGTACGTTAATGTTCCGCGAGAGTGGCTTGCGAAATGACGCACCGATGAATGGCTGACGCGAATAGTGAAATGGTCAGAACATTACGTTGCATTCGCGATTCAACATCTTAACGATCAACGGGGCGAAGCCAATCGCCAGACTTGGCGTTGTTATCAACCGCAGCAGATCCTTGATGCGAAAATAAAAATACGCTGGCCACGCGCAGTCCGGTTCCTGGCGAATGTAATGATCAGCTCGTTTATATCGCACTTCTGCGGAACGATACTGCCTGCACAAATATGCCAAGTATTGCGAGGCCGATGAACACGAGCGTCGAACCGGTTGGTGGCAACACGATTGCGCTTTGAATTAAGTACGCGCCAATAAACGAGGAGACAACGATCAGTGCCCAACGAAACACGGCCAGCAGTAGAATTGCCCCAATAATACCGCCGATGACGAAGATGATTGTCGAGTATTGCGCATACTGCACAAAGAACGCAGCCGCGATCGCGGTGGCGAGCTTTCCGCCTGCTAAAAAACCGAGTACTGCAATCGCAACTTTCTGAATGAACAGTGCAAGCAACGCTCCGAGTACGCCGAAGACGAGAGCGATGACTAACGCCAGCAGCGACGACGCGTCGTTAACCAGCAGCGGCGCTATCTCCATGCCGACAGCAAATCCGCCTGCAGCCACACACAACCAAAACAGCTTTCGTCCAAAGAATAAAATCACCACGCCAATGACTACGCCTACGATCGTGGCAGAGGAATGCATGGGAAAAGGAGGACTTCGACAATTACATCGTAGAGGCGTTTGTGCCAAACGCCTGTTTTTAGAAATTCCGGTGTTTGACACAAGCACCGCGACAGTTGCCGCATCGGCTAAATCGGGCTGGTGGCATTTGAACGCACGGCCTGTCGCCGCGGCGACCGCTCCACAACCGCAGTTGACGAAAAATCGGGCTGGTGGGATTTGAACCCACGGCCTCCTGGTCCCGAACCAGGCGCTCTACCAAGCTGAGCCACAGCCCGTTTACTATCGAGAGGGGTGAGAATCTCATCGCCAAACCCTGTTGTCCACCACTTCGTGAAGCATTCGTCCGAAACGGACCGCTCAACGAACCAGACGCATGAAGGATGTTTAGCCCTGACGCAGAGCGCTTTTTCTCAAAATACTGAAACGTGACTGACTCCAAAAGCCGACCGCAATGGCGGCAGTTGCTTCAATTCGGCCCCGCTCCCTAGGAAATTAGCTGATTACCGCTACGGCATTCATCTGAACGGTGGTCTGACCGTGTGCAAAATAGGACCTTTGATCGTTCGATTCTCGTATGGTAGGCGTGCGGGATATTGAACGAAATCCAGAGGCGTCAATCCTGACAAATCCTCCTTCCTTTCGCTACTTCGGAGTAGCGCTGTTAGGAACAACCATGCCCGAATTTGGTCTCGCTCTGCGGTCTTTCGCGTTTTCGAGAGTGAACTGTTCGAGGATCTACTCCTCGACCGGACCTCCGTGAGAGAAGGGATACTGAATGCGGGTTTCTCCTGCTACTTGTTCTCGTCGCGAGATGGCGATGTAGGCGGGCAGTGGGAGAAGTTGAAACACGTCAACGCCCCAGGGCTTTTGCACATTGGGGCGGGTGACCAAGGGCGGCAGCTTGTACATTGAACTCAACTACGAAATTTCTTTACGTTCCGGGAGACACTTGCACCAGCGCACGCGCATACAGTGCCAGCGTGGAAGGGATGTCTCGACTTTGTTTGCATTGTGCTTTCAACGCCCATTTGGCTGCCTTTGATGCTATCGCTGATGTTACTGACGAAAATTTCTTCTTCAGGTCCTGTCTTCTATCGACAGAAACGCGTTGGCCTAGGTGGGCGACATTTTTTGATCTGGAAATTCCGGACCATGAAACTGAGCGCCGAAACGCAAACTCACGAGCGCTATTTTGAAGAGCTTATCGAAAGGAATTGCCCGATGACCAAGCTGGACAGCTTTGGCGATCCTCGCCTGGCTCCGTTCGGACGATTTCTGCGCGCAAGCGGACTGGATGAGTTACCGCAAATTTTCAATGTGCTTTCAGGGGAGATGAGCCTGGTTGGGCCGCGGCCGAGTCTGCCTAACGAATTTGCAAAATACGAACCCTGGCAGCGCGAACGGGTGAATGGTCTACCGGGCCTGACGGGTTTCTGGCAAGTGAGCGGCAAAAATAAAACGACGTTCAACGAGATGATCAGGATGGATCTCTATTATCTGAACAACATGTCTATCCTGCTTGATTTGAAGATCATGTTTAAAACCGGCGGTGCAATCGCTCGCCAGTTGCTCGAATCTCGCCAGCCGGCGCGGGATACGCTGAACCATAAACGTCCTAACGAACAGGTGCTGATCTGCCAAAAGGCCGCGAAGTAATCAGAAAGCCGGCAAAACAAATGAAAAGGCAAATTAAAGTTGGTTTGATTGGGTGCGGTTATTGGGGTCCTCTTCTGGTCCGCAATTTCCGAGGCGTTTCTCAATGCCAGCTTAAAGCAGTGTGCGATGTAGACATCCGCCGCGTAGAACATGTTTGCGCATTGTATCCAGATCTCGAAGGAATGACGTCACCGCAAAGACTCATCGCCGCAAGCGACTTGGATGCGGTTGTCATTGCGACTCCGGTCAAGAGTCATTATCCGCTGGCAAAAGCGAGTCTCCTCGCTGGCAAGCATACCTTTGTTGAAAAGCCCCTGGCCACTTCTTCCGAGGAATGTGAGGAATTGATCGACATCGCCGAGCGTAACGGCCTGGTTCTGGCGGTCGATCACACATTCCTCTATTCAGCTCCGGTACGGAAAATCGTTGAAATAATTCAGGCCGGAGACCTCGGTGAGATCCGCTACATTAACTCACGGCGGCTGAACCTGGGTTTGTTCCAAAAGGACGTCAATGTAGCGTGGGACCTGGCGCCGCATGATATTTCCATCATTCTGCACATCCTCGGCGAGTTCCCCGTTTCCATTAACTGCCAGGGAAATGCCCATGTTACTCCCAGGGTGGAGGACGTCACTAACATGTCGCTGTTCTTTCCCCATAACCGATTCGCCACGATCCAGAGTAGTTGGCTTGAGCCGAGAAAAATCCGCGATATGACCATTGTTGGTTCGCGGCGGATGATCGTGTACGACGATTTGCAGACGCACGAAAAAATCCGCATCTATGATGTGCGGGTGGACCGCCCGCCGCACTACGATACGTTTGCTGAGTTTCAATACTCGTATCATTACGGCGACAGCTACATCCCACACTTGCAGCAGGAGGAACCCTTAAATCTTGCCTGCCGGCATTTCATTGATTGCATCGAGACGAATTCCGAGCCGCTGACTGGTGGACGCCACGGCTTGGACATGATCAGAATCCTTGAGGGCGCTTCGGCGTCACTCAAGATGAGTGGTGCGCCGTTTGTATTTTCCACCGGCAACGGCTCTTCACCGGTCGCGGCATTGAGCAGAAATGGATCGTCTCATTCGGTTAGAGCTGGCAAAAGGCGAAAGGTACCGAGCCCCGCTAGAAATGGTGCCGCGGCTTTGTTCCAAGGCACATGACCATTTCGCCGCCAAGGATCGGCCCCCCGTTTACCGAAGCGAGCCTAAGCGCCCAATCATTGCAAATACGGCTCGTCGATCGCGTCGGCGAACCTGTTTGGCACCATCTCGTCGCTATCGGCACCGCAACTAAGGACCTGAACCATGGCTGATAGCCGACGCCAGCTTCAACATGACTCTGGCGTGCATCTGGACGACGTTCTGTTCGCTCTGTTTAAGCGCAAATCGACAGTTCTGGTTTGCGCGCTATTGGGCATCATCGCCGCTGTCACCCTGTATTTTCTCTGGCCTGCGATTTATGAGTCCCGGGCCAAATTGCTCGTGCGTTACGTGCTGGAGCGGAGCGGAGTCGATCCTGTCGAGGCGGAGAAAGCAGTGGCGGCATCAAGCAACGAAGGTGACAGAGTGATCGGCGCGGAAGTCGAGATTCTGACGAGTTGGGATCTGGCGGTGCAGGTCGCCGATGCCATCGGTCCCAAGAGATTGGGAGCGTCATCCAAAGAAGCCGCTGCCATGAACATGCTTTCGGGTCTCAAAGTGGTCCCTGACAAAGGAAGCAACATCATTTTCATATCCTATAAGAATCATGATCCCCAGACGGCAACTGCTGTGTTGCAGGAGCTCCTGAGCCGTTATTTTGTCAAGCATCTGGAAGTGCATCGCTCGGCCGGCGCCTTTGATTTTGTGACTCAGCAAACCGATCAGGTGCGCACCCGGTTGAGCCAGACGGAGGACACGCTGCAAGCGCTTAAGGAAAAGACAGGAATCGCTTCGCTCAAAGAAGGTCGAGAGGCGCTTACGGCTGAGCAGAGCAAAACTCGTGAGGCGCTGAATGCTGCAGAGGCAGAGTTAGCTGAAAAACAGGCAGTTGTTAGGCAAACCGGTGAAACTAAGAGCGAAGAGATGGAAAGCAAACGAAGAGGCTGACAAAGCCCCGGCTTCTGGGAAGGCCCGGCTTGCGGGAGCGGAGGCCAAAGTCGATTCGCTTGAGTCGCGGCTGCACGATATTGAACAGCGCATCACACAACTCTCAGAAGTGGCTCCGCAGATCGAAGACCTGGAACGAAAACGCGCAATGGATGAGGCCAATTACAAGTATTTCGCTGCATCGCTCGAAAAGGCCCGGGTGGATGAAGCGTTGGACCCAGCTAAAATGCCTAATATTAGCGCCGTCCAGCGACCTTCATCCCCCGTGCTGGATACCAAACCGCGCGATAAAATCGCCTTAGGACTTGCTGGCGGCGGCCTCGCTCTGGGCATAGCTCTTGTGTTGTTACGCGAGTTAGTCTTAAACCGCACGGTTAGCCGGCGGTCCGAGTTGGAGAACCGGTTGCATATACCGGTTATGCTTTCGATACCCTACACGAATTCTCGCAACGGCCACTCGCCTCTGCTGCCTAACGGCACGTCACCGCATGTCAAATCGCCGGCATCACGTCATTCCAATTTGGCGCCGTGGGACGAGCGCCATTTCATGCGGCCCTATTGCGACGCGATTCGCGACCGATTCGGATTGTATTTTGAACTGAACAATCTGACGCACAAACCGAAGCTGGTAGGCGTTGCCGGATTTTCAGAGGCCGCGGGAGCCTCGACGCTTGCTGCCGGTCTTGCCGCGTCGCTATCGGATACGAACGAAGGTAACGTACTCCTTGTCGATGTTAGCCTCGGGCCTGAAGAGGTTCATCCTTTCTTCAAAGGTAAGCCCGCCTATTCTCTTGCGGCAGCGCTCAAGTCACGCACCGAGATTTCTTGCGCTTCCGATAATCTGTACCTTGCTACTGTGGCATCACCGACTTCGGGTGGCTTGGCACAGGTCGGCTTGAAAAAGTTCTTCGACATGATGCCCAATATGAAAGCCAGCGACTTCGACTACATCATCTTCGACATGCCGCCGTTGCATCAGACGAGTCCCACATGGGGCATGGCTGCCTTTATGGACAAGTTCTTGCTGGTCGTCGAAGCCGAGAAAAACAATCGTGATGTCATAAAGCGGGACTACGCAAAATTAACAGCCGAGCGCCCCAACCTTGCCGTGGTACTTAACAAGACGCGGTCATACGTTCCCAAGTTGCTGGACTTCGAAGCTTGAGACGAGCGCCGATTGAGCCTGGCCATCGCAGTGGCTGCTGGAGAAGACGTCGTCGGGTGAATCAGGATCAAATTTCGCATCAGATAGTAGCGCCCGACGTAAAGCTCGGACGCAACGTTCGGATCAGCGGATTTGTCAACCTTTACGGGTGCGAGATCGGCGACGAAACGAGGATCGGTGCGTTCGTTGAAGTCCAAAAAGGCGCAAGTATTGGGCCGCGGTGCAAAATCTCCAGTCACACATTCATTTGCGAAGGCGTCACAATTGAAGAAGGCGTTTTCATTGGGCACAACGTGACATTCATTAACGATCGCTACCCACGCGCGACGAATGCGAAGGGCGAGCTGCAAAGTGAAGCTGACTGGCATTGCGAGCGCACTTTCATCAAGCGTGGCGCCTCGATCGGTTCTGGCGCGACCTTGTTAGGCGGGATCACCATTGGTGAGAACGCTACTGTCGGCGCGGGAAGTCTGGTGACCAAAGATGTGCCAGCAAACGCTGTCGTAGCAGGAAATCCAGCGCGACCTCTCCGCAGAGCTAAACCGACAGGGCGGCGGCTAACTGTGAGCTGCGTTTCACGAGTTCAACCTGCGCGATTACGGACTGCCGTTGGCGGGCGATTCCCAAGCTGGTCGAAGCGCCGGTTAGCTGCGTCTCTTACCAAATCCAAGTCGATGCTAAGAAAGGCAATTTACTACCGCTTTATGCGCGTCATTCCACAATTCATTCGGAGTGTTGTTTTGCCACCCCGCGCCACAACTCTCCGGCCGAAGCGCGTGGCAATGATTAGCCATTCGGTTTACACGACCGATAATCGCGTGCGACGCTATGCCGAGTCCCTGGCTGCTCGTGGAGATCGCGTCGATGTTTTCGCCATTTGTCAAAGTGGAGACGCAACTAGTCAGCAAACCATTAATGGCGTCCATGTTTTCCACGTCCAACGCCGAGCTGTTAAGAGGAAACACTCGAAGCTGGCGTATCTCTGGCCTCTGTTGCGCTTCTTCGTGCTAACTTCGATTCGGCTAACCCGTCGTCACCTACAACAGCCTTACGACATCGTCCACGTTCATAACATCCCCGATTTTCTCGTGTTTGCCGCATGGTATCCGAAACTGACCGGGGTTCCGGTGATTCTCGACATCCATGACATTGTTCCGGAGTTGTTTGCCAGTAAGTTTCAGACGGATTTAACCGGGTTCGCACGCAGGTTGTTGCTGTGGATGGAACGTGCTTCGGGCGCGTTCGCGGATCGCGTTATCATCGCCAACCACCTCTGGCTCGACAAGTACGCGCGACGAACGGGACTAAACGGTCGTTGCACCGTCTTCATCAACCATGTTGATGCCAATCTGTTCAGGTGCACTCCACGAACTCTTCAAAACGGCCAGCAGATCGTTCTCTATCCGGGTGGGCTGCAATGGCATCAGGGCCTCGATATCGCTCTCCGCGCCTTTAAGCAGGTTGCCAGGAAGGTGCCAGCCGCTGAGTTTCATATTTACGGAGACGGCAACGCCAAGGAATCACTCGTCAGGTTAACTGATGATTTGGGACTGAACGAGAGGGTCCGTTTTTTTCCACCGCGGACCGCCCAGGAGATCGCGAGAATCATGGCCAACGCGGATGTTGGTGTTGTGCCGAAACGAGCAGACTCCTTTGGGGACCAGGCCTACAGCACCAAGATCATGGAGTTCATGGCGGTCGGTGTGCCCGTGATTGTCTCCAGCACGAAAGTGGATCGCTATTATTTTAACGACTCAATCGTCCGGTTCTTTGAGCCCGGCAATCCTGACGCTCTCGCAAGGGAAATGGTGGTCGTGTTACGAAACGATGAATTACGCAGAGGCATGACTGCTGAGGCGTTCAAGTATGCTGCCACTCATTGTTGGGAAAACCGGAAAGGCGACTACCTGCGCCTGGTAGATTCACTGTGTGCGAGGGGCGACGAAAGGCCCGACGCTGTTCTGGAGCCGACCAATGCTCTGGGAGCGGTTCGAAGGCAGCTGCTATCTTCATCCACTTCGTCGACTGGTGTGAAATCAGTAGCAGAGAGTTTGAGCCTCGTACAAAAATGGGTCGAGGCACGCGATTACAAAGGATATGATCCGGCCGATGGCCTCACCTCATGGCTGCGACCGCTTACCTTAGACAACCTCTTTGCCGAACGCCTTCTGCAACAACTCATATGGAAGTCACCATGGAACCTTCGGCCACTGGCCGGTGTCAAACCACTGGATTCCAGCAAGGGCCGCGGGTTCATGGCTTGGGGTTATTTGCTGCGATTTAAGCTTACAGGTGACAGCACATTTCGCGACAAGGCTGTTGCATGTCTCAATTGGCTGATCGCAAACAAGTCACCGAAGCATTCCGACTATTGCTGGGGCAACCACTTCGACTTTACGAGCCGTGCCGGGCGCATCCCTGCGCAGGAGCCGACTATTGTCTGGAGCGGTTTGATCGGGCAAGCGTTCCTCGAAGCATACGAGCAATTGGGCGACCGGCAGTATCTGGCTGTTGCCGAGAGCATCTGTAACTGGATCCTGACGTTACCGCGCGAGCAGACGCCGGTGGGCAGTTGCATTAGCTATCATGGACGGTTTCAATGGTCGATTCACAATTCCAATCTGCTTGGCGCGGCGCTCCTGGCGAGGACTTGGAAACACACGCGACGCGAGGAGTTATTCGCCGTCGCTGGCGAGGCTATGCGTTACTCTTGCCATCATCAATTGCCAGATGGCGCCTGGTGGTACGGCGAGGAACCGAAGTATCACTGGATCGACAATTTCCACACCGGCTACAATCTCGATAGTATCAAACGCTACATTGAAGCAACCGGTGATGACTTGTTCCAGGAGAATCTTCGCCGCGGTTACCGCTACTTCGTTGAAACATTCTTCGAGCCGTCTGGCTGCCCGCGCTATTACCATAACAAGACTTACCCTGTCGATATTCAAAGTGCCGCTCAAGCCGATCGACACGTTGTGTTTGTTGTCGGATGAATTTCCCGGGAGCCTGGACTTGGCCGCGAACGTGGCGCGGTGGACAATCTCTAACTTCTTTGACGAGTCCGGATATTTTTATTATCGGAAATATCCTTTCGTGACGTCGCGAACGCCTTACTTTCACTGGGGCCAGGCGACAATGTTCAAGGCGCTGGCGCATTTGCTGTTGGCAACAGCGGCGCGCGGTGAAGAAGAAACAGAAGATCATGAACCCAGCGAATTGCAGTGCGACTATGCCGGTGTGGGTTCAGAGAAAAGTTTGCGTCCAGCAACCATACACTGATGGCCATGGCACAACGGGCAAACAGCCTTATCAGCAGACGCCATCAGATCAAGTGATGATCCTGACAGACCAATCATCACGGATTGATTCTGGAGTTGCTTACCGGACGCACCGGTCCGGCGCCTTGGGAGAGATTTGTGCCACACCTCCTCAGTTGTCGTACGTGCTGATCACACCGGCGCACAACGAAGCCGCCCTGATCGAGCTGACGATCCGCTCAGTTGTTGCGCAAACCGTTTTGCCGCGGAAATGGCTCATTGTAAGTAATGGCTCAGCGGACAACACAGCTGAAATCGTCCGCCGTTATGCAACGGAGTATGATTGGATCGAATTACTACAATTACCTGAAAGACGGGAGCGCGATTTCGCCGGTAAAGCTGAGGCTTTCAACGCCGGGTATTTACGTCTGGCCACTGTCGCTTCGGAACCAACGACATCTTGGGATCTTATCGCTAACCTCGATGCCGACATCACCTTTGGACCGGACTACTTTGAGTTCTTGTTGCAGAAATTCAGCGCGAATCCGCGGCTGGGTGTCGCAGGCACACCATTTGTGGAAGATCATGAGCGGCTCGACCAGCACAGTTACGCTCACCGGTTCGCAAATTCAGTGCATGTCTCCGGAGCCTGTCAGATGTTTCGTAAAGAATGTCTGGCAGATGTGGGCGGTTACACACCACTAAAGACAGGGGCTATCGACTGGGCGGCTGTTACGACGGCCCGAATGAAAGGGTGGGAAACACGGACGTTCAACGAAAAGGTATGTTTTCACCATCGCGAACTGGGCGTGGGTTCCGGATCGCCTGGCAAGCTTCCCATGTGCTTTCATTATGGGCGCAAAGCCTACCTCGTAGGTGGTCACCCGCTTTGGGAGTACTCTCGTGGTTTGTTTCGCATGTGGCAGCGCCCTTTCGTTCTCGGCGGCCTTTGGTTTATTGCTGGTTACACGTGTGCGGCCTTAAGTCGCAGCCAGCGCGCGGTGTCGCAGGAGTTGATTCGATTCCACCGTGCCGAACAAATGGTCCGCCTGCGGGGCGTGTTCACCGGGTGATATCGCGCAATTTTAACCATTTAGCTTTGCAACCGGTGGCGACGAACGAATTGCGCTCGAAGACGCACGCCAGCGGCTTGGCATATCGCCTCGTAACCTCGCGGTATGGATTAGTGCGACTTGCAACGATTCATGATGAGGAATGGATCCAGGGCGAACCCATCACCGACCCAGAAATCTTCGTCTCGTCGATCAGGGAGACAGCGCGGGCCGATATTTTTAGCTTTGCACGGCCTCTTCCAGCCTGTGAGCCTTGTTACTCGTTTCACTTTGATTGGGATAACGCGGCCATTGTTAGAACCGCCGACTTTGCCGATTGGTGGGAATCATTGCCGCAGGAAACGCGCAAGAATGTCCGCCGCTCCCAACGCCGTGGTGTTGAGGTCCGCCCAGTAGTGTTTTGCGACCAATTTGTTCGCGGCATTGCGAAGATCTATAACGAGACGCCCATTCGGCAGGGACGCAGGTTCTGGCATTACGGCAAAAGTTTCGAACAGGTAAAGGCCGCTAATGCAACCTATTTGGATCGGAGCGAGTTTATTGGTGCGTTTCTTGATAACAAACTGATTGGCTTCATGAAGTTCGTGGTTGTTAACAATGTAGCGCGTATCATGCAGATCATTTCGCTGGAAGCGCACGCCGACAAGCGACCTACGAACGCGCTGCTTGCAAAAGCGGTCGAAATCTGTTGCGAGAGGAGCATCAGCCATCTGGTTTACGGCAAATATGTGTATGGTAAGAAGGAAAACAGCCCTGTTACTGAGTTCAAACGTCGCAATGGCTTCGAGCGACTCGATTTTCCCAGGTATTACGTGCCGCTGACGCGCAGGGGTTCATTTGCGATTCGATACCGGTTATACCGCGGAATCAAAGAACTTGTGCCGGAAACGATGGTCACCCTGTTTCTCACCACGCGGGCAGCAATTTATCGGCACGGATTGAATTGCAGAAGGATGTTTAACAACAAAAGCAACCTTCAGCGCTCTTCAACTCAGGTGTGATCGGGTTCTGTTTGTTTGTAATTTGTGCCGGTGTAGCTCAACGCGAGAGCGGCTGATTTGTAATCAGCAGACGGAGTGTTCAAGTCCTCCCGCCGGCTAAAAACGTTAGGTCACTATCTTGACTGGGATTACGGGTATCTTTGGTTCAGGTTCGGCGGGAGAAAACGAGGCGGTGCTTTCACGGATGCTCCAGCCCACGTCGTGCGGGGACGTATCGTCCTTGTGCACGTACGCGAATCGCGAACTGGGAATTGTCTTTGCCAGCAGTCGCGTCGATGCCGGCCAGCTTCCGAACGTCGCCTGGAACAAAGCGCGCACGATCGGCTGCCTGATTTCCGGCGACCCTTTCTTAGCGTCGTCAGACGCTCAGGTTCAGTTAATTCAGCTGTACGAGGAACTCGGCCTGTCTGCATTGGAAAAACTCAACGGCTGGTTTTCGGGACTCTTGGTTGACCTGCGACATCAACAGGCAATCATGTTCAATGACCGATACGCTCTCGGTCGCGTGTATATTCATGAAGGAAATTCGCGCATTCTCTTTTCTACCGAGGCGAAATCTCTACTGGCGGCAATTCCCAACTCGCGCCAGTTGGATTCGCGCAGCCTGGGGGAATGGTTGAGTTGCGGTTGTGTGTTAGGCAACAGGAGCTTGTTTCGTGGCATATCACTTCTGCCACCGGCATCGGCGTGGATCTTCTCTGCCAACGGTGTTGTGACAAAGAAGACTTATTTTACGGCCGACGTGTGGGAAAATCAGCCGCTGCTTTCTCCGTCGGAATTCTCAGAGCGATTTCGGGAAACGTTTTGTCGCGTGTTAGACCGCTACACTAATGGTAGTCGCCCAGTCGCAATGTCGCTTACGGGCGGGCTCGATAGCCGGATGATCATGGCCTGCGCGCATGCAAATGGTCGAAGGCTTCCTTGTTATACGTTTAACGGTTCCTATCGAGATTGTGCCGATGTCCGCATTGCGCGCAAGGTCGCCGCAGCTTGTAGTCAACCACATCAAACAATTTCGGTCGGTGAAGAATTCCTCGGCCAATTCCCGAGATTGGCCGAAGAGACGGTCCGGATAACAGACGGCGCAATGGACGTGTCCGGTGCCGCTGAATTATATGTGAACCGTCTGGCGCGTCAGATCGCTCCGGTGCGGCTGACCGGCAATTACGGCTCTGAAATCCTTCGCCGCCACGTTGCTTTCAAACCACGTGCACTTACCCCGGAAATATTTTCGCTGGATTTCAATTCACATATTGTCGCCGCTGCCAGCACCTACTCCGAACAAGCTCATGGCAACCCGCTTTCGTTCATCGCATTCAAGCAGGTACCCTGGCATCATTATGCTCGCTTCGCCCTTGAGCAGTCACAGATCACTGTTCGCTCGCCATTTCTGGACAACAAACTTGTGGCCCTGGCGTTCCAGGCACCGGCCGAAGTGCACGAGACTTCTGACTTTTCCTTGGGTTTTGGTGCCGAATCCAGTCCGGGGTTATCTCGAATCCCGACGGACCGTGGCTTCAGTTATTCTGCCCACGGAATCACGAACCAGCTACATCAGTCAGTCGAGGCGTTTCTAACTAAAGCCGAGTACGCCTACGACTACGGCATGCCGAATTGGTTGGCGCGGATTGACCGTGCGTTGCAGCCGTTGCGCTTAGAGCGACTGTTTCTAGGCCGGCAGAAATTCTGCCACTTCCGAACTTGGTACAAGAACGAGCTGGCAGGCTATGTTAGGGAGATGTTGCTCGACCCTCGCACGCGCTCCCGACCTTATGTGAATGGCACCAACCTGGAAGCTTCTGTAAATGCCCACGTGAGCGGCCTGCGCAACTACACGGTAGAAATCCACAAGCTATTATCTCTCGAGTTACTCCACCGCGCTCTGCTGGACTAAGAGCTCATCTCATTGTTTCGCAAGTCATCCTACAAACCGATCCCGCGATTATCTTCAAGCTCATGCTTACCGTAAATGCCGATGATTTTGGCCGCTGCGTGGTCGCTACTGACCGCACTCTGGCGTGCTTTGCCGCGAACCGAATCAATGCGGCCAGCGCGATGGTATTTATGGAGGACTCCGAACGCGCAGCCGCGCTGGCCATCGCTTCGGGGCTCAACGTTGGGCTGCATATCAATTTCACTGAGGCCTTCACGGGTTCTAATGTCCCGCGGTCGTTACGCCGCAGTCACGAGCGACTTTGTCGTTTTCTCCGTGCAAACAAGTACGCGCTCGTCATCTACAATCCATTTTTGCGAAGACGCGTTTCGCGAGGTGTTTGCGGCCCAGTTCGAAGAATTCACCCGCTTGTACGGCCGGGTGCCTTCGCGGCTCGACGGTCATCAGCACATGCATTTGTGCACTAATATGCTGGTGGACGGCCTATATCCTGCCGGCGCAAGGGTTCGGCGAAACTTGTCGTTCACCGCGGTGAGAAGAGCTTCCTGAATCGTTATTACCGCAGGCTTGTTGATCGTGGTTTGGCGAAACGCTACCGGGTTGGCGACTTTTTATTTGCTCTTTCGCAACAATGCTCGATCCCGCAGCTCAGACGTGTCGCTGCACTGGCAAAGTCATTTGATGTAGAGCTCGTAGCTCATCCTCAGGTCAACGTTGAGTTCGAAACCCTGCTAAGTGATGAGTTCGCGACGATCATATCGACAGCGCACAGAGAAATTTCCATACCCGCGCGCGCTGACGTGAGGCTGGCCGCCTTCGCACGCTCGTCCGGTCCCGGACTTGTGCCATCACAGTCTGGTGCTCACATGCGTCCCCACATCACCGTTTGCATTTGCACCTTCCGGCGACCGACCTACCTAAAGCGGCTATTGGAAAAACTTCAGGAGCAGTCAACCGGGGGTCTCTTCAGCTTTTCTGCGGTGGTCTGCGACAACGATGCGACGACAGTCAGCGGCACCGGTAGTGTCTGCCGCTCGCGAAAACGCCACGATCGATATCACCTATTGCTGCGAACCCCGACAGAACATAGCACTGGCTCGTAACAAAGCCCTTGAGCACGCCCACGGTGACTTTGTTGCATTCATCGATGATGATGAATTTCCAGTTGCCGATTGGCTTCAGTCGCTTCTTTCGACTTGCGAGACGTACGGAGCCGATGGCGTGTTAGGGCCGGTGCGCCCTCACTTTGAATCACCGCCTCCAAGCTGGATTCTCAAAGGCCGGTTTTGCCAAAGGCCGGAGCATACAACAGGGATGAAAATGCAGTGGAATCAATGTCGCACTGGCAATTTGCTTTTTCGGAAGACGAATTCTCGAAGGGGCAGCACAGCCCTTTCAGAGAGGAGTTCGGAACCGGTGGTGAAGACAAGGATTTTTTTATGCGGTTAACAGAGCAGGGATGCGTCTTTGTTTGGTGTAACGAAGCAGTCGCGTATGAGACAGTACTTCCTAGTCGCTACAGCCGCAGATGCATGATCAGACGTGCTTTGTTGCGTGGACGAATCAGCCTGAAATTTCCGGTGGGCCGCCTTCGATTATTAGGTCGATCGGCTGTGGCCGTCCCAGTCTACTGTATGGCTCTTCCACTGTTACTCCTACTGGGGCAGCACTGGTTTATGCGTTATTGCGTCAAATTGTGCGACCATTTGGGGCGGTTACTCGCCGTGCTGGGGATCAACCCAATCAGCGAGCGAGAAGCTTAGGCTTCTGATACAGGTGCGCAGCAATAAACTAACGAAGGTGCTACGGGGCTGGTCCTCCTCTGACAATGTCTCGTGAATTAGCCATCCTGAGTTTCACAATCTTTACTGTCTGGCTCTGGCATGAAGACAAGAAAAGCAGACCACATTTTTCAAAGGCGCTGTGGATCCCTTTGATCTGGCTGCTGCTACTTGCGTCCCGGCCGTTGTCATGGTGGTCATGGTTTTTCTTCGGCATCGGCAGCCCCTCGGTCTCCGATCTGGATGGGAGCACGCTCGATCGTGCGTTTTACTCCGCACTGATCTGTCTCTCCGTTATTGTCGTCGTGCGCAGGGGTGTCTCGTGGCGCGAGGTGTTTCGTGGTAACACGGGACTTCTATTGTTTTACGCGTTTCTGGGAATCACGATACTTTGGGCGACATACCCTTTTCCCACCTTCAAGCGCTGGATCAAGGAGCTTGGTGCAATTCCGGTACTGCTGATCATTGTCACTGACAAAAATCCCATCGAAGCTATTAAGGCCGTATTTACGCGATGCGCTTTTGTTATCTTCACCTTCTCAGTTCTGACGATTAAGTACATCCCTGAAATTTCGCGCGATTATAATCGACACAGCGGGATTGCGGAAATCCATGGCATCTGCGATCAGAAAAACTCGCTTGGGGAAGCAGTCATGGTCTTTGGCTTGGTAGTATTATGGCAACTGTTGGATTATCGAGCAAACAAGCCGCGCGATTACCTCAAGAGTCCAGCCTTACAGTGGGTGCTAACCCTGCTGATGGGAGTGTGGCTGCTGCGTCAATGCGACAGCAAGACCTCACTCGTCGGCTTAATCATCGGTGCTGCCATGTTTGTTGCGACAAAGGTTCAAGTCTTGAACAAAAGAAGAGCCATCGTCTGGCTCTGCCTGGTTGCGGTTCCGGTATTCGTCTTGTTAGACAATATGTTTCATGTTTCGGGGCCAATCCTAAATTTGCTTGGGCGGGACCCGACCCTCACTAACCGCACCGAAATCTGGGCTGCCACCAAGGCCCACCCCGTTGATCCGATTTTTGGCTGCGGATACTTAAATTTCTGGGACATGGTGGGACCGATCAAGCTAGGCGAATCGGCAGCAGTAGAACTGAAGACGGCGCACAATGGCTATTTGGAGATTTTCCTCGATGGGGGGTATTTGGGCATCCTTTTCCTGGTGATCATGCTGATCAGCGCTGGGAAAAATCATGTGCGGAGCTTTGTTCAGGACCATCCCGGGGGTGTGTTTGCCATGGCTATCTTCTGCATGCTGCTGCTGACTAACATATCCGAGTCTGTGTTTGCCCGGCGCGGGCCGTTGTGGAGCGCTTTCCTAATGACTACCATTGGCTATTGGTTTCTCGCTCGTGCGCCGGATCGGGCAGAGGAAGACCTCACAACGGAGAATTCCTACGACTTCGCAGGGCAAACCAAGGCCACAGACCTCGTTCCATCCTGAACGGCTCAGACGCGATGCACGACAAGATCCCAGCACGAATCATTCATGTATCCTGCCCCCCGGCTGGTGAGTCGGAGGAGTTGTCGCTTTTACATCAAGCCGCGTTGGCCAATGCCAGGGCTCTCCATCCGAACTTCGAGCATGTTCTATTTGGCAACCGTGAGATGGAAGAGTTCGTCCGGGAGGAGTTCCCGCAATTTAGAGCTACTATGGCCTCCTTTTCACAACGCATCCAACGTATCGATTTCTTTCGCTACCTGGCTGTTTATCGTCTGGGAGGGTTTTATTTCGATCTGGATGTTTTGCTCGCTCAGAGCATTAGCCCGCTTTTAGATCACACGTGTGTCTTGTCGTTTGAAGAGTTAACCGTCAACCAATTCTTGCGTCGAAGTTACGGTATGGACTGGGAGGTAGCTAACTACGGCTTTGGTGCCGCTCCCCAGAACGCTTTCATCGGTGCACTTATTGAAAACTGCCTCCGCTTTGTTAGGGAACCATCTTGGGGCTACCAGATGATGCAGGGTGTTCCCCGAGCGATCCGCGACGTTCTGGTTGTGCCTTTTACCACCGGTCCGGGAATGGTGTCTCGTACGCTGGCCGAAAATCCGCACCTGGCAAAGGACGTCACGATTTTGTTCCCGGAAGACGTTTGCGATGAACGCACGTGGCATCAGTTCGGAAACTTTGGCATTCATTTGCAGCAAGGCGCCTGGCGGGCGAGGCACAGTTATGTGCGCCGGCGACTGGCGAACCTGTGGGAATCCTGGATGCGGCGGCGTCTGCACCCGGAAAGCCGCGCCCAAGGCAAGTCCCGTTCGCTGCCGCTGACGCGAGTGCTCGGAGTTCAGAAGCCTCAAGTTCACCGAAATGTCGGGGGCGCAGTCACGCGTTGTTCATTCAAGAGGATAGCGGCAACCTTGGGGAAAGCGTAAGCACCGGGCAAATTACGACTCCGGCTTGTCGGACACCTCCATGCGTTGGCTATGATACCTGATATGCTGTTGCCCCATCTGCCGCCGCCGCTGCAGCGTCGCGCCGCTCGATGGTTCGGCCGCCGACCCTGTCGGATCGAGTTGGAGTCGCCGGTGATCTCGTTCACCTTCGATGATTTCCCGCGCTCGGCGTTGACCAATGGTGGCGCCATACTAAAGCAGTACGGCTTCCGCGGCACATATTACGCCTGCTTTGGATTGATGGGCCAGCAGGAGTCGACTGGTGAAATCTTCCAGCGCGAAGACTTGCAGGAGCTTATCCGGCAAGGTCACGAGCTGGCATGCCATACCTTTGACCACTGCGATTCGTGGGAAACGACGCCGGCCGAATTCGAAGCTTCCATTCTAAAGAATCGACGAGCTGCCGCGCAGTACGCTGCCAACCGTAAAACTCAAGAGTTTCTCTTATCCGATTACGTGGCCGCGGCCAGCTACCAAACGCCGGATCGCTTCACTTTTCGAATGCGCGCGCGGCGGCGGTCAGAGTGTTAATGTCGGAATGGTGGACCTGAATTATTTGAAGGCGTTCTTCATCGAACAAAGCCGCGACGACTTCAATGCGATTAAACAGGTCATCGATGAGAATACGCGAGGCTATCGGGTGGCTGGTTTTTGCCACACATGACGTGTCTGAAAGCCCAACGCGTTTCGGATGCACTCCTGCTTTGTTTGAGCGAATCGTTGACTACGCCGAAAAATCAGGCGCGCATGTACTCCCCGTACGTGATGTGGCTGAGAGGAGTAACCCACACGTCGGGCTCGTAAATGCATTCTCGTGCGAAGTTTTGGATTCGCTACAACACCTGCACTCCATATTCACCTGAAACACGGTATCTCATCCAAATCGAGAATGGCAGCGCTTCTGGCAGTTGTTGCGTTGTTACTTGCTTTCGGCCTGCGTTGTTTTTGCTGAAGTAATCCCTGCCAACCGCATGACTCCGTGGCAGGGAAACATTGGTGTGCCCGGTGGTATTCCCAAACGAACGAAAATTTATAAAGATATTGTGATCGATCTCGGAGCGGATCCCGCCGGAGCGAAGGATTGCTCCTCGATAATCCAAAGCGCTATTAACAAGTGCCCGAATGGTCAGGTCGTTTATATTCCCGAAGGGCGTTTTCGTGTAGAAACGCCCATCCACGTAGGCAACAAAACGCCCAACCTAACGCTTCGAGGAGCCGGAATGGGCCGAACAACGTTGTTCGGCCCGAATAATAACCCAATTTTTACGGCGGGTGACCCCACATGGCCTCCACCTGAAGAGGATCCCGCAAATTGGGTTCCAATTACGTCCGGCGCAACCAAAGGCAGTAGCACGATCACCGTGGCGAACACGAGCAAGTTTGTTGTAGGAGCGCCGATGGCGATAGCGCCGAATCCGTTGCCAGTTTGGGCACATAATTTGGGTGGTTTTCCTGACACGCTTCGCTCGATGCGGGTGTATTTGAAGGTTCGCAGTAAGACCGCTACGACAGTGACATTTGATCCGCCCTGTCCATTTGATTTCAGCGGACTACACCCGACGGCGCTGGTGGATCCCACTCCCTACATGCAAGGGGTTGGGATTGAGAGTTTGACATTGGACATGACCAATAACACCTCGGAAATGCCGATGTGGTTTCAGCAGGCGTGGGGTTGTTGGGCCAAGGAGGTGGAGGTGAAACATGCATACCAACGGCAAATGCGCTGGGACATGGTGGTGCGCTGCGAAGTGCGGGGGTGTTACACGCAGAATGTGCAGGGCAGCGGCCCCAATCACGAGGGGATCGAGTTCAGTTACGCCTCCTGGAACCTGATCGAGGACAATATCTGTAATAACGGCGGTGCGCCGCCGATCATCCTGGAAGAAAGTATTACTTCCTCCTCATGCAACGTGATCGGCTACAATTATGTTACCAACACCGACCCGGCATTTTGGGACCTGAGCTTCAGTCACGGTTCGGGCAGCATCCTGAATCTGGCCGAAGGCAACGTGATCAACAACTTCGAGGACGACGGCTATTACGGTTCGTCCAGTTATAACACGCTGTTTCGCAACCGCATCAGCGGGCAGGTGCGGCTGAAGCATTTCTCCGATTACTACAACGTGGTAGGCAACGTTCTTGGGGACACTTGGGCCAACACGTACGAAACGGACGTGGCGAACTATTGGGATCAGGGCATTGCTCCGGTTTACGAGCTGGGCTTTCCCAACATTGGAAACGCGAGTTACACCGGCACATTGGGCCCGACAAACCCGCCCGATTACCACGCGCTGCCCAACACTCTGGACGGGTGCCAGCAACTTGATCGCAACGTGAAAGCCACGATTCTACGTCACGGTAATTGGGATGCTGCAAACAAGCATGTGGTCTGGGACAATACGATCTCAGATCATGCGATTCCGAACAGCTTATATTTGACAGCCAAACCATCGTGGTGGGGCGAGCTCCCGTGGCCGCCTATAGGTCCCGATCGGACCCCGATGGCAGGCCAGATTCCAGCAAAGCAACGTTTCGCGAATGGCATGCCAACGCCGGCGCCGACACCACCTGGAGTCTCAACGCATCAATCTGCCGTCCGCATGACGGCTCGAGCGCGACACCGGAGTCCGAACAAAAGTTCCAGAAGAAATGGACGAAAAGCAAAAAAGCCAAAGAGCAGAAAGATACAAAACGAAAAAAAATTTGGATGAACGAGATATCTGAAACGCCTGCGTCCTAACCAGCCTTACTAACCACAGCATGATGAATAATCATCGCCCGTCGAATAGAACGCGAGTACTGGCGCGACCTATGGCGACACTGGGAGCTCTTCTACTTCCTCACCAGGCGAGGCGAGTGCAAATGAGAATTTCTCCGAGATTTCTAGCCATTGGCTAGGCCACAAAACGCTCATGCGACGTTGGAATGATGATGCGGGCGAATGGCGGGGACTTGATTCATCGGATCAGGCCCCGCGCTACGCTGCGATTGCAGAGATATTGCATACGTTCAATTCCGACCAAAAGGTGCTTGACGTCGGCTGCGGAGAAGGGGTTTTGCGCGCTTGGCTGCCCGAATATACAGACTACACGGGCATCGAGCCTTCTTCTCTGGCGGTTCGGGTAGCCGTGGAACGTAACGGTTTGGCGAGGATTATCCACACAAGCGCCGAGAAATTTGACCCTCGTGGCGAGCGCTTTGCGACCATCGTATTTAACGAGATGCTTTATTATACGGCGGACCCAGTTGGGTTGCTGAGAAAGTATGCGGCTCTGCTCTGGCAAGGGGGCGTGATCTTATGTTCCATTTACCAGAAGCCCAGGACCGGTAAGGAGACGTCGTTGAGACGCAAACTGTGGCATTTTTTCGACCGTCGTTGTCCCGTTTCAAATCTTCATTGTGCGGCGATGGTGCGTACCTTTTTGGCGCGTGAGGCTTGGCCGATTTTGGAGGACCGCACTGTGCCAACTCCAGGTGGCTCGTCTGCCTGGCACATCTGGCTTGCAATCCCACCTGACAGCCATCAGCCAGAGTCCGAGGTTTCCGCCCGACACGGACCGCGATCAAAACTGAACCTGCTGCGCCGGAATAATTAGCCCAATTGGGCAGCACTGGTGAACAATGCTCGAAATCATGGATAGAACGAGCTGGAAAAGGAAGCTTGCTCCCACGTCCGGCAGAATGAAAGCGGAATAGCTTTTCCTACAGCTACAGTCCCGCACCGCTGGCGCGGCAGATAGCTCTTCGATATGAACCAATCCGAAAAATTTAGGCGCCTTTTCTGCACTGAGGCGATCCGGAAGGATTTGCGCACGAGTTCTGTGCGGGCGGCGGGGTTTACCTGGGCCGCTGGGACGGCTGATTTTGTCCTTCGCATTGGTTCTACTGCCATACTGGCTCGGCTTCTTCTCCCCGAACAGTTCGGCCTGATCATGATGGTGATGGCAGTCACTGCGATCGCCGATCAGTTCAGAGACTTAGGACTTTCTACTGCAACGGTTCAGCGCAAGGAGATCAGCCACCAGGAAGTCACAAATCTGTTTTGGATAAATGTGCTGGCAGGCATGCTGGTATCGCGTCGGTGTTTGTGCCGTTCCCCTCTTGTGTCAGCATACTATAAAGAGCCGCGGCTTGACGCTGATCACATGCATTCTGGCGACGAATTTTATCTGGGGAGGTCTGATGGTGCAGCACGAGGCGTTATTGACCCGAATCTAAGCTAGGACATATCTCGATTGTTCGGGTGCTAATCAGTGGTCTAAGCATGTTTTGGCGGTCGTACTGGCGTGGACAGGCTTTGGTTATTGGGCTTTAGTTTGGCGGGAAGTAGTCCGCGGGCGCTACTGACGGCGGGGATGTGGCTTTGCTTCCCTTGGGTTCCTGGACTGCCGTACCGAAAGACCAGCGTGCAAGGTATGTTCGTTTCGGGGCGCACTTGAGCGCGGCCAACATTGTAGCAACCATTACGGCCGGGTATGATCGACTTCTTATCGGTAGGTTTTGGGGAGCCGGCGCGGTGGCTCTCTACCGGCAAGCTTATCAGTTGTTGGTTCTGCCGATGGACCAACTTACTCGGTCCGATGTTTCAGGTGACGCAACCGGGATTGAGCATGTTGCAAGCAGACGATCCCCGTTATCGTCGGTTTTATCAGAAGGTGCTTACGGTCGTCTGTATCGCCACGATGCCAGTTAGTCTCTTCGTGGCTGTTACAGCCACCGACATCACAAGCGTGTTGTTAGGTCCCAAATGGCTCGACTGCACAGCCGTGCTTGTGATCTTGAGCCTTGGGACTTTCATTAGGGAGCCTGTCAGGTGGAATGCCCACGTGTTGATAACACGCGGGAACTCAAGAAGGTACTTGCAGCTGACTATGCTCCAAAACATAACTCTTATTGTTTTTATGCTGATTGGTGTTCGTTGGGGCATCAGAGGCCTTGCTGCGGCAGACGTCGTAGCAACTTATCTGTTGGCCGTTCCGACAACGTATTTGAGTCTTAAAGGATCGCCGGTGACGATGAGAATCTTTGGCGCCACTGCGGCTCGGCCCGCCGTCGCGAGCGTGGTTATGGCACTTATGGTCATACTGCTCCAGCACTCGCTACGACCAGCTAACGCGTTTGCGTTCCTCCTGTTGGCAAGCGCGATTGCCGTCGGCAGCTTTGTCGGCGTTTGGATGCTACTGCCCGGTGGCAAAACGGAATTAACAGGCCTTGTCGGTGATGTCCATGCAGCCCTTCAGCGAAGAGCCATGATCGCAAAACCAGTCGAACCCGTGGCCGTTGCCAGCTAGCTGAGCATAGAAATTCCATGAGCAACGTACCGCGAGTATCCGTTATCGTGACATGTTATAAACGGGTGAATTATCTCGCCGAAGCGCTTAGGAGTGTTTTGGCTCAGTCATATGAGGATTATGAGATACTCGTGGCGGATGATTCCGGAACGGCAGCGGCGAGGGAGATCGTCGCAGTTTTCGGACGACCAGAGCGCATAAGGTATTTGGCGCGTGAGAGGACGCTTGGAGTTGCGTCGAGCATTCTATGTACGGTAAAACAGGCCCGAGGGGAGTTCATTGCAATTCTAAATGACGATGACTCGTGGGAGCCGCAGTTGCTGGAAAAGCTTGTCACTGCTCTCGAAGGCAGATCCTCGTCGCGTGCTTGCCACCTCCGATCACTGGCTCATGGATGCCAACGGTAACATTATTCACGAATTAAGTGAATCATGGTCGGTGAACTTCGGAAGGTCCGAATTGCCGGAAGGAGTTATTCTGAATCCCGCCCAGTTTGTTGTAAACGGAGGGCCTGCTATCAACATAACGTCTCTGTTCCGCAAAGAGGCGGTTGATTGGTCATTGCTCGTTCCCGAGGTCGGCGGCGCTTATGATTATTGGATCGGATGCTTGCTTGCGACAACGGAGCGGCCGATTTATTACACGCCTGAGCGGCTGGGGCGTTGGCGAATTCACGAAAACACGGAGACAGCCCGGCGGGGCCATGATAAGCAGGAGAACTCGGTTTATATTTACTCCAAGCTCCTCAAGCATGTTTTTTTTCGCGAGTTAAAGCCTGTATTGAATGCCAAGCTTGCTGAGACGTTATTTGCGACAGGTCGCGAAAAGCTTCATTTCGGTTGTGTCCGCGAAGCACGACTCGCTTTCTGGCAGAGTTTTTGCCGTGCCAGAAATCCGCAGCCTCTAATTCGGGTCTTAGCAACATTTATTCCCGAGGCACTCCGAAGAAGGCTGAAACACGCCCTGAGGTATTTGCGGCTAGCAACGGGTTCGGAGCAAGGTGCAAAGCCGCCGGTGTGTGAAAATCTAGACCGCCAACTTTCTACAGGGAGACATCAGGCTCCAGCCACAAAATAGACCTTCATGAATTAAGAAAGCAGGCACGCCTAACATGCGCCGAGGCGGTCGAAAATCTGGCGGGGATTGAATTAAATCAAATGCGTCACCTACAAATGGACTTTCTACAGCGAGACATCAGGCGCCAGCCGTGAAATAATGTACACAACGCTTCTTCAGCAGCATCAGTATGACTTTGCCACCGATGGAATTGTGGAAAACAAAGTAGATGGGCTGGTTGTGCTGTCGCCAGCCGGCAAACGTTGCGTCCGCCGCATTCTTCATGTCAATGGTTACGGCGGACGCTATGTTTGGGACAGGATCAAGCAGGGCGTCTTGCCCGGACACCAACTTTTGGGTTGTATCGAGCTGGTGCGGATGGGTTACGAGGTTGCACTGGCAGAACCTCTGCCAGACTTTTATTTCCATCGGAAGCCTATTCCGCACGACCTTAAGCTGCTCAAGATGGTTCGCTCCTGGTTACGGCCCGATGACATCCTGTTTTGTGGACACAATGTTCTTTATTGGATTCCTTTGCTAAAGGCGTGCGGGCTTCTGCGCTGCCACATTGTTTCTTTACTGTATGCTCGTGAACCGCTCAATCAGAGCCGTGCTCACACAGCCGTGGTCTGTCTAACTCCGGCGGGGGCCGAGCAGGCAAAAAAACTCGCTCCTCAGGCAAAAGTCGCAAACCTGGGGTGGGGAGTTGACCTTAATTTCTTCCGAGAATTGAAATACGAACCCGAATGGTTTTTCTCTTGCGGGATTGCTAATCGCGACTTTTCAACTCTAGCTGCTGCTGCCGCAAAATGCAGGCGCCCTATCCGCGTAGTTTCGCCTGGCCGGGTGCCGGGTTTGGCGTGGCCACGTAACGTGACTGTCATTAATGGCGGCCCGGGCTGGCTCATTGACAAGACCAAAGCCATCACACCACGCGACTTGATCAGAGATTATTTTCCGCACAGTGCGGGCACTTTGATCATAATGAAAAACGACCCGATCGAATATACGGCAAACGGTTTCACCAACCTGATAGAAGCAATGGCTCTTGGTCAGCCTGTTATAATGACAAGAACAGGAGCTGTACCGGGCGAGATCGATATCGAAAGATTGGGCTGTGGAGTCTTCGTTCCGCCCAAAAATCCTCAAGCGCTCGCTGAGGCAATCGCTTTTCTGGGTGACAATCCGGATACCGCGGAAGCCATGGGTCAGAAGGGCCGTGAAATCACCGAGCACTATTACAACATCGAGCGATACGCAGAGGATTTGCACAAATTCTTTCAGTTCCTGTAGTCGCACCGGCCTGCCAAGCCAGGGAGTATCAACTTCAAACCAAACCCTTCAGAGAGACGATGAACGTAATACAACGAATGGGAGACAGCGTCACGTTCCTTCGGCAAGTATGGGAGAATAAGGCGGTGCTTCGGGGGTTGTTAGGCTCTGACAATTTCGCTTTTGTAAAGGATTATCCTCCAGGTCATTTCTATTCTCCAATCCCCGACCTTCGTGAATTAAGAGAGCAGGCGCGCGTGACATGCGACGAGACCGTCGAAAACCTGGCGGGGATCGAATTAAATGAACAGCGTCAGTTACAAACGGTAGATACGTTTGCCCAGATCTATGGTGAGCTTCCATTTCCAGATGAGCAGAGCCGGCAATTCCGTTACTTCTTTGATAATCCTTATTTCAGCTACGGCGACGGAGTGATCCTTTATTGCGTTCTGAGGTCATTTAGACCCGCACGTGTAGTGGAAGTTGGTTCTGGCTTCTCCTCCGCAGAAATGCTGGATGTAAACGACCTGTTCTTCGATCGCACGGTCGAGTTTGTTTTCATCGAACCGCGCCCTGAGCGTTTATACAGCTTACTTTCAGAGCAAGACAAAGGGAGCTACAGAATCGACGTTAAGCCTGTGCAACAAGTGGACGCCGCGGTATTTCGGTCACTAGCGCAGAATGATGTTTTATTTGTAGATGCGAGTCACGTCGGGAAATCGCATAGCGATGTCTTGCATATTCTTTTTGAAATCCTGCCGAGGCTAAACAAAGGGGTGCTTGTGCATTTTCATGATGTCATGTGGCCCTTTGATTATCCACAAAGCTGGCTCGAGGAGGGGAGGGCCTTCAATGAGGCTTATTTTTTGCGAGCCTTTCTGCAGTATAATTCTGCGTTCGAGGTTCTCTTTTTTAACTCCTTCATGATAGCTCAGCACGCGGAACTACTGAGGGTTAAAATGCCGCGCATGTTAGAATCACCTTCGACGCCGGAAACGATTGGAAACTCCAGTTTGTGGCTAAGGAAAATTGCTTAGGGATTCGCCAGGGATCCAGTGATTGCTCGTTTCATCACACGTCAGGCATCATTTCTTCCACTATACATTTGAACAAGGACGCTGCACGGATCCTATATGTGTCGTCCTGCTGGCCACATGATCGTGCTTTTGGCGGACAATTGCGGGCGCTGCATATTGGCCGCGCGTTGAAAGAGGTTGGTAGAGTAACTCTTGCTGTTGTCAGTTCGGATACTGCGATTCCAGAGGTAATCAAAAAGGCGGCGGCTGAATTTGATGTTGAGCCGCCGGTGCGGGTCAGTGTGGGGCCTGAATCGCGGGTTGATTCAGCGTTTGCAGTGGGCATTCGATCCGCATTTTCTCAATGTTCACGGTTGTGTTGCTGATGCCGCAGATCGCGAACGCTTGCTCGATCGGCTTGGGAATTTTGATCTGGTTTGGGTCCTGAATGCGCGCACACCAAATATTTTGAATCAATGGCACTGGCCACGTTCAGTTCTGGACATCAACGATCTGCCCAGCACTTTTCAGCGCACTGTTTGGCAGAATGGCGCGAAGTTGAAAGAGAAACTCAAAGCCGGGGTTCGGATGCATTTGCTTAAACGGCGCGAACATTTCTGGAAGGAGCGCTTTAGCGTATTATCGGTTTGCAGTGAGGCGGACCGACAGTACTTGGGAGGCGGGGAGCACGTTCACGTTATTCCGAATGGTTTTGAACGTCAGCCGTCGGAGCCGGTTCGTAACCCTGGCGATCCGCCGCGCATCGGGTTCATCGGTCTTTACAGTTACGCGCCGAATCTAGAAGGGATGAAGTGGTTTGTTCGTTCTTGTTGGCCGCTGATAAAACAGCAGATTCCCGATGCTCGTTTGCGGGTCGTCGGCCAGGACACCGACGGGCCGTTCAAGCCAAATGCTCCGGATGTGGATGCGCTCGGCTATGTGGCTGATGCAGCTTCCGAAATGGCAACGTGGTCTGCCATGATCATTCCGGTGCGTCAAGGCGCCGGTACCCGCGTTAAAGTTGCGGACGCGTTCAGCCGGAAATGTCCGGTTGTTTCAACGCACCTCGGCGCGTATGGCTACGACGTTCGGTCAGGTCGCGAGTTATTGCTCGCCGATAAGCCGGATGATTTCGCGCAGGCCTGTGTTTCGCTGATTCGTGACCGCCCCGCCGCCAGTGCCATGGCTGATCGCGCCTATGCGGGCTTTTTGCAAAACTGGACTTGGGACGCCATCGCTCCACGCGTCTGGGCTGCTGCCGAAGACGCGCTACGACTCGGCTCTCGTATGGCTGCGCAGCCGCGATAATCGGTGGTCATGCCAAAAGGATATTTATGAGAGAGCTGACAATCGAAAGACCAACTCCACTCCAGCCCACGATTACGAACCCAGCCGCACTTACAACGAATAGGCGGCTTTTCGGACTGGCAACTCGCAAAGAACGCTGGGGGTTGTCATGGAAAGGGTGGCTGGTCATCGGACTCCTAGTGATTGCGATGGCTGGTTCGTTGGCATACGCGGCTTATCCATTTCTTGCTGTTACTCATCGTGTGAACGCAGATACACTCGTTTTGGAAGGCTGGGTGCACCAGTATGCTATTCGCAGCGCCGTTGACGAATTCCAAGCTGGCCATTACGAGCGTGTGTTTACGACCGGCGGGCCTGTCGCGGGAATGGGCGGTTATACAAACGACTACAATACGTCGGCAACTCAAGCCGCAGCGCAATTGCAAGCAGAAGGATTATCAGCCGATCTGATCCAGGCAGTTCCAGCGCGCATCAGTGAACGTGATCGCACCTACAGCGCTGCAAGGGCGCTCCGGACTTGGTTTGGCCAGCATCACTCTAGCGTGGGTGCCATCAACGTTTTGACGCAAGACGTCCATGCCCGTCGGACAAGGCTCCTTTTTGAAAGGGCGCTGGGAGAAGGCACAACCGTCGGCATCATTGCCGTTGCCAATCCGGATTATGATGCCAGACACTGGTGGCGCTACAGCGAGGGTGTAAGAGATGTGATCAGCGAAGCCATCGCCTATCTATACGCTAAGTTTGTTTTTGCCGGCACGAGCGCGAAGTGATGGCGATGTTGCTTTTATGGCAAGGGCACGCCAGTTGCTCAATATGTCAGTTACCAGGTAGTAATTAGCTTCAGAGGGTACTATGAAAATTGCTGTTATAGGTCTTGGCTACGTTGGACTTCCACTGTCGATGCAGTTTGCGCGTTCGTGCGCCGACGTGGTAGGTATCGATATTGATTCTCGGAAGATCGAGCTACTAAGCAATGGACAGAGTTATATCAAACACATTGAGAGCCAGGCTATCGCAGAGTTGGTCAGCTCGGGAAAACTGACCGTTTCAACGGACTTCAGTCTCGTTAAACAAACTGAGGCAGTAATCATTTGCGTGCCGACGCCGCTTACGAAAAACCGGGAGCCAGACATCTCCTTCGTGCTGCAAACCGGCCGGTCAATCGCGCCGCACCTCGCCAGAGGTGTATTGGTGGTTTTAGAATCGACGACCTATCCCGGAACCACCGAGGATGAGTTGCGTGGTGTATTAGAAGAGGGAGCAGGGTTGAAGGCAGGCACTGATTTCCACCTGGCGTTTTCTCCAGAACGCGAAGACCCAGCTAACGGCCAAAGTAACGTAAAAAAAATCCCGAAGATCGTAGGCGGATACACGCCAGCGTGTCTGAAGAAGGCGGTTGCGCTGTACAGCCGGGCGATCGATACAGTCGTGCCGGTCTCATCGTGTCGCGTTGCCGAAGCCACTAAACTGCTCGAGAACATCTTCCGCGGTATCAATATCGCCTTGGTGAACGAGCTCAAACTGGTTTACGGCGCCATGGGCATTGATATCTGGGAGGTCATAGAAGCGGCCAAAACCAAGCCTTTCGGGTTCATGCCCTTTTATCCGGGCCCAGGCCTTGGCGGGCACTGCATCCCCATCGATCCGTTTTATCTGACTTGGAAAGCACGCGAATACGATCAGCACACGCGCTTTATTGAGTTGGCGGGCGAGATTAACACCCGCATGCCCGAGTACGTCGTGCACCGGATTGCCGACGCGCTTAACGCGCAAGGGAAATCCGTTAAAGGATCAACAATTCTCGTGCTCGGCCTTGCTTACAAACCGAACGTTGATGACGAACGTAACTCGCCGAGCTATGTGCTGATGGATTTGTTGGAGCAGCGCGGCGCTCGGGTAGCTTATTACGATCCGTATGTGCCGGTGATCAGGCCGACCCGCGAGCATTCGCAATTCGCCGGCAGAAGATCTGTCGTGTGGAACCGCGCAGCGATACAATCTTTCAATGTTGTTCTGATCGCCACTAATCACAGTTGCATCAATTACCACGAGCTTGCCGATTGGGCGCATTGTATCGTGGATACACGAAATGCAATGGCGACTGTAGCCTGTGCGAACGGAAAAATATGGAAAGCGTAGGACGTTTTGGAGAACCGATGGAGAAAACAGGGTACTTCGGTTCGGTTCCAACGAGCGCTGACGCCGCCGCGGCGTACGGCATTAAGAAATCCGCTGATAAAACCTCGGAAAAGTTCTTAGGAAAAAGCATTGACGCTCAGCAATCAATTTAATACAACCGGAGTTGGCGAATCGGGAGGAGTACCGATACGCCGCAATTGTGAAAGACCCCGGGATTCTGCTGCGCGCCCTTTATTTGGGCGTTTCGCTGGCTGCCGTGCGCTGCAACGCCACGGCCGACATTATTCCCAGCGGTCGAATTCCACCCTGGCAGAACAACATTGGCGTCCCAGACGGAATTCCAACAAACCGGATGGTTTACGTGAACGTAGTCGACCTCGGCGCTGACCCGAGCGGGATCAACGACTCATCTGCAATTATTCAGAGCGCGATCGATAATTGCCCGCAGGGCCAGGTGGTTTATATCCCCGAAGGCACTTTCCGCTTGGGAACACTGCTCCACGTACAAAACAACCAAGTCATTACCGTGCGAGGAGCCGGAATGGGCCGAACAACGTTGTTCGGCCCGAATAATAACCCGATCTTTACAGCGGGTGAACCCACGTGGCCTCCCCCAGAAGAGGATCCCGCAAATTGGCTTCCCATTACATCCGGCGCAATCAAAGGCAGTAGCACGATCACCGTGGCGAACACGAGCAAGTTTGTTGTAGGAGCGCCGATGGCGATTGCGCCGAGTCCGTTGCCAGTTTGGGCACATAATTTGGGTGGTTTTCCTGACACGCTTCGCTCGATGCGGGTGTATTTGAAGGTTCGCAGTAAGACCGCTACGACAGTGACATTTGATCCGCCTTGTCCTTTTGATTTCAGCGGACTACACCCGACGGCGCTGGTGGATCCCACTCCCTACATGCAAGGGGTTGGGATTGAGAGTTTGACATTGGACATGACCAATAACACATCGGAAATACCGATGTGGTTTCAGCAGGCGTGGGGTTGTTGGGCCAAGGAGGTGGAAGTGAAACATGCATACCAACGGCAAATGCGCTGGGACATGGTGGTGCGCTGCGAAGTGCGGGGGTGTTACACGCAGAATGTGCAGGGCAGCGGCCCCAATCACGAGGGGATCGAGTTCAGTTACGCCTCCTGGAACCTGATCGAGGACAATATCTGTAATAACGGCGGTGCGCCGCCGATCATCCTGGAAGAAAGTATTACTTCCTCCTCATGCAACGTGATCGGCTACAATTATGTTACCAACACCGACCCGGCATTTTGGGACCTGAGCTTCAGTCACGGTTCGGGCAGCATCCTGAATCTGGCCGAAGGCAACGTGATCAACAACTTCGAGGACGACGGCTATTACGGTTCGTCCAGTTATAACACGCTGTTTCGCAACCGCATCAGCGGGCAGGTGCGGCTGAAGCATTTCTCCGATTACTACAACGTGGTAGGCAACGTTCTTGGGGACACTTGGGCCAACACGTACGAAACGGACGTGGCGAACTATTGGGATCAGGGCATTGCTCCGGTTTACGAGCTGGGCTTTCCCAACATTGGAAACGCGAGTTACACCGGCACATTGGGCCCGACAAACCCGCCCGATTACCACGCGCTGCCCAATACTCTGGAAGACTGCCAACAACTCGATCGCAATGTCAGCGCAACTATTCTTCGGCACGGCAACTGGGATTATGCCACACATTCAGTAGTCTGGGATCCGTCTATTCTGGATCACACCATCCCAAGTTCCCTCTACTACTCAACTCAGCCCGGCTGGTGGCCACCGGCTGTGTCGTGGCCACCAATCGGTCCGGATCGCGTCCCCATGACTGGCCAAATTCCCGCTGAAATCAGATTTTTGACTCAATCAACTCCAACTCCAACACCTACTCCAACGGCCAGCCCAACTCCTTCTCCGACCCCGACTCCAACTGCTACACCCCGGCCAACCCCAAAGCCCAGACACACACCAAGGCCCCACCATTAGCACGGTTAACTGACGAGGTGAATTCGTCGGTTTGCGATTGATGTGCGCCTGACCACGCGCTTTGTGATGCTAAGCCGCAGCTTTCGGAGCGGCTGCTGCCGGATCAGCTTACGATATCGGGTTACTGTTCACTGCGCGGAGAATTTCGAAGTTTTTTCGCTACACGTAGCGGATTTATCGCTAGCAGCTTGCAGCTACAGGGGAAAACTGAAAAGGAGGAGCCCGCCGGGTTGGCAACTCTCTTGCTCGTTTATTCACACGAACGCAACCAGGGCGGAGCTACTGTGATGTTAGTTGGTGCCGCACTTGATGCACCACGTGTGGTGCAACGGTATTGAACAATTAACCAGCCAAGCGTGCCGGTCCTCGCGAAGCTGGCGAAGCAAAGTGGCCGTTCCTCTGGACGGTCACTTTGTGTTTGTACGGAACCGCCGCTTATGAAGGGAATACTCTGCCCGCAGGAACTTCCATCTCCATCGAGCGACCAAGGAACTCGAGCAGCACTCGGATCCTTTCTCTTGCCGGCAATAGTTGAGTAATGACCACTTCCAGCCCCCTCAAATGGCCCTTCTATGAATTGCACCGGTTGGCCAATTTTTAGGCACGAATCGACGGTGACGATTTCGCCCGCACCGCTCTTTGCCTGCAACGCCATTACGGTATTTTCCGGTACAGTAGCGAGACGATTTCCGAACCGGAGGATGCCGCGCACGCCATGAGAGCTTCCAATTGCGCGGTACAAACTGGAATAGGCGAATTTCGCAAAGACATAGCCTGGAAACATCGCCTCGACGAACCATACGGGGCCCCGCCGCGTCAGCTTACGAAAACGCAACCGCGGTGACAAACACTCGATTCCGAAGCGGCGCCGCAGCGCGGTCGCAGCCAGATGTTCTCGCTTGGGTTGGGCGCGCAGGCAGAACCACATGGGATCGTCGCCCAATGCTAACAAGCTCGATGACATCGTCATATACCAGATTACACTTTCGCACGCCCAAGTTCCCACAAATCTCAAAAATCTAAAGTTTCGGAGCGACGACGCTGCGGAGGCCAATTTCCCGACAGCCAGGATGCCGAGGCTTTTGGCACGCGCTCCTTCTCCTGACCTTCGCCTTGGGACCGCTGCATTTTCCACTGGTGCTCGTCGAACGCGGCGCTTTGCTTGCGTTCGACAAAACATTGCGGTCGCGGGGTTTCTCGGCAGGCTCGGGAGTGCCATTGCTGCTGTAAAAAGCGGTGCCGCTTCGCGGCCGGTTCGCCGCATGGCTAAAAAATTACTTTGTGCTCGCCCGGACAAAAAGCGTTGACAACGAGCCGCTTCGTTTGGAAAGTCAACACTCATTTTACCATGCTCGCACCGCAGCTTATTCCCTCCGCGCTTACAAGCAGCGTGTCGAGTATCCTTCAATTCCCGTCCGAGGCAGTCCGCCCCGTTCGTTTCTTGCGCCATATGACCACTCAACTTCTTCAGGAAGCAGCACAGGTGATCCCGAATCAGCAAACTCTGATTAATGTTGTCTCCAAGCGTGTGCGTCAGCTTGGCTTAGGACATCGGCCGTTGGTCGAGACGACACCGCGAATGTCGTTAACGGATATTGCCCTAAAGGAAATTATCGCTGGCAAACTGACTTACGAGTCGCTCGAAGGTTCTGCCGACGGCGCGTAAGGGTTCCCGACACTGCTTCCGAGTTGCGACTGGCGTCTCACAAGCGCCCTACAATTTCGCTGGGTGTCGATGCTCCGACACTGGATTTTCCGCCAAGGACAGCGGACGCTACAACGAACCGAGACCGGTGCGAGAAAACCGGCATCTTGGCAATATGGCAGCCGAATCCATCATCAACCGCAAAGCGCTGCGGGATTATCACATCGTTGATCGTTACGAAGCGGGCATCGAGTTAAAGGGCAGCGAGGTGAAATCGATCCGTGCGGGCAAAGCGAATATCGGTGACGCGTTTGCGCGAATCGAGAACGGCGAAGCGTTCCTTTTCAATGCCGACATTCAGCCCTATGAGCGCGCCAGCCACGAAATTCCAAGCGCAAAACGTGTACGCAAATTGTTGCTTCATCGCGAGCAGATCGACAGACTCTACGGCGAAGCGCAAGTGCAAGGTCGCGCGCTCGTAATCTTAAAGTTGTATTGGAAAAACGGGAAGGTGAAAGCTGAAGTCGGTGTCGGCATGGGCAAGGATGCACGTGACAAGCGTGCTGATTTGAAGAAGCGCGCTGTTGATCGCGAGACGGCGCGTGAGGTTGCGCGCTTCAATCGCAAACACGCGTAACTGCCACAACCGATAAGGCTCCGTCGACCTCATCTTTCACGGCCGTTTGCTCTAAATTTTTCGTATCTGATTATGACGTTGTGCGAATGAATAGTCGGGTTTGGCTCGGAGCAGGTGCTCTTTTGGTCGGTGGTTGCGTAACCGCCCGCGTCATTCGCACGGCGCGATACACGTTGCGAGATAAAGTTGCCCTCATCAGTGGCGGATCGCGTGGACTCGGTCTCGTGCTGGCGCGACACATTTGCGACGAAGGCGGAAAGGTTGCTCTGCTCGCACGTGATCCAGAAGAACTCGCGCGAGCGAAAGCCGATCTCACTGCGCGCGGCGGAGAAGTTCTCACCATTGAGTGCGATCTGCTTGATCGCGATCAGATTCAGGCTGCTGTCCGAAAAGGCATCGATCATTTCGAGACGATTGACATTCTGATTAACAACGCCGGCATTATCGAAGTCGGTCCGCTCGTTCATATGAGCCGCGAAGATTATGACCGCGCGATGAGACTGCATTTTTGGGCGCCGTACGAATTGATTTCGCAAATCCTGCCGCAAATGCGTCTTCGGGGTGGGGGACGTATCGTTAACATCACCTCCATCGGCGGCAAAGTCGCCGTGCCGCATTTTGCCCCCTACAGCGCTAGCAAGTTCGCGCTGACCGGTTTCTCCGACGCGATTCGGGCTGAGCTTGCGCGCGACAATATTCAGGTCACAACTGTGGCGCCCGGGCTCATGCGGACCGGCTCACATGTGAACGCAAAGTTCAAAGGCAACCACGACGCCGAATTTGCCTGGTTCTCCGCCGGCGCAGGCGCGCCGCTGATCTCAATGGACGCGGATCGCGCAGCACGGAAAATCGTTGCAGCATTCAGACGTGGTCAGCCATCGCTTACTCTTACGTTTGGTGCCCGCGGCGCGATCGCAGGCAACGCGCTGTTTCCAAATCTCACCGGATACGCCATGAAAATTGTGAATCGTTTTCTGCCCGATGCGTCCGACGAAAGCGGCGAACAGTCGCGGGCTGGTTCGGAGCTCCCACGAATAACTCCGGAATGGATGACACGCCTGGCTGACCGCGCGACGAGAGACAACAACGGAGACGCGACGTCGTCCGTGAATCGGTAAGACGTTGTACCGTTACATCGATTCGCTTGTTACGATTCATCGATTGACCGTTGTGGAGTAACGTCGCGAAAACATGAGCAAACGGCTCTTCGTCGCAATCGATCTGCCGGACTCAACGCGCCAAATCCTTGCAGGCCTCGATCCGCGCATTCGCGGGGTGCGCTGGATGCAAACCGACCAGATGCATCTGACGCTCGGTTTTTTCGGGGAGGTGCCAGAAGATGTTGAAATCAAGCTGCGGGAAAAACTCAGCGCGATCGGGTTCGGCGCGTTTTTTCTAAACGTGAACGGCGTTGGTGTCTTTTCGTCAAAGGGCGCGCCGAAAATTATCTGGATCGGCGTCGGCAAAGCGCACCCGCATCTGTTCCAAATTCACAAGCGCGTGCAGGAGGCGGCGCTAGCCGCCGGTATCGAACCGGAGCTTCGTCCGTGGCATCCGCACATCACGATCGCGCGTTGCCGCGATGTCTCCGCTCAAGCGCTCCGGAAATTCTTACAAATGAATGCCGAGTTCGATGCGGGAATGACCCGTGTCGACGCGTTCCATCTTTATTCCAGCAACCTGACACCTGCGGGGCCAGTTCATACTCGCGAACTCACCGTTCACTGTAGCGGCGGTCTCTGATCGGCCAGAGTTGCTGCGAAGCGCGGAACGAAATGTGTTTACCCGACCAGTGTAACGCGTCTCAGCAGAGACGCGGCTACACATTACAGGCCCTTGCTCGACAACGGGGCGGCGATGTGTTCGAGGGAGCGTCGCTCGGCGGCCACCCCGATACATGCTTCCATTGCCGCCGCAAAAATCATCAACGCCGCAGCCACCAGATATCCCATGAATAATGCTGTGCTCGATCCCGTGCCGATGATCCAACCAAACAGCAGCGGCGCGCCCACGCCGCCGACCAGCGTTCCCACTGCAAAGAAGATTGCGATCGCCATTCCGCGAATTTCCAACGGGAAAATCTCGCTGACGGTCAGGTACGCGGAACTGGCGGCCGCCGAAGCAACGAAAAAGATAATTGTCCACGCGAGCGTTTGCGTTTGCGCGGTCAGCAATCCGGCGTGAAAAAACCAGCCGGTTACCGCGAGGAGCACTCCCGCGAGCGCATACGTTAGAGTAATCATTTGTTTGCGCCCGATAGTGTCGAATAGATGCCCAAGCAGCAGTGGCCCGAGCACATTTCCAAGCGCGAACGGCAGAAGGTATTCACCGACGTCTTGTTCCGACACGCCGTAAAACCGCATCAACACAAGTGCATAGGTGAAAAAGATTGCGTTATAGAAAAATGCCTGCGTTGACATGAGCACGAAACCAAGAAACGAACGTCGCCGATGTTCGTGCACAATCGCGGTCCAGATTTCGCGCCAGGGCGTATGCGTCCGAGTGCGAATGCGTGTCGGGAACAGCTCACTGTAGTGGCGTTCTCCGGCCGCCGAATGCGCCATGAATCCTTCGTTCCACGTCCGCAACGATTTCTTCCGCCTCGTGATTCCGTCCGTGAATCATTAACCAACGCGGACTCTCCGGAATCCAGCGGCGAAAGAAAATCACAATCAATCCCAGCGCAGCGCCGATTCCGAATGCGCATCGCCATCCAAGCTGGATCGGAATGTAGCGCGGATCGAGCAAGACGAGCGTGGCAGCGGCGCCCATCGCAGCGCCCACCCAGTATGAGCCGTTGATGATCAAGTCAACGCGGCCTCGCACGCGCGCTGGAATCAATTCGTCAATCGCCGAATTGATCGCCGCGTATTCGCCGCCAATGCCAGCTCCAGTGATTGCGCGAAACAGTGCGTAGCTCCAGAAATTCCAGGAGAAACCCGATAGCGCGGTTCCGATGAGATAAACGGCGACCGTGATGAAGAACAATTTCTTGCGGCCAAATCGATCGGTCCCATAGCCGAAAAGTAGCGCTCCGATCACTGCGCCGGCCAAGTAGAACGTCGCGCTCAGCGCCAACTTGCGCGTCGCTCAATCCGAGCGTCTCGTGCCGCGTCAAAACCCCACCCAACGCTCCGGCTAATGTGACTTCGAGACCATCCAGGATCCATGTCGCCCCGAGCGAAACGACGATGAGCCAATGCCATGAGCTCCATGGCAAGGCGTCTAACCGTGCCGGAACATAGGATTCGATCGTTTCGGCCGTTTCGCATTCGCTAGTCTTTTCGCGCAAAGAAACGTGCGACGCAAAGGCATTTGGCCGATTGGGCGGCCTGGAGCTCCATCGGATCGAATGTGGAGACGGCCTGCCCTCAGGCCGTTCCCCGATTTGACGAGAAGGCTTCTAATCCAGCAGTTCGACGGAATCGCCTTTGTGCAGCATGCCTTCGACGATGATTGCACCGTACACGCCAGCGGTGCCCTCGTGCGCTTGCGCTACTTTTTTCAGTACCGCCGGTGTTCTCTCTGACGTGTCGGGATCGAGCGTGATTATGGCGCAGCGCGGATCGCGTTCCAGAATTGTGACGATTACTTTCGGCCCAATCTTTAACGACCGGCCGACAAATTCGTTTTCACCGAAGCCGTTATCAGAGGCCAAATCCAGATATACATTTGCCCTGAAACGCCGCTTATCGATCGGAGTTTCTGTTTCTTCAGAGAGTTGCCGCGCTGATTGCAAGCTGAAGATCGACACGGGACGGCAATCGGTCATGGCCCGGTGCGATCGCATCAATGTGAGTTGATGCTTCTCGTCGACCTCGCTGCGCAGAATGTCGATCAGCGCCGGATCATCGATCGCAAGCGCTTTTCCATCCGGAGTTTCAATATCGACCATTAGCTCTGAAATGTCGGCGGACAGAGGACCCGCGCCTATTTTGTCCGCTTCGGTCAGATTCACCGGATGCGCGGCTTTGTCAGGATAACGAAATCGAGGCCGATACTGCAGAAGTTTTCGCTGCTCGCGCGCCGTGAAATACGGAAATCCAGTTGGGCTTGCCGAGCTTTTGAAGGCGAAGACGCGGTCGCCGTAAACTCCGGGGTAACCTGCAAACGACTTCGTCCAACTCCTCTCCACGCATGCTCTTGACGGGATAGCGCCAGAGGCTGTCGACTTTCCCAACGATGCTCATGAATTAAATACTCTTTTAAATCTGGTAGCAGTCGGATGAGGCAGAAACGATCCAGGCAGTTTCATATTGCGATGTCATTCTGAGCGAAGCGAAGAATCTCTGGTACCGATTCCTCGGGTTTTACTACGACCCGGGCGCCAGCGAACCGATTACTTCTCGTCGAGAAAAGTGACAGCCCCCGTATCGAGGCTGTAATAGCCGCCGACTACCTGTATCTTTCCCGAATCAACTTCGGCCTTGAGAATCGGCGTCGATGAACGCAGCGCTTGCACGACGTTTTTGACGTTCGCTTTTATCGTCGTTTCGAGATCATCTTTCGCTGTGGCGTCAACCGCAGGCTTGATGGCGGTGACTAGCGATTGGATGTGCCCGGGTGCCTTGCCTTTGGCGGCAATTGTTTGCTTTGCTGCGTCAACCGCGCCGCAACGCTGATGTCCCAGCACCAATATCAGGCGGCTACCCAAATGATCGACCGCGTATTCGATGCTACCCAAACCTTCATCATTCATTACGTTTCCCGCCACTCGAACGATGAACAAATCGCCGAGGCCTTGGTCGAAGACGATCTCGGGTGGAACGCGAGAGTCAGAGCAACTGACAATGACGGCGAACGGATGCTGAACGTTTGCCAGTTCTGTGCGCCTGTCCGTCGTCTGACCGGGATGTTGCAGACTGCCGCTGGTGTAGCGGCCATTACCTTCCTTGAGCTTCGAGATTGCTTCCGCTGGAGCTACTGACGGCTGATCCGGGTGCGCCGGATCTGCACCTTGGGAAACTTGGTTCATACCAAACAAACTAACGAGGGCGAAACAAGACGCGAGATGTGCTTTTTTCATGTCGCGATATTATGTGGAGTCGGTCGGTTAGACAATTCGAAATCAGATCAGAAGATCCAATTAAAGACATGACCGATTGAGCGCACCGCTTGATCGGCAAGCGGTCATATACGTAACGAGCTCAGCTCAGCCACGGCTCAGGTACGCAAAAGCCGCCGACATCGGCGCAGCGGGCGGCGCCCTACCATCACACGTCGTAGTACATCGCGAACTCGTAAGGGTGGGGGCGAAGACGAAGTGCGTCGTATTCTTTTTGTTTCATGTCCACCCAGTTGGCGATGAAATTTTCGTTGAAGACGTCGCCGCGTAGCAGGAAGGAGTGATCGGCTTGGAGCGCTTCGATTGCGCCGCGAAGTGAATCCGGCACGCTGGCAACTTGAGCCAGTTCTTCGGGCGGCAATTCGTAGAGGTTTTTGTCCAGCGGATCGCCGGGGTCCATGCGGTTTTGGATACCATCGAGGCCCGCAAGGAGCAGCGCCGAGAAAGCGAGATATGGATTTGCGGCGGCGTCGGGCGTGCGGAATTCGATGCGCTTTGCTTTCGGGCTTGGTGAGTAGGTTGGAATTCGAATTGCGGCGGAGCGATTGCGGGCGGAGTAAGCAAGATTAACCGGCGCTTCAAATCCCGGGACGAGCCGTTTGTAGCTGTTGGTGGTTGGATTCGTCAGGCACGTCAGTGCCGGCGCGTGTTTCAAGATTCCGCCGATGAAAAAGAGAGCAGTGTCACTGAGCCCGGCGTACCCGTTCCCGGCGAAGAGCGGTTTTTCATCTTTCCAAAGCGAAATGTGGGTGTGCATGCCGCTGCCATTGTCGCCGAAAATAGGTTTCGGCATAAAGGTCACCGTTCGGTTGTGCCGCCTACCGACATTGCGCAGGATGTATTTGTAATACTGCATGTTGTCGCCCATTCGTTTGAGCGGCGCATAACGAATGTCGATCTCTGCCTGGCCGGCAGTGGCGACTTCGTGATGTTGGCGCTCGATCGCCACGCCTGCTTTCTCGAGCTCCAAACACATTTCATTCCGAATGTCCTGCAACGTGTCCATCGGCGAGACAGGAAAGTATCCTTCCTTTGCTCGAATCTTGTAACCGAGGTTTGGAAATTCTTCGCGAGCGCTGTTCCAATGTCCTTCAACGCTGTCAACGACGTATGACGCAGCGTTGCCGCTATTGGCAAATCGCACATCGTCGAAAATGAAAAATTCTGCTTCCGGTCCGATGAACGCCGTGTCTGCTATGCCAGTCGATTTGAGGTAAGCCTCAGCTTTTTCGGCAACACCGCGCGGATCTCGATCGTACGGTTCGCGAGTGATCGGATCGACGATGGTGCAAATCAGGCTCAGGGTGGGTTCGGCGTTAAAGACATCGATCCAGGCCGTGGCCGGATCTGGAATGACGAGCATGTCGGAGGCGTTGATCACTTTCCAGCCACGAATGCTCGAGCCGTCGAACCCCAGCCCGTCAGTAAAAATCTCTTCGTTATACTCGGTGAGCGTGGTGGTGAAATGCTGCCACGTCCCTGGCAGATCGGTGAATTTGAAATCCACAAGCTTTACGCCGTGGTCTTTGATCATTTTGCTGACGTCAGATGGAGTTTTGTCTTTGGCCATAGTTCTGAAGTTGTTAAGTTGAATGGTTGAAGCGTTAAGAGAAATAAAAAGTTCATCCGCAATGATTCCGTTGGTGACGCTTCTCGCAAATGATAATCGCTTCAACGTTTGATAGTTCCCTCAACCATCAACTGCGCAAGCGCCGCATCACACCGCTTTTTCGCCGATCTCTTCAGTGCGGATGCGCACCGCGTGTTCGACCGGGAGAACGAACACCTTCCCGTCGCCGATCTTGCCAGTCTTGGCGGCAGCCACCACGACATTGACCGCCTTGTCAATTAAGTCGTCAGCCATTACCACTTCCACTTTCACCTTCGGCAGAAAATCCACCGTGTATTCGCTTCCGCGGTAAATTTCGGTGTGCCCTTTTTGGCGGCCAAAACCTTTGACCTCAGTGACGGTCATCCCTTCGATGCCGAGCTCTGCAAGCGCTTCCTTAACCTCTTCGAGCTTGAACGGCTTAATGATGGCTTCCAATTTTTTCATGTCGCAGTAAACCTGGCATCGCGCGGAGCTTTCCACTCGAAAGCCACCCGCAGCACGCGCTCTCATAGCAATTGCCCGACGCGAATGCAATCACGAATTTTTCTGAGCACTGGAATGCGAGAGGAGTGCTAATTCTCAATTGGGTTAAGTTCGATCAGAGCCTCTGAGTATGAGGTCCTCCCTCCGTTGCGAAGGGAGAGGGGAGCGGGAGGTGTTCATTCGGAGCGACTGCGTGTAATTCGTTACGAATCCGTCACCCCACTCCTCCCCCTGCCCGAGGGAGAGGCGAGAAAACAATCGTCGCAAGAATGAGTTGGCGCGCTTTTCTGACTCAATCGCACCCACATGCTTGGCAAATTTGCCAAAGATTTTTTTTGGCGCTTATACTGAAAACTGATGTCTCGCGACTCTTTCGTTCACCTTCATCTGCACACCGAATATTCGCTGCTGGATGGAAGTATCCGAATGAAGGAGGTGATGAAAAAAGCCTCGGAATTTGGGATGCCTGCCGTGGCGATGACCGACCACGGCAATCTATTTGGTGCGATTGAATTCTATCAGGAAGCGCAGCGTTGCGGGGTGAAACCGATCATCGGTTGCGAGGTTTACGTAGCTCCGGGCTCGCACAAGGACCGGCCGCCATCGCGGCGGGAATCGGCGCACCACTTTACATTGTTGGCCGAAAACGAAATTGGCTATCGCAACCTCGTGAAGCTGGTGACGGCGGCGCATTTGGATGGTTTTCATTACGCGCCCCGAATCGACAAGGCGATGCTGGCGACGCGCTCGGAGGGTTTGATCGGATTGAGCGGCTGTCTTGCAGGCGAAATCAACAGCGCGATTCAGGCAAACAACATCGAGAAAGCAAAGCAAAGCGCTGCCGAATACCGGGACATCCTCGGTGCAGAGAATTTCTTCCTCGAATTGCACGATCACGGAATGGAAGAGCAAAAAATGTGCAACGCGGCACTCGTGCACATGGCGGGCGACCTGGGCGTTGGCTTGGTGGCGGCGAATGACGTGCATTTTCTGCGCCGAAGCGACCACGAAGCGCACGACGTGATGCTTTGCATCGGCACCGGCAAAATGGTGCAGGACGAAAGCCGGATGCGTTATCTGCCGGAATTATATTTCAAATCGCCGGATGAAATGCGGCAGCTGTTCCGCGATTTTCCAGAGGCGATCACGAACACGCTACACATTGGCGAGCGCTGCCACGTCGACCTTCAGTTTGGGAGTTCGAAATATCCGGAGTATCCGGCGCCGTCGGGAAAAACGCGGGAAGGCTATTTAAGAGAGCTTTGCTACCACGGTTTGCGCGCGCGTTACGGCGAACGGGCGGCGGCCGATTCGGAACTAACGCGGCGGCTCGAATATGAACTTGGTGTCCTGGAAAAGACGGGATTCGTTAGTTATCTCCTGATCGTTTGGGATTTCATTCATTTCGCGAAGGAAAAAGGGATCCCTGTTGGTCCCGGACGCGGCTCAGCTGCGGGCTCGATCGTTGCGTTTGTCCTTGGCATCACAGACATCGACCCGCTCCAGTTCGGCTTGATTTTCGAGCGGTTTTTGAATCCTGATCGGGTTTCGCCTCCCGATATCGACGTGGATTTCTGCGAAGCGCGCCGCGGCGAGGTGCTCGAATACGTTCGACAAAAATACGGCGAGCGCCGCGTCGCACAGATCATTACATTCGGCAAACTAAAGGCGAAAAGCGTCGTGCGCGACGTCGCTCGCGTGCTGGGGTGGAGCTATCGCGATGCAGATCGTATCGCGAAAATGATTCCAAATGAGCTGAATATTACGCTCGAAACAGCAGCGGGAAAGAACGCGGAGCTGAAACGCGCGATCGCCACCGAAGCGCCGACACGGCAGCTGTTTGAGCACGCCAAACTTCTTGAAGGGTTGTCGCGCAATGCTGGCGTGCACGCGGCAGGTGTGGTCATCGCAGATCGGGATTTGTCTGATTACATCCCGCTTTGTCATGACGTAAAAGGCAATGACGTGATCAGCCAGTACGCCATGGGACCGCTCAACGATCTGGGACTTCTGAAGATGGATTTCCTCGGATTGAAAACACTGACCGTCATTGAGGACACGCTGACGCTGATTCGCAAACGCGACCCAAGCTTTTCGCTAAAAGACATTCCACTGAATGATGCTGGTGCCTTCGCGCTCTACAACCGCGGCGAAACGATCGGCCTGTTCCAAATGGAATCCGGCGGCATGACCAGTCTGTCGAAGCAGTTCGACGTCAAAAAGCTCGACGACATCATCGCATTGATTGCGCTGTACCGGCCCGGTCCGATGGAGCTGATCCCGGAATACGTGAAAGCGAAAAAGGGAATTACGCCGATAAAATATCTACATCCGCTTCTCGAGGACATCTGCGCCGAGACCTACGGCGTGATGATTTACCAGGAACAGGTGATGGCTGCTGCGAGCAAGCTTGCCGGCTACTCGCTTGCGCAGGCCGACCTTCTCCGACGCGCCATGGGCAAGAAAGACAAGGAGAAGATGGCGAAAGAGCGCAGAAACTTCATCGACGGCTGTGCGCGCACGAACAAAATTTCTGAGAAAAAAGCGAGCGCCATTTTTGACTTGCTCGAAAAATTTGCCGGGTACGGATTCAACAAAAGTCACAGCGCGGCGTATGGCGTGATCAGTTACCAAACGGCCTTCCTCAAGGCGCATTATCCGGTGGAATTCATGGCCGGTTTGCTGAGTAACGAAATCAATAACACGGACAAGATTTCGGTGTTCGTCGGTGAGTGCAAACGGATGGGGATTTCGATTCTGCCGCCGGACATCAACAAGAGCGGTTTGAAATTCACGCCTGAAACGTGGGAGGAACCTCAGCGGGCCGACAGTCCCGGCGCTCCCACATTGAATGCAATTCGGTACGGCCTGGCTGCCATCAAAAATGTCGGCGAGGCAGCCATGGCGCTCGCGATTCGCGAGCGAGATCAACGCGGCGAGTTCAGTTCGCTCGAGGATTTTTGCACGCGGCTCGATTCGCGCCTGGCCAATCGCAAGATGTTGGAAAGTCTCATTAAGGCCGGCGCTTTTGATTTTACGGCGCGAGATCGCGCGGAGCTGTTCGCCTGCATCGATGAATCGTTGAACGCGTCAGCTATAGCGCAGCGCGATCGGGCAGCCGGACAGGTTTCGCTTTTCGATGAGCAAACGCACGCTGCTACGGCAGTGAGGCGGCAACCAATCAAGCCGTGGAGCGAGCATGAAAAACTCTCCTACGAGAAAGAGCTCCTCGGATTTTACGTCAGCGGCCATCCACTCGATGCATATGCCGACGTTTTTGCAGCAAAAAAATATCGATCGATTGCCTCGTTAGGGGAATTGGACGATCGCGCGCAATTCAAGATCGCGGGAGCGGTCGTGGAGGTGGAGAAAAAATTTACAAAAAAAGAGGGCAAGCCATTTGCGGTTGTCTGGCTCGAAGATCTTATGGATGTGCTCGAGGTGGTCGTGTGGAACGAAGTTTATCTGAAGATATCGGACAGTCTCGTGCCAGGGCGGGTTGTCGAATTGAAAGCAACGTTGGACAGACGCGACGAAATGCTTCGTGCTACGGCTGTCGACATGAAGCCGCTGGCACCGGCAAGATCCAATGGCGCAACCCAGAAATCGGAAAATACATCACAGCTGTCCGCTATTTGTTTGCGGTTTTCTTCGGCGACGACGGGCGACGAGTTGCGTCAGGTTCGCAACATCCTGATCAGCTCACCCGGGCGTCATCCAGTTCGACTGCTGTTTGATTGCGACAACGGCAATTCATTGCGGCTTGATGCGGGCATGGAGTTTAGAGTGGATCTCACTCCGGATTTGGCGGAGAAGCTTTCCCGCTGGCTTGTAACCGGGCAACATCAGTAGCTGAGCTATTGCCGCTTCTCTCCTTTTTTCGCACTTTCCCTGGGGCCAACTTCGGCACGCCGGATGGCGCCGAGTAACAATGTTTTTTCCTCCGGGCCTGCTCCAAAGCAAACGGGAAAGATGCGCGAGACAGCGTCCGGCGTCGGAACAATGGAAAACTGGCCATCGATCTCTTCTTTCAAACTGATGCTCCAGCCGGATTCAAGAAGAGGGCCGCGAAACTCCAATTCCGTGGCGGCAGGGGCAAGTGGCAGGCCCGTCGGTGTAATTTCAATTTTGTTCACACAGTCAACGGGACGCGACATTAGATCGAAAAGAGGTGTCGCTCCGGCGATCTTAACCGCGACGCGTTTTGTATTTTCGAAATCAATTTCTCCACGAAGCGCGAGGTCTACATCTTTGGTTGCGAGATTCAGAAACTCGATGGAAGCGTGATTGCCATCGAAAATGGCCAGCGTGCTCGCTCCAATGACGTTGAAGAAAAAATCGCTGCTAGCCAGCTTTCCGTTTACCAGCTGTACTTCACCAACGATGTGGGGGCGCTCCAACGTCTCAGAGAGAGAGATTTTTCCACTCAAAATGCCGTCTTCCAGGATGTTTGAATGGAGCAACTGAGGTACGGCTGCCAGAAAGACTGCCGGGAAATCCAGCGAAACGTTGATAGGCGACAATTGGAAAGCGCTCCAAGTGATCCCGATTGGCAATGGAAAATTCGCGGTGAAACTGACCGGGCTCGATTTGGGCAAGTGAACCACGCCGCGCGCGTCCCACTGACTCGAATCGATCGTTGCCTGAAATTCTAGCGGAATCGCGCCGCCTTTTTGGCGTGGTGCCAGGCGGAGGGTCGAAACGTAATCGCGCACATCGTTCGTCCAGGCGTCGAGTGTCCCTGAATACTTGTGCTGCGGTGAAAGATCGATCTTGCCTTCACCCGAAAGAGAATCCTTCTTCCGAGCCAAATCGAAGCGTTCGATCTCCAGCTCGCTCGGTTTCAAAGTCACGTCTGCTCTGAAGCTATCGATGTCATATTTGAAAAACGTGAGCGAGGCGCCTTCGATCGCAAGGCTGCCGCCGAAGTTGCGGGCGTGAGTATCCATCGATCCTTCGATGCTGATTTTCCCGGCGAAATCAGCCGGATTCGCTCCGAAAAGAGCGAGGAACTCACCGAGCTGATTAATCGACGCCGAAATATTCCCGCGAAAATCCGGGCTGAGCCACTCGGACGAGGTCGCGGGTAGTGCAGCTTCGCCACTCAGGGTGAACTGGTTGCTTTTTTGCCTGATGTAAAGTTCCTGGAGTTGAATCTTCCGGTTGTAAAGTGCGGCGCCGATCATCAGAGCTTCTGCTGTGCGATCGCGCCACGTGAGCCCGGTTAATTCACCCCACAGCGACGCAGTTGCGCGGTCCGACTCGGTCAGGTTGCCGCGAAATGTGAAGTTGCTGGCGTGCAGCAAGCCATTGACACGATCGGCGAAACCAAGCGCGTCTGAAATTTGCGCCAACGAAAGATCGGCGGCACCACCCGCAACCTTCCAGTTAGAATGCGCTGAATGCCATTCGTGCGAAATATTCGCCCGGAGTTTGCCGCCGAAGGCATCGATGTCGAACTCCAATCCCATTCGGCGATTCCCTAGCCGCGCAAAGTCCACGGTCGCGGCTTGCAAGTCGAGACCGTGAGTCAAAGTTAGTCCGGCAAGTGTCAGGCGATTGGCTTCCCAATGAGTTGCGCCGCGCAACTGCGAAAAAGTCTGGCGCACCCACGGTGAGGTGATCATGAGCTCGGCAGCGGTGAACCGGCCGGGTTCCGTCTCGCTTGCAGATAACGAGGCATTCCGCAGCAAAATCAAACTAGGCCCGTTCTCGACCCGCGTTTCCAGTTTGGCGATACTCAAGGTTTCCGGGAGCAATCGATGGAGTGTTGCCCAACCGCGTTCGCTTAGTGCTTGCACATTTGGATTCGTGCGGTGCAACTCGGCGCGAAGTTCTCGAACGGAGATATTTCGGATGTCGCGGCCGCTCTGGTGGAGAAAGACGTGCTTTAGATTCAAAAGAACTCGCGCGTCCAGCACGGTGACATCAACGCGCACTGCATCATCGCGGACGCTTTTCAGGTGAATCTGACGAATGACAACCGGGCGCAGAAAAGGCGCGTCCACTCCGTCGATGGTGGCGACGAAACCCTCCTGGCGGGCGAACCACGAGATCCAGAGGCGAACGCCGTTCGAGACCGCAATTGGCGCAAGCAGGACAGCAGCAAGCGCCACGACGACGATCACCAGAATAACGAGAAGGATTCGATTCTTAAACGACATCGCTGTGAGACAAAGAGGTGATCGGTGAAAGGGAGCAGCGATAATCGGTAATTACACGTACGTGCGTCACTTAGATACTGATTACAGTTCACTGACCACTATTCACCTTTCTTCTCGTCTTTGAAGACCAAACGCAGCGGCTGTGCCGTCTGAATCCGTTGTTCAAGTTGGTTCTGCAACGTTTTCTCGGCTTCAGCGGGCAGCTCGCTTTCTGCTGCTTTCTTCCGAGCCAATTCGGGTAGCACTGACAATTCGCTTTGAACATCCTGTCCGGAAATCCGGTTCCATAATCCGTTCTCGAATGCGAGCACATCCACTTGTTGCTGTTCAACGCCCAGAATTTGCGCCGACGGCAACTGAACGATGATCTCGTTTGGACGAATATTGACCGAGAGTCCTTTCCTCAGATCGAACCCGGCTTTGGCAATGAATGTGCCATGCAGCTTCACGCGCTTGGAACTGCCCACCCAAGTATGGAGCAGTTCGTGTTCGACTTCCATGCGACGAGACAGAACGACCAGCTCGCTTACCGGCGTCGTCTGTTCCATATAAACGCGGTTGTTGATCGTGATCCGTGGCTGCAAATGCGCGATGTCGACGAACGCAGCGCGCACATTTTTGCCGAGCCGCTCCAGCTCAGCCGTGCTTTGCCGTGCTGTTCGCGCTGGCCAGCTCTCCAAACGCAAAAAAATGACGAGAATCGTCGCTGCAATAATCACTGCCACAAGCGCCAACGCGATTGGCCACACGAGGCGATGGGAGGTTCCGGTTTTCGACATTGGGCATTCGGCCTTAAGCCTTTGTTGTTCACACGCAATCGAGCAAGAGCAGATTACGAGCAAGAAGAAAGCGGTGAACGCTTTCCCCCAAAAAATTACCGCCCCCCACGCCCGATAGGCGTGAAGGGCGGCTGTTCCCCCCAGAACAATCGTAGAAAACTTCCAAGGCTGTAAGCGAGGTTTCGTCCGCTGGCAACAAAATTCTACACAAAATTTTCAACAAATTTTTGCCCGATGCTGACATTCCGATTTTCAGAGGAAATACGGCCACGACAGGCTGAACAAGATGCCAAACACAAGGGGCGATCAAAGGGTTGCACAAGCGCGCGTAGCGGTCTCTAATTTCTGATGCGTGATTTGGGCGAGGAAGGGCTGTCCCGCACTTTTGCCGGTTCATTGCTGGTCGCTCATCCGAATATGGTTGACCCAAACTTTCGGCGCACCGTGCTTTTTGTTTCCGAGCATGAGCCTAATGAGGGCGCATTGGGCGTGATAATCAATCGTCCGGTTGACCGCCCGGTGACTGAACTGGTGTCGGGTCCGCCGCCGCCGGGCCTTGCCGATGTACCGGTGTTTTTGGGTGGCCCAGTTGGCAAAAACCAGCTGATGTTCGCGGCGTTTGAGTGGCAGAAGGGGACGGGTTTAAAACTCAATCACAATATCGCGTTCGACGAAGGAAGCGATGCAGAGGCCCATAAAAATTCGCTTACGGTTTGTGCTTTTGTCGGCTATGCAGGGTGGGGTGCCGGCCAACTCGAAAGCGAGGTGAAGCAGAAAGCCTGGGTTGTGCAGAAGGCCAATCGGTCGCTGCTAAAACTTGATCGCCTGCCAAATCTGTGGTTCGACATCATGCGAACGCTGGGACCGTGGTACAAAATGCTCGCCGCTGCTCCAGACGATCCTTCGCTCAATTAATTTAAGAGTGAAACGTCCAAAGTGATTTAGCTTGATTCCAAGTCTCATTTCTCACTAATCAATCTCACTTCGCCCCATGATCATCGGTGTCCCAAAGGAAATTAAGGAACAAGAGCAGCGCGTTGCATTGCTGCCTTCCGGCACGAACCAACTCACCAAGCATGGTCACTCCGTTTTAGTGGAACGGAATGCCGGGCTTGGTTCCGGCTACCCCGACGAGGCTTACATCAAAGCGGGCGCGGAAATCGTAGAGCAGGCAAAAGAAGTTTTCGCCCGTGCTGACATGATTGTGAAGGTCAAGGAACCTCTCAAGGCAGAGTTCCCGTTATTGCGCAGGGGCCAGATTCTTTTCACCTACCTGCACCTTGCTGCGAGCAAATCGCTCACTGAGGCTTTGCTCAAATCAGGTGTGACGGGGGTGGCCTACGAAACGATCCAGGTAGACCATCGTTTACCGTTGCTGGAGCCGATGAGCGAAATTGCTGGTCGCATGTCGGTGGTAATGGGCGCCAATTCTCTCGCCAAGTACAACGGTGGCAGCGGAGTTTTGCTAGGCGGCGTTCCGGGGGTGTTGCCCGGGCGCGTGGTCATCGTCGGCGGCGGAACTTCGGGCGTGAACGCCTTGCGTATGGCCAAAGGTCTCGGTGCCGATGTCACAATTCTCGACATCGACCTCGAGCGGCTGCGATTTCTCGACATCGCAATAGAAAACCTGCACACGCTTTATTCGAACGAAGCAAATCTGGACGATTTAATGCACGATTGCGATTTGCTCATCGGCGCCGTGCTTTTGCCGGGAGCTAAAGCGCCGAAGCTGATCACGCGTGCAATGTTGGGAAAGATGAAGCCGGGCAGCGTGTTTGTAGATATCTCGATTGATCAGGGCGGTTGCGCCGAAACCTCGCGACCAACGACGCATCTCGATCCGGTTTACGTCGAGGAAGGTGTGACGCATTATTGCGTGGCAAATATGCCTGCGGCGTACTCGCGCACCGCGACGCAAGCGCTTACGAACGTCACCTATCGTTACGTGGAGCTCCTCGCCGATTTCGGTCTTCAGGCCGCGTGTAGAAAGCAGCCGACGTTAATTGGGGGGATCAATACGCGCGATGGCCGGCTCACTTGTGACGCGGTAGCCGAAGCGCATGGCATGAAATGGGAAGCTCCTTTTTAGTGCTCGGCTCGAACCATTTGTGTCTCTGACAACATTCTACGCGGTTTAAAAAGTGCGCTTGCTCAGATCGATCAACTAAACCAATGTGCGTCTCTAACTATGAAGAAATACATCTGCATTCTGGCCGGAGCCGCGCTTCTCGCGGGGTGCGAGCAAAAAACCGAAACTGTCACTCCTGCGACAAGTCCAACTCCCACGACCCCGCCGCCTGCGATGACTGAAATCACGAGTCCCGCCGCACCGGAAGCTCCAGCTGCCACAACTGATTCGCAGACTGGCACCAGCGAAGCGCCGGCTGACGCCGAGGAAACACCTGCCGAGTCGCCCCCGGGATAAGGCTGGAATTCTTTTCTTTTGAGAAGTCTTGCCCCGATTCTCGGTGGAAGATTTCTTTGGTAGTGAGCTGTGATTCACAATCGCGACTGCGTTTTGAGGCAGCTCTTCACGGACAAAGTCTTGGCAACGTAGCCGACGAAGGTGAGTTCATTCTCATTCCCAAAAACGCGCCGTCTGACGCATCGCTCAGAATACGAGCGTGTGAAACGGAACGGAATCACGCAACGCGGCAAACTTCTAATGTTAAATGCGATGCCGATGGAGAATTCTGGTCCGTGGCGTGCAGGATTCGTTACTTCCGGGCGCGTGGGCGGCGCCGTCGTTCGCAATCGCATTCGACGTCGTTTGCGAGAAATTGTTCGCCAGCACCAGCACGAACTCCGACAAGGCGTTTGGTTCGTAATTGTTGCTAAACAGCAAGCCACGACGGCGAGCTATGGCGCATTGGAAGATGAATGGTTGCGCCTCGGTAGGCGCGCTTCTATTCTGCTCTGATGTTCGGACTGGTGCGTTTTATCATTCGCCTTTATCAGTGCACGCTTTCACCGCTGCTCCGTCTCCTCTGCGGTCCTGACTGCGGCTGCCGGTTCACGCCGAGCTGTTCCAAATATTTTCTGGAAGCGGTGGAGACGCATGGCGTTCGGCACGGAAGCTGGCTGGGTTTGAAGCGCCTCGCCCGCTGCCAACCATGGGGGGGATGCGGGTACGACCCGGTGCCGCCGCGCTGGGCCGGCGGATCTCAAAATGAGGTCCGTCGCTGCATCTGATCGTGCGAAACCGAATTTATGGATCGAACAGCGTGGATTGTTGTCGCTCTTTGCGTAATTGGCCTCGTCGTGTGGGAAGTGTATCTGGCAAAGCAGATGGCGCCCAGACCGGCTCCTGTCACTGCGACACATGGGCAAACTTCACCAACAGCGACGCCGGCAGTCCTCGGCCCTTCGCCTTCTCCGCTTGTCACGCCAGAAGCCGCGCCACAGAGCGTTGAACCAACGCCAACCTTTGCGGAAAAGGTCGAGACGCTGCGCAATTCAGATTTCGAGTTGCGCTTCACTAACCGCGGCGGCGGCATCGCCGAGGCGGTTATGTTCAATCACATCGCCGAAGACGCTAACCGCGTGACCTTGAATTCCTCCAAGCACATGCCTATCGGCGCAATGGTCGATGACCCCGCAAAGCCCGTGCTTCCGGAATTCACGCTGACTCGTGACTCCGACAGCAGCGTTCGGTGCGAGCGGACCACGCCTGACGGAATCACAATCCGAAAGAAATTTTCGTTGCTGCAGTCAAACCAGAAGAAAGACAATTTTCTTCTCGAGCTGAATCTCGAGGTTCAGAACACAGGCGCGCAGCCGCAGACAAACGCTGACTACTTCGTCGCCCTTGGTTCGGCGGCCCCGATTCATCCGAAAGACTATCCGTACTACACGCGACTGGTTTGGTGCATCAATGGTAAAGCCAGAGACCGCAACGTGAGTTCATTTCAAGGTAGCGGCGGTGTTCTCGGTATCGGTGCGCATGCGGCGCAGGCAATTTTCCAGGAGAATGTTGCCGGAGCAGAATGGACGGCCGTTACCGACCAGTTTTTCGCGACGATCATCGCCCCGCTAAACGCAAGTCTCGCGGGAAAAAATCTGGACAACTGGAAGGCGAACGGGATCTGGGGCCGTTCCTTTGAAGTCTCAACCGCGCAAAACATGGTGGGCATAGAAGGCGCGATGCGCATGCCGGGATTTCAGGTGCAGCCAGGCCAAACTTATACTGCGCGCTTCCAGATCTGGACCGGACCGAAAATCTATCATCGGCTGGCTCAACTCGAGCACAACGAAGCGGAGATCATGAACTTCGGCGTGTTTAAGATCGTCAGCCAATTCCTGCTCAATTTTCTCAACACCATTCACGGTTTCGTCAAAGATTACGGCGTCGCCATTCTCGTGTTGACGCTTGTCGTGCGCCTCGTGCTCTGGCCACTCCAAAGCAAGGCGAATCAAACGATGCGCAAGACAGCCTTGCTTGGACCGAAGATGCAAGAGCTTCGCGAAAAATACAAAGACGACCCCACGCGGATGAACCAGGAGGTGATGAAGCTGTACAAGCAGTACGGCATTAATCCCGTAGGCGGTTGTTTGCCGATGGCCATTCAAATCCCGATTTTCTTCGGGCTGTATCAGATGCTCGCGCAAGCCGTGGAATTGCGAAACGCGAAGTTTCTCTGGGTGCACGATCTGTCCCAGCCCGATACGGTTGCACACCTGCCGGTGCTCGGCTTCCCGATCAACATCATCCCTCTGCTTATGGGGGCTACGCAGGTCTGGCTAATGACCATGACACCGAAGACGGGCGATCCCACGCAACGCCGCATAATGATGTTTACGCCGCTGATCTTCCTATTTTTCTGCTACAATTTTGCGGCGGCTCTGGCATTGTATTACACCGCGCAAAATCTTTTCAGCATCCTGCAATTTTGGCAGAACAAACGACAACCCATGCCGACGCTCGAAAAAGTTGCTCCTGCTGGAAAACGAAAGCGATGATGACGCCAAAAGATCTGCTGGACACCATGCTCGGGTACCTCGGTTTCGTGGTGGAAATTCAGGAGACCACCAACGAAGGTGGCAACGCGACGCTGCAGATTTACACTGAGGAAAGCCGGCGGATCATCGGACGCGACGGCGAGACACTCGAGGCCATTCAGTTTTTGCTCAATCGTTTGCTACAAGCCAGAGACAAGGACGCCGAAAAAGTTATCGTCGATTGCGAACATTACCGGTCCATGCGCGAAGATCGCATCGTGCAGCGGGTGCGCGACTTGGCGGAACGCGTCCGCATCACCGGCCGTTCGCTTCAGCTCGAGCCGATGAATTCCTACGAGCGGCGTCTGGTCCACAACGCTTTCAAAGACGATCCGGAAGTCGCGACGTGGAGCCCGTCGGATTCTGCGCGCATCAAGCAGATCACTCTGCTCAAGCGCCCCAAAAAAGCGGCCCCTCAAGGAACGACGGCTTCCTAGCCGTCGAGGTTTTGTAGCCGCTTCGCTACCTGCCACGCCGAAGCGCTGCGAAGGCGAGTGCGAAGCGCAGCACAACTGGAGCGTTCACACTTTTGAAAATGCACGTGCATTTGCACGTCTGTTCTTCTAGTTCTCGTTAGACGAAGGAATCCGAAGATGAGCAATGGAATAGTTTGGCTGACGTTAGGTGTTTTCCTGTTACTGGTCGGCGGGTGTGAACAAAAAGGAGGAATAGAAGGCGAGTATGTCGATGTGGATAGCCCCGACCTGTCAATGATCATCAAGGGCGGACGCTTCCAGCAGGGCGGAGCTGATATTCACACCACCGGCACGTATACGATGCGGCAGATCAACGCAAACACCTACGAGCTGGACGTGTCATATGCCAATCCCAAACTTCAGGGACACAAGTCAACGATCACGATTGTTCGTGACGGCGATTTCATCACGGCGAAGAATCGCTATGAGGAGCGCAAGTTCAAGCGAAAGTGAGCGTGCCGAGACGTCGCTGGCGACCGAGCTGCATGCATTCCGGTCGCGGTGGCCATCGTTGCGTCCGGTGCGCCGGGTCGCGGAGCTTGGGTGGTTAGGCCGCTCCGTAGAGCACGACATACTCGCACAAATCACGAATCAGCCCGGCTTCGCCGTTTCGCTTGGTTCGGGGATCGGTTCTGGAGGCAGAACGACCGCTGGATTGAGGCAAAGTGGTCGCCAGACTCACATTTCGTTGCAGTCAACGATCACCTCGCCTGATAGCATTACGCACGAGAAGATCGTAGCGCGAATCGGTACGGAATCATTAGAACTTAAATCAACTGCTAGACGTATGCCATCGTTTACCCCGAAGCCCTCCCTTTGCCTATCTCTATCTCGTTAGGTGCGTCCCATAAGCTGTTCAGTTGGACTTTACACACGGCTACTCAAGCTTTCCCTTCGATCGCGCCGCATCTGTGGCGGTTCCCGATCGGACTTCCGGTCGCCAGCGGAATTTTTCTAGCAACGGGTTATCTTTACCTTCCACTGCGTCTGCAATGATCTCACCCAGCACCGGGGCAAATTTGAATCCGTGTCCGCTGTCACCCGCAGCCACGACTAATCCTTCGCGCTCCGGATCACGCGCGATCCAGAAATGTCCGTCATGCGTGTCGCAGTACATGCACACGCGCGTGTAGACGATCGGCGCATCGGCGAGCGAAGGGAAGGTTGAGCGTAGAAATTCGCGTAAGTTCCGTTTGTCCTCATCGGCAGTCACGCACACGCTCCGGGGAGTCGGGCGACATCTCGCGTCCGGCACCGTGATTAGCGATCTTTACCACGCCGTCGCGGTTAATCGGAAATCCGTAGTAGCCGGTTGTTGTAATGTCTGCGCCGAAAACCGGAAAGCGCTCCGGCGCGAACAACTCAGGGTCTGAAGGCTTGAGATGAAACACCGGCTGCCCGGTGGCGCGGAAAAACCTTCTGGTAAGCGGCAACAGGTACGGGGTCCACGCGCCAACCGCCATCACGACGAAATCTGCGGCGATTCGCTGTCCATCATCGAGTTCGACGCCGTGCACGCGATTGCCCCGTTCGTCCAGCCGCGAAAACGTCACGCGTTCGCGTAGTTCAACGCCGGCAGATTTCGCGCACTCAATTAACATCGCAACCGTGCGACCACTCTCGGCATAGCCAGCCTCGATCTCGAGAATGCCATCTTGATAAAGTTCCGGGTTCCATGCCGGAAAACGTTTCCACAACTGCGGTGTGTCCATACGCGCCACTTTGAGGCCGCGCTTTTCGAGGAGTTTCAAACTTTCATGTTCGAAATCGCCCGGCTTCAATTTGCGGCGACGAACGAACATGACGCCGACTTCGTGGTACAGCTTGGTCCCGAATTTCTCATTCCATTGGCGCCAGAGTTTAATCGAACGTTCGGCAAGGGCGGTGTAATCTTCATCGGCGCCATATGCGGCGCGCACAGCCTTACTAATATCAGTCGACGCCGCCAACGGATGCGGCAGCGGCCCCGGATCGACCAACACGACTTCGTGACCGCGCTTCCTTAGCTCGATAGCGGCAGTGATGCCATTTATCCCGGCGCCAATAACAATCGCTTTCGACATATTAGAATGCTGTCATTCTGAGCGAAGCGAAGAATCTCTGATCGTTCGGTCCATACTGTGCCATGGAAATAATCAGAGATGTTTTGCTCCGCTCAACATGACAACGGGACAAGCAAGTTCGCTTTCGGAAGCACTAAGTGCATGGTTGCTCAGCCGTCTGCGCCCAGCGCCTGTTCCCGTTCGAGCAGGGTCGGGTGTGAGTAATAAAAACCGCTGTAGAGCGGGTGGGGCGTCAGGTTGCTCAAGTTTTTTTCGGTCAGTTTGCGCAATGCTTGTATAAGCGGTTGCGCGTCGCGCATAGTCGCCCGTGCGAAGGCATCCGCCTCGTACTCGAAGCGGCGCGACCAGATGCGAACCAGCGGCGAAAACCAAAAACTGATCACCCCCGCCAACAACGCAAACAGCAGCATCGCCGGCACAATGTTCGCTGCGGCAAAACCCGCATGATGCTCGAAACCGAATGCGCGATAAAACCACTCCTGACGCGCCAGCCAGTCGACCGCCGCGAAGCCCATAAAGACGCCGAAAATCGAAGCGCCGAGCAACTTCACGATGTGACGTTTTTTGTAATGCCCGATTTCATGCGCAAGCACGGATTCGAGTTCCGGCTCTGCAAGCTGGGCTACGAGTGTGTCGAAAAGCACGATTTTACGAAAGCGTCCGAACCCGGTGAAGAAGGCATTGGAGTGATGCGACCGCTTGCTGCCGTCCATTAATTCGATGCTGCGGGTTGGAAAATCGGCGCGTCGCGCAAGCGCAAAAAGGCGTTCGCGTAGCGAGCCCTCCGGCAGCGGCGTGAACTTATTGAAGAGCGGCATGATCACCGCAGGGGCAATCAGCATTAAGAGTAATTGAAACGCGATAACCAGCATCGCTGCCCAAATCCACCAGTTTGGCCCAGCCCACTCGATCAACTTCAACACCAGCGCAAGCAATGGAAACCCGAGCAACACCGCGAGCAAAAATCCTTTCAGACGATCAAGCACCCACGTCTTCATAGTAGTGGTGTTGAAACCGAATCGGTCTTCGAGTTTAAACTGCGCGTACCACGTGAATGGCAAACTGACGATGCTTGATGCAACGCCTGTAGCGAAAAGAAAACCGGCCATTGCCAAAACGGACGTGCCGAAAACTGCCGTGAAGCTTCCAAACGCCCACGGCAACACACCGCTGAATAGAATTCCGATGAGGAGCACGGCATCAAACAACGTCACGACTTCTCCAAACCGGCTCTTGGCCAGCGTATAATCGACAGAGCGACGATAAGTCGGTTTATCAACCATCTCGCGAAATGCAGGCGGCACTTCATTCGCGTGCGCCACGCACGTGCCGTTGATTCAGGCGGCTCAGCGACAACTCGGCAATCGCGCGCGCGAGAATCAGAACTAACGCAATGATGGAAAACGGCGACATGCGGAGCCATCATAGTCTGTCATTCTGAGCGGAGCGAAGAATCTCAGTTCGTAATGAGCGACCAACCGAAAATTCAGAGATGTTTCGCTTCGCTCAACATGACAAGAAATTAATCAGCTTGCGAAAAGCTTCCGATAATAGCGATACCAATCGCTTTGAAAACGTTCAGCCGGATCGTACTTTCGTTTCAAATTCAGAAATTCTTTGAACTGCGGATAGCAGGTCGTGACTTGCTCGGGTTTCGCGAATTTGTGATAAGTCAGGTAATAACTCCCGCCGCGAGCTATCGCCAAATCGATTAAGCCGCGGAACGAACCCGCTGACGCCTCGATGCCGCTCGGTGTATGAAGCGTGAGCAAATTGAAAATGATACAGGCGTAGGATTGCTTGGCCCATGCAAGAAAGCTCTCGTCATCTTTTTCGATCAATCGGACGGTGCCGTAGATGACGGTTGTGCGATTCGAGCGCAACAAATCTGCTGCCTGCGCTAAAAAATCGGGAAGGTCCGGGCGCGGAACATAGATCTCGCTGATGATGAGACTCGATTCATCACCACCGATTTGGTCGCGGAGCTTCTGCGCATAATTGGGAAGATACGCGCTGAGCTGGTTTGTGTCGGACCAATAGGTCTGTCCGTTTGTCGATAAATAATAATCACTGTAGCGCTTGAAAGCCTTTTCCCGATCGGTGTAAGCGAGGCGCAGGAGGTCCAGCCAATCGTCATCGCGTAATTCTTTCTTGGCAACAATCGGTTCGTCTCCGCTGATCGGTTCGTAGCAGGAAAACACGCCGCGCTGAAGGAAGTCCGGTGATTTTTCATCGACTGAAAATTGAAAATCACCGTAGAGAAATTTTTGCGCGATGCGTTCTTCAAAGCGATTGGGCAAATCCTCTGCGCGAATGATCTCGACAACGCGTCTTAATTTTTGCCGCGGGACGAGCCGAAGCGTCACGGTATCGATCAACCCAAAAAGGCCGTAACCACCAATCGCGAGTCGGAACAATTCGCTGTTTTCCTCGCGCGAGCAGCGAATCGATTTTCCATCGGCGGTGATCAGGGTGAATGATTCGATGTTGGAGATGAGCGGTTTCATCCGCAATCCGCGGCCGTGCACATTCGAGGCAAGACTTCCACCGAGTGTGAATGTGTCGGCGCCGGTTTGTTTCTGTGCGATGCCCCATTGCTTTGTCTGGTCTGCTTGAGCGTCGAGATACGAGCGAATCAACTTCGGCCATTGAATCCCGGCTTCTGCTTCGAGCAAGCCGCGTTCACGATCGAACGAAATTACGCGATCCAGCTCACGCGTATCGATGCAAATGCTGTCCGTGGCGAATTGCTGGCCACCCATCGAGTGCCGGCATCCCGAAACGGAAATCGGCAAGCCCTTTCGCGACGCAGAACGAACAATCTCGGCAAGTTCATCTCTGGTGCGCGGTCTTAGAAGTTCGCGAACGCGAGTGTGATTGAGTTGCGAATGAACGTCATTGACCCAAATCTCTTTCTCGCGTTCCGCAAAGACATGCGGCGCAAGCGCAAAAAGCGCCGCCGTACGTATAAATTCGCGGCGCGTTACCATCGCGGGAGCTTAACGAACTCGGTCAGATTGCAGCCAGACAAATTACCTCGCCTTTTGCGATGACTTCATCGGCGACGTCCGATTCGATTTTCCGCAGATCATTGTCATCAAAAAATCGCAGCACGCGCCACGGCTGTATAAACTCGGCGAGTTCACTTCGCGTAGTTCCCCAGAGGAAGGGCTCGCCGCGCGTGCGCAACCACCAGGTAACAAGTTTGGTTTGCGAATCGAATCGAATGCGGCCGTCCCGCTGTTGTTCCATGAACGTAAAGGCAAGTTGGCTTCCGGGAGCACTCAGGCTGCCCAATGTTCTTATTAAAGAGAAGACGACGTCTGCCGGGAAATACATCAGCAAACCTTCGGCTATCCAGAATGTGGGCTTTGCCGGATCGAACCCATTGTCGAGCAATGCTTCTGTATCGAGACCGGCGGCACTCAAATCAACTGCGACGAAATTTACTCGCTCAACTCCGATCGCGGAGCAGGCGCGCACTTTGTAACGCTGCGTCGCCGGATGATCGATCTCCCAAAATTGTGCTGTTCGAAACTCCCGCTGCAATTCGGAACTGAGCGGATCGAAACCAGCGCCGAGTATGACCACTTGGACAACCCCGTCAGCGAGAGCCGAGCGTGTCAGCTCGCTGATGCACTTCTTGCGTAAGGCGTAATGCAGCAAAATTCCCGGGATCGTCATACGCTCGACCAACTTCGCGATCGGCCGAAACCAGGTCTGCTGAACAATCTTCAACAACAGCCGTGTTTGCGACGAGTGCTTCTCCAGGACGTGGGCGCATAAATCTGCCGAGGTCCCGGAAACGAGACGCGAGTATTTAGCGTCGTGACGCAAAAGAACCAGGCTCGCCGCTATGAGCAGCGCTGTGCGGCTAGCCTGTTCGTGTTGCACCTGCTCTGGGCGGGTCGGTTAACCGCTGAATTGAAACACTAATTTTGCGTTGGCTGCACAGGGGCGTGTTTACTCGCGTGCGCTGGCTACGCCGTTCGAGTCCGCTGCTTTAGCTTGAGCGGAAAGGAATTCGCGAACGTGATTCAATTCATCTCGTGAACCGCCGGCTTTTGACGTTTGTGCGGCTAGCTTCGTGTAGTAGCGGCTTGCATCTTCATTGTCACCGGCCCGCTCAGCGGCTTGCGCCGCTCCATACAAACCTCTGAATCGGCCGGGATAGATCTTGAGCGCGGCCTCAAATTCCCGCTGAGCCTCCGTTGGTTGCCCCATTTCTAGCAGCAACGTACCGAGCTGTTCACGAATCGGAACAAATGCTCCGGGCGAAACGGGATGCTTGCCGAGTATGTCTTCGGAATCTGCGGCTCGCCGCAGCATGTCTACTGCGTCGTTCTTCTTGCCTTCAGCTGCTGCAACCCATGCCGAAGCTGCTTGCATCTGTAAGTCGAGATGACTTTTGAAATAATCGAATTTTGGCTCTTTCGTCGCGTCGCGTAATTGCTGCATTCGTGCGATCGCTTTTCGCGCGCCTTCGACGTCGCCGGTATGCGCGCGTCCCAGCGCGTGACCATATTCGATGAGAGCTTCCATGAACGGGAACGAAGACCAGTGTGGCACGTTCGGAATCGGCAAGTTTGCCGCCGCTGCCCAATCATTTCGCTCAAACGCATAACGTGTTGGAATTGCGGCCAACGCGTAGGCCGCGCTGAATTCCAGCTCAGGATTCGTCTTCTTCACTTTCGCGGCAATATCGACAATCTTTTTCGCCTCCGCGTCCTGAGCTTCCTGTAAATATGAGTAGGCCATGTAATCCAGCGCATGTAACTCTTCGGCTTCGGCGGCGTCGCGGTGGCGCATGGCAGCGTAAGCGCGCGAAGCTTCAGCCGAAGCGCGATTCGCGGCGATTGATTCATCCCACATTCCGAGACGCGTAAAGATGTGCGACGGCATATGCAGCGCGTGCGGCACCCAGGGCGCGATGGAATTATAGGTCTGGGCTGCGGTCAGGCCGCGTTGAGCAAACTGAGGATAATCGTAGGAATGGATCAGGTAATGAACGACTCCGGGATGGTTAGCGTTTTGTTTCCAGAGCTTTTCCAGGATGCCGGCAGCCTCAAGTTGCTTTGATAACGTCGTGTCGTTAGGCGTTGCATAACCAACGCCGAGCACCGCGAAGGCGTAGAAGGTCTGCACTTCGAAATCGTCCGGATACTTGTCGCGCAGTTGCCGCATTGCTTTCTCGTAGGCCACTACCCGATCGCGCGGTCCGACCGGACCGTGACACGATTGTCCAACCGGAGCTGCACTGGAACTGTCCGGCGTATTGTAATAAGTGTTTAATGCGGTGATGAATCCGCGTTCGCGATCCGAACCGGCATTCATAGACATCGCCTTTTCGATGGCAGCTTTGCCTGCGCGCATTTCGTCGGGATTCGGCGGCGTCCAGATCGGATGCCACCAGGTCATGGCGATTCCCCATTGGGCCATTGCGCATTTCGGATCGCGTTCGGCTACTGACGTAAAAACACGTCGCGCCTCTTCGTAGAAAAAAGAGTGGAGCAACGCCACGCCACGAGCGAAATCAGATTGGACGTCAGTCGGCGCGGTGAAGCTCGGTGTGGCCGGACCCTCAATGGTGGCATCGCTGCCCGCATTGCTGATCATGGGCGCGCACGTTATCGGGAACGTCACTTTTCCTACACCGCGCAAATCGCCCGGTTCGGGAGCGGTCGCGGACTTGACATCACGGGCCGTCAGGAGAGTGGCGGCCAGCGCGATGAGAAAGATTATGCGCAGCCAATGCAGTTGAAGCATTTTCAAGGCTACGCGCCGATGTTTATTGCCGCAAATTGCAAATTATTTCGGCGGCTAAAACCGGTATGTGTCTAGCGCCAAAGGCGCGGAATCACCTTAGCCTGAGGCATCGCCCCAGGGAATTGAAGCGCATACAAACAAGCGCTGAAAAGGCGATTCAGTTGTCGTCTTGGGGCCTGCTCTGGCAGTGAATCGCGCCTGCAGCGCTGTTCATTTTCGCATTCGCGCAATCCCGGGGCGCTGCCCCAGGCTTTCCGTGATCGGTGCGCCGTTGGCGCAAAATTCAGCGAGGCCGCCGCTCTCGGCTTTCGACTTTACGCAAATTCAAAAACGATTTTGCCATCCCGTTTGCCTTGCGCGGCGTGTGCGACCGCGGCTTTGACTTCGCTTAATGGATAAGCTTTTTCGACTTTTGTTTTGAGCAGACCGCGCCTGGCCATATCGAAAAGCGGTCGCAAACGTTTCCATGCGCTCTGACCGAGTGGCGTTGTCGTACCATTTGTTGATCCAGATGCCGCGAAACCGCAGGTCTTTGAAAATGAGAAGGCCGGTTGGAATTTTCAGTGGCTGCAAGCTCATCGCGCCGAAGCTCACCAGCGTACCGCCTGGAGCCAGACAATTTGCAAGACGCAGCGCGCTGTCGCCGCCGACGGAGTTCAGGCCGAGCCGAATCGAGGCGCCACCAGTCGCGCTCTTCACTTCGTCGCGAAGATTGTCGCCGTCGACCAACACGACATCACCGCCTTCTGCGCGCAATTGATCAATTAATTCTGCGCGTCGGACGACGTTCACGGTTTTGTACCCGAGCTCATGCGCGATTTGAATCACGTCGCAACCAGCTGCCGAATTCGCTGCGTTTTGAATCAGCCAATCGCCTTTTTGCAAGTCGACATAGTCATGCAGCAATCGCCATGCGGTGAGCGGATTAATTTTTAACATTGCCGCCTGAACGTGATCAATTCCATCGGGCACAACGACCAGCTCCTGGGCTTTCACCGCAACCGCATCACGCCATGTGCCGATGTTGTGCGGAAGGATCACGACCGCGCCGCTCGTTAGGCCCTTCACGTCGGCACCTAACTCCACAACGGTGCCCGCGCCTTCGAATCCCGGCGTTGCAGGGAGCTCCGGTCGCACCGGATATTTTCCTTCGATCTGATTTAAATCCGCCGGATTGATCGGCGCGGCGGACATTTTAACCACCGCTTCGTCTGCAGCTGGCGTCGGCCACGAACGCGTTTCGACTCGTAATACGTCAGCGGGATTTCCGTGCGTTTCGTAAACCGCAGCGTTTATAGTTTTGTTCATCAATGCCAGCGGAAGCTCATGCCTCTAAGAAGATTCTGCAAACCGCCGCGCGAGTCGCGCTGCTTGGCCTGCTCATCAATGTCGTGCTTGCCTCGGTCAAAATTGTGGCCGGCGTTATCGGCCACGCCTACGTGCTGATCGCCGATGGAATCGAGTCTGCGCTCGACATAGGCGGCTCGGTCGTGATTTGGGGCGGATTAACCGTGGCGGCGCGACCTCCGGATGAAACGCATCCGTACGGTCACGGCAAAGCCGAACCAATCGCCGCGATCGCCGTTGCACTGGGCGTGCTCGCAGCAGCGACTGGTCTCGCCATCGAAAGCGTTCGCGAAATTCTGACGCCCCATCACGGACCTGCACCATTCACACTGGCCATTCTCATTGTAGTTATTGTCGTTAAGGAATTTCTCTTTCGGTACGTAAATCGCCTCGGCCAACAGGCCGAAAGCACCGCAGTCAAAACCGATGCGTGGCATCACCGCAGTGATGCGCTGACTTCTACCGCCGCGTTCGTCGGAATCTCGGTTGCACTTCTCGGTGGCGAAGCCTGGTATAGCGCGGATGACTGGGCAGCGTTGTTCGCCTGCGCGGTGATCGCTGCGAACGGCATTCGTTTGGCGCTTCCGGCGTTCCACGAGATTATGGACACGGCGCCTGGTGGAAAAATTGTTCGGTCCATTTGCACTGTCGCCGGTTCAGTCCCTGGTGTTGTAGAGGTGGAAAAATGTCACGCCCGTAAGATGGGCTTGGATTATTACGTCGACTTGCACGTCGGCGTGGACGGCAACATTTCGGTGCACGACGGCCACGAGATTGCACACCGAGTAAAGAGCGCGATTCAGCAAAGCGATTCCCGCATTGCCGACGTTCTCGTGCACATCGAACCGGCGGGATAAGCCGATCCCGCCAGTCGACTGATTCGCGTTTTATTAACACCGGCCTTCAGGCCAGTGATTCCGATAACCAGGACACCAGCCGTTTTAACGGCTTGTGATCGCAATATCTGCTGCCCTATTGGGACACAGTAAAGAAAGCCGTTGAAACGGCTGCTACCGTAGACACCTGTTCCACCGGACTCAAGCCTTGGCAGGGGCGGTTCACCCGAAGCGCCTTGGCCATTGAGGTCAATGGCCGCTACCTGCCTCAATCCCTTGCACAACGGCGTTCAGCGCGCTGGCGAGAGTTTTTCGCGCGCGCGCAATTCTCCTCGCGAACTGAACCAGACCCGGCACGCGTCTCGGATGGGCGAGGAAAAAGCCGGCGAGCACAGCGAAATGAGTTCGTTGCTTTTGGATATCAAACAACACGTTAGGCGGCGCAGGGAATGGTTGGGTTGGTGTGTCTGTAATGACTCGGAGCGAAAGCAGCGGAATGCCGTGGTCTGTGCAGGCTTGCGCGATGAATTTCGTTTCCATGTCGACCGCAGAGGCTCGCGATTCGTGCGCTAATCTTTCTCGCTCCTCATTGGAATCGATCAACGCAGGCACCGTCACCATGTTTGCCGCGCAAATCGACACATTTGAAAGCGAGGCGTGTTTTAGGTCGACTGTCGAAAAATTCTTGGCGACCAACAGGTCGTTTACCTGCAGTTCATGGTTGAGCGACCCGGCAAATCCAGCGCTGATCAAAATATCGAATTGCTGATTTTCGAGAAACTTTCCAATGCGTTCCCTGCAAATGTTTTCACCGACACCTGTGTGAATGACGTCGATTGAACGATGACCGATCGTGCCCCGAACGATGCTGATGCCGTTCCGATTCGCGCGAGATTTATTGCCGAGCAGGCGCAGGAATTCCGAGCTCTCGGACGGCAAGGCAAATGTCACCGCAATCATGTGATAACTGAAAGATCTTTACAGAAGGCAACGAAGGAAACAAAGGCTCTAATCGATTAGAAAGTCTTGGGGATGTCATTCTGAGCGAAGCGAAGAATCTCTGGATCTTTTGTCAGCCGTTCACGCAAATAAACAGAGATGTTTCCGCTTCGCTCAACATGACAGTGCCATTTAGGAGATGAAGTCCCAAAACCCTTCGCTGTCTTCATTTCCTTCTGTTAGCTGTCCCCCGCCAACGGTCACTCTCATTTCGCCGCTGTCTCGACGATTTGCACGATGAAGCTCTTTTTCTCACCCGTAGCAAGCGCTGTTCCTGTAGCCGTGGGCCTCGGCCCCGGCGTGTTGCCACTGATCGACGCGATCTCAGCACGAAATTGTGTTTCGCTATTCGACGGAATGTCTACTAGAACAGTAAGTCGATTGTTGTCTTGAAGACCCTTTGTAGCGGAGCCGCCGAGCCGACCAGCAATCGTGACGACTTCATTTGCGACGCTATCAGTCTTGCCGGCGGCAGCTGGGATTGTGATTTCCGTTACCCCCAAGACGTTTGGCGCCGGCGTGAGCGCCGTGGCGCGCTCGATCGATTTTGCGATCTGCTCGCGCATCTGGGCCTCAAGCAGCGGGCGATTCGGATTTTTGCTTTCGTGTTTGAAGATGAACCAAAGACCGATGCCGACGTTTACAAGCATAAGAACCATGAACGCAACGCCTATGCGGATCGCCATGTTGTGGCCCTGCTCTGAAGCGTCGGGTGGCGCTGGTAATACGACCTCGTGAGAATCGCCGCGCATTCCGGCATGAATCTGTCGCGCCACAGCGAATTCGCGTTGCAGTTGCTTGTCCGACATCAACTGCTCTTCCAAAGCAATCCGCTCCGACGAAGTTAATCTGCCCTCGAGATAATCAAAAAGCTTGTCAGGATTCATTGCTTCGTAACTGTAGGTCGTTTTTGTGAAACGCCGCCTTTACCGTTCGCGTCCGCCGCGGCAGACCCGCTACAATATCGGGGAAGCGTCACGCCAGAGCTCTTTGCATGCAATTGGTAAGTGGCAAGTCGTGTCGGACCACAAGGTGTGATGGCTGTCTTTAGCCGGCGCTCCTAACGACTTTTAAGGACAAGGCTCCGAATAATTACAATTCCTTTAGGTGTTTGCTGCACAATTGGGTCGCGGCAGTCCTTGACAAGCCGGCGGCGCGTTGTGGTAGAAGGGTATTGGGGGCTGATCGATTCCGTGTATATGAAATCTTTGATTCGCACTTTCTCATTTCTCGCCGGCATCGTGTGGGGTTCGATTCCGGGAATCGACGCGCAGGTCAACGTGACCCAGGAGCACAATAATGTTTCCCGCGACGGGTTGTACATCGACGCGGCCTTTACGCCTGCTGCTGCCGCTGGCCTGACGCGGGACCTCAACTTTGATGGCACGATTATCGGCAATGTTTACGCGCAACCGCTCTACATCGAGGGCGGCCCGAGTGGGCCGATGATTATTGCCGTCACAGAATCCAATAGGGTTTACGCGCTCAACGCCACGACCGGCACGATGATTTGGCAGCGCAACCTTGGCCTGGCTGTCACTTCAGGTCTTCCCTGCGGAAATATCAATCCGGTTGGCATCACCGGCACGCCCGTCGTCGATCTCGCCTCCCGATCACTTTTCTTGGACGCATTGATCGATGGCGCGACGAAAAAGCATTTTATTTACTCGTTGAACGTGGACAACGGCGCTACGAATTCAGGCTGGCCAGTGGATCTAGACGCCACAGCTAGTTACAACGGCATGACGTTTACTTCACTGGTGCAGGAAGAACGCGGTGGGCTCGCTCTTGTGAACGGGATCGTGTACGTGGCTTACTCCGGATACGCCGGCGACTGCGGACTGTATCATGGCTGGGTGGTCGGCGTTGACATCAATAATCCTTCGAATGTGCATGCCTGGGCCACGACAGCAGTCGGCGGCGGGATCTGGGGGCACGGCGGCATCGCTAGTGATGGCACTAACATGTTCGTGACCACGGGTAACACATTTAACACCGGCGGCAATTGGATGGGGGGCGAAGCTATTATTCGCTTGCAGGCCGGCCCTGTCTGGAGCGGTCAGCCGACCGATTACTGGGCGCCGACCAACTGGCTCTCGCTCGATAACAGCGACACGGATCTGGGCGGTGTGAGCGCGACTGTTATCGATGTACCGGGAGCTACGCCTTCCCAGCTTGTGCTTGCCCTGGGCAAGGATAGCAATGCTTATCTGCTCAACCGCAACAATCTCGGCGGCATCGCGCTACCTGTGGCGCAGGCGAATGTGGGAGGAACTAACAGAGGGACATCGGCTGTCACTTACCGCACCAGCCAGGGAACGTATTTTGCTTTTCATAACGACGAGAACACGATCAGGGCCTATAGGATTACCCCGACGAATCCTCCTACGATCGCATTCGCCTGGAGCATGAGTCAGAGCGGACGAGGCTCGCCGTGGGTCACAACTACTGACGGAACCAATGACGTGATTGTGTGGGTAGCCGGCGTCGGGGGCGACCAGCGATTGCACGGCTACAACGGCGACACAGGCGCGGTGGTCTACGCAGGCGGTGGCGCTAACGAATTGATGACCGGCACGCGCCAGTGGAACACCGGCATGGTCGCCCATGGCCGGATTTACTTCGGCGCCGACAACAAAGTGTATGCCTTTCAGGTGTCCTCAGGAACACCTACGCCTACACCTACTGCATCACCGACTCCCCTACCTGGAGGAACTAATGTTGCTCTAGCTGTCAATGGTGGAGTAGCCAGCCCCTCATCGACTTACTTCAATGACAATTTCCCGGTAACGGCGGTTAATGATGGAGATCGCTTGGGTCTAAATTGGGGTAATGGCGGTGGCTGGAATGATGGAACACTGAATGTTTGGCCGGACTGGGTAGAAATAGATTTCAACGCTAGTTATCCGATTAACGAAATAGATTTCTTCACTATTCAAGATAACTATCCAAATCCTAGCCCGCCCACGCTTGATATGACATTTACGTCATACGGCGTAACAGATTTTGAAGTACAGTATTGGACAGGTTCCACCTGGACGGATATTCCTGGCGGCGAGGTAACTGGAAATAACCACGTATGGAGACAATTTACGTTTGCCGACATTACTACCGCTAGAATAAGAGTTCTGATAAATAACTCCCTAGCAAGCTTTAGCCGAGTTACCGAGATCGAGGCTTACAATGCCGGGGCAAATCCCACGCCAACCCCAACACCGACTGCGACTCCGACAGCGACCCTTACACCAACTCCAACCGCCACCGCCACCGCAACTGCCACTGCAACGCCAACCGCTACCGCAACAGCCACGGCTACGCCGACTGCGACGGCAACCGCTACACCTGCGGCTCCGAGGGCAGCAGGGGCCAGCAATGTCACTGCCACCAGCTTTACCGCAAACTGGATGAGCGTTACCGGTGCGAATGGTTACCGGTTGGATGTTTCCACGAGCTCTGACTTTTGTCACTTATGTGCCCGGGTACCAAAATTTGGACGTTGGCAATGTCACTAGTCGAAACGTTACCGGGCTGACGCCGAACACGCAGTATTACTACCGGTTACGGGCATATAACGGCAACGGCACCAGCCCCAATTCCAACGTCATTAAGGTAAAGACGAAGCCTCATTGAAACGGCTTCAGTTGGGTGCGCTTTGCGACGTGAACGTGGCGCAGACAATTTTGTCTCCTCCAACTCCTCTCGGAGACGATTGTCCGCGTCACTTCGCTGCGTTCTTGATTTGATCGAGCGATACCGCGTTATCTAACGCGGAGGTGTCGCCGAGGAGGGGGTCGCACGTAAGGGAAAACCAGATGAGCCGTTTGCTCTTTGCTCCCGGGCACAGAGGCAATAGAGTCGCTCCGTGGCCGAGGACGATCAGGCAGAGCCGCGGCGTCACGGGCGGTTTTGGCGTCGCGTGATCGCCGGCCTGCTTGTTTGCGCTGTACTGTTGGTTCTTCTTCATCGGCCAATCTTGCTGGCAATCGGCCGGAGACTCGTCCTGAACTACGCGGCAGAACACAATTTAAAGGCTGACTTCAGGGTTGAGGGAAATCCGTTCGGCAGCGTCACGATTCGGAATCTTCACGCATTTGCAGTTGGTCCGTCAGAATATGAATCAGTCGACGCCGATTATGTGTACCTCGATTACAGTTTGTTCGGATTTGCGCGGCACGGTCTTCCCCGATTGTTCAACGATGTTGAAGCGCGCTCGGCCACCATTGTTTTGAATCCTTCCAAGGCGCCGTTGAGGCCGCGACCGCCGCATCCGCAATTGAAGTTACCACGGTTCTTTCCGGAACGAGTGCGTGCTACGGACCTGACACTGATCGTTAGAAATCAGCCGTACGATTTCGTCGTCGGACATGCTGACTTGGAACTAAACCCGCGCACTCCCGGAGAACTGCGGATCGAGACATTCCAACTTCCTTCTGGCGATACGTGGTTGAAAGTTTCCGGTCAGACCTCTTACACGAACAAAAATCTGATTCTGCGCGACTTCGTTCTAAGCGATCAGGAGCAGCTTCACTTTCTGCAGATCGATGCGTCGCAAATCGACGCGAATTATCTTGGAGTCGATCTCAAATGCACCGTCGGCGGCGGCCAGATATCGGCCTCTGCTCCGCTAACTGAGACAAAGTCGTCGCTCGACACCAAGCTGCATCTGACTGCCGAGAAAGTTGCGGCGGAAGCGCTGAACAAATTTCTTATTATTCCTGAGAATTATCTTGCCGGTGAAATTGAGCGACTCGCTCTCGAAGCCACAGGAACGATCGACGCGCCGCGCACCTGGAACGGCACGCTATCGCTCCAGATGAACGATGTGCATCGGGACCCAATTAATTTCGATCGCGGCGTCATAGAAATCTCCGCAGAACAAGGCAAGGCGGTTTTGCGATCAGCCGACATCGTCCAGGACGTGAACAACTTTCATTTCCAAGGAGCAATGGAATTGCCGTCCACATTCAACGACTTCGGCCGTACACCAACGAATCTGGTAATCTCGGGTGCCGCACCTGATCTGAAACGGTTAACAGCCGGCACGCCTGTCGGCCTGACTGGCTCGGCTCAGTTCAACGGCAGGATTGACGTTGTCAATGCAACTGTAGAGGCCGACCTCGGCGTGAGCGCAGAATCGGTTGGATTTCAGGATGGAATGATTGACAGGCTGAATTCCAGGCTGCGCGCGTCCAAGCGCGTGGTGCGTGGCGATAGTAAGAGACCGTGGTTCACGGATCTTCGCACGGCAATGGAGTTCACCCTGACTCGCATACGTTATCGCGACTACATCGTCGATTCAGTAAACGGATCGATAAACGGAACCGATGACATAGTCGGACTCGATCTGGTCACTCTGCGGCGCAATCAAAATGAGCTAAGCATTCGCGGCCGTTACCAGCTTCCGGAGAACTTTGGCAATGCGGCTTCGCAACCAGCGCAATTGGATATCGCGTTGAACGCTCCCGAGATTGGAGATTTTTGGGTGCCCAATTCTCCGAACAAGGTCAGCGGTCCCTTGCAAATGACGGCGCACGTTGAGCGGAAAGAAGCGCAAATAGATGGGCAGGTGTCGCTCTCTGGTTCGAACCTCAGGATGCGGGATTTAATTGTGCAACATCTAACTGCCAGGGCCTCAATAGTAAGTAATGTGCTCCATCTCAATGAGTTTAGCGCAACTCTGAACGATACCGATTTCGCAAAAGCTACAGGCACGTTTGATCTGCAGGCGCCTCATCATTATAACGGCAAGCTGGCCGCCCAAATTGCGAATCTGTCCGTTTTGGAGCCGTTGCTACGCGCGTTCGGCAACGAAAAGCAACTGGCAGGTTCGCTGAAGCTAGATTGGGAGGGCAGCGGCGAACTAGGCACGGCTGTGTCGAAGGCGGTAGCAGTGGCAAACGTTTCCCCATCGCCAGGCGCACAATCCATTACGCCGTTGGCAACCGCGCAACCAACTTCCCCGTCGCCGACTGCTCAATCGATTTCGCAGCAATCGGGTGGGGAATCTGTTTCCCCGTCGCCAAGCGCGCGATCGATTTCGCAGCAAGCAGGTGCGCAAGCGATTTCCCCATCGCCGAGTGCACGATCTGTTTCGCAGCAAGCAGATACGCAACCGGTTTCCCCGTCGCCCAGTGCGCAATCTGTTTCCCAGTCGCCAGACGTGCAATCGGTCGCGAAACTGTTCGGCTTATCTGGTGGCAAGAATTCAGGCCATCTGAAGCTTTCGCTTCAAAACGGGCGCTACGGAGATTTGAAAGGGCTTCAGACGAATACCGATGCGTCGTATTCGCCAGAGGGGCTTGAGGTCCCGAGCATTTCCTTCACCACCGACAAAATGGGCTTTCAAGCCAACGTTCGGACAAAGGACGACAGGCTTGAGATCGACAAGATCCAAATCGATCAGGGCCTGGCTAAGTTCGCATCGGGCTATATCTCCATTCCTTTTGTTTGGAGCAATGTCGGGACGGATGCCCCGGTCATTCCGCCGTCCGGCAAAGTTTCGGCGACAGTTCAGGTCGAGAACCTGGATCTAAAGAAGTTGGCCAAGAGCCTCGGAATCTATTCGGGCGTTTCCGGGGTTCTCAACGCCAGGCTCGATGCCAGCGGAACAGTTGCAGACTTGAACGCACAGCTTGTCGTGCAGATACGGGACTTGCGAAACGAGTATTGGCCGAAAATGGAGCCGGCGAGTTTTGAGTTGACCGCGCAGGTCGCGCATAATCGGTTGACCGCTTTAGGCAAGCTGCAACAGCCACGGATTCAGCCGTTGGAAATAACCGCCGCCATGCCGTTCGAGCTTCGGAAAATTGTCCAGACACGAGGATTTCCTGACGACACGCCGATCACCGCCAAGGCTCGGCTGCCTCGCAGTTCGGTGAATTTTGTTCGGCAATTCGTTCCGGACCTCGCGCAGTTGGATGGCGATCTCGGACTCGACGTTGATGTGAATGGAACGTTTGGGCATCCGGTTTTGAGCGGAGCAGGGGACATGACGGTGAACGTCGCTCGTTTCACGAACGCAACTCTCCCCACGCTGAGAGGTTTTAATGTGCGGTTCACTTTCACCGACAATGTGCTCACTCTCGATCGGTTTGGAGGCGATTTGGCTGGCGGGCCTTTTACCATGAACGGCCGAGTTACCTTCGCCAAACTGACTGAGCCGATTCTGGATTTGCAAATGAGAGCTCAGAGCGTGCTGATTGCGCGAAACGATACGCTTACCGCACGTGCCGATGGTGATGTCAGGGTAACCGGACCATTTGCGGCGGCGACAGTCAGCGGCAATATCGCACTGACAAACAGCCGGTTTCTGAAAAACATTGATCTTATCCCCATCGGTCTCCCGGGCAGACCGGCGCCGCAGCCGCCTGCGGAACGTCCTGAATTTTTTTCTCTACCGGGTCCGCCGTTCCGCGACTGGAAATTTGATGTCGCGATCAAAACCAAAGATCCGGTGCTGATTCGTGGGAATCTGGCCACCGGCGAAGCGACGACTGATCTGAAATTAACGGGAACGGGGCTTAAGCCGGGTCTGCAAGGAATGGTGCACATGGAAGGTGTCGAAGCGACGTTGCCTTTCAGCCGGCTCGACGTTTCACGCGGATCGCTGACGTTCAATCCAAGCGATTCGACCAATCCGACAATCGATCTGCAAGGCACATCGGTGATCCGCGATTACACCGTTCGCGTTTATGTTTATGGAACTCTGCTTGCGCCACAGGCGATTTTCACCAGTGAACCGCCTCTGCCGCAGGAAGAAATCATCTCGTTGATCGCTACCGGGACGACGCGACGGGAACTCTCGACTGGAAACGTTCTCGCCGGACGGGCGGCCATGCTGTTGGTGCAACAGCTCTACCGCAAAATCGTCAAGAAAGGCGAACCGACGGATAGCAACACGGTTTTCAATCGGCTGGATCTGGATTTGGGAACGGTCGATCCTCGTACGGGTCAACAGCAAGCAACCGTCCGGTTCAAGATCACCGACCAGCTTGTGCTCACGGGTGACGTCGGGGTGCGCGGCGATTTTCGAGGGAAACTGAAATATCTGATTCGTTTTCGCTGAAATGCCGTTCTTAATGTCATGTCGAGCGCAGTCGAGGCATCCCGTAGCTACACCGAGTGATATTTCGACGGGGTTCTTCGACTTCGCTGTGCTTCCCTCAGAATGACCGCGCGATTCATTTCAGTTCTCAGCGCAAACATTTTTGCAGCGTACGTCGCAGCGCAGAGCGCCGTTGATGTTGTGCGACCCGAACAGCAACAGAAGGCGCGGAGGGCCGTCGTGAAGGAGCAGGAAAAACGCGCCAAGCGAGCCAGCATCATCGAATTTCGCGGCGAGCAAGCATTCACTGATAAGGACCTGCGCCTCGGTCTCAAAGAGGAGATCACTACGATCGAAGACTTTGGATTGAGTCCCGCTCGCGCCGACGATCTCGCGTTTTTCCTCGAAGTGTTTTATCGAAAGCATGGCTACGCGAAAGTGGACGTCCACTACGTGATTGAATCGGGTGACCGCTTGCGTCTGGACATCAACGAAGGTCCGCGCTTCATGCTGAGCCAGGTGATCTTCGATGGAAACGTGCATGAGCCCGCGGACAAACTCTTCGAATATCTGGTGGGCCCAACGCGCGAGCGATATTCACGCTTGGAAAAGAGACTGCCCTTTGTGGCTGCAGATTTGGAGGAGGGCACGCACCTGGTGCAGCGGTTCTATGTTGCCGAAGGCTTTCTGAACGCGATTATCGATCCTCCGAGAGAGAAGTCTCAGCCTGGAAGCAGTGAGGTCGCTGTTATCGTCCCGATTCACGAAGGCAGACAGTATTTTTTTGGAAACATCACGTTCAGCGGTCAGACGGTTTACGGCTCGGAGGCGTTGCGCGGCCAGATATCCGATCTCCTCCAACGCCCTTACACTGAGCTGCGGGTCGACGACATTCCGCGTCGCCTCGAGGCATATTTTAAAGCGCGCGGTTATTACGATGTCAAAGTAGTCGCCGATAGTACATCGGAGGTGGCAGTGAACGGCCGCATTCCAGTGCATATCGTTGTTTCACCGGGGCCTGTTTATCACTTCGACGGTGTGACTGTTACCGGACTGCGTCGGCTGCATCCCGGGTTTGTGACGAAACGTTTCACCAGGTTAAAGGGCAAAACGTACAGCCCTGATGTTCTAGACGAGCGATTTCGGACGCTCATGCAGACTGGCCAGTTCAACTTGCTTCAGATTAAGCCGGTCCCAGTCGATGGACATTTGTTGCGGCTCGACATCTCGGCAGAGGAGGCCAAAAGCAAGGAATTTGGTTTTTGGGGGGGATTCGATACCTACGAAGGCGCGCTCGCCGGCGTGCAAGTCGGCGATCGCGATCTGTTCGGCTACGGTCGCCCGCTCACCGCAACGATCGAGGTCTCGCAACGCAGCTATCGAGGTGAAATTTTGTATGAGGACCCATTCTTCTTTGACACGGACTTTGTTTTCACGGCGAAAGCATTCGCTCTGACGTTTGATTACGATGGGTACACAAAATTTGAGGTGGGTGGGCGACTCGAGCTCAGCCGCAAAATTACAAAATACGACGAGGCGTCGCTGACTTTTTCGGCGCGGCATGTGGAGATCACTGATTCGGAAATCAAGCCGAAGTTCCTCCTGGGGGAGAAAGAGTATCAAGTGAACACCATCGGACTCACAAACACGCTCGATTTCCGTGAGAGCCCGTACGTCAATCCTCGTGGTTTTCTGATCGGCAACACCATCGACGTGGCGCCGGGCGGCTTTAGTAGCGACATCGAATTTATCCGAAGCACGATGCGGGTCGGCTATTATCGTCCGTTTGGGCCAAAGCCACTCACACCGGGCGTGGTTGACGATCAGCCCATCAACAATGGTTTACAGCGGTGGTTTCGGCAGTCTTCGATCGCATTTGGTGCGCGTGCCGGCGTTATCCATTCGCTTACAACCAGCGGCTCCAACGAAGCGACTGAAATTCCAATCGACGAACGTTTTTTTAACGGCGGCGCCACAACGGTCCGCAGTTTCGGCGAGCGCGAACTCGGCCCGCACGATAACCACGGTCATCCGGTCGGCGGAGAATTTTTTACGGTATTCAACGTTGAATACACATTCCCGATTTTCGGCGAACTGCAGGGCGCCGTCTTTACTGACGCTGGCAATCTGTTGCCGACCTCCGAGGACATTGGGTTAAGCGACATGCGCTACGCAGTTGGTGCGGGCCTGCGTTACAAGCTGCCGGTCGGCCCGATTCGCCTCGACTACGGTGTGAATCCTGACCCGCACGAGTTCGAAGATTTCGGCGCATTCCACTTCAGTTTCGGTTTTGCATTTTGAGCAGCGTGACGCAGACAATTCTGTCTGGGAGTGTAGCGCCAAAGGCGCATGTCTCCGGTAGCCTGGGGCAGCGCCCAGGTTTGGCTTCCACATGGCGCTGCCCAGGCTTCCAATGAGAGAGCGCCTTTGGCGCTGTACAGATAGCGCTCTTCCATGAATGTTTGTTTGCGCCGTGCATGCCTGCAGGCAGGATTGCCTGTCTCACTAATGAAAGATCAACAATTGATCGGCGACACGCCGCCGGAGGAATTTCGTAAACAGTTGCATGAACTTGCGGACTGGATCGCCGATTTTCGCGAACACCTCGAGGGACGGCGCGTGGCGCCTAACGACAGGCCCGGCGCTATTCGCGAGCAGCTCGCTAAGCGCGCACCAGAGGAAGGCGAGCCGTTTGAGAAAATTCTCAGCGACATCGATACCATTATCGTCCCGGGGATGGTACACTGGAGTCACCCCATGTTTCTCGGTTACTTCGGTTGGACGAGCACCGCGCCGGGAATTCTGGGCGAGATTCTAACCGCGCCACTAAACGTGAACGCGATGACGTGGCGCACGTGTCCTGCTGCGACCGAGCTCGAAACTATTGTGGTCGATTGGCTACGCCAATGGGTCGGTTTATCCGGTGAATTCGAGGGCGTGATTTATGACACAGCGTCGGTTGGCATCATGCACGCGCTTGCGGTCGCGCGCGAAGAAGCCGCCCCAGCGACGAGAAAACTTGGGCTCACCGATCGCAATCTGCCGCGGCTTCGCATTTATACCTCCGATCAGGCCCACAGTTCGGCGGAGAAGGCCGCCATCGCCCTTGGCGTGGGTGAGGAAAACTTAATTCGCATTCCAAGCGACGCTCAATTCCGAATGGACGTAGACTCGTTAGGCCACAAAATCGCAGAAGATCGGCGGAATGGTCTTCAACCGATGGCGGCCGTCGCCACGGTGGGGACGACATCAACTGCAAGCGTCGATCCCGTTCGCGACATCGGCAAGCTTTGCCGCGAAGCAAAAATCTGGCTGCACATCGACGCCGCTTACGGTGGTGGGTTCGCGATGCTGCCAGAGTACGAATGGAGCAGGAACGGCTGGGAGCTGGCCGATTCGATCGTGATCAATCCGCACAAAACACTCTTTGTGCCTCTCGATTTCAGCGTGCTTTATGTGCGCGACCTCGAACGATTGCGGCGCGTGTTCAGCCTGGTGCCGGAATATTTGCGCGGTGACACGGTCGACGCGGAGAAAAACTATATGGACTACGGCATCCAGCTCGGCCGCAGATTCCGAGCGCTCAAAGCATGGGTAATCTGGCGCTCGTTAGGCCGGTCCGGTGTTGTTGTCCGCTTGCGCGAACAAATTCGTCTGGCGAACCTGCTCGCCGAATGGATTAAAAAGGACGATCGGTTCGAGTTATCAGCGCAACCCGGCATGGGCGTGATTTGTTTTCGATTTATTGGAGCTGTAGCCGGCATCGTTGATGCCGGGCCGGGGTCATCGACCCCGGCTACAACGGACAAGCTTGACCAATGGAACAGCGACATCGTAGAGCGAATCAACGCATCGGGGCGCGCGTATCTCACGCAAACAAAATTGCGCGGCCGAACAGTAATAAGGATTGGTCTCGGCAACGTGCTCACCACAGAAGAGCATCTGCGCAAGGGTTGGGAAATGATTCAGGAAACGGCAGAGGCATTGTAGCCTCGCGGTGCGCCATAAAGCGGCAGAGCACTGCCGCACTCCAAAACGTTGCCGTCTCTCCAAACGCGCATTTCGCGCTTGGTGTTTTGGAGTGCGCCGGTGCTCCGGCGCTATCGGACTTTTTTTGGCACTGTCAGTCGGATTTGCAGCGGAGAGGGGCCACCGCTAATCTTCGTCCGCTATGATGAAGTTACTGCGCAGGCACCGGGATTGGCTCATGATCGTGATCGCGATCCTGGCGATTCCTTTCATTTTCTATTTCGTGCAACGCCCGGATTACGGCGCGATAGGCAGGGACCAGTTTGCGCGCATCTATGATCGAAATGTTTCGATGCTGGAAGCGCAACAATCTGCACGGCTCCTCAATCTGGCGCAGACCCTTGGCATGTCTGATTTTGTGGGAACAATGACAGCTGGCGCCGGGATGGACCAGAATCAGGGCGCGGTCCAATTCATCGTTAATCTGCTTGTCCTGCGGCACGAAGCGGAACGGCTGGGAGTACGCCCCAGCACTTCGGAGATCGCCGATGCCGTGCGAAAGCTACCGGCTTTCAGTGGCGATTCGGGCTTCGATATTAACAAGTTTAATGAGCTTGTGCAGAACGGGCTGGCGCCGCTCGGTCTGTCTGAAGAGCACATTGAACAACTCGTGCGCGATCAGATTTGTCTGCGCGAAATCCAAAAACTTCTGGCCGCAGGCGTTTCGCTGCCCAAGAGCGAGTTGGATGAAAATTTTCGGCGCGGCTACGACAAACTTTATGTCAACGTGATTCGGTTTCGGTCCGCCGATTTCGATAAGGACGTCAAGATTAGCGACGAAGATGTGCAGAAATATTACGACGCGCACAAGGCGGAGCTGAGAAGTGACGAGAAACGCAAGGTCGAGTTTGTTCAACTGACGCTGAATGAGGAGGAGAAGAAGTTGTCGGGCAAAGAACGGATTGAGGCGTTACAGAAACTCGCCGACCGCGCGACCGACTTCACGCAGGCGCTGCTGGACAAGGGCGTCGATTTCAAACAGGCGGCAGCGAAATTGCAACTGCCAGTTCGTGAGACCGGCGAATTCGCTGCTGCGGAGCCCGATCCGCAGTTGAAAGGAGATCAGCAGCTCGTCGCGGCCGCTTTCAAGCTGTCGGAACAGGAGCCGCACAGCGATGCCGTTCAGGTAACGGACGGATTTTACATCTTGCATTTGACCGGCAAGACTGACGCGCGGCCGCTGGCTCTCGAGGAAGCGAAACCGAAAATCGTGGAGGCGCTGAAGAAGGCGCGGACACGCGAGTTAATATCGACCAAGGGCGCCGAGATGGTGCAACAACTTCGCGAAGCCAAAAAATCTGGTCAACCGCCTGAAACCGTCGTCGAAAAAGCCGGCGTGAAACCTGAGAAGCTCGCGGCATTTTCATTGATCGATGAAGAAATGGAGAAGTCCGAAGGTGACCCGCAGAAAAAACAGTCGCCTGAGCTTCTCACGATTAAAGACGCGGTGGCATTGCTAAATCCCGGCGACGTAACCGACTTTATGCCATCTGGTACGGATGGACTTATTGCGATCTTGGAAAAGCGAGAGCCTCTCGGCGAAGCCAGTGAGAAAAAAGCAGCCTTCGAAAAGAGAATCCTTGAGAACAAGGAGCGCATTGTTGTTGTGGAATGGTTGCGCGACCGGCAGCAAGCTGCAGGCTTGGAATACAAGAAAGGGTAGCGACTCACACAAAGGCCCACAAAGGACACGAGGTAGTCTGGCTTCTAGAATTTGTTGTCGCTATTTCTTTGTGACCGCTGCTTTCGTGGTGTCTCGCCGACGAAATGAAATGAGCAACGCCTGATGAGATTTTTGACGACGCCAGCGGGGATGTTGCTATTGGCGATTTGACCAGCGCGGCCGAGAAGTACCGGAGATGCGTGGAGCTTGATCCAGATTTTTTCGATGGCTGGCACGCCCTCGGGATGGCGCTGATGAAGCTGGGACGATTCGAGGAAGCGATCGGCGCCGGCAAACGCGCAGTAGAATTACGGCCTAACGATCAGATCGGCTGGACAAGTCTTTCGCTGTTTTACAACCGCGCCGGGAATATCAAGGAAGCCGAAGCCGCTGGCACGAAAGCGAAAATTTTGAGCTGGGGTGGCAAAATCAGGTAGCGGCGGTTCACCGAACCGCCATGGCGATTGAGGTCAATCGCCGCTACCAGATGTTGACGCGTTTGTCCGCCGGGCGGACCATCGCCGAACCGTCAGGAACGTTGAATGCCTTTTGAAATTCCGGCATGTTCGCGACTGGGCCGTTCACCCGAAATTGGGCCGGCGAATGCGGATCGGTGGTGAGCCGCAGCTTTTGATCTTCGTCGCGAATTTTTGAGCGCCAGATCGCGGCGAAGGACAGGAAGAAGCGTTGTTCCGGTGTCAGATCCTCGATCTTTTTGCTGCGATCCTCCGGATTTTTATCGAGCGCCTTCTGCAATGCGGCATAAGCAAGCTTTACTCCTCCGATATCGGCGATGTTTTCGCCTTGTGTGAGCTCGCCATTCACATGCTGGCCCGGCAGCGGCGCGTACTCGGAATATTGATCGACAACTGCTTTGCGGCGCTTGTTGTATTCGTCCGCCGATTTCTTAGACCACCAATCACGCAGATTACCAACGGCATCGAACTGCCGCCCCTGATCATCGAACCCGTGCGTCATTTCGTGGCCAATGACTGCCCCGATCGCTCCATAGTTCACCGCGTCGTCCGCGTTTGCGTAGAAGAAGGGCGGCCGCAAAATGCCGGCCGGAAACACGATCTCGTTCATGGTCGGCTGATAATACGCGTTCACGGTCGGCGGCGTCATTCCCCAATCGGTGCGATCGACTGGCTTCCCGATTTTTTGCAGGTCCCGATCGGCTGCAAATTTTTCGGCGCGCAGCGTGTTCATAACGAATGGGCCGCGGTCGATCTCCAGCAATGAATAATCAAGCCATTTGTCGGGATAACCGATCTTGACGTTCATCGCGGCGAGCTTCTTCAGTGCTTCTTGTTTTGTCGGCTCATCCATCCAATCCAGCGTTTTGATTCGGTCGGCCAGCGCTTCCTTCAAATTATTCACGAGTTCGAGTGCACGCGCTTTCGCCTCGGGCGGGAAATAGAAGCCGACGTACAGCTTGCCAAGCGCCTCGCCAATATCGGAGTCCTCTGAAGTGACCACACGTTTCCAGCGTGGCTTGTTCTGCTGTGTGCCGCGCAGGACGCGCTGATTAAAATCGAAATCCTCGTCGACGAAATCCTTGGAAAGATATGGCGCCGTCGCGCTAATCAGATTCCAGCGGAGGTACGCCTTCCAATCATCCAGCGACGTCGATTTGAACAAATTGTTTACCGCTTTGAAAAACTCCGGCTGATGCACGTTGACGTCGCCGGGCTCGAGCAAGTTGATCGAGTTGAAATAATCATCCCACCTCCAATCGGGCATCAGGTCCTGCAGCTGTCGCACCCCCATCTTGTTGTAATTTTTGATTGGGTCGCGCAGCTCCACCCGCGTGCGTGATGCTTCGGCCAATTTTGTTTCCAACGCCATGATCTTCTTAGCGTCTTCGGCAGCTTTCTCCTGCGGCTGGCCTAACAAGCTGAGCATCTTCGTCACGTGCGCGATGTACTTCTCGCGCTTCTCTTTCATATCGGCGTCTTGTTTTGTGTAATAATCTCGGTCCGGCATGCCGAGGCCGCCCTGCACCGCCTGGGCGATGTCGTGATTGCTGTCCCTGGCGTCCTGGCCCGAGCCAAAATTGAAGAATGCGTTGATGCCGATGCTGTGCAGGTGCGCGATCTCCCTCAGCACATCTTTTGGAGCTTTCATTGCGTCGATTTTCTGGAGCTCCTCCGTCAGCGGTGTTGTGCGCGCGGCTTCGACCGCCTTCTCGTCCATCCCGCTCGCGTAGTAATCGCCGACTTTCCGTGTCTCCGGTGCAAGCTTCGGATCGACCTGGGTTTGTGAGGCCTTCTCGGCGATCGTGTGCAACGCGTCGTTATTGCGCTCGATCAATTCATTGAACGCGCCCCATCGGGAATATTCAGGCGGGATCTCTGTCTGTTTGATCCAGCTGCCATTGGCGAACAGGAAAAAATCGTCGCCCGGTTTTACTGATGAGTCCCTGTTATTGGCATCGAGCGGCGTGAGGTTTTGGTCGGTCTGTTCCTGCGGCGCCGCAACAACGGCGACTAACGAACAAACAACCAAAGTGATTATGCTGATTAACGATTTCATGATTTTAAAAACAGAATGAGATAAGCGGTTCGATTTGTTGATGCGGATTAGACCTTCTACACGCGCTTACGTTGAACCGACCGTCGCGGACGCGGGTCGTATTCCGGCGCAGTGCGTGCGGCCGGGAGAAGTTACAATTGCTCGATCACGTAGCCGCGCTCTTGCAATAGCGCGATCACGCTGCGTGGACCGGAGAAATGAAGCGCGCCCGCAACAACCGCGGTGGGCTTGCCGGTTTTCAGTTCCGCCTCGATTCGCGGAACCCACTTCACGTTGCGATCGTCGACGAAACGCGCCGCAATTTGGGGGGCTTTTGACCGCAAGTTCGTGTCGCCTGCCCACAGCGCATCGGTGTCGCCCTTCCGCCATGCTTTGTACATCCTGCCAGACTCCTTGTCGGCATTGTCGGGATGACTAAGCGCGTCCTGCAGCATGAACTCGCTGTCTCGATCGGACAACCCACCCATCACCGCTACATGTTCATTAACCGACTCCAGTCCGGCGATCTCCTTTCCTAACTTCACGGCGTGATCCACAAAATAATTGTCCAATCCATGAGAAGCGGTTGCTTTGCTGTACGATGCCGGTGCGGTCAGATGCTGGGCAATCCACCAGGGCTTGTACCGAAGCTGGCTGTCGAAGGTTACGAAACGCTCACCGTTTCCGTCTCGAGCATCGGGTATCACCGTGAACATGTTTTTGCGGAGCCATGCCAGCAACTTTGGGCTAATCTTTGAACGGATGTCTTGTCCCGAGGGATACTTGGCCGCAGCCTCAAACTTCTTTTGAAATTCTGCGTGCTGGGTTGGATCGAACTCAAAGAGGAAACGGCTGCTGTCTTTCAGCGCAATGTCGTAAGGCTTGGGCAGTGGATAATCTTTTTTGCTCAGCGCGTGAATTGAGCCCACGAGATAAAATGGCGCCTTCGCGTTGGTCACGCGCCAGACACAACATTTAGGAAATTTTTTGCTTTGCGGAGATGCGTCCATCGCGAGCGGCGTCAGAGTTACCGCGAGGAATAATGCGATCGGACCGTGGGTAGCGCGCCGATTGGGAAAAAACATTTCCGGTGTTTAGCGCGAAAAATCCGCAAGTCAATCGGGACTTTGAATGCACAAAGAACAATTTGCTTGCCTCCCAGATGCGTTCAGCGGAGGCGGGGCAGCTCGCAAAACTTTTCGAGACTTGGAAATCGTCACTCCTTGAGATGGACGCGGTTTTTGATACGATAGCGCAGACATGTCCCTCCCAATGAAGCGTTGGCCGGTTCTCGCGTTTGCCTTCGCTTCCCTGGCCCTCGGACCCTCAATCGCCATTGCTGCTGCCGAGTGGCAGGTAATCAAAGTAAATGGGCACGATTATCTGAGCGTGGACAACATATCCAAGTTTTACGAATTGCCCGCAGAGGTCGTCCCGTCCGGGGCGAAAATACAAAAAGAGACCGCTGATCGCCCGCTGGAATTTGTCAGCGGCAGCAGGGAAGCCATCATCAACGGCGCTCGAAGTTGGTTGTGCTTCCCCGTGATCGAACAGGATGGAAAATCTCTGGTGACGCGGACAGACGTAGCCAAAACCATTGAGCCGCTAGTCCGGCCACACCGTGTCCCAAATGTAGGCAACGTTAAAACCGTCGTTCTCGATCCGGGACACGGTGGGTATGACAAAGGGCAGGTGAGCCGTTACGGCGCGGAAAAAGATTTTGCCCTGGATGTCGCGCGAAAGCTCCGCACGATTCTCCAAGCGAAAGGATTCCGCGTGGTCATGACGCGCGAAGGCGATTATTTTGTGCCGTTGGAAGTTCGAGCGAAAATTGCTAACTCTGCGCACAATTCGATTTTCGCCAGCATTCATTTCAACGGCAGCGGCGACGATCCCAACGCCACCGGGTTCGAGATTTTTTCGTTCACGCCGCGTGGTGCGCCCTCTACTTCCGACAGCGCTATCTCGTCGAAAGCTTACAACATGCAACCAGGCAGCACGGTCGATGCACAAAGCACCGCCCTGTCGGCTTGCATTTACCATTCCCTTCTTGGGCATATCCCTGAATATGATCGTGGTATCAAACGCGCACGATTCGCTGTGCTGCGCCTGACGAAAGTGCCGGCGGTGCTGATCGAAGGCGGGTTTTTGACCGAGCGCGGGGAAAGCAAACTGATCTCGAATAAAGATTGGCGCCAGAAATTGGCGGGAGCGATAGGCGTAGGAATTGAAAACTACCAGGCGCTGCCGATCAAAAAACAGCCGCCAATGATCGTTGCTGATTATCGTCGCGAGACGAAGTCGGCGCCAGTTGAACCGGTCAATCAGGAAGGAAGTGTGAAAGAAGCAGATGCGAGCTTACTCCAGTTGGTCGGTCGATCCGCGTTGCTCTCCCAGCCACAGACGCAACCGCGGACTTCAACTCCTGCGCCAACAGCATCTCTTGAATCCGAGCCCATTGTTCCGTGAGATTCCAGTGGCCGCAGGCGTGCTTTGTCGCACTGATACGCGCCCATTTCGGACAGTACGGATCGGCCTTGACCTCTGCCTGAACATGGCACGATGATCCTCCAACCTAACGAAAGGACTTATGAAAAAGCACATCACTTACTTAATGACAGCCCTACTCGCGACAATCGCCGTTTCAAATGCCGCGCCGCCGGACAAGGCGACGATGGAAGGAAAGGAAAAAGCCGCCTGGCACAGAGGAACCAACATGAGAACGATCTTGTTTTCGGTGTCGACGGCGGCCGCCTTGCTGACGTCTGCCCCCTTGCTAAGCGGGACTGCGGGCGCCGCCTCCCTTCAATTGGCGCAGGTCGATATTCGGGTCGGCCCTCCGGCCGTAAGGATCGAGGAAGAGCGCCGTCCGGGCGTGGTGATCGAGGAGCGTCGCCGACCGGGTCCGGGTGTGGTGATCGAGGGAACGGACGGCCGCCGTCGTGATTGCGTCACCCGCTCGGAGAAGCGAGACCCGTAATGGTGTGACGGTTACGGAGCGGGAGCGGGAGTGCCGTGAGGTTCTGCACGTACGATCCCGAACCAACTTGAATGGCCCCCAGTAGGGGGCCATTTCGTGTGACCCACGTGCTCGTCGTCGACGGGCATGAAAGCGACATCGACCACTCCGGGTTCGACGGCGTCGGTTACCAGGCGTGAATTGGGCACGACCATGAACTCCGAGCGACGCCAAGCTGCCGCTATAGCCCGAGGCACACCGCGAACCTGGCGTTTTTGTTGGGGATTGGCCCTGTTGTAATTGCGCGCGCGCCACAAACGTGATTTGGTCATGCCGTTGAGTTCAGCAGGAGATGCGATGGCCTGAGCGAGCCGCGTCAAACGGATACGACCTTGGCAGAGATGCGCCGTTTGAGATCGTGAGACTGCCAGCTCACTCGTCACGGCTCGCAAACGTTAAGAGGCGCCCGCAAGCGGCGCCTCTTTTCTTTTCAGCCGCCGCCGCGGGGGCACTATGACGCCTTCGGCAGGGAGGGCAGATCGGACTTGGAGGGGGGAAAAGGGCTCTCGCCGTAGGTCCAGATCGTGTCGAACCCTTTTGTCCCCTCAAGCAGCACGACCGAAGGCTTGCCGTTCTTTCCGCACTCGTTGGCGAGCCGGATGGCCGCCTGCATAGCTTCCAAAGGGGCGGAGAAGGATTGCTCCTGGTCGTTGAACTTGACCGCCCAGTTCCCCTTGCGCTTGAGCACGATGAATTGCGTGAGCGCCACTTAGTGGAGCCCACCGAACAGCCAGATCAGCAAGATGATGGGGATCGGGATCCCGATCAGCCAGAGCAAAAGACCTCTACCCATTGTGTTCTCCTCTTGGGTTTGCCCACATAAACTCCCGCTGGGAACTTAGGTTCCACGCGGCGAGGAGGGGGCGAGGCCGCAACGCTGGGGGGCGGGTGGGGACTGCGTCGGGGGTGTCATTCCCATGACGGCGCAACGCGAGGCCCGGCGTACGAACTCCGCGTATGTGGTTGGGAAATCAAGCGCACCGATCGGTGCTCTCGCCCGCTGACGCACTCCGAGTTCCCGGCAGTTCGGCTGGGGGCGGAAGAACACCGTCCATAATCTCGCCTCGGTTATTCTTAATGACAGCCTCTGTCATGGGTAATCGGGGAGTGGGTGATGGGTGGCAAGTATTCTGCGGAGCGGTGGGACAAAATCGCAGGCCTGAACCGGGACGTCCCCGCGCAGGATCGTGTAGACGTCGTTGATCATCTCATTCAGGCGACCGCGCACGGTGCCCGCTCGCCGGCGAAAAGTGCGAAACGGTCCAGCCAGGGGCCGGCGGGGTCGAAGCGCGAGCGTTCGCTGGCGGACTGACACCGCTGTGTTTAGGGGTAGCTACGCGCGTTGTTAGTCCCGCTTTGCGCCGAAACTAGCGCCGCTTGCCTCGCCCGCTGCTCTGTTTGGCGTCGGTCGTTGCCCGCGTTCGCCATACTGCAAATACCAGGGATTCTGCATGCACGAGCCGCCGCCGCCCCGCGCGGTCTCCATGCATTGCTCGAACGAGACGAAGGTGCAGCTCAGCGAGATCGTCGCGGTGTAGCCGACGCACCAGGGACGGTGGATTTCGGCGGCGGCGGGCCGATGGGCGATCGCGCACAGCAAGAGCAGTGCGAGCATGGTCGCGGCGGCATGAACGATGTTCATGGTGGGTCTTCCATACGGACCGCTCTTTGTACTCGAAACGTAACGCGTCGAGCGCTTCCCGGCAACGACGGGAACGGGGGTCGTCGCCTGATCCTCGCTGCTCCCGAAACTCCGCAGCGTGCCACCGCACAACCGGCTCGGATCGTGCTGCCGGCTTTCCCAAGCTCGATGATCCTGCGGGCGGTGGTTTCGTTGGTAAGGTCGGTTCGATCGGAAGTCGCAAGGCCACGCGTGCCATTTTCGGCGCGGCGCAAGGTGTGGTTTGCCACTGCGGCAAGTATTTTCGAGATCATCCGTAAAGACCGGGAGCTATGACCGATGGGATGACCGGGCAACGAGGCCGCCACCTGCGCGACGGCCTCACGGTGCCCTGCGCTCCGGCGGAGTGCGGCTGCCAACTTCCGCGCTTGCCACCGCTTGGGTCCATGTGTGCGCCAGCTCGAGCAGAAGGCGCTTCTCCGCATCGGTCGTGGCTTGAGCAACCCAAAGCAGGGTCTCTTCGGCGTATCGAAGGAACTGATCGGACTAGACATTGCCACCCTCCGTGACAACCCCCCTGGCTGCGGACCCTCCGCTCATGGACACCCGCGGTCTGTATCCAATTGCTCATTCAGGTCTTCGAAGCGGAATTGTGCACCTCAAAAATTCAGGCGCGTCCTGCCCCGTCAAGTTTCAGCGGCCGCGGAGCCTGCCGCGCAAAAAGAAAGCCCCGCCGGGGCGGAGCCAGTTGATCGATCACAGCCCGGCCCGACATGCGGGTACGCGAGCGCGTGGATCTGATGACGCCGCCGAAATGCTGGCTGTATAGAATTGAACAGTTTGACGAAATCGCGCGGTGAGCCGGCCTCTCGACGACGCCGCGAGCGCGTGTTGACCCGCCGCTAGTGGAGTGAGGGGCTTTCCGCAAGCGCCAACTCGACGTGCAGGCGGCCGATCACCTCGATCTCGCGCGCGAACTCGTCAGCGCTCATGCAGTCGCTTTCGTTTGCCAGCGCGATCCAGAGATAGCGCAGGTTTTTTAGGATTTTTTTTTGCTGCGGGTCTGCCGCGGTTTGAACTGCCCGCTCGCAATCCGCCGCCTTTTCCCAGGGGTCTATTTGGGACATCGTTGCCTCCGTCGCCGAATAAAACCCTGCGATGGAACTTTGGTTCCGCCGCCCGAGGCAGTCAAAAAAACGTCACGTGGCCGTTTTTGTGCGGAACTCTCGCGAGGATTTGGCGTCGCGGGACATTGGGGTTGCTCTTGCATGCCGAGTGCCGGGTATCTGCGCCGCCAAGCCGACATCTGCCTGCGCCTCGCCCTGATCGCATCGGATGAGGAGGCGTCGGGGCGGCTGTTGGCGATCCACCACGACTACAAGGCCAAGGCCGACGCGGTGGACGCCGAGACAGAGGCATCCGCACGCGTCACGCAGCGATGAAAAGCACGGTTCGGGCTAACGCCTGGCCGGACGCGGATCGATGCGAGCTTGCTCGAGGCGCGGTCGTTTGCCGCAAGCTGATCCGAGCGGTTGCGATACGCCGACGCTGCTTGATCTTGCAGGCGCTCGACCTCCGCGCTCAAGACCTTTCTCACCTGCTCTCGGCGCGTACCGAGTTTCAACCCGGCGAAACGCATTCGCTTGTCCGTGCGTCCCGCTGTATGATTGGCCGCGAAGCAGGAGCAGCCCATGCCGGATTTGAAGGCGCAAACCATCACTCTGCACGAGGGCGACAAAACCGCGTTGCAATATCTTGGCGCGGCGGTCGTGCTGCAATGGTCGAGTTTGCCCGATGATGTGCGCAAGGCCATCCTGCGACAGGGGATGCGGTCGGCGGACTGCCGTTGGTGTCCGACCTACATGAGCAGATCCAGACGCTTATTGGTCGCGTACGCACGGATCGAACACGCCAAGCCGCATGGGTCTCGCGCGCGCGAACCACGCGGCGCGTGCAGAAACGGGCGCAGCGCGCAATCTGGGATGCGTAAATGGAAGGGGCCGGTGATCCCGGCCCCTTCCGCGTGATCTGGCCAGCGTAACGCCGCTCAGCAAATCCAGACATAGCCGATCGGGGACAACAGCCAGCACGGACCGACGCCGTAGGCGTACCATTGCCCGCGCCAGAAGCGCCGTCCCGTCCCGTACCAGGTGCCGCCGTGATAGCGCCGGCCGACGACCGGTCCGCCACCGCCGCCCTGGAAATTGCGATTGACGTTGCGGTTGATGATGACATTCCTGTTTCCGCCGCCACCACCGCTGCGCATGCCGCCACCACCACTGATGGGAGCACCGCCCCCACCACCGCTGCGCATGCCGCCACCACCACTGATGGGAGCACCGCCCCCACCACCGCTGCGCATGCCGCCACCACCGCCACCACCGGGAGCACCGCCACCACCGGGAGCGCCACCGCCACCGGGCGCCGCCGCGGGGGCGCCACCGCCGCCAATGGGCGCTTGAGCATAGACGGGCGCGAGCATCATAAGCGTCGCTCTGACGGCGGCGGCGATCGAAGCTTTCTTCAGCATAAATTTCTCTCCCGGAGAGCGATGAGGTGATCATGCGTCGGCATGGCGCGATTTAGCGCCTGCCATACTGAACCTGGCGTGAACGATAATAGTTCCGCAGGAACCGGAGCGTTACGCCGCCGCGCCGACGCGATCGCGTAATCCGGTGACGCCGGCCACTTCGGCGCAATGCTCGCAGCAGAAGAATGTGCCGTCCTTTTCCAGCCCGTGACCGACGATGCGGATGCCGCAGTTCTCGCACGTCGGCGCCAGCGCGTGGATCGCGCATTCGAAACTGTCGAAGGTGTGGGTGGCGCCGTTCATGCTCACCTGGAACGCCTTGTCGTAATCGTTTCCGCACGTTTCACATCGGGCCATCGCAGCCTCCTTTGGACCGGCGTCGGGACGCACGGACAGTAACCCGAACCGACGTGCCGGTTCCTGCGCGGCCATCCCGTCGCTCCTGCTCACTCTGGTGGGCGAGGTCGCCGGCCATGCGCACCCATCGCTAACCCGGCGCCCTGGCCCCGCGCGGTCGTCCTGTGAACGCCACGAAGGTCTCGGGCTATGGGCGAAATAACATAGTGTCTTCAACTGCATAGGGGTGTCGTTGCCAGTGTGAACCTTTTGCTGCGCCGCGACGACTAATGACCCAGCAGCCTCCTGGCAGGGAACCGGGAGAGGGTGGGTGGGTGAAAATGTCTGTTTCCAGGATATTGGCTGGCGCGGTGGCATTGGCGCTCGGCGCGGCCGTGGTGACGGGGCTCGCCCGCGCCACGCCCGAAGAGAAAGCCGATTGGCCCGCGGCTGCCGCCAAGGCTGACCAACCCGCGACGAAGGCCAGCAGGCTCGAGACCAAGGCCGAGCGGCCGGAGACGGGCAGCAATGCCGGGCGTTCGCAGGGCTTCGCCTGTCCAAAGGAACCTTGGCCGTACGGCTGCAAGTGGCGGGAGCCTCCCACTCGCCGCGTGACCCGCGGTTCGCGCCAAGCCGGATGACACGCGCCAAAGCCTGATCCCGAAGCTTGCGGCTTTTCAAAACAGCTCATGCGCCAAGCCAATAGTTGGCGCGAACTGCAGCGGGCAGAAGACGGCTTCGCGCTCCTTTCCCGCCACGGCCTGCAATCGATCTGTTCGATCTAGCTGAACGGGTACAGGCGATCGGGATCGTCCTGCGCGGCGCCTTCGATCTGGGTGTCGCGCACCCCTGTTCTGCGAATTGACACCGGGGATTCCGATTGGCTATTGCGTCCCGGTACGGCGCGCGGGCGGCGAGGAGTTCTTTGCAGCAAGGAGACGATGCATTCATGTGCACGCAATGCGATCTCGCAAGCCTTTTCGCGGCGTCGCCTCTTGACGGCGGGATTGGTCACCGCCACCGCTGCGGCGCTTCCGTCGCTGCCGGCCTGGGCGCAATCGGCCGCGCCGGCGCCCAACGCCATCAGCCCCGATGAGGCGCTCGCGCACCTGCAGCAAGGCAACGCCCGCTACGCCGGCAATGCGTCGACCAGCCGGGACTACTCGGTCGAACGCGTCGCCCGCGCGCAGGCGCAGTATCCGTTCGCCGGCATCGTGAGCTGCGCGGATTTCCCGCCTTGCGCCCGAGCTTGCCTTCGATCAGGGCCCGGGCGAGTTGTTCGTGGTGCGCGTCGCGGGCAACTTCGTCAATGAGGATGGCCTCGCCAGTCTCGAATACGGCGCGATGGTGCTCGGCGTTCCGCTGATCATGGTGTTGGGCCACAGCAGCTGCGGCGCCGTCGACGCGACCATCAAGGTGGTGAAGGATGGATCGACTTTTCCCGGTCACCTGCCGAGCCTGATCAATGCGATCCGGCCCGCTGTCGTTGCGGCGCAGGCAAAAAATCCCGCCGATCTCCTCGCCGAGGCGACCGCGGAGAACGTACGGCTCAACGTCAAGTCGCTCCTGAACGCGAAGCCGATCCTTTCCGATCTCGTCGCCGGCGGAAAGCTGAAGGTCGTCGGTGCGGTCTACGACATCGCGACCGGCAAGGTGATGACGGTCTAACCCCCCTGATCAATGGCGCCGCGATAGGCTCCAAGCTGATTTAATAGGCTCGGAAGCTCATTCTATTAGGCTTGGGCACATCTGCTGCATCGCATTATCATCGATCGCAGCAGGCCTTGATTTCCCGGCAGAGAGGCTCGCTAGGCCCCGGGCTCTTGACCTCCCGGGGCCTTTCTTATTGGCGGAGACATCGAGCCTGTGTAGGCCCAGATTTGTCGCCTGCTCGTCCAAACGATTACTTCGTAGTCACCACAGAGCGAACGGGCGTCCGCCCGTATGGACGTGGGAGATCCAGCGCCGGTCAAGACCGCTTGGAGTTAGACTTTACGGCGGCGGTTTCAAGACGGAGTTTGCGGCCAAACTTGCGGGCGAAAAGGCGCTCGGCGAGTTCCTCCACGGCCTCGCGCAACCGCAAAGCAAAAACAATCCGGTCCACTCTCAGGCCTGTCGGCCGATGACGACGACACTCCATCTTGCGGGCAGTGCAGTGGGCGGTGCAGCTCGTCCGCACGATTTCGCGGATGGGAGCGCACCCCGGGCTGTTCGTCTTCCATTGCACGCGCTGCAATCGCGCGGAAACCAGGCAGCAGCCAGGCCCGGCAGGGCAGTCCTGAATGCAAAGTGCGCCCGTGCAGCGCCTTGCGAAGTCGCTAATGCCGAGAAGCCAATGTTGCCGCGCGCCGCACGGCTTCATCTGCAGACAGACGTTCAAACGGAACAGCTTGCAAATCCGATGACGCCGCGCCGAGAAGCTTTCCATTGGCTCGATCGGCTGGCCGCCAGGGCGGCGGGCGTGGGTTCCCGCTGTTGATTTATATTTCCCTGTGGCGCTGACAACCCGATTGTCCGGCCGTCGGATCGGAGTAGGATTTGGCGGGGCTGTGGTTGCCGGAGACGTGCCATGAACCTCGTGCTGCTGCTGCCGCTTGCGGTCCCTTTTGGCTGCTTGGCGCTCGTGAGCTTGTTGGCTTTCCTGGGCGTGGTGGCGCTCGCCGGCGCGCTGCAAGTGGTCGGCGCGATCAAGGCGGGGATGGGCCTGGCCGCGGGGGTTTCAGCTGGTCGCCAGGACCAGTGGCAGGGTAGGGTCCGCGACGCTCACCCGCTCGATTATGTTGAAGGACGGCACTAGCCCTTGGGGCGACATCATTCGAATGCGACGCCCATGACAAGGTTGGTCCCGGGAATTGGTTGCGATTGCGGGAGTAGCTCGGATGCCATCCAACGATACCAGCCCCAGCGTGACCGTGGAGCAGCTTACGCGTGCCTCTGGGTGAGGCTGTTATCCGGGACATGGAGCACCTTGCCGCAGTAGGTGCAGGACCATCTCTTCAAGCAGGCGGTG
>CAWIWB010000002.1:0-82063 GCA_963839665.1 uncultured Verrucomicrobiae bacterium
ACGTTGTTGCCACCGACATCGCACGGAGCGCTTCCGTCTGCGGGGATTCAACCTGCCGAGTTTGATCTTGCGCCGAAAATTCGGCGATCAAACGTTCTGCCAATATTGGTCTGGCCAAACATTCAGCGATGACAGCCGGATCATTTCCAAGAGCCTCAAACAATTCCCGCATAATGTCCGACTGTCTTCTTGTGTCTCGAGCCATCCGGTCCATCTCGGCCTGTAATTGCTCAGCGGTGATTGGCCGGTGCCGGTAATCTTCCAACACTAGCGAGTCATGCAGATAGCTAGCGACCTTCTCTTGCAGTTTCGCCTGAGACATCACCGTATCGAGCGATGGCTTGGGATCAGTATTCTCCTTTGGCCAAATACGGTGTCGCCAGTAAGCGTCTTCAATTGCTCGTTGAAACACCACGCGCTCGGCGAAGCTGAGCGCTCTGGGTTGGCTCGGACTTTTCGCGGTGCTGTCATAGCCGACAGTCGCCACGGCGGATTTGTACCATTTGTTAGGCGAGTCAAAGGCCCAGCTAGCCGCGATAAAGGCCACCGTCAGAAACACAGCATACGCAACACCGCGAATGATATGACCACTGATTTTGCTCTTCGTTTTCATCTCTTTCTCCATTCGTCTGAGGAAATTCCTCGATAAAGCTTTGAGAAAACTAAAGCCGATTCGCTTGCGCCTGATCCTGCTTAACTTGCGAATAACTGTGCAAGTATTGGTGAATTTGCTGATTCACAGAGACTTTGGCCACACCAGTAACTAGAGAAGGGCGGAATGCGCTCCATGAAGCTGCCGTGCTGCTCAGCTTCTCATGTGCGGTTTGATTGTTACCATTCCGGCTGTTTTAGGCAGCCGACGATGATCAGTGCGTAGAGCACCATCATTGCTACTACTGCGACTGAAATTAGGTATCCTATTTTGCTCCTTTGTGCGCTTTGTAAGGCCGCGGTGGATCTTGTTACTCCACGTTTCTTGGCTTTTGCCTTGCAAAAATTGGTCTCGACCGGAGCTATTACTTTTGCATTAAAGTTCGTGCGCATGAACAATACGCCGCTGTGATTGCGTGAGCGTGAGCAGAAGAACGTTATCGGAACCGGGTTGTAGCTAATCGCGAATGCGTTGCTCTAGCTGGCGCAATAATTGCACAGCAAAACGCAACGAAGGTACATCGCCCGCCTGCAATAACGGATACGCTCCGCACCGTGAAGACTACATTCAAAATGTTGGATGCGAACGAAGCGGTGGCGCTCATCGCTTACGCGCTCAACGAGGTGATCGCAATTTATCCGATCACGCCGGCATCTCCCATGGGTGAATGGGCGGACGCATGGTCGGCAGCGAGCGTGAAAAATCTGTGGGGCACAGTGCCATCGGTCATCGAGATGCAGAGCGAAGGCGGCGCCGCGGGAGTTATCCACGGCGCGCTCCAGACTGGTGCGCTCAGCACGACCTTTACCTCCTCGCAGGGATTGCTGTTGATGATCCCGAACATGTACAAGATCGCCGGGGAACTCACGCCGACCGTGTTTCACATTGCCGCGAGATCGCTCGCGGCACAGGCGCTGTCGATCTTCGGCGATCACAGCGATGTGATGGCCGCGCGTGCGACCGGGTGGGCAATGCTTTGCTCGGCGTCGGTGCAGGAGGCGCAAGACCTGGCGTTGATCGCGCACGCGGCCACGCTCGAATCGCGTATTCCGTTTTCTGCATTTCTTCGACGGGTTCCGCACTTCGCACGAGATCGCGAAAATCGTCACGCTGCCTAACGAGGTACTGCTCCAGATGATCGATGAAGAACGCGTAATCGAGCACCGCGCGCGCGCACTCTCGCCCGATCACCCCGTGATTCGCGGAACCGCGCAAAATCCGGACGTCTATTTCCAGGCACGCGAGACGGTGAACCCATTTTACACGGCTTGTCCGCAGATTGTGCAGCGCACGATGGACCGATTCGCAGAGTTAACCGGGCGGCGGTACGGCCTGTTCGAATATCACGGCGCAACCGACGCCGAACGCGTGATTGTTTTGATGGGCTCAGGTTGCGAGGCCGTGCACGAAACTGTCGATTTTCTCAACACGCAAAACGAAAAAGTCGGCGTCCTGAAGGTAAGACTGTATCGGCCATTCGACGCGCAGGCCTTCGTCAAAATGTTGCCCGCGAACGCGCACCGCATCGCCGTTCTCGACCGGACAAAAGAGCCGGGAGCGGGAGGCGAGCCGCTCTATCTCGATTGCGTGAATGCGCTTCACGAGCAGGGCCGCGTCCACGTGGAAGTGGTCGGCGGCCGATACGGCTTGTCGTCGAAAGAATTCACGCCCGCAATGGTCAAAGCGGTGTTCGAGAATCTCGCGCAACCGTCGCCGAAAAATCATTTCACGGTCGGCATCGAGGACGATCTCTCGCACACGAGTCTCGATGTCGATTCTAATTTCTCGATCGAGGCGGACGATGTGGTGCGTGCCCAGTTCTTTGGGCTTGGATCGGACGGCACCGTGGGCGCGAACAAGGAATCGATCAAAATTATTGGCGAGAACACGGACTACTTCGCGCAAGGCTATTTCGTCTACGATTCGAAGAAGTCCGGCGCGATGACCATCTCGCATCTACGCTTCGGTCCGCGCCCGATTCGGTCGACGTACCTCATCACCAAGGCCAATTTCGTTGCCTGCCATCAGGCGTTTCTTCTGGAGACATGTGACGTTCTACGAGACCTGGCTCCGGGCGGAACATTCCTGTTGAACTCGCCGCTTGCACCAGATCGCGTTTGGGGCCGACTGCCGGAAAATGCGCAGCGCCAGCTGATCGAGCAGCGCGCGAAGTTCTTCGTTATCGACGGAAATAAGGTTGCGCGTGACGCCGGGATGGGCGGCCGCATCAACACGGTGATGCAGACCTGTTTCTTCGCCATCTCCGGCGTGCTGCCGGCACAGCAAGCGCTCGAGGCCATCAAGAATTCCGTTCGTAAAACTGTACGCGAAAAAGGGTGATGAGATCGTGGAGATGAATCTAAGGGCGATTGATCACACGCTCGCGCATTTGTACGAAGTAAAAATTCCGGATGCGGTTGTTCCAATTGCGCCCGACGGCAACGGGGAAGTGAAGCGCGCCCCGGAGTTTGTGCGCAATGTGCTGGGCGAAATCATCGCCGGTCGTGGCGACTCGCGTCCCGGTGAGTGCGTTGCCTAACGACGGCACATATCCGACGGGCACAACGCAATTCGAGAAGCGAAACCTGGCGAGCGAAGTGCCTGTCTGGGATTCGCAAGTTTGTATCCAATGCGGCAGATGCGTGTTGGTCTGCCCACACGCAGTCATTCGTAGCAAAGCCTACGATGTGGCTGTTCTCTCCAGTGCACCTTCGTCGTTCAAGTCGACGGAGGCGCGACTGCCGGAGTGGAAAGATTTGAAATACACGCTGCAAGTCGCAGTAGAAGATTGCACCGGCTGCGGGATCTGCGTGGATGTTTGCCCGGCGCGCAACAAGATCCGAAGCGCGATTGAAAGCCATTAACATGCAGCCGCAGTTGCCGCTGCGTGAAACTGAGCGCGCCAATTGGAATTTCTTTCTTTCGATTCCGGAAATGGATCGCCGCCAGATTTCGACCGATCACGTGCGCAAAATGCAGGTGCAACAGCCGTTGTTTGAGTTCTCGCGGAGCGTGCGCAGGTTGCGGCGAGACGCCTTACATCAAATTGCTGACCCAACTCTTTGGCGATCGGCTGATCATCGCCAACGCGACCGGATGCTCCTCGATTTATGGCGGCAATCTACCGACCACGCCTTACACCAAAGATGGAAATGGACGCGGTCCGGCGTGGGCAAATTCGCTGTTTGAAGATAATGCGGAGTTTGGGCTCGGCTTTCGTGTTTCGCTCGACAAGCAGCAGGAGTTTGCTGGCGAATTGCTCCAGCAGCTATCGCCGCAAATTGGGCGCGGACTTGTCACCGAAATATTAAATGCGCGCCAGCGCGACGAAGCAGACATCTTCGATCAACGCGAACGCGTGGCCGAGGTGAAGCACAGACTCAGCTCGTTAGGCGATCCAGTTGCTAAACGTTTGCTCGCGCTGGCCGACACACTTGTGCGGAAGAGCGTGTGGATCGTCGGCGGTGATGGCTGGGGTTACGACATCGGTTACGGCGGACTCGATCATGTCCTCGCCAGCGGTCGCAACGTCAAGGTCCTTCTGCTCGACACGGAGGTTTATTCCAACACCGGCGGACAATGCTCCAAATCGACGCCGCGCGCGGCGGTCGCAAAGTTCGCTTCCGGCGGGAAACGCGCGCCGAAAAAAGATCTCGGTCTCATGGCGATGACTTACGGCACCATCTACGTCGCCTCAGTCGCGATGGGCGCGCGAGACGAGCACACATTGAAAGCGTTCCTGGAAGCGGAGGCATACGACGGTCCGGCGATCATCATTGCTTACAGCCATTGCATTGCGCACGGCATCAATATGACAACGGCGATGCAAAACCAGAAAGCGGCAGTGAACACCGGGCAATGGCTGCTGTATCGTTACAATCCCGAGCGGCTCGAGCTCGGAGAAAATCCACTCCAACTCGATTCCGCCGCGCCGCGCGTGAAAGTCGCGGATTATTTCAAGCTCGAACAGCGGTTCAAGATCCTCGAAAAAAGCGAGCCGCGCGCTGCGAAAGAATTGTTCGCCCAGGCGCAGGCAGACGTGAACGCGCGCCGCGCGCTTTACGAATTTCTCGCTACGCAAAAATTCAGCCCCACACCAAACCTATGAACCTAACGACCAGATATCTCGGCTTTAAATTGCGCACGCCGCTCGTGCCGTCGGCCTCACCGCTGTCGGAAAAGATCGACAACATCAAACGAATGGAAGACGCCGGCGCTGCGGCGGTCGTGTTTCATTCGCTCTTCGAAGAGCAGATTCGGCGCGATCACCACGACCTGGAGTTTTATCTCGAACAGGGCACGGAATCCTACGCGGAATCGCTGAGCTACTTTCCGGTTCGGCCCGAGTTCAAAGTCGGGCCGGAAGCGTACCTCGATCACATTTCACAGGCGAAAGCCGCGGTCGATATTCCAATTATCGGAAGCCTCAACGGGAGCACAGTTGGCGGCTGGCTGGCTTACGCACGGCAGATCGAGCAAGCGGGTGCTGACGCACTCGAGCTGAACATTTATTCCATTCCAAGCGACCCCGATATCAGCGGGGAAGACATCGAGGCGCACTACCTCAGTATTCTCGCGGCGATCAAGGCGCAGGTAAAAATACCGGTGGCGATGAAGCTTAGCCCGTTCTTCACGAACTTTGCACGGTTCGCGCGGCGTGCGGACCGCGAAGGCGCTGATGGGTTGGTGCTGTTCAATCGTTTTTATCAGCCGGACATTGAATTGGAGACGCTGGAGATTTCACCAAACATTCTGCTCAGCACGCCGATGGCGATGCGCCTGCCAATGCGCTGGATCGCGATGCTCTACGGGCGAATTGGTGCGAGCCTGGCAGCGACAAGCGGAATCCATCGCGCAACTGACGCGCTGAAAATGTTAATGGCTGGCGCCGACGTGACGATGCTTTGCTCGATTCTATTGCGCCGCGGTATCGAACACATCCAGGTGATCGAACGCGAGATGCGCGAATGGATGGAAGAACACGAATACGAATCGGTCGAGCAACTCAAAGGCAGCATGAGCCAGAAAAATTGTCCCGATCCGAGCGCGTTCGAACGCGCGCAATACATGCGCGCGCTGGAGACTTATCCCGCGGCGGATGTTTAGAACGACTTTCTAAAACCGATGTAGCCACGGCCCTGTGGGCCGTCTTCCCTGTTGTGGCAAACAGTACCCGAACTGAGACCGGCCACAGGCCGGTGGCTACAGGGCAGTCATGATCGCTCAAAGGCCAGCGCAATAACTGCACAGCAAAACGCAATCGCGGTACATCGCTCCGGCCTGACAGCAACTATGATTTCTCCAATAACAACACCCTTACGTCAGCTTTGGAGGCATTCCCATGAAATTGGCTACTACTTATCTTGGATTTAAACTGCGGACACCGCTCGTTCCGTCGGCGTCGCCGCTCTCGGAAAAGCTCGACAACATTAAACGGATGGAAGACGCCGGCGCGTCGGCAGTCGTTTTCCATTCGCTCTTTGAAGAACAGCTTCGTCCCGCAAATCATCCCATGCGCCGCGGTTCCGGAAATGGCGGTGAATTCTCGCGCGACGCGCTCGACGATTATTCCGACGAACCGGACTTCAAGATCGATCCGGAGACGTACGTCAATCATATCGCGAAAGCGAAAGAGGCGGTGCGTATTCCGATCATCGGCAGCTTGAACGGCTCGACGTTCGGCGGTTGGCAGCGGTACGCCCGGCAAATTGAACAAGCTGGCGCGGATGCGCTGGAACTAAACCTCTACAACGTACCGACGGATCCGGAGCGCACTGCCAATGATATCGAGACGGAATATTTGAGTATCGTCGCGTCAGTAAAAGGACTGCTGAAAATCCCGGTGGCAGTGAAGCTCAGCCCGTATTTCACGAACCTTTCCTGCTTTGCGCGACGCCTTGATGCCCAAGGCACCGGCGCGCTCGTGTTGTTCAATCGTTTTTACCAACCGGACATCGAACTGGAGACCCTTGAGGTCAGCCCGAACGTGCTTCTCAGCACGCCGATGGCGATGCGTCTGCCGATGCGTTGGATTGCACTTTTGTACGGGCGGATCGGCGCAAATCTCGCAGCGACGAGTGGAATTCATCACGGCGTCGACGCGTTGAAAATGATAATGGCCGGCGCCGATGTTACGATGTTGTGCTCGGTGCTGTTGCGCAAAGGGATTGATCACATCCGTGTGCTCGAACGCGAAATGCGCGAATGGATGGAGGACCACGAATACGAATCGGTCGAGCAAATCAAAGGGATCATGAGCCAGAAAAACTGCCCGGAGCCGACCGCGTTCGAGCGCGCGCAATACACGCGCGCGCTGAAGAGTTATTCCAGGAGTCCGTCCTCGACCGCGGCGTCGTAATGCGGTACATCGCCGGGTGGCGAAGCAAGGACCAAGGACGACAGAAAAGTGACATGCTACTTGCTCGATCGACAGATCGAGCGACTCGAGCAAGATTTCTTGAAAGAAGGTGGCCTACGCGAGCGTATGACGCGGGCGCGTCTCGCTGCACGCAGCAAGCAGGGACAACAGTGACTCAAGGGACAAAAGTCGCGCTTTTCCTTTTCGTCGCTTTCGTCTTTTTTGTCCCTGGGAGAGCAGCGGATGAACCCGCGGAGGAATCACGCTTCCTCACGAACACCCGCCAGCTAATCTTCGAAGGCCGGCGAAGTGGAGAAGGTTATTTTTCGCCTGACGGCAGTAAACTCATTTTTCAGAGCGAGCGCGAAGAAGGAAATCCGTTTTATCAGATCTACGTGCTCGATCTGAACACGGGCGAAACAACGCGCGTCTCGCCCGGCACAGGCAAAACCACATGCGGCTTTTTCCAGCCGGGTACAGACCGCGTGATCTTCGCCTCGACGCACGCAGATCCGCAATCGCAGGCAAAACAAAAGGCCGAACTGGACTTTCGCGCGAGCGGAAAGCAGCGCCGCTATTCATGGGATTACGACGACACGTTAGAAATCTATTCGGCGAAACAGGACGGGACCGATCTGGTGAATCTCACCAACTCGCCCGGTTACGATGCGGAAGGCGCGTTCTCGCCGGACGGGCAGCAAATTGTGTTCTGTTCGCTCCGCGCCGCGTTTCCGCTCCAGAATCTTTCTCCCGAGCAGCGCGCGCGATACGAAAAAGACCCGTCATGGTTCGGCGACATTTACATCATGAATGCCGACGGCTCGAACGTGCGCCGTCTCACGGATGCGCCAGGATACGATGGCGGGTCGTTTTTTTCTCCGGATGGGGAGCGGATTGTCTGGCGGCACTTCGAAGACAACGGTGCGATTGCCGACGTGTGGACCATGAAAACCGATGGTTCGGACAAGCGGCGCATCACCGATTTCAAATCGATGTCCTGGGCGCCGTTCTATGACCCCAGCGGCAAATACATCATCTTTACGTCAAACAAACTGGGCTTCGAAAATTTCGAACTGTTCCTGGTCGACGTAGATGGCAAGCGCGAGCCGGTGCGCGTGACTTTCACACCTGGATTTGATGGGCTGCCGGTATTTTCTCCGGATGGACGAAAACTCTGCTGGACGAGCGGACGCACGAGTGACGGCAAAGCGCAGCTATTTCTCGCCGATTGGAACGATGAAGCTGCCAGCGCGGCGCTGACGACGGCACCGGAACGATCGCAAACGAGCGCCGGTCAGGGAACATTTTCGCCCGACATCGTTGAAGCCGATCTGCGACAGGAGGTGGAATGGCTCACTGATCCTGCTCGCGATGGCCGAATGACCGGAACCGCAGGAGCGCACGCATCAGCGAACTGGCTCGCAGATTATTTTCGCCAGGCTGGCCTGCAGTCGTTTAGCGATAGGTTCGCCATCCCGTTTCAATTCAATGCCGGCGAACGCGTGTTGCCGGATAAGACGCGGCTCGAAATCGCAAAGTCATCTCGGCCGTGGCGCGCAAAACTGGATCAGGATTTTCGGCCGCTTCCTTTCAGCGAAAGCGGTGAAGCGAGCGGCGAAGTTGTCTTCGCTGGATACGGCCTCGTTGCGCCCGGTGACCACCACGGCGCGCGCTACGATTCTTACGCGGGCTTGGACGTGAAAGACAAAATCGTTCTTGATCCTGCGCTACGCGCCCGAGAACGTCGAACCGGCAAGGCGCGCGCAGCTGAATCGTTATTCCGGACTGCGCTACAAGGCGATGCTCGCTCGGGAACGCGGCGCGAAAGCGGTGCTGGTGGCAACCGGACCGAACTCACCGCATGCGGGCGAGCTGGTTGCGCTCACAAGCGATTTTACAAATTCGGCCAGTGGCATCATCGCATCTTCGATCAATGGAAAAACGGCAGACGCGCTCCTCGGTTCGAATGGAAAGACATTGAAAGCGCTACAGACGGCGCTCGACAGCGAAAACCCGCACGTGAAGACCACGTTCGCTCGTTTCGAAGGTGAACGTAACGCTTGCTTGCGGCATCGAGCATTTGAAAAAGAATGACGCAAACGTCATCGCGTACATTCCGCCCTCGCCGAATTCCAGCGGTGACGAGTACGTACTGGTCGGCGCACATTACGACCATCTCGGCCACGGCGGCAGCAGTTCGCTCGATCGCTCCGGCGAAGAAAACAAAATTCATCCGGGTGCGGATGATAATGCGTCGGGCGTTGCGTGGGTGATGGAACAGGCAGCGTCGCTGGCCAGGGAGCGCAGTCGAACATCCAGAAAAATTTCGGCGCGGAATTATCTTCGCCTGTTGGTCGGGCGAAGAAATCGGGCTAATCGGCTCAGCAGCGTTTTGTGAGACATCCGCCGGTGCCGCTTGGTAAAGTCGTTGCGTATGTGAACGCGGACATGATCGGCCGGATGCGCGACAACAAGCTAACAGTGCAAGGAGCAGGTTCATCGCACACCTGGCGGCGATTGATCGAGAAAAGAAATGTCGCTGCTGGGTTTAATCTGACACTCCAGGATGATCCGTATTTGCCGACGGACGTGACGAGCTTCTACACGAAAAATGTTCCGGTGTTAAATGTCTTCACCGGCGGGCACGAAGACTATCATCGGCCAACAGACACAGCTGACAAACTCGATTATAAGGACCTGGCCCGCGTCACGAAGTTCACGCGCGATGTCGTGCTCGATCTCGCGCAGAGTGCCGAACGTCCCGATCTGGCGAAAGTGGAAAGAAGCGCAACGGGAAGCGGCAGTCGCGAGACGCTGCGCACCTATCTGGGCACCATTCCCGATTACACAACCGAAGTAAAAGGAGTGAAACTAAGCGGCGTGCGCGGTGGCAGTCCCGCGGAAAAAGCCGGGCTAAGAGGCGGTGACGTGATCGTGGAGTTTGCCGGGCAGAAAATTGCTAATATCTACGATTACACTTATGCGCTCGACGCGGCGAAGATCGGCAAGCCCACGCGCATGATGGTGGAACGCGGCGGCAAACGCGTGCCAATTACTGTTACGCCGGAAGCGCGGAAATGACGAAAGTGACGCAAGGGACTAAACGCGCGCCAATGTTCTCGTTTTAATCCCTTGCGACCCGTGCAGTTTGCCGCCGCGCACTTTGCGCACTTCGGCTGCGATTGTCGATAGCTGCTGACTGGCATCATCGCGCGAAATCCTGAGTTCAATCACGTGAAGGCGATCTGATTTTTGCGCGCGCGCGAGCGCGTCGTCAAACTGGCCGTTTGTAGAGACGGTGACACCTTCGCCGCCGCCCACCAATTTGCAGATGTTGCTGTAGTTCCACTGCGTGATGGTATTGAAACAACCTTCACGGATTTTTCGCATCGTCCCGTATCCGTCGTTGTTGAGAACAATGATGATCGGATTCAAACCGAGACGGACTGCGGTAGACACTTCAGCTCCGGTCATCTGGAACGCGCCATCACCGACCAGAACGTAAGGCCGCAAGCTGGGGGTGGCCATTGCGACGCCGATGCTGGCCGGCACGGCGAAACCCATCGACATGTAATATGCGGGCGCGATGAATTGCGCTTGTCGCGCGCTGCGAATACCGACTGCGCCAAAAATTGCGTCCCCGATATCGGCGATCAGGCAGCAGCGCTCATCGAGATGTAACGAAAGAATTCGGAAGACGTCGACCATCGTCAGTGCCCGAGAGCGCTCTTCATTTTTCAGCGGTTTGGGCGGCGCGTGAGGATTGGGATGCTTGAACTGTTTTGGTTTGATGTTCGCGGCGGCGAGAGCTTCGAGAAAATCGCGAAACTGAATTGAATCATAACGGTGATACTGAATGCTCGTACGTTCCGATGTCGCCAAAATTGTCCGCCGGCGATCGAGTTTCGCTGTGTAAAAGCCCATGCTCATATCGGTGATAAAAGTGCCGAGCATCAGCACGAGGTCAGAAGATTCCACGTATTTGCGAACGTGTTCATCGCTGCTCATTGCGCCGCCATAAACGCCGATGTAGAGAGGATGGTTTTCAGGAACCGCGCTTTTGCTCAAAAGATCGGCGGCGATGGGAATGTTCATTCGCTCAGCCATTCGCACGACTAAGGGAGCCATCCGATATCGGGCCAGTTCGACTCCGGCGAGAATCACCGGCTTCTTTGCTGCGCGAATCAGGGAGAGTGTCTCTTGAAGTGCCGCTTCGAGTGTGTGCGGATCGGATTTTTCAGGCGTGGCGAGCGAGATTCCGGTTATTGGAATTTCGCGATCAACAATGTCGTGCGGCACCTCAATGTAAACCGGGCGCTTGTGGCGCAGACAAGCCTCAACGCAACGCACAATCTCCGAAGCGGCGCGTTGCTCGTCGAGCAGCACGGTGCTGGCCACGGTGACTTCATCGTAGATGCGGCGCTGAGTCTCGAAAGTTTTAACCTTGTGATGAAGGAGCGGATCTTTTTCGCGATCTTTGCGTCCCGGAGCGCCACTCACAACCACCACCGGCGACTTCTCGGCGTATGCGCCCGCAATGGCGTTCAGAACATTGAGTCCACCGACGCAGTACGTGACGCAAACCAGACCGATCCCGTTGATGCGGGAATAAGCGTCCGCCGCAAAGCCCGCAGCGGGCTCGTGCGTCATGGTGATGCTATGAATTTTCGATTTCTCGAGCCATGTAAATGTTGGCAACGCGAAATCACCCGGAATGCCGAAACTGTGGCGAACACCGCGCTGGTAAAGATACTCAAAGAGAAACTGCCCCAGCGGCATAGTTGCTGGAAATGATTCGAGTCGGGTGCGCGCCCTTCTTTTTGGAAACTGAGAGGCAACCGCATCGAATCCATTGCCACTAGGGAAGCGAACCGCTTCCCCTACAACCAGGGTCGGGACCGTTGACGAATCAATCCGGCGACTCATCGTCACCTTCCCACGTCAAATGATGATGATGACGCCTGTCTTTCTCATTATAGGCATCATACGCAAGAGCTGCCCAGCACCCGAATGGGAAGAGTAGACCAAGACCTGCAGTGCCAAGGATTGATATGATGCCCACTAATATGGCAATCGGCATGCCGAGAAACATCCATATAAGACCCATTTCATAGTGGCCTTTGTAGATGTGGCCCAATCCTGGCAGGATGCTCAGCACCGCTGCGATTTCGTTATGCGCATGCTTCTCTTCTCTAGTAAGCGGCGTTGATAATGTGTCCATTTTAATTACCTCCTCATTTGCGGTTGACTGTTTACCATTCGGGCTGCTTCAAGCAGCCCACGATGATCAGCGCGTAGAGCGCCATCATTGATACGACGGCGACTAAAATCAGGTATTCCATATTATGTCCTTTTACTGGGTTTTAGTAAGGCGACGATCAGCTTTGGTGCTCCGCATTCCTTGTCTTTTGCTTTGCAAAAATTGCTATCGGCTGGTGAACGGATTAGACCCGAGATGAAGCTTGGCGAGAGTGAAACGGTTCGACTACCGGCGTTTGATGATCTTGCGAGCACGTACCGCAGCGTCTCCCGAGACTTTCTAAGTTCGAGAGACGCTGTTTGTCCTTTTTCATCTTATTGGCTACTAATGACCAGGCATGGGAGGAATAGGAGTTAGCAAAACGGCGTGTAGACCGCCATTTAACTTGTCGTACGCGTTGGCCACGATCTGCCCGTCGTCATTGATTCCTGTCGCGGAGATGAGCCGGTAATTTCTTCCCGGCCCATCGACCAGCGTATTCAGGTCAACCATTCCGCCGGCTCTCCTCCAGAGAAAAGCCACTTTATGGAGAGGCATTCCCGGGGCTCCTGCGAGATAACTGTAACCAACAACGTGGTCTTGTTTGTTAATACCCAGAGCTACGCTGACATCGCTATCTGTCCCCTTCAGGCCGAGCGATCCCAGATCGATCATGCTCTTGGTATTATGCAAGAACGCGTGAAAGCGCTCGCTGTTAGGTTCACGCGTGGAATAGCCAGCGACGTGGTTGTAGGCGTTGATGGCCATGCCATAACTGGAGTGGCCACCTAGCGCACCCAGGTCGCGCATTGTTCCACCGGTCGCAGACTTCTGATAGATAAACGCGTGGGTCACCACGAACATAGCCGCAGTTTGGGACGTGCCGGTGATGAACCCAGCCTCGTTGATCGCATTCGCCTGTGCATATGAACCGCCCAGCGTTCCGAGGTCCTTCATACCGGTGTAGTAGGTCCATACAAAGGCCCGGCTTTCGCTGCTATCGCGCGTCGGACCGGAGAATCCAACCACCTGTCCTGCTCCGTTAGCGGCGTTAGCTCGGCTGTACACCTGGCCTTTCATAACCCCGAGGTCCTTCGCGATTCCGCCACTGAACATGGCAGCGTGGCTTCTGGATGCCAATGCTGGGCCAAAGAAGGCGTCCCCAACTACCATGTTCGTGGAGCTGATACCGAATCCGCGGCTGTTGAAGCCGCCGGCATCCTCCATGAATTTGTTAAGGTAGTCGTATTTGAAGGCGCAACTGTGCGACCCACCATAACCCGTGCCCGCCACGTTCCCCTGGTTATTAAGCGCGACAACTTCGCTGGTTTCCATTCCTTTCACGACTCCGAGGTCTTCGACGCTATACCCGACTTGTGCCCGAGCCGTTGATATCCCGATGGCGAGGCACGCCATCAGGCCAACTAAAATTACTGGTAATGTTTTCATTTTATTTTTCTCTCTTTCTTTGGTTGAGGTTTGAGTTCCCCTTTTTTCCATGCCTTAACCGACTCGTGAATGCGCTGCTGTGCTAAGCCGCTATTGCTTTATGCTTTGCATAACTTGCTCTCCTTCTGAGCAAGGGAGGCAGTCACAGCACGTTAACGAAGTTCAGATCGCGCAAAGATCATCGCGGCGTTGATCTGGTTTTCGATGCGCTGCCATTTGATCGCCTAACGGTATGGCGAGTCGAATGGGTGTTAGCAACGCAATCGACCACGCGACGTTCCAGTCTGAAGCATTTTAAATGAAACCATAGCCGCTGTGATGCGTTGCTGTAGCGGCCCGTTGGGCCACCTGCTTGGTTTGAAAACGAGCGCCGAGATGGACCGACCGGCGGCTACCTACATTTATGAAATCGCTAATCGCTTCTAGCGCCGAAGGCGCGACATCCACATCAAAGTCTGCCAACGGACGGACTGGTCGTGGCGAGCTGTTCTCTCACCTTCTGCAACCCCGCGGTAAGCGCTTCAATTTGCTTTTGCTGGCGTGCGATAGTCGCTTGGAAGTCCTTCTTTAGCTGCGCAATGGTCGCAGCTTGCTCCTGCATTTTGCCGTGGTCTTTGAGGAACTCGCTGAGCAACGTCGCGTTCGCCCGCCTCGTAGTGTCCGGTGTAGACCTCACCTTTTTCGTCGCGCACTACCACGTCCGGGTTCGCCTCGGCCACTTCCTCGGCAATCAGTCCAACCTGCGCATTGCAGACCGGCTTCCACTGTTCAATCAAATCCTTTTCGAGCGTGAAACGAGACTTCTCATCAGTGATTATACTGACATGTATATGAGTCGCGCCATTCTGATCGACGCATTCTCGTTGCTCGTGATTGGCAAGACGGACGTTTACGTTTTCCGTTTGTCCAATGTAAATGGGAACCCATTTATGAGGCGATGTTTCCCTGGCGTAAATGTAAATCCCCGGACATGGCTCGTTAAACTTGGTTCCGCGAGGGTAAATCCAAAATCTGTGGCTGATGCCCGATTTGTCCTTCCAATAAATTAGAGGTGATTTGTTCATCTGTTTCGCATTCTAAGGCGCCTGCCAGGTACTTCCGCAGACATTCGATGTCTCCCTCCGGGGCGCCCACCGCAGCGTCTCTCGCCAACTTTGCGGAGTTCCGAGAGACGCTGTTTGTCCGTTTTCATCTTATTAGTAGCAACGACAACACATCGCTATTTCTTTGGCGTTAGCAAAACGGCGTGCACAGTACCATTCTGGATATGGTAGGCATTCGCCAGGATCTGCCCATTGTCGTTAATTCCGGCCGCGGACACGAGGAGGTAGTTTTTCCCCGTCGCATTGACCAATTTGTTCAGGTTAACCATTTTTCCGCCGCCGTAGCCATCTCGACTCCAGACAAAGGCCACTTGCTGGAGTGGGCATATCGCCGAACGACGGGAGATAGGTGTAACCAACAACTTGGTCCCAATTGTTAACACCCAGAGCTACGCTGACGTCGCTATCCCTGTTTCCTATGACACTGCCCACAGCACTTCCGCCGAGCGATCCGAGATCGATCATGCTCTTGCCATTATGCAAGAAGGCGTGAACGCGCTCGGTCGTTGGTTTTGATTGTGGAATAGCCGGCGACGTGGTTGTAGCCGTTAATGGCCATGCCGTAACTGGAATGGCCACCCAATACACCCAGGTCTCGCATTCGCTCGCTGCTCGCCGAGGCGATCGGCCGCTGGATGAACGCGTGGGTCGTCAAGACAGTAGCCCAGGTTTGGGACGTGCCGGTTATGAACCCAGCGTCGTTGATCGCATACGCCTGTGCATATGAACCGCCCAGCGTGCCGATGTCCACCATGCCGGTTTGTTGGCTCCACACAGAAGGCGCGACTGTTTTCGCTGTCCCGCTCGCGACCGGAGAATCCAACCACTTGCCCCATGGCGTTAATGCCATTCGCTCGGCTGAATCGCTGGTCTTTCAAAACCCCGAGATCCTTCGCGACTCCGCCACTGAATATGGCAGCGTGGCTTGTCGGTTGCATTGCCGGGCCAAAGAAGGCGTCCCCCACTACCAAGTTCATGGAGCTGATACCGAATCCGCGGCTGTTGAAGCCGCCGGCATCCTCCATGAACTTGTAAGAGTAGTGAAAGGCGCATGTCTCCGCCCCTTTGTAAGCCGTGCCCGCTACGTTCCCCTGGTTGTTAATCGCAGCAGCTTGGCTGTATTCCATCTCTTTGACCACTCCGAGGTCCTCGAGGCTGTAAGATGTTTGGCCTCGCGCTGTTGATACCCCGATGGCGACGGACGCCATCAGGCCAATTAAAATTACTGGTAATGTTTTCATTTTTATCTCTCTCTTTCTTTGGTTGAGGTTTGTGTTCCCCTTTTTTCCATGCCTTAACCGACTCGTGGATGCGCTGGCGCGCTAAGCCGCAATTGCCTTTTGCTTTGCAAAACTTGTTCAGGTCCGAAGCGGCCATTTTCCCGTTAGGCCAAGATCGGGTGAGCAATTGACAATAGAAGAACAGCCGAACTGTTCATCGACAGTTAAGTCGTTAAGGGATGATAAAGAGGTTATCAGCAGCCGAATTTCGAAAACGCGAGCTCCGGAAACCGAGCCGAACCCGTAGAGATCTGGAAAACGCGCAAATTTATCGAGGAACATTCGGATGAGGAACTTTCCCTGCGAAGAGTGGCGAAAGCGGTCAATATTCACCCGAATTATCTCAGCGAAAGATTCAAGCAGGTAACCGGCATGAACTTTGTCGAGTACGTTGCACGCACCCGATTTGAAAAAGCGTGCAAACTTTTACATGACGGCGGTCTGCGGATCAGTGAGATCGCGTTCGCCGCGGGATTTCAATCGCTGTCGCAGTTCAATCGCGTGTTCAAAAGACTCTGTGGCAAATCGCCAACGCAATTCCGTGCCGCAAATCGTGTGGTTCGTCGGCATCGGTAGAATTCCAATAGGCCACTAAGAAAAAACCTGAAGAAATGCGTTGTCACAATTTTCTGTTTCTGCGCATACTCGCGATTCGTGTGGCGTTCGAGACTAACTCGATGGATCCTCGGTAAGCGCGAAAGCTTGTTCTGGGGCGCTGGGGGAGCAGTTGCGCTGGCCGTAATTTTGCTTTCCTGCAGTACGACCAATCGAACAATTCTCGCTCCGCCCAGCATCCCGGGCGCGGAGTTCGTCGGCTCAGAGGAATGCGCGACCTGTCACGAACAGATCGTGCGCGATTTCCGAACAGCCACTCACGCGCGACTGCAGACAAAAAAGGTAATCGTAACTAAGAGCACCGCAAAAGGCGGCGGCGAAATTTCAAAGCAGACCACGGACATGGGCTGCGAGTCGTGCCACGGACCGGGGAGTTTGCACGTCAAGGCCGGCGGCGGCGCCGGCACGATTGTCAATCCAAGAAAATCACCGGAAACTTGCTTCCAGTGTCACCTCGAAGTTCGCGCAGCGTTCGCATTGCCTCATCATCATCCGGTGCTCGAAGGCAAGATGAGCTGCGCGGATTGTCATGAAGTACACAAAGGCATCGCGGTCAAGGGCGCGCCGACAAATATCCAGCAGAAACTCAAAGCCGGCGGTTTTGCGTTCCTGAGCAAGAACGAGACCTGTTTCGAGTGTCACACGCAGCAGCGCGGCCCGTTTGTCTACGAGCATGAAGCGCTGCGCCAGGGTTGCACCGTCTGCCATTCGCCCACACGGCTCCGTCAACCAGCGCCTGCTGAATGAACGCAACGCGACGCTTTGCATCAAATGCCATTTCCAGGAGCAAAAATCACCCGGGCACATTTTCATTGGAGACGTCGATCATTCGAGCTTTCTGCAGCAAGGGACGTGTTGGTCGGCGGGCTGCCATGAAGAACCGCACGGCTCCAATGTGACGCCGCTGCTTAGATATTGATCTGGATGTTATGAAAACCTCCTCTCGCAGATTCCTGGCGCTGGTTTTTGCGGGAACTTTAGCCGCCGCTGGCGCTCGGGCTGGTACGAGCGATCAGAAAACCGTCGCCACGGCCACGGAAGAGCAACCCGAAGAATACAAAAACTGGATCGAGCTCGCTATTGGCGGAGTGATCACGAGCGGCGATCGCGCGCAGTTCGAGCAGGAACACCGGTTACCGGGCGATCAGGTTTACGGCGGCATCCAGGATCTGCACTTCGAGGGAACTTTCGACAAAAACGGCGTGTTTTCAGTCGATGGCCACGCGCTCTGGGACTTCAATGATTACGATTTAACCCTGCAACTGGCGAAGCCGAATCTCGGCTATATCAAGGCTGGCTACACGGAGTTTCGCAGTTGGTACGATGGCAATGCCGGATTCTTCCCGCACAACGATGTCTTCTTTGATCCGCCTTATCCCGAAATGCACGTCGACCGAGGAGACGTTTGGATTGAACTTGGGTTGCGCGCCCCAAACTGGCCGGAGATCACGATGCGTTACGACCATGAATTCCGTTTTGGCCAGAAAGACTCGACCGTCTGGGGCGATACGAACCAGACCGGTTTGCTACCTCCATACAATTCAACGCGAAAAATCATTCCTTCTTTCCGCAACATCGATGAGAAGCGCGACATATTTTCCTTCGAGGCATCGAAAACCTTCGGCAACACCGATGTTTTGCTCGGGATGCGTTACGAGCATAACACCAACGATTACTCGCTAAACATGGAGCGCAGCGCTGGTCAACTGCCACCGGTAGTGCCGCCTCCGGGCCAGCAGCGCAAGGTTACTCAGCAACAGAATGATGACGTCGATTTGTTTAGTGGGCATGGCATCACTGAGACGCGAATTACCGATAATTTCTGGTTCACCGCCGGCTACTCCTACACGACTCTAACTAACGATCTCTCAGGTACACGTATCTTCGGGACGCACTGGGATTCCGCGTTTGGAGAGCCAGTTCCCACACTCGGCCAACGCGACCATGCTTTTATCGATCTAGCCGGAACTGCCCGGATCAGAGAAAATGTCTTCAATGCCAACCTGTTTTGGATGCCGCTGGAGAACCTCGCCATCTTGTCAGGATTCCGATACACGCATGAGAATAACGACGCCGATTCGGCCTTCCTCGCGGAAGAACCCGTTCCGAACACCCCACCATTTACTCCGCTGAATCCAGAGCGTGGATTCCACTACGGACCACCAATACCAGCCGAGGGCGCGCGCAACTCAGATTACAACCGTTTCGCCGAGAGACTCGAGTTGCGTTACACCGGCATCAAAGATTGGCTTTTTTATGCTGAAGGCGAATGGGAAGAAGAATTCGGCAACGTCGATGAGTTTCAGAACATCGACGAAGAAATCCCGTTGGATAAGGACACTAACGCGCTGGGTCAAAAATATACCATCGGCGCGACCTGGAATCCGACGATGAGATTAAGTCTGGCCGGGCAGTACTTTCACAGAATCGCGTCCTACGATGAAGATGTCTTCAGCGGACAGTTCCCACGCTTGATTAATCAAGACTGGAATGTCGATGACTTTAATGTTCGAATGACATTCCGGCCAAAGCTTCCCTTGTGCATGGGCACGCTGGCTCTGGTCACGCGCTACGATTTCGTGCATACGTCGATCGACGGTCAGTGGGAGATAGTTCCACAGGAAGAGTTGCTGGCCGAACTGCAGAGTGGCGAGATCAAAAAGCATGTGATCAGTGAGTCACTGAATTGGAATCCTCTGCCGCGCTTTTTCCTGCAGGCGAACGTCTCTTACGTGCTTAATCAGACGGACACGCCGGCGAACAACATCGAACTGGTCCCCGATGGAGGCGCAACGGTGGTGAACTTTAGAAACGATTACTGGACGGTAACCAGCGGCATTGGCTACATCATCGACGATAAAACGGACTTCTACGCCGACTACTACTTCTACTGTGCCAACGACTATCTTAAAAACGCAGCGGTCGCTGTGCCATACGGATTGGGCGCAACAGAACATGCCGTCTCAGCAACTGTGACGCGCAAATTAAGCAGGAACATGCGCCTGATGCTGAAGTACGGTTATTTCAATTACAGGGACGTCACTTCCGGCGGTCATGACAATTATCGCGCACACTCGCTTTTTTCGAGCCTCCAAATTCGGTTCTAAGCAAACCAAGCCATATAAACTCATATGAAAACGATCGGGATCCTTATGTTCAGCCTTCTAATCTCAGCGCCGCTCGCAATCCGTGCCGCTGATGCAAAAGCAAATTGGGACGCCAACTGCGTCCAGTGTCACGGTGCTGCCGGCAAGGGGGATACAAAAATGGGGAAAATGTTAAATGCGGCGGATTTAACAGATCCGAAGAAGCAGGCATCGTTCACCGATGCGCAAGCTGCCGCGGCAATCAAAGACGGCGTCAAGCAGAACGGCAAAACGGCGATGAAAGCCTTCGGCGGTAAGTTGAGCGATGACGAAATCAAAGCGCTTGTTGCCTATGTTCGGACGCTCAAGAAATAAATCCGTTTTCGATCTTACTTGCTGAATCGTCGAGGTGAGATTGGGCATTGGCAAAAGCGCTAATTAGTGAAACGACAAATATTTGTCCTTGCGATAGTCGTCATCGCGTCAGCGGGCGTCAGTATTGCAGCTGATGCCAGCGCAACGTGGGCGCAAAATTGTGCCTCCTGCCACGGGAAAGACGGCAGCGGAAACACCATGATGGGAAAAAAATTGGGCGTTAAAGACTACCATGACGCCAAACTGCAGGCAGCGTTCAGCGATGCCGAAGCGGAGAGAGCGATCAAGGAAGGCGTAAAAACGAACGGGAAGGAAACCATGAAACCATTCGGCAGCAAGCTTTCCGACGCTGACATCAAGGCGCTGGTTGCACACATTCGGTCCTTTAAAAATTAGGCACTTAAACTCCGTCCCAAGTGCTCTGGAGTGTGCCGAGAACCGCTTCTGCACAGCGTACGAGATGGCGAGCTTATTCATAAATTGGAATTTACGCGGTCGTTTCAAGGTGACTTTTGAACCGAGCTGTAAATAATTGCCGCGATGCCTGAAGCTCCAGCTCCCGCGCAGCCTCGGCCGTTCAGGCGCAATTTCCGCAACTGGCTTAGCTGGTCCGGCATGGTGCTGGCGGCCAGCGCACTTTTCGCTTTTTGCCTCCTCTTCGCGATCGATCTGATCGCCGGCCATCCCAATCCTTACATCGGTATTCTGGCGTACTTGATTGCGCCACTATTCTTCCTTCTTGGAATTTTTCTCACGTTCCTTGGTGCGATTATTCGTTGGCGCACACGGCGACGAGCTGTGGAAGCGGCCGAACCTCTTGCCATCAAGATTGATTTGTCGCGCCCGCGTGACCGAAGAATTCTTGCGGTATTTGGGTTCGGCAGCATGGCATTCTTGTTTGTCACTGCGCTTGGTAGTTACGAGACGTATCAATACACCGAGTCGGTAGGTTTTTGCGGCAAGACTTGTCATCTACCGATGACGCCGCAATACGTGGCCTATCAACACACTGCACACGCCAGTGTTGAGTGCGCGGCGTGTCACGTCGGCCCCGGCGCGGCCGCATACTTCAAGACGAAGCTCAACGGGGTGAAACAACTTTATCATACGGTTCGCAACGACTTCGATCGTCCGATTCACCTGCCAACGGACATGCGTCCGGCTCAAGCAATCTGTGAGCAGTGTCACTGGCCCAAGAAATACGTCGGCAACGTAGATCGCACGTTTCAGCATTACCTGTCCGACGAGAAAAACACGCCGTTCGCTGTGCGGCTTCTGCTCAACGTTGGCGGCGGCGATCCTTCGAACGGGCCGGTGGGCGGGATTCATTGGCACATGAACATTGCGAACAAAATCGAATACGTCGCCACCGACGGGCAGCTTCTGAAAATTCCGTGGGTGAGAATGACGAATGCGCAAGGAGGGACGACCGAGTATCGCGATCCGGATTTCAAAGAGGATCTCTCCAAATATCAGGTTCGAAGAATGAGTTGCCTGGATTGTCACAGCCGGCCCGCCCACAAGGTGCATACGCCTAATGACGCGGTTGATTTGGCGCTAACGACTGGGCGGCTCGATCCGAACACGCCGTGGGTGAAATCCAAAGTGGTCGCCGCATTGGTGAAACCGTACTCCACGAAAGCCGAAGCGGAGCAGGGGATCGCGAACGACCTGCGCGCAGCGTATCCCGATCCCGCGCAGGCGAACACGATCGTTAGCGTGGCGCAGGCGATCTACCGCGAAGATTTTTTCCCGGAGGTAAAAGTCGATTGGCGGACGTATCCGGATTTTGTTGGACATAAAAATTGGAACGGGTGTTTCCGTTGCCACGACGGCAAACACGTTAGTGCCGATGGGAACAGGTCGATCAAAGCCAGCGACTGCAACTCGTGCCACCTCATCCTGGCGCAAGGCAGCGGTGAAGCACTCCAGCAGATTAACGCAAAGGGGTACGATTTTATGCATATCGATGCCCCGTATACGGAATTTTCATGCACCGATTGCCATACTGGCGGAGTTCAGAAAGAGTAGTGCTATCTCGTGACAATGGGGTTATTGGGTAAGCGCAACAACAGCAAATGGGCAGGTAGGCAAGGCTGTTGTCGTTTGCGTCGCTCTTCTCGCCGCGCTGACAGCCTGCGAGAAAAACTCGGAGATCAAGGTGTACCGCGTTTCCAAGGCGCCGCTGGAAGAATCTGCGCCTCAGCAGCAAGAGGCGATGCCGACGAACTCGGCAGCGCCTCGGATGCCAGGCAGTCTCGCGCCGACGGCGGAAACCGCGGTGACGACTCCGCCGAATTGGGAAGCGCAGCCGCTGTCGCAAATGCGGCAGGCAAGTTTTCTGGTTAAAGGCGAGAACGGCGCCGTCGCGGACGTTTCATTTGTGAGTCTGGGTTCCGCTGCTGGCAATGTTCTCGAGAATGTGAACCGCTGGCTCGGTCAGCTCGGTCAACCACCGATCACCGAGCAAAAGCTCGGCGAAATGGCGCAGCGATTGCACACTTCGTTAGGCGACGTGACCATCGTCGATCTCGCGGGACTCCCTGATAATGCCGACCCGGCAAGAGATGGCAGAATCATCGCCGCAATGGTGACCACAGCTGATGCAACGCTCTTTTTCAAAATGCGCGGCAATGCCGATCTGACCGAGGCGCAAAAAGGCGACTTCATCAAATGGGTCGCAGCAGTTTGCGACGCTCAGACTAAAACCGGACCAGCGCAAATGGCCGCTGCGCCGTCGCAAACCACGAGTGCGCCTCAGGTCAAATGGACAACGCCCGACGGCTGGACAGAAGTGCCGCCGTCCTCCATGCGCTACGCCAGCTTCAGCGCGCCCGCAGACGATGGCGGTAAGATCGACATCTCCGTTGTGACGTTCCCCGGCGATGGAGGAAGCGATGCCGACAACATCAACCGGTGGCGCGGACAAATGGGTCTGTGCCCCGGTGGAGCGAAGACGCCGTGACATCGCAAGTCGCTCCTCTCAAAACCGGAGATACGACGTTCTCCACCACCGACATTGCTGGTAACAAAACGCGCACCATCGCGGCCTGGACGCGCCGCGACGGACGCGTCTGGTTTTTCAAAGCAACCGGGCCAACCGCTGCAGTTGAAAAAGAGAAACCGAATTTCGTGAAATTCATCGAATCCGTCCGATTTTAATTTCACAAATGACTGTCATGTTGAGCGAAGTGAAACATCTCTGGCTATTCGCATGAAGGCGGAAAGGACTTGAGATTCTTCGCTTCGCTCAGAATGACATTTAGAGATGGGTTTTAGAAACATGCTGCACAAAATCGTCGACATCTTTACGTCGCTGAAGCTGACGATCGTTTGTCTGGCGGCGGGGATGGCGCTGATTTTTGCCGGCACGCTGGCGCAGGTTCATCTTGGGATTCACGAGGCGCAGCAGCGTTATTTCCAAAGCATGTTTGTGTGGTGGCCGCCGGACGGGCGCGGATTCCAGATCCCAATTTTCCCGGGTGGCCATCTCATCGGCGCCGTGCTGCTGATCAATCTTATCGCCGCCCATCTGAAACGTTTCCGCTGGAGTTGGCGGAAACTGGGGATTCATCTCACCCACGCCGGGTTGATCATCATGCTCGCCGGCGGGCTGTTCACTGATTTGTTCGCGGTCGAGAGCCACATGCGGCTGGCGAACGGCGACACCAAGAATTTTTCCGAGGACACGCGCGACACGGAGCTGGCGGTGATCGATACGAGTGGCGATGATCTCGATCAGGTGACCGCTATTCCCGAAAGCGTGCTACGACACCATCGTGTGATCGACCACTCGAGTTTGCCATTCCGGATCGTGGTCAGGAACTTTTACCAAAATTCGCGCCTCAAAATGTTGAGCCAGGCAGGCGAAGGCGCGCAACCGATTGCCAACCAGGGACCCGGGGCCATGATTGCAGTCGAGCCTGCCGCGGGCGCAATCGCTGCCGATGAGCGCGACGTGCCGAGTGCGGCAATCGAAATTCTGCCGAAGGACGGCGGTTCGTTAGGCACATGGCTGGTTTCGGATGCGCTTGGTGCTCCGCAGACATTTGCATGCGGCGGGCGCACATGGATGATCGCGCTGCGGCCTGCGCGCTATTACAAGCCTTACAGCGTCACCTTGCAGAAGTTCACACACGAAAAATACGCCGGAACTGAAATCCCGAAGAATTTCTCAAGCAAAGTCACCTTGATCGATCCGGAACGCTCCGTGGACCGCGACGTATTGATTTACATGAATCATCCGCTCCGTTATCGCGGGGAAACGTTTTATCAGGCCGGGTTTCAACCAGACGATTCCGCGACAATTTTGCAGGTGGTGCACAATCCGAGTTTCATTGCGCCTTACGTGGCGTGCGTGATTGTCGCAGCCGGTCTGCTGGTGCAATTTGGGTTTCATCTCGTAGGATTTTCACGACAACGGCGGAGGGCAATCGCATGAAACGTTTTCTACCCTGGATTATTTTCGCTGTCGCCGCGGCATCGATTGCCGGCAATTGGCTGCCGCAAAAAGCGACGAGGGAGGATTTCGATTTTGGCAGGTTTGGAGAGATCCCCGTGCTCGTGGGAGGTCGGGTCAAACCGTTGGACACTGTTGGGCGTAATTCGCTCTTGATCATTCACGGCAAACAGGAACTGCGCCTCGAGGGCGGCAAGCGATTGAGCGCCATGCAATGGCTTACCGACGTCCTGTTCAACGCTCCCGTCGCCGATCAATATCCGGTGTTCGTCGTGCAAAACGCCGATGTGCTCGGCTTGTTTGGCTGGCAACAGAGCGACCGGAAATATTTTAGCTTTGCCGAGTTTACGCCTTTTTTGAAACAGATTGACGAACAAGCCACGCAATCCGACAAGCTCGAGGCAGTCCAGCGCTCCGCTTATCAAAGCGCGATCCTGAATCTGCGCAACGGTCTCTCGCTGTATCAACGCCTGAAGAACAGTATTCAACCCGAGGACGCACAGAATTTCGCTGCCGAACTTCACCGCTTCGAAAGCACTGTCCCGGGTGCAGCAAAGGCAGCGCGCGAACGCTCGATGGGCGAAAATTTCGACAAAGGGAAACTCGACGACGTCGCTGCCATGATTCAGCGTTATGAGCGACTATCGGAAATGGCATATGTCCTGGCTGTTCCGCCATTCGGACAAGAGAATCAGTGGCATTCGGTGGGCGATAGTTTGCTCCGCTCTGTCGGCACAGGCCAAATTCATCCGATTGTGAGCGAATACGCTGTCATCAGCGATTCATATCGCGCCGACGATCGATTGCTCTTCAATCAAAACGTGCAGCTCGTGGCTGATGGGTTCGCCAAAGCGCAGCCGAACGCGACCAAGCGCGCGTCGTTTGAATTTTTGTTCAATCGGCTTCAGCCGTTTAGCCAAAGCATGACGCTTTACGTGCTCGCGTTTTTGCTGGCGTGTGCGTCGTGGCTCGGGTGGAGCGGTGTGCTCCGGCGTTCGGCGTTTTACATTTTGCTGCTGGCGTTGGCCATTCATACGTTCGGTCTGGTTTCGCGGATGTATCTGCAAGAACGTCCGCCCGTCACCAATCTGTATTCATCAGCAATCTTCATTGGCTGGGGCGCGGTCATTGTCGCGCTGATACTTGAACGAATTTTCCGCGACGGCATCGGCGCGGCGTGCGCGGGCGCGATTGGTTTTGTGACCTTGATCATCGCGCATCATCTCGCCGGCAGCGGCGATACCTTGGAAATGTTGCAGGCGGTGCTCGACACCAACATCTGGCTGGCGACACACGTCGTTGCGATCACAACCGGTTACTCCGCCATGTTTCTCGCCGGTATGCTTGCCATCATCTACGTCGTGCGCGGCGTGTTCACGCGCTCATTGAAAAAACAAACCGCCGATTCACTTGGGCGCATGACCTACGGCGTGATTTGTTTCGCTACCCTGTTCAGTTTCGTCGGCACTGTGCTCGGCGGCATTTGGGCTGATCAATCATGGGGCCGTTTTTGGGGCTGGGATCCCAAAGAAAACGGCGCGGTGCTGATAGTCCTTTGGTGCGCAATCACTCTGCACGCGCGCTGGGGCGGGTTCATCCGGCAACGCGGCCTGATGATCATGGCGCTGTTCGGCAATATCGTCACCAGTTTCTCGTGGTTCGGCGTGAACATGCTTGGCGTCGGCCTGCATTCCTATGGTTTCATGCAAAAAGCGTTTCCGTGGCTCGTGGGATTCATGATTAGCCAACTCGCACTGATGGCCGTTGCTGCCATGCCTCTTGAAAAATGGCGCAGCTTTGCGCCCGCTAGAGTTCGTTCTCGTGGCGAGCAGCCGCAAATTTCGCCTGCTCCGTCCGCTGGTTAGAGTTTTCCTGCAATAAAAGTCGGGCGTCCGCGGGAATCCTGCAGACCAATAAATGCACAGCGTTTGCCAACGGGTGCATAGGCAAAATCGTGGCTTGTCGGCATCATTCCAGCAAATGGAAAGCGCCGTACCGAGCTGGCCGGTCAAGCACAACTGGCGATACATCGCGCGCGAGACTCCGCCGAAACGCGCTGCCGGCGAACGCATCTGTGATTTCGACGAGATCTATGCGTTGTTCGATGAAGCCACTGCGCGTGCGCAAGCCAGTCGTTGCATCAATTGCTCGGATCCAGGCTGCGTCACAAATGGCTGCCCGCTCGCGAATCGAATTCCCGAGTGGCTCGCGCTTACAGCCGAAGGGCGATTCCTCGAAGCCGCCGCGTTGTCGCGCTCCACCAGCAACATGCCGGAAATTTGCAGCCGCGTATGTCCGCAGGATCGCTTGTGCGAGAGCGCGTGCATCCTCAACGCGCGCTCGGAGCCGGTATCCATCGGGGCCGTTGAAAAGTTCCTTAACGAATACGCCTTTGCGCATGAGGAACTCGATGCAGCAACTGCTCCGCCGAACGGATTCAGCGTCGCGGTGGTTGGCAGCGGTCCGGGTGGAATGGCTTGCGCGGATGAATTGGCGAAACTCGGTTACGCCGTCACGATTTTTGAAACACAAACGCGTCCCGGTGGTCTACTCGTCAACGGCATTCCGTCGTTCAAACTCGAAAAGAGGATCGTGGACCGCCGCTTCGACTTGTTGCGTCGGCGCGGTGTGACGGTCCGATGCGGCGTGACCGTCGGGCGCGACATTCCGTTGTCGAGCTTGCGCGAGAAATTCGATGCGATTTATCTCGCAATTGGCGCGCAAAAACCGAAAGGAGCTCGATATTCCTGGCGCCGATTTGCACGGGGTATTTCACGCGTTGCCGTTTCTCATTCAGAAAAATGTCGGAACGCCCGATGACTTGCCGATCGAAGTGCGCGGCAAACGCGTCGCAGTCCTTGGCGGCGGCGATACTGCGATGGATTGTTTGCGCACAGCAATCCGGTGCGGCGCGCATGAGGCGATCTGTATTTATCGACGCGATCTCGAGAACATGCCCGGCAGCCGGCGCGAATACTGGAACGCGGTGGAGGAAGGGGCGCAGTTCATGTTTCTCACCAATGCAATTTCATTGTCAGGCAACGCCGCCGGCGAAGTTTGCGAAGCGCGCTGTGTGCGAATGGAACTGGGCGAACCCGACGTGAAAGGCCGTCGCAAACCGTGCGCAATTCCCGACTCCGAGTTCAATCTGCCAATCGATGTCGTCCTGATCGCCTACGGATTCGATCCGGTCCCGATTTTCGCCGCCGGCAACTCCGAAAAAATCGACGTTAATAAATGGAGCGGCGTCATCGTGGACGAAAATCAAATGACCAGTGTTCCTGGAGTGTTTGCCGGTGGCGATCTTGTCCGCGGTCCGGATCTTGTGGTGCGTGCTGTGCGTGATAGTCGCAAAGCCGCAGCAGGCATTCATAAATATTTGTCATCGCAAACGCAGGTTTGAGCACCTCTCGCCACAACAAATGCTTGCACTACGTGGAACGAATGCATAAAAAAATCGGCGATGAATGAACGAGCCGAGGCGGTTCCGACAACCTCGCGCCGCCATTTCCTCGACCTTCTTTTGGGCGCGAGCTTCCTCGGTTGGCTGATTAGTATTGCGTATCCCATCATTCGTTACCTTAAACCGTTGCCGCAAACCGGGCCGACTGGCCCAGCACATCTCACACGCGATGAAACGTCCAAGCTTGAGCAGAACAAGTTTGTGATTGTCCCGGTGAGCGGACAACGCGTGCTGGTTTTGCAGGCGGGTGACCAATTGCATGCGTTCAGCGCGAAATGCACTCACGAGGGATGTACGGTGACGTTTCTGCCCGGACAATCAGTCATTTGGTGTCCTTGCCACGATGGGCGATTCGATCTCAACGGACGGGTATTGTCTGGACCGCCGCCGCGGCCTCTGACGCAATATCTCGCCCAACGCCAAACAGACGGTGCAATCGTCATTTCTGAAGAAAAAGCCCAAGGCTAACGGCGCTGAAGAAAGCCAGGGCGTGCGCGGTTGGCTGGATCGGCGGTATCAGCTCACGCCGCTCGTTGAGTTCCTGCGGCACAAGGAAGTGCCGATTGGTTCGCATTGGATGGGTTGGTATTACCTCGGTGGTATCACCATGTTCTTTTTCGTTGTCCAGGTGATCACCGGCGTGCTGCTGTTGATGTATTACCAACCCGGTGAAGCAACAGCGTACGAGAGCATTCGTTTTTTGACCACCAAGGTCCCGTTCGGGTGGCTGATCCGATCGATTCACAGTTGGAGCGCGCATCTGATGATCATTTCGCTGACGCTCCACATGTTCAGCACGATGATGCTGAAAGCGTACCGGCCACCACGCGAGATGACGTGGGTGTCAGGCTACATGTTGTTTCTGCTCACGCTCGGCTTTGGGTTCTCGGGATATCTGCTGCCGTGGAACAAGCTGGCTTACTTCGCCACGACTGTGGGCACAAACATCGTGCAGTCGGTGCCCTTGTTAGGCGACTGGCTGTTGCAGGTGTTGCGTGGGGGCCACGATGTAACGATTAACACGCTCTATCGATTTTTCGCTGCGCATGTGGTGATTTTGCCGCTGGGTTTTGTTGGCATAATCGCGTTGCACTTGCTCCTGATTCAGCGTCAGGGAATGGCGCCGCCTGTGGGTGCTAGAATTGCGCCGCGCGGGATGAAATTTTTTCCCAGCTTCGCATTGCGTGATGCGCTGCTGTGGCTGGCGTGTTTGATGGCATTGGCAACGCTTGCAGTTTTTTTGCCGTACGGTCCCGGCATCCCAGGAATGGATTGGGAACTGGGCGAGAAAGCAGATCCGCTCGCGCCGGCTTATCCCGGCATCAAACCAGAATGGTATTTCCTGTGGGAGTATCAATTGTTAAAGGAATTTCCGCCGCACCTCTTTGGTCTGGAAGGCCCGCAGGTCTGTTTGTTGTTGATTGCGCTTTTGTTCGGTATTTGGGCCATTATTCCCTGGCTCGATCGGCGCGCGTATCACGACAAACCATCGCCGGCATTCAGCGATTTCGGTTGGGCGGCAATCCTTTTTCTAACTTACCTGACGCTGATGGGCTGGGACATCGGAGCGCGCGGAATTACCGATGAACTGGCTGCGATGCACAACGTCGCTCGCGTCTGCGCATGGTGGACTCTGGTCGCCGGCGCCGTGGTCATTGTTGTTCGATATTGGAAATTCGGCGGCCGCTGGTTCATCCTGACCGGCGCGGCGCTGTTGCAGGTCGCGCTGCACGGCTTGGCCGGTGTTTCCTATTTGCTCTCCGGCCTGATCGCCGTCGCGGTGGCGACGATCGCAATTGGAATTTCGTACATCAGCCGCTCGCGGGGCAATCGAAGTGACGCAAGATGAGGGCAATCGCGATTGTTGTCGGCGCGTTGTCTTTTTTCGGGAGCAATTTTTGCAGCAGATCAACCTCCCGCTGGAGCAAATTCAAAACTGGCCGTGATGCTTGCCGCCAAAGACGCGAACGGAAAGCCGATAATCAGTCCGGAAGAACAAGCCTATTTCAGCGGCCTGAACGATAACCTTCGCGCTCTCCTGGACGACCTCGTCCAAAAAGAGGTGATCACGCGTCCGCAGCACCTGGCAACTTTGCTTGGCCTGCAATTGCGTCCGCAAAAAATGGAAGTGCTCTTGCAGAACAGATGCATTTTGTGTCACACCGATTCCGAATCGCAGTCAGCAGAGAATCTCTTTTCGGTTGGCACGAGTTCACGTCAATCGGGGACTCACATGAACCTGAAGGAAGTCGTCGAGGATGTTCATTTTCGGCATGGCCTCTCGTGCGCTGGTTGTCACGGCGGCGATCCCGCGGCTGACTTTGGCCACGACTTCGTCAAGGAATGGCCGGAGAAAGATCGGCAGAAAAATCGCGCCTGGGTCGTTCAGTTTTGCGCGCGCTGCCACTCCGATCCCAAGATGATGCATGACTTCAATCCCTCGCTGCCGACCGATCAATTCGCAAAGTTCAAGGACAGCCCACACGGCCGGACGTTGCTCGAGAAACATGACGACCGCGCACCGTCGTGCGTGAGTTGCCATGGCGTGCACGGTATTCGTCCGGCGAAAGATCCGCAGTCGAAAGTGTACGCGCAACGCGTCCCCGAGACATGTGGCGCCTGCCATGCCGATGCGAAGACTATGGCCGGATTTACGCGCGCGGATGGCTCGCCACTCCCGATAACGCAACTCGCCGAGTATCGCGACAGCGTGCATGGACGCGCATTGCTCGTGCGCGGTGACTCGGCGCGCCCGCATGCAACACCTGCCACGGCAATCACGCTGCCAGCCCACCCGGCGTCGCGCAGGTAAGCCGGAGTTGCAGTCTTTGCCACTCCGCCAACGCCAGTCTGTTTGACGGCAGCAAACACAAGCAGGCGTTCGATCAACATAACTGGCCCGAATGCGGTCAGTGCCATAGCAACCATGCGATCGCCAAAACGCATGACTCGATGTTGGCGACTGGACCTGGCCAGTTATGCGGCGATTGCCATCGACGAATACGCGAAGGATCACCCCGATTGCATCAGGACTGCGGACTACTTTCACGATACGATCACTCAACTCGACCAGGCGCGGACACGATTCATCGCGGTTTCGGAAAAGTTCGCCGGGAGAGGGCTGGATGTGGAGCCGATCAATAATGAACTAACAGAACTTGGTGATGCGTTGAAGAAATCGCGCACATATGTGCATTCGTTTAGCCGAAATACTTTTCAGCAGACGGCAGCACCGGGGGAAGAGGCCGTCAAGCAAACCGACGCACTCGTCAATAAAGCCAGCGAAGAATTTAAATACCGTCAGATCGGTCTTGTTGTGAGCATCGGCTTTATCGGACTTCTGATGCTCGCGATGTATTTGAAGCTTCGGCAGATGGAAAAATAACGAATTCCGACGATTTCGCTTTCGTCGGTTTGGCGCATTTGGCAGGATGCGGTGCAGAACAGCGTTTGAACCGATGGAGCCAGGCGAATCAGAAAACGCGAGGCGGTTCTTTCCAAGCGGCGCGATTTTCTTCTTTGCGCTTCTGATTGTGTTCTACGCGGCGCTTTGGCTGGTCATTTACTGGATCATGGTCGCGCGAGCATGAACAAGCTGAGCGCCACGCAATTGGAGAAGCGGATCATTTGGGTGGCGCTCGCGTTTGTTGCGGTGCTTTTGGCGCTGTCTGCGCTGGCGATCAATCTGTTTCATGTTGGTCTGCCCACTTGTCTCACCGACGTCAAACCGTTCCACAAAGGCGAATTGATCGCGCATTCACCGACACATTACGAGCTGCATTACGTCGCGCGCATGTGGAAGTTCGAACCCGAGGACGTGACGATTCCGGCAGGATCGACAGTGGATATCTATCTAAGCGCAGCCGATGTCACGCACGGTCTAATCTTGCTCGGAACCAATCTTAATCTGATGGCCGTGCCTGGTGTCGTGAATTATGCACGGGTGAAGTTCGACAAGCCGCGCGTTTATCAACTGCTCTGCCACGAATTTTGCGGAACTGGGCATGATCAAATGGCCGCCGAGTTGCATGTGGTCGACGCGGCAACATTCGCTGCAAGACCGAGCCCGCCGCCTGCAGCCGAGCCGACGCATCCAGGGTACAAAATCATGGATGCAAATCTGTGCACAACATGCCATTCGCTTGACGGTCAGCCAGGCATTGGCCCGACATTTAAAGGGTTGTACGGTCGAAACGAAAAGTTGAGGGACGGTTCCAGCGTCACAGTGAATGACGCTTTTATTCGCAAAAAAATCCTTCACCCCGAAGCAGAAAGTCGTCGCAGGGAAGTTCGAGCAGGAAATGCCGAAGACGGACCTTAGCGATGAGGAGATCGAGGAAATTGTTGAGTACCTGCAAACGTTGAAATAGGCAGCCATGGAGTATGGAACAACAGTCATCTCATCAATGTCATTGTGCGGAACATAGGCCTGTGGCCTGTGTGCCCAGCGGAGATGTTCTCCGCTTCCTCCCAATCAGCGGGTTACAAACCCGCTGGGCGCACAGACTGGAAGTCTATGTTCCGCTTACGCGTGCTTACCGCCGCAAGCACGCGATGTTCATTCCCGCATCAAAATCACGCCGAACTCGTTGGCAAACGTCAACATGACAGTCGCCGATATGAACCGTAACCACGCAACATCAACATCGAGCCAGGACTCCGGAAAATGATCCTGATCGAGATCATTTTCCCGATGGTGCTGTTGATCCTGGGAATTTATCACGGGTTGATGCAGGTGCTTTATCGCGCCGGAATGATTCGCAGCTCGCAATTTCTCGGGCTGAGTTATTTCCAAGGCTTAACGCTGCACGGGGTCGTAAACGCGATTGTGTTCACCACTTTCTTCGCCGTGGCCTTTGGTTATGCGATCATTCGTTATTACCTCCGCCGGCCGCTCAACATGAAAGTGGCCTGGTTGTCGTTTGGATTGATGGTTGTCGGGCACCCTGCTCGCGGCGGCAGCCATTCTCTCGGGAAAGGCGACGGTGCTTTACACATTTTATCCGCCGCTACGCGCGCATCCCGCCTTTTATGTCGGCGTGGTATTACTCGTTATTGGTTCGTGGATCGCCTTCTTCAACTGGTTGCCGCCTTACTTCAGTTGGAAACGCGAGCACAAGGGCGAGAAAGTGCCGCTCGCTGTGGTTGGTATCTTCGCCACGTTTATTATCTGGCTGATCGCGACCACGCCGGTCGCAATTGAAGTGATTTTCCTGCTGATCCCATGGTCTATGGGGTGGGTGCCGACCGTAAATGTGCCGCTCGCGCGGATGTTGTTTTGGTTCTTCGGGCATCCGCTCGTGTACTTCTGGCTCGTCCCAGCTTACGTCATGTACTACACGATGCTGCCGAAGTTGGCCGGCGGAAAACTGTTCTCCGATTTCGCCGGACGGCTGACTTTTTTGTGGCTCGTGCTCTACTCGGCGCCGGTCGGAATTCATCACCAGTTCACGGAACCCGGGATCAGCAGCACGTGGAAATTCGTGCACGCGTTTTTTACCATGCTCGTGGCTGTTCCGAGTTTTCTCACGGCGTTCACAATTGGGGCGTCGCTCGAGTACGGCGCGCGCGAGCGGGGCGGTCGCGGTCTGGTTGGCTGGTGGATGAAACTTCCATACCTCGACACTGATCGCTGGCTGTTCTCCTATCTGTTCGCCGGTCTGTTCATATTTATTTTTGGTGGAGTGACCGGCGTCATCAACGCGTCGTACAACCTGGACAATGTGGTGCACAACACTTCCTGGTTGCCCGCGCATTTTCACCAAACCGTCGCCGGTCCGATGTTTCTCGCTTACATCGGGATGAGTTTGTTTCTGGTTGCAACGCTCACCGGCAAAAAGATCAAGCTGCCGACCTGGAACGTGTGGGTGCCTTACATCTGGACGCTAGGCATCATGATTTTTTCCACTGGCCTGTTCATCGGCGGCGCGGGCGGCGAACCGCGCCGGACGAACATGGGTTTGAGTTATACCGATCCGCAATCGCATCTCTACCACGCCGATTGGCAGGCTGCGAAAATACTCGGCAGCCTCGGCGGCACGATCATGACGATCGCGGCGCTGATGTTTTTTGTCGTGTTCTTCGCCACGCTTTTCGGCAAGCGAGTTAGGCAAGGCGACTTGGAACTGATTGTGTCTGAGCCGTATCACGACGAACGCGTTCCGGCGGTGCAAACTTTCACGCCATGGCTGGCCGGGGCTGCGCTCCTACTGGTGATCGCCTACGCCGCACCAATCACGCAAACAATTCGCAGCAATTTCCCCGGCGCGCCCGGCTATTCACCGGACAATCCCCGGCCCATCACGAGCACGCGCAATCCGTAAGCGTTCGAATGAAAATCTTCGTGGCAGTCGTTGTCCTTGCTTTTGTCTCTGCGTGCTTCGCTGCCAGCGTTGAAGAGGTTTCCCCACAGCGCGGACGCTCAGTAACGGCGATCAATTGGATTGACCACAGCGGCCGAGTCAGAGGCTTGTCGGAATTCAGCGGTTTTCCTGTTGTCCTCCTGCCGATCTATACTCGCTGCCCGGGCGCGTGCATCGCGAATGTTGATCAACTCAAGACCGCGTTCGCTGGCTCTTCGGCGGATCCGCGACAATTTCGAGTGTTGTTGTTCTCGTTCGATCCCACCGACACGCCGGAGAAGCTGACGACATATCGCGCACGCGAAAAGATTCCGCTCGGCTGGTTTGTCGGCACTGCTAGTCGGCAAAACATTGACGCGCTTCTTGAATCCATCGGCTTTCAATATGGCCGGGCAGGAACAGAGTTCACGCACCCGAATGTTGTTCTATTTCTGGATTCCAAACTTCGAATCGCAAAATGGATTTACGGAACCAATTACTCGGGTGGCGACGTCGATCGTGCATTGAAAGTCGCAGCAGGCGAGAGCGATTGGATCGGCCAGCATTCCGAGTGGCTGTATACGCTGTTGCTTCTTGCAAGCTCGGTGCTCTGCGTCGCGCTCGTCTACTATCTGGCGCAACTTACGGTTCTGCGACGGAAAATGCGCAAGGCGCAAGTCAGCTGTGGCTAGATTGGAGTTGGCCTTGATGGTAAGTGAAGCTCAACAGTCCATGAATGCTTCCCTTCGCGCCGCAGTAATCGCCGAATGGCGCGTAATTTCGGAACATAGACTTTCAGTCTGTGTGCCCAGCGGAGTTGAACTCCGCTGAATTTAACGATCGCCAAATATGAACCCTGCTCTTCGCGCCGCCGTCATCGCTGAATGGCGCGGTTTGCCCGAGCGAAAAATGCGACCCGACCGCTGGCAATCCCCGTCCGAGCTGATGCCGAAGCTGATGCAACGCCTCGGCTTACGCGAGCGCCTGCGCGAAACCGAAGTAATCGATGCCTGGTCAAAAATCGTCGGCGACTTCATCGCCGCGCACTCAGCCCCAGTCGCATTGCGCGAAGGAATTCTGTACGTCCGCGTGCTCCAACCCGCCTTGCACTACGAGCTCGAACAAATCTCCAAGTCCGAAATCCTGCGAAAACTAAAACAACGCTTCGGCGGCAAAACCATCCGCGACGTCCGTTTCCGCGTCGGCTAACGGGCCAATTTTGATCAAAATCGGCCTGCGATTTTCAGTAGCTTCTTTAATTGCAAATTTCGTCGCATTGACTGGAGCACCCAATGCGTAGCTTTCTCGCTGAGCTCGGTGGCGCTGTGCAATCCGAGTTTTTGTTTGATGTGCGCTTGATACGTTTCGATTGTTTTCACGCTCAGGTGCAATTCAGTCGCCAACCTGGACGCGCCAAAGCCGCGCCCAATTAGGGAAAAGACTTGCAGCTCGCGATCACTAAGTGCTTTTACCTCGGAGCGGACAGGCTCAATCTCATTTGTCGCAAGACTTTTCAGAAGCCGGAGCGTGACGCTTGCGCTCGCATAAAGATGACCTTCCGAGATCCTGCTGAGCGCTTGTAAGATTTCGGACGGATCATCTTCCAACGCGAAATATCCATGCGTCCCGGCGCGAAACGCGCGTTGAATGGTCAATGGATCTTCACGCACTGAGACCACCAGAAGCCGAGCTGCGGTATTGATCCTCCGGAAATCCTTGATCAAGTCGATGCCGTCGCCGCGACGAAGTGTCAATCCAAGAGCGACGACCCGCGGTTGATGTTTAAGAAACATTTCGCGGCCTGTTGGCGCGTCATCTGTTTCACCGCAGACAGCAAAACGGCCAGTCGCTTCTATCAATGCAACCAGTCCAGAACGGACGAGCGGTACATGATGAATAATGAGCGTCTTTATTTTTGCCACGACGTTCATCGGGGGATCGATCGGGGATTTTGTCATGGAAGATCGATTCCGGCCCTGAGTCGTGACGAATCGTGACGTTATTGATCTTTGGTTCTCTACGGGGGGACATCTGCATAGTTCTAGCTCCTGCGAAAGCTCTATACCTAATCTGCCGGCCGAATTTCCAGAAAAACTTTAAAAAAATCAGGGCACGTCCCCGATAGGCAACAGACAATGGTTTTGTTGCAATCAGCGGCATGCCAACTCCGACTGCGCCTCGCGAGCGCACGCGGATGGGAATCGCGGAAACCCATTCTAGGAGGCCTTTATGAAGAAATCGATCGCCGCATACATTCCAGGTACGTTCTTTGGCCGGAATAACAATTAACGGCAACGCTTACGGGTTAATCGCAGTTCTCTTCTTAGTCGGTTGCATCGCCACCGAGAACCGATGGGAAGCGAGCCAGATGCGTGCACAAGTGATGAGTTATTACAACGACGAAATTATGGAGAACCTGATTAGAGCGAACGAGCAGTCTGCCCTTTGTCCATGTCGATATTACAGGGCTGACTAATATAGACACATCGCAAATAGCTGGCACGTTCGGCGGCGGCGAGACTCGAGTCTCCACGAAAACGAGCCCTAGCATGGTGGGAGTTGTCGGCACGCTTAGTAGGGCTGTGACGTGGCCATTTTCGTATTCAGTGACGCCGCAACCGGGGAAATTCGCTTCAAATCAGCGCAGCGCCGGTCCTCGCACCGCTCGCTGCTGACCCTGGACAACATCTGAAAAAACGACGAAAAAGAGGTCACAGACTATCAAAGCGCAGTGAGCTTTGTCGACAAGTGACGACAACAATCTTAGAAGATCAGAGGTGTCCAAATGCTCGCTCTTCGGTTTCGGTCGACCAAGGAAGCTCGTGCGTCGTCCGAGGCTGAAAGGCCAAGGGAACTATGTAGAGGGGACGTTAAAGCTATGACATCAAGCGTCTGCATACTACTACGTCGCAAGGATGGTTTGCCAGGTAGCATATGAAGATTTCTGCAGGAAGTTGTTTACAAAGGCCAAGACCAGTTCTTTGGCAAAAGAGCTTCAATCAGCTCAGACTGCAATTGAAGGCGTAAGGGGCCTGCAGGCGCTTCCTCCACCTCCCCGTCACCGTAACGAGGTAATAGCTAAATGGCCTTTCTCGACGTTGTTTATGGCGACTTAGACGCAGCCAACGCGGTGCTCCGCAATGCATTTGAGTCCGTCCGATTGGAGAAATGTTTATGAAGTTCTATCCAACGCTGCTCATCCTTGTGCTTTTGCACAGTGCTATAAGTATTGGCCGCAGCGAGGTCTCAGATAAGCAACTGCAAGGCCTAGTCGACGAATCGACCCTGACTTTCATCGGCACCGTCAAGGAAATGGGCATCAAACGTCTCCGGCTTTCGACGACAAGGATTTCCCAGTGATCGTTCAGGTCGAACAGCGTTGATGCCAAGTGACCAGCAAGCGCTGAAGAAATTCGGGGATTTAAAGGGCAGCAGGTTGACTGTCGCCGTCAACCCGATTTCAAGAATTTTTATAAAAAAGGACATTTCCGCGGTCTTCTTTGCTGATCCGCTAGTATACGAGAAATACATCGGTGTCGTTGCGACCGCTATACCCATCCCTGATAGTAAAGAAGATTTCTTAGACAAGCTTCAGAAGGCGGCTGTCGAAAAATCAGAGGCACCGCTTCGCACCGAAGTAAAGAACGCTGACTTAATCGTCGTTGGCGAAGTTGAAGCAGTCCGGCCATTGCCGAGCACTAAAGCTGCCGGTCTGCGATCAGTGAAAAACGGTTGGGAGCTTCGTTCCGAACACCGTCCGCGATGGGAGGAAGCTATCATCAAGGTAACACAGCGACTCGACAAACCGGAACCGAAACCAGATTTTGTATCCGTTATCTTTCCTACGCATCCCACGACTGCTTTTTCCCGGACCGTCGCCGAAAGTTTGAGGTGAAACAGTAGGGCATCTGGTTGCTTCATCGGCACCAGCTCGATGAAGCAAGAGGTCAAATGTCCTTCTCAAGTCGGAGAGCTTTAGACGGTCGTGAAATCCAAAGTTATACCGCACTGCACCCGGCTGATTTTCAAGACATATCGATCCTGAGCAAAATTCAACAAATAATTGCGGTGCCGAGATGAGATCGTCAGCATTCAATTTGAGCGTTGGACGTTGTTTGATGAGCCGGGATCTTTTCGTCAGTACGTTTCTGTTGCTGACGGTAGCCGATTCTCCTTTTTACGCGCAAACGGCCACGCCCACTTCGCCGGGGGTCGCCACAAAAACGCCTCAGGTCACTCTGGTCGATATCATGCCAGAATCGCTGAGCGGCGAGACTGACAACGACAGTGAGCCAAACATTGCTGTTAACCCGGCTGATATATCGAAAATTGCGGCATCGGCCTTTACCCGCGAACCAATGCGGCGGCCTGACAGAGCACCGATCTTTGTTTCAACCGACGGCGGGAATGACGTGGAGTTTGCGTTCGATCGTCCCGAGTCCTCAGATAACCTGCGACTGCACTTTACGATTCGGCAGTTCCTCAGACGTGCTTTACGTTAGCGCATTGCGAAATGAAATGACGGACTTGGGGGAATCGGGAACTCATAATCTGCCAAAGCTCGAGCTACGCGACCACGCGGCGGAATGGATCTGAGGTGTTCAGGGCCGCAAACGAAATCGACCAGCCGTATATCGCTGCGATGACCGTCGGGTCGAAAGATCATGTCTTTGTGGCTGACTGTGATTTCAATTATCCCTAACGGTAGGGCAGGCTGCGATTGACCTCTCCCTAGATGCCCTGGCTACCAGCCCGACACCAGTTCTCATCGAATATCAGCCCACGAAGTACGGAGATTGGTCTGAGGTTCGGCCGGCGATTGCCGCAGATGGCAAAGTCGTTTACGCCGCGTTCAATCGAGTAATCTCCGTATCGGGCGACGGCACCCTTTACACCTCAGCTGTTGTCATTGTTCGAGATGATCAAGGCGGCGCTTCGGCGACACCGTTCAGTTCCTTACAGGATCCCCAAGGCCATTCCGGTCGGGAGGCAGTGAAACAACGAGTTTTCGCCTGGGATACATGCCTCGGAGGAGACCGCTTGGGCGACGACTTGCCATCGCTGTACATCCCGGCGATCCAAAACAAGGTCTATCTGGTTTGGAGCGACTGGGCGAATGATCGGACAAATCTTCATCTGACATATTCAACCGATGGTGGAACCAGACTTGGCCGGCTAGCAAAAGCGATATACCGGACGCCAAAAATCCTGGGTTGGCGGTCAATGCCAACGGGACGGTAGGCTTTCTTTACCAACAGGTGGTGAACACTCCAACGAAGGCTATACTTGGAGAGACACAATTTGAACAAATCGACTGACGATTTTAAAATCCGCTCAAATCCTTTAACGCTGGCACAGTTCGCAGCTCCGTGTCCTTCGCCGTGCGCCTCGAAGTCGGTCGCGTGCCAAGTGTTGCTCCGGTGACCCAAACATACTTCTTGGAGACTACCTTCATCTCATGGCAGTGAATGACGACTTTTACGGCGTCTTTTCTTCCAATAATGACCCTGATCGGTCACATTTCCCGAGCGGCGTGAAGTTTCAGCGACGCGAAAGCGGTGACCACAAGAAATTGCTGGATCTGCAGGGTCAGAAGGTCAGCGCTTCCATCGACCCTTTTTTCTTCAAGGTTACCGAGCAATGACCCGGTCAATCCAACAGATCACATTTTAAGCTTGCATCTCCCTTAAATATGAAGCAAAACCGCCTAACCATGAAAACCCCTCTGTTAGTCTTAGCTGGAACTGCAGTTTTAGCCTTGGCCGCATGCGTCACCGACCACGTCGGCGGCCTGAATATGAATGATACGTATATCGAGATCCGCCCTGGAACAAAGATCGATCCGGAGGGTGAGATACAGCTCGCGAGAATACTGAGCAATTACAAAAACAAACTGTATTGGGTTAAAAATATCAACAACAAGGCCGAGATAGGAAAGCTGGATTGTGTTTATGTTGATAACACACTTTTGAATGAAGTATTACAGTCCACCTATAACGCCGGAACATCTTATTCTGTTATTCAGCTCGGGGCTCGCCCGATAGCTAATGTTCATCATACGCCGAGTCTTCATCACACGCCGCACTTCAATTTAGCCAGTCTTCATCACACGCCGTGTCTCCATCACACGCCCGTTCTGAATTCTCAGCTGACCCCGGACGACTATGATAAATCCAGGGCGCTGGTGAAAGAGGTCACACCGATCTTGCAAAAGTATAGTCATAAGTGATCCCTTGCTAAAGAGTGGCAAGCTGCCAGCTCTCAGACTGGCGTTTTTTGCAGTTCAGTTTGTCTGTATCCTGCTGGTCTGTCTCAACGACATCTTTTCGATCTTTTCCACAAGCGCGACCTTTTTCCCGGCTACTTTCGATCCGCTTTGGGACCGCGGCGCGGAAATTACCCTGGTCCCGTTAGGACAGACCCTGCCGGTAACAAATCCCATTCGCCAGACCGTTTCCGCTTATTTGAACCTGACAGGTATCGAAGTGGGCTACAGTTACTTTGCGCCAAACATTCCAGATAATTACAAGATCGTTTTTGAATTGCATTATCCGGACGGCCGGACAGAGATCGAGCTCCCCCGAGTAAATGGCCGGTCTGCCGGATTGCGTTTCGCTACCCTGTTGGACAAGATGACCGAAACAGAATACGACCCTCTCCGGACCATGATGGTGAAAATGCTGGCATTTTCTGTCTGGCAGGACCACCCCTCGGCAGGCAAGATCCGAGCTGTTCTCGGTTCGGTTGATTTGCCATCGCCGGCCGAGTTCCGTCTTGGGCGGAAAGAGTCTTATCGTGTTTTGTTTGCCTACGATTTTGATTTTAGCGCGGCGCAGCCGTCGCGTCCCTGAGCCATGGATAACTTGCGCGACGGATTCCGACGGTTTCTTTTTACTCCGCAGTCCACGGCTTGGTTGACTGTTCTCCGGGTAGGGCTCGGCATGCAGGTTTTTTTTTACGCCGTGTCTCTGCGCTCCGATTGGATTGAACTTCTGGCAGAAGGAAACCGGGGTTTGATCCGACGCGACCTCATGGAAGCGCTGCTTTCGGTCGAAAGCGCGCTCATTCCAAGGGTTGGATGGATGGTCGAAGCCGGGGGCTGGCTCCATTTAAGCGAAACTAACGTCTTGTGGTTGTTGTGGGGTGGACTGCTTATCGCCTCGCTCTTTCTTGTTCTCGGCCTGTTCTGTCGGACGGTCAGTATCGTCGCCTGGATTTTTTTTCTCTGCACCGCCAAAAGCGCAGAACCCTTCGGCTACGGAGTAGACAACTTTACCGTTATCGGTCTTTTTTATCTCGTCATCGCACCGCTTCCAGATGCCTGGTCGATCGATGCCCTGTGGCGTGGGGTAGGCCTTAAGAGCTCTTCGCTGCAAGGACTTCATCGTCGGGTGCTGCAGCTTCACATTTGCATCATTTATTTTTTCAGCGGCTTCGCCAAGTGCGCCGGACGTGGCTGGTGGAACGGCACGAGTTTGTGGCGAGCTCTAACCCGGCCACCTTTTGATATCGTTCCGCCGGACCTATTGATTCGTTTGGGATTCCTTTTGCCGGCGCTTGGAGTCGTTGTGTGCGTTATGGAAGCGACTTATCCTGTATTTATTTGGTCACGAAAAACGCGACTGATTTGGTTTGTCGGTGTGCTCGCTTTGCACGCGGGGATTGGCCTGATGATGGGCATGTATCTGTTTGCCTGGGTGATGATCGTATTGAACATAGCGGCCTTTGGGCCTGGCTTCGCTTTCGAAGCAACGAGATTTTCTTTCATTGAATCGCCGATTGAGAGTCGGGCCGAAACACCGAGCACTTAAAAAGGTGAAACGACTTCTATTATTACTTCGGCGCCATCGAGGCGATGATTTGCTCGAAACGTGGATCGCCCCGCAACTCATCCCAAAAAGGATGGAGGCGTAGGTCTCCATAATTCGTTGGACTGGGTAGGGCTGTTGCGCGCTTAAGCTCAGCGAGGGCCCGATCCTTTTCACCGGTCCAACTGTAGATAATCGAAAGATATTCAATCAGTAATGGGCCATTGACCGCATCCTTATTTGGCGGCACCAGCTGCACCGCTCGCTCTCCATGCTCAATCGCTTTCTGTTTGTCTCCAAGGGCAGCTTCAGTCAGTCCCAGCACGCTAAGAGCTTCACCGGAATTCGATTGCTCGCGCACGTTTTTTTCGCATTCAGCGCGGGCGATCAAGAACGCCTTGTGCGCCGCCGCAGTGTTCCCCGAGCCCTTTCAATAAACGCCGCACACCAAATCGGCGGAAACGCTACATTTTCAGTCCGACACACGTCTTCAGTAGTAGCAGCCATCGCTTGTCGCGCTGCCTTCCAATTACGCTCGCAGACGGCGACGTAAAACCATCCCTGCGCGATCTCGGCCGCAACAGCTGGGTCTTTGGCAATAGCCTGCTCAATTGTGGTGCGCAGAGGTTTCGGGTCGGCGCGCCATTCCAGATCGACCCACGCGCGGGCTACCTGGGTACTGATATCGTCCGGCGCGATAGCCATCGCCTGATCAAGAACCCTGGCCTTTTCCGGAAAACGGCGCATGTGCTCGTAGGTTTGCGAAAGAGAAATGCGCAGATGAATACTGCGGGGATCCAGCTCCAATGCCTTTAAGAACGCTTTCACCGCACTATCCCATTCTCCCGTGCGCCGGTCCATGAAACCGGCCAGCTCAAAGCATCTTGGTTCGTTGGGAAGGAGACTGCTCGCGATGGCAAGTTCTCGTCGAGCTGCGTCGTAATCGAGATGAGCGCAGTATAGGTGATATCCCTTAGCCAGGTGCACTTCGCCCGCATCCGGGTTGATGGCCATCGCTTTCTCGATCGCCCGCTCCGCCATGGCCACACGGCTCGGGGTATGATCAACGCCGTAAATGTAAGATGTATCGTGAACCCGAGCCAGTTGGCAATAAGCACGAAGAAACGTGGGATCCCGGGTAACGGCTTCCTCAAGAAGCCGTGCCGCTTCAAGCAGGCCCTGTTCGGGCTGGCTGCTGAAACTTGTCGCGTCGATCAAGCTCCGCGCGCGCACAAATCGATCATAAGCCATCAGGTCCTGCGTTGGTTTCGTTTTGATTGCCGCCTCCTCGGCGGACGAAAGTTTTGCCTTTAATTGGGTGGCGATGTCGAAGGCGACTTCGCTCTGCACGGCGAATACATCGGCCAGCGAACGATCGAAAGTGTTTGCCCATATATGGGTATCCGAACGCGCGTCAATTAACTGAGCGCTGATTTTTACGCGTTCACCGACGCGTTGCACTGTTCCCTCGAGTACGTGTGCAACCCCGAGTTGATGCGCGATCTCGCGAACGTTCCGTTTTGCCACATCCCTGTACTGCATCACGCTCGTGCGGCTAATTACCTTGAGATCGGCGACTCGTGCTAAATCAGTCAGAATTTCATCCTGAACTCCATCTGTGAAGTAAGCGTTCTGTTTTTGATCGCTTAGATTTTCGAAGGGTAAGACCGCAATGCTTTTGTCAGGAAACAGCGGATTTAAACCTAAATCTGGAGTGTGCAGTGAATGAAAAGCGAAGAATCCGGTCGCGCCGAGAATCAAGATGAACGCCGACGAAAAAGCGAGGCGCGTGCGTCGTGCGCTGCGTACCTCCGGGGAACAACGTTGCAGGCGCGCTGCTAATTCGCCGGTGCCGGGCCGCGAGGCCGGTTCGAATGCGAGCATCGATTCGAGCAGCGATTTCAGGCGATGCGGAACGTGCGCTGCTTTGAGTTGTTCGATGGGAAGTGCATTTGATTTTTGAGCGCGGTGGATCTCAGACAAGGTTCGGCCGGCAAATGGCGGTTTTCCGGTAAGCGCGAACCAGAGCGTTTCGCCCAGCGAGTAAATGTCGGAGCGCACGTCGAGCGCAGAATGTTCAAATTGTTCCGGGCTGGCGAATGCCGGCGTACCGACAAATCTGTCGTGGGTCAGCGACTTCGGATCTGTCGTCAGTGTGAAAAGCTTTGGCCAAACCGAAATCGATTATTTTCACCACCGGAATCCCGCTCTTGCGCAACGCGCGTATTCTACTTCGCTTAGACCGAGATTGATCGCTTCCCGTCACTTCGCGGGTCGTCCGGATTTACGAGCATCAGGTTTGCTGGCTTTAAATCGCGGTGGACTAACCCGTGTTTTTCTGCGGCGGCCAGCGCTGAGGTGACTTGCTGTGCAATTCCGATGGTGCAACGCGCATCGAGCGGCCCGGCGCGGTGAACGCGTTCATCAAGGGTCTCGCCCTCGATTAGTTCCATCGCGTAAAAATATTGGCCTGTCTCAAGGCGCATTCCGAACTGGTGGATGACAGCGATGTTTTCGTGTCGCAGTGCTGCAGCCGCGCGCGCTTCGCGGACAAAGCGTTCGCGGGCATCGGCGCTTCGCTCAGCGATATCGGTCTTAATGATCTTTAAGGCGACTTTGCGCTGGAGCGACGTATCGGTGGCGCGATACGTGACGCCCATCGCGCCACGGCCAAGCTCGCAGAGACTTCCATCCGCGTGACAATCGATTTCATAGACACCAAAGCGCATGCCGCCTTCAGGAGCGTCCGTGATTGAATCGTGCACCGTTTCTTGTTCGCTGCCGATTCCCGCCTGCAATAGACAGAACATGCAGCCGCCTCCGCCACCGAATGTTTCCTCAAGCGCAGCGCCGCAGGTCGGACATGTCGAACTTTGCCGGGCGGACGGTTGCATTTGTTTGAGCTAAGCTGCGAGCTTAGTTAGACCAGACCGGGGCAACGATTGCGCGATCTTGCGCTCAATCTCTTCTTGCGCCTCGGGGGACATGTGGAGCTACCTGACTACACATCTTTCATAAACCCGCTGCCAGGCTATGTCGAGAATATAGCTGGCGAGCCCGAGAGTCTTAAGGCTAGAGAAAATGACCCTTCAGCTCGTACGTTTCGATCACATTCCCGGCTTTGGGAGAGCAAGCCATCGGAGCATCGCTATCTCAATGCGACTAGGACGCGATATCCAACGCCTGAACCGATGTGGCGATGTTCGAGCGACCAACCCCAAGATCTGGAGTGCTCGGAAGATACTTCGCGTCTGCGGTTACTTTTGATATCCTTCGGCATGCGTGTGCCCCCAGAGGAAGGTGCCTGGCTGGAAGCAGCCGATGGCAGACGCCATCCGATCAAAGGCAGTTGTTCCATAGGACGAGCCGGTGCTAACACAGTTGTGTTGGAGTCGCCAAAAGTGTCGCGCCGGCATGCGTTGATTCATCTACAAAATATTGGCGAGCTTTGGCTGATTGATTTCGGCAGCAGCAACGGAACGTTTTTGAACAAGCGGCGAATTCATCACCCGATTCGACTAAACGATGGTGATCAAATCACGATCGGCGATCAGGTTTTCAAGGTCCGAGACCCGGTCCCCATTTCGGAGGAGTACAAAACGGATGTGATGCAAGGTACGGTGCGCGAGATCGAGACTGTTCCGTGCTGGCTTCTCGTCGCAGACATTCGCGGTTTTACGCCGCTCAGCCGCCAAATGCAGAGTCAGGACCTGGACGTTTTTGTAGGAGCGTGGATTCTGAGTTGCAAGGAGATCATCGAGAACCAGCACGGCATAATTAACAAATATCTTGGCGATGGTTTCCTTACGTATTGGCGCGAAGCCGACACGAGTCCGGAGGAAATTGTGGCGGTAATTTCCGCGCTGAAAGAATTGCAACGAAAAGAAGGACCGGCGTTTCGGCTCGTCGTGCACTTTGGCGCAGTCGATATCGGTGGAGTCGCCTCAATGGGTGAAGAAAGTTTGATGGGTGGCGAGGTAAATCTGGTTTTTCGTCTGGAGAAGCTGGCGGGTTCGTTAGGCGAGCCCTGCTGTGTGAGTGAAACAGCGCGGACGAAACTACATGGACTCGTTAGCCCACGGTCGCTTGGCGAATTTGAGTTGAAAGGTTTTGAAGAGAAGTGCGCGTTCTATGCTCTTTAACACTTGTGGAGCCGGAATGACTCACACGCGATCGCCGGAATGTTTGTGGCGATCTTTGAACGTGAGCTCGGCGATGCCGGATTTGTCGAGGTCGCCGAGGCCTTCGGCGATCATGCGGTCGTATTGTTCCTTTGTGGCGCGCGCGAGCGGTAGATCGAGACCGAGATTGCGCGCGAGTTCGAGCGCGATTCCGCTGTCTTTGGCTGCGTGCGCGGCGGAGAAAAAGCAGCTGTGCTCGCGGTTCTGCATGTCTTCGCCGTCGGTTTCGAGCACGCGCGAGTTCGCACCGGTCTGCGAGAAAACTTCTCGCAACATCGTTAGGTCGAGACCGAGCGCGGCGCCGAGCCCAAGGCCTTCGGCGAGGCCGGCGGTGTTGATGTTCATGACCATGTTGACCAGCGCTTTCACCTTGGCGGCTTCGCCTGCTTTTCCGACGAAGCGAATTTGGGCGGCAAGCTCTTTCAAAATCGGTTCGGCTTTTCGGAACGCGTCTTCGTTTCCGCCGCACATCAGGTAGAGCTTGCCTTCGCGCGCCTGCGTAATGCTCGACGCCATGCATGCTTCGAGCGATTGCGCACCGGCTTTGTTGGCCAGCTTTTCGATCTCGACATGCACTTCCGGCGAGATCGTGGCGCAGTTGACGAACAATTTGCCGCGCGCGTTGACGAGCAGATTGTCACCAGATCCGGCAAAGATTTGCCGCATCGCGTTGTCGTCCGTCACCACGGTGAAGATCACGTCGGACGCTGCCGTTACTTCCGACAAATCCTGCGCGGCGGCGCACCCAAGCTCCGACGCGAGTTCTGTGGCGGCGGCGCGGTTTGTGTCGTAAACCGCCGTGACATGAAAACCGCGGTCTTTCAGCCGGCGCGCCATGTTCGCGCCCATTCGACCAACTCCAACGAATCCGATATTCATGGGATGATGTTTGATGTTTGAAGTTTGATGGTTGAGGTCGTGATGCTGATCGCCGGCCTGATGTGAAAATGGCGGTAAGCTCATCAGCTTCCGTTACAAGAGAAGCAATCTTCTTCTCCGGAAGAAAATTTCCATCTCCTATTAACTCCAGCCAGTACAAACTTTCATCGGCTTCTTCGGCCACGATTCCTAACTTCGAGGCAAATTCTGCTCTTGATCGTGCTCGACATGCAGCGCGGTAATTCGCGCCAACAGATGTCGCGCTTCTCGCCAGTTGATTTGCAAGTACGCGTCCACCGATCGTGTTTGGCAACCGATCGATCAAGACTAAAACTCGAAGCGCAAAACGCTTCGTCCGATCTTGTAATTCTGCCGATTTCTTCATCCGGCAACATCAAACCTCAAACCTCGACCATCAAACTTCAGAACCTGCCTGCAAAGAACGGATTGTGCTGTTTCTCCTCGGCCACCGTGGTCATCGGGCCGTGCCCGGGGCAGATGATGGTTTCGTCGTGCAACGTCAGAATTTTCTCGACGTTGTTTTGCAAGGCATCGCGATACGACACGTTGCCGCCGCCCATCGATCCGGCAAAAAGCGAATCGCCTACAATGGCGATTGGATGCGCGAGTCCGGTCACAACGTACGTCATACCGCCAGGGGAATGACCCCACGTCAGGCGCGTATCGATTTGCAAATCTCCAAGCCGAAACTTTTTTCCCTCTTCGATGGGCTCCGCGCCAGGCACTGGTTCGCGCGCCGGGGTAAAAACATCTGCGCCGGTTTCTTCGCGGAGAGCCGGGAGATCCGCGACGTGATCGGGGTGCGCGTGCGTCAGCAGAATCAGTTGCACGTTCAGCTTATGGTGCTTCGCAAAGCGGACCATCTCTCTGGAATCAGCGCCAGTATCGAACGCTGCCGCCACACGTTTCGCAGGATCCCACACAAGATAAGCGTTAACGGCCATTCCATTGTAGTCGGTGGTAAATTGCGCGAGGCCGTCCAACGATTCGATTTTATTCGGACGCCATTCGCCTTGCGCAATTTCGTTAAGAGCGCGCCCGTCCAGGCCAAGAACCGGCGCAATGCTTAGCAGCGCCGACTCGTCGAAATCACCTTCACGTAGTTTCCGAATTGTTTGCGCACTTACCCCCGCCTTTTCGGCCAGTTCAGAATCGGAAATGCCGAGGCCGCGTTGCGCTTTTCCGATGATGTCGCCGGCGTTATCTTCGAGTGGAATCATGGCTTCGCCACGTTAAATCGTTGAAGCGTTAAACCGATAAAACGCAAATCCGATGTAACGATGTAGCCATTTAACGACTCACGCCAGTTGTTTGCGCGGCGCAATTCTCAATAGCTCGTGCCGCTCCTAGCGGAGCTTTTGATCATCTGTCGCCATGATTATAAACATCACGCGCGTACGGCGCTCAATGCTTCAGCAACTCGCAAATCAGAAATTCGCCTGGACGCGATCTTTTCAAAGGCAGTCGCAACGTCGGCAACAGTGAACGATTTCTTCGTTTCCTTTTCCATCGATGTCATCGCGACGTTATTGATTCCGCACGGAACAATATGATCAAAAGGCGAGAGATCGCCGCACACGTTCAACGCGAACCCGTGCATGGTGATCCAATGGCGAACGCCGACGCCGATCGAAGCGATCTTGCGATTTTCGACCCAAACTCCTGTGAGCGATTCGCGTCGCTGCGCGGCAATGTCGTATCGGGCGAGAAGATCGATGAGCAGTTGCTCCAGCCAGCGCAGATATTTGTGCAAATCCTGGCCGCATCGCCGCAGGTCGATAATCGGATAACCCATCAATTGGCCCGGCCCGTGATACGTCGCCTGCCCCCCGCGGTTGATCGAAAACAGCGGATGCGGCAAATGATCGCTGCCTAATTCGCCATCCCGAGTTGGTCGGGATCCTGTGGCGGACAAGCTGGATCGATCAGGTGTGCGTCCAATTGTGTAAACCGGTTCGTGTTCGAGCAAGAGCAGTTCGTCCGGTCGAGAAGCATCCTCTCGTTTTTTGGCGACAATTTTCTCCTGCAGAGCAAGAGCACGACCGAACTCCGTCCGGCCAAGCCAGCGCACATTGAGATGGCGAGCGGGATTCATATTTGCACTCCCCCCGGAAGACCAAGCGCCGCTGCTTCATGCATGCGCAGATGAGTAAGAGCAATCGCCAGCGCGTCTGCGGCGTCGGCATCCGGCGTTTCCGTTAGACCAAGCAGCGCGCGCACCATGAACGCCACCTGATTCTTGCCAGCTCCGCCTCGCCCAACGGCGGATTGCTTGATTCGTTTTGGCGAATATTCGAATACCGGCAATCCGTTTTCGGCGGCGGCAAGAATGGCCGCGCCGCGCGCCGCGCCGAGGATGATCGCGGTCTTATAGCTTTGCACGTAAATGACCGACTCGAGCGCGCAACAATCCGGCGCGTGTTCGCGAATCAAATCGACGAGCCGATCGCGGATGCAGACGAGGCAGGACGAAGGACGCATGGCACTTTTGTTGTGAATGGTTCCGAAGTAAACAGACTGCGGTTTGCCGTTGTTTGCGTCGACGATTGCGACACCGGTGTTGCGCAGGGAAGCGTCGATGGCGAGTACGCGCATTACCGAAATCTTAAAATCGACTGCTGTGCGTTCAACATGGAATCGACAAATTCGAAAGCCAAGGTTTTACTCGCGGGGTTAAGCAATGAACACTCCGACGAACATTACAGCGAGGCTTTTTGTCGTTATCGTGGTGACGACGTTTGTCATGCTCGCGGGCGGTCCAACATTGTTCGCCACGACGAAAGGATTAAGCCAAATTGTGACGCCGGATTTGGAACCAGCAGGCGACTTTTCATTGAGTTTTCAGATCCAGGACAAGCGGATTGCGAATCCCTATCAATTGCAAGCCGAGTTGGGCCTCACTGATTGGGGTGAGGTAGCAGTGTTTCGCGGATTCCAGCCTGACGAATGGATCTTCGGCACGGAGATCGGATTGTTAAGAAAAGAGCCTTATCTCCTTTCGATTGGGTTCGTGAATTGGTCGCCTCATCTCGATGTGGATCCGCAGCCTTTTATCGAAGCTGGGTATTGGGGAGAACATAACAAAGTGTGCGCCGGCTTCATTCATGCCGGCTACAAAAACGAAGCCATCCTCGGCTACGCCTACGACTTTAACGAGAGATGGCGGTTACAGGTGGATTGCCAAAGCGGCTCCGAGAATTCATCGACGATCGGCTTCACTTGCAACGTCACACCAGACTTCCAGTTCAATCCCGCGCTGTACGTCAACAACGGCCCGAATCACGACTTGTTTGGTTATGTAGTCTTCACATACACGTTTCATGTCTGGGGCAAGAAAGACACGCAGGCGCCAGCAAAACGCACCGACCGCGTTGCGGGCCGCAAAGTAATGTCTAACAATCTCAAATCTGCACGGAGTCGGATCAGCGCCGGTCTGCTTATGTTTCGGCGCAGGAATGATGAAATCGAAGTTCTGCTGGCGCACCCAGGCGGACCATTCTTCGTCCGCAAAGATGACGGCGTATGGACAATTCCAAAAGGTGAAGCAGCTCCCGGAGAAGATTTACTGACGCGCGCTCAAATTGAATTTGAAGAGGAAACAGGGTTCCGCCCCGAAAATGTTCGACAATGGATTGAGCTCGGCTGGATCCAACAAAAAGGCGGCAAGATCGTGCACGCCTGGGCATTCGAAGGAAATTTACCGGAACCGTTCGAGTGCAAATCAAACCTGTTCGAACTGGAATGGCCGCCGCGCTCGGGCAAATACCAAAGCTTCCCAGAAGTCGATCGGGCGTGCTTCTTCTCCGACAAAGCCGCCAGGGTGAAATTAAAGTCCAGACAGGTTCCTTTTCTTGATCGTTTGCGCGCTGCCCTGCAAGGAGCCGCGACTCCGCCATCAGGTAGCGGCGATTGACCCCAATCGCCTTCGTCTAGCGGCTTCGTTTGTGCGAAGCGTTGCCGTGTTCAGTGTGTAGTTTTCGGGGGCGGCCGCCGAACTATCCGTACCATCCTTCTGATCCGTGGTTCGTTCTCCCAGTCTTTACTGATCGCCTACTTCAACTGGAAGGCCGCGCTGCCTACAACATTACCGTTGATTATGATGTCAACGCGATACGTACCGACTCCGAGTGCGCTTGCGCTCAGATTGTATACGTACTGGCAGCTATCAATTCTGAAGTTTGAGCCGTTATCGGCGGAACCGGTGTAAACCAACTCGTCGATGGCTCCGATCGTCCCGCCCGCCGTTCGGGTCACAGCGATAGTTGCAGCTGGCAACGCGCATGTCGGAGTGCCGTCTTGGGTCAAAGTGAACTTCACTGGAACGACGCCACGCCTAACGTTGAAGACACTTGTTCCGTCGGGATTGATAGGTTGCTGGATCTGCGCGCTGTAACTAGATGTAAACTTTGCGACGAAGGCGTCGGAGTAACCACCGCCGTAGGCAACCTGGAAGGCGCCTGCTGTGGTGGGGAAGTTGGCGGAGCCTATGACGTAGCCGGCTACGTAAGCATTGCCGGAGGCGTCCAGCGCGATGCCATCACCAGCGTCCTGCGAATTGCCTCCCAGGTAAGTGGAGTAGATCAAGGCGTTACCGGTGGAGTTCAGCTTGGTCAAGTAAGCATCATAGCTGCCGCCATTGGTAGTCTGGAAGGCGCCTGAGGTAGTCGGGAAGTTGGTGGAAGTAGTGGCCCCGGTCACGTAAGCATTGCCCGAGGCGTCCACCGCGATGCCCGTACCAAAGTCAATCGAATTACCGCCTAGGTAAGTGGAATAGATCAAGGCGCTGCCGGTGGAGTCCAGCTTGGTCACGAAAGCATCATAGCTGCCGCCATTGGTAGTCTGGAAGGCGCCTGAGGTAGTCGGGAAGTTGGTGGAAGTAGTGCCGCCGGTCACGTAAGCATTGCCCGAGGTATCCACCGCGATGCCCTCACTAACGTCAATCGAATTGCCGCCCAGATAACTGGAGTACACCAACGCGCTACCCGTGGGGTTTAGCTTGGTCACGTAGGCGTCAGCGCCCCCGCCGCCGTCATGGGTAGTCTGGAAGGCGCCTGAGGTGGTGGGGAAGTCGAAGGAATAAGTGTCACCGGTGACGTAGGCGTTGCCGGAGGCGTCAACCGCGATGCACAAACCACCATATTCCTCATCTGAACTGCCGCCCAGGTAGGTGGAGTAGACCAAGGCGCTGCCGCCGGGGTTCAGCTTGGTCACGAAGGCGTCGCGCTGGCCGCCATTGATAGTCTGGAAGGCGCCTGGGGTGGTGGGAAAGTTGGTGGACTCGGTAAGCCCGGCGACGTAAGCATTGCCGGAGGCGTCCAGCGCGATGCCATAACCAGTGTCATTCCCCCCATTGCCGCCCAGGTAGGTGGAGTAGACCAAGGCGCTGCCGGTCGGGTTTAGCTTGGTCACGAAGCCGTTAGAGAGGCCACCGCCGTAGGTAGTCTGGAAGGCGCCTGAGGTGGTGGCGAAGTCGGTGGAAGAAGTCACGCCGGTCACATAGGCATTGCCGGAGGCATCCACCGCGATGTAATGACCATACTCATTCGAACTGCCGCCTAGGTAGGTTGAATAAACTAAGGTGCTGCCGGTGGGGTTGAGCTTGGTCACGAAAGCGTCGCCGTTAAAGTCACCACCGCCGAAGGTAGTCTGAAAGGCGCCTGAGGTGGTGGCGAAGTCGGTGGAAGAAGTCCAGCCAGTGACGTAAGCATTGCCGGAGGCGTCCACCGCGATGCTATAGGCGCCGTCATACGAATTGCCGCCCAGGAACGTGGAGTAGCTGAGGACAGGATCAATAACAAGGGGCTGGTGGCGGTCGTATTCAGCAACCTCAAAAGCAACGCGGCGCTTTCCCTTGAGCACGTAGCGCGCTGCAATTTTCTTTTCCGCGCCGTTCACCTTTTGATAAACACGGAGGTGCTTTAGCTGGAACTCTCCTTCCTTGGTGTCGAGCACCAGATCACCCGCCGAGTTGACGGAAATCTTTCTGGCGCCCTGAAAAGCCAGCCTAATCGCCTTGGGATCAGCGCCGGGCGCAACCACAAAATCGTGCTCTAACTGGCGCTGATTGCCGTAATAAACAAGGTCGACTCCGGGATAGACGTCGCGGTACTCAACCTTTGTGTAGTTGCTGAGGTTGGTGCGCCATTGGTTGGAATTGTTGCCGATCAGATAGTTGCTTTTGCCGGGCAACTCACCCGTACCGGCAATTTTGGCGGTGGCGTTGCTGCCCACAAGCTTCATGTGCAGCACTGTCGCTGGCGAGGAGGATTGAGACGTCTTGTGCTGGTCGTTGATCGCCTGGCTCGGCAGCAATCTTGGGTGAGCGTTGTTATCGCGAGCTGTTTTTTTCAATACCAGTACCGCCTCGGTTGCCGTGAGGAACAGGCTGTATCCATTTCCGCGGGACAGAAATTTCACCTGCGGATCGGTCTGACCCTGGTTAGCCTCAAAGCTGAGAGGCAGTTTGCCGTAACTCTCTACGGCACGGCGCTCGTGATCACGTTTTACAGCCTCAGGTGTGGCTGCTTGCGCCGTCGACGAAAGCGTAAAGCAGGCGAGCACCAGCGGGATGAGAGTGAAACCCAGCCGCACAGGCGGCTGGCTAATCGAATTACTTATAGACAGGGTTTTCATGATTTTTTGGGGGCTGCTTCTGGGGTTCATCGATGTTCTAGGAAGCTCCGAAGCGAAGTTCTCAAAATCTTCCGAAGATCGGAAAATCTCAGTTGGGGGGACGTTGTCAGATCGCCAATAGTAAGTGTGGGCCATCCTGCTGCCTATCGGGGAAAAGCACCGATTGTTTCTCTAGGGGACTCCCTGATTAACGTATTAGGTGTTCGGCGCGCCTGGCGGTCGCGACCTACCAAATGCCGCGTTTAGGGATGGAGCGCTCAGATTTTGCTCTCGAGGTTTCCCTATCAAGCGCAGCCGACACGGCTGCCTCTACAGCATTGAATAGCTTATCGGGGATGCCGCGGTGAACCTGTTGCTGTGCCTAACAACTCGCGGGCGCCGCGCTTAAGCGCTTCAGCGTCAGCATAGCCGAGTTTCAATTTGATGTGCTCGGAATGGCTCTCGACGGTTTTGCGGCTGATGCCGAGCTCTTTCGCGATCTCTCCCGGCCTGTGTTCAGCAGCTATCAAGGCGAACACTGCGAGCTCCCGATCGCTTAGCGAGCCGACCCTCTGTGGAAGATTCTCGCGGCCGGCAAACCGCTCGACGGCGAGCGCGGTAAGCGCCGGGCTTGTGTAGATTTTACCCGCGGCGACGGTCTCCACCGCGCGCATCAGTTCTTCACGAGAGCCGTTTTTCATCCAATAACCTGCAGCCCCGGCGTGCAGCGCGCGCTCCGCGTATATGCGTTCCGATTGACGGGACACAATCAAGATCCGCGTCTGCGGATATTCACTGGCCAGGTCTTTAATCCAAAGAATGCCATCGCGATCTTCCAGGAACGGTTCGATGAGCAGAACATCAGGGTGATGTTTCCGGATCAGTTCTCCGGCATCGAAGAAGCCGTGCGCGCCGCCGCAGACATGATATCGCTTGTCGCGTCCGACGATCGCGGCCATCCCTTCTTCGCTGACACACGTGTCCCCCACGACTACGACTCGACATAGTGCGAGGATTGCGCGAATTGGTGCGCTCTTTTTCACGGGGGTATGCAAGTTCTAACAAATCGGCCAAGGCCACTGCAATCCGTAAATTTGCGTTTCTACGAAAATAGTTCTGGATGTGGCGGCACAAGTTCGCCGAACAGAAACAGATGCGCGAGTGTTCTGCTCGCTGGACGTCGTAGCCACGGCGCTGTGTCGTCGTGCCGGAGCGCCTCGACACAGCGAGGCGGCTACAAGGAATGCGATTGAGGTCAATCGCCCCTACCTTGTCATCGTGGCGAGCCACGAGGAACGCGCAGCCAGCGGTGCCGAATGCTAACTGGCGAGCTTGGAAGTAGTCTCAAGCAAAGATGCGCCGAGGACAGCGCACACTACAGCTCGACCGAAGACGGAATCGACAAGCCGTGCAGAAGCGGTTTAATTCGGCAGCGAATCCCGATGAGCACCGCACCACTGGTCTGCCACGTTTGTAAAAAGTCTAAGTCGCCAAACAGCGGAATGATCGCCGAATTGATTCGGCCGTCTCTGCTGGAGTTCATCAAAAAGAAAGTGCCCGACCTCGACGTCAAAGCGTTCATCTGCTTCGAAGATCTGGGCGAATTTCGGAAGGAGTACGTCAAGGAAGTCTTGGAAGACGAGATCGGCGAGCTTTCCGCGCTCGACCAGGAAGTCATCGAGAGCCTGGAACAGCACGAGATTCTTTCGAGCGACATCATTAAACAGTTCGAAAGGAAACTTACATTTGGCGAGCGACTCTCCGACCGGATCGCCGAATTCGGCGGGAGCTGGAAATTTCTGATCACGTTTGGGGCGGTGATCCTCGTCTGGATCGGCATCAACGCCGTCATGCTCGCGACACGGGCGTTCGACCCCTATCCATTTATATTGCTCAATCTGGTCCTCTCCTGCCTGGCTGCGGTGCAGGCGCCGGTTATTATGATGAGTCAAAACCGTTCCGAGGCGCGCGACCGATTGCGGGCGGAAAATGATTACAAGGTGAATTTGAAAGCGGAGCTCGAGATTCGGCATTTGCACGAGAAACTCGATCACCTCTTGCGCCGTCAGTATAACCGGTTATTTGAAATTCAGCAGATCCAGATAGAGCTGCTCCAAGAAATCGCGCGCCCCAAACGGTAGCCGTTTTCGTTTTTTAGGGATCAGGGATTAATCCACTGTAACGAGAGCTAATTTCATGTTCAGGGGTAAAACAGTTCATCTCTTCTTGTCGCTCGTTTTCTACTCGAGCGTAACCGTCTTTGGTCAATGGTCCGCAGCCAATTCGGGAACAACGAACAACTTGAACGGCGCCTATCTGCTCGATTCAGGAATCGCTTTCGTAGTCGGCGATGCCGGCACGATTTTGAAAAGCACCGATGCCGGAGCGACGTGGGCGCCGCTTCTGTCGGGAACAACAAACATTTTGCACGAGGTGTACTTTTTTGATGGTAATCAGGGCGTCGCAGTTGGGGAGCAGGGATTGATTCTACATACCACCGACGGAGGGGCGATGTGGCAGAGCGTGGCGAGCGGCGTGGAGGACGCGCTTAGATCCGTCTTCTTTAGTGGGGCAAACGGAATTTCGGGCGGCGATTCGCAAACGATTCTCTACTCGACTGACTCCGGCGCGTCATGGCAAATCAGCCGAAGCGGGTTTTTCGGCGGCGGTTTTCCAGGCGCTCATATGCTGAGTCCAAGCATAGGGTTTGTGGCCGGACAAAATTCAATCTTCGCACCGTTAGTTGGCGCTAGGACCGACGGGGGGGCTACGTGGCCCGAGGAAAATTTTCACACCTTCTTGTTTGATAAAAACGAAGGCGGTTGCACCGACGTCCGTTTCCTCGATGTAAATATCGGTGTCGTCTCAGGGTTCGTTTTTGACGGGAGAGGCGCGATTGCGAGGACCACCGACGGCGGCATGAATTGGTCAACACTATTCTTCGATCAGGCAATAGAGGGCGTTGATTTCCCAGTAACAAATACAACAAACTTTGGGTTTGCGGTGGGCGCGGGCGGACGAATCTTGCACACCACAAATATGGGAATCGCCTGGACCGATCAGACCAGTGGGACCTCCGCCAATCTCAACGACGTTTCCTTCGCCGATCCGTTGCGAGGAATCGCAGTTGGCGACAGCGGCACGATCCTATGGACCGCAAACGGCGGCGGACCGGCGCCGACACCCACGCCCACGCCAACAGCTACGTCCGACACCGACTGCCACGCCGACAGTTACGCCTATCGTAACGCCGCGGCCTACTCCGACGCCCAGGAGTCGTCCCACACCGAGACCGCGCCCGACTGTCTCTCTGCGAGTATCGGGTTAAGACATAGTAGCTCTAACACAGGCGTACTAGCTAAAATTCCACGATGAAAAAGATACCCAACTCTAACCGCTTCAATTCTAACTCTCGTCTCTTACTCGGTTTCCTGGCTGTGTTACTCAGGCGGCGGTGTTCTGCTGGTTGGCCTTACTGCGATATCTAAAACGTTTGCAGCACGAATCGGTTCACCGCAGGCAGAACCGAGCTCCTCAAGCGCTCTCTTCTAAAAACGATCGCAGTAACCAACTCTGGCACGGCGCACCGACTGGACGAGCAAGGAAATCGCCCAGCGACCGAGCCTTTCGTACCGCTGCACGCGCAGAAACCTCGCCCAGTCCGACCGGACTGGAAATGGAACTTGGTTCTCGCTCGGACCGCCGGGCGGCGACGTATTCGATGCTGCTGTTTCGACGGCTGATCCAAGCATCGTTCTCGCTGGGATCGCACCCGATGGCAGCTCTGGGTGGTACGCTTTATCGCTCAAGTGACGGTGGCGACATATGGTCTGAGGTGTTGGCTTTGCAGGGCACAAGTGTCTTCGACATCGAGTTTGCTCCCACCGGCACAGCGTACATCGGCACTCAGGACAGCATCAGACGAAGTACGGACGACGGCATTAAGTTGGACGTTACTGAACCTGGGCATCGGACTGAACGACCAAGTGTTCGATGTTGCGCTTGACCCATCGAATCAGTCGACCATCTGGGCCGGGATCGCCGATGCCATGGCGGCTTCAGCCGGTCAACGTCATGCGCTCGACCGATAGCGGTGCGACATGGTCAAATCGCACGCCGCCTCTCGCAGCAGCCAATTTCGTGCCGTGGAATCGCAGTCGATCCGACCGATTCAAACACAGTGATCGCTGTCTTCGGCGGAGATTTTGGAGGCGGCCAGGTGTGGACCACCACCGACGGCGGCGATTCATGGACGAATCGCTCAGCCGGTCTCCCGAATAATCCGATGCAGGCTGTTGTGTACGACGGTACCAGGCTTGCTTGTCGGGGGTGGCCAGCGCTTTGGCTCGCAAAACGTTGGACTTTATCAATCCACGGATGTCGGCGCGACTTGGACGCCACTCCACGATGGCACCTGGCCAGTATTGGTAGTTGATGCGATCGCCGTCGATCCAAACGATACACAGACGATCTTGGTGGCCATTGACGGTAGCGGGGTTAATCGCACCACCGACGGCGGTGACACGTGGCAGATCGGCATCGGCGGAACCGGTGCACTAGCAGGACGTTCGTTGCGGTTTCGGCCGGATAGTTCTACCGAGTTATTTCTTGGTACCAGCTCGCTGGCAGTTTTTCGCTCGACCGACGGCGGCGATCATTTCGTGCAGTCTTCTCACGGCATTTCTGAGATCAACCTGTTCTCCGTTGACGCTAATCCTCTGGCATCAAATGAGCTGGCCATCGCCTTCCAAGGCCAGAATAACGGCGGTGTGTTAAGGTCGCTCGACGGGGGCGTGACATGGGACCTCGAATCGGCGCCTCCAACCCGGTACAGCGCAGTCCGCTTTGCTCCTGACGGCAGGCTCTACGCCATCTCCACTGGACCATCGAGTGTAGCCCCCGAAGGGTTGTACCGTCGCGAGAACAACGGTAGCTGGACACCACTCGGCCCCAATCAAGGTCCTTTGTTTGAATCCGATCTCAACACCGTGCGTTTTAGCCGCAACAATGCCAGCCTGATTCTACTCGGCGGATCCGATTTCGGAGTGGCAGGTTTCAGAGGCAACAATCTGGCGGAGCACGGACGCTGGGCAGTCCTGGACCAAGGTCTACGAGCGTCGGCGAATCGGATAAAGTAACCGATCTTGGAGATCATCGAGGACGGCACCGACCAGAACATGGTTGCAGCGTGGACCAGCCTGAATCGGGCGATAACATCGGCGGCGCGTCTGCGTTCAACCGACAGCGGGGCGTCCTGGTTTGACTCCTCCGCCGGGGCTGCCAGCGTTCCTGCGTGATCCCCGATTATGTGGCTTCGCCCACCAATCCGCAGAGTCCTTTTCATGTCCGCCTGGCTTAGCTTCCAGTCTGGTGGTCTGTTCCGTACCACTGACGGCGGTGCAACTTGGGCTTCCACGGGTTGGACGGGAACTAATACCGTCGGAGATGTTGCCTGTCATCCAGTCGACGATCAGATGCTCTTTGTTACTCAATTGAGCGGCGGCGACGCGGTGCTTCGTTCACAGGATGGTGGAGCAACGTTCGCGCCTTTCTCGAACGGCCTTGAGAATGTCGTCGCTCCTCGTGAACTGGCATTTGCAGGCGATTCACGGCTACTCTTGGCTAGCGCCAAGGGGAGTTATGCCACAGACCTGGGAAACCGACCCAACGCCGACAGCGACCCCACTGCCACGCCTACACCGACGGTGACGCCCAGTGCCACTCCTACACCGACCACGAGTCCGACACCAAGACCTACTCCAACCCCAAGGCCTCGCCCTACGCCAGCGCCTCGTCCGACGTAACCGCGCTAATGGCGTAGCTTGACAAACATCAAAATCGTTCAATCACTCAAACTCGTACAAATGGAAACCACGAATGAACAAACGGCCGCTTACTACCATCGCAACGCGCTTGTTCGAGGCACGTCGTTCGTCGTGCTGCTTTTTATCGCCATCAACCTTGTGCGGCTTGCGCACGGACATCCGCTGAGCAGTAACAAGTCTCCTGACTAATATGAGACGTCATGAACGCCTTGCAGCGTCAACGGCGCAAGGACCATGGTAAGAGTTCACGACACTGCGCAACGTCCGCAGATCACATCGCCACAACAAAGTCACAGCGTCACGAGTAGCCGCTCTCCATCGGGTACTATTTGTGGCGTGGAGTCGCGTGCCGCGCACGGCCAGATGGCGCCTAACACTAATGGTGGGACGTTGAATCCAGTGGCTTTCATCAATCCTACGACCGTTAATGCATCCGGGCGCGTCGCATTTAACTCGCAGGTTAATGGCTCAGACCGTAACCAGGGAGTGTTCGTAGCTGACTCAGACGGTACAATCAGTGCAATCGCTATTGGCTGTGGCGGGCTAGGTGGTAGCGGAGACACAACTTCGATGTGCGGTGATCGCTTCACCTATCGGTGGACATTTCGGCGGCTTCTTTTTTGGCAACAGGTTTTCACACCTGATATTAATGATGCGGGCGATGTCCTCTTCTTCTGCGATGTCAACGGAGGCAGTTCACGGCGCGCACTGTTTCTCTATCGGGCTGCTTCCGGGGAAATTGTCAAGGTGGCGGCAGTGGGAGATCCTTCTCCGATTGGAGGCACATTTGGGGCGGTTGGTCCCGGCTCGCTCAACAACAACGGGAAGGTTGTGTTCCTTGCGTCGCAGGTTGGTGAAACTGTCAACAGCAACCTGTTCATGTGGGACAATGGCGTGGTCACAAAGGTGGCTGCCATCGGTGATCCCGCGCCCGGAGGCGGAACGTTTTCCGGGCTTGGCACTGAGAGCTTCGGCTTCCAAGACGGAACGTCTATCCCCGTTGGTCCTGTCCCCGATATCAATGATTCGGATCAGATCGCCTTCCGCGCCATCGTGAGCGGTGGCATCACCCAACGCGGCATCGTCGTTCGCACGGGTCAGGTCGACGAATGGTACGTCAAGGTTCCTGATCCTACTCCTATTGGCGGGACCTACCTTGATATGCAAGCCGCTTCAATTAATAACGCCGGACAAATTGCCTTCTTCGCCGATTACCATCCTACTCCAGAGACTATCAATTCCGGTTGGTTCGCAGGAGCTCCTGGAAATTGGCGCAAAGTGGTCGTGTTCTTCGATCCTATCGACGGCGGACAATGCCTCGGCCTGGCGTTCTCGCGCAATCCGATGCAGACAATCGACGCGGCAGGCAATGTAGTGTTCTGGGCTAATCTTGATAGCAACGGGACAGCCGACCGTCTTGTGCTTGGGTTGACTGACGGCAATCTGTTGATCGCTGCGCGCCGCGGCGATCCCACACCGATTGGCGGAACGTTTGGATCGATGGATGCCTGGCCAGCCGTTAATGGGAACATTGGCACGCTCAACGTGGCGACACCCGGCGCGCAAAATGGTGCGCTCAGCGCGCACATGGCTTTCAATCACTGCCCAAGTGGGACACCTACTCCGACACCGAGCAGCACGCCACAGAACTTCCACTCCTACGCGACGGCAAGTCCGCTCGACGCCCCGACTCCAGAGCTACTCCAGTCGCACGGCCGCGTCCGACACCCGCACCTCGCCCGACATCTTAAGTTCTGTCGCGGGCTCGCGCACTTAGCGCGGGAGGAGATCAGTGCTAGCGGCGCGGTGCTAAACCACGTTCACCGGTTCTATCGAATCGCTTAGCTTCCGCCTCACACTTCGCTAGTAACAGATCTGTTACCTTTTATTGCAGCATTTGATAGGTTTTGCCGCTGTTGCTGAAAGATTCTGCTTGCCTTTTTCGCAGGCGCCTGCGCAATATTTCCGGTTACTGAACCGCAGAGCGTCAGCTGCGTTTCGACACAACAAAATCCCGAATGCTGACGCGTAAAAGAACAACAATATGAAAATATCTAATGCAGCACGGTTGATTTTTTGGCTCGCGGCCATTTTTGCGATTGGATTTTTGGTGCGGGCTGAATCCAGCGAAAAGCGAGCAAATACTGGGAACACGAGGAGCGCGCCTTTTCGCATTGTCGATCAAAACGGCCGGCCAGCCGTGAGCGGCGTCCCATCGGCTACCGAGACGATTTTTGATGTGACCGTGGGGCCTGACTTCGCGTTTCACCCGGATACAGTCAATATTTCAGTGGGCGATACGGTGCGCTGGACGTGGGCCGGCAGCGGACACAGCGTCACCAGCGGCCAGCCTTGCGCGGCTGATTCGCAATTTTGTTCGCCTAACGACACGATGTGCTTTCCGGGCAGCCTCTCCAATTCAGGTACGATGTATCAGCATACCTTCGCGAATGCTGGCACTTACTCGTACTTCTGCCTGGCACACTGCCTTTCTGGCATGACCGGCGTGGTCAATGTTGCGGGTGGTTGCTCGCCGTCGGGGTGGTCGGCGGGTCCGGATTTGCCAACGGTGTTGGTCAGATCGGTTGGCGTTTATTTTCCGGCCGACGGCAATTTCTACACGATGGGCGGCCGCACGTCGGATACAGCAGGCTCTGACTTCCAGCACGTGCTCCGTTACTCACCCTCATCCAACAGCTGGACGCAGAGGGCTGTGACATTGCCCGATAACCAAATGAACAATATGGCTTGCGGCGTGTTAAGCGTTTCAGGAACGCCTCAGATTTATTGCGTGGGTGGTTCTGCAGCTGGACAGACCACATCCACAGCGCGCGTATTCTCCTACAACCCGGTGACCGACACGGCGACCGTCTTGGCCGGAGACGATTGGCCGGGCGCAATGGGAACGATTCTACCAGGTGGGTTTACGGTGACTAATAACAAGCTGTACATCCTGGGCGGTTTCAATATCAACGTAGCCGCTACCAATCAGATATGGCAGTTTGATCCAACTCTCGCGGTAGGCGCCAAGTGGCTACAAAGGGTGAACACGCCGGTAGCGATCATGTACGCGCCTACAGCCGCTATAGGAGGCATGATCTACGTGGGAGGAGCATCGGACTACCAGGGTGGCACGGTGGTGGACACCACCAACTCGTTCAAGTTCGATCCTGTCGCTAATATGACCAGCGCGATCGCCGCCATACCGAGGGCTACTGGTGAGACGCGTGGGCTGAGCTTTAACGGGAAGCTGTACGTCATGGGCGGTGGCAGAGTTGCGCCCAACCCCTCCACGCAGGTGGACGTCTATAATCCGGTCACTAATACCTGGACGACGGACCTGCCATTTACGACGGCGCGGCGCAATTTCCCCACCGATACCGACGGTACGACCAGGATTTGGCTAGGCAGGCGGTTACGCCAGTGATGGCATCACGCCGCTGAGTTCCATGGAAAGGTTCTGCGTCGCTGGGCCAAGTCCAACTCCAACGCCAACAGCGACGGCAACACCGACGGCAACGGCAACGGCTACTGCGACTGCAACGGCTACCGCGACAGCATCTCCGACGGCGACGGCCACTGCCACAGCATCTCCAACGGCGACAGCTACTGGCTACAGCATCTCCAACGGCGACGGCCACCGCCACAGCATCCCCAACGGCGACACCACCGCCAGGAATTCGACCTACGCCTACACCACGGCCTCGCCCGACGCCAGCGCCTCGTCCATAGCGCTCTTAGCCGCTTCGCTGCCTGCCACGCCGAAGCTCCGCGAAGGCGGGTGCGAAGCGCAAGGCTGGAACGATTTGGAAGTGCGGTTGACGCGCGTCTCACAGAGACGCGGCTACAGCGGCATTCTATTTGATCGACTCGACCAGCGCTCTGTTGCGACAGGAGCGTGAGGTCGAGATTTCCGTCAGCTCACCAAATCCAATAAGAGCCGCCAGCGACTGTGCGTCCGATTCTTTTCTGCAAGCAAGTTGTTTATGGAGAATGGAATTCTGAGATCGTGCGGCCTATTCACGCTTACGGCTTTGTGCGTGCACGCGAGTTTGTCTTTCGTCTTAGCACAGCAACCGCAACAAACGCGCGAAGGAATTATCACGACCTTCGCGCCTCTCGTGGAAAAGGTCGCGCCGAGTGTCGTGACCGTCTTTACCACACAGACGGTCTCGCGGGGACAGTCGACATTTTCGTTCTCAGATGATGCGTTGCGCCAGTTTTTCGGCGGGCGCGCTCCGCAAAGACAGGGCAAACAGACGCTGCAAGGCCTCGGCTCGGGTGTAATTGTAAGCGCGGACGGATACATCCTCACTGCCAATCACGTTGTTTCAGGCGCGGACGAAATAATGATCGGCCTTGGCAACGATCTCCGCAGATTCAAGGCCAAAAAGGTTGGGACCGATCCGGGCACCGACGTTGCGCTGTTAAAAATCGACGACAACAATTTGCCATCCGTAAACTTTGCCGACAGCGACAAAGCGCGAGCAGGCGACATCGTCCTGGCAATCGGCAATCCATTCGGCCTGCGACAAACGGTTACGATGGGGATCATCAGCGCGGTTGGCCGCGGCGGCATGGGAATTGTCGATTACGAGAATTTTATCCAGACCGACGCAGCTATTAACATGGGCAACTCCGGAGGCGCGCTCGTTGATATCGATGGCCGGTTGCTCGGCATCAACAGCGCGATCTTCACCCGCAGTGGTGGAAACCAGGGAATCGGCTTCGCTATTCCCGCAAATCTGGCGCGAGAGGTAATGCAGAGTTTGCGTGACAAAGGTCGCGTCGTGCGGGGGTACATAGGCACCTCGGTGCAAACTCTCACTCCGGAAATAGCCGACGCGATGAAGCTCAAAGGCGAACAGACCGGCGCGCTTGTGGGTGAAGTTGAACCAAACGCTCCGGCGGCTAAAGCGGGGATTAAAACTGGCGATGTAATCACGGCGGTGAACGGGAAGAAAGTCAATGAGCCACGCGAGTTGCGTTTAATGATCGGTTCGATGGCGCCGGGGACGAAGGTGCAGATGGAGGTCAATCGCGAAGGTCAGACTAAAACATTCGACGTCGAGCTTGCCGAGATGCCCGCCAGTGCTGCTAACGAGGACACCGAGACATTGTCTGAAGAACCCGCGCAGCCGGAGAAAACAACTGTGTTCGGCGGCGTGGGGGTAACGAACATTACGCAGGACATCCGCGCCGCGCTTAATCTTCCAAAGGAAGTTCAAGGTGCGGTGATTGCCAACATTGATGCGGAGTCGCCAGCTGCGAAAGCAGGTGTGCGCGAAGGCGACGTAATCCAGGAAGTTAACAAGCAGCCCGTGAAAAGCGCGAAAGATCTGCTTGCGATCAGTAAGAAATTGAAGCCTAACGATAAAATTCTGATGCGCGTTTACAGTCAGGGCCGCAGTGGTTACGTCGCGCTGGAAGCGAAATAAGTGACCTTACACTTATGGCTTTGTAGCGACGGCCCTGTGGGCCGTATTGATAGATTCTACAATCAGCGACAGGACCGGCCACAGGCCGGTGGCTACAGAATTTTATCAATCCTCAAATATCCAGAAGCACTCGCGCCTTCCAGCCGCCCTCGGTTTGCTCCACAGAGAAATCGTGAAGCGTCACCGCTTTCACATCCGCACGTTGATAATGCCGTTCCGCATCGAGCAGTTCGCCCTCGGCCGTTGCTTTTAGAAAAAGTTTTTCGTCTTTCTCATGAATGAGCACTTCTCGTATGCGCAGCAGCAAGCGCTCGGCGTCTTTGAGAAAAATCAGTTCCTGCAAGAGATCGAACAGCAACATATCGAGCTTGTCGTTCGAGAGCTCGATCTGGCGTGTCTCGCGCGGCTGAATCGCCTCGATGTTGTCGATCATCACGTTCGTCGTCGCGTCCGCAGCGTCGCGAAACAATTCCGCCAAATCGCGCCCAGTCGCGTCAAAGGCGATATCGGCGGTGCCAAATTCTTCGAGATATTCGTAGGGCATGATGAGAATGACGATCAAACCGGAACATAGGGCTGTGCCCTGTGTGCCCAGCGGAGATGTTCTCCGCTGCGCTCGATGAGTCAGCGGGTTTCAAACCCGCTGGGCGCACAGACTGCAAGTCTATGTTCCTATCGCACCTTCGTCCTTTTGGCAGTGCATTCATCCAGCGCGCGCAGGATCGCCTCCTTTTCCGCTCCAATCTTCCTTCCAATAAACACCAGTTCTGTGCGATCGAATTCAAATGGCTCCAGTTCCCAGCGGCCCGCTACGAAATTGAAAAGTTGCGAGTCATCGACGAAGCGGATGAAACCCTTCGCGCGAATCACACTCGCTGGCAGGCCATTTGCAAAGCCTTTGAAACAATCGCGCGAAAAAATTTTGCTGGAAGTAAAGGCGAAAGATTCGAATTCAGACTGATGTTTATGCGTTGTAGCCGGGATCGGTGATCCTGGTTCTGCTGGTGCGATTTTTCTCTCGCGTCCAATTCCAAACAACAGTTGCGGATCAATTCTGCAACGCTCGGTGCGAACAATTGCCGCGGTCGGATTGATTTCCCGCAGTTTTGTTTCAAGCGGCTCGATTTGCGCCGGCTCGATGAGATCTATCTTGTTAAAGAGCAAGATGTCTGCGCCTTCGATTTGCAGACGGGTTGTGTGGCCTAACTCCGGGAAACGAATAAGCATGTCAGCGTCGACGACTGAAACCACGCCGTCGAGCCGGCATTGCGGCAGCGTCTCCTGAATATTGAACACGAGCCCCTCGGGTTCCGCGAGCCCAGTCGTCTCGACCACAATCCTCTCGGGCGCGATTTTCTCGATGATCTCGTTTACCGCCGCTTCGAATTCGCCGAGCAACGAGCAACAAACGCAGCCGCCGCCGAGCTCGGCGATTCGCACGTTTTTGCCTTCAATGACTTTCGTGTCGATCGCGATTTCGCCGAACTCATTCATCACGATCGCGATTTTCTCAGGTTGCATCGCGAGAATGTGACGGAGCAAGGTTGTCTTACCGCTGCCGAGCGGACCGGTGATTAAGGTGATTGGTGTGCGCGGAGCATACGTTGCAATCAAGCTCCACCTCCCAAGTTCCAACATCCAATGGAGTAATTGTCATCCTGAGCGGAGCGAAGGATCCTGAATTCCCTCCTAAATTCGCGAAGACAATAAACCGAGATGTTTCGCTCCGCTCAACATGCAGTATGCGGATCACTGTCGCCTGCAGTTTCTGGAGCTTGGATGTTCGAATTTGGAGCTTCTATCCTTTCACATTCCCAATCGGCGTGAATCGCGCGACCGGCTTGCTAATCCCTGCCAACTCGGTCGCTGCGATTACCTCATCAATATCTTTGTAAGCGCCACCTGCTTCCTCCGCGAGACCTGCCCATGAGGTGCTGCGAACGTAAATGCCGCGTGCTTCGAGATCACGTTGAAGTTGCTTACCGTTCCATTGTTTGCGCGCCTTGGTGCGGCTCATTGTGCGGCCGCTCCCGTGCGCTGTGCTAAAGAAAGTTTCTGCGCCCGAACTTGTGCCCACGAGGAGATAGGAGCCGGTCTCCATGCTGCCCCCGATGATCACCGGCTGGCCCGTCTCGCGATAGCGCGCGGGCAAGTCGTCGTGTCCCGGACCGAACGCGCGCGTCGAGCCTTTGCGATGCACGAGCAATGTTTTTTCTTTTCCGTCGACTACGTGCCCTTCCAGTTTTGCGGTGTTATGTGAGACATCGTAAACCACGCGCATCTCGAGGTCTTCAGCACTACGGCCGAAAACTTCAGAAAAAACTTCGCGGATCCGGTGAAGAATTATCTGGCGGTTGGCGAACGACATGTTCAATCCGCATTTCATCGCGGCGAAATAATCGCGGCCTTCCGGTGAATCGAACGGCGCGCACGCGAGTTCGCGATCCAAAATTTTGATAGCGTATTTCGGCTCCATCACTTTCAAGAATTTCTGGAGATAATCCGTGGCGACCTGATGTCCGAAGCCGCGGCTGCCGCAGTGAAACATCACCACGATCTGGTTCGGAATCGTGATCCCGAATTTCTTTGCGAGCTCGTTGTCACGCACGTCCTCCGGCCGCGCGACCTGCACCTCGAGATAATGATTCCCGCTGCCGAGCGTGCCGACCTGGTTGTAGCCGCGCTCAACTGCACGCTCGCTGATTTTCGATGCATCGGCGCCTGCGATGCAACCGTTCTCCTCGGTAAATTCGAGATCTTCATGCCAGCCCAGATCGCGCTCGACGCACCAATGCGCACCTTGCTCCACCAAGGCTCGAAAGTCGTTATGCGATAGTTTGAGGAATCCGTGAGTGCCAACGCCCGCCGGCACGCGTTGAAAAAGGCGATCCACGATTTCTTTCAAGTGCGGTTGGACGTCTTCCAGTGTCAGATTCGTGGTGATGAGGCGCATGCCGCAGTTAATGTCGAACCCAATGCCGCCAGGCGAAATCACGCCGCCTTCGTGCACATCCATGGCAGCGACGCCGCCGATGGGAAATCCATAACCGCTGTGCCCATCCGGCATGCAAAGCGCGTAGCGCTCGATTCCCGGTAAGGTGGCGACGTTACTGATCTGCTGGTAAACCGCTTCGTCCATTTCGTGCATCAATTTTTCCGTCGCAATGATTCGAGCCGGCACGCGCATGCCTTGCTTGTAGGTCAATGGCAGTTCCCAAACCGTGTTCGAAATTTTCTGCAGGCTATCAATGATGGCCATCTGGCGCGTGCTTAACAAACAAATCGTTTTTCCCGATAGACTTCCTCGTATCCGAAACGCGGCGCTATCGCAGTCTCGGTCACGCGTTCGCCTTTGAACTTCGGCGGAAGCCCACCTTGCTTCGCTCAATTAGCCGGGATGATTAGTCTTCGCCTAACGATTGTTGGCCAGTTTGCGGCGCACCGCGATGTCGGCTGCGAGAATCTGATCAATGTTGGCGTTCACCGGTTTTGCCCACGCCTCGCCTGATTCGCGATTGTAATGGATCCCGTCGCCACCGGTTTTCCCCGAGACATAACGCGTGAATTGACGTGAATCGATCACTGGATCACCCCGTGGCACCGATTGCTGGATCAACCGATAGATCCGGTCCTGGACCTTTGAAAACCGGGACGAATCCGGCGGGCCGATCCAGATCATTCTTCGTGTGCTGTCGCTGTGCACCGCGCTAACGAATCGCGCGAGGACATGGCGGATGTAATCGTCGGACAATGTTTGATCCATCCAGTTCGTGCCTAACTGGACAATCACGATTGTCGGTTTGTATCGGTCGATCAGCATCTCGATCTTCGGCGTGGCCATTGCTGGCGGCCTTCTGCCATTCTCATAATCGCGATAAACGTCGGTCGTCGGCGTCTTCTCGCGGTAGCCGCACCGCGTATGAAACACCGGTTCATTTTCCAGCCAACTCTCCGGCGACGATCCGCACGATGCGAAAAATGCCACGTTCTGGCGCCCGAACTCGCGTTCAAGATGTTCCCGCACCGCCTCGCCAAAGCCGCCTACAGATAACGAATCTCCGATCATGAGCACCTTTGGTGGTGGTGGCGGAGGTGGCGGAGGGGCGGAGGGCTTCTGCGACTTCTGGAATTTATTGGCTAGGACGAAGGAGCCGATGACGACCAGCAAGCATAGTGAAATTGAAGCCGCGCGAATCATTGGTGACCAATGTTTCTTATCGCGCGCTCTTGGGGTATCGCGCTTCATCCTGGACGCGAATATACGGTTCCAGCTCGATCCGGCCTGAATCGTCCTTCGATTTTATTGTACTCCAAATCGAGCCGTCTAACGGCCGCAACTGAAGTTCATAGGTCTTGCCAATTCGAAATTTCTCGAGTGCTTGCGGCTGCAGCCCGATGTAAGCCGGGTGCATTACCAAGACTTGTTTCTCGCCGTACTCGCCTGCAGTCACTTCTTCCACGTCGTAAACAAATCCGACCAAAAATTCCTGGTATGGCATTAATTCCTCCTTCTTAATCGGTGTCGTTTTGGAAACGAGTTTCGCCTTTACGACCAACGACGCCGCCGTGGGGGTTGCGCTCGGCGCGGCCACGGGCGCGAGTTTCGCGATTGATTCACTGAGCGGCCGCACGTCCGACCAGGAATGCGCCGAGAGATCGCGGTCGATCTCACCCCACACTTTATCCGCCCACCTGTTCATGTCTTCGCCGATGAAATGCTCCTTATCCGGCTCCATGTGTTTGTAGGGATACGAGATCAGTTTTCGACTATCGATCACGTCAGTTACACTGCCGATGCCTTTCTGCGTTTGTTGGAAGACGAACTCCTGAACTTCGCCTGACACGCGGCCAGAAATCGGCGGCGCGATCCAGTAAATTTTTCGCAATTTCGACGGCGGCGTAATCGCTTTCTTGACGAATGGCACCATGTATTTTCGCAACATTGGCCCGTCACGATCGGTCTTTACCTTTTCGCGGCCAGAAAACAAACCGAACAGATTAGAACCAGTTTGCATAACGAGTATATCCGGCTGGATCGTGGCGAGGAGGTCATCCAGTTTTGGAACTGTGTGTGATGTCGGCCGATGGCCGCTCGGTTCTCCGTAAGTATCGCGCTGTTCCTTGATGCCCTGCGAATCCGACTTTGATTCGATGGTCCAGTAACCACAATGCGTCTGAATGTGCGTGAATGGTTTCTCTTTTAACCAGCTCAGCGGGTGCGTGCCGCATGTGCAATAGGTGAAAACCGATTTCACCCGCGGATCAGCCCGGAATTTTTGGTCGAGCCGTTTGCTGAATCCGCACAACCCAAGTGAATCGCCGAGTATTAACACGGTGAGATCGCGTGGTTGATCAGATGGAGCCGGAATGTTTTGTGCAAGAGAAGCAATAGCGATGCTTAACGCGATTGTCGCGATGACTAGCCGCTTTGAAAAACGCCCAACCCAGCCTCCGCACAAGGCTACGGCGGGCAGGCAGCCCAAAGTCCAACGTCCAACGCCCAATGAAACAGCCTGTTGAATGTTGAGCGTTGAGCGTTGAGCGTTAGGCGTTGGCATTCTTACTGACCTACAGGCACCTTGTCCCAGCCCTGGTCCGACTCGGTGAATTCGCGCGCGGCGAAACACCAGACGATCACTTTTTTCTTAGCGAGATAGCCGGGATCTTTGCGCGCGCGCCGATACAGGCTGACCCGGACCGACGTAGCGCCCGAGCCGCGGGTGCCTATCAAATCAGGCGCAAAGCCGATCTCGTACGCGACTTGATCGAGCAAACCGGATTTCTCCGCAAGAAAATCGTGGAACACGAGCGTGTGGCTGTCGCCAATGATCAGCAAAGGACTGTTCGGATCGGCATTGATTGCCGCGCCCGTTTCTTTATCGCTAACCGTTCGGATCGCGATTTTTTCCGGCTCCATCTTTTTTGCATCTGCTCCGGCAAGATCGCCAAGGTCGCCTTTGATCGTGGTCTCTTTCCATTCTGCTGCGTAATCTTTTCGCGGTTGGTCGGCGAGTTTCTCGTGAATTTTCTCCTTGATCGTTTGTGCCGCGAGAACACACCCGAATCCGGACCAGTGCGTATCGGTCTTACAAAAAACCGGGCCGTGCTCACCGGCGTGGTTTTGCAGGAAGACTGGCGCAAGATCGACTACGTCAATTTCGCGTTTCCGGAGTTCGTCATAAAATCGCGCAAGGAACGGAGCCGCCGTTTCACCATGAAGATCGATATCGGGCACAATTTTATCGGGATAAATTGCTGCTTTCGGCGGCACCGGCATTAGCAGCAGCTCGATGCCGCGGCGTTTCAGTTGATCATGAAAATCGACAATCGCCGGAATCGGATCAGCCGATTCCGTTTTATGTGCCCGGCTCACTTTCGCCCCGTCAGCGCCCCAGAATTGGCCGACCGAGAGAAATCGAATATCGCTGGAAAGAAAAAACCAGCCATCCCCGCCCGGGATCACTGCTGCGTTTTTGCTTTCAGCCGAGCGTGATTTCGCCGCCAGTTCGTTAACGAATTTCTGTTGCGACTCCGACAGCGCGTCGCCCGCGAAGGCTCTTGGGACAGCCAAACAGCCAAGGACAGCGGCGTAAAAACACAAATTGCGGCGCAACCTGGAGACGGCCTCACCCCCGGGCGAAAATTCCTGCGACGCGAGGGCGCGTCGGCTCCAAACACCCGGGGACGCCTGATAAGAATGGTGTCGACTTCAAGAGAAGTTTTTCTATAACCGGATTGCGGAAATAAAAAGCACCAAATATCCCCCGTGGTTTTTAGCTCTCACATTTTCATCTACTATTTTCTGCCTTTCGCGCTGCTCGTTTATTACGCGCTGTTTCGCGCGCGGCAACGCTGGCGTAACGCCTGGTTGATCGTTGCCGGATACACATTTTACGGCTGGGCCGAGCCGCGGTTCATCGTGCTGATGTTCGGCACAACGTTTATCGATTGGCTCATGAGCCTGGTCATCGCGCACAACACCTGGCAAGTGTGGCGAGTCTGGAATCAGCCGGTAAAAATTGTCGACGCCGGAGCATCGCAAGACGCGCATCCGGCGGACGGCAATCACGATCTCAATCGTCTGCAATCTCGTTGTCCTGGGTTTTTTCAAGTACTTCAACTTCGGCATCGATACTTACAACTCGCTGGTGCAAAGCGTCGGGTTGGAAGGCACGCAATTGAACACGTTTTTTCGCGTGGTGCTGCCGCTCGGCATCAGCTTTTACACATTTCAAGCGCTCAGCTACACGATCGACGTCTATCGCGGCAATGCCGAGGCGATGGCCAACTTTATCGATTTCTCCTGCTTCGTCTCGATGTTCCCGCACCTTGTCGCCGGGCCGATCCTGAAGTTCTCGTTCCTCGCCGATCAACTCAAAAATCGCCGGCTTACATCCGATAAATTCGCGCGCGGTGTCGCGTTTTTCATGATGGGCGTGGCGAAAAAAGTCTTGCTGGCCAATCCGTGCGGCAAAATCGCGGACACGGCATTTGACGCTGGCTCGATTCAAACGCTCGACGCGTGGTTCGGATCGTTCGCGTATTCGTTCCAGATTTATTTCGATTTCAGCGGTTACTCCGACATGGCGATCGGGCTCGGCCTGATGTTCGGATTCGTTTTCGCGAAAAATTTTGATTCGCCGTATCTCGCGCAATCGATCACTGATTTCTGGCGGCGCTGGCACATCTCGCTTTCGACGTGGCTGCGCGAATATCTTTACATTCCGATAGGCGGCAACAAGGGCGGCCTTTCCCGCACGTACGCGAACCTCATTGTCACGATGCTTATCGGCGGACTTTGGCACGGCGCATCATGGAACTTTGTGATCTGGGGTGGACTTCATGGCGGGATGCTCGCATTCGAGCGCAGCCAGGGGCGCAAAGGTGTTTATCATAATCTGCCCAAGCTAATACAGATCGGCCTAACGTTTTTGATCGTGACCATTGGCTGGGTTTTCTTTCGCGGCGGAACGTTACGCGGCGCCGTCCAGTATCTCGGTGCGATGTTTCACCTTAATCAGCCATTCGCGAATGCGTCGCTGATTGGCGGTCTGATTTACAAGCCCTACTACATTTTATCGATTCTGACCGCGGGAGTCGTTGTTTGGTTTGGGAGACAGACTTGGGATTGGAGCCAGGAAATGACCTGGCCAAAGACAGCGATTTGTTTCGCGCTTGGCTGGGCCGGTCTGATCGTTCTGGCCACGCAGGAATACAATCCTTTTATCTATTTCATTTTCTAGCGCGCTGAATATGCCAGATAGCACAGAATATCGAGCCCTTCGTCGGCCAACGACCCAAGCACCTCTGCCGAAGTATTCGTTGCCCCGATACGTCGACCCGAGTCCGAGCGCGGCGCATCGTAAACTCCCGCGCGAAGAGGAAGCCGATCTGGCGCTAAAGAACACGAAGTTTGCGCCCGGCACGCGGCAAACTCTTATTGCGCTGTTTTTGTTAACGATTCTCGCTGTTCCGTTGGTTCAGCTTGTTGGCGAATTTCGCGCGGCGGGCTCGATCAGCCGCTTGCCAATGATTTCCATCTTCAAATCGCTGCCATGGCTCCCCCATTCTGAAGATCTGAAACGCGTCGAGCGCACGTTGGAAAACGAGTCGTTAGTCTCGCAATGGCTTTTGCCGCGCGTGCAATATCTGCTCACTGTGCTGCTGGGCGCTGGCAACGAGCAGGTTTATTTGGGTCACGATCCCTGGCTGTTTTATCGCGCTGATGTCGATCATGTGATCGGGCCGCCCTTTCTTGATCCGGTCCGGATGAAACAGCGTTTGCAAGCGAGCCGTGTCCAGCCCGATCCGATTAAGGCGATTGTCGATTTTCGCAATGAGCTTGCCGCGCGCGGAATCGATCTGGTGGTTCTTCCGGTTTCGGTGAAACCAAGTGTCGAAGGTGAAATGCTCGCCGTGTCTAACGCCAATCGGACTCAGGCCAGTGCCGCGCTGCCCAACCCGTCTTTCAACGAATTTAAAGCCCGGCTCGAACGAGAGAAAGTACGCCTGTTCGATCCTGCGCCGTTTTTGATGGAGCGAGGAAGAAACGGGCATCGTTATCTCGAGACCGACACGCACTGGCGGCCCGAGACAATGGAGCTTGTTGCGGAACGATTGGCAGATTTTCTCCAATTGCCAGCGGCGGCAGGATCAACATCGCCCTCGATTATCGAAAAGGAAATCGTCGCGCGCGGCGACATCGCCGCGATGTTGAAGTTATCGAGAAGTGACAAATTTTTTCCGCCGGAGACAGTGACGATTCGACAAGTCGTCACTGGCAACGCGCTGTGGCGGCCAAGCAAGGAGGCCGATGTGCTCCTGCTCGGCGATAGTTTCTCAAATATTTTTTCGTTCGAAGCGATGGGCTGGGGCGAATCGGCGGGATTCGCCGAGCATCTGAGCGCGGCGTTGAAACGGCCTATCGACTGCATTCTGCGAAACAGCGATGCGTCATTCGCCACGCGCGAAATTTTGAGCAACGAGCTCGCGCGCGGACGCGACCGGCTGGCTGGAAAAAAACTGGTGATCTGGGAATTTGCAGACCGCGAGTTGTCGTTTGGGAATTGGAAACTTCTCGATCTAAAACTGGGTGAAGCGAAACCTTCTCGCTTTTTGAGTTTGAAGGCCGGCGAGGAAATCGAGGTGAGCGGAACCGTCGAAAGCATTTCGCCCGTGCCGCGGCCGGGCACCGTGCCATACAAGGATCACATCGAGGCGTTGCATTTGGTAGACATTGCAGGTGCCGATGCACGCGACGCGGCAGAGTCGCACGCCCAAGCTGTCGTGTATTTATGGAGCATGCGCGACAACGAATGGACATCAGCGGCGCGGTTGCGGCCGGGTGATCGGGTCAAGCTGCATTTGCGGCCGTGGCCAGATGTTTCAGCGCAATATGAGAAATTTAATCGCACCGAGCTGGACGACTCGGCATTGCAACTGGAGGAGCCGGTTTGGGGCGAGGACATTGAAGTTTTGAAACGCTGATACGCCGTTCCTAAAGATTTCGCCGGGGCGCAATTGAATTGCGCGCCCGTCGCTTATTGTGCGCAACGGCCTGAGGACAGGCCGTCTCCAGCATCGCGCAGATGGAGCCGGGCTGCCCTCAGCCCGTAAACGATGGGTCAACGGGTCATGACTAGCTTGTGGTTGCATCCCGGCTCAAAGACATTCTTGGTTTCGCCATGCTTCCTTCCGCGTTGAATCTTATTGACGAGATAATTGCCGGCGCCGGCGGAAAACGGCCTGCCGTTTTTCTCGACTACGATGGCACGCTTACGCCCATTGTTAGTCATCCGGAGGACGCGTGGCTTCCAGAATCAATGCGACAGACGCTGCGATCGCTTACTGCGCGGGTGCCGGTCGCCATCCTGAGCGGACGCGATTTGGATGACGTTCGGGGTCGGGTGCTCGTTGATGGCATCGTTTACGCCGGCAGTCATGGATTTGATATCGCGGGTGCAGGCGGATTACGCAGGGAACTCGGTGCCGCTTATCTGCCAGTGCTCGACAAAGCAGAGACGGAATTACGCGAAGCGCTTGATGAAATTCCAGGTGCGCAGTTGGAACGGAAACATTTTTCTGTCGCCGCGCACTATCGCAACGTGAACGAAAACGACGCATTCAGAGTTGCGCTAGCTGTGGACGCAGTGGCAGCAAGACACCGCGAGCTGCGCAGGATGGACGGCAAAAAAGTTTACGAACTGCTGCCCGATATTGATTGGAATAAAGGCAAAGCAATGCTCTGGCTGTTGGAAACTCTGGGCCTTGATGACCGGAACGCGCTGCCGATCTACATCGGCGATGATCGCACCGACGAAGACGCCTTCCGCGCGCTCGAAAAGCGCGGGCATTGGAATTCTGGTGAGCGAACAATCGCCGCTAACCGCAGCGAGTTACTCACTCAACAATCCCGACGAAGTGGAGAGCTTTCTGGGCGAACTGATCGCGCGTTGCCTTCTGGTTAGCGCGCGTCTGAGCTTGCCCTGAGCGAAGTCGGCATCGTTCGCGCTAATCTTCGCGCGCTTAGCCCAAGGTGGATCGGCTTCTCCTGCAAGACGATGGCCGTAACATCGTGGTTCAAATCTTGAGCTAAAGAAATTCCAAACAAAAAAGATTGACACGTTTGCGGCGCTTTAGCTACAACCGCTTTCACCCTAACTTCCGTCTGAAAATCCTCCTGTAACAACTCCACAAAACCGTAGAGACCTCGCGCCGCGATGCCGCAGCGGGATGTCCCCACCAGCTCCACTTATGAAAAAGATATCCACTTCGCAATCCGCGTTTTTTAATCGCCGAGTTCTACTCGGATTCACACTTAGTTTTCTCGGAGTCGCCCTGGCGATTTTTGCGGGTTGGGGCGGCGCGCTGCGCAGTCCGGACGGTCCGAGCCGGACTGGCGTTCCGGCGGGGCGTCCCGATCAGCCCGCTCGTTACATGCCTGTGCCAGGCGCCAATGTGCAGGATGAGGCTGCTGGTCTGGCACAGTTGGAACAATACTGGAATGATCGTTTGACCTATCCTACCGGGCGCTTTAACCCGGCTTGGGTGCGCGCGGCCGCTGCCCAACATGCGCGCATGCCAAGTGGCGTCCCATTTGGACAGCATCTCAAGCTCAACATTGCTAATCCGAATGCCCTTAGCACTACCAGCTTTACCGCGCTCGGTCCGCAACCGGAACGGATGACCGGTTGTTCGGGGTGCTTTGATTACACAAAGACCGAGGGCCGTGTGAACACGATTGCCGTCGATCCAACTACAACCATCAATGGCAGCATCGTGGCTTACATCGGAACGGTTGGCGGCGGGGTGTGGAAAACCACCAACTGTTGCAGCGACACAACCACTTGGAGCGTGATGACCGATGATCCGCTGATCGGCACGACAGCCATCGACACTGTTACCATTGACCCTAGCAATCATAACACGGTTTACGCCGGAACTGGCGATCTTAACTACGGCTCCTTCTCAATGGGAAGCCAGGGTATTCTCAAATCAACTGATGCCGGTTCAACGTGGGTAGTTCTCGGGGCCGACATTTTCGGTCCGAGCTACACGGAACCGCCGGGACAGTTCCCGCAGTATAACGCGGTTGGTAAGGTGCGAGTGGATCCGAACAACAGTAACAACGTGGTTGCCGGCACCAAGAAGGGTCTCTACTTCTCGTATGACGGCGGGGTTAACTGGACTGGCCCCTGCACGACTAATAGCTTCGCTACACAGCGCCAGGACATAACAGGCTTGGAGCTAACGAACATGGGTGGAGGCGTCACTCGCATCATCGCGGCGGTGGGCGTGCGTGGTTTCCCTACATTTGTGCAGTATGACCTTGGTGCCAACGGCGCAAATGGGATTTATAAAGGTACGATGCCAATCAGCGGTTGCCCAAGCGACTTCACCCCGAGCAGCCGCAACGATAATGGCTTTGTGTTCGGCACTCAGGTAACCGGCAGTCCGTACACGACTGGGGCGAACATGAATGCCGCCAGCGGAGTTAGCTGCGACTATCCTATTACAGGTGGCACTGGAGTCTGTGCCAGCAACACGAACCAGCTCGGACGCATCGAACTCGCAGTGGCGCCGAGTAATCCCAACGTCCTTTATGCACAGGTGCAGTCGATCGAATGGAACAACAATGCCGGCTGCGGCAATACCAACGGTTGCCAGTTAGGCGTATGGTCCAGCACCGACGGTGGCGATAGCTGGGCCTTCATGGCCGGATCAGCGGGCGGTTCGCTCAGGAACTGCACAGGCGGAAACACCTCCGGCAACCCCGGCGATTACCCTCAGAATTGGTACAACCAGGGCATGGCGGTAGATCCAAATAATCCCGATCGCGTTTTTATTGATACATACGACACATGGTTCGCGACTCGCACCGGCACATCGCTGTTTAACCAAACCTGCGGATATAATGGCGGCGCCGCAGCAAACCACGTTGTTCATGTGGACCATCACTCGTTGGCGTTTCTGCCAGGCTCCTCCAGCATCCTGCTCGAAGGCAGCGACGGCGGCATCTTTGGCACGACCAACGCCGACACCGCCAGTTCCACGGTCCGCGCGACCTGGTTCAACATGGACAATAACTTGAACACGATCGAGTTCTACGCAGGCGACATCAGCGGCAACTTTGCCAATGCTCCGTCGCCTTTAGCAGTTGGCGGCGCTCAGGACAACGGTCCCAGCTCAGTCACCTTCGCTGGCACCCCGACTGGGCCTGTTCAATGGCAGATGGGCTTAGGCGGTGACGGCTTCTCCGGTCAGATTGATCCGATGGGCACGTCATGCACGCAGGCGCAGGGTACGATTACTGTGTCCACCCTTGGGACGGCAGGCCAACAATTCGTTGTTGGCACGCAAACGTTCACCTGGGTGGCGACTCGGGTTAATCCAGGTGAAGTCTCAGTCGGCACAACCGCGGCCACTGCGGCAACTAATATTCGGAATGCAATAAACGCCGATATTCCATCGCAAGTCACGGCGGCCACCTCCGGTTCGAGTGTTGTCGTTACTGCTGTTGTTTGCGGCAGTGCTGGGAATTTGATTCCATTTTCCAATATCAACAGCGCGAACCTGACCTTTAACGGCTCCGGCACTCTCGGTGGTACCAGGATGGGTGACGATGTTGGAAGTCTTCGGGTTTGGGAGGGTAACAATAGCGGTGGTCTCAGTCGTTGCATAATCAACTGCACGGCTCCAGGCGCTACCTGGACAAGCAGCAGGGGAAGTTGGACCGGCGACCTACAGTCATTCATCCTGCCGATTAACATGTTCCATGGTGGCATCCCCGGCGGAGACGACTGCCAACCTGCCAGCCCGACAACTGGCTGCGGCCATCTGATTGCCGGCACAACCCGGGTGTGGGAGACCATTAGCGGAGCGGCTGCCACCGTGCCTACGTCCGCTTGGTACACGACTACCTCCGCGTCTTGCACCGGCACAAATGCTTGCTTGACCAAGGGAACGTTGGGCAACCGCTCGTTCATCAATCAGGTCAAGTACTCACCTAAGTATCAGAGCGTCGCCATCGTCGGGACTAACGATGGTAACGTGCAAATTGGCTTCAACCTTGGCACCGGAGTCGCCGCCCAGGGGAACTGGGTGAACGTGACGGACGCTAACAGCGTTCTGCCTAACCGTCCGATCCTTGGCATCGCCCTCGATCCATCCGTGCCATCTGTGGACGTGCCTGTTGGCTATGCGGCTGTTGGCGGCTTTAACGCCAACACACCGGGCACGCCGGGCCACGTGTTCCAGGTAACCTGTGCTTCTAATTGTGGCTCGTTCACCTGGGCGGACAAGAGCGGCGATCTGCCGGACATTCCGGTGGACTCGGTCATCGTTAATCCCAATAACCCGCAACAGGTCTTCGCCGGCACCGACTTCGGTATTTACTACACGGATAACGTAAACGTTGCGTCCCCGGCTTGGAACCATTTCGACAATGGTATTCCGCACGTGATGATCTGGGACATGCAGATAGACCGTGGGTCAACGACGCTGTCGGTCTGGACGCGCGGCCGCGGCGCATTCGTTTTCCCATTGCCTAGTGGCAACATAAGCCCGACGCCAACCGCAACGGCTACTGCCACAGCAACCGCTACAGCAACAGCCACTGCTACAGCTACTGCAACTGCGACGGCCACAGCAACAGCCACTGCCACAGCTACGGCGACAGCGACGTTTACACCTACGCCCGAACCAACGGCTACCGCGACAGCGACGTTTACACCTACGCCCGAACCAACGGCTACCGCGACAGCGACGTTTACACCTACGCCCAACAGCCAACGGCTACTGCGACGCCTACGGCTACCGCTACAGCAACAGCGACGGTGAGTCAGATCACGGTGGATGGAACCAAGTGCGACAAGTTCTCGAACGGAACGGCAACCACCCTCGACAGTGTCACTTACAAAGTCGACAACCATGGCAAGACCAAGGATGTGAAGCCGGGTAAATTCATGTACTGGGTGAAAGTGACGGCAGTGGCAGGCAGCAACACGTTTGTGATCGATCAATTGATTACCACCGGCAACTTTAACACGCAATTCAAGCTCGATGGCGGCGGGAATGTGTTCAAGGGATCGGACTGCAAACCGGCCAAGGATGTGCACATGAGCCAAGACACTACCAACGGCACCAACAGCACGGTCACCGTGACGTTCAAGGCCCAGCAAGCGGGCGTTTATTACATTGCGGTGAAGTTCCAGACCGGGAACGTTGGTGGCGATCCCGCCCCTGCGCCCGGCACAACCGTGCACTACGATTTTTCGACTACCGGCGTGCCCGGCTCGACCAGCAGCGTTGATCTTGTCAAGCAGTAAGGGAGCGCAGCGACCGCTATTCTTCAGGTTCGGCAAGTTTGGCAAGGACGCTAAGTCTTCCAACGCCGTTGTATCGCCCGTGATCACAGAAACGGGTTAGAGCGAAGTATTCGTTTGCTTCTCCGGGAGTATGTCGAAGACGACCCGGAGGCGTTCTTCCGAATAAAGAGCGATCCCGAAGTTTTGCGTTACAGCAATTTTCAGCGCTGACTACAACGCGCTGGGGGTAAAGCCGGTGGACGATAACAAGAAAAACCCATACCTAAACAATGACCACACCGAAACACTTTAAGTCGTTCGTTATTGGTGGGGCAGCGGGAGGCGGTGGCAATAATTACACTGGGGTCTCGGCCCACCTGACAAGCTTGGACCATGTCGGCCGTAGCAATTAAATAATTAGACAAACCTGTAGACGCTTCGCTGTGCGAAGCGCGAGGTTCATTGAATGCGTCGCCCACAGGGCGACGGCTGCAACTTGCGGCTCGTATGTTCGACATGAAAGCGGTGAGTCCATACGCAGGCGCATAACAGCGTGAGCTTCATTCCGTCATAGGCGATACGCACATCGACATGTCGCTCAGCTGCCATCGCGCGGATTTCGGCGGAGATCTCACGCTCGTCCCCGGTTACAATTTCAGATCCGCAATGTGTGACGATGGCGCGCGGCACGCCTTCTTTCTGACACCATGTTAATTGCGTTCGAACAGGCGAATGACTGATAAGTGCTTTGCCACGTTTGCGAATGGACGACTGCGTGACCGTCGCGCCATCGCCGATGTAGATTAGCCCGCCCTCAGCGCCGCACTGCGCTCGTGAATGAAGATGAGATCGGGCGCATAGAAACAGCACGCGCGCCCGGCGCTCACGCGATACCCGACTGCCGGGGAAAGAAAGGAATGTTCAACCGGGAACGCTCCAATGTAATGCCCATATCTTGGTCGGTGTACGCTCTTTGATGAGCCGACGGTCGTTAACGGGATAATGCTGTAATTCCTTCCACGTTTTTTCCGGCGCATATACCGGACACGGCGCGCCTTGTTTCAATCCCTACGCGTGACCGGAATGCGCGTGAGTAAGCACGATTGCCTAGGGCTGACGCGTTTCAGTTTTCCCAACCAATCCAGGCCGGCATCGCTCATCACGTTTGCCCCGCGATGCGAAACGCACGGAGTGACGCGCCCTACCGATGCCGCGGATGTTTGGTTCGCAGGCCAAAATAGGCCTTGACGGATGTCGGCTTAATCTTTACATCGCCTGCGACAGTACGCTTGAGGTCTCCTAAGGCTGAGGTATTTACGACTCACACGGCGAGGGCAGCAGTGCCTCGACTCCTCAAGATGCGCTGCACCATCATCACCCCCCGACTTCAAGTATGAAAAACGTTCCTCCGCTCGCTCGGCCTTTTTTTACCTCCGTATCTTAGTCGGCTTCTCTATAGTTCTGGCTGGCGCCTCTCTGGCGCTGCTGGGCTTGGGCGTGCTTCCTGGCAATGGGCGGCCAGTTCAGCACAGGCGCAGCAAGCAAAAAACTGCCACCAGATCTATCTAACTTAG
>CAWIWB010000003.1:0-193488 GCA_963839665.1 uncultured Verrucomicrobiae bacterium
CCCCTCCTGGCTGGTCTTCGAGGCGGTGCAGACCAAGCTGCCGCATTACACCCTGCCGCTCTACCCGGCGCTGATGCTGCTCGGCGCCGCCTGGGCGATGGACCCGCTGCGGCGCCTGCCGCGGCGCTGGTGGCGCGGGCTGGCGGTGGCAACCCTGGTGGGCGTGGCGCTCGGCATCGGGCTTGCGGCGCAGGCGGCCTCCTGGTTTGCGCTGCAGCGCCTGCTGCCGGGCGGGCTGCTGGCGCTGGTGCTGGCCATCGCCCTGCCCGTGCTGGTGCTGCGCGCGGCCTGGTCCGGCCGGGCTTCGGGCGATTACGGGCGGGCGGCCCTGCTCGGCGTGCTGCTCGGCGATGCCGCTGCATGCGGCGCTGCTGGAGGGGGTGGCGCCGCGCCTCGCGCCGCTCTGGATCGCGCCACGGCTGGAGGCGTGGCGGCGCGGGCGCCGGGGCTGGCGGCAGGGGATTTCGCATCACCGGCCATTCGGAACCCTCCGTGCTCTTTGCCGTCGGCGGGAAGACCAACCTCCTGCGGACCGGGGAGGACGCCGCGCGCTTCCTTGCCGCCGCCCCCGGCCGCGTGGTGGCGGTGGGCGACCGCGCGGAAGCCGCCTTCCGGCGGGAAGCCGCGGCGCTTTCCCTGGCGCCTGAGGAAATCGGCACGGTGGGCGGCTTCAACTATTCCCGGGGGCGCTGGGTGACGCTGATCCTGTTCAGGATCCCGGAATGATCGAATGGGCGGCGGGCATCGTGGCGGCCGGCGGCCTGCCGGGCGTCTTCCTGCTGATGGTGGCGGAGAACCTGTTTCCGCCCATGCCCTCCGAGGTCATCATGCCGCTGGCCGGTTTCACCGCGGCGCGTGGGCAGATGTCGCTCCTGGGCGTGATCGCGGCCGGGGTGGCGGGCTCGGTGGTGGGCAATGCGGTCTGGTTCGAGCTGGCCCGAGCCTTCGGGGCGGAGCGCATGCACCGCCTGGTGGACCGCTACGGGCGCTGGGCCGGGCTCGGCCGCGCCGAGGTGCTGAAGGGCGAGGCGGCGCTGCGCCGCAACGGCCCGGCGGCGGTGTTCCTGGCGCGCATGATGCCCGGCATCCGCACCGCCATCTCCATCCCGGCCGGGCTGGTCGCGCTGCCGCGACGGGTCTTCTACATCTGGACCATGCTCGGCACGCTGCTCTGGACCGGCGGGCTGGCGCTGGCGGGCTATGCGCTGGAGGACAAGTTCCATCTGGTGGAGGAATGGGCGGGGGTGATCGGCCTCGGCATCATGGGCCTGGTGCTGGGCGGGCTCGGCCTGCAGATCTGGCGGGCGCGGCGGGCAGCATAGGCCGGGCCGGGTACGGCATCAGCCGAGCGTGATCCCGGCCTCCCGGATCACCTGCGCACCGGGCGCTGCGCCGCGAGCCAGGTGGCGAAGGCTTCGGGCGTGTTGCCGATCAGATCGGCGCCGAGCGGGTCCATGCGGGCGCGCACCACCGGGTCGCGGCAGGCCTCCGCCACCGCGGCGGCCAGCCGGTGGATGATCGGCTGCGGCACGCCGGTGGCGGCGAACAGACCGTTCCAGTCGTTCATGTCGTAGCCGGGGAAGCCGCTCTCGGCGAGGGTCGGCACATCCGGCAGGTCGGCACCCGCTGCGGGCTGGTCACCGCCAGCACCCGCGCCTGCCCGGCCTGCACCGGCGGCCGGATCGAGGAGGTGGTGATCAGCACCGCATCCACCACGCCGGCGGTGATGTCCCGCGCCGCATCGGCGCCGCCGCGATAGGGCGTGTGGATCAGCCGGATGCCGGCCCGCTTCTGGAAGACTTCGCCGGCCAGATGCGCCATGCCGGCCGCCGGCGGGGTGCCGTAGCTGATGGCATTCGGCCTCGCCTTGGCCATGCGCGATGAACTCGCTGGATCGTCCGCGCCGGGAAGTCCTGCTTCACCGCGATCACCTGCGGGAACTGGCAGAACTGCGTGACCGGCGACGAAGGCGGTGCGGTAGTCGAAGCCGAGGTCCTTCATCAGCGGCGGGTTGGTGAGCTGGTTCGCCGCATCGACCAGGAAGGTGTAGCCGTCGCGCGGCGATTGCAGCGTGGCATTGGCGGCGATGACCGCATTGCCGCCGGTGCGGTTCTCGATCACCACGGACTGGCCGAGGATCTCCTGCGATTTCTGGCCGCGACGGCGCGGGCCGCGGTATCGGCCGCGCCGCCGGCGGCGAAGGCGACGATCCAGGCGGATCGTGCGGTTCGGCCAGTCCTCCACGCCCTGCGCACGGGCGACGAAGGCGGGCGCGGAGAGCGCCAGGCCGAGCGCGGCGCGGCGGGTGGTGATTGTCATGGTCGTTACCCCTTCAGCGCGGATGGCGCGGACCACGGCATCGCCCATGGCCTCGGTGCCGAGGCGGGTCGCGCCCGGCCTCCATGATGTCGCCGGTGCGGTAGCCCTCGGCCAGCACCTGGCGGACCGCGCGCTTCGACCAGCGCCGCCTCGGCCTCCAGCTTCAGCGGAATGCCGCAGCAGCATGGCGGCCGAGAGGATGGAGGCGAGCGGGTTGGCCATGTCCTTGCCCGGCGATGTCGGGCGCGGAGCCGTGCACCGGCTCGAACAGCCCGCGCCCCTCGCCGTTCAGCGAGGCGGAGGGCAGCATGCCGATCGACCCGGTCAGCATCGCCGCGGCATCGGACAGGATGTCGCCGAAGATGTTGCCGGTGACGATGACGTCGAAGTCGCGGGGACGGCGGATCAGGTGCATCGCCGCGGCATCCACGTATTCGTGGCGCAGCTCGACATCCGGGTAGTCGCGCGCCACCTCGTTCGCCACCTCGCGCCAGAGCACGCTGGTCTCCAGCACATTGGCCTTGTCGACCGAGCAGAGCTGCTCGCCGGCGCTTGCGCGCCGCCTCGAAGCCGGCGCGGAGCGACGCGGGCGATCTCGGCTTCGGTGTAGCGCATGGTGTTGAAGCCGCTGCGCTGGCCGTCGGCATCGACGGTGCGAGCCGCGCGGCGTGCCGAAATAGATGTCGGAGGTCAGCTCGCGCAGCACCACCAGGTCGACGCCCTCGATCGCCTCGCGCTTCAGGGTGGAGGCGCCGATGAGCTCGGGGAAGGCGAAGACCGGGCGGAAATTGGCGAAGAGGTCGAGCTGCTTGCGCAGCCGCAGCAGGCCATGGCCGCCGCGGGCCTCGGGCGGCCGCAGGTCGCTTTCATAGGTGCCGGCGGCGCCGAACAGGATGGCATCGGACTTCGCGCGCCAGCGCGGCGTCGCCGCCGGCAGCGGGTCGCCGTGCGGTCGATAGGCGGCATCGCCGATCGGCGCCTCCGTCATCTCGAATTGCGGGCCGTTGTTGGCCGAGAGCGCGCGCAGCGCCTTCACCGCCTGGGCGGTGACTTCCGGGCCGATGCCGTCGCCGGCGAGGATGGCGATCTTCATCGCGCTATTCTCCCGCCCGTAGCGGCGTTCGAAGGCGGCGATCTCCTCCTCGATAGGTCGCGGTCAGGCCGAAATCGTCGAGGCCCTCCAGCAGGCAGTGCTTGGCGAAGGGATCGATCTCGAAGGGATGCACCGTGCCATCGGGCGCGGTCACGGTCTGCAGGGGCAGGTCGACCGCGACGCGCGGCGCCGGGCTCGGCCTCCAGCTGCGCGATGATGCTCCGCGACCGCCTCGGCCGGCAGCACGACCGGCAGCAGGCCGTTCTTGGTGCCGTTACTCCGGAAGATGTCGCCGAAGCTGGGGGCGATGGCGCAGCGGAAGCCGGCATCGAACAGCGCCCAGACCGCGCTTTCGCGCGAGCGAGCCGCAGGCGAAGTTGCGGCCGGCGACGACGATCCGCGCCGTCTGCCATGCCGGCCGGTTCAGCGGGAAGTCCGGGTTCTGCGTGCCGTCCGGCAGCCAGGCGCGCGTCGTGGAACAGGAACTGGCCGTGGTCCACCTCCCGCGGGCGCGACAGGAAGCGGGCGGGGATGATGCGGTCGGTGTCGATGTTCGGCTGCGGCAGCGGCACCGCGACCGCATCGAGATGGCGGAAGGCTTCCATGGCTCAGGCCTCCATCAGGCGCGCGGACATCGGCGAAATGGCCGCTGACCGCCGCGGCGGCGGCCATGGCCGGGCTCAGCAGATGGGTCCGCGCGCCCGGGCCCTGGCGGCCCATGAAGTTGCGGTTCGAGGTGGAGGCGACGCGCTCCCCCGGCGCGGCGATATCGCCATTGGTGCCGAGGCACATGGAACAGCCCGGCTGCCGCCAGTCGAAGCCGGCGGCGGTGAAGATGCGTGTGCAGCCCCTCGGCTTCCGCCTGGCGCTTGACGGGCTCGCTGCCCGGGACGACCCAGGCGGCGACGCCATCGGCCACCTTGCGGCCCTCGCGCCACGGCGGCGGCGGCGCGCAGATCCTCGATGCGGGAATTGGTGCAGCTGCCGATGAAGACGCGGTCGATGGGAATGTCGACCAGCGCCGTGCCGGGGGCCAGGCCCATATAGGCCAGCATGCGTTCCATCTGGCCGCGGCGCTCGGCATCCGGCGCCGCCGCGGGGTCGGGGATGCTGCCGCCGATCGGCAGCGCGTCCTCCGGGCTGTTGCCCCAGGTGACCATGGGCTCGATGGCGTTGCCGTCCACCATGACCTCGGTGTCGAAGACGGCGCCGGGGTCGCTCGGCAGCTCGCGCCAGCGCGACACGGCCTGCTCCCACTCGGCACCCTTCGGCGCGTAGAGCCGGCCGCGCAGGTATTCGAAGGTGGTCTCGTCCGGCGCCACCATGCCGGCGCGGCCGCCGGCCTCGATCGACATGTTGCAGAGCGTCAGCCGCCCTTCCATCGACAGGCCGCGGATGGCGCTGCCGGCGTATTCGATGACATGGCCGGTGGCGCCTGCCGCGCCGATCTGCGCGATGATGGCCAGGATCACGTCCTTGCGCCGTCACCTGCGGCCCGAGCGTGCCGTCCACGGTGATGCGCATGGTCTTCGGCTTGCGCTGCCACAGCGTCTGGTTGGCCAGCACATGCGCGACCTCGGTGCTGCCGATGCCGAAGGCCAGCGCGCCGAGCGCGCCATGGGTCGAGGTATGGCTGTCGCCGCAGACCAGCAGCAGGCCGGGCTGGGACAGCCCGGTCTCCGGCCCCATCACATGGACGATGCCCTGGTTCGGATCGCCCAGGCCGAATTCGCGGATGCCGTGCTCGGCGGTGTTGCGGGCCAGCTTCTCCACCATCTCGCGGTGGCGCGGGTCCTCGATCTCCTCGACCTTGCGGGAGGCGGTCGGAGACGTAGTGGTCGGGCGTGGCGAAGATGCGGTCGGGCGCGCGCGGCTTCAGGCCGCGCTTGCGCAGCACGTCGAAGGCGGTGGCGCCGCCGTCATGCAGCAGGTGCCGCCCGACATAGAGCAGGGTCTGGCCATCCTCCCGCTCCATCACCCGATGGCGCGACCAGATCTTCTCGAACATCGTGCGCGGCGCGTCGATTTGCGTCGGACATTGGTTCCCTCGGACGGTTGCGGCGATCCTGCGGCCGCCCGGCCTCGCGGTCCAGTGGGGGCAGCCCCGCTTCGGCACGGCTTCCCCCGGAGGGCGATGTGGCCGATCCTGGCGATCCGGCCCGGACACCCCAGCCTGGCCGGAGGGAAGAGGGACGCCACCATGGCCCAGCAGGGCGCCACGCGCCTGGACCCGGCCGGAGCTACGCACGCTCGGCCTCGTCTCCGCCGCGCATCTGGTCAGCCACCTGCACCATCCTGGTGCTGCCGCCGCTGTTCCCGCTGCTGCAGGACCGGCTCGGCGTCGGCTTCGTCGAGCTGGCCTGGCGCTGACGCTGTTCAACATCGTCTCCGGCGTGGTCCAGGCGCCGATGGGCTTCGCGGTGGACCGCTTCGGCTCGCGCCGGGTGCTGGTGGCCGGGCTGTGCCTCGGCGCCGCGGCCTTCGTGGCGCTCGGCGCTGTTCCCCACCTACCCGGTGCTGCTGGCCGCCGCCGCGCGCTCGGCCTCGCCAATTCCGTCTACCACCCGGCGGATTACGAGATGCTGTCGCGCGGCATCGGCGAGGCGCGGATCGGCCGCGCCTTCTTGCCCGACGGCACGACGGACGTTGTCGTCGCGGCGCACGGGTGGAATAACACCGAAGAGCAAGCAGAGCAGCTTTACATCCCGTTGTTCACCAACTTTGCGGCAGTCGCGTCGGATCAGCTTCAGAAGAAAAAGATGGCAATCGTGGGAGTCATCTGGCCGTCGAAGAAATTTACCGATGTCGTTGACGCCGCTGTTGCGGAACAAGGGCCCGGCGGTGGCGCGGGATTCGGAGGGAGCTCTACCGCGGCGGACGAAACCATCAAGGCGAAGCTCGACGTCATTGCCACAATGTTCGACAAGAAAGCGGCGAAAAAGATCAGCGCTGCAAAGAACCAGATCGGCAAACTGGAGAGTGATCTTGATGCACGCCGAAAATTTGTCGACGAGCTGCGGAGCTTACTCGATGACAGCGCTGCCCACGAGGAAGACAACTCTGCGCTCTTCTTCAAGCTCGATGGATCGGTGATACTCGAGAAGTTAAAGATGCCGACCCCGCTGGTTGCCTCGGGCGGAGGAGGTGGCGGCGGCGCCGCATCGCTTGGCGCTCATCGGACAACTGCGTCGACAGGCGGCGCAGCTGGACTGGGTGATATTTTTTCTGGAATCAAATCTGGCGCGATTCGGTTCCTGAATTATTTGGCTTACTACGAAATGAAAAAGCGCGCCGGAACAGTCGGCCAGATAGGTGTAGCACCACTGCTTGATCGGCTGGCCGACCACGTCCAGCGGATTCATCTGATCGGCCACAGCTTTGGCTGTCGCGTCGTAACGGCGGCCGCGGCGACATCTAAGACAGATAAACTACAAAGCATGTCGCTTTTGCAGGCTGCTTTCTCGCACAACGGATTCTCGAAATCGATGAATGGATTTTTTCGCAGTGTGGTGGATAACCACCGCATCAAAGGTCCCATCGTCCTTACTTACACGCCTAACGATCGTGCCGTTGGAATCGCTTATCCGGTTGCTTCGCGATTGTCCGGCACCGTTGCATCAGCTTTTGGCGACGCCAACGATAAATTTGGCGGGCTTGGCCGAAACGGTGCACAGAAAATGGAGCCCGGCGAAGTTGTGATGGGGGTTGATCGATTGCTCGCGGTGGGGGGCACCTATAACTGGGAGTCCGGTCGTTTTCACAATCTGGAAGGTAGCAAATACATCGTAGATCCAAGCGGTCGCGATGCGCACGGCTTCGTCACGGGCAAAGAAGTTGCCTGGGCCATCAGCCGCGCAATGGCGTAGCTGCCCGCGCGAGGAGCGCCTCCGTAGGTAAGTCGCCACATGACTGTGCTCGAGGTCTTGCAATCGACAACCGGCTATTTTCAGAAGCGCAACATCGACAGTCCACGTTTGAATGCCGAGCACCTGTTGGCGCACGTTCTCAGCCGCAAACGAATGGAGTTGTATTTGGACTTCGAGCGCGGATTGCGGGAATCAGAGCTTGCGCCGTTGCGCGAATTGGTGAAGCGCCGCGGCTTAGGCGAACCACTTCAACATCTGCTCGGCACGGTAGAATTCTGCGGGCGCAGTTTTCGCTGCGATAAACGGGCACTGGTGCCGCGACCTGAAACCGAGCAGCTCGTCGAGCTGTTGATTTCACAGTTCAAATCCGAAACTGCACATCCTCGCATGATCGATGTTGGAACCGGCAGCGGCGTCATTGCGCTCACTCTGGCTGCGGAATTTCCAAAAGCTGAGATCGTTGGGGCTGATATTTCTGAAGACGCTCTCATGCTCGCCCGAGAAAATGCCAATCAACTCGACCTGGCCGGTCGTGTCGATTTCCTGCGAGGCAACTTACTTGAAAGTGTACAACCAGACTTCGATCTGATCGTGGCGAATCTTCCGTACGTTTCGACCGACGACCGGCAGAAGCTTTCTCGCGAAGTATTGCACGATCCCGAAATGGCCCTTTTCGCAGGCGCGCGCGGGGACGAACTGGTGCGGCAATTGATTGCGCAGGCGCCCTCGTGGCTTCGGCCTGGAGGAATGCTGGCGATGGAGATTGGGATCGGCCAAAGCGAGGCGCTTGTGGCAGCTCTGGCGGAGAAAAATTATCGCGACATTTGGACCGAAAAGGATTACTCGGGTGTGATACGTTTCTTGTTCGCGAGATATGGATAAAATTCTGGTTCACGGCGGCCGCCGCCTTTCAGGTTCTATTAAGATTAGCGGTTCGAAAAACTCCTCGTTGCCGATTCTAGCGGCGACATTGCTGACTCGTGAGCCATGTGTCGTTCACGGTGTGCCCGACCTGAGCGACACCAATTACATGCTCCAAATTCTCGCTCACCTCGGGGCACAGGTGGAACGCGCCAGCGGTACCGTGACTGTGACTGCCGGAAAGATCCACTCTGTCGCGCCCTACGACGTGGTGCGGAAAATGCGCGCGTCCGTTTGTGTTCTTGGACCGTTGCTGGGTCGGTGCAAGGAAGCCAGCGTCGCGTTGCCCGGCGGCTGTGTCATTGGCGATCGGCCTATTGATCTGCATCTGAAAGGCTTTGAAGCCCTTGGGTCAGCGGTGCGCGTGGAAGGCGGTGATATTAAGGTTTTTGCGCCTAAACTTCGCGCGGCACAAATCGACATGCAGGGGAAATTCGGTCCGACTGTGCTCGGTACAGACAATGTGATGATGGCAGCCGTGTTAGCCGATGGGGTGACTGTCATTGAAGGAGCAGCATGCGAACCTGAGGTCGTAGACCTGGCAAATTTCCTCAACGAAATGGGCGCAAAGATCGAAGGCGCCGGCACGAATCGGATCGTCATCGAAGGCGTCGCTGAGTTGCACGGTGCGGAACACCGCGTCATTCCGGACCGCATCGAAGCCGGCACGTTTCTGGTAGCAGGTGCAATTGCCGGAGATGGAATCACGGTAAAACGCGTCGAACCGGAGCACGTCCGTGCAGTGACTGATTCGCTCGCGAAGTGTGGTTACGCCGTGGATGTCGCAGGCGATTCTATTTCCGTGCTGCCGAACGGCGAAGCCAGCGCGTTGGAAATCGTTACGGAACCCTATCCTGGTTTTCCCACCGACATGCAGGCTCAAATGTGCGCTTTGCTTTCGACGAACAAAGGAACGAGTTCAGTCACCGAAAACGTTTTTCCTCAGCGTTATATGCACGTCGCTGAGCTAAAACGCATGGGAGCGAAGGTCCACATGGAGGGCGCCACCGCGTTAATTGAAGGAGTGGATAGCCTTCTCGGCGCGCCGGTGATGGCAAGTGATCTGCGCGCGTCTGCTGCGCTAGTGTTGGCGGGACTAAAAGCAGATGGTGTGACCGAAGTCAGCCGCGTGTATCACATCGACCGCGGCTACGAACATCTTGACGAAAAACTCCAGGAACTCGGCGCGCACATCGAGCGGGTGAAATCAGAGTAGGGCGTATCTTTTTCTCCCTCTTCTACTGGCGAGCAGCCTGTCCTTGAGCGAAAGGTTGCATATGGATTTACAACCGCCGCCGACTCCATCCACTTCCTCGAATATTCGAACGTGGTGCGTCCTATGCCACGCCAGCGCATTGCTGGGATTGTTCTTTCACTTTCTGGGCCACATTCTCGGCCCCCTTGCCGTCTGGCTGTTAAAACGCAGCGACTCGCCTGAGATCGACGCGCACGGAAAGGAATCGTTGAACTTTCAGATCTCGATGCTGATTTATGACGCGATTGCCGCGATTCTCTGCATCTTCCTGATCGGGATTCCAATCTTGATAGCGCTCTGGGTGGCAAACACCGTGCTGGTCATCATCGCATCGGTTAAGGCCAGCGAAGGAAAGTTTTATCAGTATCCTTTCACGATCCGGCTGATCAAATAGCTCAGCGCCGTCATCCCGAGCGAAGTCGAGGGATCCCGGTGATTTACTCGCAGCCAGCGTCGCGGGATTCTTCGACTCCACTTCGCTCCGCTTAGAATGACACTAGCCTAGCGCTGATTGGCCAGTCGGCGCAGCGTCCTTAGATTTATCACGTCCTCCGCCAGGTCTTTCGCTTTTGGCGTTTCCAGCACTTTCGGGATTTTGCGGAACCGCGGGCTTCGCATGATGAAGCGGAAAACGTCCAGACCAATCCGGCCTTTGCCGATATGCTCGTGTCGATCTACTCGCGAACCGCGGTGTGTCTTGGAATCGTTTACGTGAATCGCAACGAGACGATCGCGACCGATGACACGATCGAATTCTTGAAATGTTTTCCTCGCTCCTGATTCGCTGTTGATCTCATAACCCGCGGCGAACACGTGCGCGGTGTCGAGGCACACACGCAATCGCTCCGGCTCGCGAACGTTCGCAATGATGTGCGCGAGATGCTCGAATCGATGGCCGATGCACGAACCCTGACCGGCCGTAATCTCAAGCGCGATTTTCGTTTTCACTTTTGGAATTTTCCGAAACACCTCGTCGACTGAATCAACGATCTTTTTCAAACCTGCTTCTTCGCCCGCGCCGAGGTGCGCACCCGGATGCAACACCAAAAAGGGGAGTTCAAGTTGATCTGCCCGCACCAGTTCTTCGGCGAGCGCTCGAATGGAATTGGCGTAAAATTGCGGATTGGTCGCAGCAAGGTTGATGAGGTAATTGGCGTGACCGAACACCGACAACAATTCACCGCGTTGAACGTGATTCAGAAAAGCGCGGAGTTCCTCGTGGGTCAGTGGTGTGGCAAACCACTGCATGTTGTTTTTCACGAATATCTGCATCGCGGTGCAGCGGATCGATCGCGCGCGCTCGATGGCCATGCTCACCCCGCCGCGGATCGACATGTGCGCGCCTAGCAGAGGTTGAGACGGCGGGTCGGCAAATCGGCGAATCGGGGAGGACGCCGATTCGCGGGTTCGCCGTTTCCCCGTTTCTTTTTTTGTCACTGCTCTTTTTAAAATCGCTTTGGATGCCAATCGGGTTTCTTGAGGCTCCCTTCGCCGGCGTATTCGAAAAGTTTATACATCGGCAGGAGCACTATGCCGGGCCCTTTCATATCCAGCCGCAAATTGAAGTCGAGTTTGTCGTCGAGAAAATGAATGTCGCCGTTGCCGAGCATACTGAAGAGAGAGCCACCGGCTTCGAAATCCTCGGTGTGAATAATGCCGTTTCCCACTGTGAATTCGGCGTTTGCCTTGTGGGCGATGCTATATCCGCTGCCGGGCACGATGTGATTTAAAATTCCTGAGAGCGGCCCAAAAATCGGTATGGCGAAAACGTCCCCGTTGCTTACTTCAACTTTTCCTTTGCCTCGCATGGTTCGCCAGTCATTGCCCATTCCGTTGAACTCATACGTGCCGCGTAACAGGCCCTGCGCGGTCTTGTAGTTGAAGTACAAGTTAGTGAGGCGTGGGAAATTGATTTCGCTTAGGGACACGGTGGCGCGGTAACGCGGATCGTTTCGTGCCAGCGAGATGTCAGCATTCCCGCGCAGCGTGCCGGCGAGGAGATCCGCGCGAACGTCACTAATTTGCAGGCGGTCATTCGTGAAAAGCAATCGCGCCGAGACCCGATCGAACGGCAGAGTTTTCCCAAGAAAGACATAGTCCATACCGCCTGCGCCATCGACCTTGATCTCCAGCCGCGTGTTCTTGCCGCCGCGGAACTGGTAAACACCGTTTGCGATGAGATTCGGGGGACGCCGGAACTTGTAAGGAGCAATAGTTTTCGACGCCTTCGGATCGATCCAGAAAATTACTTCTGCCGGATATAACGAACTGCGGATGTTCGAGATCCGCACCTCGTGTTTTTTGAAATCGTAGGTGAAACTGCCGGAAGCGATGCCTTCGTCTCGCGTGACCTGAATGTCGTCGTAAGTGACCGCGCCATCGGCGAAATGAATCCGGGCGTTGGCGCCATTCATCCATGTTGCGCGAAACCGCGTGCGCCCCAAAGCAACTGTGCCGTCACCATGCCAACTCTCCGGATTGCGATCGGTGCCGCGAATTGCCATCCGAATTGTAGGGGAACGTTGCCACTGCCATTCGCGCAGAAATTCGCTTGCCTCAGCCGGAACGAGCGGGCGCACTGCCTCTGGCGATATGGTGCTTTCAAGGTTTAGCCGAAAATCGTGGGGTGCATCGAAGAGATCCGCTCGGAGTTGGCCGGTCTGATGGCGCACGCGCAGCTCGCGAACGAAAGTACGCTCGCCGTCCCAGGAAAAATCCGCGCTGAAATCTGAAAACGGCACGTTCTTGTACGTGAACTGCCCCAAAGCAGCATGTCCGATGATATCCGGCTGGAATTGCTCGGCACCTGGGTTTATCGAGCCGGTGATTTCGAGCAGAGGCGGCGAATGAAATTCTAAGTCTTTCATCGATTCACCAACGCCGAAGGCGTCGAGAAATCCCTTCAAATTCAGGGTGCTGTGAATCTGGAATTTGGCGGTGTTGGTTTCTCGATTCCAATCGCCGCGACCGGCGAAGGCGCCTGTCGCGTCGCTCCATTCACAATGCGCGATATCCAATCTCTGGTGGTTCCATTCGGCCGCGGCGGATAGATAATTAATTTCGTATGTACCTCGTTGCAGCCGGTCCCCGCGCAGGGTCGCCTCGACCCTGGCGTTTTCGAGCTCTGCCATGTCTCCGCTGAACTTCAATTGCAAAGAAGGAGGTCCTGCGGGGAAACTGAACTTTTGCAGTTCGACCACTACACGCTGCGCGAGCGACAAGCGCTTTTGCCATTCTTCCGGTGTGATTGATGCCGATGGCTGGTAATCGGCGCGTTTGATTAATTGCCCTCTCGCTGAGAGTCGAATCCCACAAAAAGTTCCTTCTGCCTGGCTGACGTAAATTTGTTCCGGTGGAAAATAAATGTGCGCGCGGAGATTATTCAGTTGCGCGCGACTGGCTTTTCCTTCGGCGGTCTTGATTGGAAATGTGATCTGCGCGTCGCGCACATCCAGCGCGTTAAGAAACGGTTCGTGATGGATGAGCGCTGCGTAATTAATATCGAGAGAGACTTCGCTGATCCGGGCTAATGTGTTTTCTCTATTTCTGTAATCGAAAATTCGTACGTTTTTTGCGACCAGACCGCGGAACGGGTCCAGCGTTAGCCGTCCGATCTGAGCTTCGACGCCGCGTTTGTGCAGCTCTTCCACGACGCGGGTTCGCCATTCACGACCAAATCCCCGTCGCGCGAGATAATAACCCCCGCCGAAGATTGCAACGACGGCGGCAAGAATCATCAACCGAATTGCAATTGCAACAACGCGGCGCGTCCGGCGCAACTGCGGCGTTTGCGCGGAATGGTGAACCTGAGGTTGTTCCAAAACGACAGACATGAGTCGTTAAACCGTTGAAGCGTCGGAGCAGCAATTGGTCGTCCTGCAGCAGAGCAAAGCGGAGTCGAAGGATCCCGAAACGTTATCGAGAATTGATTCTACGGGATTGAAAGCCTGACCTCGCCCCGAAAATTGTTCGGGGCTGCGTTGCAGCCTCGACTTCGCTCGGAATGACATTCTAATTTTAACCGTTCAGCCGCTTCAACGTGATTTCAACCTCCGACCTACCCGCCCTCAATGCCACGTTTAATCTCGTGAGCACCATTTTTATTTCCACGGGTTGGTATCTCATCCGGCGCGGCGCGTGGCGCCGTCACATGGTGTGCATGATCATAGCCCTCCTGTCGTCTGTCTGTTTTCTGGTTGGCTACATCACTTATCATGCGCGCGTTGGCGAGAAATCTTCCGGATACACCGGCTGGATCGCGGGCGTTTATTTTCCGATCCTGGCCTCGCACGTTCTGCTGGCGTTTGTGACGCTGCCGTTGGTCGTTCTGACGCTTGTTCCGGTTTTTCGTCGCCGATGGGACCGGCACAGGCGGATCGCGCGTTGGGCCATCCCAATCTGGCTGTACGTGTCGGTTACCGGTGTAGTCGTTTACTTAATGCTCTACCAGTGGTTCCCTCCGCCCGCTCGTTAAGCGCTGTAGCGTCCGCTGCCCTCAGCGGACTACTGCCAAATTGCTCCCATCTCAAAATCTTGCGCTCAACGGCGATTTGATGTTTGATCAGGGCCATGTGTTGCCGCGCATGAAGGAGACCTTATGGTGACCATTGCCACGTTTAATGAGCCCGCCAAAGCGCGACAGCTTAAACGGCGTTTTCAGGATTCAGGGGTCAACGCCGACGTCCACAATGAGGCGCCCGTGCAGCAGTTCGGTTTCATGTCCAAGCCGCAAGCGAACGCCAAGGTCATGGTGGAGGACAACGATTTCGAGAAGGCGCAAAGCCTGATGATCGAATGGGAATCGACTGATCCAGACATCTCCGCTGCCCTGATTCGCTGCCCACAATGCAACTCTTCAAATATTGAGTACCCGCAGATGACGCGAAAATTTTTGACGCCTGCACTCGTCGGCCTGCTTTGCACGCTGAAAATTATTCCGAAAGAATTTTATTGTCAGGATTGTCACTTTACCTGGACAAACCGGGAAGAGCCTACAATTGGACGCCTTTGGCATCGGTTCTTTCCTGGAAGCGAAGCCGAACAGGGCTAAAGCGCAGAGCCGTTAAGCGTTGAAGCGTTAAAGCGAGACCATGGCGCCGTGACTTGACGCTTCAACGTTTCAACGCTTCAACGCTTTAACTTCATACAAGTCATGAAATGGCTTTTCGTCCTACTGCTGGCGCTGGCGATCTTCGGAGGAGCTGCCTGGTTCGGTTACAACACCTTCGTCAAAGAAGAGATCGAAGTGCAAAAGGAGCAGCGCGGCGAAGTCACTCCGCCGCCCGTGGTGGACGTCAGCCTGCCGGAATTCGAGGCGGCGGTTAAACTTCGTCAGGATGGAAAACTCACCGAAGCGCGTGACGCGCTTATCGCTGTCATCCAAAAATACCCTGCCGGGAAACACCTCGATGAAGCTCGGGATATCCTTGGGGAAGTGAACACCACAATTTTGCTGTCGCGTCGTCCATCTCCGGAAAAAATCGAATACATTGTGAAACCCGGGGACGTGCTGGCGAAGATTGCGCGCAACCTGAAGACCACACCCGAGATGATCATGCGCATGAATAACATGAGCGGCACCATGCTGCGGATTGGCGACAAGCTGCTGATCTCACATCCCGATTTCTCGATGGCGATTCAGCGCAAAGCGAATCTGATTGTGCTGTTGAACCACGGCGCATTTTTTAAGCAATATCACGTGCGCGAGGCAAAGCTGCCGCAGAAACAGCCGGCCAAAATCACGGCGAAAGTTGCTGAAACGATGGCTTGGAAAGGTGGCAAACGCGTTGGGCTTGGCAGCAAGGAGTACCTGGCCAGCACAAAGTGGATCAGGCTGGCTGGCGCGCCAGCTTATACGTTGTACGCACTGCCTGATGCAACGCACCCCAATCTCGACCAACCGCCTCCGCCGACCGGTCTGGGTCTCGCCGCGGTTGATCTCGAGGAGCTAAGCACGCTTGTAAACAAAAGCACCTCGGTGACGATTGTTGACTAAGTTTGCTGAAGCGTTGAACCGTGATGCGTTGAAGCGGATGATCAGAGATTCTCCGTTTCGCTCAGTATGACAAAGACTGGAAACCACTTTAACGCTTCAACGCCTTAACCATGGAATGGCAACCGCTCGATTTTGAAAAGCCGATCTTTGAATTGGAACGGCGGCTGCAGGATTTAAAGAGTCATTCCACAAAGCACGACGTCGATCTCGGCTCGGCGGTCGAGGAACTTGAGGCAAAGCTTCGGGAAATGCGCCGGCATGTTTACGAGAATTTGACGGCCTGGCAGCGGGTCCAAATCGCCCGGCACACTCAAAGGCCGTTCGCGCTCGATTACATTCACCGCTGTTTTACGAACTGGGTTGAATTGCACGGCGACCGCCGCTTTGCCGACGATCGCGCAATGCCATGCGGAATGGCGATGCTCGGCAGCCAGCGTTGCATTGTTATCACTCACCAAAAGGGGCGCAATACCAAGGAGAATGTGATGCGCAACTTCGGGTGCGCGCATCCGGAGGGCTATCGAAAGGCCCTGCGCTTGATGCGCCTTGGCGAAAAATTCGGGATGCCGGTGATTTCCCTCATCGATACGCCAGGCGCTTTTCCAGGTATCGGATCGGAGGAGCGCCACATTTCTGAGGCAATCGCTGTGAACCTTCGTGAGATGATGAAGCTGCGTGTCCCCGTCATTGCCGCAGTGATTGGTGAGGGCGGCTCGGGAGGCGCGCTCGGCATCGGGGTTGCAGATCATGTTTTGATTTTCGAGAACGCGTACTACTCAGTCATTAGTCCGGAAGCCTGCTCCGCGATTTTGTGGAGAGATCGGAGACATGCTGCTGAAGCCGCTGAGGCGCTCAAATTAACAGCGCAGAATCTTTTGAGACTCGAGGTGGTGGATGAAATCATTGCCGAGCCGGAGGGCGGCGCGCACCGCGATTATGATTCCGCCGCTGCAAATCTTGGAGAAGCGCTGCGCCGGAGCTTGGGACGAATTGCCCAGATTCCGGTTGCGGAATTATTGGAGAAACGATATCAGAAATTTCGCCGTATGGGTGTGTTTGCGGAAGGAAAAACGGTCACGGACCCCGGCTCGCGTTTAATGTGATGTTGGGGATTTGGGGCAAATCGGGGAGGGCTTGGTGGCTTGGTGCTTTTGCTGCTGTCGCATTCGCGCGCGCCGACGGAGCCGCGGCGGAATTCCATTTTGATCGCGACACGTTTGCTTTCGCTAATCAAACGGTGTTCGAGTATCACCAGGGGCACGCTTCTTTGCGAAAAGCGTCAACGACGAAGAAAGACGCATATAATCGTCACTGTTTTGTCATGTCCCGGACGGCCGCGCAATTCAAGAAATTTGCGCGGTTCGACCCGCGAAGTGCTCCCTTGGATGATGCATCGCTGGCGGCTCGCGTTCGCGCCATAACACGCAAGGCAGCTTGGGCGGAGCCTTTGCCGGAAAATCAACGAATTGTTTTTCCCGGTTACAAAGACCTGAAGGAAATGAGCAAGGCTCGTCGTGAACTCGTGCAATTAAGCATCGGACATGGTTGGCCGAGTTACTTTCGAATCAGCAATGCCCGGATGATGTTTCAAGACGGCACCGGCTACCAGGAAAAGACTCACGCGCGGTTGAATGCGGCGTTGGCGCGCGGCGAGTTGTTCGTTGCATTTCTTACCACTTATCCCCGGTTCAGCATCAATCACTCCGTTTTGGTTTATAAGCTGAAATCTTCATCGCCGAATCCCGGCGATCACTATCTCGTGTACGATCCAAATCATCCAGAGTCGCCGCGCGAGCTTAGCTGGTCTGCACACGATCGTGCTTTCTCGTATCAAAAGGACTGGGATTTTGTAGGCGGCGTTATTCGCGTTTATCAGGTTTACGGCAAACCGCTGCAGTAAAAGCGATTCTTTTAAGGAGCGCTACATGCCAGAGACTCCATCTCCGCCGAGACCAACTCCGCCGATTCCTGTCCCGCCACCCGAACCGTTGCCGCCGAATCCGTCGCCAGCGCCGCCGGTAGCGAAATTGTAGCCGTCGCCCTGCGGGCGACGCAATACACGACACATCAGCCTCACGCTTCCCACAGGAAAGCGGCTACAGTTTTATTTTGGCCGCGGAAATAAAAAGCGTAGCGCCGGTTCGACTCTCGCTGCCCAGGCTGCTTCGCTGTGATCGTGGTCGTCGACTTCCAGGTAAGCTAGATCGACACCTGGGTGCCAGCCTTTCTCCACCAGTCGCTTGCATAGTTCGCGCGTCTGTTCCCAGCCCGGCTCGGCTGTGCCGGTATCAATCCAGATTTTCAGCGGCGGCTTTTCGCTTAATAGAATCGACCAAGCCGGTAAATTGCGAAATCATCCCACCAGATCGACGGCGACATCACAATGAGACGGCGGAATACGTTCGGATAAAAAATTCCAATTGCCAGCGTGGCCAAGCCACCCAGCGATGATCCACCGAGGCCGGTAGAATTCTGGCTCTGGTTTGGTTCGATATTTTCTGTCGATGTAAGGCTTCAGTTCTTCGATGAGAAAATTTCCGTAAAGACGAGCCAGACCGCGGCTGTGTTTTCTCGGTCATCCCTTTGCTTCGATCACCCTGGCGTCGGGCGTATACTCATGGACTCGGTCTTCGCCGATGTTGGCGATCGCGACGACAATGACCGGCTCGATTAGTTTTCGATCGGATGAGACGCTGCGCAGTTTCGTCGACTCCCCATTCCACGCCGGCAAACGAAGTGGCAGCGTCGAAAACGTTTTGTCCGTCGTGCAAATACAAAACGGGATAACTGTTTCGCGAAAATCGGCGATAGCCGGGCGGCAGGTACACCCAGAACATCGCGCCGGTTCCCGAGAATTCTCGACCGAAACGTCGCGGTGCAATTTGATGTTTCCCGTCAGCGTATGTTTGCGCATCGAATCGAAACGCTTCGTTGAAAAGCAAACGTAGCGCAAGCGTCCTGCTTCGCTGTAGGACGAATCCGCGTGCCGGACTTGCCATTTTCCGGCGGCGCAACCAAGATGGTCGCGCTACTTCAAATGAATGAACGTTACTGTCTCGCTTCGTCATCCCGAGCGAAATCGAGGAATTCCGTAGCTTTACCGTTCGGTTGCTCCGCGGGATTCCTCGACTACGCTTCGCTCCGCTCGGAATGACACAACTAATATGAAACTGGTGATCGCCGCCACTGGTGCAAGCGGATCGATCTATCTGCAACGCTTGCTTGAGCAAATCGATTGCGGGGCGCACGAGGTGCATCTCGTTATGAGCGCGTACGCCAGAGAGGTTGCAAAGCAGGAGCTGGATGATCTCAAAATTCCTGCGGAAGTTTCGCATCATTCTGAAGGCGACATGAACGTGCCATTTGTGAGCGGCTCGGCGCGTTTCGACGCAATGGTGATCGTCCCTTGCTCGATGGCCACGCTGGGGCGAATTGCTTCCGGTTCCAGCGACAGCGTCCTCTTGCGGGCGGCCGATGTCTTCTTGAAGGAACGACGGAAACTGATTCTCGTCCCGCGGGAAACACCATGGAATTTGATTCATGCCCGCAACGTCGTGACTCTGCTTGAAGCTGGCGCGATTGTTCTCCCAGCGGTTCCTTCCTTCTACAGCCGACCAAATTCCCTCACCGCGGTCGTCGACACAGTGGTTTGGCGCATCCTCGATCAAATTGGGTTGCCCAGCTCCGGTGCATATCGCTGGGGCGAAAAGGGGTCGGCCAAAACCTCGCCCAAGAAAAATTGAAGATCGAAGGTCGGCTTGCGCGATGGCTGGTCGCGTTTGGAGTGCATTTGTTGCGGGCCTGGGAGGGTACGCTGCGTTACGAGATTGAAGATCGGGCGAGCATCCTCGGGAAACCTGTGACGGAAAGTTATATCGGCGCGCTCTGGCATAATCGGTTGCTAATTTTCCCCCTGGTTTTGCGACGCTTTTTTCCAAATCGCCCCGGAGCGGCGCTGATCAGCGCGAGCCGCGATGGCGATTTACTGACGGATGCCATTCACCGTTTTGGCTACGATGTGATTCGCGGCTCCAGCTCGCGTCTGGGCGCGAGCGCAATTCTTCAGCTTACCGAGGAGCTTGCGTCAGGGCGCGACGTGGTCATTACGCCTGATGGTCCACGCGGCCCTGCTTACGAGCTTGGGCCAGGAGTCGTTTTTCTGGCGCAGAAATCGGGTGCGTCGGTGTTGCCGATGAATCTGGAATATTCGCGCTGCTGGCGTTTGGGAAGCTGGGATCGCTTCATCATTCCGCAACCATTTTCCAAAGTGCGCGTGCTGATCAGCCGACCAGTTCGCGTCAACCCGACGAGTACACCAGACGAATTCGAGGCCGAACGCCTGCGCGTGCAGGACGCGATGATGTCGCTGGTTGAAATGCGTTGAGTCTACGTCATCCTGAGCGCAGCGAAGCGAAGTCGCAGGATCCCGTGAATCCTGCTTCTGGTTTTGCAACGGGATTCCTCGACTACGCTCGGAATGACAAACACACCCATGCCAAAACTGATCGATGGCCGCGCTGTAGCGGAAAAAGTTTACGCCCATCTTCGCCGTGATATTGCAGAACTGAAAGCAAAGGACCTAACGCCAGGTCTTGCGGTAGTTCTCGTGGGAGATAATCCAGCTTCCCGCGCGTACGTGCGTTCGAAAGACAAAATGTGCCGCGAGCTTGGCTTGCACTCCGTGAAACTGGAGCTGCCCGCTTCAACCACGCAGACTGAACTGCTGGCGCGCGTCGAGGAACTCAACCGCGATTCGACCATTCACGGCATTCTAATTCAATCGCCGCCCCCTGAGCACATCGACGAAGCGGCAATTGTGCGCGCGCTGGACCCGCGGAAAGACGTGGACGGATTTCACCCGGAAAATGTCGCAAAGCTCGTGCTCGAGGACGAGAGCGGGTTTGTGCCGTGTACACCGCTGGGCGTGCAACGTTTGCTTTTGGAAAGCGGCATCGAGATCAACGGCGCTCACGTTGTGGTCCTCGGCCGTAGCATGATTGTTGGTAAACCTTTGGCACTGCTGCTCATGCAGAAAAACAAAAACGGCAACGCGACGGTGACCGTCGTGCATTCGCGCAGCCGCAATCTCGCCGAAATTACACGCTCCGCTGACATTGTTGTTGCCGCCATTGGACGAGCAGAATTTCTAAAAGCTGATCACATTCGCGAAGGCGCTGCCGTTATTGACGTCGGAATCAATCGCGTCGAAGACGTGGCAAGCGAGCGCGGCTACCGGTTGGTGGGCGACGTTTCATTTGACGAAGTATCAGAGAAGGCGAGCGCGATTACACCCGTGCCGGGCGGGGTTGGACCTATGACGATCGCGATGCTAATGGCGAACACGGTGAAAGCGGCGAGGCAAGCGTCTCTCGGATGACGACGCACGCCGCTTCTGTAGGGGAAGCTGACAGCTTCCCCTAAACGCGGCCACATCGGGAAACTGTCAGTTTCCCCTACAGTTTTTTAACGATCTTTCCGGTCAAAAACTTCATGATTTCGGGACGCAGTCGCGCGGCATGAACGAACAACGAGCCGAGTTGCGGGCGCAAGACGGCCGCGCGCGCGAGGCGATTAATCCATAAACGTCCGCGATACATTTGCGCGTAAGCGCGATCAAACTCGCGCAGGACCGAGTTCCGATCATCGCCGCGAAGAATTTTCGCGATGGCGTTTGCAGCCAGCTCTCCGGAGCGCAGCGCGTAATAAATTCCTTCGCCTGTGAATGGTTCGACCACACGCGCTGCGTCCCCAATGAAAAACAAATTTTCATGAGCGGATGGAATCGACGAACGGGTCAGCGGCGTGATCGTGCGCCAGGCTTGATCGGTGGGCAGTTGAAATTGGCGTTCCGCCCACCGACGCAATTTCGAAATTGTCGGTGGTGTGCCGACCAGGCACAGATTCAACTCAGCTTCATTTACTGAAGCCTGGCCAGAATAGCCTTCGTCCAGAAATTGTAGAACGATTCGATTCCCAAAGTCTCGCGGCAGCGGAATATGCGCTTGTAGTGCCACACGTTCGCGCGCAGCACGCGGCAACAAATTGCACAAATGCGCCACAGTAGAGTTGCGTCCATCTGCCCCAACTACCATCCGAGCCTGAAAAACATCGCCGGAAGCAGTTTCAATGTTCCAGTGGTTGGTTCTACTTAACCCTGTCACAGTGGTTTGTTCGTGGACGTTAGCGCCGAGCTCGCGAGCTCGCGTTAAGAGCAGGTCATCAAAGAGGCTGCGTTTCACCGAAATCTCGCCATCGGCGCCCGATGGAAGATCGACAATCACTCCCCGCCCACCGATCGAAATGAACTCGACCGAACGTAGTTTTGAATGTGACGAATCCCGCACCCGGTCCGCGAGCTCCAGCCGCTCCAGGATGGGCCAGCACGACGGATTCAAACAGTCGCCGCACACTTTCTCGCGCGGAAATTTTTCCCGCTCGAGTAACAGAGCTTGCAAGCCGGCCGTTGCGCAAAACGCGGCACAGCTCGAACCGGCGGGCCCGCCGCCGACGATTGCGACGTCAAATGTTTCCATTCCTATTTGATTCCGTCATTCCAAGCGAAGTCGAGGAATCCCGTTGCATTACTTTAAGGTTTTGCCGCGGGATCCCTCGACTACACTTCGCTCCGCTCGGGATGACAAACGTCATTGGGCTCCGAATCAGCGCTGGCGCACTACTTAATCAGAGAGGACACTAATTCGCATGGGCTGGTCGATTCCAATCCTTCGTGTTGCCGGAATCCAATTGCGGATTCACATCACGTTTCTGCTGCTGATCGCGTGGATCGCATTTGGCTATTATACGCACGGCGGCTCGTCCGCAGCGATCGGCGGAGTCCTGTTCATTCTGTTGTTGTTCTCATGCGTGGTGTTGCACGAGTTCGGGCACGCTTTGGCGGGAAAAGCTTTCGGAATCAACACGCCCGATATCACCCTGTTGCCCATCGGCGGTGTGGCGCGATTGGAACGTATTCCGGACGAGCCGGTGCAGGAGCTAGTCATCGCGGCAGCAGGTCCGGCTGTGACTGCGCTGATCGCCCTCGGCGCGTTCATCGGCGGTGGTTCATGGGATTATCCGCCGACCACCGAAAGCAGCATTCCCGACATTCTATTCACGATGAACGTCGTCTTGCTTCTTTTTAACTTGCTACCGGCATTCCCAATGGACGGCGGTCGGGTCCTGCGCGCTCTGCTCGCAACACGCATGAGCTATGCCCGCGCGACGCAGGTCGCTGCGACTGTTGGGCAGGGATTTGCGTTCGTCTTCGGCTTTATCGGTTTGGTCAACCCGAGCTGGTTCATGTTAATCTTTGTTGCGTTATTCGTTTACATAGGCGCCTCGCAGGAGGCAGCCCTCGCTCAAATGAGAGATGTCTCGCGACGGTTTCCAGTCTCCAGCGCAATGGTGCGCGAGTTCCGCACCCTGGCAGCAGATGCGACGCTCGAAGAAGCGGTGGACGCATTGCTCGCGACTTCGCAGCACGATTTTCCGGTCATGGACGAAAGCGGGAACGTCGCCGGTTTATTAACGCGCCACGATCTCATCTCGGCATTGCGCAAAAACGATCCCTCGCTTCGTGTGGGCGACGTGATGCGGCGCGATATTCCGACGATCACTACCGGCACACGATTCGAGGATGCCTTTCGCATTATGCAGGAGTGCGATTGCCCGGCCGTGCCCGTGCTCGATCGCATGAAACGGCTGGTCGGCTTGCTCACGCCCGAGAACGTCACCGAACTAATGATGGTGCAATCGGCGATGCCGCAGCGGCGGGTTTTGTAGCTTCGGAACATAGACTTTCAGTCTGTGCGCCCAGCGGACATGTTGTCCGCTGCTTCATCGGACAGCGGGTTTCAAACCCGCTGGGCGCACAGGCAAGATGCCTATGTTCCGCGGGGCGACGTCTGCCGAACGCTCAAGCTACGTGCTGATGCGCATCGGCATTATGACGTAGAGGAATGGGGTTTGAATTTTCACAACGCCGGGGCTCATCTCGTCGATCAGATCGAGAAAGACTTCGTCCTCCGTGAGCGCACGCAGCGGCGCCATGAGAAACTCCGGATTAAACGCGATGGAAAGCTCACGCCCCTTATAGGGCACTGCCAGAGACTCTTTCGCTTCACCGACTTCAGGCGTATTCGCCGTGATATCGAGATTGTTCTTGCTGAAATTCAGTTTCACCGAGTGCGACTTGTCGCTGGCCAGAAGCGAAACGCGCCGCAGTGAATTCAAAAACATTTCGCGCTCGAGTTTTACGCGCTCTTTCGCCTCGCCTGGAATCACCTGGCGATAGTTCGGGTAATTGCCTTCGATCAATTTAGAGACGAGCAGCGTCTTGTTGAGATCGAATGCAATCTGCCCATTGCTCATGCTTACCTTCACGTCGCCGTCATCGGTAAGCAGACGCTGCAATTCCGTGACTGCTTTGGTCGGAATGATCAGGTCGGATTCGTGGCTTCGCGGAAATTCGAGTTCAATTTCCGCCATGGCGAGGCGCCGCCCGTCGGTTGCTACCAGCGTTAGCTTGTTGTCCTTGAAACTGAACAGGACGCCATTCAGCACGTAACGGGTTTCATCGGTCGAAATGGCGTAGGAAGTTTTGCGCAAACCGTCGCGCAAATCTTTCTGTCGCATGGTGACGACTTTCGCGTCTTCGAATTTAGGGAGCGGCGGAAATTCGTCCTCTGGGAGACCGAGAATTTTAAAGAAGCTTTGGCCGCTACGAATCGATGCGGCATTTTTTCCATCGACATCGATTTGAATCTCGCTCGATGGCAGTTCGCGAATGATGTTGAAAACGCGCCGCGCCGGAAGTGTCGTCGCTCCTGCTTTGTCCACGTGCGCTTCGCAACTGCCGCGCACGCCAACGTCCAAATCGGTGGTCGTCAGATGCAATTCGGTCTCGTTAGCCTGTAGCAAAACGTTGGAAAGAATGGGCAGCGTGGTGCGGGTGCTCACTACGTTTTGCACCTGTTGCAGGGCTTCGAGCAGTTTTTCCTTGGTAACGCTAAGTTTCATGGTGACCAGAACGCAGGCCTAAGATGTAAAGCCTTCGATTTTATTCGGCAACCGCAATCTCTCATCTGTGGCTCTTGCAGGCTTGCACGCGCTGCGGCCCTACCGCTGAAGGGAGCTGTCGATGTACGAGATCGTCTGGCGAATATTGTCCTGCTCGGCTATTCGTTTCTTCACCAGCTTGCAGGCGTGCAACACAGTGCCATGGTCGCGCCCGCCAAACGCGTCGCCGATTTCATTCAACGATGCCTTCGTGAGTTCGCGCGCCAGATACATCGCGACCTGTCGTGGAAAAGCAATGCTGGCCGGGCGCCGCTTGCTCGTCATATCGGCAAGACGCACATCAAAATGTTCGGCTACGCGCCGCTGAATTTGTTCGATGGTGATCGATTGCCGACCTTCTTCCTGCAGAATGTCCTTGAGCAAATGCTCCACCGTTTCGTTGGTCAGTTCCCTGCCACTGAGCGATGCAAAGGAAGCGACACGCATGAGCGCGCCCTCCAGACGACGCACGTTTGTCCGGATACGGGTGGCGAGGAATTGAAAAACGTCTTCATGCAATTTGATCTGCATGGCGTCGGCCTTTTTTCGCAGAATAGCGAGCCGCGTTTCGATGGCGGGCGGCTGAAGCTCGGCGGTCAGCCCCCATTCAAACCGCGATACCAGGCGGTGCTCCAGATTCGCGATTTCTGAAGCGGGCCGGTCACTGGACAGCACGATCTGTTTATGTCCGTCAAAGAGCGTGTTGAACGTGTGAAAGAATTCCTCCTGCGATCGCTCCTTACCTCCGAGAAATTGAATGTCGTCGATTAAAAGAAGGTCGGCCTGACGATAACGCTTCCGGAATTTGACCAGATTACTGTGCTGGATCGCGTCGATGAACTCGTTAATGAACAGCTCACTCGAGACGTAGAGCACCTTCATGTTTTTTCTTTTCGCCCAGACGAATTGGCCGATGGCTTGCATTAGGTGCGTCTTACCCAGACCGACGCCGCCGTAAACGAAGAGCGGATTGTACGTGCGCGCCGGCGCCTGCGCGACCGCGAGACTGGCTGCGTGCGCGATTTCGTTATTCGGGCCTACGACGAACGATTCGAATGTGTTTCGCGGATTGAGTCCCGGAACAGTTGTGCCCGGCCGCGCATCAACTTGAGGCGCAGGCAACGCTTCTTTGACCGTGGCCGCATCTTCCGCAGATGTTTGCGCGCCAGCCGTGGCGGGGCTGCAAAACTTCACCGAACGCGGACCGCCAAACGTGACGACGATCGCATTCTGCAATGCCGGCATGTAATTACTTTCGATCCAAAGCTGGTAAATGTTGTTTGGAACCGTAAGCGTGATCGATTTTTCCTTTGCCTCCAGCAACTCGACGGTAGAAAACCAGCGTTTAAAACTATCCGCGCTAATCTGTGGCTTAAGAGCGGTCGACAATCGCTGCCATAGCTGCGCGCATTTCTTGTCCATAAGAGAAGTTGTTAACAGTGTTACAGAAACGCCACATGGGCCTGTAGCGTAGGAAATCGCCCGTAGCACCTGGCCAGTAGTTGGGCTATTCCCGAGGAGAATTCAAAGATCAATAGTTCAAAAAAAATGTAAAAAAGGCGTAAATACGATGGAAAACAGCTTGAGTCGTCGTGGAGAGTACGTTTACCAAGACGGTCGCGCGCATGCGCAATCAATCCTTCTGGCGTGGAGCTTTCGCTTTGGTTCATTCTTGCTGCCGGCAATTTCTCAAACATGTTCACAACTTATTCACACACGCTTTCGGTCTTCCTCGCCAGCGGGCTTGAGACTAGAAATCAGTTGCGAAAGCGACAAGAAAAAAATGAATTTTATTTTCAATTACGGCAAAAAAAATTCTCTTGACTGGAAAAATGAAGCGCGCGTGTCGTCGCGAAAGCCAGAAACAGCTTATTGAAAACATTTCGTCAGCCAGCCGCGACAAATTTTGAAGTCGCCGCAAGAAATACTTCGCTGCTGATTGGCTGTGCATCCCGAGTTGACCGAATCGATCTGTGCGCGCACTTTCTCGCCTCTGCGAGCGAAGCGTAAACGCTCAGCAAGTTGTAGATGCAGGCAACCGATACCGATACCACCGGACGTGTTTCGATGTGCGTTACTCGTCCGAACCAGCCGATGATCCGCCAATTTTTTTTGGTTGGCCTGATCACGTTTTTTGTTTTCTTCGCGCAACACTCACGTGCCGCTGATGAATTGGTGCCGCCGTTCGGGTTTCGTTGGAACGATTCGATGGCTCGCGTAGAGGCAGTGCTGCACGGCGCGAAAGCCAAATTGGTTTCGCGTCAAAAGAAAGAGAACCGCGAAGTTTGGACGGTGGAGGGGCTGATTCATCCCGGACTCAAACGCACGGTGTTTACGTTCAAGGAGCGAGCGCTCGTGGCGGTAGAGCTGCAGTACGAATACCCCGAGTGGTCGATCGAACGTTATAACCAGCGGATGGGAGAAATTCGAAAATACTTCGACGAAAAGTACGGCACCGGAAAACTGGTGTCACGTTCTCGCGATCACGATACCGACGTGATTCAAACACTGGTGGGATATCAATGGATGGTGGGTACCACGATGCTCGAGCTGTTTTATTTCTCAGCGCAACACGATAACCTCGTTTATCGGACGATTTCTGTGGACTACAAGGCGCTGTGAAAGCACAACGCGTTTTGTCGCGAATCCAACGTGTCAGTCGGAGTTACTAGGGTAATGATAAACCGTCGTACGTCTCCACGACGATATGATCTACGACTGCTTTCATGTCCTGCGTGCGTTCCCAGATAGCGAGCTGCCGATCGGCGCCAGTGCCCTCGCGGATGATTCGCTCAATGTGTGCAATTTCTCTCTCGCTGCCGAGTTCCTTAACCTCTGTCGAAACGAAATCGAGCAGTTCGCTTAACAGGATCCGTTCGTCCACTTCGGCTTCCCTGCCGAAATCGATTAATTTCCCTTCGATGCCGTAGCGCGCGGCGCGCCAGCGGTTCTCATCAAGAAGCCGCCGTCGGTAGATGCGGAACGTAATGTTTTGGTGCAGCAGTTTATGCAGCTTTGAAATTACGGCCTGGATAAGTGCCGCGATCGCAAGCGTGTCGTCCACGCGGGATTGTGCGTCGCACACGCGCACCTCCAGCGTGTCGAAGAACGGATGCAACCGAATGTCCCACCAGATTTTTTTGGCGTTGTCGATGCAACCGGTCTTAACCAGTAGCTTGCAATAATCCTCATATTCAGACAGCGACTCGAAGGAATCCGGAATGCCGGTGCGGGGAAAACGCTCGAACACTTTGAGGCGATAACCTTTTAGCCCCGTGTTTTGACCCACCCAGAAGGGTGAATTGACGGACAGCGCGTATATGTGCGGCAGAAAATAGCGCGCTTGATTCATCACGTGGATTGCGGTCTCCCGATTGGGAATGCCGACGTGCACGTGCAATCCAAAAATCAGATTCGCGCGCGCCAGCGATTGCATGTCCTTGACGATTTCCTGGTACCGCTCGCCTTCAGTAATGAGTTGGTCGCGCCAGTGTGAGAACGGGTGCGTCCCCATCGACGCAATTTTTAATCCGCTGCGCGCAGCCAACTCCGCCAACTTCGTGCGCAGCGCAGTGACGTGATCGCGCGCACAACCAATGGAATCACAAATTTCGGTGCCCAGCTCGACAACCGACTGGTGCATCTCCGGTTTGATCTGCTCTTTGAGCGTGATTTTTCCGCCTTCCAGAATTTCGTGAATATGCGAACGCAGCTCGCGCGTCTCGGGGTCGATGATGGCGAACTCCTCTTCGATTCCCAGAGTGAACGTGTGGTTCTTCATGCGATGATGGCGGCCAGGAAATGTCCCTCAAAAATAACGCACTGTCATCCCGAGCGCAGTCGCCTGCCAAGCCGTAGCTTTATGCGAAGGCTGGAGGGATCCCGTAGCGAAACTGAGTGGCCAGATCGCGGGATTCGTCGAGTTGGTTTCGGTCCGCTCAGAATGACACGTTACCTCAGGCGAGTTCGCCCAACGAACGTCGCGTCACCGCGGCTTGCAGGAACTTGCCCCAGCTTAGGTTATCCCGATCGGGGACGTGCTCGCGCGCCTTGCGGATGGCCATTTCGGCAACGGCTTCCACTACCCACTCGAAGTTGTGCTCACCGATCCACTGTGCTTCGCAATCAGGCGCGGGATTACAAAAGTCGATTGCAACCGGAACGCCGTCGCGAATGGCGAATTCCACAGTGTTAAGGTCGTAACCAAGATATTGATTCAATCGCAGAACGCCCTCCTCGACCTCTTGCAGAATTTCCTTTGGCGCGTGCCACTCCGTTCGGTAACGCAAATGAAACGGGTTCCGTGGCTCGTACGGCATGATCCGGACGCCACGTTGATCAATCGAATAGCAGCGGAAATACATGTCGAACTTGATTTCCTCCTGCAGCATCATCACCAACTGTCCGGTGTCGTTGTAAGCGCGGAAGAATTCCTCGCGATTGTGCAATCGATAGACGTTCTTCCAGCCGCCACCGGCGAACGGTTTGAAAAACGCGGGCCAACCGACGTAATTGAAAATCCCGTCCCAATCCAGAGGATAGCCGAGATTTCGAAAGGACTTATCGTTGGTATCTGGCGGCGGCTGATGCGACGGAAGCAACACTGTTCGCGGAACAGCTACGCCGATTTTGGTCGATAGCGCGTTGTTGAAGAATTTTTCATCTGCGCTCCACCAAAACGGATTGTTTACCACGGCGGTGCCTGTTAGCGCCGCATTCTTGAGCCAGGCGCGATAGAACGGCACGTCCTGCGAAATTCGATCGATCACCACATCGTATCCGCAGGGTTCGCCCTGAATCACTTTGTCGATCTTCACAAACTCCGCTGCGATGTCTTTGCCGCCGGTTTTTTGATTCACCCGATCGACAAATGCCGGCGGAAAACTCTGTTCCTGTCCAAAAAGTATTCCGATTTTTTTCATAGGTCGTTGCTGTCTTTCGAGCGAAGCCGAAGGCGAAGTCGAGGAATCTCTCGGAATACCTTTGCGTAATGCCGCGGGATCTCTCGACTTCGCTCGGGATGACGAAGAAACGCGCGGCGTGGACTCTCATTGACACCGGGGCTTCGAGCCGGGTGCGCTTCGCGAGGAGCGCAATGAAGCCGTTTTGATGGCTTTGTCCAGAGCGACTGTTTGAATCGGCCCGCTCAAGTAATAAGATAGACCATGGTCAAGAAATTACTGCACACGCGCTATCGCGTGCATGACTTGGAAAAGACCATTTCGTTCTACAAGGACGTCCTGGGGCTTCACGAGGTTCGTCGGCATACCTCCGGACGCGGGTCGCAACTCGTCTTCCTGAAAGCACCAGGCAGCGATGAGGAAATCGAAATATGCAAATTCGATGAGAGTGGCCCGATTGTCGTCGGCCCCGATCTGACGCATCTCGCATTTGAAGTCGACGATTTGGACAAGTTTGCTCAACACGCCGCGGCAAAAGGCCATCCTTTGTCGGACGGACCACATTCGACGAACGGCGGTAGAATTGCTTTCATTGACGCCCCCGAAGGCTACGAGGTCGAACTCATCGAGCGCGGTAAGAAATAAGAGCTTACAGCAAGCCTGCCGAACGCTCAGATGGCAAGGCATATACAGCGCAGGCACTTGCGCATGCGAACGTTTTGTCCGTAATTTCCCGTCCATGATTTGGCGGACTCGAATTTGGTTCCTTTGCGCACTGATGCTGAGCTCAACGCTCAGCGCGTGGGCGCAGGACACCGTTGATTCTGATATTGTCCGGCCAAGTGGTGTTAACGGGCCCGTTCGGAAAGCCAAGGCCGTAACGCAAAAAAGTTCGGATGAGGATACCGAATCCGATGCGCCGAAAGCGAAGAAATCAAAATCGAGTCATGGTCGGTCACATCGCGCGCGCGCAAAATCGAACGAAGAGCCGGACACAATTGCCGCGCCTACCGAGTTCACGCCTGACGGCATACCGAAGACTAGCGCGGCTTCAGTAATCGTCGTGGACGCCAATAGCGGCAGGATCTTATATGAAAAAAACGCCGATCAGGTACGACAAGCTGCGAGCACGCAAAAATTGTTGACTGCGCTGGTCGTCGCAGAGACGGGTTTTCTCGATCGGCCGGTGACGGTCCAATCGATAGATACAATGTGCGACCCGGTAAAGTTGGGGATCAAATCGGGCGAAACGTATCAGCGGATAGATCTTTTACGGGCTTTGTTGGTGAAGAGCCCCAATGACGTTGCACGGTGTCTGGCGCGAGACAACGCCGGCAGCGTGGAGGCATTTGCCCAGGTGATGAATAGACGCGCAGTGCAACTCGGAGCTGTGCATTCGCACTTTGTGAATCCGAATGGTTTGCCGATGCCGGGACAATATTCGAGCGCTCGCGACCTCTCGCTCATCGCCCGTGCTGCTTACGCCAACCCGACCATCCGCTCGATTGTTTGCCTTCCTCAGCTTGTCTTCCGTTATTCGAATGGGCGCACGCGCGAGCTTGAAAACACAAACAAACTTTTACGACGAGTGCCTTACTGCAACGGCATGAAAACCGGTTACACCGACGGTGCGGGCAAATGCCTGATCGCAAGCGGAACGCGTCCCGGCAAAGACGTAATCGCTGTTGTGCTGGGTGACAGCTCCAGCAAGATCTGGCGCGACGCCTCCGCGCTGCTTTCGTGGGGCCTGTTGCTGTAACAGCCGACGACGGGATTCGAACCCGTGACCTACGGTTTACGAAACCGTTGCTCTACCAGCTGAGCTACGTCGGCGGAAAGCGGGCGAAACATTGCATCCGGCGGCAGTTTACACAAGCGAGCGCTGCAACCGCTGCGTTGTGCGAAGCGATAAAACTCGTAAGCTGCTCCGACGCTAAGCTAACGCGTCTCACCCGCCTTCGCCAAGGCTTCGGCGAGGCCGGCAGAGACGCGGCTACAGAGGCAGCACGAATGTCTCGCCAATTTCCCGCAGCGCAATTCGCTCGGGAGTTTCACTTAGCGCGGCCTCGAAGCGCTCGATCGGTTCGCGGAAGGGCTCAAAGCTGAGTCGGAACGTCTGGTGGTGAACCGGCACAACAAAGCGAGCGCCTGCGGCATTCGCCATCTGGACTGCCTGCTCGGGCGTGCTGTGTGATTGAATCCACGGATTGTACGCGCTGATAGGCACGATTGCGATGTCGATTGAGCCGTGTCGCCGCAGCGCTGCGAAGCTGTCCGTCATTGCGGTGTCGCCGGCGAAAATAATTCGGCGTCCCCTTCGTTCGATTAAATATCCATTGTATCCGCGGTGAGTGTCATGTTGCGTGCGCGCGCCCCAGTGCTTCACAGGAAATGCGGCGATTGCGATTTCGCCCGTTGCAGTGCTCAAGGTCTTGGCTTCGCCCCAATCAAGTTCCGTGATGTTAGAAAAGCGGGTTCGCTTCAATAGATCACTCGTGGCGCGCGCGGTTATTACACGTGTGGTTTCATTAAAACGACGGAGTGTTCGCAGATCGAGATGATCAAAGTGCGCATGCGACAGGAGGATTAGATCGATATGCGGCAGTTCACCAAACCGCAGCGCAGGCGCAGTCAGCCGTTTCGGACCTATGGTGATGCCTGGCAAACGAATTCCGACCCGCGGAAAGAGCACAGGGTCGGTGAGAATTGTGACACCGAAAAAATTAATGAGCACCGTGGAGTGCCCTAGCCATGCAAGTGTCACTCGCGTATCACTCCATTTCGACGGCTCGGGTTTGGCGAAAGCGGGGGTAATTGGACGCCAGCTTTCAATGGTCCATTCGCGGAAAAGATGCCCGAGCCAGCGTCGCACTCTCGAACCGCGCGCCGTTGGCTGTCCAGCTTCTCGAATTGAGGTTTTTCTCATACGGAAACGAAAACTAATCTTGACCCGTCACTGGCGCTTGAGCTAGAAGCAGCGCTTCAACGAATTCCCCCAGCCACATGACGAACAAATCGTTGTTTAAGTCCTGCTTCTTCAGCGGGCGTGGCTTAATTGCTCTCCTTCTTTGCGCAGCCGCTGCTTGTTCGATACTAATCGGAACATTGCCCGCCACGGCGGGTAAACTGGCGTTCTTTCGTCCCGAAGCGCCGACGCAGGTTTCTAGCAGGACACTGACGTTTGAAGAGCGTGTGGCCTATCAACGAGCCATCGAGGAAGTTTACTGGCGTCATCGCATCTGGCCGAACGAGCGTCCTGATCCGAAGCCGCCGCTCGATTCAGTCATGTCTGAGACGCAACTGGAAAAGAAAGTCCAAGACTATCTGCGCAACTCGCAGGCGTTGGAGCATTACTGGCAACGGCCGCTTACTGCCGAGCAGTTACAGGCTGAGATGGACCGCATGGCGAAAAACACAAAGCAGGCCGACGTGCTGCGCGAACTCTTTGCAGCGCTCGGGAACGACCCCTTTGTGATCGCGGAGTGCCTCGCCAGACCCGCGCTGGCTGAGCGGCTGGTGACAAACTGGTATGCCTACGACCAACGAATTCACGGCGAATTGCGACAGCGTGCGGGGAACGAACTACAGGCGCACGATGCTGTGGAGCAAATGAAACAAACCAGCGGCACGTACCGCGAAATCGAACTGGTCAGAAGCGACAGAGTTGGGGATCAAGAGGACCGCGCGTCTGGACGTCGCATGAAGCTGGGCAGCCGCAAATGGGCCGAGACCGTACAAATGGTAGCTGCGACTTTCAATATACGTGGCACTGCCTCGGAAGCGTACAAAACCATTCCAGTCGGAAAGCTAAGTCCCTTACAGGAAGATGAAGCGCGTTACTATACCACAGCAGTCGTCAACAAAACCAAAGATCGCTTAAAGCTCGCCACTGTTTCATGGCTCAAGGAGTCGTTCGAATCCTGGCGAGCGAGGACGGAAAACCAGATGCGCAGCGTGATGGCAGCGCCAAGTGGTAACTACACGCTTCCGAAAATATTGGATGGGACTGGCGGATGCACTGACGATACTTGGACAGCAACCTCTGGCCCACCTGATGGCCGGGTTGGTCACACGGCAGTCTGGACTGGCAGTGAAATGATCATCTGGGGCGGCTATAACGCCCAGTAGTGGTTTTGATGTAAATACCGGCGGCAAATACAATCCTGCTACGGATACTTGGACAGCCACTAGCACGACCAACGCGCCCATAGTCCGAGACGCTCACACGGCAGTCTGGACTGGGAGTGAAATGATTGTCTGGGGAGGATGACGAATCGGCAGCTGATTTGAACACGGGCGGCAGATACAATCCTGGCACAGATGGCTGGTTAGACACCGGCATGACCAACGCGCCAGTTGCCCGAGATTCTCACACGGCGGTCTGGACTGGCAGTGAAATGATCGTCTGGGGAGGCTTTGGCGACTCGGGCGAGTTCGAACACTGGCGGGAGGTACAATCCTGACTACAAATAGCTGGACAGTCACGAGCACGACGAAATGCACCCGACGCCTCGAGGTTTATCATACCGCGATCTGGACTGGCGGTGAGATGATTGTCTGGGGTGGCTTTGACTGGCAGCGGATATGATTTGAACACGCGGCGGGAAATACAATCCAAGCACGAATAGTTGGATAGCTACAAGCACGATCAATGCGCCTGCGGCACGAGGCTCTCACACAGCGGTGTGGACTGGTATTGAAATGATCGTCTGGGGTGGTGGTGAAATGATAATGGTTATTTGAATACCGGCGGGAGATACAATCCTGGTACAAACAGTTGGACAGCAACGAGCACCACGCAACGCTCCGACTGGCGCGATACCTCGCATACGGCGGTGTGGACCGGCAGCTGAAATGATCGTCTGGGGAGGATTTGCAAGCACGACTGGCGATTTGAACACCGGTGGAAGATATGATCCCAGCACGCCAACGCTTGGACATGCAACCAACACTACGAACGTGCCCAGCTGCCCGAGCGGTCTCACACAGCAGTGTGGACCGGCAATGAAATGATCATCTGGGGGGGAGCGATCAGAATTTGCCTTTCCGTGCCTTCAGCACTGGGCGGGAGATACAACCCCAGCTCGGACAGTTGGACGCCCACCGGCGACAATAACACGCCATCTGCTCGAGACTCTCACACGTCAGTCTGGACTGGCAACGAGATGATCGTCTGGGGTGGGGACGATGCTCCTCAAAATTTCATGTCCCGCTGAACACCGGAGGGAGATACAACTCCCAGCACGGATAGTTGGACAGCTACCAGCACTGCCAACGCGCCCACTGCCTCGAGATGGCTCACACGGCTGTATGGACCGGGAGCGAAATGATCGTCTGGGGAGGATTTGATGGCGACTTTTCCGGGATTGAACACTGGCGGGACGATACAATCCCGGCCACGAACGATTGGACAGCCACTAACACCGCCAACGCGCCCGTCTGCCCGAAACGATCATACGACGGTGTGGACTGGCAGCGTAATGATCGTATGGGGCGGCGACTGATGTAGAATCGGACTATTCGAACACTGGCGGCCGATATGATCCCGGCACAAATAGTTGGACCGCTACAAGCATCACGAATGCCCCCACTGGCTCGGTACTTTCACACGGCGGTCTGGACTGGCGGTGAACATGATCGTTTGGGGTGGCCGTAACGATTCGGAAATTTTCCACGAATACCGGCGGAAGATATAACGCGGGCACAAATAGCTGGACAGTCACTACGACTACCAACGCGCCGGCAGCGCGAGACTCTCACACGGCGGTGTGGACCGGCAGTGAAATGATCGTCTGGGGAGGCAGATGAGAATGTTAACGGTTATTTGAACACCGGTGGGAAATACAATGCGGGTACAAACAGTTGGACAGCCAGCAGCACGAGCAACGCATCCGACTGGCCGATACTCTCACACGGCGGTGTGGACCGGCAGCGAAATGATCGTCTGGGGGGTACAGACGACAACAGCCTTTTCGACACTGGTGGGAGATACAACCCCGCTGCAAACAATTGGACGGTCACGAGCAACATCAATGCGCCCTCGGCCCGATACTCGGCATACAGGAGTGTGGACTGGCGGTGAAATGATCGTCTGGGGCGGCGGCGGCTACTACGCCAGCGATTTGAATAGCGGTGGGAGATACTGTGCGCAATCCGGTCCCTCACCAACCCCGACACCGACACCGACGCCGTGCATGGGGAGATGTGAACCCACGCCCAGGCCACGTCCGACTCCGGCGGTTCGCCCCACGCCGCACTGAAAGAGCAGGAGCAAGAATACGAGCAAGACAGAAACCGAAGCGATGTTCGTTCCTATTGTCTGCTAAACAATCCTTTGAGCGCTTTCCAAAGCGTTCGAGCTGGCTTGAGCGGTCCGGCGCGGGCAACGAGGACGGGCACATTCGATCGGTTCAAAATGTCCCGGGTTAAATCGCCCATGATGTAGTGTCGAAACAGGCCGCGCGCCTGCGATGTGCCCGTCACAATTAAATCGTAATTGCCATCCCGCGCTTCTTCGAAAACCTGATCGATCACGATGCCATGCCTGAGACGCACGTCAGCAGGCACCCCTAGCCGGTCGAGTTCTCGTTTTTGACGGCGCAAATTGGTTCCGAGTTCGGAGTTTGATTGAAGCAACTCATCAACATTTTCTTCCATTCGTACGAGATCGGCGTACATCGCCGGCGGCTCAGCCATCACATGTAGCAAAGTCACGGATGCCTTTACCGCCGCGGCGAGCTGGCCCGTGAATTTCACCGCTTGCTCGATGAATTCTTTTCCGCCTGTGCAAACGACGAACCGCTTCAATTCTTTGCGTTCGCCGATGGCCACCAGCACCGGAGGCTGGATCGCCTTGATGACTTCGTAAGTTCTCTTTGATCGCCAGTACTGTCCCACCGCGCCGGTCCAGCGCGCGCCGATTACCACGAGGTCGTATTTGCTCTTCGAGGTTTGCTGCACGATCTGCAAGACCGGCTCACCGAACTGGACGACGATGTTTGGCGATACGCCGCGTTGCCGCAGCGATTGCGCCTGCGTTTGAAGCGCTTCGCGCAGCGGCTGTTCGTCTTCCGATGTTTCTGCAATTCCTAACAGCGTGGTCTCGGCTGTGAGCGGACCCGCCAACAAGCCGACCAAGTCGATTGCGGTTTGCGCTGAGGGCGTGCCGTCACTGCAGATTAAAATTTTCATGGCTAGAGCTTGTGGCCGGTCACGAGCGTGTAGATGACTATCGCCGCGCCGATCAACGGCAGCGGCACAAAAGCAAGGCGGATCTTCGGACCCGCGAAATATTGCGTAGCGACCACGCCGATCTGCGTCCCGATCACTGCGCCGGTGTGCATGACGAGCGCGATCAGAATATCCACGTTGCCCTTGATGGCGTGAGTGACCGTTCCGTAACTCGCTGAAATCACAATCTCAAAAAGATCTGTTCCCACAGCCAGGTGAGTGGGAACTCCGAGCACATAAACCATTGACGGCATCCGGATATAGCCCGCGCCACCACCCAAAAACCCGCTGAAGAATCCGCCCACAACGGCGACGACCAGTATGATCCAGAGAGAGATTTGTATTCCCGAGGTGGGCAGATTGATCATCGGCCAAATATTCATTCCCTGGATCTTTTTTGTAACCGGTCCGAATGCCGAGTGATCTGCTTTTGGTTCCACAGCCTTTACGGTTCGGCGTGATCGGCCTTTGTGTAACTTCAGTGTCGAGTGGCTCTCCCAGAGCATGAAAACGGAGATGCTGACATACACAACAATGGCGACCCAGCTGACGACAGTGTTCACGTTGCCTGCGCGCTTGAGTGCCTGAATCAGTTGTGCGCCGCCTTCGGCGCCGCCGATGGTTCCCACGGCCATAATCATTCCGAGTTTCAGATCGACATTGCCTAGCGAGCGATGTTTTCTTGATGCGACGATCGACTTGCCAACAATGTGCGCCAGATCCGTTCCGACCGCGTAGTTCCAGTCCACTCCCATCAGGCGCAACGCCGGACCTGCAATGAAACTTCCGCCGACCCCAAAAAAACCGCCCAGAATTCCAATTACAAAGCCAACAACGACCAGATAAAGCGGATTGATGTGAGAGTTGGAGATTGGAAAAAACATGACTCATCTCCAACGGCGTCGCAGGAGCCGGAACAAAACTGTGGTTACCGCATCCAGAACAACAGCCTGACCAGCTATGAGCAAGAGGGCGACGAACGCATAGACAATGCGATGCTGCGTTTCGAGCCGGAACAGCCAGTCGCCTAGAACATGGAGGACTACGAAGAAATAACCGGTAACAAGAACTGCATAGATTGCCAACTCGGCTGCAAACGCGCGCAGGCTTTTGGCAGCATCTTGTTTCATGAGGGCAGGTTAAGGGGAAGATCGCTAAATACGAGAACGCGTTTACGTGTGAGGAGATACGTGTCAGCGCCACGTTGCGGTTGCGCCTGAACCCATCAGCGCGCAGATTATTGCGTTAGGACCCTTTCTTCCTAACGTTCCATTTCACCTTCAGGGAAAACATGGCCGACTCAGCGAACAAATACCCCGAGAACGTACCAGGCAAATTCTACGTCGATGATCAGTGCATCGACTGCGATTTATGCCGCGAGACCGCTCCCGCGAATTTCAAACGAAATGATGATGGCGGCCACTCCTACGTTTACAAGCAGCCGGAGACGCCGGACGAAGAAGGTCTCTGCAAAGAAGCGATGGAAGGCTGTCCGGTCGAAGCGATCGGCAGCGATGGGAACGGCGCCTAAATGGTAGGGCGCGACCGCTCGCCACGGCGGAGCCCGTCCACGGCGGAGGCGGGCCGTGCGCGCCGCGAACGCGCCAATTCGAACGGAACAATTCAGCAGCGGATTCAATCACCGCCCATCGCCTTAACCATTGCAGGTTCGGACAGTAGCGCTGGCGCCGGTATTCAGGCCGACCTGAAAACTTTTACCGCTCTCGGCGTTTATGGATTGACCGCTGTGAGCTGCATCGTCGCGGAAGTTCCTCGAAAGGTTTCGCGAATCGAACCGGTAACTGCGCGAATGGTTCGCGAGCAAATCGAAGTGCTCCTCAAAAATTTCCGCGTGGACGCGATTAAGACCGGTTTGCTCTGCTCAGCGGAGATCGTTTGCGCTGTCGCGCAGACGATTCAAGACGGCAAAAAAAAAGCAGCGCGATCCATCCCCTTTGTAGTCGATCCGGTAATGATTGCGACGAGTGGCGACAACCTCCTCGAAGCTAAAGCTGTTGAAGCTTACAAAAACAAACTGTTTCCGCTCGCAACTCTTATCACGCCCAATCTCGACGAAGCAGCCTTATTGCTCGAGACCACGATTGATAACCGGACACAAATGGCGAGTGCTGCAAAAGCTCTCGCAAAGAAATATCACGCGTCGATCCTGTTAAAAGGCGGCCATCTTCGCGGTGACAACGCGATCGATTTACTTTTTCATCAAGGCCACTTGAGAGAGTTTTCGGCGCCGTTTGTGCGCGGCGTCGAAACGCACGGTACCGGTTGCACGTATTCGGCAGCAATCACTGCCGGTCTGGCCTCCGGCTTCTCCTTAGAACAGGCCATCAAACGCGCGAAGAAGTTTATTACCGAATCGATCAAGCGACGTTTCGGTTGGAAGTCGAAATCCGGGGACATTCTCGACGCACTCAGGCATTCGCGGTAGGGCGCGACCGCCGGGCGCGCCGCGATCAAGGGGACGGCTCCGCGACGCTGGAGCGATCTTGCGTCCCCGCGTTCGGCTTTTTCTCCCAGCGCTTTAATTGCAATGCTTCGAGGGCAGCCGCGGTTTCCGCTTGTTTCTTGCTCCGCCCGGTGCCCTCACCAAGAACAATTCCTTCCCAAACAACTTTTGAGACAAATGTTTTTTCATGCTCAGGTCCGCTCTGTGAAACGAGTTCGTAAAGCGGACTGCGCGGCGAGATGCTTTGTAGCAGCTCCTGAAGATCGCCCTTCGGATTAAAATCCACCGGCTCTTCCGCCAATTTCGCAAGATCGGCGCGCGTCTGTGTCAGAATGAAATTTTTGGCAACCTCGAGACCACCATCCATGTAAAGCGCGCCGATGAGAGCTTCGAACGCGTCGGCCAATGTGGATGTACGTTCCCGGCCGCCGCTGGCTTCCTCTCCACGCCCCATCAAAATGTAATGGCCCAGATCGAGAGCAGCAGCATGCGTCCTCAACGCATCGCGCGAAACGAGTCGTGAACGTAACTTCGTGAGTTGTCCTTCCGCTTCGGCTTGGAAATGGCTGAACAAGTATTCAGTGATGACGAGTTGGAGCACAGCATCGCCAAGGAACTCCAAACGTTGATAATCAAAATGATAACGCTGCGCTTCGTGTGCCAGGCTCGGGTGGGTTAGCGCTTCGGCCAACAAAAGCGAGTTGCGAAACTTATACTCGATACGTTCCTCGAGCGGCGTCACATCTCTAATTCTGAGCGAAATCAGAGAAACTCGTCAACTGTATAAACCGAACGCCTAAGCGAAAGGCATCTGATACAGACGTGTTATAAACTAACGCAGACGACGTGAACGCCGTTCATCGTTTTTGATAAACTTCCAGCGAAGTCACCACGTCCAGCGCACGCTGTAAAACTGGATCGTGAGGCGGCGGTTTTTCCGGTGCACGGCCGCGGCGTTGTTGTGCTGCTTCGGCGGCTTCTAGCTCGGGATTGGTCCCGGCCAACAGCGCAGCTTCACTCATATGCGGACGCCCCGTCTCGTAAATGAATGGTCCCATTCCCTTTTCGCTGTTCGACTGAAAAATCTGTCGCTTCTCTGACGATGACATTTCGACGGGCAAATCTGGTTTAACGCCTTCGCGGAACAGCGATCGACCTTCGGGCGAGACCATTTCAGCCACGGCGAGCCGCACATCCTTGCCATTGGGCAGTGGCAAGTCTGAATATTCGGCCGCGCGACCGGCAGTTGGTTGGCCGATAACGAGTGCCTTGTTGTAGAAGCGCAATGCAGCCGCAATCGCTTCGGCAGCGCCGCTTGTGTCGCTGTCGGCGAGCACCATTAGCAGTCCGCGAAATGCCGGGTCACGATCGGAGCTGAATACCCGGTCTTGATGCCCTGTCGGTTTGCGCACCGTAAAGATCGGTTTCCCCTTCGGACAAAACCGCTTTGCGAATTCCGTGGCCAACGACAAATCACTCGTCGCGGAACTAGCGCGAAGATCCAGGATAAGATCGTTCACCTTTTTTGCAGCGAAACCGCTCAGAGCCTTATCCAGTGCTTGCAGGTTGGCGTTGTTTAACGCTCCCAGCCGCACGTAGCCGGTACGTCCGGCAATCAGCTCACTGTAAAACGCGCCCGGAGTTGCGGCGGAAACGCTTTCTTTGCCTGGCAAAAGCGTGACCCCACGCGGAAGCCGCACCAGCAAGCCCTCAACAGTTGCGCGACTCAACTCAGTATCGGTAATCGCGTCAGGGTCGGTAAAATTGGCCTTCAGGAATGTGATGAATGCCTGCAGATCGGCTGGGCCTAACGAGTCAACCAGCTGCTCCAGGGTAGGCGTAGCTGATGGGGAAGGCGTCGGTTGCGCGGGCGACTTCGGTCCGATCTGCGGCGTTGGTGTCGGCGTCGGTGACTGACCGGACAGTTTGGCACCCAGGACGGAAATAAGAAATGTCGCCAGCAACAATCGAGACATCACAACAATTCGGTCATGTTAGCCGTAACAGCATTCAGAGCAATGTCGCGCCGGTAATGACATTTCTCGAAATGAATACGCGACACGGCCTCATATGCGCGTGCCCGCGCCATTTCGAGCGTGGAGCCGAGCGCCGTGACGGCGAGCACCCGACCGCCGGCGGTCTTTACTTCGCTGCCGTCGCGTTTAGTTCCAGCATGGAAAATCTGCACATCTTCGAGCTTGGCTGCCTCGTCGAGACCTGAAATCAGTTTTCCGCTTTCGTATTTTCCAGGGTACCCGCCCGATGCCATCACAACGGTGACTGCAGCGCGCGTGTCCCATTCGATCGCGCATCGCTCGATTTTTCCGTCAATAGTCGCCTCCAACAGCGGCAACAGGTCTGATTTCATTCGTGGCAAGAGCGCTTGCGTCTCCGGATCGCCGAACCTGCAGTTAAACTCCAACACGCGCGGCCCATCGTCAGTAATGATCAAGCCTGGATAAAGAAGTCCTCGAAATGTGACGCCTTCCTCAATCAGGCCACGCAATAACGGTTCCATGACTTCGGTGTGGAAGCGCGATTGGCATTTGGTGTTCCAATTATTGGCGGGACTGAAAGCGCCCATGCCGCCCGTGTTCGGCCCGCGATCGCCGTCCAATGCCCGCTTGTGATCGCGCGCCGATTCGAGCAGCAGGTAGTTTTTTCCGTCGACCAATGCATGCAGCGAGCATTCCGTGCCGTGCAAAAACTCTTCGATGATAATCCGCCGGCCAGCGTCGCCGAAACGGGCTTGATTCATCATGTCGTCGATGGTCGATCTTGCCGCAACAGCATCGGCGGCGATGACAACGCCTTTGCCAAGCGCAAGGCCATCCGCCTTGATCACGATCGGAAAGGTCAACCGCTCGCAGTAACGAAACGCTTCGCTGCTATTGGAAAATGTGCGTGCGTCCGCGGTGGGAATTTTCTGCGTGCGCATCAATTCCTTCGCAAAGATTTTCGATGACTCAATCCGCGCTGCCGATTTGTCTGGACCAAACGCGCGCAATTTCTCACTCGTGAACAGATCGACGATTCCAGCAGCCAGAGGATCATCTGGGCCGACCACTGTCAGATCGACACGGTTTTCCTTCGCGAACCTAACGAGCGCCTCGAAATCATTTGCGGCAATCGCGACGTTTTCGGCAATTTCGGCAGTCCCTGCATTTCCCGGCGCGCAAAAAATCCGCTCCGTATGCGGAGATTGCCGCAATTTCCACGCAAGAGCGTGTTCACGGCCGCCGCCGCCGATGATCAGAATTTTCATGGGCAATTTGTTGGACTGTAGAGGCAGTCGTATCGGCTGCAACGCGTTCGAAATTGTACACGGAGGGATACTCAGGTAGCGACGGCTTCTTATTGGGCGAGAGAGGTCCGGCTGGGAAGCCGTCGCGCCATTGCTTGCCATTTATAGTTGATTCTGGCTATTCTTTCGCTGTGAAAGGGATTCCTGGCACAATCCAGGAGGGCGGGGAAGCGTTTGCAACAACTCACTGGAGCATTGTCGTCGCAAGTACCGACGATAGCGAAACCGCGGACGCGGCGTTGTCTCGGCTTTGCCGCGATTACTTCAATGCTGAAAGAGTAGTACCGAGCAAACATCTATGAAAAATAAATCCGCTTCACAACCCGCACCTGCCCGCCCTCGCCTTGTGCGAAGGCCCGTCGGTGAACGTGGTTTCTTTAATCTGCGCGGCTTAATCGGCCTGTTTCTTTGCTGTACCGGGGTGCTCATTGCGTTCTTTGCGCTTGGCGCTCCCACCGGACCGTTTCAGCCACAGCCACAGGGAATGCGGCGGCAATCAAACGACGCTGCTGGCTACTCCTTTAGCCTGGCCAACAGTGTGGGAAGCGTTAGACCCAGCACTTGGCAATACGACCCTGTGGCGAACACCTTCGCCGAACGCGCGCCATTTCCGCACCCGGTAGGGGGCTTTGCGTCCAGCGTTATCAACGGCCATCTCTACGTCGCCGGCGCGCGCGATGCTACCAACACCGCACTTCAAGTCGTATGGGATTACGACATCGCGACTAACACGTGGACGGCACGGATTAGTATGCCGGGCACGCAAGCCGATCTTCCCGACAGCGGCGCGGCACTAGACAAACTGTGGGTTTTTGAGGGAGGCGCGCCCTTTGGCCCCATTCAAGATGCTTCGACCACGGCCGGCTCTGCCAAGCACGCGGATAGCTGGTCAGCGCTTCGGTTACGCGCATCGGCGACGGCGTAGGCGGTGCAAGCACTCAGGACTGGACGAACCTCGGCGGCAATGCCGATCGCAACGGGATGTCGTCGGCCGTGGGCCCGAGCGCCGACGAGCTGGCATGGAGCAACACTGACGATTTTTCCATCATCGCTTGGCACCCGGTCACGCTTGGCGAGCGCGCCTTCGCCATCCGCGAGAGCGGGTTTCCCGGCGTGACGGCGAACGACAAGCTCGTCGCCTACGACCTCGCGACCGGCCAGGAGCTGTGGAACACCGTCGTCCCCTACGGCGGCGATCCCAACGAGGAATGGATCGCCTACATCGCCGGGACTCACAATGGGAAGGTGTACGCCGCCCGTGGCGGCAGCGGGCGCACCACCCCGATCTACGCCTTTGACGCCGAGACAGGCGAGCACATCTGGACATCGACGTTCGAGACTGTTGCCGGTCCGCAGGACGGCGTGGTATTCGCACCCGACGGCGATCTGATCGTCGGCGACTTTAACTCGATCGCGCGGATCGAGTCGACCGACGGGTCAACGGTGTGGGAAACACCGCGGTCTTGTCCGGTTAGCGGCAACTGCGGCGCTGCGCTTGGCGACGGCGCAGCCTACATCGACGAGCAGACCCCCAGCGGCCCGGCCGTCGTGCGCTTCGACCTCGCGACGGGCGAGCGTCAGTATGCCACCGACGGCCTCGGTGGATTGACGGATCAGAACGCGCCGTTTGTCGGGCCCGACGGGACGGTCTACTTCGCCAGGAGCCAGAACAACCCCGGCGTTGACTTCCTCTACGCCTTCGACGACACCGGCAGCGCTCTGGTGGAGCGCTGGCGTGTGCCTGTGCGCTGGACAACCAGCCACGAGCACGGCATCGGCCCTGACGGCACTGTGTACACGTTCCTGCCTGGCGACGAATTCGTGCGCCTGAACCCGACCGACGGAAGTGTAATCGACAGTGCCGGCGTGCTCGAGCCGATCGGCGACAATCTCAGCCCGCGCACAGCTGTTGATGCCGACGGCAAGGTTTACGTCTCGAACGGATGGGCCGACACTCCCGCTACCAATGGACGCGTTTGGGCCTTCAGTCCCGATCTTCAGACTCTCCTGTTCACGCTTGTACTCGACCGCCAGAACTCCGGCGGCCCGTCGCTCGCCGCCGACGGCACACTCATCGTCGCCGACCGCCAGGGTGTCTTCGCGTACCGCGAAACCACCCCAACCCCTACTCCAACCCCGACAGCTACACCAACCGCGACACCAACTCCTACCGCCACAGTCACCCCCACGGCGACACCGACGCCGACGCCTACAGTGACACCGAGACAAACCCCGACGCAGAGGCCGCGCCCGACACCAGCGCCTCGTCCGACACCGCCGCACTAGCGGCAAAAATTATTTCGTTACTAAAAGCGATTACGGTTCGCGGCCCCACCGTTGGGGACTAAAATTTTCAGCGAGAAAAAGATTGAATGGTAGGGAACAGCGCGCTGCGCTGTCCAGGGTGCCGCAGGGCGGCGTCCTTACTTCATCCGCGTGTTTCAGTAGGCAGGATTGATAACTCCAATTTCTCAGTGTGGCGAATGACTGTGAGGCTGGCGTTCACGTTGATTTGTTCGCCGACTAAAACCTTGTGCAGATGATGCACGCTGCCGATAGGCTGCACTATTAAACGCGACGATCAGATCGCCCTGGCGCAAGCCGGCTCGTTCGGCGGGGCTGTTCTTCTCGACTGAAACAACGAGCACGCCCGTCTCAAGCGGCAGACCGTAAAAGCGCACGATCCGCCGGTGAATCGGCACGTTCTGACCGGCGACACCGATGTAACTGCGGCGAATTTTTCCGTCTTTGATCAGCCAGCCGGCCACAAATTTCGCCGTGTTACTGGCGATGGCGAAGCAGATGCCCTGCGCAGGCCTGATCATCGCCGTATTTACGCCCACGACTTCACCGGCTGAATTGACCAATGGCCCACCTGAATTACCGGGATTCAGAGCGGCATCGGTTTGAATGATGTTGTCGATCAACCGCCCGGACTGCGCGTGCATTGAGCGACCCAGCGCGCTGATGACCCCGGCGGTGACGCTGGCTTCAAACCCGAGCGGGTTTCCGATGGCAATCACCAGCTGGCCCACTCGCAAATTCTCGGAATCTCCCAGGCGCACGTGCGCCAGCTGTGGCGCATCGATTCGAAGAACGGCAAGGTCCGTATCGGGGTCATCCCCTGCCAAAAGGGCCGGATATTCGCGACCGTCCGACAGGTTAACGGTGATTGCGCTCGCGTCATGAACAACGTGGCTGTTCGTTAGGATGAATCCATCAGGCGCGATTACGAACCCTGATCCGTTCCCGCTGACTTCGCGCTGTCCACGTCGCGGGCTGATCCGCTGTGTTACGTTGATATTAACTACGGAGGGCGCGACGCGCGCGACTGCGCTGACGACCGTGCGCGAATAGGCGTCGAGTAACTCCAAGTCGTCCGGTTGCATCTCGGCGCGGACTGGCTGTGAAGCGCCGGAGTCGGTCTCATGGAAAAGAAAGTCGATCCGACCGGTATTGTTTTTCGGAGGAGCTGTGATGCTCATGCATTAATTTCGGACGCCGAAACCAACAGTCAACTACACGCAATTTAGGCTTATACGCACCTTTTAGAACGTTACCCTCCGGCTTGCACCTGTTTGCAAGTTGTTTTAACAAAGGCCATGCCAAAGGCCTCTTCCCCTCCGTCCGTACTCGATCCACGCTGTCCCTCCCGCCTGGTCCTCGATCGCATCGCTGACAAATGGACTGCGCTCATCATTCAGATTCTCGCGGGTGGCACCATGCGTTACGCCGCGCTTCAGCGCGAGATCGGCGGGATTTCTCAGAAAATGCTCACGCAAACCCTGCGCAGCCTGGAGCGCGATGGCCTCGTGCAACGCATGGTGCATCCGGTTGTGCCGCCCAAAGTGGAATATTCGCTTACAAAGCTGGGACGCACATTGATCGAGCCGCTTCAGGGACTATGTCGTTGGTCGGAAAAACATCTCGGAGAGCTTCAGACGAACCGCGAGCGGGCCAAACGAACTGCCGTGTAGTAATGGAGTGTTCGAGTATTGGAGTGTTGGACTAGTGACATCCTATTACTTCATTACTTCACTACTCCATCACTCCGTCCACTAACGGATGCATCAGGCCGAGATTATTGTTCTTTTATTCACGGCCGTCGGGGTTCTGGCCGTGCTGGCGCACAAGATTACGCTGCCGTATCCGATCGTGCTCGTGCTCGGCGGACTCGCCTTGAGTTTCGTGCCGCGATTGCCGGCGGTGAACCTTAATCCGGACGTTGTATTTTACTTTATTCTTCCCGCGGTGATTTATCCCGCCGCGTTGTTTACATCGTGGCGTGATTTCCGACGAAATTTACGGCCGATACTCCTGCTGGCTATTGGGCTGGTGCTGGCAACAATGCTCGCAGTTGCATGGATCGCGCATTTCATCGTGCCGGCGCTTCCATGGGCCGCTGCTTTTGCGCTCGGCGCAATTGTCTCCCCGCCAGATGCGGTTGCGGCGACGGCGATTATTCGCCGACTTGGCGTTCCTCATCGGATACAGGTGATCCTCGAGGGCGAAAGTCTCGTGAATGATGCGACCGCGCTGGTTGCATTGCAGTTTGCGATTGCCGCTCTCGTTACCGGCACTTTCTCGCCGGCCCATGCAGCGGGTCGTTTTGTGTGGGCGGCGGCAGGTGGAATCGGAATTGGATTGCTTGTCGGCGTAGCGATGCGCTGGGTGCAGAGCCACCTCAGTGATCCACCAATTCAAATTACATTCTCTCTGCTTACGCCGTTCATCGCTTATCTGTCTGCCGAACGCGTGCATGCCTCTGGCGTTTTGGCGACAGTTGCTGCCGGCATTTTTCTCGGCTGGCACTCGCCCCTGATGATCACCGCGCGGACCCGACTCCAGGCTTATGCTTTTTGGGAAATGATCGTGTTCCTTCTTAACGGATTCGTTTTCATTGTCATTGGTCTGCAACTTCCCGGAATCCTGCACGCGTGGAATCGGCAATCGCTCACAGGTGCGTTTATGAGTGCGAGCGTTGTCTGCGCAATGGTCATCTTAGTCCGTTTCGCGTGGGTAATTCCGGCGACCTATCTGGCTCGTGTGCTCAGGAGCGAGCGACAGGTGCACGACCCAACTCCATCTTGGCAGCACGTTGCGATTGTCGGCTGGGCTGGCATGCGTGGCGTGGTGTCACTCGCGGCCGCGTTCGCATTGCCATTGGCGCTGCCCAGCGGCCAGCCGTTTCCCGGGCGCGATTACATTTTGTTTCTCGCCTTTTCAGTAATCCTGGTCACGCTCGTCTTACAGGGTCTGACGCTGCCGGTGTTGATTGGGAAGCTCGGCATACCGCCCGACGCAGAAACGGATGAAGAAGAGCGCCTGGCGCGATTAGAAGCAAACAAGGCGGCGCTCAAATGGATCGAGGAAGCAGGCGCAAGTGAGAAGTTTTCGCCGGACGCCGCAAATCGGTTGCACGCCGAATACGATGAACGCGTAGAGCAATTGCAACTTTGCGCTGAAAATCCGGATGATTGCCGTGGTGAAATCGCGACACCCCAATATCAGCGTTTGCAACATCAGGCGCTGCGCATCGAACGAAAAACCATCATACGCCTGCGAAACGAACGAGTGATTAATGATGACGCGTTGCGCCGAATTCAGCGGGACCTCGATCTGGCGGAAGCGCGGCTGACCGGAGGGTGAAGCAATTTCAGGATCCGCGCGGCAATGTTGTAGAGTGCGCTGTCCTCAGCGCAGGTTCGCGCAGCTTCGCAACCGACACGATCCGCTGAGGACAGCGGACACTACAGCACCTAGCTGATCCAGTCGGACCAGAAGAAGAGATCGATGCTGTCATCGAGGAAATCCCACAAAAATAGTAGCAGTGAAAAACCGTATCGCGCCGGCCAATCTCTGGCTGCCCCACCGAGCCGTGCCGCACACGTCTTTAGCTCTTTCTTGAAGAACTGCGCCAGATGCGATCGAACTTTCTCCGTAAGCGGAAGCTTTTCCATACTGGTCCAACTGTTGTAGTCGGCCGGCACGCGGCTGGCTGGCTTGTCGGGATCGGCACCCAGAAAATCGAGCATGGAACGCCGCAGTTCAGTCGGATTTCTTTGCAGGTCATCAAAGAAATAAATGCGAAACCGGTCTGGATGAACATAACGCCTCCATCGCGCGACGACTGCGCTGGGATATGAACGCAAGAGCAGCCCTCGCCTTAGCAAATTGCGATTAACCTCGTCGATATCGGTTACGTCGAACGGTTCGATCTGATGGTAATGCACTTCCATGGACAAATGCGACCACACTCGCTCAACCGGATCACGGGCCAGGAAAATCACCTTTAACCTTGGGAAACGCCCGATGATTCGCCGGATGATCTTGTTGGTGAGCGTCGAATAGTTTGGCGAAATGTCACCGGAAAGCAGCGGTCCCTTCGGTTCGAACAATTGGGCGTAATGCTCGAAGTCTATGCACGGTTTGGCACTGAGGCTGTTTATGCTCTCGAGAAAGCGACGATCGCGCTCGTCTCTGCAACGCGGCGGGGTCGATCGTTGAACCCTGCTGAGTTGATCAAAATAATGCAGTTCCTTTAAAGGCGGCATCCAGAAATCCGGATGCGAGTCGAGCTGTTGATAAAGCCATGTTGTTCCGCCTTTGTGGGCCCCGACACACAGGAAATTGGGTCCTGTCTGCGCTGTTGAAGAGCAATTCTCTTTCTTGTCTCCGTCGGGACGAACGCGCGGTTTGAAAAACCAGGCCGAACGCATGCAGGCATTATTTTCTTTCCTGCGCGAAAAAAGCAAGGACACGAACGGGGTTCAGCCCCAGTAGTCAAACCAAGAAAAGCAGATCAAAATTGTCAGTCAGCACCTAAAGAAAAGTCATCGGCGCGGATTACTGGCATCGGTTTCAAGTCTTCAACGCTTCAGAAAGAGGACGGCAATCGCGCCACTTCATTGCGTTACGGGACTCGCACCTCGATCGGGTTTGTTTTCCTTCGGCAGCATTCGCGCGAGATCGGCTTTCACTGACCCGACCTCGGGGTTTGCGGCGAGATTCGTCCATTCGTAGGGATCAGCTTTTTCGTCATAAAGCTCCTCGTCGCCGTTGGCGTAACGAATATAACGATACTGCGCCGACCGCACGGAGTGGTTGTTGAAGCCGAACGTTGAGAGCGCGGGCCGCGTCCATTCGGCCTGCGGATTCGCGAGCAGCGCCCGAATGCTCACGCCTTCGAGGAAATCCGGCTTCGGCAGTCCCGCGAGATCGCAAAGCGTGGGATAGATGCTCAGGAATTCCACCGTGGCATCGCAGCGGCTGCCAGGATGAGTGACGCCCGGCGCGACACAGATCAACGGCGCGCGCGTGGCTTCCTCCCACAGCGTGGCCTTCCCGAAACACTCCTTTTCGCCGAGGTGCCAGCCGTGATCACCTATCAAGACGACGATGGTATTATCCTTGTGCGGACTCTTTTCCAAGGCGTCGAGCACCATCCCAACCTGCGCATCGACGTACGCGACGGACGCGAGATATCCCTGCACAACCTGCTTCCACGCCGACTCGCCACCGGCGTCCATCACGCTCACCCAATCGGCAGTGTGCGCCCATGCCTTCCCCGCTGGCGGAAGGTCATCGAGGTCGTTCGCGATATGCGGCGGCAGTTTGATCGAATCGAGCGGGAACAAATCAAAATACTTTTTCGGAACGATCCACGGCGGGTGTGGCTTAGTGAAACCCAACGCGAGGAAAAACGGCCGATCGCGTTTTTGCCCGAGCTGCCGCGCGCCCCATTCGGCAACCTTGAAATCCTCGGTCTCGCTGTCAGCGAGGTTAGGCGCGCCGATTTCAAATGGGCCCACTTTGATGTTGCCCGGGCGCGACGGCTGCATGAGTGCCTCTGGTCCGCTCACAGAGCGCTGTTGTTCCTGTTTTGCGGGGCCGCGCGGCTCGTTGTGCTTGGCATTGTGGTGACGGAACTTCACGACGTAGTCGTCCCACTCCGTCCCCTGCGGATTTTTGAACCCGGCTCGGAGGTGATAAATTTTTCCCGCGCCCGCCGTGTAGTATCCCTGCGCGCGGAAGTAGCCGTTGAGGCACTGCCGCTCGTCGATGTAATCACTCCACGGCATGTCCATGTTCGAATAGACGCCGATCGTGGCCGTGCGCTTGCCAGACAAGAGTGCTGCGCGCGAGGGATTACAAAGCGGCGACGGGCAATACGCATGGGTGAAATTGACGCCGCGCGCCGCTAGCCGATCGATGTTGGGTGTGCGCGCCTGCGGATTCCGGTGCAGGCTGCCGATCCAGTGGTTGAGATCATCGACCACCAGCAGGAGCACGTTCGGACGCGAGTCATTGGTGTGAGCGCACCCAGTCGCCAGCAGCAACGTAGCGAACGCCGGTAGAAGCCGAAAGGCGTAACGGAGGGCGGATATAATGGCGAAATGAACCATGGAAGCACAAAACGGCTGTACGTACGGCACGTCCGCTAGGCCAGGTTGCCTGATCATCTTTCCTTCCGCTTCGACAAAGCAAGAGCCTTGCCAGCGTCAGCAAATCCAATCGCACCAGAGGAAGAGATCGATGCTGTCGTCGAGCAAGTTCCAGAAGTACATTAGCACTGAGAAGCCGTATCGTTCCGGCCAGCTTGTCGCGCGTCCGCCAAGTTCCGCCGCGCAGACTTTGAGTTCATGTGCGAAAAATTGAGCCATACGGTCGCGCACTTTTGCCGTGAGCCGAGGCTTCTCCCGGCCGGCATCATTATTGTCGTGCGGTTTTAATCTGCCGCTCGGCTTGTCGGGATCGCCGCCCAGAAAGCGCAGAATCGATCGCCGCAGCTCAGCCGGATTCTCCTTTAGATCGTCGAAGAAATACACGCGGAACTTTTCCGGACGAACATAACGTTTCCAACGTGCGACAATCTTACTGGGGTGCGATCGTGCCAGCACACCCGGAATCAGCAAATTGCGAACGACTTCCTCGGGATCGGTGGCATCAAATTTATTGATCACTCCACGGCAAACGCCCATGGATAATTGCGACCAGGCTCGCTCAACAGGGTCGCGAGCGAGAAATACGACCTTCACCTTCGGAAAATGATCGACGACTCTTTCGATAATCTCGTCGCTGAGAGTGGAGTAGGCCGGCGAAATGTCACCCGAGAGAAGGGATCCTTTATGACAGAACAGCCGGCCGTAACGATCGAGATCGATGTGGCTTTGCATGCTCAAATCTTTCATGCTCTCGACAAAACAAACGTCTCGATCGTCGTTGGCGCGCGGCGCCTGATGTCGCTTCGTCCTGTGCAGATTGTCCAGGTAATGAAGTTCCTTTAGCGGCGGCATCCAAAAATCGGGATGCGGCTCCAGTTGCCGATAAAGCCACGAGGTTCCGGCCTTCTGCGCTCCAACACATAGGAAGTCGGGACGTGCATCACCGGTGACGCCGTTGAGGTTATCTTCGTCACAGTTGTGGCCGTTACTTTGGCTGCCGTCGCGGGATTTGAATGGCCAACTCCAACGCACCGCCCAATATTTTCCATTCCCGACTTAAAAAGCAAGTCGGGAGTGCCCGGTTGCGGCGGTCTTCGGCTGGGTTGAAAATCTCCAGGATGAATCAGAGCGTTGGCCATCGGATTTTCCTGCTCTCGCCCGCTTACGCTGGGGGTGAACGAGCGCGAATGATCTTGCGCGATCAGGCGCAATTTCCGCTCGCGCGACAGTTGCGCGGGAAAAGTGGCGCGCCACTCGCGGACGTGTTCACCTTTTTGAGCGGCCTCTATTTTCGTGGAAAGATTGCCTACGCGAATGCATTTGCACGGCCGGCAGGGGGAACGTCAGGTGTGCTTGTGATCACACCGACACGCGGGTTGATCGATGCGCGAACGCGAATTCATCTCGATGATCTGCGTGAATTTGCGGAGGTCGACATCCATCAGGACGATCCGCGTTACCGAAAGCCGATCGAGCGCGACGCGCGTCATTTGGCAAAGAAACTCCCGGACCGAAGCGAAGTGATTCTCCTCGGCAGCATCGCCACCGGCAAATACGTCGACGTGCTGCTGGCAAACTTTGGCCAGCGACTGCGATTTCCTGCGGACTTTGTCGGCCGCGGTGATATGAGTCGCGGCGGATTGATGCTGCGTTGCGCCGCGGATCTTCAGGAGCTTTCATACCTGCCTGTGGCGGGCGCAATTGTGAACGGCAAACGTCCACCGAAACTCGCACCTCGGAGATACGCGAGTGCGGTGAGCATATCGACCCCACGTAGCGCCAAAGGCGCGTTCTCATCCTAGCCTCGGGCATCGTCCCAGGATTTGATTGGTGCGAAATCCAGCGCTGAAGGCGCGATTCAGTCGCATGCCAGAAAAGAATCGCGATCGCGCGCGTCGAAACGGTTTCGGCCATCTTGAAGGAAGTGAATCGCGCTTTCAGCGCTCGTGATTCTGGGAATCCGTCTCCTCGGGCGTTGCCCTGGGCTGCTGTTGGGTCCTGCGCCGTTGCCGCTCAAAATCTCAACCGCGAGAATTGTTTTGCCTCTCTTCCTTGGATTGCCCTATGTTGGAGTTCTAAGTCTTCGTGATTGAATGATATGGATGTTAGCGGCACGATCGGCGCAGTTCTGAATCAGAAAAGCAGAGAGATTTACTCCGTTTCGTCGGACGCGACGGTCTTCGAAGCGGTCCAATTGATGGACACGAAGAACGTCGGCGCTTTGCTGGTAATGGACGGCCAGCGGTTGGTGGGAGTTATTTCCGAGCGCGATTACACGCGCAAAATTATGCTCCGCGGCAAGCGTTCGCGTGAAACCAAAGTCGCAGAAATCATGTCAACGAATGTGTTCACAACGCATCGGCGCGAGGGAGTCGAAACATGTTTGCGCCTCATGACAGACCAACACATTCGCCATTTGCCGGTGCTTGATGATGACAAGGTGGTCGGCGTGATCTCGATCGGCGACTTGGTGAAACATGTGATTTCCTGCCAGCAAGCAGCCATTGCCCATTTGGAAAGTTACATCCACGGCGGTTTCGCCGCGGGGTAATTCGACAAATCTTGTAGGGCGTCTGGTCAGACGCCAATCTCACCACGGCGTTTCACAGAAACGCCCTACAGTTTCCAAACCGTTCTGCCATTAACAATCGTCCGCACCGCGCGGCCTTTCAGTTTCCACCCATCGAATGGCGAATTGCGCGATGCTGATTGAAATTGATCGACTTTCACAGTCCACTCCAATTCAGGATCAATCAGCGTCACATCAGCACGCGCGCCGACCGCCAATGTACCGGCGTCAATCTTTAATAAACGCGACGGCTCGGCCGTGTACATCTCGATCAATCGCGCAACGTCGATCGTGCGATGTTTGTGCACGAGCAGATCGAGAAATAACCCGAGCTCTGTTTCCAGCCCAACGATGCCAAACGGCGCCGCATCGAACTCGACCTCCTTTTCGAAATTGGCATGCGGCGCGTGATCGGAACACAAGATCGATAGCGTTCCATCGGCGATCCCTTCCAATAGCGCATCAACGTGGTTCCGCGAGCGCAACGGCGGATTCATTTTGTAGTTCGTGTCGAAATTTTGAATCGCGTCGTCGGTTAACGCGATATGGTGCGGACAAACCTCGCCGCTGATCTTCACGCCCTCGTGCCCGGGCTTCACGAAGCAACCGCACACTGCCTGCAGTCGAAATGTGCTGGCAATGAATGTGATGATCGCAAAGTTCCGCGAGCAAAATATTCCGCATCACTATCGCTTCTTCGCCGGCCGCGGGCCAGCCGGGCAGGCCAAGCAGCGTGCTCCAATAACCCTCATGCACAACTCCGTTGCCGACCAAATTGTAATCCTGACAATGGTCTAGCACAGGCACGCCAACCATCCGCGCATATTCGACAGCCCGCCGCATGACTTCGTGATTTTGAATGCAATGACCGTCATCCGTTATCGCCACAACGCCTGCCTGTGCAAGGGAGCCGATCGGCGCCAGTTCTTCGCCTTCGAGATTTTTTGAAATCGCGCCGGTCGGCAAAATATTCACACACGAGATGCTGGAAGCCCGATCCTTGATCCACGCAATCGTGCCGGGATTGTCCGGAACAGGCGCAGTATTCGGCATGCAAACGACAGTCGTGAACCCGCCGGCCGCGGCCGCGCGCGCGCCGGACTCGATAGTTTCCTTGTGACTGAATCCCGGCTCGCGCAGATGCACGTGCATGTCGATTAAGCCAGGCGCGACGACCAGACCGCGAGCGTCGATCTCTTCCATTTCGGATTTCGCATTTCGAATTTCGGATTTGGAGGTGACGATTTTTCCATCAGCGATGTAAACATCGGCAACTTCATCTCGCTTGTTCGCGGGATCGATTACGCGGCCGTTGCGAATGATGGTCGCGCTCATGTCCGGGGAGCGCACGCTTCTAGCGTGCTGGTCGCCGCATTCTGCGGCGACGAACTTTTGTTCGACTTTGCCGCAATCTCTGATGGTTGCCCTGATGTAAAAGTTCGTGATCGCAAGATGCGATCACCAGCACTCAAAATGAGTGCGCTACCCAGACGAGCAATTGCCAACGCTCTCAAGTAGCAATTCCTCCGCACAAATAAAGAACAGCCATGCGCACTGCGAGGCCGTTAGTGACCTGGTCGAGAATCACGCTTTGCAAGCCATCAGCGACTTCGCTGTCGATCTCGACCCCGCGGTTGATCGGGCCGGGATGCATGATCAGGCAGTCGGGCTTCAAAAGTTTCGCGCGTTCTTTCGTTAGGCCAAATAAGCGGATGTATTCGCCGAGGCCCGGAAAATATTCTCTGCGCTGCCGCTCGTGCTGGATCCGTAAAAGATTCACGACATCCGCGGTCGGCAGGACGTCCTCGATGTTGTGCGAAACCTTAGCGCCTAGCTTTTCAAATTCGCGCGGCACGAGCGTGCTCGGGCCGACGAGCGTCACGCGCGCGCCAAGCTTGAGTAGGCCGAAAATGTTTGAGCGTGCGACGCGACTAAACAAAATGTCGCCGATGATCGCGACGTGCAGCCCTGCAATTTTATCTCTGTGCTCCCGGATCGTGTAGAGATCGAGAAGCGCCTGAGTCGGGTGTTCGTGCGCCCCGTCGCCGGCGTTGATTACGCTGGCTTTCAGTCTGCTTCCGAGAAACTGCGGTGCGCCTGCGGAGCTGTGGCGCAACACGATAATATCTGCATGCAACGCCTCCAGATTGCGCGCAGTGTCCTTGAGCGTTTCGCCTTTAGTCAGGCTCGAAGTTGTCGTCGCGATATTGATCACATCAGCGCTCAGGCGAAATGCAGCCAACTCGAAAGAGGTGCGTGTCCGTGTGCTCGGCTCGACAAAAAAGTTGACCAGCGTTTTGCCGCGCAATGCAGGCACTTTTTTGATCTCGCGTGTGCCGACCTGCTTAAACGCATCGGTTGTTTCGAGAACGAAATTAATCTCGTCGGCCGTCAGCTCGCGCAGCCCAAGTAAATCCTTGCGTGTCCAGCGCGTAGTCATGATCCGAACATCCACTGCGGCTGTGATGGCAGAATCTGGGGAGCGCACGCTTGCAGCGTGCTGGCGAAGGCGTTTCGCCTTCGCGAACTTTTCTTGAGGGTTAGCAATGTCGGCAGACTAACGCGGATCATCTGGGAAGTTCGTTTCGGCGGAACGCCGAAACCAGCACGCTGCAAGCGTGCGCTCCCCAGAATTGTCTTTCGCGTGTTCATTGCTTTTCCAAGTAGACGCCGTCGGGTTGATTGTCGCTTTCCTGGAGGCGCACCTGAATCTGTTCGCGCGTCGCGGTCGGCAAATTTTTTCCGACGTAATCGGGACGAATCGGCAGCTCGCGATGGCCGCGGTCAACCAGTACAGCAAGCTGAATACGCGCTGGACGGCCGAACGAATTGATTGCATCCATCGCTGCGCGCACGGTGCGACCGGTATAAAGGACGTCATCGATGATGATCACGGTCCGGTCCTCCAGCGGTACCGGAAGGTTTGATGCGTGCACGACTGGCAATTCCTTGCGTGTGCCCACGTCATCACGATGCATCGCGACATCGATGACGCCGGTGTCGACATCAGCATTCTCGATCTCGCGAATGAAATCCGATATTCGACGGGCGATCTCCACGCCGCGCGACGGAATCCCAGCAAGCACTACGCTTTCGAGGGTCGCATTTCCCTCGATGATCTCGTGTGCAATCCGGCGTAGCGCCCGACGAATTGCTTCCGCGTCCATGATTGGGACGCCGGCGGTTGGATTTTGTTTTGCTTTCACGGTTTCCTTGGCGACCTCGCGGGATCGCCTTAAAGGTATAAAAAAATTAGGAGGCGGCCTGTTCGGTGCGCGCCTCCTTTCGTCGTCGCTCTCGCCAATTGGAGCGATGTTTCACGATCCAATCCAACAGCGCTCTTTCAAAGCCGATGTCTTTGCCGGCCTTTTCGCTCTCGATCCACTTGTGCTTCAAAATTTCTGCGCGCTCGGCGAGGAACTCCTTGTAAAGCGCCGATTCTTTAACGAATTGCGTCTGATCTGCTTCCGAAGGGGACATGTCCGGTTGTACTTTCATAAGATCACCACCTAGTCAACTCCGAACGGCCTCGTGGCCGCAATAATATCAACACCGGAATTGGACGAGTGAATCGGAGAATTTATTTAGATCTCCGTTTCCGGCGGTCGCCGCGGATGGCTTACTCAGGGCAGCGTTTTGCGAATAGCTTCGGCAATCCGCTTGAACTCGACAGTGACAGGTGATTTCGGATTTTCGCCAACGATTGGCATCCCGCGGTCACCGCTCTCACGCGTGGCGATATCGATCGGAACCTGCCCGAGCAATGGAACACGCAACCGTTTGGCTTCCCGTTCGCCGCCGCCTGAGCCGAAAATATCATAACGTTTCTTATCCGACGGCGAGACGAAATAACTCATGTTCTCGATAAGGCCGATTACCGGCACGTTCACCTTTTCGAACATTGTTGCTGCCTTGCGCGCGTCGATTAAAGCCACTTCCTGCGGCGTCGTAACGATGATCGCTCCCGATAAGGCGACGGTCTGCACGATGGTTAACTGGATGTCGCCCGTGCCGGGCGGAAGATCGAGCACCAGATAATCCAGTTCGCCCCATTCGACCTGCCGCAGGAATTGCTGCGTGTATCGCGTCACCATCGGTCCGCGCAAAATAGCCGGCGAAGTGTCATCCAGCAGAAATCCCATCGACATCAGTCGCAAGCCGTATTGTTCGATCGGGACGATCATGTTCTCATCCGTGGCCGTTGGCCGCTCGCGCGTGCCGAACATCAGCGAAATACTCGGCCCATAAATGTCGCAATCACAGAGACCGACGCGTGCGCCGGTTTGCTCCAGTGCCACGGCAAGATTTGCCGCGACTGTTGATTTGCCCACTCCGCCCTTACCGCTCGCCACCGCGATTACGTGTCTGACGCCCGGAATCCGCGCGGTGACTGTAGCCCCCCCTGCGCCGCCAGGAGGCGCATGGATATCGATCAAAACTTTGGCGCTGCGAATGCCTTCGATCGTACGCAACGCGCTTTCCGCATCATTTTTGATTGTTGCGGGAACATTTGGATCATTGGTGGCGAGTGCGAGTTGCACTTTAACGTCGCCATTATCGATCTGGATCGACTTCACCAATCCGAATGAAATGATATCGCGAGTGAAGCCCGGATATTTCACGGACTTCAACGCGTTCTTCACTTGCTCCTCAGAGATCGACATATTCCAAGGTAACCGCCCAACGTCAGACGTAAACCAAGGGTGGATCGTCTTGTCCTCAAGACGATGGAATTGCCGAAGGCCGACTTTTCCAACCTCTGATAGTGCAGAAAATTCCGGGCGGCGAACCCGCAGTTCCGACGCGTTGAGCCGCCTTCGCCAAGGCTACGGCGGGCCAGGGACAACGCGTTCCACCCACCGGTCTTGGTAATCAAGGTGAATTGGCCGGCGCCGACTTTTGAAGAAGATCGATCCGTTGGCGCGTTTGTGCGATTTCCACGACGAGCCCGGAATAATTCCAACGCCCGAGTGACTTGTTTGCGGAAACGTAAATTGTTCCGTTTCCCTTGGGACCGGAGATGGGAATCGCCAGGTTGGATTCACCAGACGCGCCGTTCACGTTTGTGTTTCCCGAGAGGAGAAATCCGTCCTTGATAGGTGAACCGAGAGCTTCAATCACAGCGGGATCGGTCTTGGCGCGGGCCAACGCCTCTTTGTAGACGTCTGTCGATTTCATCGCGCTGAAGACGATCACGAGTATCGATCCAACGAACGCGAGAAACAGCAGCGCCATCGTGAAACAGCCAAGCGGCACGAACCATTTCCAGTTTCGCTTCCACCAATTTGGTGTTGGTGTTGCAGGCTGCGTCAGCGGTTGGTCCATGAGCCTCTTCTACTTCAGCGGCCGAGTTATGTGCAATGCATCTATTACAGCGCTGGGGCTTGACGATTTCGATGTTTATGAGTCACGATGGCAGGCATGAAGCGACGACACACACTCCGAATTCTTTTTGCAGTGCTCTTGGTAGCAATGATCGCTGGATGCGAAACTGTTCCGAGCTCCGGCCCGGACGCGCTAACCGGGCAATGGACCAACTCACTGGGCACGGTTTGGACGATCAATCCCGACGGTACATTCCACGTTGCAGCGACAAACCCAAAGGCACAGATCTGGGGCACGTATACTGTTTCCGGCGACACCATGACAGTTCAGGAGACTCACCACAAAGGAGCGGTTGTGAAAAATTGCAAAGGCGCTGGCGTGTATAAGTTCAGCCGCCCAGACGCAAACACTTTGGCCTTCGTGGTGGTGAATGACATCTGCAAGCCACGGATTCAGAACGTCACGCAGCAGTGGCATCGCCAGTAAAGGCGCGGGAACCCGAAAGCTAGAACCAAGGTAGGGGCGGTTCACCTGAACCGCCTGAGGCGATTGAGGTCAATCTCCCCTACCTACCATTCGAAGATAAATGTCTTCAAGTCGCTGCACTTGGGCAGCCGAATCAAAATTCTGTCTCACTGCCTCGGCCCCCGCATGCGCAATTTGCGAAAGGAAACCGGGATCCTGTGCTGCATTGAGCAGTGCTCGAGCTAATGCTTCGTCATTTCGCTCTGGCACAAGCACGCCGCTAACCCCATTCTCGATTGCTTCAGGAATACCGCCGTGGTCGGTGGCAAACACCGGCAGGCCGGTGGCCATCGCTTCGAGCATCGAATTTGGAATGCCTTCTTGATTTCCGTCGCGGCCAGTCTGGCTCGGATGCAGGAAGATGTGCGAACGATAATAGATCTCTCGCAATTGCTCTTGCGAAACGAAACCGGTGAACGAGACGCGGTGAGCGATACCTAATTCGCACGCAAATTTCTGAAGGTCGGGGAGCAAAGGTCCTTCGCCAGCGATCGTTAGCGTGGCGTTCGGGTGTTGCTTCAAAAAGGCTGAGAAAGCGCGAAGGGTTACCGGCAGGCCTTTTTTCTCGATTAATCGGCCCGCCTGCACGACTCGCCATTCGCCGTTTTTCGCGACAGCGCGCTCGCGAAATGGAAATTCCTCCAACGGAATCCCGGTGCGCTGGATCTCAATCTTCTCCGGGTCGCACCCGAGATCGACGAGAGCGCGCCGCAGCGATTCTGACCTAACGAGAATCAGGGATACTGCGTCCAACATCTGCAAAGTCGCTTCTCGATAGGCTGGCTTATTCATGTCGACCATGACATCAGCGCCATGAAAGGAAACAATCGATGGATTTGTCCAAGCCCGAATGAGCGGCAGGAGATGCACACCGATATGGCCAAAATAAATGTGCAAGAGACGCGCGCGCGTTTCACTTAGAACGCTGAGCAACTCACTCACTTCCCCGTGAGAGATCTGCCAGGGCTTACCGCGCAATTGTCGAAACCAAAACCGCCGAAGGAAATGGGTTCGCAGCTTGGAAACGATGTGAACAGGCTCAAACGGATAGCGCTCGGCGTTTTCGCGCTTCTGCGCAATCACCACTGGAGCGCACCGTTTCAGACCGGTGATTTGCCGGTAGATATGCAGCATCTCCGGTTTGAGAAACGTCGCGCAATAACAAGCGATAACCGGACGTGACTCGGGAGTTGTAGCTCAACGCGCAAGATTAGACGCTCAGCGTTCCGCGTCCAAACCCGAAAGACCGCCATCTCATGAACTGTCATTCTGAGCGAAGCGAAGAATCTCTGATCATTTCTGCATCGATTGGCCATCACGAGAAACAGAGATGTTTCACTTCGCTCAACATGACAGCATCATGTATTAGACGCGTTCCATGAACCTCAAATCGAAAACTGCTCGCGCACTTCCGCCGGCACGCGGACTGGCCGTCCGCTGTGCGCGTTTACCGGGCACCAGAGGGTTCGCGCTGATGATAATAGCTGGCCGTCGCTGCTCCTTCGGATTTCCGTGAACCGTTCGAATGTAAGCCGCGTCGCTTTGCCGACCCACGTGCGCAACACGACGTGATCGCCCAGACAGGCCGGGGTTTTGTAATCGATTTCGTGCCGCAACACGACCCATCCGATGCTCTCCTGTGCTTCGCTACTGGCAATCGCTTCCCAATGTGCGGTAGCAACTTCCTGGACCCACCGCAGGTAAACCGTGTTGTTGACATGATTCTGCTCGTCGATGTCTGCGGGGATTACTGAGAGAGTCATTTCAAAAGCAGCAGAGGACATGAGACGTTAAGGGGAGCAGAATTCGAGCAGACGTTCAAACGACGGCGTAAATTTTGTAGCTACCGGCCTGCGGCCGGTTCCGGTTTGGCGATGCTGGCGTTTCGCGTTATAGAGACGGCCCAGAGGGCCGTGGCTACAGCGATCGCGAGTCATGATCCCGGAAAGCGAGGGTCCGCGGTCGCCGGAAAGTCAGAAGATGTTAAATCGTCGCATCAACTCCTGGCGAGCTTCCATCGCCTGCGCCGGATTCATTCGGCTGAGGATTTTTTCCCGGCGCTCACGATCCATGGCTGCGAGTTGGCGCACCAGTTGGTTGCGCGCTTTCCATTTTGCGTATTTGGCAGCGCCAATGCCGAGCGCGAGCAACGCGGAGACGACCCAAACGGTAATGTCGGTCGAGGTAACAAGAAGCATAAAAAAGGAAAAAGCCGTTTGGGAAACCCTAACGAGATAGTCTGCGTTTTCAGAACAAGTTCAAGCAAGTCAACGTAACTCACGCATCTTGTCCGCCACAGGACGGACTCGCTGCGGCGAGCCTGACGTCGGCGGGCAGGATGCCCGGTGGAAGAGACAGCCATGATGGCTGTATTACGAACCCGTGAGTTGACGTTCCTGAGACCGGGAGGACATTTCGCCGTGCCTGCCCGCACGGTGAGCGTCGTCGTTGTGTGCACTGGCGTTTGCTTCGCCGGTGGGCACCTGACGCAAGCACAGGAGGCGACTTCGGCAAATCTTCCGGATCAATTTCAGACCGGCGAGATGATTCAAATTCGGAAACCGAAAAAGAAGAAGGCTGAGGCAACTTCGCAAATTGCGGCAACGGCTCCAAAGCAAGACACTGCGCCTGTACCCGAGCAGCCGCTGGCTGCGGAAGAAGTGCCAACACAAAACGCCCCGCCGGAAGAGAAAAAGACCGAGCCCAACCGAAGCACTGCCTCGATGCCGCCAAATCAAAAACCGGCGACTCCGACTGAACAGGCGCCTCCTGCGGAAGAGCCGGCAGTAACCGTCGTGCCTGCCGAAAAGAAACATCGAGCGAGAAAACGGCCGCGACCTGCTGTGCAGCCGGAGGCGGCGAGCATTTCGGCCCCCGTTCCGGTGTCGCTCTCGGTGGCACAATCCATGGCAATCACCGCGCCGTTGCCTGATTACTCGTACGAAATGAAACGGCGCAACCTCAGCGGAAGCGGCGTCTGCATCGTGACCGTTGATACCGCGACAGGAACAGTGACAAACGCCACCATGTTCCAAAGCACCGGCAGTCCGCTACTTGACAAACTCACCATCCAAACATTCAAAAACTGGCGGTTTAAACCCGGCACCGTTTCCGAGGTTCGGGTACCGATCAGCTACGAATGAGGTGAGTTTAGGACGAGACGAATTCGTCCAGGTCGGTTACGCATCCCACTCCTCGACGATTTCGCCGTCGATCTCGTAGTGAACCGTCGTCGATTTACTGGTATGAAGTCTGATGGTCGCTTCTAAAGCACCTTTCACGAGTTCTTGAATGGCAGCCGTGTTATTGAGGTAGCGATTGGCATCATCCGTGAAGCGAAGAATCACCTTACGACCGTCTCGCCGTAAACCGCGAAAGTACATGTAAAGAGGCTGCGCACCTTCACCTTGCGAGCTGGAGCTTAGGGCATCGGGGAAAAAATATGAGGAGAACTGTTTGTCCGGGCACTGGGATGACAATGTGAGCAACCCCCACACAACGCCTTCCAGCGTTTTGAAATCGCCCGGAATTGTCGTCTGGAGGAGGAAGTCTCTACCACTGTCGGCGAAACGCTGGGAGTGCGGTAAAACGACCTTCGTGTCGGCCCGTGCTATAGCGAATGGATAAGTGGCGAGCAATATCGCCATCACTATGCGGATGTTCATCACCCTAACGAGACACAAGATCACCGCCCGCGCGAGCGAGAAATGATCTTCGCGTGCTTCCAATTGTTAGGCCGCGTTCGCGCCAACAATGTTGCTCCACCTTCCGCTCTGTGAAGGCATCGAAGATTTCGCGATAGAACCTTGGATGACCACGCCCGTTTAGGGCTTCTTGATCGTTGTCCCCTGAGAGTGCACGAGCTGCCAGCGCCCGTCCTTTCGAACGAAGACGCGGGTCCAGCGGCGCTGCTCGTCAATCGCTCCATCCTGGTCTTTTCCTTTGGCGGTGGAACGATAGGTCACGATGGCGGCATCCCCGTAGACGCGGACGTTGATCTCGTCCGCGACCAACGAGTCGAAATCCACGCTGCCGGTCTTGCGGTCGTCCAGGTACTGCGCCCGGGTCTCGACGTTCCCGTGCGGGCGATAATGGACGTAGTCCCTGGCCAGGACCCGCTCCAGGAAAGCGATGTCCGGCTTGACGATAGCCGCATTGAGATCGTTAACGAGTTGCGTTAACTCGCGTTCGTCGCTGGCCGTATCGCCAATGGCCCAGCTACACGCAGCGAGCAAGAAAACCGCGATCGCAAATAGATGTTTCATGATTCCACTCCTGCTCAGTTAATGCTTCGAAGCTGCTCTCCAGGATGGATGGAATCTTTCCACAACGAATTTCTCCGTCCGATCCGACCGCTCGATAGGGAGCAGTCCGGAAAAAGTGGAATCACCTAGGTGGCGGAGTTGGACGCGGCCGTGGCGTTTGTATCACCTTTTGGTCTCTGTCGAGAGTAAAAAGTACTGAGACTATTTCTTTCTGTGGCCGACCATTTCACCCCGCATCGTGCGGCGATCGAGGCGGGTCAGATTTTTTTCCATTGCCGGGGTGAGCAATGAAATGTGCGGGATTTCGCAGAGGTGTTCGGCGATGAACCAGATCGGTTTTTCGGTGGTCATCCAGTTGAGATCATCGAATCTCGCGAGGTTCACCGGACGCGAGTAGCGCCGAAGAGTGCGTTCGCCGCGCAGGTTGAAGTAGATGTTGAAATAACTCATGGCCAGCTCGCGCAGGCTGCGATAAACCGGCTCGCGGTAACGGCAGCCGGTGAAATTGGATTTCGCCACCGCGCCCCAGTGGCCGCGCACTTTGAAAATCGCGACGACGTGATCGGTGTCCTGTTCCGCTTCCAAATCGAAGATCAACGGCGGAAAACCGATTACGCGCAGCGCAGCTGCGGCAAAAATACCTCCCTCGAGACATGACGCGACGCGATCCTGCAGGACTTCCTTCGGCGAGCGCGCGTTGTAGCTAAGATTGTAAGGCAGGTCGTCGAGAAATTTCTGTATGCCGGCCGGCGTTTTCAACGCGCGCAAGGTGCGCAGGTCGGATCGGGTAAAACCGAAATTTGACGCCTTCATTCTCGATTTTGGAGTTGATGCCGAGTCGTCATTCGATTTCGCGCGGCCGGCGACCGCGATCAACGCGAAGTCGTCCCGACGGACGGATTACGAACTGCTTCGACAACCTGCTTGATTGCGTCGATTACCAGTTGCGGTTCCTGGGCTTGAATGTAGTGCGAGCTTTTGGTCGCGATTTTGTGTTTGGCGTTTGGTGCAAGTGTCGCCAAGCGCATCCTGCGCTGCGTGCCACGCTTTGTTCAGTGCTCCGGGAAAATCGGCTGGCAATGGCTGCCACGGGCTGAGATCGAACGGTTGGCCTTGCGTCAGAACAAAAAGAGGCATGGGAGAGAGCGGTTCGGCGCTGGCAGCTTTTTCCATCTGATCCAGACTGGCGTTTACGTCGAGCGTCTCGATGTCCTTGTATTTTTCAAGGCCGGGCGTCGGTTTCGTAAATCCAAAGTTCACGTACAACTTCCACTGTTCGGGTGTTAGACCGGTCCTCACCTTTTCGGACAGCGCATCAACCAGAACCATTCCAACGACTTCGTTAGGGTAGGTACTGGCGTATAAGCGGGCAAAGATGCCGCCAAAGGAATGCGCAGCGAAGACGTACGGTCCGGGGACTTTCGCTGTCTGTAGCAACGCATGAAGATCGGAAACGAGGTCCCGTGCCGTGCGCGGCATGGGGACTGGCGTGCTGCGGCCTAAATGATCCGCGTCGAGAAACGTTCCCGGCCGGTCGTAGGCGCAAACCCGCGTGAACCTGGCAACCTGCGAAAAAACGGGGCTCATTCCAGGCTCAAATTCTGTACTCCAAATGTCGGCATCATTTCTGTAGCCCGACTCGAGAATCACCGTCGGGGCTGCCTGAGCCACTGCACTCGAGATACATCTTGCGCCCAGCACCGATGTCGATGAGACCGGCAAAATTGTCCGAGGCGGGTTTTGACGCGGTACTCTGCTGACGTGCCTTCTGGTGTTGAAACGCGCTTGAAAGTTCCTTCGCCGTGCACATTGAGATTTTCCACGACAACCTGTGTGGCTTGGCCGTCAGGGCCGATCGTAAAAGTGACGCCGCTTCTGCCGACAGCATTCTCACCGATGGTGTCATAGGTGAATGTGTCGCGGTCGTAGTGTTTCAGCGGGAAGGTGAGTTTCTTCGGACCTTCCACAATTGCTAATCCGCCGTCCTTTTCGACAATGGCAATGTCGCCAAAGAAATCGTTCGCGTATTTTCCAAGATAAGCGCCGTTCTTTAGTGCCGGTGCGGGCGAGGCCGGCGGTTTGGAATAATCAAAGCCGAGCACCGTCCCTGTTGTCGCTGGGTCTGAAAACCGTTGCTTATAAAGCGGGAACCAGTCCTGTGTCGGCTTCCCATATAATGCGATGTCTGAAAATATTGTCCCGAGGGCTTCCGGTATGCCGATGGGGCGCCCGTTCGTGACCACGACAATGCCCAATTGCTCAGCAGGGATGAGATTAACGTAAGTGGCCGCACCAAGATCAAACCCACCGGAATGATTCAAGCGCAATCGCCCCTGCTCATCATAGCTGACGTTCCATCCCAGGCCGTAGAAGGTCGGCATATTTGTGAACGGATTAAAACCTGTGAGCATGTGCGGATGATGTGTTTCGGCCAGCGGCTTTTCGCTGACGATCTGCTTGCCATCGAATTTTCCATTGGCGAGCTGTAATCGAATCCATTTCGCCACATCGTTAACCGAAGAACTCACGCCGCCGGTGGGAGATTGCGCGTCCGGATCGCGCTTGAATTTTTGCTCCCATTTGCCATTCACCAGCACATGTCCGAGCGCTTTGTTCTGGCGCGCGGTGAAGTCGGCGTAACGCGAACTGGTCGAAGTCATGCCGAGCGGTTTGTATAGTTTTTGGGCGCACGCCTCCTCCCATTCCAGCCGGTATGGTTTAACCGCCGCGACGGCGCCTTCGGTCATGCCAAAATTCGTGTACGCGTAATGCGAACGAAAACTGCTATCGGGATGCTGATAACGCAGACGAAATAGAATTTCCTCGCGCGTAAAGCCGAGATCCTCGAGCAGATCGCCAGCATGATCGGGCAAGCCGCTCCGATGCGCGTACATGTCGCGAACAGTGATTTCGCGCGTGACCCAGGGATCGAACATCTCGAATGTGGGATCGAGCGCGCCGAGTTTAGAGTCCCAACTGATTTTTCCCTCGCCGACCAGTTCCGCAACCACTGTCGAGCCAATCGGTTTGGAGACCGACGCCAGCTGGAACACTGTGTCCGCATCCACCGGTGCCTTTGTATTTACATCGCGAACGCCAAACCCTTTCGCGTATACGACTTTGTCCTGAAACACGATTGCGATCGCGAGACCGGGTACCGCGTTTTCATCGATCTGCTTTTGCGCCAGTTTCTCGACTTCTTGAACTGCGCGAGTCACTTGCTCAGAGGTGACATGACTTTGTTCCGGTGCGGCACCGCAAAACGGCGCCGCCAGGATTAGCAAAAATGTTGAAACTCGAACGATTGAACGACTCTTTTGCATTGACGCTCAAGGAGTGACGGCTTCCTAGCAATCAAGTCAAGATTGATCGGCCTGTGGCGTGCGCTGTTCTCAGCGCAGCACGCACTCTGTAGCCGTCGCCCTGTGGGCGACGCGACACGCGAATACGTTCAACACGTCAGCGTTGCGCTTCCCACAGGGAAACGGCTACAGCGGGTGCCGGCAAGATTAGGCCGGAAAGGGAACCTCGATGAGGGCAGCGAAGGCTAGAGTGGTCAGCGAAATCACAACCCGATCGGATGCCTGGCGTCGAAGCCACTCGGCGGCCGGTAAGCCGCGTACCAACGAGGGGCCCATTTGCCGGTGTACCGATCGAATGGCGTGGTGTCCAGGCGCAGCCCTGCAATGACTGCGAATGTGTGACCCTCGCGCGCGTAGATGGTAATCCATTTGCCAGGACCGCGTTCGCCGTAGCTGCGAAACTCGGTTGAACTCATCGGCGTGTTAATCAAACCAGCTGCGGCCAAAACATAGGAGATCGTGCCGGAACAATCGTAACCGTGGTCCTTAAATGATTTATGCCCGCCGCCGTAACGATAAGGCTTCGACCGAAGTTGATTCGCCGCCCAAATCGCGCGTTTTACCGGAATCGGTGCCTTCTTAGGTGCGGCGGCTTTTCCGAATCGAAGACGGGCACCTTTACCCGAGACAACAGGTCCGGATCCCGGAAAAAGATCGGCTGATACCGATGGAAGGATCAATCCTGAGATGATGAGGGCTAGCAGGATTTGACGTTTAACCGGATAGATGAATTCCTCCGGATCCGTCTTCTACAAAAGGAAAGTGGGGATGAAAAGAAAAAAATGTCGAGGCATAACGGCTTGTCACGCCAAAGGTACTGCAGTGTGCGCTGCCCTCGGTTAGGGGCGATTGACTGCTTAGCCACAAGCTCGCCACGGCGAGTCCGTCCCGTGGCGGACAAGTCGCATGTGCTACGAAAAATTTTGTGATAAACTGCCAGCATGATCCGCGCGATCGCGTTGCCGGTGATGTTTCTCACCAGCGCGATGATCGCTTTCGCTGCGGATCAACCGAACAATTCTGACGAGCCCGGTGAGCTCGACATTGAGCCACCGATATTGAAGCAAAATCTCTCCGACGAACTTGCCGAGGCGGCGACGCCCGACGGCGATGTTACCCGGTGCGAAAAGAAACTGGAGCGTTCTAAACGAAATGCCGCCGGCGCGGAACGCCTGTGGAGGATCGGCGTGCTCGCGAAAGTCGAAGTGGAGCAGCGAGCGGTGAAGGTGGTGAAATGCGAAGCTGAAGTGGCAAGCGCGCGAGTCGTCCAAGCCAAAGGGGTAGTCGCCGAGCAGGAATCGCGCGTTGCGTCTGGCGAAGCCACAAAACAAGAGCTGGAAGTGGCGAAAACAGTGCTCGCGCAATTGATCGAAGCCGAGCAAAAGGCATTAGCAAAACGCGAGAGCGCCGAGCTTGAATTTGCCGAAGCGAATCTGCGGCGTCAGCAAAGATTGCTTCAGCTCGGCACCGCGCATAAATCCGACGTCACCAACGCGGAAGAAAAACTCGCCGAGCTTAAGGGGCCGAAGAATTAATGGCGAGCGAATGGGGGAATCGGCGAATGGGTGAATCGGCGAAACGAAGAATGAACGTGAAGACGGAATATGACAAATCGAACGGGCGAATCGGCGAGACAGCCAAGAAAGCAATCAGCATTTTCGAGATTTGGATGTTTATCAAAACGCGCTCGAAACCGGACTGCGTGTTTATGAGTTGAGCAAGAAATTTCCCGATGGCGAGCGATACGCGCTGACCGATCAAATTCGCCGTTCATCGCGTTCCGTCTGCGCAAACATTGCGGAGGCGTGGCGCAAGCGGCGCTACACAGCGGCCTTTATTTCCAAGCTAAGCGATTCCGAAGGCGAGGCCGCCGAGACGCAAGTGCACCTGGAGTTTGCAGTTCGTCACGGCTACATCGGTGACGACGAATTCGAGGCAATCAATGACGCGTACGAACACATCCTTGGCCAGATCGTTCGCATGATCGATCACCCGGAGAAGTGGGTCATTGGTGGGCGGATGAACACGTGAATGCGGAAGACTCACCCATTCGCCCGTTCGCCGTTTCTCCCTTTCCTCCGAGGCTAGTAGCCAGCTGCCATTCCGTCTTTGCGTGATTCGCTGGCTCCGACGTAAACGCGCCTGCCATCGTGCATTTCGACTTTGATCGCTTGATAACCACCGTAACCGCCGACATCAAAACGCACGTCGTGCCCTTTGTTGCGCAGTTCGCGGACCGTCTCATATGGAATACCGCTTTCCACTTCAACGTATCCACCTGAAGCGTTCATCTTTTCGCCGGTGGGTTCGTTGTCGCCTTCATGCTGCCATCGGGACGCGTCGCCGGCTTCCTGGACGTTCAAACCAAAATCAATCTGGTTTGTGAGCACCTGTACATGACCCTGCGGCTGCATGCCGCCGCCCATGACACCGAAAGCTTCCCACGGTTTGCCGTCTTTCATGACGAATCCGGGAATAATTGTGTGAAACGGACGTTTGCCGGGCGCGTAAACATTCGCGTGCTGCGGGTCCATGGAGAAAAGTTCGCCGCGATCCTGAAACATGAATCCAAGACCCGGCACAACGATCCCGCTGCCCATCCCGCGATAATTGCTTTGGATCAGCGACACCATGTTGCCTTCATCGTCCGCGGTGCATGTGTAAATCGTATCGCCTTGATTTAGCGCCGGATTGCCGGCTTCGATTTGTTTAGCGGCGTGATCGAGGTCGATCAATTTCCGGCGCTCCGCCGCGTAGCTTTTCGAAAGCAATCCGGCGAGAGGAATCTTTGCGAACGCAGGATCTGCATAAAACTTCGCTCGATCGGCCCATGCGATTTTCTTTGCTTCGATCATCGTGTGCAGCGTCTCGGGTGAATTGCGTCCCATGGCGCGCAGATCGAATCCTTCGAGAATGTTGAGGATCTGCAGCGTGGCGATGCCCTGACCGTTCGGCGGAAGCTCGAATATATCGTAGCCGCGATAATTGACCGAGACCGGCTCGACCCATGTCGAGGTATGCTTCTCGAAATCGGTTTTCCGCAGGAATCCGCCATTGTCACGCATAAACGCGTCGATCTTGTCAGCGATCTCACCCTTGTAGAAAGCGTCGCGCCCGTTTTCGCCAATCAATCGCAGCGTTCTCGCCAAATCCGGGTTCTTAAAAACGTCGCCTTTACCTGGCGTGCGTTCTTTGCCATCAAGCGTGTAGGTCGCGGCAAACGCTCCGGGCAATCCTTTGTAGAGGCGCGGACCAAACGCCCAGTAATACGCGATTAAATCGGTGACCGGAAAACCTTCCTCGGCATAGCGAATCGCCGGGGCGAGATCGTCGCTCAATTTCAGTTTGCCGAATTTCTTATGTAACTCCGCCCATGCATCCACGCATCCGGGAACACTGATCGGCAGCATGCCGCGCGGCGGAATCGCGTGGCTGGCGGGATGCAGCTTCGCCAGTTCTGACTTCATCGCGTCGTAACTCAGACCCAGCGGCGATCGCCCGCTTCCGTTGATTCCGTAAAGTTTGTTTTCTTTCGCGCTGTAAACGATCGCGAACAGATCGCCGCCGATTCCATTGGAGACGGGCTCCATTAACCCGAGCGTCGCATTGACGGCGATCGCCGCGTCCACTGCGGTGCCGCCGCGCTTTAAAATCTCGACCCCGACTTCCGTGGCTGCCGGCACGCTGGTGCAAACCATTCCATGCGTTGCCAAAACTTCCGATCGCGTGGCGAAATTTTTACCGGTGATGCGATCGATCTGCGCATCCAAGGATAAAACTGATCCGAGGCTAACGAGTGCAAATATCGGTAGCTGAATCCCGCGCATCCCGAAATTAACGCCTTTCAGCTAAAGAGCGCACTTGAATTTTGGGCTGCCGGCTATATTTGATTGCCGCTGCCAATGAAAATCTCTAATGACGACCAGCGAGCGATCGGGCTGATTTCGTTCAGCGTTGGCGTTCTTGCCTTCCTGATAGGGCTCGCCGGGCATCTCAAAGAAAATTATCATTACCGCGGCGAGATCTCGTGCACCGGCTTTACCATCGCCATTATTCTGGCGGGGATCGGCGTCGTGTTGTTTTTGGCTTCGCTGAGGAAGAAGCGAGGCTAACGCCGAATTGAACCAGGTCGGGGCTGTTGACCTCAACAGCCTCGGCGATTGCGGTCAATCGCCTCTACCAGGCGTACGTGAGAAAGCGACCCGGCGGCGACCCTTTTGAGATCGCCGCCTTTTCCCTTATCGCTCTAAAACGAGCGGGAAATTAGTCTTCCATCGCGTCGTGCAGCTGTTTCTTGGCGTTCAGCATGTCCTGATGCGCTTTTTCGATCGCATCAAGTTTGCTTTGCTGATCAGCGTTCAGCATCGGCCGAATTTGCGACAGCGTGTCGTTCATCACTGTATGCATTTTCTGCATTGCCTCCTGATGAATGGCGGCGATTTGCGGTTTGGCCGCATCCAGGATCGGCTGGACCTTCGTCCGTTGATCAGCGGTCAGGTCCAATTTTTCGGTGATTCCCCTCAGGCCGAACGCATGGCCACCATGCCAATGTCGACCGCCAGGGCCCGGTTGTGCTTGCACAACGACAAAGCCTCCAAGCGCGATGGCGCCGGCGGCTGCAACTGCTAATAGGTTCCTTTTCATAGTTGGTTTCATTTGTTTTCTGCAAAGCGCCCTTTGCGCCTTTGAAAGAGATGACCGTGCGCGTAGCAGAGCGGTTACAATAATTTTTAAACGCGACCGCGCCAGGCGGCTGGTGCTTGGCACAAGCGCTTCTACGCGAGAAGTTGTAACCAAAGCGCAGTCGAGCCGGTCATGGTTAATGGTGTGGATGCGCTCTCGATCACATGGACGATTCTGACGCAAGCGCGCTGGTCAAAGCTGCGCTTCAAAATGACGATGAGGCAGCTCGCGCGCTGGTGCGACAGCTTTATCCGTTGGTGGCCAAAATCGTCCGCTCGCATCGCGCGCGTCGAACCGCGGAGGAAGATCTCTGCCAAATGATTTTTATTAAAGTATTTCAAAAGCTGTCGCAGTTTTCGGGGAACGTGCCGCTGGAGCATTGGGTCTCGCGCGTTGCGGTCAACACTTGTCTTAACCAAATCGAATCGGAAAAAGTGCGGCCGGAAGTGCGGCATGCTGACTTGAGTCTGGAAGAGCAAGCGGTGATTGAAAATCTGGCAAGCTCCAGCGACGAACTGGCGCCGGACCAGCGCCTTGCTTCGCGTCAACTGGTGGAACATCTCCTCGCGGCTCTGAAGCCGGTCGAGCGGTTGGCGATCGATTTGCTATATTTGCAGGGACGTAGCGTGGAAGAAATACGCAAGATCACTGGCTGGAGTGCCGCGCTCATTAAAGTGCGAGCATTTCGAGCCCGGCAGAAAATGAAACAACAGCTCGCGAAAATTTCGGAAAAAGAAAAGCGATGAAAAACGAACAGATCGATCGGTTGTTGCAATCCGCGGCGCAGGCGGACGAAGAGATTCCGGCGACAATGCCTTTTGGGTTCGATACTCGCGTGGTCGCGCTCTGGCGCGCTGGCATGCCAAAGCCGAACGGCGTGATGCAATTGCTTCGAAACGTGGCCGTGTTGTCGATAGCCGTGATCGTCGTGTCAACAATCGCGGCAATTCGCGAAGCAAATCAAAGCCGCGAAATCCGCGAATCGTTCGCAAATGAATTCGCCATCGCAGATTCAGCTATTCAGGATGAGTTTTGAAATGAACCGGGCGTTGCAATGGAAACTCCTCGCCGGCTTCCTCCTGGTGTTTGTCGCGGGTGGAATCACGGGCGCGTTCGTTGGAGGATCATATGCCCGACATCATTTCTTCGAACTACATCATCCCGAGCGGATCGGCGGGCGCATGAAAGAAAGGCTCCGCGCCGAACTCAATCTGACCCCGGAACAACTCGCGAAAATTTCGCCAATCATCGACAAAACAACTGCTCAACTGCGAGATATTCGGAGAGACACGGGTCAACGAGTTCGCCAAATCATTGGCGACGCGCATCGTCAGATGGGTGCCGACCTCACTGACGAACAGCGTCAAAAGCTGAAGCAAATAGAAGAGCGACATCAGCACTGGCGACATCATCACTCTCACGAACGTGCGGCGGAACCGCCATCGGCCACTCCATAGCCTGTAGGGTGCGCTGTCCTCAGCGCATTCGGACTCGGCGTTCCCTGCGAATTCCGCTGGGCACAGCGGACGCTACAGGTCAGAAGCGCAAGCCGTTTTCAAAAGAAATTCGTTCCCGCTCGACGGCTGCGCCACGCTTGAGAAAAAGATCGCGTATTTCAGGAGTGTAATAGCCACCGTTGTAGGAGGGATTGAGTCCAAAAAAGATTTTCCCGCCGGGCGCCAGGTGATGCTGTAAATCGCGCAGAAAGAAATCCCATTCCGCCGTTCCCCAGCGTTTCTTGGCTGGATGATAAAGATAAAAGTTCGCAGAGAACGCCGTGATCCAATCGAATTGTTGACCGAGGTCCGGTAGCGGCTCGAAGGCGTCGATCTTGTAAACGACCCGGCGCACGCCGAACAACTCCAGTAGTTCGCCGAACAACGGAACGCGATCGATATCGAGGCCCATCACCGAGTGGCCAAGATTCTTCAGGATGAACAAAAAGAATCCGCCTCCGCAACCGAGATCGAGAACACGTTTGGGCTCCGAGCGATGAAGATTCAAATCCTGCACGCGTTCACGATTCAATTTCAACCACGGTTCGATCTCTGCGTATTTAGCGTAGCCGGCAGTGGAATTGGCATATCGCTGCTGGATCTCTCGTGCGCGGTCCAAGTCGATCTGTGCAAGCATTGGCTTGAGCGGCACGCGAAAAATCCAGCGTTGCGCCCTACGCCAGCCGCGCCGGTAGGTCAGTGGCTTGGTGAACTTGAGGATCTTGCGGGACAATTTCATTCTGAAAAATCGATCAACTGTAGGGCAACCGCTCCGGTTGCCAACCGTTGCGGCGGCAGGCGATGCGCCCGCCCTACAAGCTATCCATAATTTCGCGCAGAAGCTGCGGACCGCGATAAACCAGGCCGGTGTAAAGCTGAATCAGTTGTGCGCCCGCCTGAAATTTTTCGCGCGCCGATTCGGCGTCGAAAATTCCGCCGGAGGCGATCACTGGAATTTTACATTGAGCAGCAATTTCACGCACCAATGCTGTCGATTTATCTCGGAGTGGCGCTCCACTCAAGCCGCCTGCTTGATCCAGTTGCGGCGCAATCGAAGAGTGATCCAGCGTGGTATTCGCGGCGATGATTCCAGAGACGCCGTTCTCCTGGCATACAGTGAGAACGGCTTGCAGCTCGGTGTCTGACAGGTCCGGTGAAATTTTTACGAGCAGTGGTTTTGGAGCTGTTCCTGCTTCCTTGGCGATGGCGAATAGTAACTCCGAAAGCTTTCCAGGTTCCTGCAACTCGCGCAAACCAGGTGTGTTTGGCGAGCTGATATTTAACGTGATGTAATCGGCAAAATCCCGCAGCACGCGAAACGAGTAAAGGTAATCGTTTGTCGCTTCTTCGAGTGGCGTTGCTCTCGATTTGCCGATGTTGATTCCCAGTGGAACGGCCGGCCATCGGCCGCTTTCACGCAGCGCCGCCAACCGGTGCGCAATGGCGTCCGCGCCGTCGTTGTTGAAACCGAGCCGATTAATCAAGGCTTGTTGCTGGGGCAATCGGAAGATGCGCGGCTTGGGATTTCCGGGTTGCGCTTTTGCGGTCACGGTGCCGATCTCGATAAAACCGAATCCGAGCGCCGCCCACGCGGGAAGAGCCACACCGTTTTTGTCCAGCCCAGCGGCAAGTCCAATTGGATTTGGAAAGCTCAGCCCAAATAAGGTGGTCGGTTTCGACTTCGGCTGGAAATACGCGAGCGCGCGCAACACAACATCGAAGTGCGACGCGTGACGAAGTATTCTGATAGTAAGATGATGCGCGGTTTCAGCATCCAAAGAAAACAGCAACGGCCTGACGAGTCGCTCATACATTCCGCGAGCCCGCTTCATCTTTCATTAACACCCGGCTTCAGCCGGGTGCCTGGACAACCCCACGCAAGAAGCCGTTTAAACGGCTTCCACTCACATGATCGAGTGACCACCGGACTGAAGTCCGGTGTTAATAAAAGATCTCGTCGCGCGCACTGCTTCATATGGTCGGCCTGAGCACGCGCAATCACTTGCCGATGCAAAATTGACTGAAAACGGAGTCGAGAATCTGTTCCACATCCACGACACCAATGACTTCGCCGACTGCTCGCAGGGCTTGATCAAGATCAACTGCCACATACTCGCCGTATAATCCCTCGCCCAGCGCTGCGCGGGCGCGATCGCATGATTCCAAAGCGCGGCGAAGACAATCGCGATGACGCGTATTAATCGCGATCGCGCTTTCCGGTCTCAGATTTTGCTGGCGAATGCGTGCCAGAATTTCCTTTTTCAGTTGCGGAAGTCCGTCGTCGGTTACGCACGAAATTCGCAATGCCGGAAAATCTTTCCAGTCATTGTCCTCGGGCAAATCGCTCTTATTCAGAATAATAATTTCGTTCGGATTGCTCATCGCTCCGTTGAAATGCGCGGGCTTTGGCGAATTGCGGTCAGCAATGTGCAGGCGCAAATCAGCTAATTGCAGCGATTTTTGTGTGCGCTCGATTCCCGCGCGTTCTACTTCGTTTTCCGAAGCGCGCAACCCCGCGGTGTCAAGCAATCGGATCGGCACACCGTCCAAATTAACCGTTTCCTCGATCGTATCGCGCGTGGTGCCGTGCGTCTCGCTGACGATCACGCGCTCGTAGCCAAGGAGGCGATTGATCAAACTCGATTTGCCGGCGTTTGTGGCACCGTAAATCACGACGCGCACGCCTTCGCGCAGCACACGACCTTGATCGGCAGTCGCGAGCAACACGGTGATTTCATCTCGAACAGAATCAAGCCGGGCGCAGAGCGCTTCGTCTTCGTCGGGCTCAATGCCTTCCTCCGGAAAATCAATCGACGCGTTGATGTGCGCCAGCAGCGCGATCAATTCATCGCGAATTTTCCTGATTTGATCGCCGAGTTTGCCTTCGAGTTGTTCGGTGGCCGAACGCAGTGCCAGATCGGTTCGAGCTCGGATCAAATCGATCACCGCCTCGGCCTGGGTGAGATCCATTTTGCCGTTGAGAAATGCGCGCTCAGTGAATTCGCCGGGACGCGCTGCTGTGGCCCCTGCACGCAGACATGCTTCGAGAACTTTGGCGGAAACGAGGGTGCCGCCGTGGCAACTGATCTCCACCAGATCTTCGCCGGTGAAACTAGCCGGGGCACGGTGTATTGAAAGTACGACTTGATCGATCAACTGATTTTCTGCGCTGAAAATCTCGCCGAGATGCTGAACGTGTGACGCGAATTTCGACGGTTGTTCTTTGCCCCGAAAGATTTTGTCTGCGATTTGGATAGCATTCGGGCCGGAAATCCGTACGAGGGCAATGGCGCCTTCACCAGGCGGCGTCGAAATAGCGGCGACTGTGTCCAAAGCGGTCATGCGTTTGGAGTCAAATTGTAGGGCAACCGCCTCGGTTGCCAAATACTACAGAGGTTTCGCTCTGCTCTACTGCGAACGCATGATGTCCGTCAGCGCCGCAATCAACTGCCGATTTTCTTCCATTGTGCCGACGGAAATGCGGACCCATTCGGACAAGCCATATCCTTTGAGTGGGCGCACGATGATTTTCCGCTGCAGCAGCTTTTGGAACACCGCACAACCGTCGCCGACGTTTACCATGAGGAAATTTGCAACGGCTGGCACGAACGGAACCTGCATTGCGGCAAGTTGTTCCTGTAAATAAGCACGACCTTCGTCTGTAACCCGCTTGGTTTCGCGCAGGTGAGCTTCATCATCGAGCGCCGCGATCGCGCCGGCGTGGGCAATGCTGTTGACGTTGAATGGCTGCCTCGTCTTGTGAAGCACTTCGGTCATCTCCGGCGGCGCGATGGCGTATCCGATGCGAACCCCCGCAAGACCATGAATCTTCGAGAAGGTACGGAGCACAACGACATTTCGTCCGTCGCGAACAAATCGAACCGTGTCGGGCGGATCATCGAGGAATTCGAAATACGCCTCGTCAAAAACGACAATGAGATTGTCCGGCACTCGCGACATGAAACTGTCGATCGCGCGCTGCGAGATCAGTGTGCCTGTGGGATTGTTTGGGTTTGGAATGAAAATGATTCGGGTTTTTGCGGTAATCGCGTCCAGCGTTGCATCGAGGTTCTGCTGATAATCCGGGGTCGGCGTTTCAATTGTGCGCACGCCGAAAGCGGTCGCGAGGAGTTTATAGACGATGAAAGCGTACTGACAGGTAATCACGTCATCGCCGGGATTCAGAAAGGCGTGCCCCAGGAATTCAATCACTTCGTTTGATCCATTGCCGAGAATTACGTAATCAGGCTCTACTCGAAGTTTCGCTGCGATCGCTTTGCGCAGGTAAAATCCGCTGCCGTCAGGATAAAGATGTGCGGTCTCGAGCGCGACACGCATTGCCTCCAGCGCCTTGGGGGAAGGGCCGAGCGGATTTTCATTCGACGCGAGCTTGATAATTGTGCTCGGATCGACGGCTAGTTCGCGCGCCGTCTCCTCGATCGGTTTCCCAGGTTCGTACACGGCGAGCTCGCGCAACTGCGCGTTGGCCAGCTCCCACACTGACGTCATGCGCGAGAGATTAGATGCGAAGGCGGTAACTTTGCAATGCGCGGCGTCAAACCGTCCAGAGTAGTGACGGTTTAATCTTATCGCGAATTCGCGGGTTGGCCGACATCAAAAGCGGTTCGGTCGGTTTCAGCTTCTTTCCGCAATCGTTGAAACTGTCTCTCGAGATTCTTAAGCTCGTCGTCAGAGAGGTTTTCCAAGTCGACAAGTTGATTGCGCGCACCTTTCACGGCGCGGATTAGTTCATCCAGTTTGAGGTGCATCGCTTTAGCGTCGCGGTTCTGCGTGTTCTGAATCAAAAACACCATCAGGAAGGTAATGACTGTTGTGGCGGTGTTAATGATTAATTGCCAGGTGTCCGAGAAATGAAACGTCGGTCCGGTGACAAGCCAAACAACAATTACAAGTACAGCGCCGCAAAATGACCATGCGCTGCCAAGCACACTGGATGAACGCTGCGCAAAAGACCGAAACGCGTCTCTGACGATGCAGAAAAAATCGCGCTTTTGTCCGTTTGTCTTCGCTTCTTTTGTCGAGGCATGGTTCGCCATGTCACTTACCATTCGCGCCTGATCGCCCACACGCGCGCACGCTCGTCCGCCTGCGATAACGGTCGAAGCACAAAGCGCGTTGATTTCGCCCCGGTTTTAGGGGAGACTTGCCTCCGAATTCATGCAGCAGGTTCAAGGGCTTTCACGTCTGCAAACTGTTCCATCTGAGCCAGCGAGTGCTGCCAGGCGGAAGCTTTGGATACTCAGTTCCTGGCGGGACTTGGTCTTGTACGTTGGCACCCCGCTACTGCTGATACCTGCCTTCGCGCTGGCCCAGGCGAAGTGGAGTCCGCAGGACATTTATCTCTTTGTCGCTGCCTTCGGCGCAATGGGTCATCACCTGCCGGGAATGATCCGCGCCTACGGCGATCGGGCATTGTTCGAACGCTTCAAGTGGCGCTTCGTTTTGGCGCCGCTGTTTCTGCTGGCAGTGTGCGTCGCTTTTTTCTGGTGGGACCTCAAAGGCATTCTCTTGGTGGTTTTTTTCTGGGGCGTTTGGCACGGCTTGATGCAGACCTACGGGTTTTGCCGCATCTACGACGCCAAAACGGGAACGTTCGATACGCTTACGCGCCGGCTCGATTTCGCCATGTGCGTGATCTGGTTTGCTACTGCGGTGGCGCTTTCGCCATACCGTCTGAGCGACACGCTGGACACTTACTATATGTGTGGCGGACCGTTTATTCCGCCAGCCATTGTAAACCTGGGCCAAAACTTAATTCTCGGCGCAGCCATTTTTGTGTCGGTTTTGTTCGCCGCGCATTTTATTCGGACTTGGACCGCGGGGCATCGGCCAAATCCGGTAAAACTTGGACTGCTGGTGACCAGCATCGCGTTTTGGTGGTACTGCAATAATCTTGTCTCAAACATTCTCGTGGGAATTGCGCTGTTCGAAGTTTTTCACGACGTGCAATACCTGTCGCTCGTCTGGATCTACAATCGCAACCGCGTCGAGAAGGACAGCAACATTGGCGGCTTCATGCGGTTCGTGTTCCGAAGGAGCGGCTCGCTGGTTGGGCTTTATATCGGCCTCGTCCTTGCCTACGGCTCAGTTTCCTTCATCAATGCGCATATCGGAATGGATACCGTCAAACGGATTCTCACCGGCGTGGTGACCGCTTCGACGCTGCTGCATTTTTATTATGACGGATTTATCTGGAAAGTTCGGGAGCGCTCGACGCGTCAATCGCTTGGGCTTGCCGGTGGAACCGCTGATGTGTCGCTCGGCGGTATGCTTCCGGGTTGGGCGTGGCACGGGTTGAAATGGGTGGGAGTGTTCGTGGTGCCGCTTGGAGCGCTATGGTTCTGGCAAACGCATCTTGCCGTTCCCGACGTGCAACGCACGGCGCGGGTGGTCGCGGATGTGCCCGACAGCCCCAAACCGCATTTTGATTACGGCTCTGCATTGCAAAAGGAAGGCAAACTAGAGGAAGCCACCGAACAGTACAAACTCGCGCTCCAGTTCGATCCCAAGTACGCATCAGCGCATATGAATCTTGGCGCTACCTTGAGTGGGCAAGCCAAATTCGACGCAGCGGTCCCGCACATGGAAACAGCGCTGCGGCTTCAACCAAACAACGGCGATTTTCATCTGGTGTACGCAAATCTGCTCCAACGGATCGGACGCAACGATGATGCCGCGTTTCACTTCGAAGCGGGCACACGCCTGAAACCAAACTCAGCTGATGCGCACTACAGCTACGCAGGTTTCCTTCTGGCAGTGGGCAAAAATGATCAATACATCAGCGAGCTTCGGACAGTTCTCCGGCTCAAGCCGAATTACGCCGGCGCTGAACTTCGCCTCGCGGACGCACTTTTTGCGAAAGGAAATCTGAAGGAGGCGGAAGGCCATTACCTGGCGGCACTTCGGGCGGACCCGGAGCTGACAGTTGCCTACAACAATTTGGGTAGAGTGTACCTGACTCAAGGACAGATCTCCCAAGCCGTGGTCCAGTTCAGTGAAGCGCTGCGGCGAAATCCTGAATACAAGGAAGCCGAGGAAAACCTGCGCGTGGCGAAGGCGGCTGATGCCGAGATTTTCCCAGCCGCGCACCGGTGATCTTGAGCGAGCCCGCGCTTCATCTCAATCTCGATGACGCGTGGCCTAATGACTCGACCGGTCTTTCTGTAGCCGATGCGCGTAGTTGGGGGCCGCGTTTGCGTTTCTCCGCGCCGCCGAAGTTGATCGAACAATTCTATCGGGAGCGGGGGAGGGATGTGGCAGCTCGCTTTCTGCTCTACGGCTCCGGCGACTTTCATCACCTCACAGCTCTCCGATTGCGCTCTGTTACCGAACCGATGGTCCTCGTCTCCTTTGATAATCATCCCGATTGGGACGTGCGACCGCCGAAATGGGCCTGCGGCGGATGGGTAAACCGTGCGCTGGAACTTCCGAATGTACGGCTCGCGAGTGTTTGGGGCTGCGGCAACTTCGAATGTTGGTGGCCGCACCAGATCTTCGGTAATCGACGCGCGGAACGCGCCGGAATTCTTGAAGTCCATCCGTGGGCAGACGACCGCTCGTTGAAAGATCGACAGCGCAACGGCGCAATCCTGCGTAATAATTGGCGCGAGCATTTTGAAGAATTTGCGAAATATCTCGCTGGTGAAAATGTCTACGTCACCATCGATCTCGATTGTCTGTGCATGGAAGAGGCGGTGACGAACTGGGAGAGCGGTCGCTTCACGATCGCCGATCTTCAGTGGGCGCTTGGAAAGTTGCGCGAATCTTCCCGTATCATTGCTGGTGACATCTGCGGCGCGTATTCGCCTCCGCAATATGCGCGTTGGAAGCAACGTTTCGCTGCTGAGTTCGACCGGCCAAAGTTGGCGCCACCAAACCTGGAAAAAGGGCGCGCGACAAATTTGGCGACTCTGGAAAAACTCTGGCCGTTATTAGTCGGATCGCCGTAGGGCAACCCGATCGCTTGTCAGGTCCGCACAACTGAAGAGGTTGCGGTACAATTTAGCTGATCGAAACGAGCACGATTCCAGCGGTGATCAGGAGCGCGCCGATGGTGAGCCGCGCGCTTAGTTTTTCTTTCAACACCACCGCAGCAAGAATCGTAATAAAGATCACGCTCAAGCCTTGGAAAGGATAAAGATAACTAAGATCGAAGCGCTGTAGCAGGCCGAGCGTCAGGAAAAAGGAAACCGTCATCAGAACGACGCCGATGGCTACGCGCGACATGAAATAGGAGTTGCGCATACCCTTTGTCGCTGAGAATTCCATCGCTTTCTTGAGGATCAGCTGCGCTGCCACAAAGGTGACCAGCGAAATCACGATGAACAGGAAAGCGAGAAAACTCACAGGCGTTCCTCCATCTTTGCAATCGGCTTGGCCACCAATGCCAGGCCGGAAACAACCAGCGCAATCCCGCACCAACGCAATGTAGAAATTAGTTCACCCAGAAAAATCCAGCAGCCCAGTGGAACAAGAATATCGACCACGCGCGAGAGCGGATAAGCAATGTTGAGCGGGATGTACCGAAGCACGTAAAGCCAACTGATGAAGCTTGCGACGATGAGAACAATCGCCCACCACACTAACGGCGACGCCAAACCGTTGATTCCGGTCCAGGAAAATGCGTCGTCCGGGGCGGCGACCTCACTTGCGCCGCGTTTCAAAAGGAGCTCGGAGGCGAATACACATACAACGCTGAGGCCGAGTTGCAGCCACGGATTCCCAAAGCCGGATGGCCGATTTTGCATCCGCTTTTCTAGCGCGCGATCAAAGCACCGCAACAGATTTTGAATTACGGTTGGTAGGGCGTCACTCCGTGCGCGCTGCGGTATTCAGCGTGGAGGGGGACTGCCCGTCCTACCCAGTGATCTCTGCACCGTCAAAGCTCGTGCGCGTTTGGGAATCGCTGCAAAACTGGATCGTGCCGCGTCGGCCCGAGGTATTTAATCACGCGGCGAAAGATCGGATTCAGCAGCGGATTGGTGTGCATGATGTAGAGGTCGAGAGGTACCAATTCACAATCCAAATGCAGCTTCGGCTCATAATTGAGCGGGTTGCTATAGTAGTACTTCAACCCTTGTTCTAGCGACCACGCGATGATAGCGCGCAGCGTGTAAAAGTATAAGTGCAAATCGAGCGCGACACTGTAATCGAGCCCGATGCATTCATCGTAGATTGCGTCGCCGCAGACGAAGCAGAAACTGAACGCAACGATTTTGCCGTTTTGTCGCCAAATGAAAAACCGCGCACGGTCGGGCATCCGCTCAGCAACAGCACGGAAATAATCTTTGGTCAGCGTTTCAAATTTCAGTGCCGATCGCTCGTGGACGGCCACATACAGCGGATAGATTTCGTCGACGAAAGGTGTGATGTCGTTCACCACTTCCATTTCAATCTTTGGTGCCCGCTCCACTTTGCGAAACTTTCGGCGCAAATCTTTACGCGTCGCCTTGCTGAGCGTGCCGAAATATTCCTCCCACCTTTCGTATGGGAGGGGCAGTCGCGTCATCGGCATGCTCGGAATGCGCGCGTAACCATGCGAGAGCAGCGTATTGAGCACTGAGCGATAGCTCGCCGGGAAATCCTTGAAGACGACAAGTGAAGCTTTGTTTCGGCTGGCGTAGGTCCGGAGAATTGCTTGCAATGCATCTGCCACCCATTGCTCGTCTTTTTCATCGCATGTTCCCAAGTCGCCTGTGCCAGCTGCGCAGCCAACCATCAACACACGCATGGTGAGAAAGCGGGGAAAAACCCTGCGGATTCCATCGACAATGGATCGGATTTTGCCGGGTACACCTTCGACTAAGTTTTGCCGGACAAAGAACACTGGCTGAACTGCGCGGATGTTGCCAGAGGCGTCCTCGATCAGCAGATAGTGATGCTCGAAGCCGCAGTCCAGCGTTTCTTCCACAATCTCGTAGTAGCGATAATCTTTGCACTTGTTCTGAAGCGCTCGTTTCCAGCCGTCGGAATTCCGCACCTCGTGCAGCTGTGACACCTTGCCTACGCCCTCATCGAATTGGATTATTCGGCAGTGTGGCATGGGAAACTGGTGCGTTCGGTTGAGAAGACGATTTACGCCTGCAAGCTTCTCAGAGGTGTCATTCTGAGCGAAGCGAAGAATCTCTGGTCACGTCCGGATTGGATTGCCACAACAAAATCCGAGATGTTTCGCTTCGCTCAACATGACAGGATCGGCGATATGAATTTTAGGTCTCCGATCATTTCACGGCTCCAGGCAACCTCGACAACGATGGCGCTATCACCAAATTTCTCCAGAAACACCCTCGGCTCCCGATGGCAGGAAGCGTCATGTCCAGGCCCTATCCTGAACGTCTCATAGGGCTTCGCAACCAGCCGCTTGTAGAGGCGTGCGGCGTGGAGACGCTCAAGTTGAAAGCGATGCTACTGCTGCTTGGACGACTTCTCTTCGATGTATTTGATGACGTCGCCGACGGTTTGCAGTTTTTCCGCGTCTTCGTCCGGCACTTCGACCCCAAATTCTTCTTCAAAAGCCATCACCAGTTCGACAATGTCCAGTGAGTCTGCCCCTAGGTCCTCAATAAAAGATGCCTGTGGCGTGACCTGTTCCGGGTTCACGCCGAGCTGTTCGACGATGATGTCCTTGACCTTTTCTTCGATCGATTTTTCCGCCATAAAATTTGTTCGGTTGATGTTAGTCGCGCGGGCAAGTCCGACAGCTGCCGGACAGTTCCGGGCACAGCATCGCAAGTAAATGAATTAAATAGGATGTCAATCAAATTTCGGGAGTGATAGAAGCGATCCTCAGCTTGGCGTTTGCTTCCCTTTGCTGTTCGAGTAGATGAACGTGATGAGCGCTCCGTCCGTCGAGCCTGCCGATCTTCTTGATCTGAAGTTTTTGCCTGCGTGGGTGAAAGAACCAGGCGCGACGAATCATTACGATCATTACACGGCAGAAGAGGCGCCTCCTGAACTGCGCAGCCGCGACCGGGTTGGCAGACACAAGGATCGAACGTTCCCCTCCCGTGAACGGCGAGGACGTACTCAACGGCCGGGATCGCAGCCGGACAGGCGCGACCGCGGCAGAACGCCCAAGACAAAAGGCCCGAGGCGCGATTCCGATCAAGTCAAAAATCGCCGTTCGCCGGACCGCGTTGCGCAGGCTCCGCCGAAGCCGTTTGAGGGGACAATTCGTTTTTTGCCGCGTCAGAATGTATTCGAAAATGTGGTTGCGCAGATCAAGTCGGGCTCGGTTGCCTATTCGCTCTTTGTTCTATCCCGTTTGTTCCTGGAAAAACCCGGGAGGTATGAAGTTCGTATTACGGCAAAAGCCGAAGCGCCGCTTTTTCAACTTGGTGAGGACGGCGGAATCTCGACGGACCGGGAATTCCTCGAGCGAAACGCGTTTCGGTTCGCCCAGCGGGACTTTTACCAGGTCAATGTTGTAGAGACCGATCCGATAAAAGGAAATTTCTCGAATGTCGCGAGGTGCCGGTTGAGCGGCACGCTTCTTGGCCCCACCAATCACCACGCGTACCAGCCGCAACTGCGAAGCTTATACGAACAACGTTTCAGCCGGCGAATGAGCTTTCCCGATTATCAGCGGCAGATCGAGATCGTCAGCGATCCCGCGGTGGTCGAGCGCTGGAAAGAGGAAGCCAGAAAGGTCACGACTTACGTAACCGTGCGCGAGCAAACGCCTCTGACGTTTTCGTCTGCTGCGGAAGTGGAACGACACTTTCGTTCGCACTATTTACCGACCCTCATCCGCAACGCGGACGAAGTAACTCTCGGCGGCGCGTCAAGCCGGGGTTTGCCCGATCGAATACTGAACGGGTCGATCGAGGAGGCTTGGGTGCGCGAAACCCGCTCTCCTTCAAACGTGATGCAAGAGCTTGCGAACCGATTCCGGCAAAACGGCCTGCACATTTTTCGTCATAGGCGTGGCATGTTGTTTGTTTCGCCAATTCGCGTCCGCGCGTTTGTTCATGAGCACGCCGGCGTGTCTCCTTTGGTGAATGCAATACTCGACGCAGTGGCGGTGACTGCGGGAATTAATCGGAAGCAGCTTTTCGAAACATTGACTGGCAACGGCGCCAAGGAGCATGGCGAGCCTCGCCGACTCGCGCTCGCATCCGATCTGCGTTGGCTGATCAACGAAGGTTACCTGATCGAGTTCAACGACGGCTCACTTGATCGGCCACGGATAAAATCGAAGCAGCACCAAAAAACTGTAGAGGCGCCTGTGCGAAGCGCGTTGGCAGTTGACGTAACCGTCACTACAACGCAGTGGCCGCTGCAGCTTACCTGGCGAGAGCCCTAGCGATTTTGTAGAACGTCTCTGCGAGACGGCTCGGCGTCTGACACAGACGCCCACAATTTCAGATAGCGCCGGCTTTCTTCAGCGCTTTGTAAGCGCCCTGCTTGTTTATTGTTTTGAGACCGCGCGCCGTGACGCGCACACGCACAAACTTCTTCAACTCCGGCACCCAAATGCGCTGGCGTCGCAAATTTGGCGCGAAAATGCGCGGCACCATTTTCGTGATGTGCCGCCCGACACCGCCCTTCTTCTTGGCCAAACCGCGCCGGTGAATCACGCTGCCTCGCACCGCTCTGGATCCTGTAATCTGACAAACTTTCATGTCGGGAAAAAAGCCGCGTAACTTGGCGTCTTTGAGCGTGGAGGTCAAGCGGATCATTCGCAAAGGCACACAACAGTGGGGCGCGACCGCAGGGCGCGCCGGACGGTCATACCATAGCCGTCGGTTGAGGTTGAACGCGCAATTGCTCGCAGCAGTCAAACGTAGCTCGATCATAACCAATCGCTATTGCAGTAGCGATTATTGCTCAGAACTAATGGACAAAAATAATCACAAATTGCGGATCGGAATCGTAGGAGCCGGCAACATCGTGCGCACCCGTCATTTGCCCGGCCTCAAAAAAAACGGCGACGTGGAAATTGTCGCCGTCTCAAACTCCACATACGAAAGCTCGGAACGCTTCTGCCGCGAGAATTCTCTGGCGGCACTGCCAATGCGCGATTGGGCGGAGTTAGTTGCGACGCCGGACATCGACATCGTCTGGATTGGCACAACGCCGTACATGCATTCGGCAGTCACAATCTCCGCGCTTGAGGCAGGCAAACATGTTTTTTGTCAGGCGCGCATGTCGATGGATCTCGCCGAGGCCGAGGAAATGCTCGCCACTTCCAAGCGATATCCCGAGTTGGTGACGATGCTCTGTCCGCCACCTTTCGGACTCCGCGGCGATTTAATGGTCAAAAAAATTCTCGCCGAAAGTTACATCGGCCAACCGCATCACGTCCGCTTGCAAAGTTTCCACGGAAATTACCTGGATCCCGACTCGCCGGCACATTGGCGCCAAAAGATCGAGATCAGTGGACTCAATACGCTCACCCTGGGGATTTACATTGAGGTTTTGCAACGCTGGCTTGGCGACATCACCGGTGTGTTCGCGCGCGGGAAAATCGTTCAGCCACTTCGCGAAGCCTACAACGTGATTGTTCCCGATTTGCTCACCGTGCTATGCAGTTTTGAAAGTGGAGCGGAAGGCGTCCTTGAGTTCAGCGGAATTAATACGCTGGCGGAAGGTGATCGGCTGGAAATTTACGGCAGCAACGGGACCCTGACGTATGATTTCACGGCCGACGTCATGCAGACGGGAAAGGTGGGCGATCGTGCATTGCACGTCGTAGATGTTCCCACGGAATTGGAAGGCGAATGGCGCGTGGAAGAAGATTTTCTCGCAGCGGTGAAGTCAAAAGGCCGCGTGCTTCCCCACCCAAATTTCGAAGACGGCCTGCGCTACATGCGCGTCGTGCAAGCTGTCTCGGACTCTCGTGCGCGGAACGAGTGGGTGGCAATCAAAAGCTGAAGCCATCGGAATTCTACGCGGGCATCGTGTCTGGAACGAGATATCTCCTTACCAGCAGGGCCCAGATGAGGAGCGTGATCAGTTGATACCACGCGAAGAAACGATCGTAGCCCCGGCGATGCGCAAAGAGACCAATGGCCGCCAAGACCGCGTAGTGACTTACAAAGGGAACGTACCAAATCGGATGAAGTAGATCACCGTGAATTGCAGTCTGCGTGATATCGAGCACGCACATCGCAATAAACGCGGAATAGTAGCCCACACGGTTTCGTTGAAAGCGCCGCTGGTGTTCCTCCGCTTCGGATAGGTCGGGCGGATAAAGAAAAACGGTGAGCATATAAAGCGTGATGGTCCAAACGATCAGAACGAGAAACCTGTCAAAGCTCCAAATGACTTCGGTGTTCCATTTAAATGTGACCCACCATTGCAAGACCAGCAGCAGTAGCGTGGCGATAGTGAGGACGATGTGCACTTCATCGAGCGGGTTCTCTTTGCGGCGGTAAAACGCGCGACCGGCGCCCGCGAGCAGATTGGTCACACCGAGACCGATGATGATGGACATGAGCGCGGCGATGAACTCGAAACTGCTCATCAGGTTTTGAGCGTTCTGCATGGCGGTCCTCCCATAAACGTCATTCCGAGCGAAGTCGAGGAATCCCGGGGCGAAACCCACCGTTCCCTTCTCGGGATCCTTCGACTGCGCTCAGGATGACGGGCGAATTTTACCGGGGCTTCCCTAACATCCAACCGAGCGCGTCATTCAAATCTGCCAGCGCGGTCCCTTCGACAGGATCGTTGTGATAGGCGCCGCGCAATTCGATGATGCGTTTTTCTCCGGCGTATGCCTGAACCACTAACCGGTGAAAACGCGGTGCCACTATCTCGTCTCTCTCCGCCAGCAAAAAGATTGCCCGTGCGCGACTCGCTCTCGCGTTTGCAATGCAGTCGAGATCGCGGGGGATCTGCAGTGCGACCGGACCTGCCAACAGCCACAGGTTCCACCACCCAAATTGACGCAGAATCATTTCCCGCAGCGGCGGTGGATTATGCAAAATCAACCCGGCAATTCCGGCGGGGCGGGCTGTGGCCACGTGAAGCGCAGCCGTTGCGCCGATGCTAGCTCCATATGCGACGATTGGCGCGCCAGCCGCTTCATGTGTTAATGCATCGAATGCCGCAATCGCGGCTGGTCCAATGCGCGCTAATCGCGCCGGTCCCGTACTGCCGCCAAATCCGGGATAATTCATTCCCCAGATTTCCACTGCACGATCTTTCCACATCTCGGCCTCTATGGCAGGCCAGCGATCTGCGCGATCCGCGTTGCCGTAAAAGCGCAAAATGAAAACGTCTGCGCGGCCCTGTTGACGCGCCAACTGCGATTGTGCCGTCCATATTTCCAAATCGCCATTCTCAAACGGAATTGCTCTGCGGACGGCAGCCCCAGCATCAATCGGCGCCCTTGTCGGAAAAAGAATCAGATGGTCCGGCAAATGTCCGAAGATCATGACAAGAACGTATGCGAGCCCGACTATGAGCAACCTCCAACCCGTTGGAAGAATTCTTGCCTTCACATTTGTTTGCCCGCGAAACACACGAATCACACGAAAGGAAGTCAATACGAAGGGGTCGAGCGGAATTTTCGCTTCTTTTCGCGTGTTTCGTGGGCCAAAAACAACTCTGACTGGAAGCAACGTCGCGATGGTCGTCGCAAATCTGTTGATCATTCTTGCTGCGCTTTCGGCAGGAAGCGCGACATGATCGCGAGCAGCACGATCACAACTAATGCCAATGCGCCCCAGAAAAGGTAGCGAGTCGATCCGGTTAGTGTTTGGCCAACCAACGACGGTTTCGGCGAAAGATTTTCTTCCGCACCCGCGATGACGGTGCTGCGTTCAGCCTTCAGAAGTTCACCGGCAACGAGAGTGAGATCGTAACGCGGAACGGTTGCGTCGGGATTGCCGTAATACAGCCAGAGCGGCTGCGCGGGATCCGGCTTCGCTTTGAATACGATACGCGTTACCGGGTAGTAACTGCGAAAGTCGCGTAGCTCGATTGCGGGGTTGTCGCCGTTATCTGTTTCGAGAAACAACGTATCGCTTTTGGGGAGCGCGTTGAGCTCGATAATTAGATCGCGTTTTGAAGCGTTAGGCGTTTGGTCCCACGTGGCGCGACCGAGTTCCGATGCAAATTTGTCGCCGCGCTCGTCAGTGACTTCTTCCCACAATCGCATTTGTCGATGGAAAAGCGGCGAGGACGATGTGCAGACCAGCCGCGTGATCGGCACGCCGGGCTGCGGGAGTTTTAGCGACCAACGCGAAAGAGCGGGTTTCTTCGGAACATTGGCCGCTACGGCATTCAAACTGATCGGACGCGACAATGACGTGCGTTCAAGAAGGAACGGCAGCTGATACTCGCCGCGCACGACGCGGATGTCGCGTTGGTCGGATTGCGAATGAGCCAGCAATTCGGCATCCAGTTCGACTTGTTGCACGCCGTTTTGCGTGAGCGGCAGAAGTTTCCGGAATTTCCACTTGGTGACGTCAATTTGCGCTCCGGTCAATGTGACTGCAGCGAGTGTTTCGGGCGCTCTATAATTTGGATTGGGAACAAGCGCTGCGGGAACAACGTCCGTTGCGGTTGCGTTCCTGAGCTTTCCGCTCAGCGCCGAAAGATCGTAGCGCGGCGCAGCGGATTGGGTGTTGCCGCTGAGAAGTGAATACTGGCCGGGTTGGTTTGCGAAAAAGGTCAGGCGCACGAGCCGTCTATCGGCACGGATGGTATCGATTGAAAGTGGTGGGCTATCTTCGTTTCGAATCAGCACCAACAACTCGCGCGTGTGGATTTGGGATTCGAGCGGAATCTCCAGGTGCGCTTCGTTTTTGCCGTTCACATTCACCCGATAAATCACAGCGTCAGCAATGTCGCGTTCGCGAATGCCTTCGTCGCCTACCTCGGCTACCGCGAGGGTAACAGCGCGTGTAAATACCGGTTCGTCACTCTCAATCCGCAAAGATCCCAAAGTCAGGTTCGCTGCACCAAGATCGAGAGCGAGTCTCGTTGTGCCGGGACTTTCGTCGCGCGATTTAGTTGTGACCGCGACGGCTTCCGCAGGCGCGGTTGTGCGCGCCTTGTGCAGGTGCGCGCCGGTGAAAGGCACCGGCGGCGATCTCAGCTCATCAACAGTGATACGCAAGAGTTGCCACGCGCCCTCCGGGAACGAAACGCGCAGTTTCGTTGCGCCGTTCGACAACTGAAACAACGAATCCCCGCCGGCGAGCTTGGTCCAAGTCCTCCCGTCATTCGATCCTTCGACGTCCGCAGCTTTCATGAAGCGCGTCGCTGGCGTTTCGAGACTCACACCAATGATCGGCGCGCTTGTTCCTGTTTTAAGAATTAGCTGTGTCGCACCGTTCTCGATGGTGCTGCGAAATTCCGTTGGCGGTATCGTTGATTCAGCGCCCGGGAGTAATCGCTCGATGAGATAAGGGACCTGGTTCCCTGTAGAATCGACGATGCGCAGGTCTTCGAGCCCGGGCCGTGCTGCACTCAACGTGTCCGCGGGAACGTTCACACGCACCAGTCCCCTGGTTGGAACCTCGAGGGTCTGCGTGTTACGCCATTCGTTAGGGTCGAATGCCAGACACGTCTGCGCGGCGACTACGATCGTCAATGCGACAATGGTGCAGAAGTTATGGAGCAGGTGAGACCGCGGTATTCGTTTCATTGTTTTTCGTGACTGCGGCAAGAAACCGCTGATACAGAAACGACGCGAGAATCGCGATTACGGCGACGGCGATGAACGCGCCGATGCGATAGAGTTGATCAAGCTGCGAAAGATCGTGAAAGAAAAGTTTCACGACTGTGATGCCAAGCAATGCCAGGCCGGCGTACCGCGTCGCCGCGGTTCGTTTTCGGATTCCGACAATGAGCAGCAAAAGGGCGAACAACCCCCATGCGATGCTGTAGCTCATGTCGCGCGCAAAATTACCGGAGAATTGAAATGTCAACGCAGCCATGCCCGGTGTGCTGAAGTAATCGGCGATCTCGATATTCACACTGAAAAAGGCGAGCACGGTGCCGAGTGTGTAAAGTAGCGGCCGCACGTCGTGCTCGAGCATGCGATTACGCGGCGGCGCCAGTAATCGCGCAGCGGCAAAGAGGCAAGCCGTCGCTATCCCGTATGTGTAAAGATACCAGTTGAAAATCGGGGACGCGGCGCGCGGATGATAGCTGAGCACGGCTGGATTGAGCGCCAGGCGAACGAATACCACGACGAGCAAACCGACGCCGGCCAAACGCAGCCCGGGATGCGGCACACGAAGAAAGAGCCAGCACAGCGCTGCGCCTTCCAACGCCCAACCCACTGTGATCCATTGTCGATCGAATTGGATCGGGAAAATCAGTGTGATGAAAAACAGTGCAGCGCCGCCGAACAGCGCCAGTTGCGCGATGCGTGCCGGGCTCGTGAGCGGTGTGCGTTTTACCAGCACGGACAATCCGAGTAACGCTGGCAGCGCAAATGCCGCTGGGACCAGACCGGGAACTCCGCTGGGGTATGCAGTGCGAACCAGTTGGTAGATGAGATAAAAGTGCAATGGACCAGCAAGTGCTGCTGTCGCCCACGGGACCGTTTTTCCGGCAAACCGTTTATGGAAAATGAACGGAAAGATCGTGAACAGTGCATAAAACCCGAGATACCAAATCAGCGGCAAGGTTGCGCGAGTGGGATCGAAATGTTCGAAATGCCACGCGTGCTCCAACCCGAGCACGGAGACGAGTCCAACCGCCGGTAGGAGATCGAGCGAAAAGATTTCGCTCATGCCGAGAAGCAAAATCACCAACAACAATCCCAGACCAAATACAGGCGACGGATTTGCCAGCGGTAACTGCAGCGCCACCATGATCAGCAGCAAAAATGGCAACGTCGCCGAAAGCGCGGGAAGTTGGACGGAGAGATTTGCCGGGTCGGTGATGTTGCCGAACAGGTTTGGCGCGCGGGCTCCCGGCGCAATCAAACGGCGGCACGCCCAACTTACGGCAACGAAAAAGAAAATCGCGAAGCAGGCGAGCACAAGCAGGGCCGTCGACAACCCGGTGAGCTCAGTCGGAATTCGCAGCAGCCACGCGCCGACCGCAACGAGCGTGAGCACGAGCACGGCGATGACGGGCAGCAGGGTCGCAGTCGCTATCGCCAGACCGATTGCGAGAACGTCGATAATAAACACGAACGGCCAGACCAGCAGTGAAAGGTCGGTGAGTCGGAATATCGGTATCAGCACGAGGAGAAGAGCGAGCGCAGGAAAGATGTGAGTCCACCGCGGAACCTCGATCTTGTGCAAGCGTTGCAACGCTATTGGCATTGCCGCATGAAACAGCGCGAAGAGGAAATAGAATCCGAGCGCGGTATAAATGTGAGCGATCGTTAGGTAATCGCCTGTCCACGCGGCGAGAAAAATAAAGGCCGCGAGCCCCGCCAGGAACCGAACAATCGAGAGCCTTCTTCCGGTCAGCGTTAGTGCCAGCAAGCCAAGGTCGATGACGAACAGATAAGTGAACAACAGCACCGGCCGACGCGCGACCGGCGGGAAACCAAGAAGGTAAAACGTCGAGAACATCGCGACCGCCGCGAGACCGATAGCAGATACGAAAAGTGTCGTATTCTCTTTTCCGGTGCGTTTTGCCCATGCGGCCGCGGCCAGGAAGAGCGCCTGAAAGCCAATAAACACCACCATAAAAATGAGGACTTTGTTGCCGGCGAAATATTTCTCCGGAACAAAGTACGCGTCCACCCAGGCGAATTGCATCACCGCCGTTCCAATCGCGCCCAGGATTGGCAGCGCATTCCAGCGTTGCCGTTGCGCCAGCGCGAGCAGACCGATGTCGAGCAGCGCGATATAACCGAAAAGTCCGAGCGGATTGTCCTGGTTCGTTGAGAGCAAAATCGGTGTGATAAATCCACCCGCGATCCCGAGCACTGCGACGATGATAGCGTTCAACCGCACGGAAAGCAGAAACGCGACTGCGGTGATCAGCGTCATTAACAAAAACGTTGGAATCAGACCAAAGAACGCGAAGTGATAGTAAGCTCGACAAGCAAAGGTCACGCCGTAGAGCACCAGGATCCCGGTCGCGCAGAGGGTCTGCGCAGTGATAGCGTTTTCTTTCCGTTTCAGAAGCAAACCGCCAACAACAAGACCGGCGCCGACGACGAACCCGATCGCAATCCGCAGCTCCGGCGGGATTAAATTGTGCTCGAACGAATATCTCACGAAAAACGCGATGCCGAGGAAAAGCGCGAGCCCGCCGATCCAGGCGAACAATTTCGCACCCATGAATTGCTCCCAGTCGATGGGCGGTTTGGTTGGTCTGGCGATTTGCGGCGCGCGCGGTTTGAGAAGTTCGTGTGGGATTGGCGGCGGCTCAGGCATTGCCTTGGCTACGACGGGAGCAGTTGTCATCGCTGGGCTCGGCAATGGTACGGCTTCCACTTTTGGCTCGGACGCCGCCGCAGGTGCCTCGGGTTGCACAGCCGAAACCGTTTGCGGCCGTAAGTTGCGCAGTTCGTTTTCGAGCGACGACAATCGCTTGGCGAGATCGTCAACGCTGCGTTTTGCCCTTTTTGCTTTCGCTAGCGCCACAAACGGCAGAACGAGAATCGCGATGAGAAAACCGATTATAAGAAAACCTAGAAATTCCATTGGTTGTTGGGGTTTGGCCGATTACTCCGGCTTTGCGACAGAGGATAGCTGCTTTGCGCGGCGACCGTGAATTGATAAAAATGACGGATTTCATCGACGCTTTCGATTACCGCGTCTCATGAACAGCGCTGTCATATTGAGCGAAGCGAAACATCTCGGATTGATTTCAGTTGCGTCATCGGTCCAAAATCAATCCGAGATTCTTCGCTTCGCTCAGAACGACAAAACGAGATGGGTTTTATGAACATTCATCATTTGGAGTTGTTCTACTTCGTTGCGAAACACGGCGGCATTGCGGCAGCGGTGCGCAATATTCCTTATGGCATTCAGCAACCGGCGGTGAGCGGGCAAATCGCCAAACTGGAGGAATCACTCGGCACGAAGCTTTTTCAGCGCCGTCCATTTGCACTCTCGCCGACGGGCACGGAGCTTTTCGAGTTCATCCGGCCGTTCTTCGAAAACATTGACGTCGTCGCCGAAAGGCTGCGTCAGAACAGTTCGCCGCAATTGCGCATCGCGGCTCCGGCGATCGTCCTGCACGATTATCTGCCGCAACTGTTGCAACGTGTTCGCGCAAAATTCCCGGCCTTCCGGCTTTATCTGCACGAGGCGACTCGCACTGATGCCGAACGATTGCTTTTGGCTCGCGATGTCGATCTCGCCATTATGCTACTCGACAAAAAATCGCGCGCCGGAATTCAGGTACGACCGCTATTGGAACTGCCGTTGGTTCTGTTGGTGCACAAAAAATCCAGGCTCACACGTGCTGAAGAGTTGTGGAAGCGCGACAAAATCGAGGAAACACTGGTGTGTTTCTCACGGACTGATCCCGTTCATGCGTATTTTCAGCGCGGTCTTCAACGGCTCGGGGTGGAATGGTTTTGCGGGATCGAAGTCACATCCGAGCGATTGATCCAGCACTACGTCGCCAATGGCTATGGCATCGGTTTGACGGTCGCGGTGCCTGGCTTTAAGCCACCACCGCAACTACGCGCACTTCCTTTATCGGACTTCCCGCCTGTGGTCGTGGGTGTTGCGTGGTCCGGCAAACTTTCCGGCATTACGCGCCAACTACTCGCAGAACTCGATGACGAAGCAGAGAAACAACGGGCGCGAATCCGAAAAAGCGGTCATTGACCCGACGCAAATTCCCTCAGTCACCTCCGTCCTTGAGCATCCGCTTGATCTGGTCTCGCAACTCCGGCGTGTTCTCGTGCCCGTGAACGGAAGCAGCATGCTGCACCGCTGCGTCGAGGACTTCTTCTTCCGTGCCGGAAATTTTGAGTGAGCAATTGTTTTCGCTCGGGTAATCCCTGCAATCGATCGATTTTCTTTGTGCTGCCATTGATGACCTCCAGTTTCGTTCAGCTCTTCTTTAATTCCGCCAAATCTTTCAACACCTGGTCGCTGTGCTCGGCGGGTTTTACGCTGGTATACACCTTTACCACCTCGCCGTCAGGATTAATGATGAACGTGTTGCGCGCGGCGAGCTTCTGGCCTTTGTAATCCATCATTGAACCGTACTCGGTAGAAACTTTCGCGTCGGGATCGGCAAGCAATTTGAAATTGAGGCCTTCCTTCGCGCAAAAATCTTTGTGCGATTGCGCGGTATCGACGCTTACTCCTAGGATGACTGCGCCGGCATCACCATATTTCGCGATGTCTCGCTGAAAATTGTGCGCCTCCAACGTGCAACCGCTGGTGAAATCTTTGGGATAGAAATAAAGAACCACCCATTTTCCTCGATAATCTTTCAGGCTCACCTGCGAACCGTCTCCGGTGGTGAGACTAAAATCCGGTGCTGGCTTGCCGACTTCGGGCTGCGTTTGAGATTCTGTTGCCGCCATGCAGGTGAACGTCGCAAGACCGATGATCGCTGACAAGACCGTGTTTTTGATTTTCATGGTTCAGTTTTGAAGCGTAGACGGGGCGAGTCAAGAAACTCTCGGGAGCGCACGCTTGTAGCGTGCTGGTCGCCGCATTCTGCGGCGACGAACTTTTCTCGTAATCAGAACGCGCAGGCAATGAAACGAAGGCCAGCAAAAGTTCGCGATCGCAGAATGCGATCGCCAACACGCCAGAGGCGTGCGCTTCCCAGAATGAAAGCTTGCGCTTGCGTGACAGCTTTGAGTCAATAACAGCGCTTTTATGCCGAGACCGGACGTCGCCGAACATCTTCCGATAAAACCATTGCGGCTGCTTCTGGGTGTGATGGCCTGCATCGGAATCGTGGTCACGTTATTCACGCTGCTGTTCGGTTTCACTACGATTCCGGCAAACTCGCTCGGCGTGAAGACGCGGTTCGGCGCGTATCACGACAACGTGGACCCAGGTCTGACCTACGCAATTCCGTACATCGATGAAATTCACGTCGTGCCTACGCAACGTTTGCTGAAGCTCGAGTTTGGGTTTTCCACGCCAAACACCACAAATACTTATCAGGGGGACGTCGAGCCACAAGAAACTGAGACCATGATCACGGGCGATCTCAACACCGCGCTCGTGCCGTGGGTAGTGCAATATCGGATTACCGATCCCAGAATGTATTTGTTCGGGGCGCGCGAGCCGGAAAAGACGTTGCGCGACCTTTCGGAAAGCGTGATGCGCGAAGTCATCGGTGACCGCACAGTTGACGAAGTGCTGACGATCGGGCGCCACGACGTCGAGACGTCAACGTTGAAACGTTTGGCCGATCTCTGTTCGCAGTACGATTTAGGAATTCAGATTCAACAGGTTCAACTCACCAGTGTTCGTCCGCCGTCGGCGGTGCAGGCGGCGTTCAATGATGTCAATCAGGCGCAACAGGAAAAGCAGACCGCTATCAACCAGGCATGGTCGGTTTATAACGACGCTGTTCCGAATGCGCGGGGCCAGGCAAAAGAGCGTGAGAAACAGGCGGAAGCGTACGCGTTTCGGCGGGTGAACGAAGCCAAAGGCGAGGCCCAAAAATTTTCTTTGTTGCTTACCGAATATCGCAAAGCGCCGGAGGTGACGCGCCGACGCCTTTATCTTGAGGCGATGCAAGCCATCCTGCCGAGTTTGCAAAAGAAGATCATCGTGGATGACAGCTTGAAGAATATTCTCCAGACGCTGCCGCTGCAGGTGCCCGGCGAATCGAGGCCCTCGCCATGAACACGATCGACGTGACTCCTCGACCCGCTGCCGTCTCTACTGCGGTCCGTTTTTTGCAAAGCCCGGTTATGTCAATCCTGGGCATTCTTTTCATTTTGACCGCGCTGAAATGGGGAACGTTGCTCTTCGTGGTGCACCAATATGAGACCGTGATCATCACGCGATTCGGCAAAATCGTTCGTACTATTACGACGCCTGGCTTGCGGATGAAGGTGCCGGTCTTCGATAAACTCCGACGGTTCGACAACCGCATCCTCGCCTGGGATGGCCCGCCGACCGAATGCCCGACCAAGGACAAGCTGTACATCATCGTCGATTGTTTCGCCCGGTGGCGAATCAGCGACCCAATGCTTTACTACAATCGGCTGAATGACGAGCGGAGTGCTCTTTCACGTCTCGACGACATCCTCGGCAGCGAAACGCGTAGCGCTGTCGCCACGCATGACCTGGTCGAAATCATCCGCGTAACCAAAGGGCGAAAACCGGTGCGCGATGAAGAGTTGGAAAAGACCGGAACCGTTCTGCCAACCACAATTCCCGATATTGAGTACGGGCGCGGCGAAATTGAGAAACAGATCACCGAACGCACGCGACAAAAGATCGCCGACTTCGGCATCGAGCTGCTCGACGAACGTTTCAAACGCAGCAAATACAATCCGGCGGTGGCGGAGAAAATCATCGAGCGCATGTCGAGCGAGCGGCACCAAATCGCGGCCCGATTCCGTTCCGAGGGACGTGGCGAGGCTGCGAACATCAACGGCCAGAAAGAAAGCGACGTCGCCTCGATCAGTTCCACCGCCACAAAGAATGCGCTTGAGATTGAAGGCAAAGCCGACGCCGAAGCCGCGGCGATTTACGCCGCAGCTTTTGGCGCGCCTGACCAGCAGGAACTCTATACGTTTTTGCGCAGCCTCGATGTCATGCGCGCCGCGTTTGAAAAGGACACGACGGCAGTCCTCTCGACCAACAGCGATCTCGGCCGAATGCTGAAATCAATGGCCGAAGCCGTGGCCCCGGCGAATCCGCCGCGTTGATTGGCGTCCAGTTCGTCATTGCGGACCTCGAAGAGTCGCAACGGCCTGCTGCCCTTGCTCCTGCGTAAATCGTCGGCAGATTGAAATCCCAACTTTTCAATGAAGACAACGCTTGCTCATCAACTTGCTGATTACACGTGCGCGCTGCGGTTTGAGGATCTTTCCAAGGAAGTGGTGCACGAAGTGAAACGGCGCGTGATCGATTCGTTAGGCTGCGCGTTAGGTGCGTGGAAGGAAGAACCCTTTGTGATCGCGCGAACGGTAGCGGCAGATTTCTCGGCGAAATACGGATCGACAATCTTTGGCACCGATCACAAGGCGCCGCCGGACTGGGCGGCATTCGCCAACGGCTGCGGTATTCGCTATTTCGATTTCAACGACACGTATCTGTCCAAAGAGCCGGCACATCCAAGCGATAATATTTCGGCCGCGCTTGCCGTCGCGGAAAGCGTGGGCGCTGGTGGACGCGAATTGATCGCAGCCATCGCGCTCGCATACGAAGTGCAATGCCGTTTATGCGACGCCGCGAGCATTCGTGCGCGCGGCTGGGATCACGTGACTTACGGGACGTTCTCGACTGCGTTGGCGTGCGCGAAGTTGATGAAACTTGACCCGGCCAACACTCGGCACGCGGTGAATATTGCCGGTGTGGCCGGCGCAGCGATGCGCCAGGCGCGTGCTGGCGAACTCTCGCATTGGAAAGGCGTAGCCTTTGCCACCGCGGCGCGTCACGGAGTTTTCTCCGCGCTACTTGCCCGCGGAGGCATGACTGGCCCGGCGCCGATTTTCGAAGGTGAAATGGGATTCGAGAAACAACTCGGCGTGTCCCTGGGGAACGTCGGTGAGAAATTTCGCGGATCGCCCACAATGATTCTGAAGACGAGCATCAAATATTGGCCGGCGGAATATCACAGCCAGAGCGCTATTGAAGCGGCGCTTTTTTTACGGAGCCAGATTGACGACCTCTCGAAAATCAAAGGCGTCGTGATTGAGAGCCACGATGCTTCGGTCGACATCATCGGGAGCGAACCCGAGAAATGGAAACCCAAAACGCGCGAGACTGCAGACCACAGTCTGCCCTACATCACCGCCATTGCGCTGATTGACGGCGAGATCACCGATCGCCAATTCGAGCCGGAGCGGTTCAAAGATCCCGCGGTCTGGAAATTTCTGGAGAACGTGAAGGTAGAACGGAATTCGGAATTGAGCGCGATGTATCCAGATGCGGTCGGCAACATTGTGCACGTTGATCTTGCCGATGGCCGGCGATTAACCTATCGGGTCGATTATCCGCTGGGCAATGCCAAGAACCGGCTCAAAGATTCGGCGGTCGAGGGAAAATTCCACGCGCTTGTCGCCCGCATCATTGGAGAGGACCGAGCGAAAAAGATTATCGAGCTTGTTTGGAAACTGGATGAAGCCAAGAACGTGGATGCGTTGATGCAGGCGCTGGAAATTACGAATGACAAATGATCATTAGGAGGAATGATCAAGATCAAGCCGCATTGTCATCCTGAGCGAAGTCGAAGGATCCCGTTGAATTACCGGAAACGCTTCGCCACGGGGTTCCTCGACTTCGCTCGGAATGACCGTGAGTGCCTGGATTATTTCAGCGAGCAAGAGCATGAGCATGAGTAAGAGCAAGAGATTGCGTGAGCTCATCGCCAAAGGGCGCGATCATGCTGCCCGGTGTGCCAAACGCGGCCATGGCGCGGCAGGTGGAGCGTGTCGGATTTGACGCCGTGTACGTGAGCGGCGCGGGAATGGCGAATGCCACAGCTGGCGTTCCCGATATCGGCCTGCTGACGCTAACCGAAGTGGCGCAACTGGCGGCGCACATCGCGAGGGCGGTGAAGATTCCGGCAATAGTGGACGCAGATACCGGCTTCGGAGGTGCGGAAAATGTCGCGCGCACAATCCACGAGCTGGAAGCAGCAGGTCTGGCTGGTTGTCACATCGAGGACCAGGAATTTCCCAAGCGCTGCGGACATCTTTCCGGAAAATCGCTGGTCGACGTTGAGGAAATGACGGAAAAAATCAAAGCGGCGGTCGCTGCACGACGCGATCCCGATTTCATGATCATCGCGCGTACGGACGCGCGCGGAGTCGAGGATTTCGATCGAACAGTTGATCGGGCGCAGCGGTACATGGAAGCGGGCGCCGACGCAATCTTCCCGGAAGCATTGCAAAGCGCCGAGGAATTTCGCAACTTTGCCAATAAGATCGATCTGCCGCTGCTGGCGAACATGACGGAGTTTGGGAAAAGCCCGCTGCATTCGTTTACAGAGTTGGCCGGATTCGGTTACCGCATGGTGATTTTCCCCCAGAGCGCATTCCGAGTGTCGATGAAAGCGACCGATGAGTTCCTGCGCGCTCTCAAGGAAAGTGGAACTCAAAAAGAATGGCTCGGTGAAATGCAGACGCGTGAGGAGCTCTACAAACTGCTCGACTACGATCCAACTGCAGAGAGATGGCCGGGATAGAGCACTGACGATTTGTCGTCGCGCGTATCGTAGTTACAATCAGCGAACAACATGGGTACTGAAACAAAACCACAATACAGCCCGGGACTGGCCGGCGTAATCGCCGGTGAGACCGCGATCTGCTGGGTCGATCCCGCTGCCGGGTTGATGTATCGGGGCTACGACATTCATGGGATGGCCGAGAAGGCCAATTTTGAAGAGGTCGCTTATTTGCTGCTCAACGGAGCGTTGCCAAATGCGAAGCAATTGAACGAATTCACGCAACAAGTAGCCGCCGAACGCGAGTTGCCCGGGCCGGTAACTGAAATGTTGCGGCTTCTCCCGAGCGACACGCACCCAATGGACATGCTGCGCACCGGCGTTTCGATGTTAAGCGCCTTCGATAAAGATCTGGGCGATAATTCACATGACGCAAACATTCGCAAAGCAATCCGGCTCATCGCGCGCGTCTCCACTTTGATCACCGACGGCTGGCGCATATCGCAGCGTGAACAACTGTTTCCCGAAAAACCGGAGCTGACGCAGGCGGCGAATTTTTTCTACAAATTCAACGGCAAAATTCCCGAGCAATGGCAAACCCGTATGCTCGACACGATTTTCAATCTCTACGCCGACCACGAATTCAACGCGTCTACATTTGCCGCGCGCGTGACCGCCTCTACGCTGGCGGGCATTTATGCAGCGGTCACTTCGGCTGTTGCAACGCTGAAAGGCCCACTGCACGGCGGCGCGAATGAAGAGTCGATGAAGATGCTTGAAGAAATCGGAACTCCGGATCGCGCCGAAGCATGGTTAATGAAAAAACTGGGAACGAAAGACAAGATCATGGGATTCGGTCATCGCGTTTACAAAGCAGGCGATTCCCGAGTGCCGGCGATGCGGGAGATCGCGCGCGACCTTGGCAAACGCACGGGGAAAGAGAACTGGGTGCCGATTTGCGAGACGCTCGAACAAGTGATGGAACGGGAGAAACAATTGTGCGCCAATGTCGATCTCTACGCCGCGCCCGTGTTTTGGCTTTTGGGATTTCCTCCCGGGTTGAATACACCTCTTTTCGCTGCGTCGCGCGTGGCAGGCTGGTGCGCCCATGTAGTCGAGCAACACGATAATAACCGTCTCATTCGGCCGCGGTCACTTTACGTCGGGCCAGAGCTGCGTCCGTATCCCGGGGCGCCGAAGTAATCTTCCGCTAACTCTTCCTCTTCTCTCCAGCGCAAAGAATAGATTAAGAGTGAGAGGAAGCGGAAGAGGGAGAATTCGTTTCGAGTGAACTCACAGTCGCTACAGGAAAAATATGCGCCACGAAACATGTGCTTCGGCTGTGGCGTGGCAAACCCGGACGGATTGCATATTCGCAGTTTCCTAAAGAACCCCGATGAATCGCTAGCCGGCGAAGTTGTCGCTGAGTGGAAACCGCAGAAAAAATACGAAGCGTTCGAGGGAGTTTTAAACGGCGGGATCATCGGCACGTTACTCGATTGTCATTGCAACTGGACGGCAGCGTATCATCTGATGAAGCGTGCAGGCGATGATCGGCCGCCGTGCACGGTCACTGCGGAATATGCCATCAAACTGCTCCGGCCGACGCCGACAAATGACTCCGTGTTTCTTGCTGCGAAGGTTGTCGAGATCACTGATGACCGTGCGACCATCGAGGGAACACTGGGCGCGGGCGGAAAAGTTTGCGCTACGTGTCGCGGGGTCTTCGTCGCAGTGAAAGAAGGCCATCCCGCGTATCATCGATGGTAGCAGCTTTGCTTTTGTTGCTGGCTGCGAGTACGCCGGAATCGACCAGCGATTTCGCGAATCGGCTTCTATCTATCGAGCAGCGAACCAGCGCTCGAGTTGGTGTGGCGGCACTGGACACCGCGAGCGGCAAACGTCTCGATTACCGATCGGAAGAACGTTTCCCGATGTGCAGCACGTTTAAATTTCTCGCGGCAGCAGCGGTCTTGAAGCGCGTCGATGACGGACAGGAAAAATTGGATCGATTCGTATCGTATGCCGCAAAAGACATTTTGGAATATGCGCCCGTCACAAAAGCCCATCTCAAGGACGGTGGCATGACACTTGCCGCTTTGTGCGCGGCGGCAATCGAACAAAGTGACAACACGGCCGGCAATCTTTTGCTGGACACAATTGGCGGACCGGACGGACTAACAAATTTCGTGCGCAGCATTGGCGACGAGATAACGAGACTTGATAGGAAAGAACCGGAATTGAATAGCGCTATTCCCGGCGATGAGCGGGACACCACAACTCCTGCGGCGATGTGCGCAAACATGCAACGGTTAGTACTCGGCAGCGTGTTATCCGAAGCCTCACGGCATCAGCTCGAAGATTGGTTGCGGCACAATGAGACTGGCGCGCTGATGATTCGAGCCGGCGTTCCAAAAACGTGGTCTGTCGGAGATAAAACCGGACGATGTGGAAATGGAGCGACAAACGACGTTGCCATTATTGGTCCGCCCGGACATGCACCGATCGTGGTTGCTATTTACTCGATCGGCTCGACATCCTCAGCGGATGATCGTGCTGCAATTGTTGCGGAAGCAGCGAGCGCCGTTGTGGAGTTTTTGTCTCCGTAATTGTAGCCGTCGCCCTGTGGGCGACGCCGCGCTTCCCACAGGAAAGCGGCTACAGAATTCGCTGCCCGAATTTCGTCGATGCGCGGCTCGCGGTATTGGATTTAGCTCTGGCTCATGAAAACCTCAAGCTTTCGCATCGTTCCTCTTCCTACTGAAATTGCAGACGCAGCGCGGCGAGCAGTAAATGCGGGTTCAACAGATCACGCGCTCATCACAGTAGATTCGCCCGAAAGCAGTCCTTGCCGTCACTGCCTGCGTTGGGCACAGCCTGGAGAGAGTGTGATTCTGTTTCCTTATGCCGCGATTCCGTCAGGTCATCCGTATTCTGAGACAGGCCCGATTTTTGTTCACGCGCGTGAGTGCGAGCGCTACGGCGCGACTAACGAATACCCCGCCGACTTTCGCAATGGCCGCGTGTTTCGCGCTTACGATTCAAATTACAACATCATCGATGCGCAGGTTGTGAATGGCAGCGAACCGGAAGCCGTGATTGAAAATTTGTTCCAAAATCCTGATACCCAGTTTGTGGATGTACGCAGCATTACGCGCGGTTGCTTTACGTTCCGAGTTCAACCCGCATGAAAGCACGACGTTTTGTCGATTGCGAATGTCGTTACGGCGCTGTGTCGCTCTGCGTGGATGACATAATGCGATGCGCCCCGACACAGCGAGGCGGCTACAGAATTCGCTGCTCGAATTTCGTCGATGCATCAACCGTTGTGAGTGCTTAGCTTTTTCGCATGAAAACGCTCGAACTTCTGCCGCCCACCGAGACCATGTATCGCGCACTGGTGAACCGCGATCCGAGCTTTGAAGGAATTTTTTACATCGGCGTGCGCACGACTGGAATTTTCTGCCGGCCCACGTGCTCGGCCAAAAAACCGGCGCGCCAAAACGTCGATTTTTTTGCAACATCAGGCGACGCACTGGAAAACGGTTATCGGCCGTGCTTACGCTGCCACCCGCTCGATCCAAACGCGCGTCCACCGAAGCTGATCGAGCGCCTGCGCGCGGAAGTGGAGCGCGCGCCAGACGGACGATTGACGGACAAGGAACTGGCCGCGCTCTCCATCGATCCTTCAACCGCGCGGCGACAGTTCAAGCGCCACTATGGCATGACATTTCAAGCGTATCATCGTGCGCGCCGGATGGGCCTTGCTTTGAGCCAGGTGCGGCAAGGGGATCGGGTGGATCAGGCGAGAAATGGGAGTGGCTTTGAATCTGAAAGCGGTTTCCGCGATGCGTTCACAAAGATCTTTGGCGAATCGCCAACAAACGCCAGGACGCATGCACCACTGCTTGCTGAGCGAATCGATTCGCCGCTCGGGCCAATGATCGCCGTCGCTGACGAGCAAGGCTTGCGCTTGCTCGAATTCATCGACCGGCGCGCGACAGAACGCGAGTTATCGATTTTGCGGAAACGATTGCAAACGAATGTCGTGCCGGGGAAACATCGGTATCTCGATAGTGTTCGTTCCCAACTAAAAGATTATTTCGCGGGCAAGAAGCTGGAGTTTGGCGTTCCACTGGCCCCGGTCGGATCCCCCTTCCAATTGCGCGCGTGGAAAATCTTGCAGTCGATTCCAGTTGGCGAAACGCGTTCGTATTCGTGGATGGCAAAGCGCCTGGGCGATGAAAATGCGCGTCGGGCAGTTGGTCGTGCCAATGGCACGAATATGATTTGCATCATAATCCCGTGCCACCGGGTAATCCGAGCCGACGGGACGCTCTGCGGGTACGGCGGCGGTTTATGGCGCAAGAAATGGCTGCTCGATCACGAAAGAAGAGTGATAAGTGGTAAGTGACGAGTGACGAACAGCGATCAAATCGCTAAATCACTGATTCGCTAACTCATTAAATCAGAACAGCGCGCCCGGAAGGACTCGAACCTTCGACCTACGGATTAGAAATCCGTTGCTCTATCCGGCTGAGCTACGGGCGCAGATATTTCGCGGTTCAGCGAACTCGAGTTTGGAGTATCGATGCCGATGACTCACACCGCAAGTATGATAGAGGGTGGTTGTCTGGCTGTAAGCCTTCAGAACGGCGCGCAGCTATCTTAACGCAAAGGTGGCGCTACCCACAACATTACTGTTGATCAAGATGTCTACTCGGTAGGTGCCGACTCCCAGCGCGCTCGCAGCCAGGTTGTATACATACTGACAGCTATCAATCCTGAAGTTCGAGCCATTATCGGCGGGGCCGGTGTAAATGGCTTCATCGACCGGTCCAATGGTTCCGCCGGCGGTTCGGGTCACAGCGATATTGGCCGGAGGCAGAGCGCAGGTCGCTACGCCGTTCAACGTTAACGTGAATTTCACGGGTACAACGCCGCGTTTAACGTTGAAGACACTCGTTCCATCTGCGTCGATCGGTTGCTGAATCTGCGCAGCGTACGCTGGCGTTGCGGTTGGCGTAGGCGTTGCCGTTGCCGTAGGTATCGCAGTAGCCGTAGCGGTAGCAGTGGCCGTGGCAGTTGCGGTAGCTGTTGGAGTTGGCGTGTCGGTGGCTGTGGCAGTTGCAGTAGCTGTTGGAGTCGGCGTGTCGGTGGCTGTGGCAGTTGCAGTAGCTGTTGGAGTCGGCGTGTCGGTAGCTGTGGCAGTTGCAGTAGCTGTTGGAGTCGGCGTGTCGGTGGCTGTGGCAGTTGCAGTAGCTGTTGGAGTCGGCGTGTCGGTGGCTGTGGCAGTTGCGGTAGCTGTTGGAGTTGGCGTGTCGGTGGCTGTGGCAGTCGCGGTAGCTGTTGGTGTTGGCGTATCGGTGGCTGTGGCCGTCGCAGTAGCTGTGGGAATCGGTGTGTCGGTGGCCGTGGCAGTTGCGGTAGCGGTTGGGGTTGGCGTGTCGGTGGCTGTGGCAGTTGCAGTAGCTGTTGGTGTTGGTGTGTCGGTGGCTGTGGCAGTTGCAGTAGCTGTTGGTGTTGGCGTGTCGGTAGCTGTGGCAGTCGGCGTCGGCGTCGGGCTCGGACAAGAATCGGTTGCAATGGTTAGATCCCATCCACCAGCGATACTGCCTGCATTACCACTTTGGTCATCCACGACGTAGAGCGACCAGGTCCCGTTCGGATTTGTCCCGTTAAAGGTCGAAAGGGGGGGCACCGCATTGGGAGGGGGCGTAAATTGAGGACATGGTGATGGAAACGTATCGGGATTAGCCGGGTTCGGGTTCGGGTTGTTAGTCGGCTGGTAGACCCCGGTAGTAACGAGCGGCGCCGGCGAGAACACAGGCAACGGATTAGCTGCAAGGTCATCCAGCGTTAGCGTCACATCGGTGATACCACCAGGAGAACCTCCCGAATCGGACATGATGATGGCCGTTTGCCCAGAGGGTCCGATCAGCAGCATGTCAATGTCGGCTGGTCTGCCGTGGGTAATGTTGTTCAGCTTCACGGTCACTTTAGTGATTGAGCCCGGCATACCGGCTACCACGATATCGGAAGGATAAGGCGAAGCGGGTTGGGGGGCTCCAGTCCGATCGTTGATAGTTATAGGCGCCGGCTTCCTGAACGTAAGCCCGCCGCACGCTGTAGCATACAGCTCGGCGATATTGGTGGAACCGAATCCTCCTGCCGCCAGTACCGTCCCCGAGGACAGCAATGTCGCCGTGTGTGCACCGCGTGGCACGTTAAGGAAGTCGGTCGGCCCCCACGTCCCGTTCGCCGGATCATATAGTTCACAGTCGGTGCCAGCGCCCGCCACCAACACCTTGCCCGAAGCCAGCAGCGTCGCCGTGTGACTTTGTCCGTCCATTGCCGAGACTGCCGGTCGCCGTCCATATTCCAGTCGTCGGATCATACAGCTCGGCGCTTCGCAATTGAGTAATCGTCCCGCCCGCCACCAGCACTTTGCCAGTGTGCAGCAGCGTCGCCGTGAAGAAGTCGCGTGCCTGGTTGAGACTGCCGGTCGCCGTCCATATTCCAGTCGCCGGATCATACAGTTCCGCACTGCTCAAGCTTACACCACCATTGTAGTCGAATCCTCCAGCCACCAGCACCTGCCCAGAGGGCAACAATGTCGCCGTGTGCTCGCGGCGTCCCTGTCCCCCGTTGAGGCTACCGGTCAGCGTCCACATTCCAGTCGTCGGATTATACAGCTCCGCGCTGCTTGTTCCGCTCGGGCTGTTACTTACTCCTCCCGCCAACAGCACCTCGCCTGACTGTAGCAACGTCGCCGTGTGATCGAAGCGTGGGTAGTTAAGGCTCCCGGTCGTCGCCGTCCACACCCCAGTCGTCGGATTATAAAGCTCCGCACTATTCAAGGTGAAAAAATTCTCATTATGTCCCCCTGCCACCAACACCTTACCTGAGGGCAGCAGCGTCGCCGTGTGAATTGAACGGGCCGTGACCATGTTGCCCGTCGCCGTCCACGTCCCCGTCGCCGAATTATACAGCTCCGCACTATTCAATGTGCCGCTACCGTTATCTCCTCCTGCCACAAGCACCTGGCCTGAGGACAGCAACGTCGCCGTGTGATCAGCGCGTCCGATGCTGAGCCCCCCACCCGTCACGCTCCATCTTCCGTTCTCTGCGGGATCATACAGCTCCGCGCTGCTCAAGGAATTACCAAAGGCTAGCCGTCCACCGGCCACCAGAACCTTGCCATTGAGCAGCAGCGTTGCCGTGTGAAACTCCCGTGCTTCGAGCATGCTGCCGGTCGCCGTCCATGTTTGAGTGTTGGGATCATACAGTTCCGCGCTGCTCAAGTTCAATAAAGGGCCATTAAATCCTCCCGCCACCAGCACCTTGCCGTTGGGCAGCAGGGTCGCGGTATGATTATCACGGCTGGTGACCAAGCTTCCAGTCGCCGTCCATGTCCCGGTAGCCGGATCATACAGTTCCGCGCTGTTCAGGGCCCCAAAGTCATCGGTATTGGTTCCACCCGCTACCAGCACCTTGCCCGAGAGCAACAGCGTCGCCGTGTGCGAGTGACGTGCAGTGCCCATGCTGCCAGTAATCGTCCACGCCCCATTAGCAGGATTGTACAGCGCCGCGCTACTACCGCTAAAGGTTCCGCCCGCCAGGAGCACCTTACCATTGGCCAGCAGCGTCGCCGTGTGAGAAACGAAGAAATTGGGCATGGGGCTGGTCGCTGTCCACGTTGCAGTGTTAGGATCATACACTTCCGCGCTGTTCAAGAAGGGTGAAACCGAATTAAACCCTCCCGCCACCAGCACCTTGCCGTTGGCCAGCGTCGCTGTGTGTCCTGAGCGTGCGGTGATAAGATTGGCTGTCGTAGTCCACGTCCCTGTATCAGGATCATACAGCTCGGCGGTGTTACCGACACTGTCCCCTCCTGCTACCAGCACCTTGCCATTGGGCAGCAGCGTCGCCGTGTGATTCACACGAGCAGCGCCCATGCTGGGGGTCGCCGACCACATACCCGTGCCCGGATCATACAGCTCCGCGCTGTTCAACATACTAGCACTGTTAGAAGATCCTCCGGCCACCAGCACCTTGCCGTTAGGCAGCAGCGTCGCTGTGTGATGAGAGCGCTCGGTGCCCATGCTGTCGGTCGCCGTCCAACTCGGATCAATCATCACAGGGTAGCTCAGTCCTTTGGCAACGACCAAGCGCAACCGTTGCGGTCCTGTTGTCCCCTTCGTCGCATCCAACTCCCAGTGCACCGCATCCGTCCGGCTGTTGCCGTTGGCTTCAATCAACCATGGCGCTTCAATTTTAACCCCCTGGCCTGCCTTATTGGTAAAGTGCACCTCGCCCTTCACCAATTCGACACGCGTGCCGGCGCTCAGTTCGCTCAACTCGTACGCGAACTCCCGCGGCGCACATTCACTTTGCAAAAAAAGAAACTCTTCACTGCGCCCGGCGCTCACGACATGCACACTGTCTGTCTCTGGATAGGCATTGCGATAGATTACTTGGTCATTGTCAATCTGTGCCGTCGCATCCATACCGGCCACGGGCCGCACCGCGACCCGCACTTGTTCGCGTTCCACCACGAACGGCTCGCCGTAACGTGCCGGATAAAAGCTCTCCAAGTCGCTCGTCCCCCGATGCGCCATCGCCAACCACGCTTGCTGTTCGACCGGCTTGAGCCCACCGGGCGGTGTCAGGTTTTCCTCCTGCGCCGTCGGCGCCTGGCGCGCACTGAACCCGGCAATTTCACGTCCATGAACGTGTTGGCGACTCGCCGAAATTTCCACCCGTTTCGATTTGCGCTGAGTTTTCCGTTTTGGAGCAGCCGAGGACTTCGACAGAGCTGCGCGGTGGTGCGCATTCTGTTCAGCTATATCCGCCGCGGCGGACTTTTGCTTGAATTGATTTTGCGCAGGTACCACGGCGAACGCCACCAACGCCGCGAAGAACGAGATGAGTGTAACGCGCAATGTGATTTGAAGCGCCGAAGCGTGGGAAGAGCGATTTTGTCTGTTTTTCATGGGAGGAGTGTGGGGGGGTGAAGTTTGGGTGACGAAGGCGTATCTTCAAGAACCCCAAACCCTTTCGGAGAAAATGCCTCCGTAAGTTAGGATCACGCTTTAGAGCGAGCACCAAACGTGTCAACACTTATTGTAAGGCTCCGTCGTACGAAACAGACTTCCGCGGACCAGTAGGGCGGGGCCGTGCAAGCAGGCACGGAATTTTGTCGCAAAAGCGGTGATGATTTTCGCGCTCATCGCGTAGAGAAATTTCTACGGTCTGTTCTACGGTCGAGCAAAATTCTGCTGCAAAATGGCGCAATCCTACGCAACACACTGCGAATGCTGAATCGCCAAATACCTGGCGCAAGCAATGCTGTGCAAAACAGTGAAACGGTGCAACTCGTTAGGCTTGAATTAGAAATCCGTTGCTCTATCCGGCTGAGCTCTACGGGCGCAGATATTTCGCGGTCGTTTAACGACCTCGGGTCTGGATTATCGAGGCTGATGGCTGAGACCGCAATATTCTACAACGTGCTGTTTCGGCCACGCACTCTCGATCAAAAGGTCAGCGGTGCTGCGAAGCTGAGCCAAGGCTTTCCGCAGCTTTGGAAATTCACCTGGTGGTCGGACGTAACGGCTGGTGGAGCTGGAATTACTTCTCAGCCGTTGATCCCGAGGGGGCGAATGATCTGGATTGCAGACGAAATCGTGACGACGGAAAGCGTTTCGTTGGTCCTTCGGATGAAAAGGTGACTGCGTTTCTTACTCGAACACTCGTTAGTAAGAAGGAAGGTATGGCGTGAGAATTTTCGACAAAACTAAGCCGCAAAAGCCAATTAAGAGCAGTCTATTGCGCCATTTGTATACACTCTCGGCCCTGCTTGTTTCCTTCTCTATCATGTGATGCAGAATCTGTATTTTGTCATTTAATTCGCGTACCCAATTTGCTGCTTCTTCGCTGGTTAGAAGTCTCCCAGGGTTTTTAACGATAATCAGCCCTTCGGAAAAGGGTTTTGTTGTCATGACTGCTCCTCGTTTTTCTGTTGCGTCGAGTAGCTGACCGTTCAGGCGCCTGATTTGAACGAGTGATTCAATACGCTTTAAACCGACACCTGCAGAAATTATAAGCAGCGCGAGCGAGATGACTTCCATCGTGTAAGCCGACAAGAACGTGAGCTTCTCAGGATGCAGAGTGTGGCCGACGTACGCGCATAACGCCAGAGAGGCTCCGACGATGAAGTACTCAAAACGCTCCAGGCCTTGGTAGTACCCAGACTCAATTAGGCTTCGATTGTCTCCAGCCATTTCTGCGATAATTCTTTACGGCTCTGTGACATCACCAGCATGCTCGTGCGTTTTATCACGTTGGCTGCTTCATCGTAAACACGAATTGCCGCATTGCTTGATCGGCTCTAACGCTTTGCGCAGTCAACTGCGTTGCTGGCTCCATTGGACAGGCCATACCGCAGCCGACCGAATGGCAACGCATTGGAGATTAGATCGAAGCCACATTTATCTTTGCGCGGTCGTTTGAAACACACCACCGGCGCTACCACGCTTCGGTTTGCGCTCGTTGCTCGATCTGTTCCAGACTGGGATCAGTGGTGCTGATCCAAGTCCGCGCCTGATTGATCTCCGTTGGATTAACTGGGATCGCGCGCGGGATCTCTTCGCCTCTCGCCACTAGAGCGCCTTCATATTTCACCGGTTTGCCGCGCTTGATGGGAAACTTCCAATGATGCCCGAATTTGTAGAGAGCGTAATACATGGTTTTGGACTCGGTCGCGCCAACCCCGCTGCAACGCATGGCGTAATAAAACATCCGGTCACAGTCCTTCCAGGGGCGCTTGTGCTCGCCGTACGCGACATCATGCAGCACCGAAGCATTCCGATATCTGCCTTCAAAGGGCCCGCCCATGACCGACCAAAGATACCGTGGAATGGATGCACCATCGACGACCGAACCAATCGGCGCGACCCAAACTTCCCCGTGCGGATCAGTGTAGCGCAACTCAGTTAAGAGCGTCATCGTGCGTCCGTCTGGATTCCACTTCGTTACGGGTTCGCCGTCGAAATGTCCCCATTTGGTTGCTCCCGGAATCGTTTGATCGATACCAGGCCGGGCATCGCTGCTGTTGTTTGAAGCGCACCCGGCGAAAGCGCTCGCGAACAGAGGAATGAGCGCGAACCATTGAATTGCCTTTACCTTTCCCATGAACGGGAACGTTCATCGCTCACCGTTCAAGATTCAACTGTTGGCTGCCGTTGTAGAGGCGGCTGTGTCAGCCGCGCGTTTGGGACAAGCGCCCTTACACTAATCCATGGATCTGCGGCGTTGCCGTGAATCGCAACCGACTTGGGTCAAGGCAAGTTACTGGAGAGACTTCAGATAGAGGACCAATTCGACACGGGGATGCTAATCGGAGGCACAATTCGCCTCACGGGCCGCTTTCACGAACGCCGACACCTTCTGCAAATCTTTTGTATGGCTACCATCGCTCTTATCGGTATTTGTCTTCGAATCGACGCCTGCTGGACGCGCGACCCGAATAGCCTCCTGGACGTTCTCTGGTCCTAATCCTCCGGCGATGATTGTTGGGATGCGCACGCTTTCGATAATCCGTCGATCCAGTTCCCAGCTATGTGTCACGCCCAAGGCTCCGATCTGGCGATCACCAGATTCGTAGCTATCGAGAAGCAGCCAATCGGCCATCCCATCGTACGAGCGAGCGAGAGCAATACTGCTTTCATCAACTACCGGAATACTCCGCATCAGCGAGACTTTCGGAAACTCCGCTTTGAGTATTCTCAACTGCGCTGGTGAGAGATGCGGTGGCGCTGCCCCGAGATGCAAGATGGCAGGCATTAACGCGGCGGTGAGCCGCATGATGAGGTCAACATCGTGAGAAAGCGACAACGCGGATGCTTTTGATCCGGCGGGGATCCCCGCGAAAATTTCGCGCGCCTTTTCGATTGTCTGCTCGCGAGGAAACGATCCCTCGCCCACCAGAACACCGATGTGATCGACGCCCATTGCGCCGAGGGCATGAGCCTCTGCCGGGGTCGAAACTTCGTAGATTTGGACAATCACGCCGCGAGCTGAAAATTGCGGTCAAATTATCTAGCTAGGCACGCGTGAGGCACGAGAATTCTCGTGCCTTCACCCCTAGGTAACTCCGAAGATTTGCCCGGCGCTCCGGGCTTGTGGTCGAGGCCCTTGAATGCGAGTCCGCTTAGCGCGTCCACGCTTTCCAGCGTTTGCGGATCGGCTTCGCGTAATCCTCTACGTCCATTTTTTTCCACTGCTTAACGCCGTTTCGCATGAGATCCTCCGATTTTTCGCGGGCCGATTTGAACAGCGGCCAGAGAAATGGCAGCGAAAGAACGCTCCAGTTGAATTTCCCAAAGGGAGACTCCACCACGATTTCGCGTTTGCGTTCGCTGGGAGCGGCGTAGCGGATGGCCAGGCCAATGGCGATTCCAAGGCCGAGTGCGCCGAGAATAGTCGGCACAGGATTTTCGCGCATGAAATCTTCGGTACGCTCTAGCGCAACGCTCGCCTTCTCTTTGGTTTGGTCCCAAGTCTGGCTGATTTGCGTGGAAACTTCTTCTTTTGCTCGACGAAACTGCTCGCGCCCAGTTGGGCCAATATTTTCTTCAATTGGCTGAAATTGCTGCGCCGGAAGCGGTTCGTCCCTCATAAAATCGTTTTCGTTCGGATTCATACAAAATTGTATCGTATGTCGAGGCGCGGTTGCGTTTCTTTACCTGCGAAATGTTGGTGACAGCGGGATATAAATAATGACGAAGCACGAATGACGAAGCACGAAGGAAGCTCGAATGATCGAAAGCTCAACGTTATCGTTCTGATCGTGATTCGGATTTCGTCATTCCTTCGTCATTGGACATTCGACATTCGTCATTTTTGAAGCGCCTTACGATAGGCGTCGTAAACGTCTTCGCCCCAAACAACGAAAATTACTTTCTGGACCTCACTGCTGATCGCGAGAAATTCGCGCGTCGTTTTGAGTGCCACGTGCGCCGCTTGGTCAATGGGATAACCGAAAGCGCCGCAACTGATCGCCGGAAACGCCAGTGTTTTGATTTCATTTTCCACCGCAAGCCGCAGTGAATTGCGGTAGCAATTTGCCAGTGTTCGCGCTTCGTCATCTTTCCCGCCGCGCCAGATCGGACCGACTGTGTGAATGACAAAGCGAGCTGGCAAATCGATATCCGCTCGTGATTTTAGCTTCGCCCGGGCGACAACCGCCCAGCGTGCGGCATTCGGCGAGCAGTTCCGGGCCTGCGGCGCGGTGAATCGCGCCATCGACACCGCCACCGCCGAGGAGCGTTGCGTTCGCCGCGTTCACAATGGCATCAACGTCGAGCTTTGTGATATCGCCGCGGAGGATCTCGATTTCTCCGCTCAATCAACTTCTCCTGCGTTGGTGTTGCATCTGGAACGCAAAACTGGAGTGATGGAGTGTTGGAGTATTGAAGAAAAGAAAAATCAATACTCCGTTACTCCAGCACTCCATTTCTCCTCTGCTCACGGCGCGAGCCGATCAATTTTCCACGATCCATCCGCCTGCCGCGTGTACCGAAACCGGTCGTGCAAACGGCTGATACGCCCCTGCCAGAATTCCATCCTATCCGGGTTAAGTCGATAACCGCCCCAGTGCGGCGGCAACGGAATGGGTTTGTCGCCGAAGCGCTCGGTCATTTCCGCCATGCGCGCATCAAGCACGCGCCGGCCATCGAGCACCTCGCTTTGACGCGATGCCCACGCGCTCAACTGGCTCCCGACAGGACGCGAATGAAAATAAGTTTGCGACTCTTCGCGGGAGGTCTTTTCCACTTTTCCACTGATGCGCACCTGTCGGTCAAGTTCGATCCAGTAAAACACAAGCGCCGCGGACGGATTGGCCCCGAGCTGTTTCCCCTTCGTGCTTTCGTAATTCGTAAAGAACACGAAGCCATCTTGATCGAAGCTTTTCAGCAGAACGATTCGCACCGACGGTCTCGCGTCGCGATCCGCCGTCGCAAGACTCATCGCGTTGACGTCGCGGATACCGGCTTCAATCGCGGCAGTGAACCAATTCCCAAACTGTTTAATCGGATCACGATTTAGGTCGCTCCGGCGCAGCCCTTTGCCGGCATGCTCGTAATGTGAAGCCGCGGGATCGCGTGGGACTTGCATTATGGATTCCTACAATCGGCGCGCGACAATGTCCATGCTGTGCCGCTTGCTGTAGCCACGCGCCCGTGGCGCGTCCTCTACCTCCGTCGAAGGAAAAGCGTTAGTCCATTATCGACGGCGGAAGGAATTCGAAATACCCGATTTTCAGTTGGCTGCCTTCATCGACGAGAACGATCTTGAGATTGAAATAGGGATCGAAATCCTCGCTCTTCTTTAATTCTTCCACGCTGATTCCCTCCGTTGCAGCCACCTTTTCAAGTTCCTGCGGCGACAGTTCAGTGTGGATTTGCCCGCGCAAACTTGCTCTCCGGATATCGGCGGGAATCCATTCAGGCATTGCGCCGATGGCGAACATGGAGTCCATCGCGCCGAATTGCTCCTTGCTGCGCCGGTTCAAAACGTCGGGATCAGTCGAAAACACGTGCAGCATTTTGGGCGCGCGAGGCGCCCCATGCGCGGCCTCAACGTATTGCATCAAGTAGGCGAATTGTTCCGCGGTCACGTTGTCGAATGCGTACGATTGGTTTTGCTGAGAATCAGAGTCCTGTTGAGCAGGCTTAAACTGTTCAAGCGACATCCGAGCCCTGGCGTGGCTGGAGAGTAGCGCATAAGCGTCCGCGTATTTTCGGCTGGCGACGGCGATAAAGAATGGTTTCGCCGCCAGGAGATATTTGCGTTCATCCGGTTTGGCGTCTTTGTCTAAAAAGTCATCCTCGCTTTTTTGCGCGGTTTTCTTTTCGCCCTCCTGATCTGTCTTGCCGCAACCTGTTAACAAGACCGGCAGCAGAATGGCCGCAGTCACAATCACGACACGCGCAAGACTCGGTGACAGGGTTAGGAGGGCACGGCGACGGCGAGTTTTAGCGCGCGAAGCGCGCTTTGGAGTGCGGCGGTCCGCCATAGGACGGATTCGCCGTGGCGAACTTGACGCCGCTTTTGCAAAAACGCTCTGATTGGCATTCCCACTCCGAATTTCACCGCGTCACGGAGTCGGGCGTGGTGCTGGAGTCACGCACCGCGGCCGCAGCTGTGTCTCGACTGAACCGACATCAATGCGACCACCGAACACACGATAAAAACACGCGCCGCGCTGGTCGTGATCAGGTGGCGGAGTAAAACTCGGATCGCCTGCGTCAATCGCAGGGCTGCCCCGCATCGGCATATGCGTGAGCGTTGGTCCACCGTGATTCCGCAACGGACCAAGCAGCGGGTCGGTGTTGATCTGATCGCCTGGACCAGTCAAATGACCGCCGCCGTCATCACTGCTGATGTTGTAACCATGCGAGGTGACAGTGCCATCGATGTTTCCCGACGCGTTCGCGTTCAGGATTGTGTTTGCAATTTCCACTTCCACCGCAGACGCCGCCGCAAGTAGGAGCCGAGTTGCCGCTCACGGTGCTGTTGACAATCATCATACCGAAACTGCCGCCCACGATTCCGCCACCGTAAGCGCCAGCCGAGTTGCCGCTGATCGTGCTGTTAATGATGGTCAAACCCGACGTGCCACAAGCGATGCCACCGCCATAGGAAGAGGCGAAGTTACCACTGATCGTGCTGTTCATAACGGTGAGGTTCCCCGGAATTTTCCCACCGCCCATGTACGTATAAACACCGCCGCCTACGTCGGACTGGCCTCCAGTCTTGCCGACGGAGTTGCCACTGATTGTGGTGTCGATAATCGTTACGAAGCCCGCATTGTTGTCGACGCCGGGTCCAGAGTTGTCGTTGATAATGCTATCGGCGATTGTTAAGAGAGCCGCCAAGAATATGGTCATTTGGGCCGCCTGCCGCGCCATTGTTGAAGACGCCGCCGTATTGATTGCTGCTAACGATGCAATTAGTGACGCTTGCTTCGCTGTGATCACTATAAATCCCGTATGAGTTCCCACTAACGTCGCAATGAACTACCGTTAACACGCGGTAGTGACTAAAAATTCCGACGCCTGAGTCCCCGCCGCTCAACCGTGACAGCGCAGTTACTGACGGTTAACGTTCCCTCGTTCAAATCCCAGACTGAGCCATTCCTGATGGTCAGGCCGGAAATCATGGCAGTTTTGTCGGGAAAAATTCCGAACACAAGTGATCGCCTGGTTGCCATCAATTGAGAGTTGATCATTGCCAGGACCTGAAATCGTCATGACTCTTGTTGACCGGAAGTCCGCCGCTGGTCAGGGCGATGGTGCCAGTGACTGCGAAGGTAATCGTGTCACCGTCATTCGCGATCTCTGAGCGCCTGACGCAACGAACCGGGTCCGCTGTCGTTTGTGTTAGTTACCGTGATAGTGCTCGCACGCGCGGGCATTATGGTTGCGCAAAACAGCACAACAAAAACTACAAGCAACCGAAGTTTGCTGTAGCATGCGCTGTCCTCAGCGCAGCCACACCGCGCGCGTTCGATGAACTCCGCTGAGACAGCGGACTCTACAGCACGCTGTGCGATACGCTTGCTCCCGAACACACCCGAGTTTTACGAAATCATCCGTGCTGAGTCGAGCAAAAGCGAAGGCGCTAGTTGCTCATGCTTTCGACGACAATTTTTTGCTCGGCGAACTTCTCGCGACTGACGGCGCGCACGTTCCATTCGCCTGCGGCGAGCTGCCAGAAAAAGCGGCCGTCGCGCTCGCGGCGCAACTCGTGCACCGTTCACAAACCATTCCACGTCGCCGCCGGACGCTGCAGTGAGTTCGACCATCTGCTGTGACGGTGGCAGGACAGGATCAATCTGATAATGAGCGTTCGGCGACGGACTGGTGATGTGAAAATCGGATTGCACGTGTGCGCCGATCGTGTTGTCACGGGTCGCGCACCAGCGCGCGTACGCATTGGGCAAAATTAATTTCCCATCGTTCGCAAAGTAATGTGCCGAGTCTTCGTTCGGCTCCGTTCCGGCAAGGAAAAGCTCTGGCATGCTTGCGTTACTAAAACGGGACGGAAGCAGACCCGTCGTTTTGCAAATCTCTCGCCGGATCAGTTTATCGTTTTCCGTCGCTGGATCGAGCGGGTGATCGCGTCGGAGCAATTCCTGCATAATGGCTGCCCAGAGCGGTGAGGCCGCCCGCACGGCAAACGTGTCGCGCATTGGTCGTCCATCGAAATTGCCCGCCCAAACGGCGACGGTGTGCTCTTTGTCGAAGCCAACAGTCCATGTGTCGCGGAAGCCGCTGCTGGTTCCGGTCTTTGCCGCAACGCGTTCTTCGAAGGCGAGCGGTGAACGCAGCCCAAAACTTTTCTGGCGCGCGTCGTTATCGCACAAAATATCGGTGATAATCGCTGTCGCCTCTCGCGAGGCGATGCGCGTGAGCGGCTGATGTTCTGATGCCAAAAATTTTGCGCGCATGGCTGTCCCGCCGCGAGCGAGCCCGGCATACGCAGCGGCAAGATCAACGAGGCGCGTCTCGGCATTCCCCAAAACAAATCCGGCGCCGTATTCATCGAGGCCCTGTGGAAAATTGAAGCCCCACTTCTGCAACTGATAGAACGTTGGCCGCGCGCCGAGCTGGCTCAGCACAAACACCGCCGGCACATTCAGCGAACAAGCGAGCGCTTCGCGTAAGCGCACCGGTCCAAAATAATGATGACTGTAATTTTGTGGATCGTAATCGGCGTACTCATTGCGAATGGCATCCGGCGTGTCGGGCAACAAGCTCGCGGCGGTGAACAGCCGTTTATCGATCGCTTCGAGGTAAACGAACGGTTTCAAAGTCGATCCACAACTGCGCGGCTGCGTCGCTCCGTTGATCTGCGACACAGCATAATTTTCCGATCCAACCATGGCGCGGATTGCGCCCGTTGCGTTTTCGATCACGACAACAGCGGCCTGCGTGATGTCATGACGGTTTAGCGCTGACAAATGCGAGCGCGCCAAACGTTCGACCGTCGCTTGCAGATCAAGATCGAGTGTCGTCCTGACCGTGCCACGCAGTCCCGGGTTTTGCGCCACGACTGCATCCACAAAATGCGGCGCAAAACGCGGCGGATCGCTGCGCACGATTTTCGGCGGCTCCACAAGCAGCGATTGCTGGTCGCGCGTGATAACTCCCAAATCCGCAAGCCGCGCGAGCGATCGCGCGTATTTACGATTTGCTTCCTCCGGATGGCGCCAGGGATTGAAGCGCGTTGGCGCTTGCGGCAGACCAGCCAGGAAAATTGCTTCGCTCAAAGTGAGATCGCGAGCCGGCTTCCCGAAATACGCGCGAGCAGCCGCCTCCGGGCCGAGTCGTCGATTCCCGTAGCTGCTGCGATTCAAGTATTCCGACAGAATTCGCTGCTTGCTCCAGCGCCGTTCCAATTTCCAAGCAACGATTGCCTCGTAAAGTTTGCCGCTCCAGCTGCGCCGGTCACGATTGCTCGCGAGTTTCACGAGTTGCTGGGTGATCGTGGATGCGCCCGAAACAATTTGCCGCGATCGCAAATTCCGTGCGCACGCGGCAACGGTCGCGCGCCAGTCAACGCCGCGGTGTTTGTAGAATCGCCGGTCTTCCAGCGCCACGGTTATGCGCGGCAGCCATGGTCCCATTTGCTCGAGCGCGACTGGAAATTGGGTGCGCGCTTCCGGCGACGCGAGTTCGGCAATCTCGCGGCCGCGACAATCGAGCAGCGTTAAGGTTCCGCTCGGCGATTTTTGCAGCTCGTTAGGTATCGGCAACCACCACGCAAATGCGATGACGGCAACAACGACAACAAGAATAGAAGCTACCAAGCAACGCGGATGCGAAACTCTGGGGAGCGCACGCGTCCACGCGTGCTGGCGAGCGCGTCTCGCGATCGCGAACTTTTCCTCTGCGTCGGACTCGGGACTCTGAATCACATTCGAAGGAAAGCCTGTTTCGGCGCGACGCCGAAACCAGACACGCGAGACGCGTGCGCTCCCCAGAATCAGTCGGCGGAGACGACGCATACGCTTGAGGGCGACAGGCCGGAGAAACGGCTGTCGTACATGGGCGCGACTTGCGTGGCTGGCCAGCGGAAGGTGCCCGCGGCTGTTGCGCGGGCCAGAATCGAGTACGTGCCTGAGCCAGGATCGACAGTGTCAAAATAAAGAAGCGCCGAGCGATCGCGCATTTCGGAATACGACAAACCGAGCAAACGATCCTGCGGATCGGGTGGCGGCAATTCGTAGAATTTACCAACAAGCGCAAGATTCGGGTTCACCACTTCCACGCCGGCGGGTAACGAATCCTCGAGCGCGACAAAATTCTGAAGCTTCCGCGTATTCAGCCGGTACGTGATGAGCAGTTGATCCCCCAATTTTAACGGCGCATTCGGAGTGCCCACGCGGGTTGCGTCAGTGAGATTTTTTACGACACGCTCGATGACGAAATCCGCGGTCCACGCGGTCGGTATCAACTTCGCTGGTGGAATATTCCGCCTGCATCAGAAAAGTGAGCGCGCTCTGGTTCAGGCCCTTGATCACAAGATCATTCTCCATTTTGTGATCGACCCACGCCGCCGATCGGCCATTTTTTGAAACCACGGCTCGCCGCCGGCTGCGCCGGGTGAAGTTCCGGCATTGTCTCCGTGCCGATCATTGATGTGAACGCCAACAGGAGCCAAAGATTTTCCTGAGTCGAAAGGGAGCCGGCGTCGTCCATCAATTTCGACATGCGTTCGCGTGCCTGTTGTTTTCGCTGCTTCGTCCACGTCGGCGGCGAGATCACGTTGAAGGCGAACGCGCGCATCGCCTCCGCGCGCGTCATTGACGAAAACGTGGCGGGATTAAAGGCGCGCTCTTTGATGGGCTTATCGATCTCGCGAAGAAGTTGCTGCTGCTCGTGAGCCATGATGTTTTGCTGATGCAACGCGATTGCGAGCAAAGCGCGATCTTCATCGCTGCCTTCGTTTCGGTGGAGATACAATTCCTGCGATTCGTTTTTGTAATCGTCGCCGTTGTTAGATTGTGTCAGCACGAAAAGCGCGAAGCATTTTTGAAATCGCGATGCCGGCACCTGGCCTTTGACCATTTTCTTTACCGCGCCTGCGAGTTTCTCTTGTAACTCCGATGGCGGCTCGAAACCGGCCTTGACCGATTCATTGACGGACCAAAGCGCCTGGCATGTGACAAAACCGTTGCCTGTATTGCCGCCGGGCCAGTAGGGGAGCGTACCGTCCTCTTGGACCGCGTCGGCGTACTGTTTCATCCCGCGCTCGAGCGTGGCGCGATATTCGGCATCGCGTTGCTGAAAATCCGGCAGGTACGCGAGAACATTCGCGAGCAAACTGTACCCCAGCAGCTTGGTCGAAATTTGTTCGAAGCAGCCGTGTGGATATTCCAGAATCACCGGAAGTCCCGACATCTGTGGCAGCCACGGCGAAGTTGAAATCGTTGTGGTGAAATGGCCGCGGCCGCGCCTCCAGACTTCGGGCATTGCGCGGCGAGCATCGAATCCCGACTTGTCGGGATTGAACGAAGCGGCCACGCTTTCCTTGCGCACAATCGTCGGCGCTTGCACCGGAATCGTGATCTCCACCGCGTCGGACATTTGTTTGTTCGAGTCCGAGACCGCTTCGAAGCGCACCTTTGTCGGCGCGAGATTCGGGTCGGTGACTTTTGCCTTGAAACGAAACACCGTCGGCGCGTCGCGTTGCGCCGACTGAGTGGTCACATCGCCGCCTATTAACTTAATGTTGGCGTCCGTCACGCACCGCGTCGTTACGCCGTCGCTGTCAGCGAAATTTTGCCGGACGACGGCGCGCAATTCGACTTCATCGCCCTCGCGCAAAAAACGCGGCAACGCCAGATCGATCAGGAGCGGTTTCGATATTTTCACCGTCTCGGTCGCATCGCCCCCGAACTGATTCATCTTGGTCTCGCCGACCGCCACGATGCGATATGTGGTCAGGTTATCCGGCGCGACGAATTCGAACGCGACCTTACCGTCAGCACCAGTCTTCAAACTGCCCTGCCAATACGCGAGCGTGCGAAATTCTTTGCGAACATTTTTGATGTTCGAGATCGCTTCCTCTCCGCCATCGCCAATGACGAATCCTTTTTGGGTCAAACTGAGTTTGGCGAGATTCTCGATATAACCATGGAGCGCCTCGTAAGTGCGCACTGAGAAGCCATTCCTGGGATAAAAGCGAGCACCAATGTCCGGCAGTTTCCAATCGCCCAAAGTTAGGACCGCGTCATCGACTGCGAACACGAGCAGATCGGCGTCGGCAACCGGTTTGTCTTGCGACGTCACCAGCACTTCACCGCGCACCACATCACCCGGTTTCGCGGTGTTGCTGGCGAGATGCGGCGCAACTTTTAGTTCGTGGTCAGGCCGGCGAACATCGATCTCACTGTAAGCGAAACGTTCGAGGGGAAGCTCGTTTTCGCCGCCAGGTTTCACCAGATAGACTGAAACCGTTGCGTTCGGTGCGTAATTTTCTTTGATGGGCACTTCGATCCGGCCGGCGTTGCCTTTTACCGGAACGAGTAGCGTGTCGAGCACCTCATCCGTTTCGACTGATACCCACGCCACGCCACCGAATGGCGCCTCTATTGTGAACGCGGCTTTCTCGCCCGGTAAAAACGGTTCGGCGCGACGATCGATCTTGAACGTGGTCTCGTTGACCACCGGTAGTTGCGCCGGTTTTTCACCGGTAACAGTGGTTTCATCACTAACCACCGGCGCTTTGACCTCTGTGGCGTTGACGGCAACAACGTAACGGCCAGTCTCGGTTGTTGGGAAAACAAGTTCCGCTGGCGTTTTTGACTCTTGCGATGCGACTTTCGCGAACTGGTCGGTATTACGATAGCGATAAACAAATGGCGCGAGCTGTTCTTTGACCGTCTTCGTGGTGACATGGAAGAGGTCGGCGCGAACAAGAACGCCGTCCTTTTTCTCGTCGTCGGGATCGAGCGCGTCGATGTCGACTTTTATTCCCGCCTGCGCCGAGGCTCCGGCGGGCAGGCCGACGGTTCGGCAGTCTGCTCTTCGGCGCGGACGCCGAGACGCGTTTCTGTCGCGAAAAGCGTGGCCGTGTCGCCGCCGCTGAGCGTTTGTCCGTCGATCGAGGTGACATCCGCGCGCCAGATAATGCTGGTGCGGCCGACGGCGGGATTGTCTTTGAACGGCGATTCGCAGGCGATCGTCGCGAAACCATGTGCATCGAGCTTCGTATCGCCCTCGATTGTTTTGATGTCTTCACTGTCGACATCAAGGCGCGGACCGACCTCGGAGTAAGAATTGAAACGCTTTCGATATGGTTCGTCAGAATCGCTGGCGAAGTCTGCCAATGTTGTCCAGCTCGCTTTCCAATGCACCCGCGCTCCTGCGTTGGGTGCGCCGTGAAAATAAGCAGAGGAGATCCGGGCGTGCGCGGTGGTGCCAACTTCTGGTGTCGTTGTTTCGACCATGACCGAAAACAGCGGAACGCGGTACTCCTGAACGCTGATCACCGTCACGCCTGCGTAGTCGCGACCGCCCACAGCGCACCGCACCTCGTAGCTTCCGAGCTTTGCCTTTTCCGGCACATTCCACTCTGCTTCCCATCCGCCATAATCCGATAGCGTGGTGTCTCCTTCACCAACAACGCGGCTGCCGTCGCTTTCTTTTATGGTCCAGTGCACCGAAGCGCCGACAGGGATCGTGAGGCCGCTAGAGCCGGTAACGTCACGCGCCAACCCCTTCATCTTCACGGTATGGCCAGGACGATAAAGATTGCGATCGGTGATAATCTCGGCCTGCGGCCGGTTCGGTGAAGGAGCGGAATCTGTTCCCGAGGAATACGCTGTGGCGTCAGCAAATTGGAGCGCCGGACCGGTCGTAGTGTCGGCGATGAAGAGATGCGTGTTCTTCGCGTTAGAATTATTTGTTTTCGGGAAAACGCGCTCCTTCGGAAATTCTGCGATGCCTTCGTTGTTCGTGACTGCGCGAGCAAGTTCGATGTTCTCCTCGGTAAGGGCGCGAATTGTCACGCCGGCCACGGAGCTCGCGTCGGACATTTTCGCGAGACGCATGATCACCTTGGTCGGGGTTCGTTTCTGCGTGAGCAGGTAATCGTTAACGCAAATGATCGATCGATTTCCAACCATGTGACCGTCAGGCAGAATTGCGCTTGCTTCGAAGAGATACGGCCCGGCGAAGGCTTCGTTTGCTTGTGTAACGCCCGCCTTTGCGGAGGCTTCGGCAGGTGCACAACGAACATCGCGTCGGGTTTCGGTATCGTTGCTCGTGGCTTCGAAGGTGCCGCTACTGGCCACCGGCAGTTGAAACGCTTCGACGAGCAATTCAGTCTGAAATTGTTTGGTGAATCCCGTGCGCGGATCGATTACCACCTTCCCGGTGACGGGATCCTTGTCGTCCTTTTCAAATTCTTTCACGCGCGCGGTGACTGCTGCCAGTTTCTCCGTGGGAATGCGCGCCAATTTCCAAGTGACCTGCGGCGTGTTGACTTGGAAGAAGGCAAAGCGCAATTCCTGGCGGGCGCGGGCAAACACCTGCGTGGACGGGAAGATCAGGCACGATTCTTTAGGGCGAAACGTTGCGCCCCAGCGCGATTCAGACTGAACTCCGTAGCCGCGGTCGCCCTTTAGCTCCGGTGAAATGGTAACTTTGTAGCGTTGCTTGAGATCGAAGTCGCCTGTGATTGCAACCTGGTCCCCGCTCGCAAGAAGTTTCACTTTCTCCACCGCAGGCTCCACGCGGATTCGTTCCGGGGTCACTTCTACAGGATCGATGAAGTCGTCGAATTTAATGCGAATCGCGGGGTCCTCTAGCGGATGATTGAACGCGCCGAGCCATTGCACTTCGAGCGGCGCGGTTTTACCGGCGGGCATCACTTGCAAGTATGGAAGTGGCCTCCGGCTTTTCGCGTCGAGCAAGCCATTCACGATGAGGTCGAACGTGTGTCCCACTGGAAGCGGGGCGCGCGGCGTGACTCGAAAACCTGTCGCTTCCAGCGAATCCGCAGCTTTCCCTTCAGCCGTTTGAATTACTTCGACTGGAAAACGCTGGTGCTCCTCGCGGTCCTGGAAGTAGATGTGCTGCGCCGCTTCATCGAGACGAACCGCATAAGTTGAATCGAGATAGATTTGCGGGCGCGCCGACAATCGTTTGCGCTCGTTGAACTCCGTCGTGATCGCAAACTTCGGAGTTTTGAATTCGGCGCTCCAATCTTTCACCACGAACGGTTTGCCCGTCGCGTCCTTCAGCCCTGGAGCCAGTGTCAACCGATGTCGTGCCTCGGCCACGACGCCGGTGACCGTGAAAACGCCTTCAGTCTGACTTTTCCAGAGAAACGTGCCGTCGAGTTTCGGCTCGCTGACAAACGGGCTTGGCTGATCACCAACATCGATGAGATCGGCGGCGACCATCGAGACGGGAAATGTGATCGTGATGGTGTCGTCCTCGGCGATCTTCCCGCTCGACGGATCGATCACAATGCCGCCGGCATCGGGTTTTGCGTTCGATGCTTCTTCCTGTTCTTCGTCCTGCGCGAAACTCGCGCCGGCCATCGCAATAACGAGAACGCAAGGGAGAAGGAGCGTGAATAGGCGAATGGGCGCATGGGCGAATGGGCGAACTCGTCGTTTCGCCGTTTCTCCGATTCGCCGATTCATTCTCACTATCTTTGTGGTCCCAATTGTTGTATCCGGCGCAGATCGGCGTCGGCTTCGGCTGTCTTTCCGATGCGGCGTTGGCATTGCTCGCGTTCGCTAAGTGCGACCAGTGACTCATTAATTTCAATTGAGCGCGTTTGCGACGCGACGGCTCCTGCGAAGTCGGCACGCTGCCGTTCGAGCACGCCGCGGAAGAACCAGATGTTTGAATTGTGAGGATCCAACTCCGTCGCGATGCGAGCATGCAACAGCGCCTCCTTTTGCCGGTCCAAACCATCCAGGTCTTGTGCCGCTTCGAAGTGTGCGGCTGCCGATTTATCATTGATCGCCAGCGCGGCATTCGCGTCTGCGAGGGCGAGCGTGAATTGACGCAGGTCTCTCAAAATTTTAGCGCGCGCAATCAGCGCCTCAGCATCCTTGGGATTCGCTGATAAACGAGTGTCGAGCGTTCCAAGTTCTCGCAATGCCTCATCGCTAACGTGTCCGCCCCCGGACGGACTCGCCGTGGCGAGCTTGTCCTCTCCACGACGAAGATACCTGTCGACCCCCAACTTTGCCGCGTTCTCGGCTTGGCCTGCATCCAGCAATGCTTCGGCTAATTCAATGCGCGCGCGCATCGATGCGGGCTGAAGCTTGAATGCGCGCTCGGCGTCATCGATCGCCAGTAACGGACGGCCGGCGAGAATCAAAACGCGGGCACGTTCAAGCAACAGTCCCGCAACTGCGGGATCATCTGGTGATTTTGCGATCTGCGCATCGAGCGGTTTGATTTGCGGCAGGAATTTTTGTAATCGCTCAAATTCCGGGAGCCACGCCTTCACTTGTGAACTGGTGGCATCTGTTTTGTTCGCTTTCGCCATGTCGGCATAAGCGGCGTCCCAGTTATGCAGACGCAGAAAAGCGACAGCACGCCGCACACGGCGCGCAACCGTGTCCTGTGCCGCGATAGCCTTCGTCAGGTATGACGCGTGGTCCGCCCAACGCGACTGCGCTGCGCATAATTCGGCGAGATTGTCGTAATCGGTCGCCACGTCGGCTCGCGGCGGTTTGGTCCTGATAAACGCAAGCCAGTGCTGCTCGGCACATCCATAATCCTTGCGTTTGAAGCAGAGACCGGCGCGGAAATCTTCGATCGCTGCGGGCGATCGCTTGAATGCTTTTTGCCACTGATCGAGAGTACGCTCCAATCCATCGAGCTCCTCGGTTTGCACCTGCGTCTGAGCGAGCGTGTCCCATGTGCCGGAATCGTTCGGAGCGATGGCGACAATGCGGCGGCTCAATTCAATGATTGCCGGTTTGTCTTCGGCGTCTTGAGCTTTCTTCAGTTGCTCTCGCAACTTTTGAAGCTCCGGGGTTTCAGCAGCGACGAAAGCGCTGGCAGTCAGCAGAACAAGAACGGCGATCGCGAACGTCCTCAAGTGGTTCGCGATCTTGGCGATCGCGACGCGAAGGTTCAAGCAATTTCGCAATCAAGCAATAATCCTTGCATTCGCTCGTCCAGGGTTTCGGCATGGGTGCCAGCGCCAAAGGTGCGGTCTCATTGTCAGCCTGGGGCAACGCCCCAGGAGATGGATTTAATTGGATGAGCGCTGAAAGCGCGATTCACATCCGGGCGTAACAGACTATCTGGATTGACTCGCGCTTTCAGCGCGTTTTACCTCGTGTGACCAAAATCCTGGGACGCTGTCCCAGGCTACGATTGAGATAGCGCCTTTGGCGGGAACGTATCGAACCGTCATGTTCTCGACGCTAGGAAGCGGTCATTCGTTGACCTTCAGCGCTTTGCCCGTGCGCAGGAAAATCTTGCCGCTGGGACAGAGCTTGAACACTTCGCACCGGCTGCAGTCCGGTTTGCGCGCATAGCAGCGGCGCCGCCCGTGCCAGATGAGCCAGTGACTCCAGTTTGTCCAGTGCTCGCGCGGCACGAGTTTCATTAAGTCGAGCTCAATCTTTACCGGGTCGTTTTGTTTCGTTAGGCCAAGGCGCTGCGACAGCCGGATCACATGTGTGTCGACGACGATCCCTTCGTCTATATGAAAGGCGTTGCCCAGTACCACGTTCGCAGTCTTACGGCCGACGCCCGGCAACGCACACAATTCCGCCATGGTTTCGGGCACTTTTCCGCCGTGTTTCTCGACGATTTCGCGCATCGCGCCTTGAATGCTTTTCGCTTTGTTACGATAGAAGCCGGTGGATTTGATCGTATTCTCCAACTCAGGGAGCGGCGCTTCCGCATAATGTTTCGCCGCACGGTATTTCCGAAACAGCGCTGGCGTAACGATGTTGACGCGTTTGTCTGTGGATTGTGCCGAGAGAATAGTCGCTACAAGCAGCTGGAGCGGATTTCGAAAGTCCAGCTCGCAATGTGCATTTGGATAAATTTTTGGCCAGGCTTTCAGAAGCTGTGCCACGCGTTCGCGAGGGCTCATCCGGCTATTATTCCCCAAGGCGGCTATAGGTTTCAATCCGCCTTTGGACTTAACGTCCCGAAATCCTCGATTTCGTGAACTGCGATTAGCGGATCTGGATTTATTCTGGCGTGGGCGAAGGAGATGGCGACCCGGGCTGCGTATCAGATGACTCCGCATTGGGAGATGCTATCCCGCTCATGTTCTTCCTTCGTTCCTCTTCGAGACGACGCAATCGTTCGGCGCGGGCTGCTGTTGCCGTGCCTTTTTCAGCTGTTCCAGCATCCAACAATGAGCGGTCACGAACGAGCGCCTGAAGTTCGGGTGGAAGCTCTTGTATTTTCTTTTCTCTTTCGGCTTTCGCCTGCTCGGGATCGGGCTTCTGGCCCTGAAGCACAGCGTCCCGCTCTTTTGCAAGCCTTGCAGGGTTCATCTGCGCGCGGTCGGGAATAAGCGAACGAATCTCCGGAGGGAGCTGTTGTAATCGCTTTTCTCTGTCCGCTTCCACCTCGGCGGGGTTGCGAGCCTGCCGCCGCGACGGAATGATACGCCTGTTCGGTATGGCTTTTTCGCGTTCGACCAATGCTTTCTCTCTTTCGTCAAGCGCCTTCTCGCGTGTGTCCAGTTCTGCTTTCCGTTGAGCAAGTTGCGCTTCAGCTGCCGAATCCTGTTTTTGGCAGGCGCAAATCATCGCAAAACAGATGAACGTCGAAAGGACAAAGATTCTTTTCATATCAGGAGCAAACCATAATTCCGTGATTGTGATAAACAACAGCTAAGGTTCATTCACGACCACTTTGGCCGCTGGCTTACTCAGCTCGAGCTGCGCGCTCACTTTTTGGATTTGCGCTGTCTGTCTTTGAGCTGCGCTGTGAGAACCTCCATTCCTTTCCGTTGCTGCGGGACGGTGGCTGCCAGCTCGTGAAACTTTCTTGTGCTCTTTGAGGAACTCTTTGAGCAAGATGTTGTTGATCTGCTCGTAGGGGACGGCAGTGACGTTACCACTCTTGCCATACACGACGAGTTGGGGCTCCCCCTCGGCGATTAAGCCACGTTAAATTGATCGACATATTCTGGTAATTGCCTGCCGGGTCGCTAATCGGCTCGCCGTAGATGCTGCCGATGAAGCAGGTGTTATCCAACTTGCAAAAGTACCTGCACCAGGTGCGTCGATCGCGAAGCAGTTAATGACGCGCGCGCTCCCCGTGCCGTGCTCGTCACCGACACAGACATTTCCGCTGCCATCTACAAGGAAGCTAGAGCCATCATCGGCGATGGCTGTGTTACTCGTGCCTGACATGATTCCTTAAGGTTACGTCACCGAACGCATCATCGCTGCTGGTACTGTTCACACTGAGCTAGCAGTGCGACACCACCGCCCGGACTTATTGCGGCGTAGGAGATGGAGTCAGCAAAGTATCCTCCGCTGCAGGAGACATTGCCGCGCCAGACGTCTTTGCTTGATCCAGCTTACGCTGCCATTCGCGTTGTAAGTCTTCGGGGCTAAGCTGTATTTGGTTAGATAGGCTGCTCCTGTCTTTTTCCGGTCGCGCCTCCGCTGGATCGGATGATTCTCGTTTGTCCCTGCGGCTTTCGGCTTTCACTCGCGAGGCATCTGGAATCAGCGCCCGAAACTCGGGCGGCAGCTGTTGTATTCTCCTGTCTCTTTCCGTTTTGGCTTCAGCTGCATTGGGAAGCTGTCGTGGCGACTGAAGTTCAGGCCGAATCGTGCTGGTGTTCGCGGTAGCCTTTTCTCTTTCAGCCAACGCCCTTTCCCTGGCGTCTAACGTTTTCTCTGTTTCGCCCAAGGCTGTCGCGCGCGCGTCCAACTCGATTTTTCGCTGAGCAAGTTGCGCTTCAGCGGCCGAATCTTGCCTTTGGCAGGAGCAAATCATCGCGAAGGAGGCCAGTGTCGAAAGAAGAAACATTTTTTTCATGTGAGCAGCACAGAGTCTACTGGATGGACAATTCATAGCAAGAAAGGCGTTCGCCGCGAGGGCGAACGCCTTTCCAATTCGCCTCGGTGCTTTTAACACGCAAGGCCAATCTGTGTCGGAGCTTTACGGCTTGTTCGCGACTACTTGTGGCGCAGTTTTGCTGACTTCAAGCTGCGCGCTCACCTTCTGGATTTGCGCGGCCTGCTCTTTGAGTTGCGCAACCATCGTCTGCATTTCGCTCTTTAACTGGCTGATGCTCGCCTGCTGTTCCTCGACTTTCTTGTGTTCTTTGAGGAACTCGTTAAGCAACAGTACGGGGATCGTCTCGTAGCGCACGCCGGTGACCTCCCCTTGGGGATTACGTGTTATCCAGTCGAGGTTTACCTCGGCGACTTCTTCCGCGACCAAGCCAAATTCAGGCTCGTTAGTGTTATCGCTCTTCCAGTGAAACGTAACGGGTCTGAGAGCCAGGATGCCTTCGCTGAGCTTATCGATCGGTGCAATGTCCTTTTTGAATTTCCGTGAGGAAAGAGTCGCATCGGCGAGCTTACCGTTGGGGCCAACCACTACAGCATGGGACCCAGCGACCGGCGTTTGGTTGAAGATGCCGCCAACAAAGGCGCTTGAGTTCCCGTTCGTAGTCGAGAAGGTGTCGCCGATCGAAAAAGATCTGAGGCCTCCCAGCTCGAGGTACAGAAAGCCGCCGCCGGTGAAGCCGCCGCCGATGGTGAAGGCCTGCACGACGCCGACGTCACTGACGTTGATGCCACCGGACGGCAAGTTGGTGCCGATGCGGATAGTGTTAGACTCACCGGCAGTGCCCACCACATTCGAGCCGATGGAAATATTACCACTTTCGGTGCCATTGTAGTTGTCACCGGCTAGCTCCCCAACCGCCGTGTTGTCGGAGCCGCTTGCTAAACTCTCGAGCGCACCAGCACCCACGGCGGTGTTTCTGGTGCCACTAGTGTTAGCGCGGAGCGAAAAGCCGCCGACGGCCGTGTTGAAGCTCGCGTCACTATTCTGGGCCGCGAAAACACCCACGCCCACGTTCGTGAAGTGCGAGGTGTTGTCCTCCAGCGCTTGAAAGCCGACCGCGGTGTTGGAACTGCTGGTGTTGTTACTGAGCGCGAACCCACCAACGGCCACGTTCCGTGAGCCGACATCGTTGAACTCCAACGCTGCAGCGCCAACTGCCGTATTATCTGAGCCGCTAGTGTTAAGCAACAGCGCTACTGCGCCAACTGCGGTATTGTCATTGTCCGTGTTGAGGACTAACGATCCAGCGCCAACACCGGTGTTGAAGCTGCCGGCGGCGGTTGCATAGAGCGAACGCCAACCAAGTCCTGTATTTCCAGCCCCGCTAGTGAGGAATTGAAGCGCTTGGCAGCCTTCCGCTGTGGTAAAATTTGGGTAACACCCGTCCGGCGGCGGAGCAACTTCCGGAGCTGCGTTTGTTTGCGGCAAAAACCCAAAGCAGGCAAGCAAGCCGGTTGCGAGCATCGTGACTATGTTTCGATTTTTCATTGATTTAGTTTGTTCTTTCATTTTTGGCCTTCTGTGATTTTCCCGGTCGCGTAGCCCGGCACTCGCAGGGGCACAGCGGCACTATCCTAATCATTTCTAGCCATTTATTGTTTCCGTCTCAAAAGGTTTTGCCAAGAATACCGGTGGGTGTCAAAGCAAAAAGGAAGGCGACAGGTGATTTCCCATGAAGCCATTCGAAGTCGCAAAAACCTTTTCGTGTTTTTCTTATTGGCCTAGTGTCGTGTCGTGCAAAGTATGATGAAGGCCGTTGTGAAGGCCAAACGCGAGCCGGGTCTGTGGCTCGAGGATGTTCCGGTTCCAGAAGTTGGTGGCGATGACGTGCTGATCCGAGTGTTGAAGACGTCGATCTGCGGTACCGACGTGCACATCTATAACTGGGACGACTGGGCGCAGAAAACCATTCCAGTGCCGATGACCATCGGTCATGAGTTTGCCGGTGTCGTTGATGCTGTCGGTGATCACGTCAAAGGATTTGCGCGCGGCGATCTCGTGGTGGGCGAAGGACACATCACCTGTGGACACTGCCGAAATTGCCTGGCCGGACGGCGGCATCTTTGTCCAAATACGCTTGGCGTCGGCGTGAATCGTCCCGGCGCGTGGGCCGAATTTGTGGCGATACCACAGGACAATTGCTGGCACGCCGATCCAGCGATTCCGCTGGATGTGCTTTCCTGTTTCGATCCGTTAGGCAACGCGGTGCACACCGCGCTCTCATTTGACCTCGTCGGAGAAGACGTGCTCATCACTGGCGCGGGCCCGATCGGTTGCATGGCGATTCCGATTTGCAAACGCGCGGGCGCGCGGCACGTGGTTGTCACCGATGTAAATCCGTACCGTTTAAATCTTGCTCAGAAAATGGGCGCCGATCTCGCACTTGATGTGCGCACCGACAAAGTTGCGGATGCAATGCAGAAGCTCGGAATGAAGGAAGGATTTGATGTCGCGCTGGAAATGTCCGGTAACCCGAAAGCATTCGCTGACATCTTGCCGAACATGTTTCACGGCGGCAAGATTGCCTTGTTAGGCATCATGCCCGGCAGCGCTGCCATCGATTGGAACACCGTCGTGTTCAGCGCGCTAACCATCAAAGGCGTTTACGGCCGCAAAATGTACGAAACCTGGTACAAAATGACGGCCATGATCCAGAGTGGTCTGGATATTTCTCCCGTCATCACCCACCGCTTTCCGTATACCGAGTTCAAGGGAGCAATCGAGTTAATGAAATCCGGTAACTCCGGCAAAGTAGTCCTTAACTGGAGCGAATTGTCATCCTGAGCGAAGTCGAAGGTCTCTCGAATAATTTCCAAGCCGGTCGACATCGAACGGTCGCGCGAATTTTCTCCTTGCGCCAACTGCCTCCCGAGAAAATTAACTGAATGAGCACACGAATCGATGAGATCGTTGGAGGTATTTACAGGATTTCAACCTGGCAGCCGCAGTACGGAATTACATTCAACCAGTTTCTGATCGCTGATGAGCGACCAGCCTTGATTCATACGGGCATGCGCGATTTGCACGGCTCCATTCGCAGCGCCATTCGCGAGGTGCTTGATCCGGCGAAGCTGGCATACGTCGTTTTGTTGCATTGGGAAGGCGATGAAAACGGCGGGATGGATCAATTCATGAAAGAAGCGCCGAAATCGGAGTTGATCGGATCGATGCTCTCAATTCAGCTCAACGCCATCGGGTTTGGGCTTGCTGAACGCGCACGCGGCTTTCGCGATGGAGAAATCCTCGATTTGGGAACGCACAAGTTGCGATTTGTGGAGACGCCGCACGTGCATCATTGGGATTCGATGATGGTGATCGATGAAACCTCGCGCAGTCTCTTTCCGTCGGATTTGTTTATTCAACCCGCCGATCAGCCACCTATGGTTACAGAGAACCTGTCGATGCCGATGCTCGATTTATATCGCGCGGCTGGAATTTTCGCGCACGAATTACCGATTCGCCAGGTTGTTGATCGGCTGGAGAAAATGAATCTCGCTTGGGTTCACCCGATGCACGGAGGTTCGTTTGAGCAAAACGTCTTTCCCAATTACGCGAGGGCTCTGCGTGAAAACGAATTCGCTTATCGAGGGATGTTATTGGGCCGCGAAATCGCAAAAGTCGCGCCGATGTAGATTTTCACCGCAGCGACGCCGCTTCTTTCTGCCGCCCTTCCAGCTCAAGCACCATCCGTTTGATGTGCCTGTAATCCTGGTGGCGGCGCAAGAACTGCAGACTCTCCTGCGGATCGCCCCATTTTAGAACTTCGATCGTTTCTGCACGCGCGCCCCAGCTGTTCATTTCACGCTGGTTCGCCATGTAAAGATCGATGGTGTTGCGTCCTGAAAGCGCCCAACCGTAGTCTTCCACGCGGTAGTTTTGTCCGGTCGAGAGCAGACGAAAGACTGTGCCGGCCGGCCAGCGCGACCAATCGGCCGCCGCGCTGCCGATCTGCGGCGGACCGGATACCACTACAGCGCGTTTGACGGCGCGAGTTGCTCTCGGGGCACGTTTCGGACCGGGTGTCACGGTTTCGCGGTCATCCATTGAGAACCGTTGCAGCCGTGGGGAGTATGAGGTGCTCTCATTCACCGGGATCGCGCGCGGCACTTCGTAGGCCAGCGTTGCGCGCGTTACAACTTCAGCGCGGTGAACCGCCGGACCTGCAGCGTGCAATTCTCCGCCAAGAGCGTTGTGATTACTGTATTGGCGATGGTCGGATTCAGTATGCGTGTACGCCGTCGTGCGCACCTCCTGAAAATTCGTCTTCGCCAGCGGCGGCTCGTAAGCCGGCAATGCGGTATGGCGTGTAGTGCCGCAGCCCGTAAGGAGAATAAGGGCGATGAAAACCGCCAGCAGGATTAAGGCAAGGTTACGACGCTCAGCGTAGGTCAAGGCGCATCACCAAGGCGAGTTATTAACAGTTATTCACAATTTGGCAAGATCTTTCTGTCAGAGGGTTAGTGTGATTTACCTTGGGCCGTGCGCCTACCACCACCGCCGAAAAAAGTCTGGTGAAAGAAACGGCGTTAACGAAAAGGACAGCCCCGACAGTTTAGGGGAAACTTTTGGAGCTTCCTTGGGGAAACCTTTAGGAGGTTCCTGCCGGGGCTGTAAGATGCGGATAGTGCTTAGTGCACACCGTTTTTGTCAATGGTTTTTTCCGGTCGCCTTTGTGAAGTGACCAGTCCTCTTTTCATACAATCTGGAAGCCAGGAAATCCGCGGAGGGGCTTATGCTGCTTTTTCTGGGCCGATTCATGGCTTCATGGTTTCCTGATCGATCTTTTCTGCGTAATCTGCAGCTTACTTATGGTCGCTGGATTCGAAAAACAGCTTTCTCAGACGCTGGAAGAAATTAAATCGCAAGGCCTGTTTAAAACCGAGCGGGTCATCACCAGTCCCCAGGATGCCCACATTGCGATCACGGGCGGCAAACGCGTGCTGAACATGTGCGCGAATAACTATCTTGGCCTGGCCGATCATCCCGCGCTAATTGCCGCGGCCAAAGAAGCGCTCGACACGCATGGTTTCGGCATGGCGAGCGTGCGTTTCATCTGCGGCACACAGGACATTCACAAGGAGCTGGAAGCCGCACTTTCGAAATTCCTCGGGACTGAGGAAACGATCCTTTATCCCTCCTGCTTCGACGCCAACGGCGGATTGTTCGAAACGCTGCTCACCGAGAAAGACGCGGTGATCAGCGATGAATTGAATCACGCCAGCATCATCGACGGCATCCGCCTCTGCAAAGCGCAACGGTTTCGCTACAAGCACAGCGACATGGCAGATCTGGAAGCGCAACTCCGCGCGGCGCAAGATGCGCGCTTCAGATTGGTTGCCACTGACGGTTGTTTCTCGATGGACGGCACAATCGCGAACCTCTCGGCCATTTGCGACCTCGCCGAAAAATACAACGCGCTGACGATGATCGACGACGCACACGCTACCGGTTTTCTTGGCAAAACCGGACGCGGCACGCACGAATATCGCGGAGTGATGGGCAGAATCGATATCATCACCGGCACGCTTGGGAAGGCTCTCGGCGGCGCCAGCGGCGGCTTCACCAGCGGTCGAAAGAAAATTGTCGATCTTCTGCGGCAACGTTCACGGCCTTATCTATTTTCCAACACAATCGCCCCACCGGTCGTTGCTGCTTCCCTGAAAGCGCTCGAGCTTCTCAGCGCATCGACCGAACTGCGCGACAAGCTTGAGAAAAACACAAAGTTCTTCCGCACTGCGGTGACGGAACGCGGTCTGACCATCAAGCCAGGCGTGCATCCGATCGTTCCGATCATGATTGGCGACGCTGCAAAGTCGCAAAAGTTCGCTGCGCGCATGTTGGAGAAAGGCGTTTACGTGATTGGCTTCTTTTATCCGGTCGTCCCGCATGGGACCGCGCGCGTCCGCACGCAGGTCTCCGCCGCGCATTCGCGCGAAGACTTGGAATTCGCGGTTAATGCCTTCGCGGAAGTGAACGAAGAGCTGGCAAAATAGTCTGTCCTCATCGCAAGGGAGCCAAGCGACATAATCCTTGCCCCTCGGCGGTTACTTTTTCAAACTAAGACGTGCCGAGCAAGACAGAGGATCTCGCCCAGGGCCGCTTCAACACGACGCATTGGTCCATCGTACTTGCGTGCAGTGGTGAAAACGATACGGACCAGGCGCGGGAGGCGTTGGCCCAGCTTTTCCAAACATATTGGTATCCTCTTTACGCATACACGCGGCGGCGCGGTTACGGAGAACAGGACGCGGAAGATCTGGTCCAGGCGTTCTGCCTCCATTTGCAGGAGAAACATGCACTGGCGAAGGCCGATCCGCAGCGCGGAAAATTCCGCACTTTTCTTCTTAGTTCGCTGCAAAATTTTTTGGCCAATGAAAAAGCACGTGCCCACGCGCAGAAACGCGGCGGGGGTCACGAGATAATCTTTCTTGATGCTGAAGACGCGCGTACGCGCTATCGCCTTGAGCCGGCACACAAGCTCACGCCGGAGGCGATCTTCGAGATGCGCTGGGCACATGCAGTCCTCGAAGAGACTCTGACCGGTTTGCGTGCTGATTTCGTCGCAAGGGGAAAAGAGCGTTTGTTCGATGGGCTCACGGCATTTCTGACTATGGATGAGCCGGCGGATTCATATCAACAGGCTGCGACACGGCTCGGACTGCCTTTGAGCGCACTAAAAACGACGGTGCACCGTCTTCGACAGGATTACAGAACAAAACTCCGGGAAGAAATCGGCAGGACTGTTTCTGCACCCGACGAGATCGAGGATGAACTGCGTTATCTTCGCAAGGTACTCGCCGGCGCTGAGAGCTAACGGCTAACGATTGATGATGCGCTGTGCTCGTTGTGACGCCGAATTGACAGGCGGAACAGTCACCGGTCTTTGTCCGGTTTGTTTAATCGACACGGCGTTGCCGGAAGCAAGCGCCAGCCAGACGATGGCGCCTTTCGTTACGATCTGATCGAAGAAATCGGACGTGGAGGGATGGGCGTAGTCTATCGCGCGATGCAGCACGGCTCGCAACGTCAGGTGGCCGTGAAAATGATTCTGGCCGAGCAGGTCGCGACGCCGGGAATGCTGGAAAGATTTCGCGCCGAAGGCGAGGCGATCGCCAGCCTCGATCATCCGCATATTCTTCCCATCTACGAAACCGGCGAGATAGACGCGACGCCTTTTTACAGTATGCGCCTCGTAAGCGGAGGCACTTTGCGCGAATGCCTCGTCGATTTTCAGGCGCAGCCACGTCAGGCCGCGAAGTTGATGACAACGGTCGCCCGTGCGGTTCATCACGCCCATCAGCGTGGGATTCTCCATCGCGATCTCAAACCGGGAAATATTCTGCTCGATGGTGTCGAACGTTCGCCTTTCGTCTCTGACTTCGGGCTCGCAAAATGGCTGGGCCGCAACAACCGTTTGACCATTGCGACGAGTGCCCTCGGCACGCCGCATTACATCGCTCCGGAGCAAGCTTCCGGAGCGTCGAAAGAACTGACTCCAGCCGCGGACGTTTATAGTCTTGGCGCGATTCTTTATGAATTGCTGGCCGGACGTCCGCCATTCGTTGCCGATACGCCCTTGGAAACGTTGCGCCTCGCCGCCGACACACCGCCTCCCGCGCCACGAACTTTCAAAGCAACAATCCCGCGCGATCTCGAATTGATCTGTTTGAAATGTCTCGCGAAGGAACCAGCCGCACGATATGCCTCTGCCGCCGCTCTCGCCGAGGATTTGGAAAGGTGGCTGGAAGGCCACACGATTCTCGCCCGGCCGGCGACCCCGATCGAGCGGGCCTGGCGATGGACGACACGCAATCGAACTGTCGCCGCTCTTTCCGGCGCGCTCCTGGTCGCGTTGCTTTCGGTCTTCGGCTTGCTCGCTTATCACCGTTCGCAGGAAAGGCCGGCCGTTCCATCCGTTCCCGCGAAAAGCGTTGCGATTCTCCCGTTCGAAAACCTCAGTCGCGACGCAGACAACGCCTATTTCGCGCAAGGCGTGCAGGAGGAAATCGTGACGCGGCTCGGCAAAATCGCGGACTTGAAAGTCATCTCGCGCAGCTCAACCGAACGCTTCAGCGGTCCGATAAATTCGCTGGCAGGGGTTTGGCACAAACGCCTTTACAACTTGCAATTGTAGCCGTCGCCCTGTGGGCGACGCTCGACGCTATCGCACAGCGAAGCGGCTACAGCTCTGCGGCTGACACAGCCGCCGCTACACATCAACGTTTCGTCGCGCGCTGCGAATAAGGTGGCGCGCGGCGGCGCGTGTAGCAGATTAAAGGGTGCATAAAGCTGTCGCAAGCCAGGTGGACTGGACTGCTCTTCGCGAGGATTTCCCGATCCTGCGTCAGCAGGTACGCGGGCATGAGCTAATCTACTTTGATAGCGCTGCGACTTCGCAAAAACCGCGCGCTGTCATTGAGGCGTTGCGGAATTATTACGAACATGACAACGCAAATGTTCATCGCGGATTGCACACGCTGAGCGGGCGTGCGACCGACGCGTATGAACACGCTCGGCGGCGCGTCGCGGAGTACATCGGCGCGGCAAGTCCTGACGAAATCATCTTCACGCGTGGCACGACAGAGAGCATCAATCTAGTGGCGCAAGCGTGGGGCGAAAAATTTCTCCGCGAAGGGGACGTGATTCTTCTGACCGTGATGGAGCATCACAGCAACCTGGTGCCATGGCAGTTGCTGGCGGAACGCAAAGGCGCGCGTCTTCGATTTCTGCCGGTGCGCGACGACGGAACTCTCGATGTTGACCAGCTTTCTTCCTTGCTAACGTCAGATGTGAAACTTTTCGCCTTCACGCATATCTCAAATTCGCTCGGCACAATCAATCCAGTCGCCGAGCTTTGCGCCAAAGCTCGCGCTGTGGGCGCGCTGACGTTGGTCGACGCGGCGCAGAGTAGCGGGCCACATGCCGCTCGATGTACAGGAGTTGGGCTGCGATTTCCTTGCGTTCTCCGGACACAAGATGTGTGGACCGACTGGAATTGGCGTGCTTTACGGACGCGCGGAGCTTTTGGATTCCATGCCGCCGTGGCAGGGCGGAGGCGAAATGATCGTAAGCGTCACGCTCGAAAAGAGCACATTTAAGAAACCGCCTCACCGGTTCGAAGGCTGGCACGCCCAACATTGCTGGGGCGATCGGACTCGCGGCAGCAATTGATTACATCGAGCAGATCGGACGCCCGGCAATTTTCGAGCACGATTCGCAGCTTGCGCATTATGCGGCTGATCGCCTGACCGAATTACCGGGAACGCGCGTCTTTGGTCCAAAGGAAGAACGGGGCGCGCTCGTTGGGTTTGTCATGGACGCAGCGCATCCGCACGATCTGACCACGTTTGCGGATCAATATGGATTGGCCATGCGCGGCGGGCATCATTGCAACCAGCCGCTGATGCGTCGCTTTGGAGTATCGGGCACGACGCGTGCGAGCTTCTACTTCTACAACACGATGGAGGAGATCGATCGGATGATTGAGATCCTCCAACGCGCGGTGCGTTTCTTTTCACCCAAGGAGGGGCAGTCTCCCTTGGGCGCCGAAGCCTCGGCGAAGGCGGCAGTCCGCTCTCTGTCATGAGCTCGGAAATTGAAGAGCTTTACCAGGAGGTGATCCTCGATCATTCGCGGCGGCCGCGGAATTTTGGCGAGCTGCCCGACGCTGCCGTGCTGGTGCATGGTGATAATCCAGCGTGCGGGGACGAAATTCATCTAGCCGTAAAATTCGATGCGAACGGCGGTTTGGAAGACATCAAATTCAGCGGACACGGTTGCGCGATCAGCCAGGCTTCGGCGTCATTGATGACAATGAAATTGAAGGGCAAAAGCCGGGCGGAAGTAATGGAAATGCTCCGAGCATTTCACGATCTTGTGACAGCCGACACGAGCGAAGCTCCGAAGGCGCTCGGCGATCTGCGCGTGATGCAGGGCGTTCGAAAATTCCCGCAGCGGGTGAAGTGCGCGATGCTAGCGTGGCGCGCGGTGCAGCAGGCGTTCGAGCAAGGCTCCGGTGAAGCAACGGTGTCAACGGAACCCGCGTAATCGCGCGCTCGAACGTCCAAAGCGTGGACGGCGTACAGATTCGGACCGCCATCGTTAGAGCGATGCTGCGGCGATTGCTGAAATTTACAATCAAGGCATCGAGGACCGCGTCGCCACCTTCGAAACGGAGCGCCGATCTGCGGAAGATCAGCAGGCGTGGCTTCGATCCATCGCTGGTCGTTATCCCGCCGTTGTTGCGCAAATCGATGGCGAAATCATCGGTTGGGCCGGCGCTGGGCCCTACCGGGAGCGGGAATGTTATCGGGGCATCGGCGAATTTTCGATGTACGTCCATCGCGACTGGAGAGGCCGAGGCGTTGGTGATCTGTTGGTCGTTGCTCTCATCAGCGAAGCGGAGCGACTGGGATTGTGGAAATTGCTATCGCGCATTTTTCCGTTCAACGAGGCCAGCCGCGCGCTTTGTCGCAAACACGGATTTCGTGAGGTCGGCGTGTACGAGAAACATGCGCGACTCGATGGCCGCTGGCTTGACGTCGTGATCGTCGAGCGGCTTATCTCCGCGAACCTGAAAGCCGTCAGTTTGTGACGCCTGAAGATTCCGCTATTCGTGCAGCGCGATGCTGGCGCCCACCCAGGTCTTGTCGATGTTGAAATCGACGCCCATCATTTTGCCCTGGCTCATCCGGACGAGATTGTTCACGAGCGTAGGATCGCGATCCTGATCCGGCCACACAAACATCATTCGGATCTCCGCCTTCGATTTGTGACCGTCGATCGTCGGCACAAACGCGGCGTACTCGACTTTCCTCTGCAAAATCCATTCGTGCGGATTTTGCAACGCCAGCGATTTTTTCCCGCGTCGGCTCCATGTCCACACCGTGGCCGGCAAATGAATAAAGCGGTTTCAACACGTAATCTCCGACCTTTTCGTCGGATGGAAATTCATCAACGAAAAACGTTGGCGAAGTGTGTTCGGTTTTGAGAAACGGCAGCGAATGCTTGCTGATCCGGAAATACCAGTTCGGGTGACCGACCCACGTGACATCGAGATCATCCTGTAAACGAAACTGTAAATTCAGATCGTGCCGTTGACTCAGTTCATCGAAGATCACGCGATTATAAATTCGTTCGATTCGCACTTCGCGCCCGTCGCGATCGTAGAATAATTGCCGGCCGCGTTTCTTGATTTTGGTCACGCAAACCGGTCGAACCCCGAGGAAGGTTTCGGTAGCGGCAAAATCCACGCGCGTTTTTTGTTTTTCCGGCTCGATCTCGAGCAACACCACACTCTCTAGTCGGTGAATCTGCAATGATGGTGCGCCGCAGAAGTTCGAGATACGCGTCATCTTTGATTCCACCAAATGAGGAGGTCCAATTGCGCGGAATGACTGGGTAGGCTTTGCGGAAGCAATCCAACAGCACCAACTGAAACCCGAACAAGCTGGGGAATGCCTGCAATTCGATCAAGCGCGGGACCAACCGATCTCCTTCGGCGCAAATTGCGAAATCGACCACGTGAAAACTTGGGTGCGCCGATTGATTAGGCACTTCCAGGTCCTTCGGAACCGCAACCGCCGAGTGCCTGGCAAATTCCGGCGTGCGTGTCGCAGCTACGATCTCATTCGCGGCGCGCGTGACTTCATCCGTGAACTCGCGCGTTAGGAAAATCGGTGTCTCAGAAATCCGAAAATCCGCCGGCCACTTCTCGGTTTCATTCACACACCGCACCAGCGCATCGTATTTGTCCGGCGTAAAATCCGCGTTGAAACGCGAACGAAGTTGCGGATCCACGATAATGGTTCCGACAAAGGCTACTCGCCGTTCGTCTGCTCAATCACGCTGTTGATGTGAATCGGGCCAAGGATAGCAGTAGTGCCCTCATCATCATAGACGACAACGCGATTACCCCGCGGAGAGATATGGGCATGATCCGGCCTTGGCACTGAATATTCGTGACCATCAGATGTCCGAACGGCGAATGGAACGAATGGAACGCGGTGCAAACGTTTTCTGATCTCATCGATCATGGCTTATTATACTAAAAACTTGCCTTCCCTCATCACCTGTTGGCCATCGAACCAGATATCGAAATCCCGGCCCACGCAGTCAATGTGCGTTTTGGAAGTCCAGTTTGCCCCCGTGTGCTCGGCGTAGGGATGACCAAATGCAATGTGGACTCCGGGAATTTTTTCGTCCTGCAAAATGTGTCCGATGACATGCGTGCAGGCGATATTTGTGCCGATGGCAAATTCGCCGACGCGATCGCTGTTTTCGTCGGTGTTTGTGTAGGCGCGAAATTCGTCGCGTAGATCCTTGTTTTCGGAATGCAGCGCTCGGATACGATTATTTTCAACTTCAATCGTGAGTGGATTCGATTGCAGATCACCAAACCGTTCGCACAAGTAATCACCGACCACGCCGTCCACCACAAATACGCCGTTCGTGTTCATGGGCGTGGTAAAAATTTCACCGCCGGGCAAATTGCCCCATTTGTCACGTGCAATGATGCCGCTGGTTTTCAGCCACTTGAGTTTCGGCGAGAGCTCCGCTACGAACTCGGTGCCGTGGGGCGTTTTGCAGGTGATGCGGTCGACCTGCCGCGCATGTTCGACCAAGCGCTGGCTTAGCTTGTCGACTGCGCCAAAGTCGGCGCGCATGCCTTCGAGCATAATCTGGTGATTGATGTTCACCATGTGTGCGTGACGGATGTGGTGATGATTGACCACGTTTGTCATCTCGGTGCGCGAGCCCAGTTCACGCTGCTGAGTCTGCGCGGCAAAGATGGAGACCTGTGACAACGCGAGATCATCGAGAATAATTTCCGGCATATACTTGAGCGGCCGCGGCGCATGATGCTCGAGCACAAAGAGGCTGTAATCGGAACCGACGCGCTCGACCTCGCGTTGTAGTGCCGCGGCAATCTGCCGCGTGGCAGTGTCGGTGATAATGGTGATCCGCTCCTCCGGCTTCAATCGAAGACACGCCTCGATCGCGTTACGTGCACCCGGAAGCAATTCCGGATCAATTGGATGGAGATAAGTGCGGTCTGGCATAACTGAAAGTTGAGAGATTTACTCGGAATCCAATCACAGGCAACCTCTGCTCTACGTGGCGACTTTGCCTGGAAAACGTTTTCATCAGCGCCGTGATATTCAGGATCTTCGGCCGAACGCCTGGGTGGATTAGCCACTTCGTGGAAACGAATCGACCCAAAGTCATTTTTCTGTCTAACATTAAAGCTAACCGATGAATCTGACGACGAACTATCTCGGGCTCTCGCTGCGTTCGCCTTTGGTGCCGTCTGCCTCGCCGCTTTCGGAGAAGATCGACAACGTCCGCGCGATGGAACAAGCGGGCGCGGCCGCAGTGGTTTTTCATTCGTTGTTTGAAGAGCAAATCGAAACCACCGCAGCCGGAATTTCGCGTCGATCCGAACACTTATCTTGAGAACATCGCGCAGGCCAAGCGCACAGTCGGCATTCCAATCATCGGCAGTTTGAATTGCACCACACTCGGTGGCTGGATCAGTTACGCGCGCCGAATCGCCGAGGCCGGCGCCGACGCGTTGGAATTAAATATCTACAGAATACCGACACGACACCGAGGTCACCGGCAGCACGACTGAAAATATTTACATCGAGACGGTTCGCAGTATTCGGGCTGCCACAAAGATTCCGCTCGCAGTCAAACTCAGTCCTTACTTCAGCAGTTTCGCAAACATGGCGATCAGTCTGGACGACCTGAATGTCGATGGCCTCGTGTTGTTCAACAGATTCTATCAGCCCGACATCGATCTGGAGAAAATGGAGGTCACGCCAAATTTCACGTTAAGCACCCCGGCTGATATGAGATTACCGCTGCATTGGATTGGCATCCTTTACGGGAAACTCCGGGCCAGTCTCGCAGCTACAAGCGGCATTTATCAGGCACAAGACGTGATCAAGCTGGTGATGGCCGGCGCGGACGTGACCATGTTATGCAGCGCGCTGATGCGTCATGGGATCCCGCACATTCAGCGGCTGGAAATGGAGTTGGTCGCATGGCTGGAGCAACACCAGCGCAAATCCCTGGCCGAAATTAAAGGCATCATGAGTCAGCAGAATTGTCCTGACCCCAGCGCATTCGAACGCGCGCAATACGTGCGCGGACTTTCCAGCTACACTTCGCTTTTTCCAATGCGGCGGTAGCACAGGCATCTTGCCTGTGGGGCAACCGGGCGTCTCGCCTGGTCGATATCCTTTCGGCAGGCAAGATGCCTGCCGGCCCCACAGCCAAGATGGCTGTGCTACCGCCGCCATCGCTAAACCGCGAGTCCTTCGTTCGTCTCGGCCACGATCTGATCGACCACGGCCTTCATGTCCTGTGTGCGTTCCCACACCATCAGTTGCCGGTCTGCGCCAGTGCCTTCGCGCATGATACGGTGGATGTGTTCGATCTCGTGCTCATTTCCCAGTTCCTCGACTTCATCGGAAACAAATTCGAGCATTTCCTCGAGCAACTCGCGCTCGTCTACTTCGCATTTCCGACCGAAATCGATCAGCTTGCCGTCGAGTCCGTAGCGGCCAGCGCGCCATCGGTTTTCGTCGAGCAAACGTTTTTGATAGCTGCGGAAGGTCACGTTATTACGGCGCAGTTTTTGCAATTTGAAAACAATCGCCTGCATGAGCGCCGCCAGCGCGATCGTGTCGTCAACGCGCGATTGCGCATCGCAAATGCGAAATTCAATGGTGTCGAAAAACGGGTGCAGCCGAACGTCCCACCAAATCTTCTTCGGATTATCGATGCAATTCGTGGCGACCAGCAATTTCCAATAGTCTTCGTATTCGCTGAGACTTTGGAACGCGTCGGGGATGCCGGTGCGCGGAAGACGTTCAAAGATCATCTGGCGATATGCTTTCAGCCCGGTGTTTTGTCCCAGCCAAAAAGGTGAGTTCACCGAGAGCGCGTACAGATGCGGCAGGAAGTAACGCGCCTGATTCATGATGTCGATCGCCTCTTCGCGGTCCGGAATTCCGACGTGAACGTGCAGGCCAAATGTCAAACAGACTCGCGCAACCTGCTGCATGTCATTTACGACCGTGGTGTAGCGCTCGTTGACCGTGATCAATTGATCCATCCAATGAGAAAACGGATGCGTGCCGGCTGAAGCGATTACCAACCCGTGCTGCGCCGCAAGTTTGGCCAACTCAGTGCGAAGTGCAGTGATTTGCCGTCGCGCGTCTCGGGCATCGCTGCAAATCTCGGTGCCGATTTCCACAATCGACTGGTGCAGCTCCGGTTTGATCTGCTCCTTTAAAATGATTTTACCGTCGGCGAGAATTTGTTGGATGTACGAACGCAGTTCGCGCGTCTCGGGATCGATGATCTGCAATTCTTCCTCGATGCCGAGAGTGAAAACGTGATCGGGACTGCGAAGTCTCTTCGGTGTTTTCTTCAAATCGCTTGAGGCATTTTGCCGAGCAGAGGCAACGTCCATGGTATCAACTGTTGAAAGCATAGTTGATCGTGGGGTTTCTCTTCGCAACAGACTCTGCGGCGATTTGCGATTCACTGGCTCTTTTTTGCGCCATGCCTGACGGCAACGCTATTCATTTGCTCTCTGCCTGAACGGCTTGAGTAACTTCTGCTGGCGTCCAGGCGTTGCCACGCCAAATCCTCTCGACCGTTCCATTGCGATTGATCAGGGCGGTAGCCAGTCCATGTGAGATAGTGCCGCCCTCGGTTTGCCGGTAAACGGAAAACGCGCCAGTAAGCGAATCGATGTTTTTTTCGTCCCCGGTTGCGAAGGTCCAGATTTTGGGATCGGCGTGATGAAACGCGGCGTAATCAGCTCAAAACTTTCGGCGTATCGTAGGCCGGATCCAGCGTGACGCTCAGCAACCGCGTCTTCGCAAGCGAGTCGCTGCCTGTTTTGATCGATGTCTGCAATTCCTCAAAATTGTTCGACATTCGCGGACAGAAATTTGGCACCGGACAGCGCGTGAAAACGAACGTGAGCACGAAAGGTTGACCACGAAATGTGTCGAGTGAAATCCGCTCACCATTTTGATTCGTAAGGCTGAAGGGCGGCATCTCGTCGCCTTCTTTCAGACGCGCATCGTGCTCTGTGGAAACAGGTGACGTCCGTTTCGGTTCCGCAACATTGACCTCTTCGCGCCGGATCTTTTTCACATTGTCGATCCAGAAATCCTTTTGCGTAACAGTCATGCGAAATGAAATGGCCTCACCGGTCTTGAGATCTGCAACTTCCTTCGGATCGCGCGCGACGAACGGCATAGTCATCGACGGCATGAAGCCGGGAATATTCTCATGCTGAATTTCAATCGCTGATCGGTCCGGCGAAAATCCCCGCACCACTCCACGCGTATCATAATGATCGGCGCCTTCGTCCGAGTTCGTTGAATGCCCACAGCCGAGCAACGCGAGAGCTACACAGCCGGCCAGCAGGATTTTTTGCATCGTCAGAATTGAAGTCGGCGGGAGATTTCGCGCCAGGAAAAAAGGCGCAAAACGTTGATCTACATCAAGGCAGGAACTTCGGCCGCGGTCTAATCTTGAGGCAAATGAAGGCCAAACTGACCACAAAAATTGCGCAGCACTTCGCAAGATTAGCGGAGCCCGTTGTTGGCAATTCGCGTCAACTTGCCTGCAAAACCAAAACAATCATGAAAACAACATCTGCTCAGTTAATCCCAGTCATCGCGCTCGGTTGCAGCGCGCTTCTCTATTTCGTCACCGGTTGCTCACGCGCACCGGAAGCACCGCCGAAAGAAGTGAACAATTCAGGCCGACGACAAAATGCGTTATGACGTCACCGCATTTGACGCGTCGCCCGGCCAGAAAATCTCCGTCACGATCAAGAACATCGGGACGACGCCCAAGTTTTCGATGGGCCATAACTTTGTTATGCTCGATCGCACAATTAATACCGGCAACGTGCAGTCAGCATTTCTCGACAAGGCCTCGACCGAAGCGTCGCACGATTATGTTCCGCCGGGTGCAAAGGAAGTGCTCGCGCATTCCAAACTGCTCGGACCTGGGGAAAGCGAGGTCGTCACCTTCAACGCGCCTTACATTCCAGGGGAATATCTCTATCTCTGCTCGTTCCCCGGCCACTATTCGCAGGGAACCAAGGGCATCATGACAGTGAAATAAAATCGACAACCAGAAAGATCAGAAATGAAAACCAAATCCACGATCGCGCTTGCGATCATCATCACCGTCGTCAGCCTCGTTGGCTGCGGAAAAAGCAGCAGCACAAACAAAGGCGATCGCACGGCGAACGCGCTTGCCAGTTATGTCGCCCCCGGTGAGAAGGATGAATACTATCTTTTTTATTCCGGCGGACATTCCGGCCAGGTGTTTGTCGCGGGCATTCCATCGATGCGCCACATCGTTACGATTCCAGTCTTCGCGCCGTATCCGGGCACCGGTTATGGATTCGACGAGGAATCGAAGAAGATGCTTGGCGATTTCACCTGGGGCGACATGCATCACCCGGCGCTTTCGCAGACCGATTCCAAATACGATGGCCGCTGGCTATTCGTAAATGATAACGCCAATAACCGGATAGCGCGGATTGATCTGCGCGATTTTAAGACGCACCAGATCCTCGGCCCGATTCCAAATTCCATCGGCAATCACGGATCGTCGTTCATCACGGAGAACTCCGAATATATTTTGTGTGCGACGCGTTTCTCGGTGCCGCTGCCAAAAGGACGCGTGGCCGATCCGAAGGATTACGAAAAGGAATTCAACGGCATGGTCAGCGGCATCAAAGTCGATCCGCAGACGGGCGAGATGAAAGTGGGCTGGCAAATCCTGACGCCGCCGTTCGATTGGGACCTCGGTTCCACCGGCAAGGGCCCGAGCAGCGGTTGGGCGTTTTGGACGAGCTACAACACTGAAATGGCGCACGACGTTCTGGAGGTGAACTCATCCCAGAAGGATCGCGATCTCTGCGCCGTGGTGAATTGGCGCGCGGCCGAACAAGCGGTCGCTGAAGGGAAGGCAGAGACGATGGATGGGGTGCCGATAATCGATCCGGCGAAAGTGCCGGGCGTTTTGTATTTCGTGCCGGTCGGGAAATCACCGCATGGCATGGATGTTGATCCAAGTGGCAAGTGGATTGTGGCCGGCGGAAAACTTCAGCCAGCAACCACCGTTATTAGCTTTGAGAAACTGAAAGAGGCTATCGCAAAGAAAGACTTTGTTCACGGTGGCGACGTCCGGGGAGTGCCTGTTCTCGAATACAACGATGTCGTGGAAGGCGAAGTGCCGGTCGGGCTCGGCCCACTGCACACGCAGTACGACGGCAAAGGCTTCGCTTACACGTCGATGTTCATCGATTCGAACATCACGAAATGGAAGCTGCCGCCGTGGACCGACGAGGAGAAAAAAGATCTGAACAAGGTCGTTCTCGATAAGGTGCCTTGTCATTTCAGCACCGGCCACCTCGTCGTAGCCGGGAGCGACACGAAGAATCCGTACGGCAAATGGCTGGTCGCAATGAACAAGCTGTCGGCAGGCCGCCACATCAATGTCGGACCCGTGCAGCCGGAGTCGAGCCAGTTGATCGACATCAGCGGCGACAAAATGAAAATGATCGCTGAGGCCTACACCGAACCCGAGCCGCACTTTGCGCAGATTCTCAAGGTTAGCGAAATCCAGCCGGCTGAGGTCTATCCGAAAGCGGAAAACAAAGATCCGAACGCGGTTTGGGACAAGGAAAATACCGGCGTGACGCGAAACGGCAATCAGGTTGTGGCTAAGCTGACGGCCATTCGCAGCCGTTTCACTCCGGACCGGATCGATGCCCAGGTGGGCGACGATCTCACGGTGCACGTCACGAATATCGAACAGACCCGGGACATGATTCACGGCTTCGGCGTCATCGAACAAAACATCAACATGACGATGGACCCGGGCGAGACGAAAACGTTCCACATCAAGCTGACGAAGGCGGGAGTGTTCCCGTTCTACTGCACCAACTTTTGCTCGGCGCTGCATCAGGAGATGCAGGGTTATCTGGTGGTGAGCAACGCCGGCCAGCCTTTGCCCGGCGCGGTTTATTCGCAGCCCGGCAATGCGACCCAGCCGGCGCCGCAACCCGCCGCCAGCCCGGGAAACTAATTTGATCGAAGCGAGGCTGAATGGTCGCGGCCTTCAGCCTCGCCGATCCAAAATTTCATGCGCGGAAAAATATCGAATTTACTGGGACGGGAGTTTCGGTTTCTGCACAAGCCGCTCAATCTATGGTCGCGTCTGCTGCTGCTCGCGGCCGCAGTCACGATTGCCGTGTCGATCTTTTTTCCGCTCTGGAAAATGCATTTGATCGCGCCGCAATACTCCGACGGACTCGATCTCTACATCTTCCCCTACAAAATCCAGGGCGGCGGCTTGAATGGCCAGCATTTGGTCGAGATCAACAACCTGAATCATTACATCGGCATGAAGCCGATCCAGGCAGCCGATTTCATGGAGATGCGCTGGATGCCGTTTGTGTTCGGTCTGATCATTTTGATGACGCTGCGCTCGATCGTGTTCGGCGAGATGAGCAATGTTGTCGATCTTTTCGCCGTTTATTCTTATTTCGGCGTGTTTTCGATCGCCTCGTTCTGGTATCGACTTTACGAATACGGTCACAACCTCGATCCGCACGCGCCGATGCACATCAAGCCGTTTACACCGCGGCTGATCGGCGTGGAACAGATCGCAAATTTCCGCGAGGCGAGCTTTCCCATGGCCGGCGCGTATCTGCTCTGCCTCTCGGTGTTGCTGATCGTGCTCGCCGGCTGGTTTTCACGAAAGGAGACAAGCGTATGAGCGCGGATTTTCTGGGGAGCGCACGCTTGCAGCGTGCTGGTGAAGGCATTCTGCCTTCACGAACTTTTCCTGGAGGATGGAAATCTCAACCGAGCAGCGAGTGTCCGGAAGAAAGTTCGTTTCGGCGAAACGCCGAAACCAGCACGCGACACGCGTGCGCTCCCCGGATTATTGCGATCACATTTTGTCTTGTCCTAAACGCCGGAGCTGCGACGCTGCAACAACGGATCGATGCGGCCGCGCCTAACGAGACGATCCGCGTTGAGGTCGGTGTTCACGCCGGGCCAATCGTCGTCCGCAAATCGCTTACGCTCATCGGCGAGCTCGGCGCCGAAATTCGCGGCAATGGCCTCGGGAATGTAATCATGATTGCGGCAGATGATGTCACCCTGCGCAGACTTCGCGTCACCGGGTCGGGGTTGCAATTATCCGACGACAATGCCGCGGTGTTCGTCACCGGCAATCGCGTCAGGATTGAGAATTGCGCCATCGCCGACTCCCTACACGGCATTTATCTCAAAAAAATTTCCGGCGCGCAGATTCTCAACAACCGCATCCAGGGTAAAACGACCCTGACCCCCTCCAGCGAGCCGGTCGAAAAAGGAATCGGAACCAGCACCGAGAACTGTGACACGACGCTGGTGTCCAATCGCCGCGGCAACGGAATTCACCAGTGGAATTGCGAAGGCAATTTGATCCGTGGCAACGAAATCAGCGATACGCGCGACGGAATTTATTTTTCGTTCACGAACAATTCGCGTGTCGAAAACAATCTCGTCCACCACGTCCGCTACGGCCTGCACTACATGTATTCGGACGGAAATGTTTTCGAGAACAACACCTTCTCGGAAAACGCCGCCGGCGCCGCGATCATGTTCTCGAAAGAATTGGTCGTGCGCGGCAATCGCTTCATCAACAACCGTGGCCACCGGGCTTACGGACTCATTTTTCAATCATCCGATCGGAGTCGGCTCGAAAAGAATGAAATTACCCAGAACGCCGTGGGTCTCTCGTTTAATCAGTGCAATGAAAACCAGATTGCCGGCAATCGCGTGATGCAAAATTACATCGGGCTGCGTTTTGGCTCGAACTCCGACGGCAATCGGTTCACGGAAAATGTTTTCATGCAAAATCTGCACCCGGTAGAAACCGGCGCCTCCGATGTTTCCGGCAGTCACTGGGCCGTCAACGGAGTTGGCAATTTCTGGGATGGCAGCTTCGAGCTGGATCTGGATCGCGATGGGGTGAACGACCTGCCGCATCGCGAGCTCGATCTGTTCGGCGTTTTGCGCCGTGATTTTCCGGCGGTCGCATTTCTTTCCGACAGTCCCGCGCTCAAGCTCCTGCGCTTCGCGGAAGAGCGGGCGGCCTTGCCTGGGATCAGTTACATCGAAGATCCCGCGCCGCTCAATTCGCATTTCTGGAAAGTGCGCGCCCAACGGGCAGCCCGTGCCACACAAAAGATCGCGGATTTGCCTAACGAACGATGATTACGACTGAAGAGATCACCAAAAGTTACGGACGCAATCTCGTCTTGCGCGGCATCACCTTCTGCGCGGCGGCCGGCAGAATCACGTTGCTCGTCGGTCCGAACGGAGCCGGCAAAAGCACGACGATAAAAGTGCTGGCCGGGTTGATTCGTCCGAATAGCGGAAATGCGCGGATTAACAAGATCGATATTGTCGCTCACCGAATTGGGGCGCAGCGTTCGCTGGCCTATTTGCCGCAACGACCCAGTTTTCATCCGCGCATGACTTGTGCGGAAATTTTGCGTTTCTACGCGCGGTTGCGCGGTGTCGCGGCCTCGCGTTACGAAGCCGTACTCGATCTCGCTGGACTGCGCGATTTCGAAAAGATTCGGACTTACGAGCTTTCCGGCGGCACACGTCAACGCCTTGGCCTGGCATTGTTGCTTTTGCCCGACGCTCCGGTGTTGCTGCTCGACGAACCGGGCCTGAGTCTCGATCCGGCCTGGCGCAAACGACTGCAAGAGACCCTTCGCTTCGAAGCGGAGCGCGGCAAGACAGTGCTCGTCACCACGCATTTGGTCCGGGAATGGAACAACGTTGCGCACCGTTGCCTCCTTTGTCGCGACGGCAAAATCGAACGCGAGCTCGATCCAACAGATCTGCCGCACAATTTCGACGAACTGGAAACGGTCGCGCACGACGCGTCCACAAGATCGACAATCGATGAACCGCACTATTCCATTGTTCGCTAATGCCGCGCCGCTTCGCGCCGTTTTGTTGCGCGAGTTTCGTGACGCCCTCATTAATCGCTACTTTCAGGTCTTTTCTGTTTTGTCGCTGCTGGGCGGAGCAGCGGCGTTTGTTCTGAGCGAAGACGCGCACAGCATTGCGTTTTTGATTTTACAGGTCTCGCTTTATTTCGTTTCACTCTTCGCGCTGTTGGCCGGTGTGAGCAGCGCGCAAGCCGAGAGAGAAGAATGGCAAATGTTGTTTGCGCAACCGGTGCCACGTTTCGCTTATGTCATCGGCAAATTCATTGCCTACCTGGCGATTTTCGGCGCGGTCCTGCTGCTACTTTTTCTGCCAGGCTTTATGGCCGGCGCCGGTGGACAAAAAATCGCGATGCTCTACATGCAGACTTTATTGCTCGCGGCCGCGTTTCTTGCGCTCGGACTGGCGGCGGGGTTTCTTGCACACGATCGCGCGCAAGCACTCATCGCCGGTGTAAGCGCGTGGCTGCTTCTGCTTTTCGGCATCGATCTCATCGCGCTCTTCGCCGCACGCTGGGAACTCATTCAGAAATTTCCCGATCTCTGGGTTTCGCTTTTGATGCTGAACCCGCTCGACTCTTTCCGAATTGAAGCGCTCTTTGCCCTCGAACAAATCCCGGCCGAAGCGGCTAACAAAACACCGTTGGCGGGCTGGTGGATCACCCACGCCGCTCTTTGGTTCAGCGTGATTGCGGCGTTTTGGTCCACGACGCTCGTCGCGTTTGCTGGTCTCCGTTTGAATCGTTGGGAGGAATGAAACCAATGGCGCGCAAATTCAAAACACTCGACGTAAGGCCGATTCTCGCGAAAGGCGTCGAGCCGTTTTCTAAAATTCACCAAACGGTTGATGCGCTCGGACCCGACGAAGGACTTTCCGTGATTGCGCCGTTTCTCCCGTCGCCGCTGATTGAGAAACTTGGCAGTGAGGGTTTTCAATCTCGCGTCGAGCGCCAGGTCGGCGGCGGTTGGACGGTCCATTTTTGGCGTGACAAGTAACTGTTCAACAGATGGCTCCGCTGCGGCACTCGATCCGCGGAATTCTTCGGCGATTTATTTTGGGGAGCCGTTTCGAATATTTTTTCCTCTGGGTTTGTTTCTCGGAGCGGTTGGCGTGGCGCTGTGGCCGTTGTTCGTCTGGCACGCCGTTGAATTTTATCCGGCGCAGGCGCATGTCCGGCTAATGATCGAAGGGCTGATGGGTTCGTTCATCATCGGATTCCTTGGGACTGCCGGACCGCGCCTGCTGGATGCATCTCCACTGATTGTCGCCGAAACTTGTGCGCTCTGTTCGGGCTCCAAATTGTGAGCGCGTTTCTGCACCTTGCGCAAAGACAAACAGCCGGCGACATCGTCTTCCTCACCGTGCTTTTGTTTTTTGCCGGTATGATGGCGAAGCGAGCGGGAGCGCGAAACGATCTACCGCCGCCGCAGTTCGTTCTGGTCATCTTTGGATTGCTCAACGCTATCGCCGGAATTTTTCTGATAACCGCGGCGAAATCGCTCACGAAAGAATCCTTCGCGAATCAACTGGGCAGTCTCATGCTTAACGAAGGCTTTGTCCTGTTTCCTATTCTCGGGGTCGGCGCGTTTTTCTTTCCCAAACTTCTTGGCGGGGCAAAACCTGAGCCGTCTGATCTGCGAATCGCGACAGCGCTGTGGATTAAACGAGCGGCGATCGCGGCACTGACTGCTTTGGTAATCTGGAGTTCATTTGTGTTGGAAGCGCTGGGGTGGATCCGCACTGCGGCGCTGGTGCGCGGCCTAACGACTCTGACTTATTTCGTCATGCAAGGTCATTTGCTGGAAAAACCAAGCGGTCCGCCATTCCTCGCACACTGTTTTCGGCTGGGCGCGCTGCTGCTGGTTACAGGCTTATTTCTTCCGCTGATGTTGCCCGGTTATCGTTTGGCAAGTCTACACCTGACGTTCATCGGCGGGTTCAGCGTCATTCTTTTCACCGTCAGCACGCGAGTGATTATTGGTCACGCCGGGCAGAGCCATTTATTTCGAAAAAGACTTCGCGTTCCTTGTCGCGGCTCTCACGCTGCTAGTCATCGCAATGATTGCCCGGGTCGGCGCCGATTTCATTCCGCCCGCGCGCAACAGTCACCTTGTTTATGCCGCGCTGATCTGGCTTCTTGCGGCTATTGTCTGGTTAGTGGCGCTCGGGCCGAAATTGTCTCTGAGCGACGAGTAAACCGCGCTTTTTTGGCGCGACGATTCGCAGGGGAGAGTTAAGATCCCCGCGTGGCGCTGGAACCGAGCCAGTTTAGACAGGCAATCATTGAAAATACGCTGCGCAGTTGTCAGCTCTTCATGGGTTTGCCCGCGGCCGACATTGTAGCGATTGCCTCGTTCATCGTTTCAAAGCACCTCGACAAGGGGGAATACCTTTTTCGCGAAGGAGATCGGAGCGAAGGATTTTATGTCGTACAAAAGGGCGCGATAAATGTGCATCGGGTCAATGCGGCGGGGAAAGAGCAGGTGATCCATTTGTTTCAGCCGATCGAATCGTTTGCCGAAGCGACGCTCGCAACCGAAGGAGGTTACCCGGCGGATGCACGCGCAACCGAACCGACGACTGTTCTGCTTGTGCCAAAAAATGATTTTGTCGATCTCTTGCGAAGGCGACCTGATCTCGCGTTGCGCATGCTCGGCGCGATGAGTCAGCATCTCCGCGTGATCGTGGGATTGCTGGACGATCTCACTCTGAAAGATATGGAAACGCGATTGGCCAATTGGTTGCTAAAACAATGCCCGCGCCCGTCGGCGCGGCGCAAGTTGAAATTAAACTCGACCGAACCAAGCGCGTGCTTGCCGCCGAGATGGGAACGACGAGCGAAACGTTGTCGCGGACGCTGGCCAAGTTTCGTGACCAAAAGTTTTTGCGGGTCAAAGGCAACACTGTTGTTGTGACCAAGCCGCGCGAATTGCAAAAGTTGCTGCAACGAAATTTGGGCGAATTGTAAATGCAGCTCAGGCGCCGCGCTGTTCTTCCAGGACAAAGAAGCCCGTCTCTCCGCCGCCGGAAGTGACGTTAACGATTGGTGTGGCGGATAAACGAACCATCGCGCCACAGACTTTGCCGCGAAAAAGAAATGGATTCGTATCAACGAACATTGGCTGCAACTTCCAGTCGGTCTCGCTGAAGATTGGAAATACTTCGGGATGCAAATCGAGCGCATCCTGCACGATGTAGTCGGCTGAAAGCGCCTTTTCGATCGCGCTCTGCCACTCGCGCTCATCCAATTGCGACCCGAAATACACGCCGTGTCCGCCGTAATCGTCGTTGGGTTTGAGAACAAACATCGATCGATTCCTGCTGATTAATTCGAGCAGATTGATCGTTTGCCCATTTCGTCTGGTCTTTCGATCGAACACACGGCGCGTCCACGGCACGGTACGGCGTATCGCTTCCTTTTCGCTTGAGGTGAACCAATCCTGGCGCACCTCGTCCGTGAGCATCTCAAACACCGCTTTCTTGTGCATGATTTTGCATCGGAATGGGTTCACGAGACAAACGTCATGGTTCACGTATGCGCGGATGAGCGGGTGCGTATGATCACAGCGCGCCAGGAACTCGTGGATGATCACTCGCTTGTAAACGAGATCGATGCGAAACGCGCCGCAGCGAAGTTGCCCTTGCTGATACTGGAGATCCTCCGGCGAACAGATGATGGTGGGAACGCCGTGGGCGCTGAAATGCTCTTGCAGAAAAACGAACTCACTCGATGTAGGCAGATCCTTCCAATCCAGGATCGCAACGTTAGGCACGCCGGAGCCGCCCCATTCGCGGTAAGTACTCAGTAGCGTTTCAAGCAGTCTCTTGACCGGCGAGAACTGACGTAAGCGATATAGATTGGCAAAGCTCGCCATTACCGGAAGCTCGAGGAGCAATCGATTCAATTCCTCCTGATCCGGCAGGCTTGAAGGATTCTCGGCGTTAGATTCTACAAACTTGATTTCATCGCCGTGAACGAACGCGTCGAGCCGGGTCGTTACGCCGGCTGATGAAAATCCCGGATCAACCAGCGCCATCTTGCGCTCTGCCTCGGTCAGGCCGAGTTCACCCATCAGCTTCGGATCTTGCACCACTGCGGCCGCAACCTTTTCCAACGCACTCGTTACACGCTCTGCTAGCAGAGTCAGTGCACGAAATTGTTTCTGTTCGAGAAGATGCGGCCTTAACGCGATGCCAATGGGTCGGTCGCCGTAGAGCAGCCGCTTCTTGCGCATGGCACTGCGCAATTTTTCGAAGGTCGCAGGCGTTAGCGTCTGGTCTTGCAAGAGCAGCTCATGGTATTGAGCGATCGCTGTCTCGCGGAGACTAACGGTATTTGTTGTATTTTTTTTCAAAGACGCAGTGTCGTCATTTGTCAGCTGCGACTGCAGTTTAGTCGGCGCACGCAATTATGCCGCCCGTGAATTGCTGTTCGCCGGGCATTTCTTGCGCATCGGTAAGATCAGACATCACAAAAAATGCACACGATTCCGCAAGAGTTGCGGAGCGCGTTGTAATTTGAGGACTGAAACTCGAACACATGAAAACCGCAGCTCAACGCATCGAAACCGCGGACACCATCGAACTGGTCCCGCAGATCCTCCATCTGAAAAAAATTCTGGTACCGACCGATTTCTCCGAGACATCGAAGAAAGCAGTTCAGTATGCACTGCGATTCGCAGAGCAATTTGGTTGCGAGATCGCCCTGCTTTATGTGGTCGAACCGGCGACCCCCATGATTGGCGCGCCGATCGGTGTCGAACCCTTCACGGAGAAAGACGAGTTCTCGATGGCCGAGAAAGACCTGGCCGCGCTCGCGCTCGAGTCGCACACCGAAGGTGCACATTCGGTTACCTCATTAGTGCGCATCGGGCATGCGCCGAACGAGATCACCAAGGCTGCCAAGGACCTTGACGTCGATCTGATCATCATCTCCACGCACGGCTACACGAGTTGGCAGCATTTTTGTATTGGCAGCACAACCGAGCGCGTCGTGCGCACCGCGCCTTGCCCAGTACTCGTCGTGCGCGAAAAAGAACACGAGTTTGTTTAAATAGATCGGAGGAGCTTATGAATCCGCAATCAATCAATCACCAGATACAAATCGAACCGCTGGCCACACGCGTCGCACTTCATCCTTTTTTAGCCGGGATGAATCATGCACAGCTCGCGCTGCTCACGGATTGTGCCGTGGCGAGACACTTCAATGCAAACCAGACGATTCTTCGCGAAGGCGAGTTTGCGAACGGATTCTACCTTGTCGAGACAGGCAAGGTAGCACTCGAGTCACCGGCCGGCTTTGGCAAATCGATCCCGATACAAATTGTTGGCGCAGGAGATTTGCTCGGGTGGTCATGGATGTTTCCGCCGTACGTCTGGCAATTTACAGCACGCGCGATCGAGCCGACCACAGCGCTCTTTTTCTACGCCATGATCCTGCGGGAATATTGCGAAAGGGACCACTCGTTAGGATACGAGCTTCTCAAGCGGATCAGCGCCGTGATGGTGACACGCTTGCAGGCTGCGCATGACCAAATGCTGTCTATTTATTCCAACCGGGTTTCGCGCGAGTCTGCGGTCAAATCGCGATTGACGCCATTTTCCCAAGCTGGGATGATCGGTGTATTATAGGGTCATGGTTGAGGCTGAAGTCGTCCATTCAGATTCAAATAAGCAGCTCATTGATACTCTGCGACGCTCAAAGCTGTTTCGCAGATACGAGCAGGTCTTTAGCGAGGCGACCGGGTTGTCTTTGACTGTTCGGCCAGTGGACTATTGGCAGTTGGAGCATGACGGCAAAAAGCACCAGAACAAGTTCTGCGCCATGCTCGCCGAGCGGCCAGCCACGCTGGCGGTTTGCTTACAAGCCCATCAAGACATTATCGACCATACTGGCTTGATCCCGCATACGGTCACCTGTCCGTTCGGGTTAACCGAAACAGCAGTTCCAGTGAAACTGGGTGCCAAGGTCATCGGATACCTGCGCATCGGCTCGGTATTGCGTCACACGCCGGCCAAATCGGACGCCTCGAAGGTCGGCCGCGAACTGGAGCGCCATGGAGTGCGATTCACGGGCCAGATTCGCAAAGCCTGGGAGAAAACTCCGCTCATTCCACCAGACAAATACAATGCCACGGTGCGACTGCTCACATTTTTTGCCGAACAACTCTCCGCACTGGCTAATCAAATCGTCTTGGAACAGAGCAATGCAGAACCGCCTCTAGTTCTCAAAGCGCGCGAGTACATCGAGAAGCATAAAAGCGATGAAATGTCTCTGGCCGACGTGGCAAAGGCGGCTGGCGCGAGTGTTTACCATTTCTGCAAAGTTTTCCACAGAGCTACAGGCCTGAAGTTCACCGATTACGTCGCGCGTATGCGCCTGGAAGACGCGCGCAACCGGCTGCTGAACCCGAATCTCCGCATCAGCGAAATCGCATACGACGTAGGCTTTCAATCGCTCACGCAATTCAATCGCACATTCAAACGCGTTTTTGGCCAATCACCCACCGAGTTCCGAACGCGGGTTTCTTCGGGCAGGCGCGGCGGCAAGACCAGCTAGTAGGTTGGTCACACTCGCTGTTCGAGGCGAGTTACAGATGTTAGCAGGCCTGCGTGAAGCTAACGGCATCAGCGCAGGAATATTCAATTGATCCCCCAACGCCCCTCGACCTCAGCACAAGAAACGGTGCATGAAAGCCAATTTACGCGCAGACGAATCTGTCGCTTAACTTCAAATTCTCCTTCATGGAAACCGAACCACAGAAGCGAACGGGGCGGTTTCTACAAACCGTCGTCTCAAGGCACACCCGGGCGATCATCAAGAAGAAAAAACCAAATAGGAGAAAGGAATCTTGTGAAACACAAAGCGATTATCGCTGTAGTGGCGCTGGTAATTTCGGGTGGCCTATCCATCTTTGCCCAGACGCCTGAATTCAACATCGTCAAACCAAGCACGACCGGGGTGCCGGGTGAAGAAGTGCGCGTGATGAAGTTTGATCCGGCAGGCAATTTATGGATTGCCGGGCGATTTTACTTCTGGGAGGAAGTTGGCCTGGCGATGCTGTCGGCTGATCAACTCGATCACCAGCCATTGCCCGGCGGTGGGTTCGATACGGGCGCGTGGAGGGTTTGGTCGAGCGTGCATCATCCGATTCCCTCCGTTTACATCAACGACATCGAGTTCGGTGCCAATGGTGTGATCTGGATTGCAAGCGACGGCGGATTGACGCGATTCGATCCCGCGGCGCCGACAGAAGCGCAGAGGTGGTTCACTTACACTGCGGCCAACTCGCCGTTGATCCTCAACGACGTCCACTCGCTCGCGTTGGACAGTCACGGCAACCTGTGGCTAACCAACGTTAGCGTGCAGTCGTCAAACGGCGCGCTGTTTCGGTTCAATCCCACCTCCAACGTGTGGACTCAGTATCGAGTGGGCCAGGAATTACCGTGGAGCCCGCCGTGGTACAACATAAACGCCGTGATGGTCGGCGCTGACGATCACGTGTGGCTGACGCACTCGACTCTCGGTGGAATGGCGGAATTCAACGGCACTTCCTGGGTACTGCACGACTCGCCCTATCAGATGGACGCAATGCTCGCCGACGTCCAGGGCAACATCTGGGTCAGGACCTCGCAGTACGGCCTTTTCAAATGGAATGGATTGAGTTGGCAGAACTGGCCAACAGTGGGCGGCACTATCACGATGACCGGCTTGGGCACAGATCGGGATGGCGTCGTTTACGTCTCCACCTGGTACGGCGGCGTTTACAAAATGATCAACGATAATCCGGTCTTCTTTGTCGATGCAGACAACATTCCACGGCCCGTGATTGGCCGGCCTAACGGAGACATTTGGATTAACAACTATGGTGGAAATGGCACGCTCGGAACAGTTCGTCATTACACCGCCTCGGGACAGTTATTGAGCCGTATGCAGACATTCAATAGTGGGTTGCCAGATTACTTCGTAGATCGGATCACGCACGACAGCGCCGGCAACATGTGGTTCGCTACAGGTGAAGCCGGCCTTTCCCGAATGCTCGGCAGCAACGGAGCGCCCTGATGCCGCCACGCATTGGCGTAACTGGGGTAATCACAACGACCTCTCTGAACCATATCCGTGGGCAGGCAATGAGCCGATGTATTCCGTCTTCGAAGACACCGGCGGCATCTTCTGGATGGGCGGCAATGGCGTCGGCCGGTGGGATTCTGCCACGGGTCAATTTACCGGCTTTTGGAATTGGCAGAACTCTAACCTCGACAGTTCTGGCCACTATGCTATCACCAAACGCGCAGGCACGATATGGGTGGGCTCTGGTGGCTCGGGCGTGTACTGGTTCGACGGGACGAACTGGAATCACGTGACGCTCAGTCCGGGTGGGTATAGCTATGCGCCCAATAACGTAAGATCCATGACGGTCGATACCGACAACAACTCTGTGGGTGGCCTCGGAATATGGTCTGCGGAAATTCGCCGCCGGTAACAACACCACATTCACCCTATACGACACGAGCAATACGCCTCTTACGAGCGCCGGAATGACAGACGTAGAGGCGGACCCCAACGGCGGAATCTGGGTGGGCACTTATGAGGGATTCGCGCGATTCGACGGTACGACGTGGACCCTTTACAACCAGGCCAATACCGGAATGCCCGGCGTTGTTGTCTCTGACGTGGCACGACGTTCAAGCGATGGACTTATCGCGATCGCAAGCAATCAAGGCAGCACGTGGCCATACACCGGCGGCGTCAGCACCTTTGATGGAACGACCTGGACTCATTACACGCCGAACAATTCGCCGTTGACTCACTGGCAGGTCGTTGCCGTCGAGTTCGACGCAACGGCAATCTTTGGGCCAGCGCCATGAGCGAAGGTGTTGTGCAAATCATGATTGGCGAGCCGTCGGGAACACCGACGCCAACCCAACTGCTAGTCCAACTGCCACACCGACGGTTACTCCAAGTGCGACACCAACGGCAACGCCACGGCTACTCCAACTGCCACACCGACAGTTACGTCCAACTGCGACACCAACGGCAACAGCCACTGCAACGCCAACCCCGACCGTAACACCGACTGCTACTATTACGCCTACTCCAAGGCCTACCGCAACACCGAGGGCTCATTCTACACCGCGGCCTCGCGCAACCCCGCCCCCAAGACCCTAGTTGCTCCTGTCGTCGTTCAGGTGGCGCTTCGCAAAAAACGGTTGGCTTTTGCCAAGCGATGCCAAGCCGCATGGCGCAAAGCGAGTTCATCGTATAGCCATGAAAACGCTGAAAGTTCGAAACATCATCGTCCCAATCGACTTCTCGAAAATGTCGGTGCAAGCGATCCAAATCGCCAGGCAGTTGGCTCGGCGTTTTAGCGCTTCAATCCATCTCGCTCATGTTCGTCATCTCAATTACGCAACAGACTTTGTGGCACCAGTGCCGATCGTCCCATTTGACTTCATGACATACGAGCAGGTTGGAGAACAAACCGCGCTCAAAGAGCTCAAGAAGGTGGCAAGTGAATGCGGCGTCTCGTCCGCAACTTGCGATGTGCTAAGTGGCGCACCGCCCTTCGATGAAATCTGTCGGCTTGCGCAGACAATCCCTGCCGACCTCGTTGTGATGCCAACGCACGGGCGCACAGGGTTGAAACATGTTTTCCTCGGCAGCACAGCGGAGAGAATCGTGCAGCATTCATCGTGTCCGGTTCTCGTGACGCGCGGGAAAGCTGCGAAATCGCGGAACGGTTCACAGGGCGGAATGAAAACGATTCTTGTCCCAGTCGACTTTTCCAGTTGCTCACGGGAAGGCCTTCGCTACGCGATTGCGTTCGCGAATGAATTCGGGGCCAGGATCATTTTGCTGCACAGCCACGTATCTCGGCTACGTCTATTCGTGTGAGGGCACTGCTATCTACGACATTCCTGGCTTGCAAAAGGCTGCCAGGAAAGCTGCCGAGCGCAAAATGCGCGATCTCGTGCGTTCCCTGGACTTCGGAGCCGTCAAATTTGAAACGGCGTTTACGGATGGATCGCCTGTCATTGATATCTGCGCCTTTGCAAAAAATCACGATGTCGATCTGATCATTACATCAACGCACGGGTTCACCGGTTTCACGCATGTTCTGATTGGGAGCATCGCCGAGCAGGTGGTACGACACGCGCCCTGCTCGGTTTTAGTGGTGCCGTCTCATCCTCACGTCAGAGCGGCGAACCTGGCAAAATCAGCCGGCGCCAAGGTGAGCAGGATGGCAAGGCAACGGCAATCGCCGAATGTGCCAAGAGGGAAGGCAGTCACGCGAAGAGATTAAAACGCACCTCAACGAAGAGTTTTCACCGATTGAAGATGACACCGGATACTTCCACAGCAGTTCCCGCTAGCGCGTTAGAATTCAAAATTGAAAGAATCCTAGTCCCAATGGATTTCTCGCCCGCATCGATGGAAGCGCTCGATTACGCCGTTTCAATGGCCAAACAATTTCACGCTGCCATTCATCTTGTGCACGTGTATCCGCCTGATGAAGCGTCAGCGCCCGGCGCAGGACATCTCCTGTTTCGGTCCGCCGAGGCGATCGAACGGCTTAACGAGGAGTTGACTGGTATTCATAGCAAACACGCACCAACTTCTCGTCCGCAGAATTGCCACATCCGTGGCGGGCGCCCTTACCAGGAGATTGTGCAACTGGCTCGCCAGATTGATGCGGACCTAATCGTGCTTTCGACGCGCGGACATAGCGGACTGAAGCATCTTCTGCTCGGTAGCACAGCGGAACGAGTCGTGCGCAACGCACCGTGCCCTGTGCTCGTCGCGCGAAAGCGGAAAGAGAGATCGAAAGCAAGGCGCGAACCCTTCGCCGTCCGCAGCGTCCTGGTTCCGACAGATTTCTCACAATGTTCACTCGCCGGAACGGAGTACGCGGCGTTTCTGGCAAGGAAACTTGATGCCACACTGCGCCTCTTCCACGCGATGTATCCGTACACAAACTATGTGTTCGTTGATCGCGCAGGCATCCGTCTCTCCGGCCTGGCCGAAGCCGTCGAAGAAACAGCCCGGCAGGAAATGGACGCGTTGAAGCAGATGAAATTTTTGCGCGGTTTGCGGGTTGAGACCGAAATTGTCCCCGGGCCCGCGGTAGACGAAATTTGTGCCGCAGCCAGTCAGTCCGACATTGATCTCATCGTCACTTCCACTCACGGCCACACCGGCTTGAAGCACGCGCTCATCGGGAGCGTCGCCGAACACGTCGTCCGTTACGCGGAACGCCCGGTGCTGGTTGTCCCTAGCCGTCATGCCTAACACTGAAAAATCGTATGCGGAATTCTCTAGCCGATGTTACTAACGAAAAGGCAGAAGCGCTGCCGGGCGCGCTGAAGAAACATTTCCGAGTGGACTCTGAATTCATAATGTCACCACTAAAGCTCTGTTTCTTGATTCAGGTTGTTCTTGCCATGCAAGCATTGGCCCAAACGCCCTCTGAGCAAAACAGCCCACTCCCCTCACAAGCCAAACAGGTGCACGGTCTCGCGGTACCAGTGCCCAAAAGAGATATTCCGTACTCTCGACCAATTCCGGGACGCGAACTGGCGCGGCATAAAGCGTCCAGAAGTAGCTCGCTGGAAATCACATGGTGATCAGGCCCAGATCGCAACTCTGCTAGGTGTCGTAACAGCGGAAGGCTTTATCGCAATGGAAGCGGAAGATTCGGATGAGCTGAAAAATATCGGCAACAGGGTGCTGGCGCTAGCTCGAGGACTTGGTATTGAGGAGCGCGCAGTGCGCCGTGCTCGCAGCATTATCGATCTCGCAGACAAGGAAGAATGGAATGAGGCGCGGAAAGAGTGGGATCGTGTGGTTTCGGATCTAGAAAGCGGAATGATTGAGCTCAAAAGTGCAGAGCTATCCCAGCTGATAAGTCTCGGTGGATGGTTGCGCGGTACTGAGGCTCTATCGGCGCTGGTAATTCAGAATTATTCTCCCGAGCGTGCCGAACTCATTCGCCAACCGGGTCTGGCTACTTATTTAGAGAAGCAACTTCTCGCAATGAGCAGTGACATCAGAGCCCGTCCCATAGTTGTAAAGCTGCTCGATGGGATACAAACAATTCGTCCACTCGTTGAAAGCGAAAATGGACCTCTGTCAGAAGAAACAGTCCGAAAAGTCCACGGCGTCTGCGCAGAGCTTGTGCCGCTGTCGTCTCGACCGCTTGAATGAAATGGCTGCCCTGAAGTCGCATAGAACGCCACTGAAGCTACCGCAAGCGGTCTGAACAACCGCTAAAGTGCTCTTTTGGTTGTTAGTCGCGAGTTATTTGTCCCTTCACTCAGCGCTCATCATAATAGGATGGATACTCGGGCGTCCACTGAGCCGCTGTTACTTGCCGACGAAGTTCATCCTCACCTAACTTGGCAGCCACACCATCCTTCTGTGCCTGGGTTGCAACCGCCAGCGCGATTTCTGCGGCCACTCTTCGCAAGTCGGTTAATGGAGGTAGCAAGGCCGCACAGGGATCTTTTAGTGCAGGCGAATTTGCCGCGAGGGCTCGAGCTGCTGCAAGCATCATCGGATCCGTGACTCGGCGTGCGCCCGAGGCAACGACACCGAGTCCTATGGCGGGAAAGATGTAAACATTGTTGCATTGCGCGATCGGAATGTTGCGCCCGCCATAATCGACAGGCGCAAAAGGAGAACCTGTCGCTACCAGCGCTCGACCATCGGTCCACCGAATCAAATCTTCGGCGGTTGCTTCCGAGTTTGCAGTGGGATTCGAGAGCGGGAAGATGACAGGCCTCTCGACCTTGCGAGCCATTTCACGAATAATCGCTTCCGAAAAAATGCCGGCAACAGTTGAGAGTCCGATGAGAATTGTGGCATCGATCTTTCCAATGACGTCAGCAAGACTGATGCGTCCATTGGAGGTTCGAGGCCAGCCAGAAATGCGACTCTCCGGCTGAGCATAAACGTTCTGCTCCGGACTAAGGTCTTTTCGGCCTGAATGCAGCAGACCTTTGCTGTTAAGAAGCCAGAAGCGGCTGCGCGCCTCCTGTTCGGTTACTCCTTCCTCTTTCATTGCCGCACGCAATCCATCGGCAACACCGATGGCGGCTGAACCTGCACCGAACATGACGATCTGTTGTTCCCCAAAAGTCTTTCCAGTCACTTTGATCGCGCTCAAAATCGCGCCGAGTGCAACAGCGGCTGTTCCCTGAATGTCGTCGTTAAAAGTCAGCAATTTGTCGCGATAACACTGGAGAATAGGCCGGGCATGCGAATTCGCGAAATCTTCCCACTGCAGGCATGTTTTCGGAAACTCCTGTTTTACCGCCTGCACGAACTGATCGATGAAGGCGAAATAGTCCTGGCCAATGATTCGTTCGTGACGCCACCCCAGGTACTCAGGATCGTCGAGCCGTTCCTGATTGTTAGTTCCTACGTCCAGCACGATCGGTAGGGTTCGTTCTGGACGAATCCCACCTATGAGCGTGTAAAGGGAAAGCTTACCGATCGGGATGCCCAGGCCGCCTGCTCCCTGATCACCTATTCCCAGGATGCGCTCACCGTCGGTTACCACAATGATATCGACGTTCGGATTCGGGCGATTCCGCAAAAGCGTAATAATGGAGTCGCGGCGCGGATAAGAAACAAAGAGGCCGCGCGGCCGGCGATAGATGTGACTGAATTGCTGACAGGCCAACGCTACCGTTGGGGTGTAAACAATTGGCGTCATCTCCTCGACGTGGTCGAGAAGAAGCCTGTAAAAGAGCACTTCGTTCGTGTCCTGCAGAGCCCGCAGGTAGATGTGCCGCTCGAGGTCGTCTTCCTTTCTCTGGTAAGCCTCGTAAGCCCGCACCAGTTGCTTTTGCAGTGTTTCTACGTGCGGCGGCAGAAGGCCGAGCAGCCCAAATACGGTGCGCTCTTCCTCGGTGAAGGCGGTCCCTTTATTCAGCAATGGTGTATCGAGCAGATCCATCCCGCGAGGAATCCTGGACGGGATGGTTTCCGCGACTCGTTGTGCGATCGACTCTGCCATATTTACTGTCCTTCTGACTGACGACTCTCCGACTCGTTAGCGGAAAAGTCGAGGTCATGCGAATAGAGTCGGTACTGGTCGAACTCGCCCGCTTGCTCGTAACGTGTTTCGATCACGTTGGACGAAAGTTGTACATCGAGAGAGGCAGCGCTTCTCCTATCAGCTGTGGTTAGCTGCATGTTAGGCATCCGTCATAAAGAGCGACCATCTTCAGCCGACGATCCATAGAACAACCAATGGCACCACATTGAACAGGAGAATTCCGATCTTATAAATCGACATCCCAAGGTAGTGAAGAGCATCGAACTGCTCATCAGATAGCCGAAACCATCGGCCGTGGAAGCGGCGCATCCAGTCATGTGCGATCGCAAAGACCAGAAACCACACCAACAGAATTCCGTAGTTGATGACTGTGCACCACAGAAGAAAGCTGCGCGTGAATTCAATGTTCATCTTTTTCACTCCTCCTTCGGCATCTTACCAGAAGAGATAAGCCACGATAGGGAGCCGCGGCAACCTCACCGTGAGCGTTAGGCGGGAATTGCTGGATTCCGCTCAAGCAAATTTTGCAAAGCAAATCGCAATGGCGGCTTAGCGCGTACTGCATCTGCGAGTCCGTTAAGGCATGGAAAAGAAGGGGAATGCAAACCTAAACCAAAGAAAGAGAGAGACAGAAATGAAAACATTACCAGTAATTCTAATCGGCCTGATGGCGTGCCTCGCTATCGGGGTATCAACGGCACGAGGGCAGGCAATAGTGTATAGCCTTGAGGACCTCGGAGTCGTCAAAGAAATGGAAGCCAGCCAACCTGCTGCGCTTAACAGTGTTGGGAGCGTAGTGGGCACAGCTTATGGTGGGGAGTATGCGACGTGTGCCTTCCACTATGATTACCTCCAGAAGTTCATCCATGAGGAGGGCGCAGCGGACAGTCGCGCATTCGGTATCAATTCGACGAGCATGATAGTGGGAGACGCCTTCCCTGTCGGTCCGATGGAACCCCGAAGCCACGCTACGCTTTGGAAAGATGGAATCCCGATGGATCTCGGGGTTTTGCCGGGCCAGGTGTACAGCCGAGCAAATGGCATTAATGCCATGGGGCAAGTCGTTGGATATTCGGGTCTCCAGCGCGATAGCACTGAGAGCAGGGCCTTTGTGTGGAGCGGTCAAACCGGCATGATCGATATCGGCACGTTGGGCGGCGCATACGCGCAGGCATATGCGATCAATGACGCTGGCTACATCACCGGTGCCTCTCAAACGCAGGGCATGGGTCCGATACTAACGACCCACGCGTTCATCTATCAGGTGCCAACTCCGCCGTTTCGCCGCTATCACCAAATGGTCGACCTGGGTGCGCTCGGCTGGCCTTATCCAGTTATGGCATGGCCATCAACAAGCTACAACCATGTCGTCGGCTATTCGACCGTCACCAACGATGCGACCAACGACGAACGCGTTCACGCGTTCTTCCACGACGGCACCAAGATGATCGATCTTGGATCGCTCGGCGGACCTGGAAATCGCTGGGGTAGCGATTTCAGCGTAGCTCTGGGTGTCAACAACTACGACCAAGTTGTCGGGTACACCTACCTGCCGGCGGTCGGCGAAATGCCCATTCAGCAAGTGGCGTTTCTCTGGAGCCGAAATTCGGACGGCAGCGGACAAATGGTTAACCTGAATACGCTGCTATACAGGAAGGACAAAGACTACCTGCTCTTCTCGGCGACAGGAATTAATGACAGAGGGCAGATCGCGGCCACCGCGTACTATATGCCTACCGGCGCAGTACGCGCTGTGTTGCTGACGCCTACGGGGCCTCCGCGTCCCCCGGTGCCAGGTAGATAACAATGATAGTCTTCGTGACCACTAGTATGGAAACAGTGAACAGCGTCTCTCCGACCCAGCAAGTCGTGAGAGACGCTGCAACGAAAGGAGGTTTTCCATGTCACTACAGATGATTGCTGCACGGTTCACAGATAAACCCGTCAAACTCGACGGTGCTCAGGAGCGCAGGGTTTTAACGACGCTCAAAATGATTTATGAGGGCGGTTCGCTCGACGGTAAGACAGCCAATTTCCCCACCCGCGACGTCTCGCGGGTCGTGGTTGGCCGGCACCGGGGTAATTGGCATTTCTTTGAGACTTACAAGCGCACGATCTGGATCAATCTTCGCAACCGACGAACGATCTTTCGCTGCGCCGGGCTCACTGTTAAATCCAACAACACCAGTTGGTGGAAAAGGCTGCTCGCGGTGCTTTGCATCCGCAAACCGAAGGCCATCGTAATATGAAATTTTCTGCTGAACGGAAGGCGCATCGCCGCAGTTTTACAGATGCTGTTGAACATCCGCGTCAAAGGATCCAATCACAATGGCTCCGGGACTGGGCAACAGTGAAGCGTCATCCAGCATAGCTATTTGATGAAAATCGTATCGAGTTCGTTCTCCGTCTGCGGAATGTGCGCACTGTTTTCAGCGTGGAAGTGCGCAATCGGAACGGATAACACTCACGCTGTGACCACTGGTCTAACAAGCGCAGAGGCCCGAAGGCGGTTCACCGAGCTTGGGGAAAATCGGATAAGCAGTGAGGCGACACGCCGACGGGCTCATGCTTTTCATCGGTCAATTCAAGAGCCCGATCATCCTGATTTTAATCGGAGCGGCGATCCTCTCGCTTTTTTTGCAGGAGCGCACTGATGCGACGTTGATTCTCGCGATCGTGCTGGCGAGTGCGGTGCTCGGATTTTGGCAGGAATACAGAGCTACAAACGCGGTGGCGAAATTACGTGCGCTGGTAGAGACGAAAGCGCGCGTGCTGCGCGATGGCGAGGAAGCGAGCATTCCGTTAGCGGAGGTCGTGCCCGGAGATTTGGTGCTGCTATCCGCAGGCGCAATCATTCCGGGTGACGGGCGGCTTCTTGAAACCCGCGAGTTATTCGTGAACGAAGCCGCTCTCACTGGCGAAACATTTCCGGCCGAGAAAGACGCGCAGTCTGCCGATTCAACGGACACGCCAAAGAATGAAGTATTTCTTGGAACGCATGTCGTCAGCGGTTCGGGCAAAGCAGAGATCATTTCCACCGGCCGGAAAACACGGTTCGGAAAAATTGCGGAAAGTTTGCGACTGCGCCGCCCCGAAACGGAATTCGAGCGTGGCGTGCGCCGCTTCGGTTTTTTGCTCGCCGAAGTGACGCTGTTGCTCGTGCTAGCAATCTTCGGGTTCAACGTTTTCCTGCACAAACCGGTGTTGGATTCGTTTTTGTTCGCGCTCGCGCTGGCCGTTGGGCTGACGCCGCAACTGCTTCCGGCGATCATCACCATCAATCTTTCGCATGGCGCGCGCCGCATGGCGCAGGAAAAGGTGATCGTGAAACGCCTGGCCGCGATCGAAAACTTCGGCAGCATGAATGTGCTCTGCTCGGATAAGACCGGTACGATCACCGAAGGCAAGATCGGCATCCGCGCCGCCGTGGACGCGCGGGGAAATCACAGCGAAAAAACGTTGCTTTACGCGTACCTTAACGCCGCTAACGAAACCGGTTTCATCAATCCGATCGACGAAGCGCTTCGAGCCAACCGGCCTGCTGATTGCGACGGCTGGAAAAAATTGGACGAACTTCCCTACGACTTCGCTCGAAAACGGTTAAGCATTCTTTGCGAGAATAAAGACGCGCGTGTTCTGGTTACAAAGGGCGCTTTGCGGCAGGTTTTGGCGATTTGTTCGGAAGTCGAATGCGACCGACGGAACACGTGACAGCATCGACACTGCTCGCGACCAGATCGACGAGCAATGGCGCAGGTTTAGTTCCGAGGGCTGCCGGGTCATTGCAGTGGCTTACCGCAGGTGCGGAGGCGATTGTTTACGAATCGATCGCGAGACTGAAACCGAAATGGTTTTCCTCGGACTCGTCGTCCTTTCTGATCCGCCGAAAGTTGGAGTCGAATCGACTTTGCGCGAACTAGGCGATCTCGGCATTCGGTTGAAGATCGTTACTGGCGACAATGTCTTGATCGCGGCGTATCTGGCGAAGCAAGTCGGCCTCAATGCGGACCAAGTTCTCTCCGGGCGCGACATTCAAACGATGAGCAACGCAGCGCTCATGCGGCAGGCGAGCGATGTCGATGTTTTCGCTGAGATCGAGCCGGGCCAGAAGGAGCGACTGGTTCTCGCTCTGAAAAAGGCGGGGCATGTTGTCGGCTATATCGGCGACGGGATCAATGACGTGTCGGCCTTGCACGCGTCGGACGTGAGCTTGTCCGTCGAGGGCGCTGTCGACGTCGCGCGTGAGGCCGCAGATTTCGTCTTGCTCGAGCACGACCTCGAAGTGCTGGTCGATGGCGTACGCGAAGGGCGGCGCACTTTTGCGAATACGCTGAAATATGTGTTCATCGCCACCAGCGCGAATTTTGGAAACATGTTCAGTATGGCGGGGGCTTCGCTGCTCCTGCCGTTTTTGCCGCTGTTGCCGAAGCAAATCTTGCTCATCAATTTGCTGACCGATTTTCCAGAGATGACGATCGCCAGCGATGACGTCGATCCCGAGCTCGTCGAGCGCCCGCGACGCTGGGACATTCGTTTCATCCGTCGGTTCATGATCGTGTTTGGCCTGGTCAGTTGCGTTTTCGATTACCTGACGTTTGGCGTTTTGATCTGGCTGAATGCCAGCGTCGAACAATTCCGGGCCGGCTGGTTCATCGAATCGATCGCCTCGGCTGCTTTAATTGTTTTGGTCGTTCGCACGCGACGTCCATTTTTCAAAAGCCGCCCGAGCAAATTGCTCGTGATCGCTACTCTGGCCGTGGTGATCGTTGCCGCGCTCATACCATATCTTCCGTTCGCAACTGTGCTTGGTTTTCAAGCGATGCCGGGGCACTTCTATCCAATTATCGCCGTGATCATTTTAGGGTATGTCGCAGCGGCGGAAGCGACCAAGGCGCTGTTCTATCGAAAAATCGGCGAACTTGTGATCATCACGGTGCACCGGCCGCAATTTTTGCGCAGTTAAAGCCAAGCGACGGTTATCGCCGCGGACTACGCCAACTCTATGTTAAATCGAGAAAAGGAGGCGTTATGAAAAAAGTGCTGCTCACAATTGTAGAACCAACGACTGCGACTTTACTGATTGCTTTCGGAATTGGTCTTGGCATAGCGGTTCATCCAGTGTTCTTTCTCGCGGCTTTGCTGATTGCAATCGCTGCGCTCATTCAAAGCCTGGTTAACGCAGCCGGTCACCTGACGCATCGACATCCGTGAAGCTCCTGGATAAAACCTCATCAACTTCGCGCACCCGTGCAGGCCAACGACTCATTCGCACGATTCTGGTTCCGGTAGACTTCTCGGATTGTTCCCTCGCGGGTGTAAAATTCGCGGTCCGGTTCGCACAAGAGATTGGCGCGCGCATTATCGTGCTTCACGTGACTGATCTCGGCCCGGTGATGATGACGACAGCCTGCGGGAATTACGATTCGCCCAGTTACACTGAAGCAGCGCACCGGAGATGTGGTAAACAGATGCGAGCTTTCCTGAAGCGCGTCGATTTCGATGGTGTTCCGGTCCGTACATCTGCCGTTGTTGGGTACTGCCCGACCGCGATCCATGAAGCCGTTGCAAAGGAGCGGGCCGACTTGATCATCATCTCGACGCATGGTCGGACTGGATTTCGCCGTGCGTTGGTTGGCAGTGTCGCTGAAGGCACGGTGCGATCTGCCGGATGCCCGGTGCTTGTTGTGCCGTCGTTACCCCACGTACGCAAAGAGCCGGTAACCAAAGCCGCGCGCCGGCTACGCAAACAACCTTTGAAATCTTCACCGAAACCGAAATAAGGAGGCGAGCAAAAAATGCGCAGTAATTCGCAATTGCTGCCAAGCACGAATTCTCTTGTCGACAAGACTTGGAGCATGAAGACGCCCATCATGCTCCTGCTTACCAACGACAATGAATTGGAAGATTTGGTGGCCGACGCGCTATCGGGGATCGGCGGTATAAGCCATCTCACACGCGATGCCGGCGATGCATTGGAAATTATCTGCGGCGTGCACGATCTCGATCTCGCCATAATCGATTTCGAACATGGCCCGCATGGGATGACGCTGCTTAGTGTGATCAGCGCGTTGCGCGAGGATATGCCTGTAGTTGTAATCACTCGTGATGATGAAGAGCACGTTGAAGCGCTGGCGTACGCAAATGGCGCCACGGCCTGTTTTTCGAAGCAGGCCGTGGCGACGCAACTGGCGAACGCGATTCAGGAATTGAGCAAAGCAAGGCCGGAACAGGTCTTTGCCTAACAAGAAGGACAAGACGATGCAAACAATGAAAGCCAACGTTTTTCACGGACCAAATAAGATCGGCATTGAAGAAGTGCCGCGACCGAGCGCCGGCGTCGGAGAAGCGGTAATCCGAATCACGCTAACCACCATCTGCGGGACGGACCTGCACATCTTGCGCGGCGAATACCCGGTGAAGCCCGGGCTGGTGATCGGACACGAGCCGGTCGGGGTGATCGAAGAACTCGGCGAAGGATTGTGCGGATACAAAATCGGTGATCGCGTTTTGGTGGGCGCGATCACGCCCTGCGGTCAATGTCGCGCTTGTTTATCCGCGCAATGGGCGCAATGCGGTCATGGCGAAGGTGTAGAAGCGATCGGCGGCTGGCGATTCGGCAACACCATCAACGGCGCGCAAGCCGAATATCTGCTTGTCCCGAATGCCCAAGCGAACCTGGCCAAAATTCCAGACGAACTCACCGACGAACAAGTGGTTTGCTCGCGGACATTGCTTCGACTGGATTCAGCGGCGCGGAATCGGCGAATATTCGCATCGGCGATACAGTTGCGGTTTTTGCGCAGGGACCCATCGGCTTGTGCGCCACCGCGGGAGCGAAATTGATGGGCGCTTCGTTCATCATCGGCGTGGAAGGCGATCCCGTTCGAATGGAAATGTCGAAACGAATGGGCGCGCACGTCGTGCTCGATCCGAAGCAGTGCGATGTCGTCGCTGAAATCAAGAAACTCACCGGTGGCGGCGCGGATGTGGCAATCGAAGCGCTGGGCCTCCAGGTAACGTTCGAGAACGCTTTGCGTTGTCTCCGCCCCGGCGGCACGTTGAGCAGCCTCGGTGTTTACTCGGGAAAACTTCAGGTTCCGTACGACGCGTTCGCAGCTGGCCTTGGCGATTACAAAATCGTGACCACACTTTGCCCCGGCGGAAAGGAACGGATGCGCCGGCTGATGTCGATGGTGCAATCGAAGCGCTTCGATCCGCTGCCGCTGCTCACGCATAGATTCAAGCTCGATCAAATCGTCGAAGCATACGACGTCTTCGGATCGCGCCGTGACGGTTGTCTAAAGGTGGCAATCACGCCCTGATCGGACCGAGCATTTCGATCAACCGCAACTTCGAACGCGGCAACCAAACGGACAGGCACGTCGTTAACAACCACGGCGCTGCTAGCTGATCGAGAGCCGTTTCCGAGGCGGCAGAACAAGATTTGCATGGAAAAACGCAAAGACGGGAGAGCGCGGCGGCGCTTGCGAGGACATCATGAAATCAGAAAGGCGGGATGAAAATGAAAAGGAAATTTATTTTAACAATTGTTGGTTTCTCGGTCGTGTTGCTCTCCTTCGTTGGAGCTCCGGCGTATGGGCGTGGCGGTGGTCACGGAGGCGGCGGAGGACACGCGAGTTTCGGCGGCGGTAGCCATGCGAGCGGAGTTAGTCGTGGCTACAGTGGAGCCGGGATCAGTCATGGTGGTGCCAATTATGGCGCGCGCAACTACCCATCCGGGATCTCGACGGGGCGCTACGGCAACTATCGCGGTTACGGGCAAAGATACTATGCACCGCGAAGCTCCACTGGAGGGCAGGCTTACGGTTCCAAGACGAGATCACAAAATAGAACCGCTACCAGGCAGTTTGCTCGGTCGCCAAAGTATTCTGGTAGCTACTACGTCCCACGAGATCAATCCGCTACTAGCTTTGCGCGCAAACCCGGCGTTCAGCAACACGCTGGCACAACTGCAAAGGGTGCAACTCGGCCCGACAGGGCTTGGTCGCGACAAAATGCCGCCAACAGGCAGCGACTCGACCCGCAAACAAAACAAAGGTTGCGTAACTGGCAAGGCAGAGCGCCTGGATACGCCGACGCAAAACGTCATCACCATGAACACCGGCAAGATCGCAAGCACCATGACCATGACTGGTGGCGTCACCATTGCGACGCTATCGTTTTTGTTGGGGGAGGTTTTTGGGGCTGGTATGACGGCTGGTGGTATCCGGCCTGGGGCTATGACCCATATTATTCGGATTACGATTATAACGGCCCGATCTATGGTTATGGCGGCCTGCAACCAGACGAGGTAATTGCCAATGTTCAGGCAGCGTTGCAGCAACTGGGATATTACGACTACGCAGTTGACGGAGTATTGGGATCGGCAACTGAAGCAGCGATCGCTAATTACCAGCGCGACAACGGGCTCCCAGTCACAGGAGCGATCGATCCACTAACAGTGAGATCACTCGGGTTGAGCAGTTAGACGCGCCCCAACACCGAATAAAGCGAAATGAGATTTCAGATCATGAAACAGTTTGGACGTGTCGTGAAATGGGCTGCCCTCGCATTCTGCGTGGCGTTCATTGCTATTCAGCTCGTGCCGGTGAGCCGCACGAATCCGCCGGTGCAAGGCGACGTTGGCGGTTCGGCGGAAGTGGTTTCAGTCTTGCGTCGCGCATGCTACGACTGTCATTCCAACGAGACCGTGTGGCCATGGTATTCGCGCGTAGCGCCGCTGTCGTGGGTCATTGCCCATGACGTGAACGAGGGACGGGCAGTGTTGAATTTTTCTACTTGGAACCAGCTCAGCCCGGAGAAACAAGCTGAGGCCCTAAAGGAAAGTTGGGAGGCAGTCGCAGAAGGCAAGATGCCCACGTGGTACTACGTGGCACTCCACCCCGAGGCCCGATTGTCCGCCAACGATCAATCACTGCTGCGAGCGTGGTCCGGTTCTGCCACCGGTAAGAAAGAAGACGAGAGTGACGACGACTAACTCCGTAACAACTGATTCGATGTTACGGCAGTTTGGGAGCAGTGACGACAGGCTCAGGCCCAGTCAGCGCTTTCAGGAAAAGCGAGCAAGTCTTGCTTTTCCGTGTCAGTTAAGCTGAGCGGCTTGATAAGCGAATCAAGATTCGAATTTGGAATCCCTCCCTTGTTATGCAATTCAATCACCGCCTCCAACGTCGTCGTCTGCCCGTCGTGATCCGTTTAGCGAACACCATGTCCGGGCTGTGACGGAAGCTGATGCCCTCTATTGCCGATCAGCCGCCCGGCGGTTTTCTCGGCAAATCTAATAAATCGCTCCGGCACCTCGCCTGATTAATTTAGAGCAACCCTGCGACAGCTCTTTTCAACGCACTTCGCGCACATCCGGGCAAAGCGGTGACTGGTTCCGCTGCTATCGTTCGTCGTGACGACGCCCGCACATTTCGGACAGCCATGTTTCGTCTGCGCCACAACTAAGGCGATGTGCTGTTCACTATCGCTGGCCTTTAATTCGACCACTCGGCAGCGCGGGCACGCCTTCGCATCCTCGAGCCTTTGCGCTTCCACCTGCTTCTGGGCGATGTGGCCGATGTTATCAAAGTCAAACCTCGGGATCGCCCCCCATCCGCCGCCCATGGCAGGGATACAAACGAGTGCGAACACTGCCGCAACCATTATTTTTACTACGCGTAGCTTCATATCTGCTCCTTTCGTTTTCTGAGGTACTCTGACGCTTGGCCACGCTGGAGCTATGCGTTTCTTGCCAAAGACTGCACGTTTTTTGGTTTGTGGAGGCGCTCACAACCGAGAGCAGCAGTTATTTGCTAGAAATCGCGATAAGCACGGCTCAGTCGAACAGGTTATTTCGCCCCAGTGAATCCAAAACAAGATTGTGAAGAGGCTCTTGAAGGGGGGACGAATCAGCGGAGGATTTTTGTATTTCCATTCGAGTGAACATTATCGTTTAAGTGAATGACTAATATGCGCGCAGTTCGACTTGTCACATCACGCTTGCTCTCAAAATCTGAGACCAAGTCGGTCTTGCTCGCTAATAGGGTGTTAGGCGTTTCTGCGTGTGCGATTTATGATGAGACATCCTGAAAAGCACCGAACACACCGCATTGGATGGCTCCGCGCCGCCGTCCTCGGTGCCAACGACGGAATCGTTTCCACCGCCAGTTTGATTGTAGGCGTGGCCGCAGCCAACGCCAACCGCAGTAGCATTCTGGTCGCTGGCATCGCCGGCTTGGTGGCGGGGGCAATGTCGATGGCCGCAGGCGAGTATGTTTCCGTCAGTTCCCAGTCCGATACAGAGCGCGCCGACTTGGAGCGGGAGCGAGAGGAGTTGGCCACGGACAGCGATTACGAACACGCGGAACTGGCCGCCATCTATGTGGCGCGGGGACTAGACGCCGAACTGGCCGATAAAGTCGCCACCCAATTGACAGCCAAGGATGCACTGGGCGCTCATGCCCGTGACGAATTGGGCATCTCCCACACACTCAGCGCACGACCTGTTCAGGCGGCATTGGCCTCAGCCGGCACTTTCGCAGTGGGTGCAGCCATGCCACTCCTGCTTGTACTGTTCGTGCCCGCTACCGCACTGGTCTGGACGGTTTCGAGCAGTTCGTTATTCTTTCTTGCGCTGTTGGGTTCCCTGGCAGCCCGCGCGGGAGGTTCGCCCATCTGGAAGTCCGTCGCGCGTGTGACTTTTTGGGGAGCACTGGCGATGGCACTGACCGCCGGGGTTGGTGCACTGTTTGGCACGACTTTTTGAAACACTTTTCCGCAATGAACGAAACGCCTACCACATTCCCTCAGCGAACCTGGCCATCGCGCTCTGGTTGCAATCCACGCGTCCCGCGGGCCGAGTCGCTGAGCTTGGGTCGTTCGGCGGAGATGAGTGATTCGGAAATCGTCGCTGAAATTTTCGATGAGCGAAATCCGACGTCACAAAAATGATTGCGGAGGTGATCGCTGTTTATCCCGAAACTCCGAGCGAGACGATGGTAGTGTAGAGACCCAATATGGCCACCACCGCGCACGAAGTGGCCAATCGCGAACATCCGTTCATAAACATCTGACGGTTCATTGAAACGACAGACGGAAGAAGCAAACATCGCTCGTTGCCGAGTGCAACGTCACCCAAAAATATTTGGGTTCGATGGCAAGTATGCTTTGTTTTCCAAACGACGACGAGCTTTGAGATTGCCACAAATCGCTACAATCTGTTTTGCTGATAGCACAGAAGTGACGAGGCCATGAACAAATCGGACGATATTTTGCTGCCGGTTAAGAATCCTTGAACATAAGAAGAACGGTAAGCCGTGAAAAAGATAGACAAAACGCCGATCATATGCGGAACGGATTTTTCCGTGACGGCGACAGAAGCGGCTGACATTGCCGCGGCGCTGGCAAGACAGCTCGGCATCAAGCTCGTTCTCGTTCATGTGGACGAATTGCAGCAATTGCTCGCGTCTGATCTTTTGCAAAGACGCCGTGAGTTAGATAGTGAAACACAGCGTCTACGCAGTTTGGGAACAAGGGTCGAAGAAAAATTTCTTGCCGGTTCCGCGTTTGATGAACTCGTGAAAGCTACGATTCAATCGAAAGCGCGGCTCGTCATTGTCGGAGCGGTTGGCCACGGTCTACCACGAAGATTGCTAGTCGGCAGCGTTGCGGAGCGCACGGCTGAGGTTTCGCCGGTTCCAACGTTAGTTGTGCGTCCGGGCTCACGACTCGCGTTCATGGATTCGCGGCGAGCACGAGTTGAAAGTCCTCGTCGGATACGATTTTTCCGCCGCCAGCGATGCGGCTTTGAACTGGGTGAATCAGCTGAGGGAGATCGGCAAATTTCAGACCACTGTTCTCTACACCAACTGGCCCCCGGATGAAGCGCGCCGGCTGGGATACGAAGGGCCGTTGCCGCTCGGCGGCTAACCCGAAGGAGATTCAAAGGAATCTTGAGCGCGACCTGAAAGAACGAATCGCAAGATTTCTGCCGAAACAAAAAGTAACCGCCATCGTTGAGCCCGGCTGGGGAACTCCGGAAGGTTACTTGTTCGAAATGGCCAGCCGACAAAAAGTCGATCTGATCGTCGTCGGAACTCACCAGCGACGAGGTTTGGGGCGGGTACTGCTAGGGTCAGTCTCGCGAGCTGTTTTGCACCATGCAAAGATGTCAGTAGCCGTCGTTCCTCCGGCTGAAACTGCTGTGCGAAAACAAGAAAATGAGAGCGAAATCATCCAGCCAAAGTCGTCGCGTTCGCGTTAATCCTCGGCGCATATTGGTGCCCGTGGATTTTTCGGATTCATCGGCGCGCGCATTGCGGCATGCGGCAAAACGAGCCGCAGAATCCGGCGGCTCGTTGATCATCGTCCACGTTGTTCCGGCTGATTATGGATGGTTGGGAATCGGACGCAACGAATTGCGCGATTTGGATCGCTCATTGCAACGGCAGGCGGCGGATCGATTGCGCGCTTTTGCCGATGAAAATGTCGACGACAAGGTGGCTGCGGACCTGGAAGTCCGTGTCGGTCAGCCGGCAGAACAAATTGTTGCGGCGGCGCAGAGAATCAAAGTGCGATTCCATCATGCTCTCGACACGCGGCCTCACCGGGTTGGACCGGTACTTGATTGGCAGCGTCGCTCATCGGGTAGCGCGAGCTAGCACCCTGCCCGGTCGTTCTCTTGCGTCCGGGCAAGCGTTCGCCCGATCGAGAACAAAAGCCGCCCAGGCGTTCTTCGATTCGAAACATAAGAGCAAGGCACAGCGCTGAGGGTGCGCGAAGGATCTCGGGCCATGCAAGCGGTCGTCGTTCCTCGCTGGCATCATGCGAGCGTCGACGAGGTCGTCCGGGTTCTGAGAACAGATGTTGCGAATGGTCTTCCGGCCAGCGAAGTCGAACTCCGCGCCAGACAATACGGCCCAAACGAGCTTGCCGAAGCGCCTCCTGAACGCTGGTGGTTAAAGCTGCTGAACCAGTTCAATCAGCTCGTCATTTGGATTCTGATTGCCGCAACGATTCTCTCTGGAATTCTCGGCGATTGGCTGGAAGCGATAGCGATTTTCGCCATCGTGTTTTTGAACGCGTTGCTCGGATTTTTTCAGGAACGGAAGGCGGAAAAAGCGCTCTCTTCACTGCGGAAACTTTCTTCGTCCAGCGGCCAAAGTGATTGCGCGATGGGTCATTGCGCGACATCGCCGCGTCAGACATTGGTTCCGCGGCGACATCGTTGAACTGGAAGCCGGCGATCGCGTGCCGGCCGACGCTACGGCTGATCAGGACTTTCGGACCTGAAAACGCAGGAAGCGGCGTTGACCGGTGAATCGACGCCGGTTGAAAAAGACGCGGACACAATTTTGCCTAACGAGTCAACGATCGGCGAACGCGCCAACATGGTGTTCATGGGGACCAACATTGTCGCCGGCAAAGCACGTGGCGTGGTGGCGGCAACCGGAATGGAGAGCGAACTCGGGCGCATCGCCGGCTTTTTGCAGACCGAAGAACGCGAGCCGACACCGCTGCAGAAACGTCTGGAGGAACTCGGCCGCGTGCTCATCGTCGCCTGCCTCGCACTCGTGGCGATCATTTTCGTTCTGCAATTGTTTCGTGGCGAAAGCTCTCGCGCACACGTTTCTCATGGCCGTGAGCCTGGCGGTGGCGGCGGTGCCCGAGGGCTTGCCGGCGGTGGTGACGATTGCGCTCGCGCTTGGTTTGCAGCGCATGGTGAGGCGCAACGCCCTCATTCGTCGACTGGCCAGTGTGGAAACGCTCGGTTCGGTGACGGTAATCTGTTCGGACAAAACGGGAACGCTGACGCGCAATGAAATGACGGTGACGGAAATCGTCGCCGGCCACCCAGCATTATCGAGTTACTGGAAGCGGTTACGCTCCGGAAGGTGAATTTATCGCGCGCGGATTCCGGGACGCTGCGACAACCGCGGATCGAAGACGGACTCGCCCTTGCTGCTGAAGATCGGGCTCTGGTGCAACAATTCGCGAGCTCGAGCCGCCTAACGAGAGTGACGAGCGCTGGCAAATCGTCGGCGATCCGACCGAAGGCGCGCTCCTTGTTGTCGCGCGGAAAGCCGGGCTCGGCGTGATTCGGATCACGCTGTCGTCCACGAAATTCCGTTCGATTCCGAACGCAAGTTGATGTCGGTCGTGGTGCAGCGTTCCGGACAACGGCCCGCGCTCTACACGAAAGGCGCGCCCGAGCTTCTGTCTCGAGCGCTGCGCCTTCGAGCAGCGGACGGCGAAGTTGTGCCGCTTTCGCCCGCGCGTCGCGAGGAATTGCGGCAAGAAAGTCGCGAGATGGCCGACCGCGCGTTGCGCGTTCTTGGACTGGCCTGGCGGGATGTGGATAAGCATTCCAAAAAATATCGCTGAGCGCGATCTGATTTTCGCCGGACTCGCTGGAATGATTGATCCGCCGCGCGAAGAAGCGCGCATCGCGGTGGCAAAATGCAAGTCGGCCGGCATTCGTCCGGTGATGATCACCGGCGATCATCCCGCGACGGCGCTCGCTGTGGCGCGTCAGGTTGGGATCGCGACCGGCGAAAGACAAGGTCATTTCCGGCGCGCAACTGGACGTGCTTTCGGATGAGGAATTATCGGCCGAGGTCGACAACCTGCCGGTCTACGCGCGCGTCTCGCCGGAGCACAAGCTGCGCGTCGTCAGGCGCTCAAAGCGAGCGGACAGGTCGTGGCGATGACGGGCGACGGCGTGAACGACGCGCCCGCGGTAAAGATGGCCGACATTGGCATCGCAATGGGAATTACCGGCACCGATGTGACGAAGGAAGTGTCCGACATGGTGCTGACCGACGACAACTTCGCTTCGATCGTGAACGCGGTCGAAGAAGGCCGCGGCATCTACGACAACATCCAGGAGTTCGTCCATTATCTGCTCTCCTCGTAACACCAGCGAAGTCGCGCTCGTTCTCTTTGCCGCGCTCGTATCGGATGGCCGGTTCCACTGATTCCGATCCAGTTGCTCTGGATCAACCTGATCACGGACGGCATTCCCGCGCTCGCGCTCGCCATGGAAAAACCGGCACCTGATGTCATGACGCGCCGACCACGGCCGCCGAACGGAGTCGTTCTTTACCCGCGAACGCGGCACACAAATCCTCGTGCACGGTTTCATCATGGCGACCGTCATGATCGCAGGATTCGCTTACGCTTACGCGAAAGAAGGTGCAGCCTATGCGCGGCGCGTGCTTTCTACATCACGATTTTTGCGCAGCTCTTCTTCTCGTTCGCTTGCCGCAGCCAGCGTTTCACGCTTCCCCAGCTTGGCGTTTTCACGAACCCGTATCTGTTCGCGGCTATTCTGGTTTCCGGGACGCTGCAACTCTTGCTCCTCTGGTTTCCGTTAACGCGCGCGATTTTCTTCAAGACCACGCCGCACTTCGGCTTCGATTGGTTGGTGATCTTTTTCCTGGCGCTGACTCCGGTATCGATGGTCGAGATCGACCAAGATCATCCGCCGATAAGAATGATGAAAGCAAGCAACGTGAGAGTTAAGACTTCTGCCGAAACCGTCGTATCGCAGCGTCGTCCGATTATTAATGCGATGTTTGCGCCGAAGTCGGTCGCGCTGATCGGTGCGAGCGAAAAGCCGGGCAGCGTGGGACGCGCATTACTGGAAAATTTGCAGTCGTTTACGTGGACGGCGTCTTTCCAGTGAATCCAAGTCACGCGACGCTTCTCGGACAGAAAACATTTCCGACAATTCGGGATGTGCCAGAGGACGTCGATCTCGCTGTGATCGCGACCGCTGCGGCGACAGTTCCGCGGAATCGTCGCCGAATGTGCGGCTGCCGGAGTGAAAGGTGCGGTGATAATCTCGGCCGGATTCAAGGAGTGCGGACCGGCTGGTGCTGAACTCGAAAAGCAGATTCTCGAACGCGCGCGGCAACGATGCGAATCATCGGGCCGAATTGCGTCGGCGTGATGCTGCCGCACATCGGTTTGAACGCGACGTTCGCGAAGCCGCTCGCGCTGCCGGGCAACATCGGGTTTATCAGTCAAAGCGGCGCGCTCTGCAGGGCGATTCTGGATTGGAGCCGATCAACACAACTCGGGTTCAGCGCGTTCATTTCCATCGGGTCCATGGCCGATGTGAACTGGGGCGATTTGATTGATCATCTCGGCGACGATCCGCACACGCGCAGCATTTTGCTTTACATGGAATCGGTGGGCGACGCGCGCTCGTTTCTGTCCGCTGCGCGGGAAGTCGCGCTCACGAAACCAATCATTGTGATCAAGGTCGGCCGCACCGGAGCCGCCGCGAAAGCAGCCGCGTCGCACACTGGTGCGCTTACCGGCAGCGACGATGTACTCGACGCCGCATTTCGCAGAGTCGGCGTTTTGCGCGTGGACACAATCGAAGAATTGTTTGGTCTCGCCGAGTTGTTAGGCAAACAACCACGGCCCAGCGGGACCGCGTCTGGCAATTGTGACCAACGGCGGCGGCCCGGGCGTGCTGGCAACTGACGCATTGATCGAATGCGGCGGAAAATTGGCAGAGTTGTCAGGCAAAACTTTCGACGAGTTAAACAAGCTTTTGCCGCCGCACTGGAGCCGAGGCAATCCCGTAGATCTTCTTGGCGACGCCGGCCCCGAGACGTACGCGCAGGCCGTTGAGATCGTCGCGCGCGATGAGAACAACGACGGACTGCTCGTCATTCTTTCTCCGCAAGCGGTAACCGAACCGACGCAAACCGCCGAGCGATTGCGCGCGTTTGCAAAGCTGAAAGTCAAGCCAGTTCTGGCGAGTTGGCTCGGCGGTGTCGGTGTGCGTCCAGGCGCGGAGATCCTTGATCGCGCAGGCATTCCAACGTTTGCATATCCAGACGCGGCCGCGCGGGCGTTCTGCGCGATGTGGCGCTACTCCCACAATCTCGATGCGCTGTACGAAACACCGGAGCTGACGGCGACCGCCGAGATCGACAGATCACACGCCGAACAGATCATCAATCGGGCAAGGAAAGCGCAGCGCACGCTACTAACCGAAATAGAATCCAAGCAACTCCTGACGGCCTACGGAATTCCGACCGTCGAAACGAAAATCGCGAAGACCGAAGAGGAAGCTGTCGAGCTTGCGAAAAAGATCGGCGGCGCAGTTGTGCTCAAGATTTATTCTGAAACCATCACGCACAAAAGCGACGTAGGCGGCGTGAAACTAAATTTGCGCGGCGCAGCGGCTGTTCGTCGCGCGTATCGCGAGATCGAAGCTGCTGTAGCCGGGGTCGTTGACCCCGGTGCCGCGATCAACGATCGCGGCTACAACAAATTTCTCGGCGTAACCGTGCAGCCGATGATCGCGCAAGATGGTTACGAGCTTATTCTCGGCAGCAGCATCGATCCCCAATTCGGGCCGGTGCTTCTATTCGGCACGGGCGGATATTTTGTTGAGGTTTTCAAGGATCGCGCGCTGGGCCTTCCGCCGCTGAATCGCACCCTGGCGCGACGGCTAATGGAGCGAACACAAATCTACAGCGCGCTCAAAAAAGGTTTTCGCGGACGCGCGCCCAATCGATCTGGCCGCGCTGGAAGACTTGCTGGTGCGCTTCAGCCAGTTGGTCATCGAACAGCGCTGGATTAAGGAAATCGACATCAATCCGCTGCTCGTTTCGCCTAAACAAATCGTCGCGCTCGATGCGCGCGTGGTCTTGCACGATCCACAAACAGTCGAGGCGGATCTGCCAAAATCGAAAATCAGGCCATACCCGACCGATTACGTGACCACGCGAAAAATCGGCGGCGTTGAAGTGACCATTCGTCCGATCCGGCCGGAGGACGAGCCGCTCATGGTCAAATTTCACAAGACGCTTTCCGATCGCAGTGTGCATCTACGCTATTTTGGACTTGTGAGCCTTGAAAGGCGGATCATGCACGAACGCCTGCGCCGGGTTTGTTTCATCGATTACGATCGCGAGATCGCGCTTGTTGCCGATCTAAAGAATCGCGACGGCACTCACCAGATTCTCGGCGTGGGACGTTTGATTAAAGAGCACGGAACAAACGAAGCGGAGTTTGCCGTCCTGATCAGCGACCCGTGGCAAGGGAAAGGTTTTGGTTCGGAGCTTTTGAAATTGCTGGTGCAAGTCGGACGCAAAGAACGTTTGCGGCGCATTACCGGCCATATTGCTCCAGAGAACACCACGATGAAAACCGTGAGCGAACAAGTCGGTTTCAGCCTGCATTTCGATCGCGAGGCGGATGAATGGCTGGCGGAGATCGCCTTGTAAGCGTCGCCTGCGCGGATCGGCTGTTCAGGTTCACTACAAACGCGCACGGCGGGCGATGTCACAACGCAGACGCTTGACGAACGTCAACAACTCCCCAGAGCATGGCTCGGTCCTCCGCGGCATGGTTGGTTTCCGTCACGGATTGAGGTTCGCGGAAACTACGCAGCACTACTGTCGCCCCGGGTGTAGCAGCATGTTTCACCGCAGCGAGTAATCGCTGCGCGTACGCCGGATTTGCTCCATCGAGAATGTTTGAAAGAGAAAATCCAGTGAAGCTCGCACCGGGCTGGCGTTCGAGAAAATCGGCCGCGTCGGCGCATCGAAGTTGAATTTGCTGGGCTTCAGCAGCGTCCCGCGCAGCGGGCATATCTCCGAGAAGCAGGGCATATGCATACGGATTCCTGCGGTTGGGGTGCAGCGCGAAGCACCGCTCCATTCGAGCGCGCAATATAGTTCCGAAATTCGGCGACAGAACATTAAGACACGCAGCGGAGTAAACCGAGCGAAGAACGACGCGCGAGAACAGAAAAGAAAAGGCAGCACGAAATCGCCACGTATCCAGATGGCGTCGCCAATAAAGGATTTGTTGTTCCGGATCGTCGAGATCGAGGAATGTTCGTACCCTTCGTCTGTGCCATCCTGCGAGAGGCCCGAGGGTGCGCGCAAATACCGAGAATGCGTTCCGCGCTGCCACGCTGAATGGCGGCGCCGCCGAGACGCTCCTGCACGTAGGCAACCTGAACGGGATTAATGTCAACCGCCACCACCGTATGACGGGCCGCGAGTTTCATGGCGGTGCAGCCAGCAGAGGCAATGCAGAAGATACGTCCGTCAGGCTGGAACGCACGAAGCTCAATTTCAGCGTCCTCGTACATGCAACCGAACAGCAGCTTGCGTGATCCAGCGCGCGCTGCGCGGAAACCGCCACTTTGCCAGGCCGTCGTGGGAACCGTTGAACTCATCTCCATTCCGGAAAACTCGCAGAAACCCAAACGAGCACGAGGAAAGCGAAATTCTTAACCACCATTCCACCCGGATCCTCAATTAGCCGGCGGGCCCATAGCAGTCCGCAAACGTTTAGCGTTACAAGCAGCGCCGTCTGCGCCACCGCGCAAAGAATCGGAGCGACTCCGGTCAAGACCCAAATCCCGATCGCCGTCTCAACGGCTCCCAACAACCGAAGCAGCTTCGACGCAATACGCGCTCCATAAAGCGGCATCGCTTCAACGACACGTACTTGACGCGGCTGACGGTTCAGGAGCTTGCACCATAAGCCTTCATAAAACCATACGGCCGCCACTGCGATATGGATTAGCCATAACGGGGGAAGAAGCGCCGTTGATCATTTGTTTCTCTATAAAATTCTCAGCGCGTCAGAGGTTGCTGCGCATCGCGGACAAAATGTAACGGTGAAACGAGTGACAGACGGCGGCTTCAAGACGGCCGAACACCCAGCGAGGACAATTCAGACTCGCGTAGTGAGTTGCCAGCGCGACTCGGGTGCAATCCTCTGACTGTACGCGCAACGTGTAATCGCCGCCGAGCAACCTGATCCCGCGCAAGGCAAGATTTTGTTGGACAATCTCGAAGCCATAACTGTGCTCTCGAATTATGTGAGTCACCCGTTTGACCAAGTGTCCGCCCACATATTGACATTTTACCTCTCCGCCAATTATGGATTTGCAACCCTGACTCGCGATCGGAGTGGGAAGGAAACGGCGCAAAAGAAATGGCCGGTCTTCTGCAATCTCCTCATAAAACATCAATGCGTTCCACACTGTACCGGGCGCTGCGAAGAAATCCTGGCACGTCGTAACCGAGGCGGAATATTCCCGAGAGCGAGAGGAGTCAATTTGCGTCGCGTGTCGTACTTCCCACGATTTCTCCGGTTGCAGCGAGTATTGTTGCATACTTGCCGAAAGATCAGTTTCGCAGTTTTATGACTTCGCTGTAAAGCGCAGGTTGGAAATTGAAGTTCTGAGGTAATGAAAACGGCAGGCTAATTCCGATGCGGCCGAAGCAGGCGCAAGCCGTTGAGGATTACGACGACTGTGCTGCCTTCGTGGCCGATCACGCCGGCGGTGAGATTAATTTTTTCTGCCAGCGCGGAAATGATCAGGAAAAGGATTACGCCGAGAGAAATGACAATGTTCTGGCGAATGATCGAGCGTGCGCGCCGGCTCAGCACGAACGCCTCTTCGACATTCTCGATTTTGTCGTGCATCAAAACTACGTCGGCCTGTTCCAGTGCGGCATCCGATCCGCGCGTGCCCATGCCGATCGACACATCCGCCGCGGTCAGGCTGGGCGCGTCGTTGATTCCATCGCCCACCATCGCGACCTTCTTTCCTGACGCGCGCCAATCGTGAATGCATTTCAGCTTCGCTTGCGGGCTCAACTCGGCGCGCACATCGCTAATACCCACTTGCTCTGCCACCATCGCAGCCGGCCCGGGTCGGTCGCCCGTAAGCAGTGCGACCGATAGACCGGAGCGCTTGAGGAAATCGATGACGCGTTTCGTGGCCGGCCGAATCTCATCACGCAGATAGATCACTCCAAGTGGCTGATCGTTGCCGATCCAAACTTCCGCATCATTTGTCAATTCAACTGCCGGCAAGCTGAGACCGCGGTCGCGCATCAATCGTCTGCTCCCGACGAAAATTCGGCTTCCGTCGATCGATCGCTTCCATGCCAAGGCCCGGAACATTCAGAAAGTCCTTCGCTGAAATGCGCGACAACTGTTGTTTGTCCGCTTCGGCGACAATCGCACGGGCTAGCGGATGCGTGGAGAACTGCGCTACTGATGCCGCGAGCCGAAGAACCTTCTCTTCGCTTTGTGAATCGAACGACGCGATCCTGGCGACAACGAGCGCGCCTTTCGTCAATGTTCCCGTTTTATCGAAGGCAAACTGTGTCGCGCCGGCGAGATTTTCGACGGCAACACCGCCGCGAAACAAAATTCCGCGGCGCGCGCCTGCGGCAATGGCGACCAGAATTGCTGATGGGATGGATAACACCAGCGCGCATGGCGACGATACGACGAGCACAGTCATTGAGCGATAAAATGCGTCTGCGATCGGGCGATGCGTCGCCAGCAAAACAAAAAAGACAACCGCAGCGAGCGAAAGCGCGAGCCAGGTGTAGTAACGGCTAAAGTTGTCGGTGAACCGTTGCGCCGGCGCCTTCTGTTGCTGTGCTATTTCAATCAGCCCAAGAATGCGATTGAGCGCGCTCCCCTCCAGGCGGCGGGTCGCTCGAATGACTGCCTGCCCGTCGAGATTAAGTGTGCCGCCGCTCACCGCGTCACCGATTTGTTTTACGACCGGAATGGATTCGCCTGTCAACGCCGATTCATCCGCTGACGTCGCACCTTCAATGATTACGCCATCGACCGGGAAAAGTTCGCCGGCTTTGACCAGCAGCTCGTCTGCGGGCTCAACTTCATCCACCGAAATTTCCATCCACCGATCGTTTTGACGTCGTAGTGCGTGTTTCGGCGCAACTTTGAGCAACGACTCGATCGATTTGCGTGTGCGATAATTTGCGAACTGCTCCAGCCCATTGCTCAACGAAAACAGAAAGAGCAGCGTCGCGCCTTCGGTCCATCCTTTAACAAAAAGCGCGCCGAGCGCGACCGCCACCATCAAGAACTGAATGTCGATCTTGCCGCGCTTGAGCGCGTGCCACACATCCTGAGTCGCGAACCAGCCGCCGGTGACATAAGCCAGAGCAAAGAAAGGCGCGATGAGCTCGCCGCGGATCCCGGCGCGACCGAGGAGAAAACCGATAAGCGTGCTCAAGCCACAAATCGCCGCCAACAACAACATGACGCGGTAATCGCGCGGCACGGGCCGTGGAAACGGACGGTTCCGCCACGCCGGCAGTAGAATGCGTTTCCAAATCACCGGCGGTTCGTCGGCGGGATGAGCGCGATGAAATTCGGTCGTGTCATTACCGATCTTGTGCAGATGAACCGTCGGCGATTTATCATCAGCCTTTATCGATACATCCCATTCGGCGGAGAGTTCCGCGCGCACGTCATTCTCGATTTGGTTCAAAGTTTCTTCCGATGGCGTTTCGTAGAAGCCCACCGTGACACTGTGCTCGTTAACATTCAGCCGCACCTGCTTTACATCAGGATGCGCTTCGATCAGCCGGACTACTCGCGACCAGGTGCCGGCGGTAGCGTCCGGGCGTTGCTTATCTCGAATAATTTCGTCGGTCACGACCGATTATGGGCGAAGGAACGCCGTGAGTCTCAGCGGCGATTGCGATTTGCTCTGCATTTCTTGCTAACTCGCCGGGGGAACCCGGTCCCTTCGCCGCGCTGGCGCGAGGCCGTATTCTAGTGGGGCACTACCGGGACAACCAGGCGCCGACACTCAGGTCATAGTGGTCGTGCACTGACGAGTTCAGCGTGAGCACCGTGTTTTGCGCAGTTATGCGTTTCGCAGGCAGCGGCCGATGATCCACGTGTACGCTATCATCATCGCGGCAACGCTGAATACAATCAGGTATTCCATTGTGTTATCTCACTGTGTGACTGGTGATGAAACTGGAGTCTCCGCTTTTAGGTACGATCTCGCGGTCGACACACCCCGGACAGGGATGCCCCCAGCGATCGCAATTGCAGCCCGCGTGCGCCTCAGTATCGCGCACTAGTAACTCGTCAAAGGCAACGTCCTTCAACATCAGTCTGGTTGTTTCGGATTCGTCAGTTAACAACAGAGTGTTTTTCATCGAATCATTCCTGGTGCGGTTGAACGCTATTGCCGCTGCTACAGCATGACTGTGCGTTTATTGGCTTTTGCTGTGCATAAATTGCGTGGCCCGCAACGGCCGTACAGACGACACCACTAACTAAACCCGCCATTTCACAATCGCGTTCTAAAAGGATCACTATTGCTGAGTCATGAGGCAGTCCGCCTTCCCAGATCAAAGCGCTTCATGGATCACAAAGCCAGGGGCGGCGTCGGGCGCGGCGACCGAGTAGGGCGGAGCGTATGTCGGGAGATTTTGGGACTGACGCGCTCGACGCAAACAGCGAAGTAAGCGCCGCGACTATGGTGAAATTATCGTGAATACAGCATCACTCGTGTCTGTCACCGACGGAGTCTCATGGTAGCGTGTTCGCGCCTTCGCTGTCGTCGTGGCAGGACCGGGCACGTTCCACTGATACCATCCGGTGTCCGCTGCTTGGGTCGCCATTCTTATCCAAGTGGTGCCGTTGTCGGTGCTGTAATCAATGTCGACGGTGTTGCCGCCGGGGTTTTGTCGGCTCCAGTGGATGTTTTAGTTCTGTCCCGTCCAGACTTCTCCGCCGTTCGGCTGGATGATGGTGGGCGGCGGTGGGGGTGTTGTCCTGCTTTAGAGCGTCCAGAGTAAATGAAAGTTCGATGTCCGCGTGTTTTTGTATAGACGTATTCTGTAGGTGGTGCCTTCCACTGCTGTCCATGTCACCGCGCTCGGACTACCGCTGGACGTCGCGACGTGGGTGAGATCGCCGATCGACGAGCCGGTGTAGACGTCTATCGTCAGCCAATCCATGCCGATGTTGAAGTGAGCAGTCCCGTTGCTCGGTGGGTTCCATGTGTACCAGACCGAGTTCTCGCCAGCGGGTTCTCCGGACGCGGACTGATTGGTCGCGTTCACGTTCGTGCCGATGACCGTGCCGTTCGCGCCGGTCAACAGAATCGCGGAGGCGAAAGCGTCGTTCGGCGGACGAACTATCAGCGACCAGACCAACGTGAAGTCCGATGTCCGCGTGTTTTTGGTGAGGCGTATCTGGTAAGTTGTCCCCGCTACCGCTGTCCAGTGCACCGAGCTTGGACTGCCGCTGGAAGTCGCGATGCGGGTGAGGGCGTTGATCGCCATCCCGGTGTAGACGTCTATCGTGAGCCAGTCCATGCCGATGCGGAGGTGCGTCTCCCCGTTGTTCGGCGCGGTCCACCTGTACCAGACAGAGTTCTCACCAGCAGGTTCACCGACTTCCCTGGTCGCGCGCTTGTTCGTCCCGACCCGCGAACCGCTTGTGGTGGAGATCACGATTGCGTCGGCGAAGTCGTCGTTCAGTGGCCCCAGCCGTGGCGTAGGCGTAGGTGTTGGCGTGGGTGTAGGTGTTGGATATGGCCCGCCACAATACCTCCCGCCGGTGTTCAAAGGGTCGTTATTATATCCGCCCCAAACGATCATTTCACTGTTGGTCCAGACTGCCGTGTGACTGGATCGGGCAGAAGGCGCGTAAGTCGTGCTGGTAGCTATCCAACTATCCGTGCTGGGATTGTATCTCCCGCCAGTGTTCACCCGGTCGTTGATGTTAGTCACTCCGCCCCAGACGATCATTTCACTGTTGGTCCAGACTGCCGTGTGACGGGCTCGGGCTTGGGGCACATTAAGCGTGCTGGTGGCTGTCCACGTATTCGAGCTGGGATTGTATTTCCCGCCGGTGTCCACCACCTCGACGGATTGGTCAACGCCGCCCCAGACGATCATTTCACTGTCAGTCCAGACTGCCGTGTGAAAGTATCGGGCAGAGGGCGCGTTAGTGGTGCTGGTGGCTGTCCAAGTATCCGTGCTGGGATTGTATCTCCCGCCGGTGTTGAAGTAGAGGAAGTTATCGTAGTCGGCCCCGCCCCAAACGATCATTTCGCTGCCTGTCCAGACTGCCGTGTGATCAGTTCGAGCGGTGGGCGCGTTGGTCGTGCTGGTGGTTGTCCACGTATTCGTGCGGGGATTGTATCTCCCGCCTGTGTTCTAATGCCGAGCTTGGTTACCAAGCACATATGCTAATCCACCCCAAACAATCATTTCGCTGCCGGTCCAGACTGCGGTGTGATCGTATCGGCCAGTGGGCGCGTTGGTGGTGCTGGTGGCAGTCCAACTGTTCGTGCTGGGATTGTATCTCCCGCCAGTGTCGAAAAGAATGGCACCACCTCCACCCCAAACAATCATTTCACTGCCGGTCCACACTGCCGTCTGATCGCCTCGGTCAGTGGGCGCGTTGGTCGTGCTGGTGGCTGTCCAACTATCCGTTCCGGGATTGTATTTCCCGCCGGTGTTACCATCTCCACCCCAGACGATCATTTCACTGCCGGTCCAGACTGCCGTGTGATTGGATCGGGCCGAGGGGGCATTAGCGGTGCTCGTAGCCCCCCACTGGTCTGTGCACGGAGTCACGTTGGCAATTTCCGGCAGAGTGTAGACAACTTGCCCTAACGTTGTTGCCACCGACATCGCACGGAGCGCGTCGGTCTGCGCGGATTCAACGTGCTGAGTTTGGTCTTGCGCCGAAAAATCGGCGATCAAACGTTCTGCTAATATTGGTCTGGCCAAACACTCGGCGATGACAGCCGGATCGTTTCCAAGAGCCTCAAACAATTCCCGCAGGACTTCCGACTGTTTTGTGTCCCGGGCCATCCGGTCCATCTCGGCCTGTAATTGCTCAGCAGTGATGGGCCGCTGCCAGTAATCTTGCAGCACCAGCGAGTCGCGCAGATAGCCTGCGACCTTGTTTTCCAGTTGCGCCTGAGACATCACCGCATCGAGCGGTGGTTTGGGGTCAGGATTCTCCTTTGGCCAGATACGGTGTCGCCAGTAAACGTCTTCAATTGCTCGCTGATACGCTACGCGCTCGGCGAAGCTGAAGCGCTCTGGGTTGGCTCGGACTTTTCGCCGTGCTGTCATAGCCGACAGTCGCCACGGCGGATTTGTACCATTTGTTAGGCGAATCAAACGCCCAACTAGCCGCGATAAAGGCCACCGCCAGAAACACAGCGTACGCAACGCCTGCGAATGATATGACCACTGATTTTGCTTTTCGTTTTCATCTCTTTCTCCATTCGTCTGAGGAAATTTCTCGATAAGGTTTTGAGAAACTAAAGCCGATTCGGTTGCGTCGGGCTCCGCTTATCTTGCGAATAACTGTGCAAGTTATTGGTGAATTTGCTGATTCACATGAGGACTTTGTCCACACCAGTAACTAGAGAAGGGCGCGGCATGCGCACGATCCAGCTCGCAGCGCTGCTCAGCTTCTCATCCGCGGTTTGATTGTTACCATTCCGGCTGTTTGATGCAGCCGACGATGATCAGCGCGTAGAGCACATCATTGCTACTACTGCACCTGAAATCAGGTATTCCATATCTTACTGCTTTGTGCCCTTTGTAAGGCGGCGGTAGATCTCGTTACTCCACGTTTCCTGGCTTTTGCCTTGCAAAGATTGCTCTCGACCGGAGCCATCACTTTTGCATTCAAGCTTCCCGCGCATGAACAACTCGCAGCGGGCGATTGCGCGAGTGTGAGCATGAGCAGAAGAACGTTATCGGAACCGGGTTGTAGCTGATCGCGAATGCGTTGCTCTAGCTGGCGCAATAATTGCACAGCAAAACGCAACGAAGGTACATCGTTAGCCTGCAATGACGGATACGCTCCGTACCGTGAAGACTACATTCAAAATGTTGGATGCGAACGAAGCGGTGGCGCGCATCGCTTACGCGCTCAACGAGGTGATCGCAATTTATCCGATCACGCCGGCGTCTCCCATGGGTGAATGGGCGGACGCATGGTCGGCAGCCAGCGTGAAAAATCTGTGGGGCACAGTGCCATCGGTCATCGAAATGCAAAGCGAAGGCGGCGCTGCCGGAGTAATCCACGGCGCGCTTCAGACGGGTGCGCTCAGCACGACGTTCACGTCGTCGCAGGGATTGCTGTTGATGATCCCGAACATGTACAAGATCGCCGGCGAATTGACGCCGACCGTGTTTCACATCGCCGCGCGATCGCTCGCGGCACAGGCGCTGTCGATCTTCGGCGATCACAGCGATGTGATGGCAGCGCGCGCGACCGGGTGGGCAATGCTTTGCTCGGCGTCGGTGCAGGAGGCGCAGGACCTGGCGTTGATCGCGCATGCGGCCACGCTCGAATCGCGTATTCCTTTTCTGCATTTCTTCGACGGGTTTCGCACTTCGCACGAGATCGCGAAAATCGTCACGTTGCCTAACGAGGTACTGCTCCAGATGATCGATGAGGAACGTGTAATCGAGCACCGCGCACGCGCACTCTCGCCCGATCACCCGGTGATCCGTGGCACTGCGCAAAATCCGGACGTCTATTTCCAGGCACGCGAGACGGTGAACCCGCTGTACGCGGCATGTCCGCAGATTGTGCAGCGCACCATGGACCGATTCGCAGAGTTAACTGGGCGGCGGTACGGTCTGTTCGAATATCACGGCGCAACCGACGCCGAGCGCGTGATCGTTTTGATGGGGTCTGGATGCGAGGCCGTGCACGAAACTGTCGATTTTCTCAACGGACAAAACGAAAAAGTCGGCGTCCTGAAGGTAAGACTGTATCGGCCATTCGACGCACAGGCCTTCGTAAAAATGTTGCCCGCGAACGTGCGTCACATCGCCGTCCTCGACCGTACGAAAGAGCCGGGAGCGGGAGGCGAGCCCCTCTATCTCGATTGCGTGAATGCGCTTCACGAACAGGGCCGTGCCCACGTGCAAGTGGTTGGCGGCCGCTACGGTTTGTCGTCGAAAGAATTCACACCCGCAATGATCAAAGCGGTGTTGGAGAATCTCGCGCAGTCGTCGCCAAAAAATCATTTCACGGTCGGCATCGAGGACGATCTCTCGCACACGAGCCTCGATAACGATCACAATTTCTCGATCGAGCCGGACGATGTGGTGC
>CAWIWB010000004.1:0-317169 GCA_963839665.1 uncultured Verrucomicrobiae bacterium
AGCCTAGTTAAAAGATTTGGATTTGATCGCCTCCGATTTCGCCTAACGATCCGCGAGGCTTACTTCTTTTCTTTATCGGAGGCTCGATCCTGTTCGGCCTTTACATTTTCGTGACGTTGCGACTCTTCCGCCTTCACGTTTTCGTGCCGAGTTTTCTCTTCTTGCTTTGCATCCTCGTGCTCTTTTTCTTCACTCATGTTCAGCTCCCTACTTTTAATTCGCACTCAGCCCAGCCCGCGCGTGGTTTGAAATATCTAATGTTTTAGACGCGATCCGATTTTCTCCCGCCTGGTAAGATCGATGTCGTTAGGTCTCGCTGGCAACGAACAGTGCGCCGCAGGCTAAATGTCAAAAGTTTTAACCCCGGCTTAGCGGCTCCATTGACAGCCCCCGAAGCCGTCGACAGACTCTCGCCATGGCGCCCCAGCAGGTGTTCATCAGTTACTGCCACCGGGACGACGAGCCGTACGGACCAGAACAACGGCGGTGGGTCGAGCAATTCGAAACGGCATTGCGCGAGTCGATCGGTCAGCGCCTCGGGCCGGGGCGCGTCGAGGTGTGGCGCGACAAGCGGCGGCTGACGGGGAACGAGCTGTTCGACGAGCAGATCGCGCAGCAGCTCGATCGGTCGGCCATCCTGGTCACGGTCCTGTCGCAGCACTATCTCTCCTCCGCCTACTGCAAGCAGGAGTTCCTCGCGTTCGGCCAGCGTCACCTCGAAAAAGGCGACCTCCACGTCGATCACTTCAGCCGCATCGTCAAGGTGTACCGCCGCGCCATCGAGCGCGCCGACCTGCGCCGGTTCGTTGACGTGCCGGAGCTGATGATCGATGTCGACAGGACGGTGGGCTACGAGCTGTATTACAAGGACGACAATGGTATCGATCGCGACGTGCTGCTCGACTCGTCGAAGACCGGCCTGTACTGGCAGCGCGCCGACGACATCGCCTATGCCATCAAGCGGATGCTCGATGCGGAGCCGCACCCGCTGAAGGGGCCCGCGCCGGCAACCATTTACCTGGCGCGCACGGCGAGCGACATGAAGGACCGCCGCGAGCTGCTGCAGCGCGAACTCGAGGATCGTGGCCACCGTGTCTTGCCGGAACATGAGTTGCCGGAAGATGCCATGGGTTACGTCAGAGCGGTGCAGGCGGACCTGCAGTGCGCGACCTTGACGCTGCATCTGGTTGGCGCACGCTACGGCTCGACGCCGGACGGCGCGACCAAGTCGGGTGTGGTCCTGCAAGCCGAGCTCGCGGTGGCTCAACAGGCGCCGCCGCTGCGCAGCATCTTCTGGTCGCCGCCGGACATCGTACCGACAACGTTGCAAGACGAGCGGCAGCGCGCTTTCGTCGAGAAACTCGAGCAGGCAAATTTCGATGGCAACCGGGTCGAGTTCGTCCGCGAATCGCTCGAACAATTCACGTCACTGGTGCTCGAGCGGCTTCGCACCGCTGCCCCCGCGGCCAGCAAGACCGCCGCGGTCGACGTCGGCAAGGCGATCTACCTGGTCTGCGATTCGATCGACCGCGCCGATGCGAAACCCCTGCAGGCGGCGCTCACCAAGATCGGGTTCGACGTCACGCGCCCGTCGATCGAAGGCACACCGGAGGAACTGCTCGAAGAGAACAAAGCAAACCTGGTGAGCTGCGATGTGGTCATCGTCACTCTGGGGTGGCACGCGCGAGGCGTGGGTCCGCAGCAAGCTGCGCGAGGTGAAGCAGGCCCCCGGGTGGGGGCGCGCGAGGGCCTTTGCCGGCAAGTTCGTCGTGGTCGGACCGCCCGACAGCCCGGCGAAGGTCGATTTCGACGTTCCGCCTGATGTCGTGATCGTGGGCGGCGCTCAATCCGCGGCCGAGCTCGAACGGCTGCTTCAACCACGGCCCGCGTCGTGATGCCCGGCACGGTGGTGGCGGCGAACCCATTCCCTGGGCTCCGGTCCTTCGAGGCCGACGAAACGCAACTGTTCTTCGGACGCGACGGTCAGGCCAGCGAGATCGTGGCGCGACTGCAACGGCAGCGGTTCGTCGCTGTGGTCGGCACATCGGGCAGCGGCAAATCGTCGCTGGTGCGCGCCGGACTGTTGCCTATGCTCGAAGGCGGCTTCATGCCGGCGGCGAGCTCGTTCTGGCGCTTCGCGGTCATGCGTCCGCGCAATGATGCGATTCGCGCCCTCGCCATTGCGCTCGCGAACCCGGCGGTGCTCGGCGGGACGACCGCTGACAGCGCTGAACGAACACCGGCTATGGAAGCCGTCCTGCGCCGCAGCAGTCGCGGTCTGATCGACGTCTTCACGCAAGCCCACCTCGACGCTCACGAGAACCTGCTGATCGTCGTCGACCAGTTCGAGGAACTGTTTCGCTTTCAGCAACTCGCCACGACCGAGCAGGCCGACGGCGGCGCCGCGTTCGTTCGCCTGCTGATCGAAGCGGCGCGGCAGCGCACTTCTCCGATTTATGTCGTGCTGACGATGCGGTCGGACTTCCTGGGCGACTGCGCGCGGTTTCGCGATCTGCCGGAGATCCTCAACGACGGTCAGTACCTGATTCCGCGTCTGACGCGCGATCAGCGCCGTGCCGCGATCGAAGGACCCATCGCGGTCAGCGGCGCCAGCATTACCCCCCGGTTGACACAGCGGCTGCTAAACGACGCCGGCGAGGATCCAGACGTATTGCCCGTACTGCAGCATGCGCTGATGCGCACGTGGGACGCGTGGAACGCCGCAGGCGCGCCGAATCGTCCGATCGATCTCGAGCACTATCTCTCCGTCGGCGAAATGGCGCACGCGCTCGACCAGCACGCCGATCAGGCGTTCGACGAGCTGGCGTCGATCCCGGGCGCGCAGGGGATCGCGGAAATCCTATTCCGCAGCCTCTCCGAAAAAGGCGCGGAGTACCGCGAAGTGCGAAGACCGACACGCCTCGACGACCTCTGCGCGATTGCCCGCACCGACATTCCGACTATGACCCGCGTCATCGATGCGTTTCGCACCAGGGGCCGAACGTTCATCATGCCCGGATGGCCAGCACCCCTGGCACCGGACAGCGTCATCGACATCTCCCACGAATCGTTGATCCGCCAGTGGCGGAAGCTGCACGAGTGGGTGCAGCGCGAAGCGCGTTCAGCCGCGCTTTACCAACGGCTTCGGCAGACGGCGCAGCTCTGGCCGGAGAATGCGGCGCTGTGGCGCAGCCCGGATCTCGAGCGAGCGCTGCAGTGGGAGCGCGAAGAGATACCGACCCCTGGATGGGCGACGCGCTACGGCACACGCGAAGAATTCGCCCGCGCGATGGATTTTCTTCGCGCCAGCGACGCGGCCGGGCAGGAGGAGAACCGGCGCAATGCCGAGGCCGCTCGCCTCGAGACCGAGCGGGAGCTCGAGATTCGCACGCAACGCGAACGAGAGGCCCGGTTGCAGGCGGAGCTGAGCGGGTTGCGTGCGCGGAAACGCTTTCTTTCGGTGCTCGCCGTGCTGGTTCCCGCGCTGATTGCCGGTCTGGTGTGGGCGCTCTTCAACCGCGCCGAAGCACGCAGCGAGGCGGCCATGGCGAAAACGGCGATGCAAGAAGCGATGAACCAAAAGCAAGAAGCGATAAAGCAAGAGAAGATTGCCGAGGAAGCGCGCCTCATCGCGGAAGACGAGCGTGCCCGGGCCCAGACGCTGTTCGAGCGACTGACCAACAGCAACCGGATGAAGCAGGCGTTTCTCCGCGGCGACGTCGACACCATTCAACGCATCGCTGAGTCCACGCCGGTCGACCCGACCCTGCAGTTCGAAGGCAGGCGGGTCCGGCTGAACTGGAAGGCGAGCGACGGACAGGAGGTGTACCGGTGGGAGATGTTTCCGTCAGCCGACACCGTGCGCGGTCCCCTCAAATCCGCCTCGCAAATCAGCTACTACCTGAATCACCCGACGTTCAACGTGAAGCTGCTCTCGGCGGGCCCGGTCGACGGATTCACCGCGTCGTACAACGGCTGGGGCTGCTTGTCGATCGTGTACGTGCTCATCGAATTCTCCGATCCGGACACGCCTCCACAGCTCACACACTTCGACCAATGCAAGGTGACGTTTTAGCAACAATGAGTTCCTCGCATATTCCGCGGAACGGGCGGAGCGAAAAGAACGCGTCTCCCGACTTCGATTCGTCCCGTGCGCGGAGATTAAATGCATTGCATTTGGAAAAGGACGCACAAATGCAGACGGAAAAGAACCGTCCCTTCCCCATCTATCCCTAACCCAAATAGTCGCGGCAGTAGTGAGGCCGGTCACGTGACGACTGGGATCGCGCAGGATTACGCCCCGCAGGCCGTGTCGAATATTTTTCCCGGCGATCTGTTGATCAAGAACTTCGGCGTCACCCGGCGAGGCCGGGTCGTCTTCTACGATTACGACGAGCTTTGTTTTCTAATCGATTGCAATTTTCGCGATCTGCCGCAGGCCACCACGTACGAGGAAGAAATATCGGCCGAGCCGTGGTTCTCCGTGCGCGAGAATGACGTGTTTCCCGAAGAATTTCTCAATTTTCTCAGCCTGCCCGGACCGGCGCGTGCCGCGCTGCTCGAACAGCACGCGGATTTATTTCATCCTGATTTCTGGCGCAGCGTGCAACGGAAGCTTCGAGAGGGCGAGACTCCGGAAGTATTTCCATATCGGCCGGAGCGACGGTTAGTCACCGCGAATTGAAGCTAACGCATTTGTCGTCTTTAGAAGCAGGCGCGACCGGGACGGAAACAGAGCTGCGCAATGAATCGCTTTCCGTCGCCGCGATGTGCGTCCGCAATCGAGATCGTTCGCCCGTTGGAATCCCCGGTTGACCGGAATCGAGCAGGTTCACGGCTGCTTTTCCTCGCACAGTTTTTGGAAAGCAGGATCGGTGCGCAAAGGATCCCAGACTGGATTGAGCCTTAAAAGTGCCGGCGTAATGGACGCTGGACCGTGAAGCCAGCTACTATACGGCGTTTGTAACAACCGCGCGAGAGTTGAGATCGCACGGCTGTTCTCGCCGAAGATCGTCTGAATTAACGCCAAGATCTCTTCGTTGTTAGGTCCGTAAACCCGATCTTGAGTACTCGGTGAAAGCATGATTGCATGTTCCGCTTCCTTTAGGGCCGAGTCCTTCTCCCCGAGCGTGGCGTAAGCCACTGACAGGAATGACGGAAACCAGGAGTTGTCGGGTTGATTTTTGTAGAGCGGCTCCAGCGTATTGCGCGCCTGTTCAGCATTAGCTTTTGCCCCAGCCGCATCGCCGGCAAGGCGCTGCGTGAAAGCCAGAGAGACCTGAAAACCGCCCCTCTCCATCTCAGAAGCAAAGTGGAATTGAGCCTGTCGGGTTTGCAGCAATCGAACGGCCTCGCCGAGATTCCGTTCAAGTGTCAATTGGGTGATCTTACTCCCAAAGGCCGTGCGCGAAGGAGTCTGTGCGTTTACCTTTGCCAACAATTTAGCGGCTTCTTGCAGGTTACCTTCGGCCTGATACATGGCTGCCTTTTCTGCCATCAGATCCGGATCGTCTGGCATAATGTCCAGCGCCCGAACGTAGAGCTTTCGCGCAGCTGGGAATTGTCGGACCATGCCGTAGGTCTCTGCGGCGTCTGTAAGTAACTCCACATTACGTGGGTCCAGGGCGAGGGCTTGTTCGTAGAAGGCAATGCTTTCATCCCAGTGTCCCTCGCGTCGGGTAACTCGGCCTAGCGCCGTTGATACCTCGCTGCTGCTTGGTAACATTTTACTGACGCGAACGAACGTGGTTTTGGCGAGCCCGTAATCACGCAGCACCCGGTATTGATAATAACCCAAGGCGAGGAGCGTTTCGGACGAGTTCGGCTGGAGTCTTTGTGCATTCTCCAATGCGCTTTTAGCCGCATCGCGCCGAGCAGAAGTTTGGTCGGAGCTTGAGAAGTAAAGGAACGCGTCGGCACGAGAAAGCCGCGCCCAAGCGAGTGCAAAATTCGGGTCAAGCTGCACCGCGCGCTCATAAAAGCCGATGGCTTTCGGTAGGAGATCGAGCGAGAGGGAGCTGCGCCCTTCAAAAGCCAGGCCGCGCAGATACGCATCGTAAGCCTCCGGATTATTTGTTGGTTTAACTGCTAACGCCTGTTCCTCGTGACCGGTCAACTTGGCCTGCAACGACTCCGCTATTCCCTTGGCGATCTCGCTCTCGACGCCAAAGATGTCAGTCAACTTCCGATCGTACGTCTCGGCCCAGAGGTGGGAATCGCTTTGCACGTTAATCAACTGCACATTGACCCGCACCTGATCGGCTACTTTTTGGACGCTACCCTCAAGAATGTTCGCGACACCGAGCTGCTTCGCGATCTCGCGGAGATTGGCAGGTTTGCTCTGATATTGCCGCGTGGAAGTGCGCGAGATCACTTTTAAATCCGCAATGTTGGATAAGCGGGTCAGAATCTCGTCCTCAATGCCGTCCGCAAAATAAGCGTTCTCTTTTTCGTCGCTCCGATTTTCAAATGGCAACACCGCAATGCTCTTCTCAGCGATCCGCGCAGGGACTGATAAGACAGCGTCGGCCGGGGCAGGCGAGCTGGGTGCCCGCACACTGGCGGGCAAACTGCGATAGCGGACGAAAAATAAGGCTGCCAAGCCAACGACAATAATCGCCGCGATGGCAGCTCCGAAAATCCGCCAGTTGGACGGGCTCGTCCCGCGGCGAGCTTTCCGGAACAGCCGATGCCGGTCGGCTGTAGGATCCGCTTCAGTTGGCCCCTGAATCGACGTTGGCGTCGTCGTAGAATCCGCGGGCCCTCTCGAAACGATATTCCCGTTTCGCTTGTTAACCTCAGCCACAAAGCGATACCCGCGACCCGGGACCGTCACGATGTAGCTGTGCGAACCCGGCGTTTCGCCGAAGACCTGCCGCAATTTCCAGATCGCCTGCGCCAGGTTGTTCTCCTCGACAATCGAATCGGGCCAAACCGCCTCCATAATCCGCTCCTTATCCATGACGCTGTCATGGTGCTCGACCATGTACAGGAGCGTGTCGAACACTCTTGGCGTCAGCGGAACCGGTGTTCCATCCAGTCGCCGCAAGAGCCGTTTCACCGGATCGAGCTGGAAGGCGCCGAATTCGTAGAAGTTAGCCGCAGGAGTCTGCATCGCGGTTTGAGAAGAACTAAGAAAAATTAAGAAAAATTAAGACAGAACCTAAAGACTTTCATAAGGGCGCCCCGCATTTTCCAACACGCGCAAGTTCGGTTCAGACCTCGCCTGCGCACAAAGAACCAAAACCCACGTGAATCATAATTCAAAAACCACATCTGAGAATCAGAAATGAGAAAGCACCCTAAAAATACGACAACGAAAGCTGAGAACACGAAATTATACTCTTGCTCAATCGCTGATCCTGGCCTGGTCCGCGTCAGTCGCATCAACGCCTAAGGACAAAAGCAAGCCATCGGAGTGTCTGACGATCCATGCAACACGCGCTCTGAAATCTTTTTGTAAAAGGAAAGCCAATGATCACAACGAAAGGAAGAACAATGCATAGATTAACTGAGCTCAAACAAAAAACGCCAAGCTTCAGCTTGAGGAAGCGGCGTTCCCCGCGGGTTATCGCGCGTGGATTAGCAAGCTGTGGGTCGATCTCTGGGAGCCGCTTCCTCAGGCGCGCTTACGAGCAAACTAACGTCGGCCTCCAACCGGTTGTTGGTCAACGATTGAAAGAGGCGGTGAAGAAAAAGACCGCACCGCCAAAGCGAGTGATTCTGCTGCTTCTTCTGCTTTCAACCCTATTCTGGGCAGCAGGCTGCGAAGGCTCTTACAGCTCTTCTCCGGGCTCCTACCATCCCGAGGCATATTACGGAGGAGGTTCAGTCGACGTCGCAGCCCGCGATCGACGTTATTATCGCGGCCCTGGATACTCGTATGGCGGCGTGTATTATGTCTGGGAGCCAGGTCACTGGTCATGGCGGACCGGTGTCGTTCCCCCCGGCACGTTAGGGAGCACGCTACCTAACCCTGGTCAGCTCCTGTGGATCCATGGGCATTACATTGCGCAAGCCTCTTCGTTTGGCGCGGCGCCGCCACGTCAGCAGGCTACCAAGCCGTGACCAGTCCACCCAGCAAACCGAGAAACGCGCCTTGGGGTGTACGCAAGACAACCGCGACGCCCGGGATCAGGAGTTCCTTAGCGGTCGTGCCCACCATTGTCTGGAGCGCAGCCTTGTCGATTGGCTTGAGTGCCGACTCTTGTTGTCTTTGGCACGACGAGAGTCCTGTTAGGGATCCCAATGCAACGCTCGTCATAAGAGCGACCGCAACGACCATGAGTTTAGTTTTCATTTTAGACCCGAATTATTCTGCAATCCTCGCTACCCCGCGATGCTCGCAGCCTGAAATGAGGATTTCTCCTAACTTTCGTAATTCTTACTTCTGACGTCGTAATTTCCAAGTTCCGCGCCACCGCCGATTCTTCGGCCGCAAATTGGCTGCCTCGAGTGAACGGCAATGACCTCAGACTTCAGACGTACGATTTCGAGCGTGAGCAAGAACGTTGCATTCGTGCTTCGTCATTCCTTTCGTCATTCGTGCTTCGTCCTCTATCGTTGTGTCCGAGCTGCCGAAAACAGCCACTGGCAGTCCAGAAGCATGTCTTTCGCGGCAAGCCCGCGATTTCGAAGCAGTGACAGGCCTCAATACGGACGGTCGCGCAGTTCCCGGATGCGCGATTTTCCCACATTGCGGTGAGCGAAATCGCTTCATGGTGTGGCGGACGATCGACAGCGATCACACATTGCCGAGTGCGAGAGGTTTGGTGACTCCACCGGCGTGATTTTTCCTTGTTCCCGTGCTCCTGGAGGGCTATCCTCTGGTTCACGTTGAAAAAGCAAATTCCTCTCAATAAGGAGGTGCCCTGATGCCCAAAATGCCCGAGATGCCAGGTATGCAGATGCCGGAGGGCAGCCACGAACACCCCGATCCTAATGCCACCTTCGGAACCCACGGCATGCTGCTTTTCGGTGAGGAAACACTTTACCTCTCTCACCTACCAATGTTCATGTCACCTCATAATTTCCAAGTTATCTTGGAGGTGACCCTCAACGATGAAGCGGTCGGGCGTCTGCGTGACTTTCGTGCCCACTTTGGTCGCAATGGCATGTACACGTTCAAGCCCAAAGAGTTTCATATCACTGACCTGATCTCACGTCATCATGGCAAGCCGGCGCTGACCTCTTTCGGCGGAACTCTGTTTAGGTCCCATTTTGAGAGGGGCGGCGAGAGCATTTCCAAACACGTCAAGGTTCATGTCACGGACGTGCTTTACTTTCAAGAGATAGGCGCTGCCAGCACTAAAGGCTCCGAGCTTGGATACTTGCTGTTTGGGAAAGGTCAGGAGAAATTCCTGGTTCATCGGCTCACTGAGCCACCTGATTTTGACCACGTCGTGTCGGTCAACGTCACGGGTCACGAGTTCAGTGCGGAAGAGACACACCAGTTTACCCAGTCTGAAACACTTCGGGGCGTAGGCGTCACCTTCAAGGAACGACCGAATCGGGCATCCGAACGCATCAAGCCTGGGGAGACACTTACTGGACGGGGCCACGCTGCTGGAGCACACCAATTCTTCGACCTGCAAGTAGAAGCAGTTGCGGAGATTTATCTTGAAGAGGGGGAGCTTGAGCGCTAACTAAAGCGCTCAAGCTCTCCTTTGCTATAATGGGGACCATTTTGCCGCGAGGAAGCGTGAAGCTCGCCTACCTGCCTGTGTTTTGCTCGGGCGGCGGCGAAGATTCTTAGGGGATCATGTCGAACGTGAAATGACACCGATTCGCGACCGGTTAGCTGCGTGGGCGAAAGCTAGGATGCCGAAAACAAACTCAGCATAACCGTCCTTGATTCCGCGTTTCCAGAATCGCTGACTGACCGTGTTGTAGAAGTTTGCGATCCGGTCTTTAAGATTGCGATCGCAGCAGGTGGCGATTGGGATGAACGAGCCCGAGATGCAACGGGTTTTATCTTCGGAGCCGAAGAGGATCAAAGCCCAAATGGCTTTGCACGCTAGCAGCTATCCGTGATGCCTTTCCACAGGGTCCACCCCTGTGAAATCATATGGCGGAACGGGAGGAAATGGCGGAAGGCCCGAGCGTGCCACAAGGTCGGCAACCGCTGGCCGGATTAAGTCAAAAACCTGGTCTTGCATGTATAAGACCAAATACTGAATTCTTTCAAGCTCCCATCCAGCAAATGAATGAATTAGCCTAACCAGAGGTCAGAGCCAACGCCGAGACCGATCGTTCGCGCAGTCACCGAGGAGAAGTAGGAATGGAGTGTATGGGATGAGCGACATAGAAGGGAAAGCTGCGAGGGTAGCAGTGAGGGAGAGCGGGCAACGAGTGAGTTTCAAGTAAGAACGATGAACGAAGTGAATGGGATCAGCGACATAGAAGGGTCCAAGCCGGATTGGTATTAGCTCAAGTGTTGAGTAACTACGAGAACGCTCCGTGAAACTGTTGCAATCGCACGGATCAAACGCACCCCGAACAAGCCGCTCGCACCCGGGTGCACCGAGCGCGAGACGACTTCTGACTTGTCATTTCGGACGTCTGACTTCTGACTTCTGACCTCCGACTCCGCACGGGTTGCCGTTTCCAGCTGAGCCGCTGCCGCCGGTGAATTGTCGGATAAAATCCTCCATCGGCTTGGAGCTGCCGGTATTTTCCTGGATATTGATCCCGGCTTTCTCGCTCAGGATCAGATTGAGCAGCGTTTCGAGAACACTTCCCCCACCCTGGCCGTCGCCCGCTGGGCCTCGTCTGTGCGCAGTGCTCATTTGGAGTAGCGTTTTTCTCCCGCTTCTGATTCACTGATCCCCATGCGGCGAGACCTCCATATTTCCTTTCGGTTTGCGGCGTTACTAGCCCTCTATGTTGTCTTCGCAATTGACGCTCACGCTCAGGAGTCGGCTGACAAGGCGAAGGTGTGGTCGTCCAGCGAAATGAAGTGGCAAGACGACAAAGCGCTTCCAGGCGTTCAGAGCGTCCCACTTTGGGGAAATCCTGCTTCCGGCGAACATGGAATGCTCCGAAAATTTCCGGCGGGCTATGCACCGCCCATGCACAAGCATCCCTCGGTGGAGCGGGTTGTTGTCATCTCGGGAACAATCGTAGTCCAGTATGAGGGTTCCGATAAGAAAACACTTGGCCCCGGGTCGTACTCAGAAATCCCTCCAAATACCAATCATGCGGTGCAGTGCGGTGGCGAGTCTGCTTGCGTATTTCTTCTCACGTCGTCAGGCCCGTTCGCGATTCTACCGAGCACTTCTCGCGGGCATTAGTAATGCGCTCCATAGTCGAATCGCCGCCCTGTTGCGCGAGCGCTACTGGCCGCTCAAACGGTGCTGACGCCGGGTAACCACGAATGGACACGAATAGACACAAATTTGGGCAACGGGAATTGCAACCACGGATTGAAACTCGCTCGTTGCCTAACTCCCTCGCCGCTTACCCTCGCGACTTTGCCTTCTATGTCGCTGATCCCTTCAGCTCCAATTGCACGGATAGCGCCGATAAGAAGTCGTTCTTAGATCGGCGATCGCGCGGATCAAACGCACCAGGAAGAAGCCGCTCGCACCCGGGTGCGCCGAGTGCGAGACGACTTCTGGCTTGTCACTTCTGACGTCTGACTTCTGACTTCTGATCTCCGACTCCGCACGGGTCGCCGTTCCCAGCTGAGCCACCACCGCCGGTGAATTGTCTGATAAAATCCTCCATCGGCTTGGAGCTGCCGGTATTTTCCTGGAGGTTGATCCCGGCTTTCTCGCTCAGGATCAGATTGAGCAGCGTTTCGAGAACACTTCCCCCACCCTGGCCGTCGCCCGCTGTGCCTCCGGCATTGCTTATGAACAGCCTGCTCGGTACCAGCGGCTGGACGCTCCTGGAGAATTGATCCGCGAAAACATTCAACGCATAGAGACGCGGATCACGAAAAGCGCTCACCTTCTGCAATGTGACCGCCGCCTCGGCCAAACCAACCTGCGCGATCCTTGAAGATTCGCCTTTACCGATCAGTTCCTTGGCTCGCGCTTCACCTTCGGCGAGCGTCACCTGTTTTTTCGCCAACTGTTCGGCTTCTGCGAATTGAGCTTGACCACGGTTCTTCGCGATCTCGACGGCGATCGCGCTCTGAGTCAGCTCAGTCTGACGTTCGGCTTTCGCCTTGGCCTGGTTCAAGGCGACCTGTTGTTGCGCAGCTTCCTCTTGTTTTGCATAGGTGGCGCGCTGTTCGTCCGCCAACCGCCGCATCCGCAGCTGGTCGAACAACGTTTCGATCGGATCGGCTTTTCCGGGGGCGATCTCTCGCGATTCCGGCCGGCCAATCAAGACCGCGACCACGTTGATGTCGTAGCGCTTGAAGCGTTCGCCCAGTTCTTCCGTCGCGCGTTTCTGGATTTCTTCACGCTTGGTCAGCAAATCCAGCATGTGCGATGTCTGCGCGACGTCACGGAAATAGGCCGTCAGAATGGGATCGAGCGTCTGCGTAATTAATCTCTTCACATCGCCGAACCGCTGCACTACCGACGGCGCCTTCTGGTAGTCGATATGCAAGACTAACGACAGCGGCAGACGCGGTTCATAACCGTCGGCCGTGATCAGGTCTATACTCGTTAGGTCTTCGTCGTAATGGTGCGCTTCGGTTTGGCCGCTGATCCAGCGCAACACGAAGTTGATCGTCGGGACGAGCTCAACTTTCACCGCGTACGGGTTCAGTGCGTATTTGCCGGGCGCGAGCGCCGAGCGCCAGACACCGCGATGACCGGCCTCAACTTGTTCGCCGTAACGAAACGTTTCGCCAGTAGTGTCATCTCCCGCTGCGCCATGATATGAGACCACCACGCCCACATAGCCAATCGGGATCAGGGTCTTGGCCTTGATCTCCACTGTGCCGAACCAGCGATTGATGAAGAACGTGCCGTCAGTCAGTACTTGTAATTGTTTGCCACGTTTTCCTCCGAGTTGCAGGAAGGCTTCCGGGTCCTGGAAATAATTGTGATCCTTTCCATCGATCGCCTTCGCTTCGGGAGCAATGATTTCGCCCGAACCAATGGTTGGCCCGTCCTGAATACTAACCACGCCGATAGTGTCGACGTTCGGATTGAAGTCGGGCGAGGCTGCGGCTAACGACGGCGGCGAGCCTGCTTCGCTTGCGCTGGTTTCAGTAACGCCAGCGCGAAAATGGCTCTGACCGCCAGCGCCTGTTCCGATAACTACCGGATCAAAGGCGCGCATGGAAGCGAGTTGCGCCTTCCACGATTCGTAACGATCGGCTGACTCGCGCACCGGTCCGGAGAACACACGTTCTTCCGTGATGACGACGAACAGCGCCACGTTAATGGCATAAACGCCTTCGCGTAGAATCCCGCGCTGTCGACCGCGTTGACCGTGCGCTTCGAGGAAGCGCATCGCGTCCTGGAAATGATTGGAATCCACCGTTCGACCGAGTGTTTGAATCGGTTCCAGCGGAACACCGTCACGCGCGTAGACGTATGCCATTTTTCCTTCGGCTACGACGACGAGCGGTTCCTTATGAATGCGGTATTGCCACGGATATAATCCGAAGTGAATACCGCCACGTAAGAAGCGGGCCTGATAACCGGCCTCACCATTACGGGCAATGATCTGGCCTTCGCGCAGCGAACCTTTGCTGCTCCAGATTTTCTCGATGATGCCAACCTGGGTGTGCGGAATATAAACAATTCCGAGCAACCGCGGCAGGCAGACTAACAACACCACTAAAGCAGCACCATGCAGCCACGGATTGTGAAGTGCAGCTGGAAGTGCGAAACCAAGAGCGATGAAGTTCATGTTTTTTTCTCCTTTTTTATTTTCACTGAGTTAGACACCGCCCAGCCGCGCCGGCGTAGGCGCGTTCGACCAATTTTGTTCAATATTTTCTCACGATTGGCACGGCGGTTGATTGCGATTAGCCACATAAAGATGACCGGCGTACGTAACAAGGCGCGGCGCCGCTGGTTGCGTGTTTTGGCACACCGAATGATTTCCTCGTCGCGATCCTTCGGCTGCGTCAGCCGCTGGCTACCGGAGAAAAGTAAGAAGCAGGAAGAAGCCGGAATCGGAAACGCCGAACGCTCAACGCCCAACGTCCAACGCCCAATGATCAATTAAACAGCGCCGCGGTTGAACGACCGGCGGCTACAGATTGAAATCAGGCGCTTACTTCGCAGTAGGATGCTTGCGAACGAGGCGCCGGGATCGGTTCTCCCGCGCGGCGCAAACCCTCCAGGTGGAATTCTATGGCTTGGTGCATCTCGCGTTCGACGCTATCTCGCGCCTTGCCTGCGGCGACGCAGCCAGGGAGATCGGGCGAATAGGCCGAATAGCCGGTGCCGGTTTCTTCGATGACGATAAGGTAACGGCTCATTTCAACCCTGCTTGTTTCAGAATACTATTTTGCGTGCCCGGCGCAAGATCGTCACTGGGCTTTCCAGCAATAGTGACCACGCCTTTTTTCTGATCGTGCCTGTATTGCCGATGGCTACCGCGTGTTCGATCCAAATACCAACCATCCTCCTCGATGAGCTTGATCATCGCGCGAACTTTCATCGCAGCGAATCGTGACAATTCCGTACCTCTGCGTCAAACATGGACCATGCATACGCAAAAGATCCCTCCATTTTTGTGATTCGACGATCAGATTGAGGAGGCGGTGTTGACCGAAGAGAAGATGAAGGAAGAAATTCGGGAGCGGAAAACGTCGAACGCTCAACGCCCAACGTCCAACACCCAATGAAACAGCGCCGCGGTCAATGATGATGGCCGCGACAAAGACGCCGCACAGCGGCGTGGCTACAGTGTTTCCTCTTCCTCGTATCAGAGAACACGCGGGAAATGGATGTGCAGCTTAAGGCAAATGAAGAGGACGAGGATCGCGCCAAGTGTGGAAAAGATGATACCGGCGGGATGAAATCGTCCGCTCGGCGGCGAAAACATGTGGGTAACAGCGCCGCCGATGATCGATCCGATGATGCCGAGCACGATCGTCCAGAAAATCGTCATGTGCACGTGCAACACCGATTTCGCGATAAGCCCCGCGATCAACCCAACAATAATGTACCAGATTAAGTGAATCATAATTTTTCCTCCGTCGTTTGCCTGCAGAAAAGTGGCTGAGCATGGCCAGACGTTTCACAATTGGCCAGACTTTTCTCGAAAAGAAAAGCGTCCGAGTCCGTCATTTCCAAAAACTCCGAACACTTCCTAACCACGAATCGAGGAAAGGGATTTCCGAGATAGAAGGTAAAGCTGCGAGGGTAGCAGCGAGTGAGAGCGGGAGCCGAACGAGTTTCAATGGACACGAATAGACACAAACTTTAGGGATCGGGAACTGGAACCACGGATGGCACGGATTTGGAGCCGTTGGAGATTGGCGAAATATGACGCTTCTGAAACGTGGCGACGAGAATCAACGGCCTATTGCGCGCGAAAGGGTTTAGAGAAAATCCCGCGTCGTGCCTGATCCATTGACGGTTCTAAGCTCTACGCTTACATTCTTGCCATATGGGTCAGACAATTACTTTTCGTCCGACAAAAAAGCTAGCGAGTTGGATCGAACAAACCGCGGCGCGGATCGGCGTGTCGCAGGGGCAATTGATTCGCGAACAACTGGAGCGTGCTCGCACGGCGGATCGTTCTTCAAAAAAATTCATGCGCATCGCGGGCATCATTCGTGGCGGACCACGCGACCTGTCCACTAAGAAGGGTTTTACAAGATAGTGCTAAGCATAGCCGACACCGGGTTTCTCGTGGCTTTCGCCGCAAGCCGCGACATGCACCACGATTGGGCGGTCGGAGTGGCCAATGAGTTAAACGAACCGGCGCTCGCCTGCGAAGCCGTCCTGGCGGAGACGGCTTTCAAATTGAGGAGCGTCGAGGTCGTCCTCGAAATGATTGCCAGCGAATTGGTAAAGGTCTCTTTTGATCTGAATGATCATCTGCCACAGTTGACGGCCTTAGCCAAGCGCTATGCGGATAGGCAACCAGACCTGGCGGATCTTTGTTTGATCCGGATGAGCGAGCTTTATCCGCACCACCGCGTGATCACAGCCGATAAGGATTTTCGCGTTTACCGCCGGAACAAACGCGAAGTGATTCCGCTGATCTGCCCGCCCTGAGTTGCGCTAGCCATCGAACGAGGCAACACTGCGCGCTTTCTGCAATGCTTACCGTTTCACAACTTTCGAAATCTTTCGCCGGCCGGGCGCTCTTCGATGACGTGTCGCTCCAGGTCAATCGGGGCGATCGGATCGGATTGGTTGGCCCCAATGGGGCTGGCAAATCAACGTTGTTTGCGCTTCTGCTCGGTGACGTCTCGCCCGATAAGGGAACGATCGCGATCGAGAAGAACGCAACCATCGGATTTCTTCCGCAGGAAACCGCCGCTGCCGGAGACGAAACCGTGCTCCAGCTTGCTCTCGCCGTTTCGCCTGAGCTTGTGCACGCGCAGAAAGTGATCAAGGAGCACGAAGCAGCTGTAGCACGAGCATGAGCTGAGCACGAGGCTGATGACGCGGCGTATCACAATGCGCTTCATGTTTTTGACGAGCACGGCGGGTGGGAGCTCGAACCAAAAGCAAAACGGGTCCTGGCCGGACTCGCTTTTCGCGAAACTGATTTCGATCGCCCGGCGCGCGCTTTAAGTGGCGGCTGGATCATGCGCGCTCATCTCGCGCGCTTGCTCGTGATGCAGCCCGATCTTCTTCTGCTCGACGAACCGACGAATCATCTCGATCTCGAATCGCTGCAATGGTTCCAGGAATATCTGCGAAGTTATCCGGGCGCGATTGTCATGATCTCGCACGATCGCGAATTTTTGAATCAACTTGTCGGCAGCATCGTCGAGATCGCGCACTCGAAACTGGTGCGTTATCGGGGCAACTGGGACAATTATGTCGAGCAGAAAGCGGCGCGCGAAGAACAACAACTCGCCGCTTACAAAAATCAGCAGAAAGAAATCGCGTCGCTGCAATTGTTTGCCGATCGATTTCGCGCCAAGGCAAGCAAAGCATCGCAAGCACAGAGCAAGCTGAAACAGATCGATCGCATGAAAAAAATCGCGGCACCGGTGGCGCGCGGAAAGACGATCAAGTTCCATTTCCCGCAACCGATGCGCAGCGGTCAGCGCGTGATCAGGTTGAAAGATGTCGATCACGCCTATGGCGACGTGGTTGTTTATCGCGGAATGCAATTTCATGCCGAGCGCGGTCAACGCACTGTGCTTGTCGGCCCGAATGGCGCAGGGAAATCGACTCTTCTCAAGTTGCTCGCCGGCGTATTGCCCGTGCAGCACGGCGTGCGCGAACTCGGACATAATGTGCGCACAGGTTATTTCTCGCAGAACCGAATCGACGTGCTCAACGCGAGCCATACCGTTCTCGAAAGCGCGCGAGATATGCCCAATCCGGTATCGGAACAAACCGCGCGTACTGTGCTCGGTTCGTTTTTGTTTCGTGGCGACGATGTTTTCAAGACCGTCTCAGTTTTGAGCGGTGGCGAAAAGTCGCGACTGGCTCTCGTTAGGTTGTTACTCGATCCGCCGAACCTGCTGCTCATGGACGAACCGACGACACATCTCGATGTCGGCTCGATCGATGCCCTTATCGGCGCGCTCAAGCAATATCAAGGGACGCTCATCTTTATTAGTCACGACGTTCATTTTATCCGAGCCATTGCCACAAGCGTTTTGCACGTGACCGCCGGCGCTGCTGGAACGGGAGGCCGGCTGACATTCTATCCCGGCGATTACGACTACTATCTGGACAAGTCACAAGCCACATCCGCGCACACCGCCCTGACGGCAGGCTCAGCTTCAAATAACGGAAAGCCGCTAACCAATCGAAGAGCGGGCGGACTGCGCGAACAAAAGGCACAGAAGCGTTTGGAAGCGGAATCGCGTAATGCGATTGCCAAAGCGCGGCGCGAAAAAGAAAAGCGGGTGCACGAGCTCGAGACGAAAATCGCGGCGTTGGAAGGACAACAGAAAGAACTGGCCGCGGCTCTGGAAGATCCAGCGGCTTACACACCGGGCGGCCGCGCCGTCGCGATCAATCGCGATCTCTCCGCTTTGTCGCACGATCTCGCTCGCCTGACAGCGGAGTGGGAAAGCGTGACCGACCAATCGATCAGCGTCTGACACAGACGTCCTACAACTTTGGCAAACGTCGAACGCTCAACGCCGAACACCCAACGCCGAAGAGTGCAGCGGCATCGTCAACAATGACGGCCAGGGAAAACACGCCGCGCAGCGGCGTGGCTACAGCTTCCTGAGTTCCTGCCTTCCTGATTCATTCATTTTAGGAGGCGCGGCTGCGGTTAGCTACGGCAGCTACATCTCATGCTAAGGGTCTTTCCTATCTGCGGACGGGAGTGTCTCCTAATCGCGGAAAAAACTTGATCTGGTAGTTCTATTGCATCTCGCGGCTCCCACGCCAGTTACGTCAAAGGTAACAACGAATTAACTTTTCATGCGAAGCACGGGAGGCCACTCGTAGCGATTTTGCCTTCAGAAGATCGAATACAAGCGCACCTATGACATCGCTCCGCATCCTTAAAGACAAGATTCGCACACACAAAGCCAATGGGCGCACAGCGCGATTCCCAGCACGGAGCGACGCTCAATCTCAGAACGGAAAATACATTATGAAAAGAACTCGGCGATTTACTCTTATTGCTCTTACCACCTTATTTGTTGTTATGGTCGCGGTGCTTTGGGCCAGTGCACCTGCGAAAGTGAGCGCACAAACCAGGTCAACCTTTGCCTTCGCACCACGCTCCCTAACCGGTCTCGCATCTCAAGCGGGCCCATCAGTCTTTGTGCAGGGCTTATTTGAAGCACCGTGGCGGGGATTCGACACCGGGATTTTCAGCCAGGGTTTCGGCCCCCGATCATTCGCTCTCGGCGATCTCGACGGAGATGGCGATATTGATATCTTGGTTGGCGACAGCTTTTTCGGTTCGCCGGGCGTTTCTGTTTTGAAAAACAATGGCGACCAAACGTTTGCCGCACCGGTTTATTACTCAACGCCTCTGAATGAAGTAGTCGGAGAAGTAGCGCTTTCGGATTTCGATTCCGATGGGGACCTCGACGCGTTTGCAACGATCCGTGGCGATTTCGATCAGATGACCAAGATCAAGGTGTGGCGCAATAACGGGGACGGCACTTTTGTCGCGCCAGTTGAATTTACCACCGGCCAGGGCCCGGTTGGAATCGTGGTCGCCGATTTCACAGGCGACGGAAAACCGGACGTTGTTACTGCAAATTACGGCGCGTCATCGATCTCGATTCTCAGGCATAACGGTCTGACTGGAAACTCGGCCGGATTTTTGCCACCCGTTAATTTTAGCACCGCAAATCGGGCCGAAAAAATTGCAGCGGCAGACGTGAACGGCGACCAAATTTTGGACGTTGTTGTCGGCGGCCAGGTAGGCAGTGGGTTCGACGCGAGCCTTGCGGTCATGATGAACCTTGGCAACGGCGTGTTCGCCACGGCGGTTCCGTACGACGCGGCTCCTGGCGCGCGTTTCGATTCGACAGCAGTCGCATTGGCCGATCTCGATAACGACGGTGACGTCGACCTAATTGGGGGCGGAGATTATGATAGCGGTTCTGTTGACAATGGAGCGATAACGATCCGCCGAAATAACGGAAACGGTACGTTTGGCTCGGCCGAAATAATCATGTTTGCCAACTTCGTTCCGATGCCAAGAGAGCTAACGACTGGCCGTATTAATAGTGACGGTTTTGTCGATATCGTTGCTGCGGTTCCGTCGGGCCGGATTCCTGAGGGCTTTGTCACCGTCAACAGCAATGGTGCCGGCGGCTTCAATACGCCTGTTTATTACGAAGCCTCGCAACAGACATTCGACGTCGCGATTGTTGACCTCGACAATGATAACGACGGTGATGTCATCACACTCGCGAACTCTTCAGCGGCGGTCACTGTTCACGAAAACCTTGGCAATGGTTCGTTCCCGGTGCTGACGCGGTACGAGGTCGCTTCGCTTTCCGATGCGGTTGAAAGCGCTGATATCGATAACGATGGCGATATCGACATCGTGGTGAACGGCGAGTTCGACATCGCTTCGAACGATCCGCTCGTAAAGATTCTGAAGAATAACGGCAACGGTACATTCGCTCCCGCGATTGATTACACACCGTCGCGAAATTTCGCCGACATGAAGCTGCGGGACATTAATGGCGACGGCTTTGTCGATCTGATTTTCGCGCCTGATGGAAACTTTCCTTCATATCATTTTGCGACGGCGTTGAACAACGGCAATGGAACATTTGCTCCGACCGTTGTGACAAATGTTTTCGCTTGCGGTGAAGGGACAATCGATGCTGCCGACCTCGATCACGACGGCGATCTGGACATTGTGCTGACTGAGGAGGAAACCTGCCAGGGAGGCGAGGCTCATATATTTATTTTCCGAAACGACGGAAATCAGAACTTCGTTCGAATGCCCGATATCGCTCTTCCCGGTCGACTGCCGCACGGGCTGGCTCTGGCGGAGTTAACCGGTGATAATAACATCGATATCATCACTGTGTTGTCAGACGGCATGGGTGTGTTTCCTGGAAACGGAAACCTTACGTTTGGAGCTCCGATTATCAGTCCCACCGCCCCCTACAGATTTAAGACTGGCCGATTTTAACGGGGACGGATTGCTCGATCTAGGCATGATCATGCAGCAGTCTTCCTTTGGCACGGACTTGATTGGGAACTGCTCTGGGGAATGGTAACGGGACATTTCAAGCGGCACGAACGCAGACCGGTTCAAGTGTGTTGGAAAATCTGCGGATCAGCAACGACGTGGAGCCTGGTGACGTGAACGGCGATGGAACGCCCGATCTCGTCGTGTTTAACTACGCCTCGAATGATGTGTCGGTCTTTATCGTAAATCCGGACGGCAGCCTTCGCCCGCACCAGCGGTTCGGTATCGGCAACACGCCGATTCTCGGGACCCTGGCTGATTTTAACGGTGACGGTCGAATCGATGTTGCAGCATCGATAGGACTACCTCCGAGCGGACTTCACAATGCGATCGTGCTCCTTCGCAATGTTGGCGGCGTGCCACAGCCGACACCAACACCTACTCCGACTGCAACGGGGACACCGCCCTCGCCTACTCCGACTGCAACTGGAACACCTCCCTCGCCTACGCCGACTGCAACTGGGACGCCGCCCTCACCAACGCCAACTGCAACCGCGACGGCCTCGGCGACACCAACGGCAACAATGACGCCCACGTCGACCCCGACTGCGACGGCAACACCGACTGCGAGTCCTAGTTCTACTCCAACAGTGACGCCGAGTTCTACACCCAGGCCAACTCCGACGGCAAGACCAAGAACTACGCCGAGGCCGCGGCCGACGGCTGCGCCTCGACCCTAAGCGAGAAGCAGGCGTTAAGAAGGAAGAATGGAGCGAATGGGATAAGCGACATAGAAGGTAAAGTCGCGAGGGTAGCGGCGAGCGAGTGTGGCAACGAGTGAGTTTCAAGTAACAAGTTCACAAGCGGAAACGCCAACGCCCAACGCTCAACGTCCAACGCCCAATGACTCAGGGCGCGGTCGGCGCCCGCGGCTACAACTATTGATGTTCATTCGTGCTTGCCACGCCGTAACTTCGTGAAGGATGATCAATTCGTGGTTAGACTGAGCTAAACGAATTTTATGGAGTTCACTGGTGGATGCGTTTGCGGCGGGACACGATACGCGTTGAAGAGCCGGCCAATTGCGTTGGTCGATTGTCATTGCATCGATTGCCGGCGGAGCGCGGGTGCACCCTATGTGCAGTGGGGATCAGTGCCGCGCAAAGACCTGGTCCTGACAAAAGGTGAGCCGCGCAAGATTACGTACGCGAATCGGATTCGTTCGTTTGCCGCGTGTTGCGGCACACATTTGTTTTTTGAGGACAGTAAAGATTCGGAGACGATTGATTTCACGATCGCGTCTCTCGATGATCCGACGCCATTTGCGCCACAGAAAGCGATCTTTCTCGAAGATAAATTGCCGTGGGTTGTCATCGACGAATCGATCCCGTCATTCCAGACAGTGCCGAAGAAGAAGCCTAACGACTGAAGGCACGGATTTCCTGGTGGATAGGTCGCACCGGCGCGGCCGAATGCATGAAGGCAGTTTGACTGAAAACATTGCAAGATGGCAATGTCTTTGGAGCAAGACAGTGACAGATAATGGTCCACGCACTTGATGTTAGGCCTCCATGAAACTCCCTAACCCATATACGCAGCGCAAACTCGCCGAAGCGCGGGACCTCCCTCCGCAGAACGGGCTGTTTGCCGAAATTAACGTCGGTTTCCACGAGACCTACACGCGGCTGGTCGAGCAGGTTCTGGCGCAGCTCGGCGACAGCATTCCGGTGGTTGTCCTGATCGGCGACGATGCGACGCTCCTCTGCGACGGCAAGGAGCAACGCGAGCAAGTCATACCAGCCCGCTATCACGAGCTTAAGGCGCTCGCCCACCTCGGGTTCGGCGTTCAACTCACGCTCATGGCCAACGGAAGCGGCCACCTCACCGAGCTCACCGCGAACGAGCTTCACCAAAAGCGCGTACAGATTCGGCAGGCACAAGCCGCAGCGAACACCGTGTCCTCTACGCCAACGGCGATCGTCGCACCGAAGGCGCCCGCCGAGTTGCTGTGCCGCGCACGTGATCTCGTCGACAGCGTTCTGGCGAAAGGTGTTGTGGACTTCGAGCGACTCCATGAACACGTCCATGCGCTCGCCTCACACGCCCTCGAGACTGCGCAACTGGCCGTGTGCATCGAGCTCGAACAATTGCACGCGCTCCTCGGACGGTGGCGCAACGATCTGGACGAGCGGCGTTGGGCCGGCCTGTACGTCGTCATCTGTGGCGGCCACCAGCCGAGGTATCGGGAGGCAACCTGTCAGTACTTCGGGCAGCTTCTCCACCAGCCCGAGGGCTACGGCGCGGAACGGGAAGATCGGCTGGTCTACGGCGAAGGTCTCTGCGACATCAATGCTGCGCTCGATTTGCTCGCGCGACACATCGTTGACCAGCGGGCCTCGAATCTCCTCTTTGGTGATCGGCGGCGCCTTCAGGAAGATCTTCTAGCTGACGCCGCCAATGCAGAAGTGCGGAAACTTTTTCCGAAGGTGCGGGGCTGCCCAAGGGGCGCTCCTCGGCGGGCGCGCTGAAATGCTTTTCGTGGCCGCGAGAGTTAAGAAAAGTTCGCGACTCGCGAAACCTTTCGGAGTCGCCAGGTCGCCGCGGCGACCGCTCCCCGGATTTGAATTCGTAGCTATTCGTGTCGATTCGTGGGTGGGATGACATTCGATCTTCAACCACATTTGAAAGGCGAACTCATTGAGTTGCGCCCACTCACACCTAACGATTGGGACGAGTTGTTTGCGGTCGCTTCGGATTCGCTCATCTGGGAACAGCATCCCGAGCCGGATCGTTACAGAGAAGATGTATTCAGAATTTTCTTCAAAGATGCACTGGAATGCGGAGGCGCGTTCGTCATCATCGATCGGAAGACGCAACAGATCATCGGGTCCACACGGTTCTACGGTTACGATCCGGAGAAATCAGAGATCGAAATTGGATGGACATTTCTCGCGCGAAAATACTGGGGCGGCCGATACAACGCGGAAATGAAACGATTATTGCTGAATCACGCCTTCAGGTTTGTTGAGAGCGTTGTGTTCTTCGTCGGAGAAGACAATCTTCGCTCCCAAAAGGCCATGGAAAAAGTTGGAGCGATTAAACTCGGAACAGCGACGCGGGCGTACGGAAATCATCCGCCTGCTCGAAATTTGAAGTATGTGATTAGGAAATCCCAACCACGACACGAATAGACACGAATCGTGAGACAGCTTTTTCATCTTGAGGTTTCACAGATAAGGGGGCTTTCTGGCGTTCGAATGTTCTTGATCCTGCATGAAAATCAGTGTGTTCCGTGGCCAATATCTTGCAGAAAAGTCTGTTTCCGCTGGCAGCCGAAACCAACCGGCCGGCGGCCTGTGCTCCCCGGAATGGAAAGAAATTTGGATTTTTGTTGACGAAGACTTGGAGTGAGTTATTTTGCTCGTCCTGCGATAAGCGGACCAGTCGAATGCACGGCTGGTGTTCTTCCAGGCTCAGGGTCGAGCCGATCTTTGATCAGATTTACTGACGGGGTCGGTTTTTGCCTTGTACTGGAGGATTAGTTGATCTTTGATAGCATGGTCGCGGATTTGCCGCCGACGCCGAGCCATGGCGGCCAAGCGTTTTTGGGCAAATTCGAGGATGGATAGAAGCCAAGTCAGCAAACATTGAATTGTGCGTTATCTGTCGATCTTCTTTGAATTCAAAGATTTAGATCGGACAAACCCTGAATTTGGAAGAGACCGGCCACAAGCCGGTAGCTACAGGTTCAGGTAGTGAAAGTCAGGTCTTCAAACTTTCGGTTTCCCTCACGGGGACCGATTCGTTTTTAACGGAGAGTTTGATTCTGGCTCAGAACGAACGCTGGCGGCGTGGATAAGACATGCAAGTCGAACGAGACTTTCCGTTGTAGCAATACGATGGAAAGTTTAGTGGCGAACGGGTGCTTAACACGTGGGCAACCTGCCATGAAGTGGGGGATAGCTCGCCGAAAGGCGAATTAATACCGCATGTGATTAGAGAGGACATCCTTTCAAAATTAAAGTCGGGGCAACCTGACGCTTCTTGTGGGGCCCGCGGCCTATCAGCTAGTTGGTGAGGTAACGGCTCACCAAGGCTTTGACGGGTAGCTGGTCTGAGAGGACGACCAGCCACACTGGGACTGAGACACGGCCCAGACACCTACGGGTGGCAGCAGTCGAGAATTTTTGACAATGGGGGAAACCCTGATCGAGCGACGCCGCGTGGAGGATGAAGGTCTTCGGATTGTAAACTCCTGTCATTTGGGAACAAGGTGCACACGTTAACTGCGTGCGTATTGATAGTACCAGAAGAGGAAGAGACGGCTAACTCTGTGCCAGCAGCCGCGGTAATACAGAGGTCTCAAGCGTTGTTCGGATTCATTGGGCGTAAAGGGTGCGTAGGCGGCGCGGTAAGTCGGGTGTGAAATCTCGGAGCTTAACTCCGAAACTGCATTCGATACTGCCGTGCTTGAGGACTGGAGAGGAGACTGGAATTTACGGTGTAGCGGTGAAATGCGTAGATATCGTAAGGAAGACCAGTGGCGAAGGCGGGTCTCTGGACAGTTCCTGACGCTGAGGCACGAAGGTCAGGGGAGCAAACGGGATTAGATACCCCGGTAGTCCTGACAGTAAACGGTGCACGTTTGGTGTGGGAGGATTCGACCCCTTCTGCGCCGGAGCTAACGCGTTAAACGTGCCGCCTGGGGAGTACGGTCGCAAGATTAAAACTCAAAGAAATTGACGGGGGCCCGCACAAGCGGTGGAGTATGTGGCTCAATTCGATGCAACGCGAAGAACCTTACCAGGCCTTGACATGCATCTCTAAGTTGGTGAAAGCCAGCGAGTCCCGAAAGGGACAATTTGCACAGGTGCTGCATGGCTGTCGTCAGCTCGTGTCGTGAGATGTTGGGTTAAGTCCCGCAACGAGCGCAACCCCTGTGAACTGTTGCCACGGAACCGAGAGGTTCCAGCACTCTGTTCAGACTGCCCCGCTTTAACGGGGAGGAAGGTGGGGACGACGTCAAGTCAGTATGGCCCTTACGGCCTGGGCTGCACACGTACTACAATGCCCAGTACAGAACGATCCGAGACCGCAAGGTGGAGGAAATCACTAAAACTGGGCCCAGTTCAGATTGGAGTCTGCAACTCGACTCCATGAAGCCGGAATCGCTAGTAATGGCGCATCAGCTACGGCGCCGTGAATACGTTCCCGGGCCTTGTACACACCGCCCGTCACATCATGGGAGTCGCTTGTAGCCGAAGTCGGCGTGCTAACCGCAAGGAGGCAGCCGCCTACGCTATGAGCGGTAACTGGGATGAAGTCGTAACAAGGTAGCCGTAGGGGAACCTGCGGCTGGATCACCTCCTTTCTAAGGAGTAATTCATCGCCTTCGAGTCTCGCGATTCGAAGAGCGGTTGAATAGGTCGACGGCTAAATCCGCGGAGTGAATCAATTGATCACTTCCCGGACATGCCGTGAAGACTTTGGAATCGAAAGAAACCAGAGCTTCAAAGGAGATCACGGTAACGCACAATTCAGTCTTTGCTGCACATCGACTGCAATGCCGGATGACGAATCGAAAGAATCGACATCCGGCATTTTCTTTTGGAGGTCAGGCAGCCTGCCTGACTCGGCCGGCGGGCTGCCAGCCTGCCGGAGTTGCATTTGGCGCATGCGCTAGCGCCTCTCACTCTATTTTTCAATCCGCGAAACATGTCCGGCAGCAAGCTGCCAACGGCCATCGCGCTTAATAAGCGTGTCCGTGAACTGCACGATTCGGTCGAATGGTTTGCCGTCCGCGGTTCCTTTGACGCGCGTTTTTCCGAGCACAACTGCCGCGTCATTACCGTAAAGCCGCGCTAACATGTCGTAGTTTTCAAACACGTCGTAATGAACTTTCCCGCTGCTTAACTCGTTGATCTCATCCGCGCGCGTGCTCACTTCGCCATTCGAAAGCGTGAGCGTGAAATCAGCCGTGAGTACGCGCTCCAACCCAGCCACATCTGCGTCAAGAAATGCTTTGCATGCCTCGCGCTCGAACTGGAGCACTTCTTGTTGAGCCGGCGTTTCAGCAAGGGAGAATTGGCAGGCCACAACAGCCAGCGCGAACATAAGTGCCCCGGTTTTCATGTCGTATTCAAATCGCTTACGATCGACTCTGCAGACGATGCGTCTCGGTTCTAGGAGACAGCTGGCGTTCTTCCTTCCTCCGCGTCATGCAGGTCCAGCCAGGTTTGAATGTCGTCACGATCGCCGAAACCTGCTTCTTTCTTCGACTCAGCAAGCTCCTCGCTCGCCTCGTCCCGCCAGCCGCGCTTTCTTAGAAATGCATTCCAGACAGAAATTTCCTCATCGCTGGGCTGCCGGCCACGGGCAAAACACCATTCAAGAATTTCCTCATCCGATCCGCCTTGCAGCGTTCGCTCCACAACCTCATCGTAATTCACTCCGAGAAAACTCGTGCAACGCGCATCGAAGTGGGTCGGATCCTCGACACCGGTAAAATAGCCAGGCGGCAATTTGCCGGCGCGCTTTTAGCCGGATCTTGTCGAGCATCCGAGCAAAATAAATGAGGCCTTTTGTTTCAATGGAAGCAGCACACGGAGTTTTAGTATGCATTTGAACGAAAGCTTCTGACCAAGGGATAAGGTGTCAACAGTCCACTTGCAACGAAATGGCCAGACCACTTTGAAAAGAAGATTGATGGTTGATTGTGGAGGGTTGATTGATTCGGAGCAGTGATCATCGCCGTACAAATGCCCGTGCTCGCCTGTCGCGCCGTAGCATTGCGAGAAGGCGGATGCTCATGCTCTTGCTCATGATCGGAATAAAACACCGGGCGCAAAACGCAGAACATGCAACGCCAAATCTTCATGGGAAACGGCGCCGCCATTCGATAGTGGCTTTTGAAATGGTCCGGCTGGATCGCGCAGCGGCCGAACCACTGCATCAACAACTTTACCGGCAGATTCGCGATGAACTTGCCTCAGGGAGTTTCAACAATAACTCGTCGCGACTTCCCTCCTCTCGCGCACTAGCCGCCGATTTCGGAGTGTCGCGGTTTACGATAAACCTCGCGCTCTCGAGGCTTCACGCCGAAGGATATCTTCAATCTAAGATTGGATCGGGCACCTTCATCTCCGAAACGTTGCCGGAAACCTTCCTAAGTGCGCGAACATCAAAAGCAGCAACCCACACAGAACGCCCACCGCGGCTTTCTAATCGAGTAAAAGATATTCCGGATCACAGGGCCGGTAAGCAGTTCGATTTCGGAATCGCCGGGCCGCCCGGTGTCTCCTTTGTTCCAGCTGTGGCCGCGCTGGATGAATTTCCAATCGAAATATGGGAACGACTCAGAGCACAAGTTCTCGCGCAAAAAGGAGCGCATCTGCTCCAGTATGCGTCAAGCCGTGGCGATCCCGAGTTGCGCAAGGCGCTGGCAACTTATTTGTGTGATTACAGGGGTGCGCGCTGCGATCCGGATCAAATCATCATTACCGCTGGAACGCAGCAGGCAATGATGATTAGCGCGATGGCACTGGTAAATCGCGGCGAGGTTGCGTGGATTGAGGACCCGGGATTTTACCAAGCTCGCCGGACGTTCGGCTTTGCCGGGGCGAATGTCGTGCCAAGACCTGTTGACGAGGAAGGAATCACCATCGCGCGGCCGTCGAAACAGCGGTCGCCAAAAATAATTTACGTAACTCCTTCTCATCAATTTCCGCTCGGCATGACTATGAGTCTCTCGCGGAGAACCGCGCTGATCGATTTTGCGCGCGCGTGCGACGCCTACATTTTCGAGGATGATCACAACTCGGAATTTCGTTATACCGGTCCCCCACTCCCATGTTTACAAGGTTTGGATAATGTAGGTCGTGTCATCTATTCGGGAACGCTGAGCAAGATCTTGTACCCTTCGTTGCGGTTGGGTTATATCGTCGCGCCACACCAACTGGTCGAACCGATGATAAAGATTCGGGCGGTAATGGATCAACATTCGCCAGCCATCGATCAGGCGACACTGGCCCGGTTCCTAACAGAGGGATTTTTCCTCACTCACATCAAACGGATGCGAAAATTATATTCGGACCGACGGGACTTTTTTATCGAACAATTCAATAAGTTGTTAGGCAAGTACTTCATCCTCGAAATCCCCGAGGCTGGATTACACTTCGTCGCCTGGGTGCGACAGAAAGAACACATGCCGTTGATCACGCGCGTCTGCGCTGACATTGGCATGAGGCCGTCCCCGTTGTCATCGTGCTTTATGAAAGTAGAACCGAAGCCGGCGCTCACATTTGGATTCGCGGCATGGTCGCGCGCGCAAATCCGTGAAGGCCTTAGCAAGTTCGCGGCAGCGCTTAATTCAAAATTGAATTAGGCCGTAGCGCTGATTCGCCATCCCTCTGCAGCCACTGCCGAACTGACAGCGATCATCTGATCAATGAGACCGTACCAAATCTGGGGAGTGGCTATGGCAGTGACATCTGACCAGTCCTTAAAGTGTTGTCATGAAAATTCAACAAACGAGAGCCAGCAATTGGTCCATAGAAAATATAGGCTCGCCCCGTACTCGACATCATTTAGCGGGAATCGCGGCGCTCCAACGATGAGGTCTTGCACGCCACCATTGTTCACGTCCCCCGCCGACGCCACCCAGTCACCAAAAGACTCGTTAGGGAAGCTTCCCGTAATAATGGCATCGGCGCGCGCACGTTTGCGTCCGTACAGATTCTGCGTCGTTACGGGCTTCGCAGGAAACCGTGAAACACATTACTCGTGTCAATATAGTATCCGGTGATCGCATCGACCGGGTTGTTGCAAAGAGGGACAGTGCCTTGGCCAGGGCCGGTCCCCGCGCCCGGAACATCGAACGTGGTGATGGCGCCGTTCGAGGCGCGTACGAAGCCGTGATTGACATCGCTCGCGTCCACGTAGTTTCCCGTGACCGCCCCTGACGCGTTGATGTTCGCGGACAAGGTGCCTTGGAAGGGACCTGTGCCCGCGCCCGGAACGTTGAACGTAGTGATAGTGCCGTCCGAGGCGCGTACGAACCCGTGATTTACATCACTCGGGTCAACGTAGTATCCCTCAATCGTTCCTGCCTGGTTGATGCCGAGCGGGAGTGTGCCCTGGAAAGGACCTGTGCCTACGCCCGGAGCATCGAACGTGGTGATAGTGCCGTCCGGAGCGCGCAGGAAGCCGTGCCATACATCGCTCGCGTCAAGGGAAGCTGACGTGATCGCCCCGGCAGGGTTGAGGCAATCGGTGACAAAAACAAAGGTGCCTGTGCCGGCGTTCGGAGCATCAAACGTAGTGATGGTGCCGTCCGGAGCGCGCAGGAAGCCGTGATACACACCGCTCGCGTCGCTGTATCGTGCCGCGATCGTCCCCGACGGATTGATGTTGTCGCCGTGGGTGCCCTGGCCGGGACCTGTGCCCGCACCCGGGACGTCGAAGGTAGTGATCGCGCCGTCCGGAGTGCGCAGGAAACCATGACCCACATCGCCGGCGTCAACGTAGCGTCCCGAGATCGTCCCTCCCGGGTTGATGCTAAAGGGCCGAGTGCCCTGGCCGGGGCCTGTCCCCGCGCCCGGAGCATCGAACGTGGTGATGGCGCCGTCCGGAGTACGCAGGACGCCGTGATACGCATCGCCGGCGTCAAGATAGAATCCCGTGATTAGCCCCGCCGGGTTGATGGCGAACGGCTGTGTGCCCTGGCCGGGGCCTGTCCCCGCGCCCGGAGCATCGAATGTGGTGATGGTAGGCTCCGCGCGAACAAACGGCTTGTTGCTGAAATTCAAGGAGCCATCGCTCGTGCCGCTTGAGGCAGTGGGCGCCAGGATACCCAGCAGCAAGATCGAGGTCATGGTGGCAGCTAGCAGGCGTGCTGACGTGAAGATGTTTGTGAGCTGTGTTGTCATGTTTTGTCCTCCTTTGTTGAATTTTTTATGACGTGTTGATGTTTACTCATTACTTCCGAAAATTTTGCGCTGTGTTACAAAAAAAATGCAAATAATTCGACCAGCGCATCGCAATCGCCGATTGCCGATCTTGCAGTGTCCTGTAGCTGAAGGAGTTAGCTTCGCCAAACGCGACTATGCGGCTAACGTAGTTAATCGAGCTTTATCGTTTGGGTGACTTCAGCGATGATCTTATCGAAGCGCGGTCGCCGCGCAGAGGGTCTCTAGTAATCTACGTGAGCAAGAATCGCGGTGTTCTCGCGGGTGATCTGACCCGGAACATCCGTGATATCGATAAGGTCACGACCGTGGTTAACGACGGCAAAGTTTATGACGCGGCAGCCATCGAGAAGGCGCTTGGCAACGCGCCTCGGCGAGCTGCACAATAGGACAGATTAATTGAAAAAACTGTCTGCTTTGTAACGTTGCATCGCTTTAGCTCGACGAAGAAGTTCCCAAGACACACTTCCTCTTTACTTGTTAGGTCCAATCTGCTCCGGACCTGAGAGCAACTGCTGGAAATCGGAACGATTGCGGATCGGATCCCAGACTGGGTCAATCTTTAAACGAGCGATCGAAGCTACCTCGCCCGCCGGGATGGACAGCAAACGCCGAAGCCTCTTAATGGCTTCCTCAGGTGCGCCGGCACGCGCCTCGATTTGCGCGAGCCCGACCTGGAAAGAAGGACCGGTCAGAGCATCTTTTTCGATGGGTATTAAGTCCGCCGCCTGCCTGGAAAGGCGCAGAGCATCGGCATTGCGTCCGAGGGCGAGGTAAACCCAAGACAGCTCCGTCCTGGCGAAGGTGTCATCAGGTCGCTCCCTGAATCTGGCCTCGAGTAACGGTCGCGCTTCTTCTCCCGATAATTTGGCTGCATCGGTCTGTCCTGCCAGCACGCGAAGTATGGCGCGTCCGGCCAGCTGCCGGAGATGCCCAGATTCGTCATTGACCACTTCCTTCTCGAGAGCCTGGAAAGCATCCGTGAAATGTCTTGCGATTACGTCGAGATAAAGCCTAACACTAATGATACCTGCAACATCGCCGCCCGTATCAGCGCCGCTGCCATACAAACTGATCTTGATGACCTCTGGAAAACCATCGACAGCTCGCATGGCCGAGTCGACATCACCTGTCGCGTTAAGGCGAGCGTTGAGAAGATAAAACGCTCCACGCGTGTTGTGCGGATCGATGGCGAGAGCTCGCAATTGGGCACGCTCCGCATTTTTCCACAGACGCAATGCTCCGTAGGTCTGGCCAATCTCGGCCGCGATTATGGCGTGGCGAGGATTCAGCCCCTGCGCCCGTTGCAAATCCGCAAGCGAGCGCTCCCATTCCCCCCGCCGGCGGTAGACGTACGCACAATATTGTCGGGCCAAAGCATTGTTAGGCTGCAACTCGAGCGTGCGGTTGAACTCCGCCAGCGCGTTCTCGTATTGACGATGACCATAATAAAAAAGCAACCCCAGCGCACAGTGCGCTTCCGGCGAATTTGGAGCGAGCGCTAGAGCGCGGTCAATGATCGACTTTACTTCCCCTAATTCCGCTGAGGTTAAAGGTGAGATAAACCAGTGCCGCCAGAGCCGAGTGCGGACGAGCGCCGCAGCACCCTCGGCAAAATTTGGATCCCGTGTCAGCGCCTGGCGGTAAAACGCCTCGCCACGATCGTAGGCGTCCACATCCAGCGCGCTCACGGCCTGGTGCAACTCATATTCGCCTCGCAGAAAAAGGTCGTAAGCTTCTGCATCACGGGTCCCAGCTGAGGCCAGAGCATGGGATTCACTTGGCGAAAGGTTCGCTTGCAGCGCGTTCACAATTTCTTGTGAAACCTCACTCTCAACCACTAAGACATCCTTAAGGTCACGGTCGTAACTTTTCGCCCAAAGTTGCCTGTCAGTGCGTGCCTCGATCAACTGCACGTTTACTCGAACTTTGTCACCCGCCTTCTGCACAGCTCCCTCCAGGACGGTGGAAACGCCGAGCTCATGCGCGACGCTCTTTAAATTGTCGGGCTTGCTCTGGTATCCCGCCGTCGAGGTTCGCGAGATCACCTTGAGATCACGCACGGTCGCTAATTTCGTAAGAATCTCATCCTTTATGCCCTCGGCGAAATACGCGTTATCTGGATCATGGCTAAGATTTTCAAAGGGCAGAACCGCAATGCTTTTTTCCGGGACGGAAGGCGTTGTCTTCTTGGGCGGCGTTGCATGGAATACGCGGACCGCGACAATTGTTGTCAGAGCAACAAAGGCGGCGCCAACTGCGAATCGCGCAGCAATTTTGCGTCGGCTGGTGATCGAAGTGCGAATCGCTTGCAATTTCGCGCCGAGCGAATGCGGCCCCGCGGGCCGCGCTGCCGGCTCAATCGCTAACATCGAGATTAACAACGAAATGAAACGACGCGGAACGTGTGCGGCTTTCAGTTGATCAACCGGCAACGGTTTTGACCGGCGCGCATCGCCCATTTCCTGGACAGTCCGGCCATTGAAAAGGATGTGACCGGTCAGCAAGAACCAGAGTGTCGCACCTAACGAGTAAATGTCCGAGCGCACGTCCACGGGCGCGCTGGTGAATTGCTCCGGGCTGGCAAACGCAGGGGTGCCGACGAAGCCGCCAGGCGGGAGCGCCATCGCATCCGTTTTCTCTACCACCGCTTTGGCGATGCCGAAATCGATCACTTTCACAGTTGACGCGCCATTGTCGTCGCTGCTAACGAACATCAGGTTGCCTGGCTTCAGATCGCGATGGACCAATCCGCGCTTTTCCGCCGCTTCCAGCGCCGCTGTCACTTGCAAGGCGATATCGATCGTCGTCAAAACATCGAGCGGTCCCAGCCGGCGAACGCACTCTTCGAGCGTTTCGCCTTCGACCAACTCCATCGCGTAAAAAAATTGACCGGTTTCCTCACGAACTCCGAATTGATACGCAGTCGCCACATTTGGGTGGCGCAGCGCCGCTGCGGCGCGCGCTTCGCGCAGGAACCGCTCACGCGCTTCCGCGCTACGCGATCCAAGATCGATATTGATAATTTTTAGCGCGACCGGCCGATCGAGCGCTTTATCGATTGCGCGATAAGTGACTCCCATCGCGCCGTGACCCAGCTCCCACGCGCTGCCGTCAATGTGACGTGCGATTGTGTAAGCACCTAGCTGATTCGGCACTGCTGCAAATGCGCCGTCGCGTTCTTCCGCTTCAGGACCCAAGCCGATCTCGAGCAAACAAGTGATACAGCCGAGATCGCCCGAGGAGGTCGCCTCTGTTGATGCGCCGCACGTTTTGCAAATACACGCGTTTTCCACGGGAGTAGCCATTTGCGATTTTTCCTCTAAGTAGCCATTGCCTGGCGCAGATAACGCAGCTCTTCATCCACGTCGCGTGGATCGAGCACTGTGCCGCTGACTTCTTCGCGCAATATCGCACGATACCGCGCACGCAAACGCGCCACGTCCACGCGCAGTGTTGCAGCCGGGCGCCCAAGCCGCTTTGCCATTTCCTCGTAGGGAACAGCCGCAGTCGCGCCTGCTGTCAGGTGAACCTTCAGCGCCTCAAACAACGTACCTTTGCCGGCGAGCTCGTATTCCTGCGCCAGCCGGTCCAGCGCTTGTCGTGTCACTGATCCCGCCCATTCCCGTTCGAATACTCCATCTGGGCTCTGATTCTGGCATCGCGCGGCGTATGTTTCCGCTTCTGAAATCCCTGCCTCACCCAGGCGGACTAGCCCGCCGCCGCGTTTCTGCGCGCAGTCGCGATCGCGCGTGTGTGCCAGGAAATGCTTTAGCGTTCCGAGCAAAAACGATCGGAACCGGCCCTTCATTGGATCGGCCCGGGCATAGGCACGGTTTTCGATTAGATCAGCAAAAAATCCTTGCGTGAGATCTTCCGCATCGTGCTGTGCGATTCCCTGGCGGCGCAAGAAAAGATAAACCGGTCGCCAGTAAATCTGGCAAAGGTCCGAAAGCGCGCTCAACGCATGTTTCGATGACGCCTGGGAATCGGCGGCCTCGCGCACAACCGTCCAGCGCGTGGAAGCAAACAAGCTGTCCCGCGTTGTGGGATGCAACGCTGCTGGCATTCTACACTCTTTTATTCGGTTAACCGAAAATTCGCAAGCTCAAAGTACCCGGCGTGCGATTCACACCGAACATGTCCGCGATGAGCATGGCGACACCAACATCAGCCGGCGTTTTCATCCCTGCGTTTGAATTAAGTAATTGGGCAGGACACGAAGCGGTCTTTGACGAGTCGCATGTCAATCGTTCCACTGCTTTGGATCTGCTGGTTCCTCGGCGAGGACATTTAAAAACTGAAATGGCCCGTACCAAATCTGGGAAGTGGCTATGGCAGTAACACCTGGCCGGTTCCTAAGTGTCGTCATGAAAATTCAACAAAGGAGACAAACATGACAACACAATTCACAACCAAAGTTCTCTTCATGGTGCTGGCTGCTGTCTGCTGCGGAGCAGTTCTATCGCCTGCGCTTGCACAGAGAGCAGTCCAGGTAAAGGCGAGAACGCAATATCAGGTGTCAGACCTGCCTGGGCTTGGCGGAACGAGTAACGGGGGAAATAGTATTAACGACCAGACCTGGGTGTCAGGCTATGCCAGACTACCGAATAGGAACCGGCACGCTGCGCTGTGGCGAAACAGTTTGCTGACCGACCTCTTCACACTCGGCGGACCAAATAGCAGTGTCACGTGGAACGTGAAAAATACCGCGGGAATCATCGTGGGTATCTCACAAACTGCCGATCCGGAACCACTGGGCGAGTCTTGGAGTAGCGCAGCTTTCTACAGTCCGCCTAACAACGTCGGCTATATCAACCTCGGGTTCGTTTGGCAAAACAACCAGATGAGAGGACTTCCCCCATTTCCGGGCGGCAATAACGGCTTTGCAACCGGAGCCAACAATTTGGGTCAGGTGGTCGGGTGGGCGGAGAATGGCGTTCATGATCCCAACTGTTGCTGCACCCAAGTACTCCAGTTTCGTCCAGCCGTGTGGACTCTGGGACCACCGGACCAGATCCAAGATCTGCCACTAATCTCCGGCGACAGCTCAGGAGCTGCCACGGCGATCAATGATAATGGTCAAATCGTGGGCATCTCCGGTATCTGCGACCAGGCCGTTGGAAGACATACGGCCAAGCATGCCGTGCTTTGGGAAAATGGCACCGTGAGGGATATTTATCCAAATGCGCCAGCCCCGTGGTGGAATACGCCGACGGCAATCAATCAACGAGGCGATGTAGTCGGGTTTGCCGGCGACCCCGCGTTTGTGGAAGGCGACATCTTGCACGCTTTCATGTGGACCAGGGAGGATGGCATCCGGCAACTCAAACCTTTGCCAAACCGTACACCAAAACATGTGGACAGTGAGGCCTACGGCATTAATGAAGCCCGGCAGGTAGTCGGTGTCTCATGCGACGCGGACCAGGTTGATTGTCGCGCCGTTATTTGGGATCACGGCAACACACCAACAGACCTCAACGATCTCAAAGGCAGCTACTCTGCCGTTCTCGCAAACGCGAAAGACATAAATAACAATGGAGAGATTACAGGTAGAGCTGTCGACCCGATCACGGGCGTTTTAACGGCATATTTAGCGGTGCCCATTTCACACTAAAACCGATAAGAGAAACAACGCGTGCCGGATGTCGACTTGTAATCGATGTCCGGCATTCCGTTTTTATTTGCGCGACGCTCATAGGCAAATCGGATTGGGGAGCGCGTGCGCCTCGCGCGCTGGCGAAGGCGCCCTCGCGTTCGCGAACTTTTAGAAAATGGGCCTGACTGGGCTCGAACCAGTGACCCTGCGCTTATCAAGCGCATGCTCTAACCAACTGAGCTACAGGCCCGGAGTCGCGGCAGCGCCGTGAAATTACGAATTTCGATTGCCGATTTTCGATTTTGTTTCGCGGCGCGCATCGCGCATTTACTTAAATCGGCAATCGCAAATCGCAAATTGAAAATAGAAGATGGCCGCCTTCGCCAAGGCTGGCGCGACAGTCTTCGCTCTTCTCTACGACGCGAGCGAAGACGCAAGACCTAAAACCCTACAGACGTGATTTTATAAACGCGCGACCGGAAGCGGATTTCAGATAACGCTCGAACTGAGCCGCGCGCGTGCGATCGGAAAGCGCTATATACGTTTTCAATCGCCACGGCTTCCATTTGGCAGTGTGAATGATGCGACCAGAATTATGAGCTTTAAGCCTTGTCCGCAAATCGTTCGTTAAACCGGTGTAGAACCTCTGAGATTCGGCTTCGCTCTGGAGGATCTAAACATAGAAGAATCTTGTCATGACTGGCTTGCCGAGTCGTAGCTCGCGCGAAAAGCGAAGCAAGCGGAAAAGATGTCCGCCTACGCCAAGGCTACGGCGCGACAGTCTTCGCTCTTCTCTACGACGCGAGCGAAGACTGGAGGCAAGGGGATTCGAACCCCTGACTTCCAGCTTGCAAAGCTGGCGCTCTACCAACTGAGCTATGCCCCCTGTGAATTTCGATTTTAGATTGTCGTTTGCGGATTGCAAATTTTACGACTCGCCTTCGCGAATCCGACACTTTGAAGATGCCGACGCACTTGCGATTCGCTGCTCAAAACTGAAAATAAACAAACGGCACCGGGCCAGTTGCCGGGAAAAGCTCGAGCGCCAGAAATGCGCAGACGTATGCCGGGATTTGAATGCGTGCCGGTTGCAAAGCGAGGCGATCAATGAACTGGCTGCGTTCCTGCGCGACGGCCAGGAATAGAGAAATGAAAATAAGCACAATTGTGCCAGTCGTGAATAGAAACTCGCCGGTTACATGGTGGGAACCAAACAGCGCGCCTAACACATATGCACTCGTGTGAAGAGTTTTCGGGCGAAAGAAAGCGGCGCTTAACACAAAGGCTGCAATCATTGCGCCGACGCTAAACGGCACGAACCAGCGTTTATTCATAACTTTGTTGATCGCTGTTCCTACTGTCGCCCGATTGAAAAGACGGTAGCCAATTAATAGACAACCCTGGTAGGCGCCCCAGACTACAAACGTCCAGTTTGCTCCATGCCAGAGACCAACGAGCACCATCACAACCAAGATGTTGCGATATAACATGAGACGGCCTCTTCTCCCGCGGCTGAACGGCATAAACACATAGTCACGCACCCAGGTGGAAAGCGTTATATGCCACCTTTGCCAAAGATCAGGCGGGTTCCTCCCCAGGAATGGCCGTGCGAAATTAAGCGGAAACTCAAACCCGAGCAGCTTGGCGCAACCACGAGCAATGTCGGTGTAACCAGAAAAATCGAAAAACACCTGCAGAAAAAAGGCGAGACAGCCCGACCATGCAGCCAGCCAACCCGGATGCGCCATTGGGTTGTTGAAGTACGAATCGGAGACGACAGCGAATCGATCTGCGAACACCATCTTCTTTATCAGACCTGTTATAACGAGGACGATTCCACTCTGCACCACGATTGCTGCCGGGCGTCGCCAGGACCAGATCTGAGAGATGAATTGCCTGGCACGAATAATTGGACCGGCGATCAGATGAGGAAAAAATGCAATGAACAGCGCGTAATCGACCGGGTTTCTGACGGCCTTCATCTTTCCCCAATAGACATCAAACGTGTAGGAGAGACTGGCGAAGGTGTAGAAACTGACGCCGACAGGAAGCACGATTTGCAACACGACCGATGAAGGAGGAACTCGAAGCAATGCAGCGAGTGAGCCGGCGAAGAAATCGTAATACTTGAAGAAGCCGAGTATCCCCAGGTTAACGACGAGACTAACGGCAAGCAGAAGCTTTTTGCGGCGGCCGGTTGCAGTCTCCAGAAAGATGCCCAGGTAGTAATCCACGACTGTTGAAGTGAGGATGAGCACGATGAATCGTGGGTCCCACCACATGTAGAAGACATAGCTTGCCAGTAGCAGCAGGATTTTTCCGAATCGGAACGGGACGCTGTAGAACAGCGCCGCCACGATGACAAAGAAGATCCAGAACTGGAAGCTGTTAAAGAGCATGCAGGAGTCGTTAGGTTAGCGAGCTAGTTCGCCTCATTCGTTGCGCGCAATCGAGTCACAGCCAGTTCCCTCCCAGAGTTACCTGGTGCTTTCCAATCACCTGATCGAAGGCGTCCCAGTAGCTCCGATACAAGCGTGTCCGTGAATTTCTGGCGACCCTTCGCGTTAAGGTGGAATGCGTCAAAGTAGTATTCTGGTTGTTCCAGAAAATCGAACGTGTGTCCCGGCATCGCAAAACTCGTTCTCTGAATGACAGAGGTTGGAAGAACGGATTCATACCCTTTGGACAATCCAGCAAGCTCTAGAAATGGACCGCGAGGGAGAGGCGTAAGGACGATTGCAGTGGGACTGTGCGCATAACGATCCATTATTCGCGGGATCCAATCGCGCTGTAATTTCAGAGAGTACTCCGTGTCCGACTGCGATGGCTGAATCAAGCTCTTCCGGAAAGCTGATCTCTGAGCTTCTGTTAATTTTGGCGCGAACGTTACCTGTCCTGTCGTTGGGTCGTAGGATGTTCCTACAAGATCGTAGTCCCGTCCTTTGTACTCCCGTGCGGGGTGCATTTTGTCTGCCTGTCGAACACTTGTCATTCGCGCCACGGGATGCGCAAGAAGGTCGGCAACGTCGTCCTGGTACGCTGAGCCTCGCAGTATGGACGCGATAAATGCCCTCAACCGGCCGGACGTTCGTTGAAAACCAGAGGCAAAATGGAAGCAGTCTCCGTATCGCAGCAGCGGAGCTGTCATAGAAATTCGCAGAGGATCGGCGCTGTTTGGTTCATAGCCGATGCCGTAAGGAATAACGATAGCGGCGTAGCGTCGCGTGGTGGGATCCACTTCCCGAACCATGTAGTACCATGTGTTAGCAGATGCGGCAGGTTCGGCGAGACTGACGAACTTGAGCCCAGCGGGCGAACCGAGCTCATTCGCCAATGTAGCGGAGAATCCCTCGGCTATGCGTGAATCACCGAGAACCAGCACCTCTTTCAGACCTGATGAAGCGCGCTTTTTTTCCGCTCGCGTAATTCTCGAGATACGTCCCGCGTACGAACTTGGAGCCAGGATTGAGACATATAATCCGCTATGAAAGACGGCACCGTCTACGCAAATGAACGCGAGAATTCCAAGCAAAAGGTTTCGGGAAACGTGAAGCTGCCGAGGCGATGTCGTAGGCTCGGTTGGAAATGTCGTTCGCACCGGTCCAGTCGAACTGAGATACACTGCACAGTACCAAATGACTGCTAATCCAATAATTAGCGCCCAGCGGGCGACAGCTTGCCATGACAACGTCTGCTGGGACGACGTGCTCTCCGCAGATCCAAGCACAGTTACTTTAGCGAGCAATATCTGCCGCTGATCGTCGCGGTAGAGTTCGAAGGTATAAGTATGTTTCCCGATCCACGGAGCCACTTCTTTACCTCGCGAACCATTCGCAAAAAGGACCGGTTTTCCAACGTCTTCAGTGACAAAGACAAACCCCATCGATCCGTCTCCGGTGTCCCATTCAATCTCGGTGCTGCCACTTCCCTCGCCGAATGTTACGCGCTCCGGCTTTGCTGTGATCACTGCCGACCCTAAAACCTTTGAATCGCCACAAACGCTGCACAGCGTTCCCACGTAAAAGACAAGACAGACGGCAACAGCAGACACTCGGACGCGCACGGTCAGAAGCCTTTTTTTGGCGGACTCAAATTGCGAACGGATACATTCTTCTTCCCTAAATTGCAGTGCAGCGGTCACGGGTGAATGATCGCGCTGATTCTAAAGATCGCAGAAGCACTCGCGTTCCGAAGCTCATAATCGCGCATCAACGAATTGCCTCTCAGTGCGTATCCGGCTGTCTTTAGGCCGCCGACTCGCAAAACTCGCGGCAATCAGCAGGCCGAGGGATGCTCCGGTAACGTCCAGGAGCACGTCGCGAACTGACGGAGTACGCGACTTAACAAACGTTTGGTGAAATTCGTCGCTCGCGGCAAACAGCGCACACGCCAGCAAGACTACGCCACACAGAGTCGGCGTCCGCATGGACACGGTTATGCCCCAACGAAGCGCACGCCACATCAGAAGAGCCAGAACCGCGTATTCGCCCACGTGCGCGCATTGGCGCATGAACACGATGATCCCCCAGACGGTCTGCTCCGTCATCCCGGGTTTCAACCAAAGCAAAAATGGAACAATGAAGCGCGACGTGTGCTCAGTCGACATCACGTTCGTCGAACCGAGGAAAGTCACGACAAGCCAAGCCAACACCGGCAACCAGTATTTAAAAACAGATTTCATTCAGAGATCAGCACGGAAACGCCGAACATCCAACATCGAACAGCTAACGTCCAATGGCAGAAAGACATTCGGCATCGCAATTCTGAATTGAGAATTGGACGTTGGAGGATGGACATTGGACGTTTGCCGACCATGTCTCGGAACGAAGTCACTAGTCCCCTCACCTTCGAACCGATTTTCATCGAGCGAATGTGGGGCGGGCGGCGCCTCGAATCTGAATTTTACAAAAAGCTTCCGCCGCAGAAGCGCATCGGTGAATCGTGGGAAATTGTCGATCGTTCAGAAGCGCAGAGCGTCGTGGCCGGCGGCCCGCTGGGCGGAAGAACTTTGCACGAATTGTGGACGCAACAGCGATCGGAAATCTTTGGCGACGTTCTCGACACTCCACGGTTCCCGTTGCTCATCAAGATTCTCGACGCGCAGGAGAAGCTGTCCCTACAGGTGCATCCGCCTGGAAATGTTGCGAGCAGACTGGGAGGCGAACCGAAGAGCGAGTTTTGGTACGTGGCCGCCGCGGATCCGAACGCCGAGCTTTTCCTTGGATTTCGTGAGCCGATCACGCGCGACGTCTTTGAGCAGAGACTGCGCGATGGAACCGTCATCGATCAGATTCATAGGATTCGCGTTCGCGCAGGCGATGCCGTTTTCCTCCCAGCCGGCCGTGTTCATGCGATAGGCGCAGGCAATCTGCTGATCGAAATCCAGCAGAACAGCGACACGACCTACCGGGTGTTCGATTGGAACCGCACCGATCCGGCAACCGGCACGAAGCGGGATTTGCATGTTGAGCAGGCGATTCAATGCATCGATTTCGAAGACGTGCAGCCGCACTTGATCGAAGCGCAAGACGACTTGCTTCTCAGCGATCGCTCCTTCGAAATCCGGAAGTGGAAGCTTGATGAAGTCCGCGAAGCAGCACCGTTCGGGCAATTCGCGATCGTTTGTTGTCTCACTGGAAATCTTAGCTGTGCCAAGGCCAGCCTTACACCAGGAGAAATTTTTCTTCTACCGGCGCATTTAGAGGACCGTCAGCTGAACCCACTCGCGACCGACACAAGTCTCTTGCGCGTGACGATTCCGAAGCTCTAACAGCTTAGACCTGCATCCAGTTCCGTTGGATGAACTGCCGATTCTTCACAGGCATCACGTTTGTTTTCTGAGGCGATTGTTCCTCTCGAGACATAGAGACGATGAACGTCCCCGCTCCACATAGAGAGAAGCAGAGGACGACGATCGCGAGTTTTAGAATCCGGCTCACAGGGCGAACCACGGGTTGTCGCTTGAAGTTCAATCAGAATGCTGCGCTAAACGGCGGAGATAAGTAAAGCTATAAATCCCGGTGTTGTGTCCGTCGGCCCAGCGCGGCTGCAGGGCATACCCGCCCACCACTTCGAGTCCGACGAGTTCGAAGCTCTTGTCGGTGTGGCTCACATGCGGACGCACAACCTGGCCGAGCACATCCGGCTCGCCTCCGCAAGCCGCGCAGGGACACGCACGCCGCAACAGTTCAAGTTTCAGAAACGATTCGGTGCCGTCATTCCAGGCAATGGCCAGTTCGTCTCCGACTTGTTGGATGTTCGTTGGCTCAAGTCGCACGAGATACCGATCTTAGCACCGGCGCAGCTGCCGCAACAATCGGAAGATAGGCTTCCCAGCCTGTCTCGGCCGTCAGGCTTCTAGCCTGACGACATTGACGACCGGCAAGATGCCAGTCGGCCGAGTCAGGCAAGATGCCTGACTTCCGCTTTCCCTCTTCGCTCGCCAAAAATGGCTGTTCCAACGCGCACAAGCGTTGCGCCCTCCTCGATTCCAATTTGAAAATCTTGCGTCATGCCCATCGAAAGCTGAGGCAACTTCATGTTGAATTCCTTCTCGAGCGAATCGCGGACTTTGCGAACTTGCACAAAAAATTCGCGTGAGTCTTCCGATTCTACAGCCAGCGGTGGAATACACATTAGCCCTTCGATTGACAGGCGCGGGAGCCCTAAAAGCGCTTCCATTTGCTCGCGCAAAATGTCAGGCGCGAATCCGAATTTACTCCCCTCACCGGCCACATTGACTTCAAGCAAAACACGCGGATACAACCCCTCTTCTTCCGCAATCCGGTTAATGTCCTGCGCCAGCGCAAGAGAATCGACGCTATGAATCATTTCGAATAGCGGCAGGGCCTGGCGCACTTTGTTTTTTTGGAGGTGTCCAACAAAATGCCACCTTATATTCGACGATAGCTCCGGAATTTTGGCGCGCGCTTCTTGCACGCGACTTTCACCGAACAGAGTTTGCCCTGCTTCAACTGCCTCACGCGCTTTCTCGGCCGGATGCGTTTTGGTGATCGCAACCAACTCAACATCATCAGCCGATCGGGCCGATTTCGCCGCCGCGCATGCAATTTGCTCACGAACATGCTCGAGATTTTCGGCGATCGAACTCATGCGGAATTGTAGGGCAGTCGCTGCGTCTGCCAATGAGAAATCAAACGATCGGCGGTTCCCTGGTTGTGCGCTGCCTCGTATGCAGACGCGAGCTCGCGCACAGTTCGTACAGCGGACTCGAGAGACCGCCGCTCCTTGAGCCATGAATTATTTGCTGGTCAATCGACCAGAAACGACGCAGAACGAGCTGATTATGAGACGCTACTCACTTTTTGTTGCAACCATCATTACCACCGTAATCTCTGCCAGCTCGTTCGCGCAGGATAAGGCGAGCCTGCAACCTAATGCGACGGTCGTCAGCCTTCTTCAAGGCAGCGCCGGTAAAAGTGTCGAGCTGCACTTGAGATCAGGAGAGAAAATGGGCGGCAAGATCGCGCAAGTAACGGACAACGTCGTTCATCTTTCCAACCTTGTTGGCGCGGAATACTTCGACGCCTTCGTCGATGTGAAAGACATTTCGGCGGTGGTAGTTCGTGTCGCGGGCAAATAGCAGATCCTGCGATCACAGCAAAGGCGCTGATATTGACTATTCAAAACTTCGCGCTGGATTGTCCCGTGATGCGCAAGGCGTTCAGGATTGTCAATCATCGGCGCACTTGCTCATACTCACGCCATGATTACCAAAAACATCGGCATGCTTCTGCTCGCGATTTATCTGATCGCGGTGGGGATCCTCACCCTCACTGGACTTGGCATCGGAATTATAACCGGCGTCCTGGCGCTGTTGGCAGGAATTTTTATTTTGATCGGGCGCTAGGCTCTACCGGGTCACCAGCAATTTCACCATCTGCTGCGCGAGTTTCGGCCCGATGCCGCTCTCTTCGTGCTTGAAATAAACGAAAGCGTCTTTCCAATTCGATTCCTCCTGGCGCGCGAATTCTGCCCAACGTTCGATGTCGGTCGTTTGATAGTCTTCGCGGCGAAGCCGGAGGTACCCGTAATCAGCCGTAATCTTCCTTGGCGTAGCAATGGTGTCGGTGTCGGCAATGCAAAGAGCGATGTTGCGCGACTTAAGCAGATCGAAGATCTCATCGTCGAACCAGGAGTCGTGACGGAATTCAAACGCGGCGCGCATAGCGGGAAACTCGCGTAGAAACGAACTCAAGACATCGGCGTCCTTTTTGAAAGTCGGAGGCAACTGAAATAAAACAGGGCCAAGTCTCTCGCCAAGGTCCGTGGCAACTTTGCAAAAATATTCCAGCGTGTCGACGCAATCGCGCAGCTTCGACCAATGCGTAATCTTCTGCGGCGCCTTCAGTGCAAACCGAAATTTCTCCGGCGTCTGTGCTTTCCAGTTGTCGATTGTTTTCAGCGCGGGAATGCGGTGAAATGTGTAGTTGATCTCCGTGGTTGAAAATCGTTCCGCGTAAAACGGCAGCATCTTCGCGGCAGGCAAATCTTCCGGATAAAAATTCCCTTTCCACTCGGCATACTGAAATCCAGAGGTACCGATCCAGAAATTCATTGATTCAGGCTAAGACCGTCGGTTGTGGGAAAGCATGCTTCCAGAGAAAATGCCTTTGCGCAAACATCCGCAGCAAAGAGCGAATCCGAATCACGTGTAGCAGTTCTTTGAATCGTGAATCCAGACGAAACGAGGGCGAAGATGACTGCGACAATTCAACTAATAAAGGGAAAAACATGAAAAAAATAGCATTAAGCATTGCTTTGGCATTTGTAGCGCCGTTTGCGTGGGGCCAGGTGTCAGAGACTACCACCACAACAACCACTACTGAGGGCAGCGGGACGATCACGGAGTATTCTCCGGGCAGTCAGATCGTTCTGAAGGAGAGCAGCGGACCGCGCACTTATCGCTTCGGCAAGTCGGTCACATACGTGACCAAAAGCGGCAAGGTGTTGGATCCAGATGTGGTAAAAACCAAGGTCAGAGTCGGGACGCCGGTCCACGTCCATTATGTCGGAACAGGCGACAGCATGATGGTTGATCGCGTAATCGTCGACGAAGATTAATATTTAGTCTCGTTCGTCTCCAACGCGCCTTTCTGTTCTGCTACGAGGGAACAGAAGGCGCGTTTTTTTTGGTTGGACAGCACCGAACTGAAGAAACTGAAGACCAAGCGCCGTCTGAAACACGAATCTGTGTTATGAAGCTACAAATGAAGGGGACTTGGAACGAAGTAAAGGGCAAGCTGAAGCAGAAATACGGTCAGCTGACTGATGACGACCTGATGTTTGCCGACGGCAAAGAGGATGAGCTTCTGGGTCGCCTCGAAAAGAGATTAGGCAGAACAAGAGACGAGCTTCGATCCGAGATTGAGGAGATGTGATTCTATCACAGCGCCCTCGGGCGTCGGCTCCACGGATTCGAATCGCGAATTAGGCGTTACGACAAAGAAGCGCGTTTAGACGCCCAAAGATTGTCGTCGTCAACCGATGACTCACGTTGTCGGTTTGTTTCCCAAGACAACACGCACCTCGTGACGGACGCCATCGTCACACAACTTCACAATGTTTTCGGCTGCTGAGACTCCATCCACTTCCGTCACGACGACACCGCGAGAACAGTGATCAGGATTCTCGACGCTGATGTGATAAGTGGTGTTGTTGAAACGGTATCGGAGCCGAAAACCAGGCCAATCTTTCGGTATGACCGGGTTCATCGTGAGGGTATTGCCGCGGCGTTGGAATCCCAGAACTTCTTCAAGCCAGACGCGATAAGTCCAAGCTGCCGCGCCGGTATACCAAGTCCAACCACCGCGCCCGACATGGCCTGCTAACGAGTAGACGTCGCCGGGGACGACATACGGCTCAACCTTGTAACGTTCGCATTCTGTCTCATCCCGGGCGTGCTCGACAGGATTGAGCATCCGTAGAAGTCGAACGGCTTTGTCGCCATCACCTTGGCGGGCAAAAGCCATGGCTACCCAAGTCGCAGCATGCGTGTATTGGCCGCCGTTTTCCCGGACGCCGGGAGGATAAGCTTTGATATAGCCAATGTCGGCGGCGGTTTTGTCGAAAGGCGGAGTAAAGAGTAGGATTAAATCGTCCGCCTCACGCACGAGATTTTCCTCAAGCGATCGCAGGGCGATTTCGGTGCGATCGGAGTCACCAGTACCGGAAATCGCAGCCCAGGTTTGTGGGAGTGAATCAATGCGGGCTTCGCTGTTTTCCTTCGAACCGAGAGGTGTGCCATCGTCGAGGTATGCGCGACGATACCAAGCTCCGTCCCATGCCTGTGCGTCAACTGTTTTAGCCAACTGCGCGACGCGCGCCTGACAGGCCTGCGCTTCGTCACCCAGCTCGCGCAAGGTGAGCAGCTCAGCAAAGTCTTTTAGCACGCAAATCTCAAACCAGGCGAGCCAGACGCTTTCACCTTTGCCGCCGAGTCCAACGCGATTAAGGCCATCGTTCCAATCACCACCGCCGATCAATGGTAATCCATGCGGGCCGGCGCTGGCGGAGCGCGCGACAGCCCGCCGGCAATGTTCGAGTAGAGAACCTTGTTTCTCGGAAGCGGCGGGAATGGACAAGCTTTCAGTCTGTTGCTCCTCCAACGGTTTGCCGTCGAGGAATGGAATCATCTCATCGAGGATGGCGGCGTCGCCGGTAGTACGAACATAATGCGCCGTGACGAAGGGAAGCCAGAGAAGATCGTCACTCATGCGCGTCCGGACGCCCGCGCCAGACTCTGGATGCCACCAGTGTTGGACATCGCCTTCCACAAATTGTCGAGCGGCGGCGCGCAAAATATGATCGCGCGCGAGATCGGGCGCGGAATGCACAAGGGCCATGACATCCTGTAACTGGTCACGAAATCCGTAGGCACCGCTGGATTGATAAAGAGCCGAACGGCCCCAGATTCGACAGCTGAGAGTCTGATAAAGCAGCCACCGATTGAGCAGAAAGTTCGTCGACAGTTCGGGTGTCTCCACTTCAATGGTGCTTAGGAGTCGATCCCACCATTGTCGTGTTTCTTTGAATGCGGCTTCGACATTCGCGGGATCGCGAAAATGCGTAACCAGTCCCCGCGCTTTTTCTTCGTCGTCCGCCTGCCCGAAGAGAAAAGTTATTTCGGCGGTATGCCCTGATTCAATCTCCACTATCACCTGAACGGCGGCACAAGGGTCAAGTCCAGCGCCCACGTCACCGCTCAATCGCTCGTGCTCCATCGCTGCCGGATCATGCAGCGAGCGGTTACGCCCGATAAAGCCCGCGCGATCAGCGGTGAACGACGTAGGCGTTGGAGCCGAACTGGCAAAAGTGATGCAATCGCAAAATTCAGGGTTGTACGAATTGCGGGCGAACAGAGTTTGGCTCTGCAAATCCCATTTCGTAACAATGTGCATACCGGTTTCCTCTGGATCGGAACCGAGAACGAGAGTGGCGTAAGCGGTGATAGTCAGCTTTCGCCGGCGCGACGAATTGTTGCGCAAGCGCAGCCGCTGCAGGCGTACCGGCTTTCCACCGGCCTCATCGATCGGCACGAACGTGAGCAACCGTTGTTCGATCGCGTGGCTGTTATGTTCAAATGTTGTGTAACCCTGACCGTGGCGCGCACGATACGCGTCTTTCTCTCGAATCGGTTTGGCTGTTGGGGACCAGACTACGCCAAGCTCTTCGTCTCGGATGTAGATAGCAGTTCCGGGCGGATCGCAGATCGGATCGTTGAACCACGGCGTGAGACGGTCGTTCTGGCTATTGCGGCCCCACACAAATTCGGCGCCAGACTCGGAAATAAATGCTCCGAACTTCGGGTTCGCCATGATATTGATCCAGGGAAGCGGTGTGTGGCTACTCGGTCCGAGATAAATGACAAATTCCTTACCGTCCTCGGTAAAACCGCCGAGACCGTTGAAGTATTTCAACTCCATAAAAGGCAGAGGCGCAGAAGGCTCTTCGTGGAACTGGCGCGCCGGCAATAGCTGACGCGGTTTCGAAGCCGCGGGGGCGCTCGCGGCAAGTTGTTGACGCAATGTGCCTCTCGCTGCGACGAGCACCATGCGTGCAGCCGCTTGAAGCGCGAGCAGCTCTTCTTTAGAGATTTTTGTTGCCGAACGCAGATAGACGCCGCCCGGTTGATCGACACCGGTCAAGTGCGCCTGCGCTTCGGTGAGCCGACGCAGATGGTCAGTCAACGGTTCCTCGTAACTCGCCACTTCTTCGCTCACCAAAACGAGATCGACCTTCAGGCCGCGTAGATGCCAAAAGGTATGTGCGGTCAATATCTCTCGCACGGCCTCCATGTCGCGGAGATGACCAATCATGACGACGACAATCGGCAGATCACCTGAAATGCCTTGCCGCCAGAGTGCTCGCTGACCTTCGGCGCGACCAAGACGCCCTGCCGGCGGTCGAAGTTGGGCTTGTGGAAGAATGATCAGGCCGGCCAGTTGTTCGAAGGTTTGCACGTCGGCACGCCGAATGTGCAGCCGGCGCATCTCAAGTTGTGCATGCGTCCACGCGGTTTCAAAAGCGCGCACACAAGTGTGAAACTCAGAATAGCGCCCCGCCAGTGTAACAATCGCTTCGCGCGAATCTGCCACGACCGTGACGAGCGCAAACTGAAACCGCTGGTTAGGCAAAATCGTCACTCGCCGGCGCAGGCTGAATATTGGATCGAGTACAGTACCCACACTGTTCGTTAGGCTGCGCGTGAGCGCTTCAGGATTTTCCGTCGTACGACCCCGGCCAAGAAACTTTGCGCGATCGGTTTCAAATTCCGCCGCCTCGATGGCGGATTCTGGGACCATGAGATGCGCGACCCAGACTGGACGGTCGTCAGGAGCACGAAGGCGGCGGCGGGCGACAAGGGCGTCGCAGTTCGGCAGCCACTCAGTTTCGATGAAGAGCTTGTTGAAAGCGGGATGAGCGCGATCCGTTCGATGCGGCGCAAGAGCGAGCTCGATGTAACTGGTCACCTCCAGTCGACATCGTTTGCGCGACGTATTCACCAAAGTCACTCGTCGGACTTCCGCGTTGTCTTCGGCGGAGATGACAATATCTGTAATCGTCTCACACGGACCACTCCGCCGGCGAAACTGCGCTTTGTCCGGCGTGAAATTCCAGGTGTAACGACGCTCCGGAAATCTCACTGGTTGATGTGTGTTGCTCCAGGTCGTTCCACTTTCCAAATCCCGGATGTAGCAAAACAGCCCGGACACGTCGCAAGTCGGATCGGCACGCCAGCGTGTCACGTCCAAGTCCAGCCACCGCAGGTAGCCGCCGCCGGAGTTGGTAATTGTGACGGAGCAGTTTCCGTTGGAAAGGAGATGAATGCGCGGCGGAGCGATCTCTGGTGTTTGCGCTACGGTCGGGGCGCCGACCGCAGCTATTGTCTGCCGCACGGGCCGTTCTTCATGCGCCTCACCGGTCGTCGGCAAAATTTGTTCAGGGATATGTTCGTGTAAGAGCGGCTCGGTGGCGCGAATGCGGGGATCAGAATGAAACCGCCTGCGCATGGCATTGTCATGTAACGCATTGCCGTAAGCCAGGAGCGACATCCCCTGGTGATGAACCATGTAACAGTGGATGATGATTCCTGCCGCGCCGTCGAGTTCTGTGCGTCGCGAATAATCGATCGCTTCGTAGTACCCATGTTCGCCGAGCAATGCTGAGTCCTCGAGAGCAGCGAGGCGTCGCAGATTCTTCATCGCAGCGGCCGGTTCCACGCCAAGTGCAAGCGCAGCGGCATACGGCGCAACCACCAGGTCCTCTTCCTGCCCACGTTTCAATGCCAGCGACGGGACGCCAAAGGCTCGGTATTGATAAACGTTATGTCGGTCGAGGGCGCTAAAGGCCGATTCCGAAATGCCCCACGGCACTCGGTTTTGCCGGCCATAACCAATCTGACAATGCACGGCATCGTAACACGCACGATCAAGCAGCGAGTTCTCATGCGTCTGAGTGAACAACAGAGGCATCAAATATTCGAACATCGTTCCGCTCCAGGACAGAAGCGGCAGTCGTCCGTATGCGGACCCAAAGGGCCGGCTCAAAGCCCACCAATGTTCCACGGGAACTTCTCCCCGCGCGATAGCGAGGAAGCTCGTTAGGCGCGCTTCGCTTGCGAGAAGATCATAAAACGAGTTGTCCAGACGGCGTTCAGCCACCTGATACCCAATGGCAAAAATCCGTCGTTCCTCATCGTAGAGGAATCGAAGCCCCATGCCTTCTTCCAGCTCCCGGCTCTGGGCGATCAATTCGTCCAATTGCGCGAGCTGCTCCGAGGCATTCTTGCGCGAACGGTCGGCCTCCGTCTCGAGAAGATCGAGCCACTCGCGGACGTCAGAAGATATTTCCTGGTCCTCCCGCCTCTGATAAAAAGGAAGCAGCGGTACCAATCCAGAGATGCCCTCGATGGCAATGTTGCGTAGCGAAAAGGTGGCCGCCAGCGCTTCTCTGCGGGATTCGTGCGTCGCTTCGCCTAACGACATCAATTGCGCAGGCGGCGACATCAAAATTTCTACTGGCCGAAGATATTTATTGATGACGCCGTTCCACGCCTCGACCTGCTTCGAAATCTGTTGGGCCCAATAAACACGCGGATCGGTTTCCTGGCCGCGGTAGTGGAGCAGAAGATCCTGCGAGAGTTCTCGAGCTGCCCTGATTCGTACAATGATTTCTTCCAAATTTGCCGGCTGGTCCCTGGTAAGACCCTCCAAGCGAAGAAACGCCAAAGGGCGTTCCGCTTCTTTCATGCTGGGAGCGATTTGCCGGAGAACGCCCAGCGTGTCGGCTATTCCGCGCAATGCGGACACATCCAGAAGCGGACGCGCAGCAAGCTCATCGCAACTGGTTTCGAAAGTCCAGAGGCTGGCAAGCAAATTCCCGCTGTCGACTGCGGAGACATAGCGTGGACGCAACGGCTCGAGCGTGCTCAGATCGTACCAATTAAAAAGATGGCCTTCGAAACGCTCGAGCCGACTCACAGTTTCAAGCGTGCGGAGATTGCGCTCCACCAAATCATCGATGGTGATGTAACCAAAGTCATTTGCCGACACGGTCGCCAGTATCGACAGCCCAATGTTCGTTGGTGAAGTGCGCATGAAAATTTCACGCGTTGGCATTTCCTGGACATTGTCCGGCGGCAACCAAGACGTCTGGGGTCCAATAAAATCATCGAAGTATCTCCACGTTCGTCGCGCGACCGCGCGCAGGAATCGGCGATCATCGGACGTTAGCGTTCCGCCACGCCAACTCTTGGCGGGTCGATTGATCACCATCACCGCCACCGGAAACAGAGCGCCCAACAGGAGGAAGGGGGCGGCGGCCACCATTGTCTCGGTTCCCCGCGACGCTGCGCCGACGAAAAGGAACACGCAGGCAGCAGGAATCCAAAGCCTGCTAAGGATGAATTGCAGTTGGCGACTTCTCGCGCGCCGGTGGGCGTCTGCCGCCGTTTCCCATTCCAGGAGCAGCCGATGCGACATCATTCGCCGGTAGATGACGCGAACAATGGCGTCGAGCGCCATCGCGGCATTGTCCGTCAGAAAAATAACTATGAGCATGACGCGCAGAAGCCGGTCGCGCGGGTCGCGCCAAAATCTCGTTCCGGGCGGTGGCGGATGGAACAATAGAGCGAGGAAAGCATTCAGGACCGGCCACATCATCAGGCCGGCGATAATCGCACTCCACAAGGTCGCAGCAGGTGTGCAAAACCAGCCGACCACGAGCAGGGCTATAACCGCCGGCGGCACCACACTCCGGCGGAGGTTGTCGAAGATCTTCCAGCGATTGAATACGGAAAGCGGATTGGGTTCCATCCTGCTACTCCCGACGGGCACGCAAGACTTGAGCCAGTCAATGATTTGCCAATCGCCGCGAATCCAGCGGTGCTGCCTACTCCACCACGCGATGTAATTATTTGGAAAGACATCCAGCAGCTCGATGTCCGTCGCCAGTCCGACGCGGACATGGCATCCCTCCAGCAGATCATGGCTCAACAAGTGCGCCGGGGGGAATCGTCCTGATAAAAGCTGGTGAAACGTCTGCAATTCGTAAATGCCTTTGCCGTGATAACTGCCTTCTCCGAATAAATCCTGGTAAACGTCCGAGACCGCGTGCGTGTAAGGATCGATGCCGCGAGGGTCAGCAAAGATGCGTGAGAACCACGTAGCCGTTGCGCTCGGAAGCGACGCGCTGACGGTTGGTTGAATGATCGTGTACCCTCGAACAACGTGGCGACCGTCTGGCGAAAGCCGCGCCTGATTCAATGGATGCGCGAGGGTTTCGATCATTCTCCGGGCCGTGTCGCGCAGCAGTTGGGTATCGGCATCCAGAGTGATGACGAAACGAATTCCCTCGAGCTGCGCACGGTCGCCTGCATGCAGAAATCCGTCCAACTCGGGCGTGGATTCGCCGATAAGAAATTGATTGAGCTGTTCAAGCTTCCCGCGCTTGCGCTCCCAGCCGATCCACCGTTGCTCGCTCTCGCTCCACTTGCGGCCGCGATGGAAAAGAAAGAAATGCCCCGTTCCGTGGCGGCGATTTAACTCCTCGATACCGCGCGCCACGATATCGATGTACTCTGCGTCCTCCGGCATGCTTTCCCTCGGTGCGTCAGAAAAATCTGAGAGGAGTGAAAAACGCAGATTCGCATCCGTGTTTCCGAGGTAGTGAATTTCAAGCCGGTTGAGTTGACTTTGGATCGCGCTCGGAGTGGTCAGCAGCATCGGCACCACCACAAGCGTGCGGCAATCATCGGGAACGCCTTCTTTTTCGAAGGACATTTTAGGCAAGACCTCCGGCGGGAGGAGCGAGATCACAAAATAATTCACAACCAGCACCGCTAGCTCACTTGCGGGCAAGAGAAGCAGAAGTCCCAAGAGCATCAGCGTCACCAAAGGAACCAGCCCGGCAACGAAAAGCAGAGGAACCGCCACCAAGCTGGCTGTGAGCAGCAAGAGGCTTCCAAAGTAAGCGCCCGCCGCATGAGTACGAAGCCATCGGCGGGATCTTTCCGCCATTGGTACTCTCGCACCAGTGACTTGCTCGAGTATCGGCCGACCGGCATCAATCAGGTAGTAGCCGACGTTGCGCGCAACCTCATCCTGCCCGGCCTTCGCCAGCGCGAAGGCGTGATCAATAGTTTTCTGTTCCGAACATTGTGACCAGCGCGCGATGTCCTCCACCGCACTGCGGCATCGATCACGGGTCTCAAAATCCTGGCGAGCGTAAACGCCGGCGGGGTCCGCGGCTAATTCACTTTCCGCCCAACTGACCGATTGGAAAAGTTCACGCCACTGGAATTGCGCAAGGCGGCGACAGCTATTGATCGCATTGGTGAGCGCGGTTTGCTGTACCGCCTGGTGCCGGTGTTCCTGCTGCATAACCTCCAGCAGGGGGGAACGGAGCGAGCGTTCCAGCCAGCCGCTCACTACCGGGAGCGCTCCCTCGTCATCGTAGAGATGCGCCACCAGTTCGCTCGCAAAATGCGGCGTCGGTTCCGGATACCGTTCCACAAGTTCTTCCATGATTTTCAGCAAGCGCGGTGAGCTGTGCCGCACGGCGGTGATGAGTCGGTTCGCCCAGAAATCGGACTCCTCGCTTTCCCGTTGCTGTTGGTCGACTTGGATCGCGAGCGTGCGGAGCGACTCGAGCAACTGCAATCGCAACATCAGCGGAAGAGCCCAAAGTTCTCCGATATCCAACGGCGTGATCGCTTGAAACGCGCCCAAAAATCTCCGGATAATCTCAGGATCCAAAGCTCCGTCGGTTTCGGCGACCATTTCCGCTGCAACCTGATAAACCCGGGGCAACCCCGCACCGGGGCCGCTGGCAATCAGAGGCAGTTTTCCGTAGAATTTTTGCGGAAGACTCTTGCGCAGATCGGCCACCTGTTCGCGAATCAAATAGGCGTTATCCAGCAGCCACTCCGCCGAAAGCGTGAAGGCGTGTTGCGCCTCATCGGACATGGTGAGACTCACGTTTGTCCACTCCAGTGCCTTCTCGATTTCGAGTAATCGGTGCAGGAAGGATTGCCCCCGCGGCTTCGCCTTGCGGCTGACCGTGATCGCGTGTGCAAGGCTAGCTGCCTTTTCCACAAACCGTTGACTCGAAGCCAGTTCATGACCGGGCGGTCGTCCGGTCGATTCGATGGAGAAAGGTGGCGGCGGATAAAAACCGAACGTCACGGGCGCCTCGGCTTCCACACTTCGTAAGATCGCCAGCACTCGCGAAGCTTCGCTCGCTTCGACTTCAGCCAGAACGACTGTTTCATTCGGCAGGATCGTGTTCGTGAATCTGGCGAAGCTCGCCGAGTCGACATGTTCCCGAAGCAATTGGACGAGAATCCAGCCGACGATCGCACCTCCCAACGCGAACGCAGTAAGCGGCAGAGCTAGGCCGGCGAGCCGACCGTCCCCCAGCATTCCGCGGGCCCAAAAGATGAAGGTGCCAACAACGACGCTGATGATTAAAGCGGCAGCCGATCCGCCGATCGCCGAAATCCCATGTTCTTCGATCCGCTGCCGGCCTTTTGCCGAAGCGTTGATCGCCGCGGCACGACGAAACCGAGCGCGATGGAGATTTTGCAGCACGGCCCGACCCGCTCCGGCATTTTGGAAAATGCCGACAACCAAAACGCGATTGCCCTTCTTCGGCCAAAATCTCATATCAATTTTTACAGGATGTTATCGACGTGGGAACATCAACGCGATTCAACTTCGGCGACAAGAGAGTGATGCAAATCTGTTTCGGTCAGCATTCGTATGGCGGGCCAAACGTAATTAGCAGAGTCATCGCATAGGCAAAGCTTTTTAGTCGCTGGCATGCCGTGGCGTCGACAAAGAGACGACCGAATGGCCGCCAGATACGATTCAGGTGATATGAAAAAAACGATTTACCTGTTGGCTATGTTGGGGTTGTTCGCCGCGTGTGAGCAAAAGACAACGACTGTCAATCCTCCTGCCGACAAGAAAGAAAGTAACACTACAATCGTAAACCCACCCGCGGAGAAGAAGGAAACCAAGACGGATATTAACGTCAACACTTCGCCAAATCCGTAGAATACGCAATTCATCGAGCGCGCGTTCCCAGTGCACGGAGCGCGCGCTCGGGAGCGCGCATTTCAAATCAAACAGACCAAGCCATGCGTTTTATCCTGCTTTTGATCCTGCTCCTGCTGGTGATCGGTGCGCTCCCGGCGTGGCCGTATAGCACTGGCTGGGGATACTATCCGAGTGGACTGGGTGTCGTTCTGCTGATTGTCTTGCTTGTCGTTCTGCTCCGCCGCTAGCGACTGGCGAGACGGGACGTTCGTGTGGCGAGCAAACGCAGGGACGGATTTTTCCTCACACCTTGTGCCGCAGCGGCCTGAGTGCGTGAGTCAGTTTCTGCAATCCCAATTCCAACCGCGTCTTCACGGTCCCCAGAGGGGCCCGCGTGGCAGCAGCAATTTCCCTGTGGCTGAGTCCTTTGAAAAAAGCGAGCTCAACGGCTTCCCGTTGTAAACGAGGCAAAGCTCGAATGCTTTTTCTCAAAAATTTGCGGAGATCGTTTAATACAAGTGTTTCTGCGCCGTCAAGGCGTGGAGTCTGCGATTCCTGGACGACTCGTTCTTCGTACCGCTCTCGCGCACGGGAATAAGCCTGGCGCCGCCGCAACCGGTCAATGGCACGCCTCCGCGCGATAGTCACCATCCAGCCGAGTGGTTTCCCGGCCTTGGCTGAATAACGACCGGCTTCCTCCCAAACCTGAATGAAGATTTCCTGCAACACGTCGTCGGCTTCGGCTTCTTCATGAACAACGCCATCGATGGTGGCTCGCAGTCTTTTGCTATGCCGGCCATACAACTCAGCAAGAGCGTCATGACGCCGCCCGGAAATGTGTTTCATCAGTACCTCATCGGGCACTGATTCGACCGCAGGCTGATCCAGAGTATCGCTAATCATGCGCGACAGGGCTGCATTCGCAGCGGTGGTTCAGTCAACCGACTTTGGCGTTTGTTAGGCAAATCGTGACGCCAACGCCTTTTCACAAGATCGGAAGCAACCGGTGGCGTCGCATAACGCCACTGATGCGGGGTAGACAGACACCCAAGCGTAGGGCAACACAGCTTGAATTTTCCTCCGGGCAAACGGCGGATGTCGACCTGTCGGCCCTTAAATTTTCTTCCGCAAAGAACACACACTCGCTGGTCGTCGAGTGAATTCCAGCTCCTGGAAGAATCTACTACGCGCAAGATCGACAGCCGATCATCGAGATTGAGATGAGCGATCATATGCAACGACCAGTCTGCCTATCACATTGAAACACACAATCGGAGCGCGGGCTGATTATGTGGTAGGACAAAATCCTACGATACGTTTATGCAGATTCGGGGTCACAGATCGCCGTGCCGTAACATCAAATCCAAAAACCTGCCGGGATCACCGCGTTTTTCGGAACCACCACGATGCCATCACGAATGAAATAATTGTCTGCGTCCAGGTTCTGCGATTTGCCTTCCGGTGTAATCACGACGCCATCGCCGATACGCGCGTTCTTGTCTATGATTGCACGATCGATCACACAATTTTTCCCAATGCCCATGGCTGGCTGCGACGAATCAGTTAGGCCGAGTTCAAAATAATCCGCGCCCATCACAATGCTGTTGCGAATAGTGGCGCCGCTCTGAATGACGCTGCGTATGCCAATCACGCTTCGCTCCAAGTGCGCGTCCGAGATAATACAGCCGTCAGAAATAATCGCCTGGCGCAGCGTTGCACCGTTGATTTTGCTGCCCGGCAAAAAACGCGGATGCGTATAGATCGGAGAGTCGGGCTCAAAGAAACTATATTCTGGAACTACATCAGTCAGATCGAGATTAGCCTCGTAAAATGCGCGGATTGTTCCGATGTCTTCCCAATAACCTTTGAAGATAAACGCGCTGACGTGCCGATCTTTGATGGACGTTGGAATAATGTGCTTGCCGAAATCGAACAGATCGCTCTCCAAGCATTCGATGAGCACGTTGCGATTGAAAACGTAAATGCCCATTGATGCCTGAAACAATTCATCGTTTTCATCCGCACCGATGGCGCGGAGTAACTCCGGGCTCATCTTCATTTCCTGTACACCAGATTGATCCGACGGTTTCTCTATGAACCCGGTGATCCGGCGATCGACGCCGCTCTGCATGATCCCAAACTCAACCACCTGATGCCGCGCCACCGGTTTAGTAGCCAATGTGATGTCTGCACCGAGCCGAATGTGCTGATGCATTAGCGCTCGAAAGTCCATCCTGTAGAGCTGGTCGCCGCTTAAGATCAGATAATAATCGTACGGGTGCTCAAGGAAGTAGCGCAGGTTTTGCCTCACCGCGTCGGCGGTTCCCTGGTACCATTGCGAACCCTCGGGCGTTTGTTGCGCGGCGAGAATGTCCACGAAGCTGCGGGAAAAATTATCGAATTTGTAGCTCGCCTGAATGTGCCGATGGAGCGACATGCTATTGAACTGCGTGAGCAGATAAATCGAGCGCAGCCCCGAGTTAAGACAGTTGCTGATGGAAATATCGACGATCCGGTATTTGCCCCCGATCGGGACCGCGGGTTTGGCGCGGTCTTTGGTCAACGGAAACAAACGCGTGCCTGCGCCGCCGCCCATGATGATGCCGAGCGTTCGCTGCAATGTGCCCGGCGGCAGCGCCCCGGGCGTCTTCTCCGTTGCACTTTGCAGAAGCGTTTTGCCGTCCTCCTGAGCTCGCATTGCAAATAATGAATAACCCAGCATCTACGCCTTTGCGGCAAATTTTTTGAAGTCCCTGAATGCGCGGGGTCTCACTGTTGCGGGTCAGAACTGCCGCAATTACAGTCCACAATCATGTGTGGAATTGTTGGCTATGTGGGGCGTACGCAGGCGACGCCGATTTTGCTGGACGGGTTGCGCCGCCTCGAATATCGGGGCTACGATTCAGCAGGACTCGCTGTCATCGATGCCGGACAGCTCGAGACACGCAAGTGCGCTGGACGCATCGCCGAGCTCACAAAGTTGGTCAAAAAGGAACCGGTATCAGGTTCGTTAGGCATCAGCCACACGCGCTGGGCGACGCATGGCGGGGTAAACGACGAAAACGCGCATCCGCATTTCGACGCGAGCGGGAAGCTGGCGCTGGTGCACAACGGCGTCATTGAAAACTATCAGGCGCTAAAGGATGAGCTCGTCCGTGGTGGCGATACGAAATTTCGCTCCGACACCGACACGGAGGTGCTCGCGCATCTGATCGGGAAATTGTACGATGATTCATGCGCCAGCACGACGGACGCGCCCGGAAAAAAGGCCCGCCTTTTCGATGCTGTTCGCGCTGCACTTCGGCAAGTGATCGGCACGTACGGCATCGCTCTGGTTCACGCAGACGTCCCTGATTTCATGATCGGCGCACGCCGCGGAAGTCCGCTGGTGCTGGGAGTAGGAAACGGTGAAAATTTTCTGGCCAGTGACGTAAGCGCGATCGTCGCTTACACGCGCGACGCAGTTTATTTAAATGACTTTGATGTCGTCGCGGTCGGACCCGATAGATTCGAGATTAGTTCGCTTGCCGGAGACAGCAGCGAGCATCCGGTCAGCAAAGTCGATTTCACAGCCGAAGATGTAGGCAAAGGGGACTATCCCCACTACATGCTCAAGGAAATCTTTGAGCAACCGAACACAGTTCGAGACGCGATGCGCGGTCGCCTCAACACTGAAGAATCTACGGCAAAATTGGGCGGCCTGAACATGGTGCCGTCGCAATTGCGCGATGTCGGGCGAATCGTTCTTACCGGATGCGGCACCGCACTGCACGCCGCAAGAATCGGGGAATATTTGATTGAGCGCATGGCGAGCATCCCAACCGAGGTCGATTACGCCAGCGAGTTTCGACATCGCAACACGCCAATGACGCCTGAGACGTTGGTCTTCGCGATCAGCCAGAGCGGCGAAACTGCGGACACGCTCGGCGCGTTGCGCGAGAGCCGGCGCAAAGGTTTTCGAACTCTTGGAATTTGCAACAACGTCGCAAGCACGATCGCCCGTGAAAGCGATGGCGGCGTTTACATGCACGCGGGCCCGGAGATTGGCGTGGCGGCCACCAAATCATTTACCTCACAGCTCACTATTCTCACGCTGCTCGCATTGCTCTTCGGGCGGATGCGAAATCTCGCGACGGCGGGGGGGACCGGCGTGATCGAAGCGCTACAGGCGCTGCCCGAACAGATCGAAACGGTTTTGGAACTGAATGATCAGGTCAAGGAAATCGCTGGCAGATATGCGGATGCGAATGGCTTCCTGTTTTTCGGCCGGCAGTTCAATTTCCCGATTGCTCTCGAAGGCGCGCTCAAAATGAAGGAGATCACGTACCTCTTTGCGGAAGGCCATCCGAGCGCGGAGCTCAAGCACGGTATTATTGCGCTGATCCGACCCGATTTGCCCTCGGTGTTCATTGCACCTGATGATTCTGTGTTTTCGAAAAACCTGAACAACATTGAGCAAGTGAAAGCTCGCAAGGGACCGATCATCGCGCTGACAAGCGGCAACTGCAGGAAACATCTCAAAGGTATCGCTGATGAGGTTATTGTCCTGCCGGAAGCGCCTGATTACGTGATGCCGATTCTCGCCGTTATACCACTCCAGCTTCTGGCGTATCATGTTGCTGTCGCACTCGGCCGTGACGTCGATAAACCGCGCAATCTTGCCAAGAGCGTGACGGTAGAGTGATTGCCGCCTAACGAGGCGGCAAAACGAACGTGCCAATTTATCGGCGCATGATGTGAATGGCGAGAATACGGCTTTGATGGCGCGCCAGCAGATAATCGACAAAATCGCCAATGATTGAGTTCGGCTTGTTGCCGAGCTTTGTCACTACGCGGCAAATCAATGTTCTGCTGCGTCCGTGCCATTCCAGATTGATCGCGCCGTGCGCGGTTTCGCTATGAATTTTTGCCCAGCCGTGTGGACGCCCTGGGCGCTGGTGTTCACTGGGAATTAGATTAAACCGTCCGAGTCGAGGATCGGTCATGATCTTTTCCCGCAACGATCCGGTCCCGGTCGCGATTACCTGAATTACGGTCTGCATTCCACCGCTGAGGTTCAGCAGGAAACGGTCCCTTTTGCAATGATTGTTTCAATTGTAGCCGTCGCCCTGTGGGCGACGCGTCGCGCGGGTGGCTAAGACATCGGAACCGCGCTTCGCACAGCGAAGCGGCTACAGCAGCGAGCGATACATCACATAAACATCGACGTATCCTTTGTCGGGATGACGAAAAGCACTCGCCAACGTGCCAACGATTTCAAACCCGAGGTCCTGCCAAAGACGGATCGCAGCGGTATTCGTGGAAATCACATAATTGAACTGCATCGCGCGAAAACCGAGCCGGTGCGCTTCGCTCAGGCAATGCTCGGCCATTGCGCGACCGATCCCCCTTCCCCGCGCGCTCGCTGAAACCATGAATGCTGCGTTCGCGACGTGCGACCCGCCACCGGATTGGTTAGGCCGCAGGATGTAGGTGCCAGCTGTGACATGAATCGGGTTTGCTGAAGGGAGCTGCGTTGCCATCCCCGGGAAGCTGTCAGCTTCCCCTACAGATTCACGATCAATTTCCGCCACGTACGTGTGCGTGCCGGGCGCAAACCAGTACGCCAGCGCATCCTTGCGCGAGATGTTCGGATCCAACGCGTACGTGTCGCCTGCTGCAACGACTTTGTGGAAAATGTTCCAGATCGCGTCGCGATCAGCGTCGATGGCCGGGCGAATTCTCATTACTGTTAATGAAATTGTATGCCAACGGCTTCGGTTGCCGCAATTCGAGCACCTATCTGAGCGTAAAGAACGCAGCAAGCGCGACAGAGCTTTTGATCTGCGCGCCGTGGTCTCCGGAATGCGCTGTGTCTGTCAGGAGGACAACGCCGCCCTACCGGATTTCACGCGAAACGTGAGACTGGCGGTTCGCGCTTCATCATCTTGTTCGAAACGTCACTGGGACGGTCGCTTGCCATCCCTGGCTGGGAGCAGACTTCCATTGCCGAAGCGTTTTTATCGCGGCCTGATCGAAGTACGGATTTCCGGTGGAAGAAACGACCCGAATATCCGTAACGTTTCCCTGCGCATCGAACGTCAATCGGAAACGGCCAGTCCCCGATTGCCCAGGCAGAGATTGGCCTGGCGGAAATGACGGCGCAGGCGCAAAGAGCAATCGCGGCTTTGGCGTCGCCTGCGGTGTCGGGCTCGTTCCGGGCATTTGCGTCCAGCGCGCCTGAGTATCGGCCTTAACTTTAGACAAGATTGAGTCCAACGCAGCGACAGGACGAGCAATGGTTTTTTCTCCAGCCGATGTGACGATGCCAACAACATCGCCATTCTCATTAACGACCGGCGCCCCAACCGAACTTGCGGCAGTTGTCTCCGTAATTTCCAATCGCTCGGACGAATGCGCAGTAATGGTTGTTTCGCGCGCATTACCCTCATTTCCAGCCAATGCGCTGCCGACCACTGCGACCTTTGCGCCTTTCGAGAGCTCGCCAGTTTTGGTCAGGTCAAGAAACCTCAAAAGCTTTTGCGGCTTCACATCGGCCTTGAGCACCGCCAAATCCGCCGACTTCGAAACGGTGAGAACTCCGTCGACGTTGTAGATTCCGCCGTCGCCCGTCTTCGCGACAGCGTTAACGCCGCCTTCAACTGCATGTGCAGTGGTAACAAATTTGCCATCTGCTGAAATAAAAAAACCGCTCTCCGTCCGCAACAAATTCCCTTTTGAATCAAAGGTGCTTACCCAAATCACCGAAGGCCGGACCTTGGCTTCAACATTTCCTAATTCGGACGATGGAGTGTGACCGGGAGTCGCTTGAGGCGACTGAATTACTGGCGCAGCCGCGCGGTGATTGCGCCGTACTCGTAATCGGTGGTGGCGATTGTGTTTGCTGCGCGAGTAATGATTCACCGAGAAGGTGACTCGCCGCATGCGCCGCAGTTACAAAGACGGCAATGCAAAATGCATATGGGTGGGAGAGCAGAACGTTTCTCATCGGAATCTACAGCATTACAGTGTGGAATACGGATGCCAGTTTAATCAAGCCGGCAAAATTTGAACAAGGAACGACCGCTTCCCAGCCATCGCGCTTCCCGTCGACGGTCAGGAAACCGTCGCTTCTCGAAGCGAAGCAGCGCCCTCTAATGCCGTTTGAAATACTGAACCGCGCGTTCGTGTTTCTTCGCCGCAGCCTTGCTGTTGAACGTGCCGAGATTTTTTCGTTTGCGCGTTCTCGGATCTTTCTTGCGGGAATACAGCCGATACTTGCCGGATTTCAGTTTCCTAATCATAGCGATTCCCTCGGCATGTTGGTAATGGCCACGCAGATCTTACGGAGGATGCGCAGCGATTCACGATGACCTGAATATTGTGAACTGGAATGGGCGTATTGACTCGATGCGTTTGGATGTGTCGCTCACGGGCAAACAGGTCTAACCAAAATTAGACCGCATTTTGCAGTCGATTTCGAGACGTAGCCTTGAAGAAGAGCAAAAGCAGCCCGGCGAGAATTGCAAGATTCGTCGCGAGATGGCTTGGGAAACTCCAGTTTTGGCTGGCGTGACCGAAACAGCCGCAGGTGATGTCGAGTCCGCGAACTTTTGCTGCAATTGTGGCGAGCGTGAAGACCACGATCGACGCACTCAAAATCGACAACGCGCCACGATATAAAAACCGAAACACCAGCCCGAGCGCACAGAAAATTTCCAGCCACGGAAGATAAAATGCGATTGCGACACTGACGGGCCACGGCAGAAGTTTGTAATTGTCGATGTCGCTGGCGAACTGAACCGGATCAATCGCCTTGAGCGCTCCGGCGTAGATGAAAATACCGGCGAGAACAAAATCGATAATTCGCCAGAGAAAACGCCGAACGTCCAACGCTGAACGCTCAACGCCCAATGTTGAATGTTCCGACCGTTCGACGTTGGGCGTTGGGTGTTGAGCGTTCGGCGTTTGGTTCATTTGTTCTTCTTCAGCCATGCTTCCCAGCCGCCTTCGAGCACGAACACATCGGAGAGCTGCGCTTCCTTGCGCAGGCGATGGGCAACTTCCCGGCTGGCGTTGCAGCTCAGGCTGCTGCAATAGACGATGACTTTTTTGCCGGGCGTCCAAGCCGCCAGAAATTGCGGCAGCAATTCGTTCCACCGGTCTTCATTCAAGGAAATCGCACCGGGAACGTGATCACTCGCGAACTCATCTTCCGGCCGTGCGTCGACCCAGATCGCAGTGTCGCCCAATTCACGCGCCTTCTCGACGGTGACCATTTCCGATGGCGCAATCGCTGAGCGCCACGAAATCTTGTCGCGGAAATAAATCGCCTCGCCGGCTGCAGGCAGAAGCGCCAGGGCTGCGAGAATAACAGCCTGCCTGACCAGCGGAGATTTCACTTATTTCCCAATTGTTGTAGCCACCGGCCTGTGGCCGGTCGCACGTCGGCAGTGATTCACAGCGAGGCGGCCCACAGGGCCGCGACTACAGTTTTGCTCAATTGGCTCGACTCTATTGAACCTGAGGTGCGTTGGTGACCCGCGCAGTGGCGTAAAAGACTTTCTGTGAATCCTCAGGCTGAATCGTCAGCATCGAGGCGACAACCTTGCTCGTGTCCTGCGGTTTGACGTCGATTTTGAACTCGCCTTTGCCAGCTTCCTCGACCTTGGCTTCAAAATCCGGAGTAGAAGAGGTGACCTTGATATGTTTAACCGTAAAATCTTTGCCGACCTTTACGTTAATCGTCTTTGTGTCCGCTTTGTCGCCCTGTTTCCAAAACACGAAATTTGGGGTGATCTCAAGTTGCTGTGGGATTTCCGCCTTGAGAGTGAGCACCGTTTTTTGATTTGTAGCCTCGTCGGTCTCCACCGTCACGGTTTTGATCTGAGTGCCAGTACGATCGCCGATATTAAATGTGGCTGTGATCTCGCCTTTATCTCCAGGCGCCACTTCTTCCTTCTGGCTTTGCGCAGTGGTGCAACCGCAGGAAGCGTGAACAGACTTGAAGTGCACCGGTGTTTTGCCCGTGTTCTGATATTTGAAATGGCCGACCGCCTGCTTGTCGGTGGGAGCGGGGTGCAGCTCGACCGACGTCTGCTCCCATTTTAGTTCGGCGCGCGCGCCAAGGCACATGATCATTGACAGGGTGAAAGCAAAGATTGGTGTTTTCATTTTTTGGAATAGAACCGCGTAATATAATCAGCAACTGCCTCTCGCCAAGCCCGAGATGGTGTGCCCGTCAGCTCCGTATATTTAGCGGTGGATAGCACGGAATAAACGGGGCGGCGCGCGACCCAGTTCGTCATGTCACTCAACTTAAGCGCACCGACGGTCCTCCCCCTCAGAGAAACACCGGCATCATGGCAGCAATCCAGCGCCCATTGCGCGTATTCCTGCCAGGTGCATTTGCCGGCATTTGCGAAATGCAAAATGCCCCCTGCGACGCCGCGGTCGAAAAATTGCGGCAATATATGGGCAATGTCATGGGTGTATGTCGGCGTGGAAAATTTGTCGGATATGGCATCAATTTTTTCGTTTTGTTGCGCGCGCTTAATCATGGCGTCGATGAAACTCGGCCGGTCAGGCCCAAATACCCATGACACCCGCAGAACAAGATGCCCATCCGCAACTGCAAGCACGTTCTTTTCTCCCGCAAGCTTCGATTCGCCGTAAGCGCTGATCGGATTCGCTTGGTCCTCTTCCGTGTAAGGCGCGCGTTTCTGCCCGTCGAAAACATAATCGGTACTGAAGTGAATCAGCTTTGCGTCTTTTTCGTTGCAGATTTCAGCAAGAATACCCGGCGCTTCAGCGTTAATCCGAAACGCGCGATCACGCTCCGTCTCGCAAGCATCGACGTTCGTGAACGCTGCCGCGTTAATCAGCACATCGAAAGTTGTGGCGCCCATCTTCTCGCGCAGACCTTCCAAATTCGAAAGATCAAGTTGTGCATGATTGAATCCCACGACTTCGTATTTCGGTTGGAATTCCCGCATCAACGCCGCACCGAGTCGCCCGCCGGCACCCAGAAGTACAATTTTCATCTGTTCAGAACGCTAATGTCGATCGGCGACTAATATCGCCCGGTCCGCTCCAGCAGCGGTTGCCACCAGGATTGATTATCCATATACCACTGGACCGTCTCCTCGAGGCCTTCTTTAAAGCTGCGGAGCGGTTTCCAATTCAATTCGCGTTGCGCAAACGCCGAATCGATGGCGTAGCGACGGTCATGACCAAGCCGGTCCGGCACGAATGAAATGAGACTATGTGGTTTGCCAAGCCGATCGAGAATCATTCGGACAAGGTCGAGATTCACCATCTCGCTGTTGCCGCCAAAATTATAAACGCTTCCAGCTTTGCCTTCGAAAAGTGCGGCGACTATGCCTGCGCAATGATCGTCTACCTGAATCCAGTCGCGCACGTTTTTGCCGTCGCCATAAACCGGGAGGGGCTCATCGCGGAGGGCCTTAATGATCATGAGTGGAATTAATTTTTCCGGAAACTGATACGGACCGTAATTATTCGAGCATCGGGTCACCACCACCTCCTGGCCATATGTCTTGTGAGACGCGAGCGCCAAAAGGTCGGCGCTGGCTTTGCTTGCTGAATACGGCGAACTGGGATCGAGGGGCGATTGTTCGGTGAATCTACCCGCAGCGCCGAGCGACCCATACACCTCATCCGTCGAGATTTGGACGAATCGCTGAACGCCGTGGCGGCGCGCACATTCCAATAGCACGCTGGTGCCGATGACGTTTGTGTGAATGAAGTTAAGCGGGTCATTGATGCTGCGATCCACATGCGATTCTGCCGCGAAATTGATCACCGCATAGAACTGGTGCTCGGTCATCAATGCGTCCATCAAATCCGCGTTCGCAATATCGGCTTTGAAAAATTCGTAACGCTCGCCATGTTCTTCGACCACCCCTTCAAGATTGGCGATGTTACCAGCATAAGTGAGCACATCGACATTAGTGACGTATGCGGGCTTGTAATGTTGCAAAATATATCGAATAAAGTTGCTCCCGATGAATCCGCAGCCACCGGTGACAAGGATGCGCATGCCAGCGCGTACTAGCAGTGCCGAGCGCGACGCGCTAGCAGAATCTGCTCCCGCTCCAGCGCGCGCGAGCGATTACCTGCAGCGGTGGAAGGTTCGTTTCGAGGGAACGGACTGGGTGCCGTGGTTGATCCTCGCGCTGGCAGCGTTACTGCGCTTCTTCCTCCTGGGTATCAAGCCGCCGCACTTTGACGAGGGCATCAACGGCTGGTTCGTCGACCAGGTGATGAAGAATGGTTTTTACCGTTACGACCCAACCAATTATCACGGTCCGCTTCATTTTTACGTTCTCGTGCTATTTCAGAGTTTATTTGGGCGGAATCTGTGGGCGATACGGTTGCCAATCGTACTTGTGAGCATCAGCTGTGTCTGGCTGGCTTTGAAGTTCGAGCCGGTGGTTGGACGAAACGTGAGCCGAATCGCTGCGCTGGCCATGGCCATATCGCCCGGCTTCGTTTTCTACGGGCGTTACGCCATTCACGAAGTGTGGCTGCAATTCTTCTCCATGTGTTTCATTTTGGGGCTGCTCGGTTTGTGGAGGCGCGGTACACTGACGTACTTGCGGTACGCCGGCGTGGGGTTAATCGGCATGATCCTCACGAAAGAAACGTACGCCATCCATGTCGCGTGCGCAGTGCTCGCGATTCCAACTCTGGCAGTTTCGTACGCGCTAAGCCGCGTTCCGGACGCCAAGCCGGCGAAGCAAACCTGGAGCTGGATCGATCTTGCCATGATCGTGATCGCAGGCGGATTTGCCATCGTCTTTTTCTATTCGGGAACGTTCTTTAACTGGGACGGAGTCAAAGGTCTGTATCTGGCGTTTAAGGCATGGACCGAGACTGGCGCTGCGGGCCACGGCCACGAAAAGGCGTGGGATTACTGGCTGGGTTTGATGATGCCCCACTTCCAAATTAAACGGTCCGACTTTTTCGGTTACGAGCTGCCCATGCTCGTAGGATTCATTCTGTGCGCCTTTTGCCAAAAACTGAAAAATCTGAATCTGCGTTATTTGGCCATCTATGGTGTGGGCAGCCTGGTTGCCTATAGCATAGTCAAATATAAGACGCCCTGGTGCATCATCAGTTTTGGATGGCCGTTCCTATTCATTTTTGGCGCGGCGATATTGCTCGTGCGCCCGAAAAACCTCCGCAAAGTTTACATCACGATAGGCGTCCTTCTGTGCATATCGCTCGGTTCATCGGTTTGGCTCAACTACTTCCGGTGTAGTTCGCCAGAGGAGCCGTATGCGTACGTCCAGACGTATAACGACATATTCAAACTAACGAAACCGCTTCTAACCATGGCGAAGCGAGATCCCTCCAACTATCATCTTACGGGACATCTGATTCGCTCCAGTATTTACCCGCTTCCGTGGGTCCTGGGCGATTTCGATCGCGTCGGCTATTATGAAGGCGGAAACATGCCGGCAGATCTCGATGGCGATTTTCTCATGGTGCAGCAGGACAAAATCAAAGACATAGAATCAAAATTGAAAGGCAAGTACTACACGGACATGATGACGCTCCGTAACTTCCAGGACCCGTCGAAGATCTTTTTCAGCGCCAAAGTGTTCAAAGACGTGTTCCCGGGCAAAGCGCCAGACTTTGATGGCAGTGCACCAAAACCCGAGCCTTCGCCTTCACCCGCGCCTTCGCCGTCCTCCGCGCTTTCTCCTTCCCCCGCCAAGGTTCCATGAAGTGGGTCACAGCTGGCGTTACGTTCGTTAATTTGTCCGTCGTCTGCGGAGTTCTCCTGGGGCTTGTAGGGAGAGGGTTAAATGCAGTTAGCGCAGCTCTGGCACTGCTGTGTGGCGCTGCATTCGCAATCGCCGCTTTTCTTGGGACTCGAGACAGCTGGTTTGTGCAGAAATCGGCTGCCATTGCGACAACAGAACGAAGGCCACGAAAACCGCCTGGAAACGAAGACGCGAAGAATGCGCTTCCAGCGGCTCTGATGCGTTATCGCAGCGTCTGGTTCTGGGCGGTGGCAATCTGTTTCGCCGTCTTTGCTGTGCGATCGTTTGTCTGGCTGCTATACATCGACGGCAGCGAACTCAAGATTCAGTCCCCAAATAATTTGGGCGATCTTTCACTGCACCTGACGCTTATCAAAAATTTTGCCAACGGCGTCGCTCTTTGGCCAGACAATCCCATCTTCGTCTTCAGCAAATTAAGATATCCGGCGGGCATCGACCTATTCAACGCGCTGCTTTCGCTGGTTCATATCGATCTGTTGATCGGGTTGGTCTGGGTCGGTTTGCTCTCTTCACTCGCCATCTTTTACGGCTTCTACCGATGGGGCGGCACGTTCGCTGTTGCAGGTTTTTTGTTCAACGGCGGTATAGCCGGATTTCAGTTTTTGAAGACGTTCAAGTTTTTGGATTATCAGGGCGCGGCGGCAGATATCGCGCACAAGCCCATCGCCTGGAAAAGCATTGCATTATCCATGCTAGTTACCCAGCGTGGCTGGCTTTACGCGATCCCAGCGGGCCTGGTGCTGCTCTGGCATTGGCGCGAAAAGTTTTTCACCCAGTCTCCCGTAACTGAGATCGGCTCGTCCGCCGTAGCCTTGGCGAAGGCGGATGACCCCGGCCAGCCCGGGGACAGCGTTACCGGTGAACCCGCCGCGGTCAACGTCCCCAACTACAGCAAAGGCCCCATGCCCTGGTGGGCCGAACTTGCGATTTATTCATCGCTACCGCTTTTTCACCTGCACACTTTCATGGCGCTTAGCATCGTCCTGGTTGTCGGATTGTTTTTTGAACGCGCCACCGAAATTAAATTTATTACAAATTTGATCCGACATGAGGGCATGGGCGGCATCGGTCGCCTGATTTCACATCCAAGGATGTGGCCCGACATTTTTCGCGGCGCGCCGATTCGCAGACACGCTGCCGCCCTGCTGATCGCGGCTTTCATTCCGGCCACTTTTTTTGTGTGGCTAACGACCGATCAGTTTCGTGCAGCATCGGTGCTGAAGTGGCATCCGGGATGGGCTCAGGATTCTACCGAGCTCGCGGCGCCTTTCTTTCGGCTTGGCCCAAAGGATTGGGGATCTTCGACGGGGCCTGGTCTGTTGTTGCAAAAAACATGGAACGGCGTCATCGCTCCGTTCTTCCAATTTTGGCTGCCCAACTTCGGTTTTTGGGTGCCATTGGCCTTGCTGCTTGTGGGAATATGCGTCTGGCGTATTTGGAAGGGCAAGTGGCGTTGGGGCGATAGGCCACCAGCGGATATCGCTTTCGTGATGGCGGCAGTCGCGATTTTCGGTTTCGGCTATTTCGTTCAAACCGCGCCGTGGGAATGGGACAATCTCAAGCTGATGGTGTGGGGATACTTTCTTATTCTGCCTTTTCTGTGGAGCGACATCATTGGACGGTGGGTCTTTCCGGAACGGGCCGTAATGTGTGTATTGCTCTTCGGTTCGGGATTTGTCACGCTGCTCGGCGGTCTGTCTGTCGGACACCCGGGCTTTGGATTGATTGAGCGAGCGAGGCTCGATCACATCGGCACCGCACTTCGTCCATTGCCGATGGACGCTCGATTCGCAACTTTTCCTACCTTCAATCAACCAATTTTGCTGCAAGGCCGCAAAGCTGTGCTCGGCTACCCTGGTCATTTGTGGACCGAAGGGTTCGATTACGGTAAGACCAATGATCAGTTAACCGCCTTGATGAACGGCGCTGCAAACTGGCGTGACGCGGCGAAAGCGTTAAACGTGCGCTATATTTTTTGGGGCCAGGACGAAAAAGCAAATTACCAATCAAGCACTCACCCATGGGAAACGACAGCATTCCTCGTGGCCTCCGGTGACTGGGGCGCAATTTACGACCTGACCAAGCCAGCTCCTCAGCACTGAGGCGGGAGCGTTCCTGTACACCCCGCGGCTCTTGGAGTTGCCATTTTGCGCCGCACACGAAAGGGATGCGCGAGGAAAACGAAATAGATCGCGCTTAGAAAATCTCTCAGACTCGAAGCAGGACTTGTTAGGCGCAACGGGCCGCTGCGCAAACAGGCAAGAACGTTCTCGATCGTAAGCGCGGGCGGCATTGGCATACTGGTGTAGTGCCGGCCAAAGGCGTGCAGCCGATGCGCATCGGAAGTGGCGATCATTTGCTTGCCAAACCGGTTTGCGACTCGTTTTGCCCGGCGATTCGGATTGAATGGACCGATGTGAAAATGACAAAACTCAATCGCGTCAAAACAATCGATCTCCGCGAACAGCCGCGATCCGATTGAGCCACCGAAAACATAGAAGGGATGCGGCGCAATAGTGAAAATAGAATCCCCCCGGCGCGCCCGGAGTCGCCGCAAATCATCGAAATTTTTCACCTGCGCGATCTCTTCCGCGGTGACATTCAAGACAATCACGTCTGCGCCAAGCAAACGCACCTCGGCGGCTGGAATCAGCAGAATACCCATTGCCTCCGCATCGGCGAACACTTCTTTTCGATTAAAGACAGCATCGTGAAGGGTGATCGCGAGGACGCGAAACCCAAACGAACGCGCCCGCTCCAATAATTGGTGCGCTGAAAAATCCACGGCGTCTTTGGGATCGTCGAGGGTGTGAATGTGGAGATCGATTTTAATCCAATCACTTTCATCACCCTTGTTCTTACTCATGCTCTTGCTCGTGCTCATGCTCTTGCTCGTGCCGAGAGTTTAACCATGAATCATGACGATTTCATACGGACCGTGGCGGCTTAGAATCCGTCGTCGTGATTCCTGCGTGCGCAGGCATGCAGTAAGAGGAGCACAGTCCACACTTGCCAGCGCTTGTCGGCTGCGGAAAGTTTGCTCCCTCTCGACGCTCGGGTGGTGGAATGGCAGACACGTACGTTTGAGGGGCGTATGCCGAAAGGCATGGGGGTTCAAGTCCCCCCCCGAGCACAATCTCCCCGACGCCCGTTTCGATGCGCGGTCAATTAGAACTTTTCGTATCACATCTCGTCCGATAGGATTTCGAGCAACATGGAATCGCTTTATCTCATCGGGCTCGCGGTACTGGCGTTATTCGCATTTGTGCTCGCGGTTGTTCTTTTCAATTTCTTCGGTCTCTGGCTGCGAGCACGGATCGCAAATGCGCCGGTGGGCCTCGGCAAAATGGTTGGGATGCGGCTGCGAAAGGTTCCAGTCGGGTTAATCGTCGATAATCGAATTACAGCTGTGAAAGCCGGGCTCGACGTCCCCAGCGATCCACTCGAGGCGCATTATCTGGCGGGCGGTGACGTGAGCCATGTGGTCCTTGCCTTGATCGCTGCGGACAAGGCTGGCATTACCCTCGACTTCAATCGGGCCTGCGCCATCGATCTTGCCACCAAAGGCACTGGCAAGACGGTGCTCGAAGCGGTGCGCACGAGTATCAATCCCAAAGTCATTGACGCGCCGAGCCCGACGATGGGCCGATCAACGATTGACGGCGTCGCGCAGGATGGCATCGGCGTAAAGGTCAAAGCGCGAGTCACCGTGCGCTCGCATCTTGATCGATTCGTCGGTGGCGCGACCGAAGAAACGATTATCGCGCGAGTGGGCGAAGGCATTGTGAGCGCGATTGGTTCGGCGCATTCCTACAAGGAAGTGTTGGAAAATCCCGATCGCATCTCGAAGACGGTTCTCGCCAAAGGCCTCGATAGTAATACCGCGTTCGAGATTCTCTCGATCGACATCGCTGACGTTGACGTGGGCGATAACATCGGCGCCAAATTGCAGACCGAACAAGCCGAGGCAGACAAGCGCGTCGCGCAAGCAAAAGCTGAAGTACGCAGAGCAGCAGCGGTTGCTGTTGAGCAGGAGATGCGCGCCAGAACGCAGGAAATGCGAGCTAAGGTAGTCGAAGCAGAGGCGCAAGTGCCGATGGCTATGGCCGAGGCGTTTCGCGCTGGGCATCTCGGAATAATGGATTATTACCGGATGAAAAATGTCCAGGCCGACACTTCGATGCGCGAATCCATTGCCGGCGGAGACAAACCGCGGGCAGACGGGACGTGATGCGTTGAAGGGTTAAAGCGTTGAAGCGTTCTTGTCATTCTGAGCGAAGCGAAGAATCTCTGATCAGTTTCAGAACGACTGCCACCCATAAACTGAGATGTTTGAAAGCCTGGCCTCATGCTTCGCCGCGTATGAGCCATCGTTTGGGTGGCGGAAATCATGTTGTTTACGCGGCTTCGCATTTCGTTGCAGCGCTTCATTCAACATGACAACGACAGGCTCGCCCATTTCAACGCTTTAACTATTCACGCTTCAACGATCACGTAGCCATGCTTGCCTTTAGTCTCGATAATTTACTTTTCTTTCTGCTAATTGCTGTCGCGGCTTTATTTCAGCTGCTGTCGAAAACGATAAGCAAAGCACGCAAAAGCGATTCGAACGAAACAGCGAACTCACCGAGGCCACAAACACCTCGACCAGTTCAACGCGCGCCACGGGAATCCGATTCCGATCGGATTCGGAAATTCCTCGAAGCGCTGGGTCAACCGCCAAGTTCAACTCCCCCTTCGCCTGTTCTTCCTCGTACTAATATTCCGCCTCGACCACTGGCACCTGTACAACCGCCTCCAGCACTTCCAGGCATGTGGCGATTACCTCGCGAACGCGCAGAGAAACCGGACGTCAGCCAAACAGAAAGTGCACCCCTTGAACAATCGGGCGGATTGCAGCAAATCGTTCCACCAGTTGTTCCGGCTTCGGCTGCGGCAACGTTCGAAGTTCAATCGGCGTTCCCGGTCGAGCCTCAGCAGCCGTCGATTATCAAAACGGCTGTGGAATCTTACGCGACGGCAAGTCAAATAGTTGCCAAACCCACAGGGTCCAAAAGAGATATCGCCACCTTGCTCGCGTCGAAATCTAGTTTGCGCGAGGCAATTCTCATTCGCGAAATCTTAGGACCACCTCGTGGTCTGCAGGCACTGGACGCGACGCTTTAATCGAGCTATTCAAGCCTACAGCCCAACCCAGATACCGCATAGCGAAGCGGCTACACTTTGTCGCGAACTAGAGCTTCGCGTACGTGCTTGTAAGTTCCGCCATGCCGGCGATTAGCATCCTGAACTGTTCGTCCGCTGGAATCAATCGCTGAGACGCAGCCCTAACTCAGCCGGCTTTGCTCAGATTGTCAGCGATAATTTCTCAGGGTGTCACGCGACGATTATGCGCGTTTACGCTTCAGGAGGCGCAGGCTTGTCCTTCAGCGTTAGAACGTCGACTGGAATGGCGAGCCAGTCCGCCGCCTTGGGGAGATTGTAAAATGCCCGCGCCTGGATCAGCGTGTCTTCCATCAGCGACTCGTAGAAACACCCGACGCCGAAGGCGGCCGAGTCGTCCGAAAACAACGCTGTTCGCACGGGCTCGACTCCGGGGAATTGCTCCGCTCTCCTTCGCGCAACTTTAAAAACGTCACTGGGGCGAACCGCCACGCTCCTCAACCGACTGAAATCAATGAACCGCTTGAACGGAGGAAATACTTTTTCAATGTCGACTAACCGATCAGCGATTTGATCTAGCATGAGTTCGTTCAGCGCGCCCTGCGGTTGCCAGGTCATGAGTCGGTGGGCGGGATAGTAACGCAAAAAATCGGCACCCGGCACACTCGTCCAAATCGCGAGCGAGGCTTTTGAATCGGTGGAATCGTCGGGCGAATTCATCGCGTTCCTAATTTCGGAAATCGCCGCGCGATTGGTTCCAAGCGGCTTTGCTGAGATTGTCAGCGATGATTTCCCAATCTTTCACGCGACAATTATGCGCGTTTACGATTCAGCGGTCAACGTGATTGAAGCCCGTGTTGCGAGCGCGTGTTCATCGCAATGCGAAATTGTCGCCCATGCCGATCCGAGCTTAAGATACAGCCGCAACGCCAACCGGCTTTCGTTAGACTGTCAGCGATTCGTCTAACACGGGCAAACCATTCGTCTGTTCGCTCTTAACGGCGAGTGCGGTAATACCCGTGATGCCAGCGTGCATGGTGAGGGTACCAAATCCAAGTGGCCGAAACGGGTGGCGAATGCATTGTGACCGAGGAATTGATTACGTATGGCCATTCAACTTTAGGCCGTGGATCGCAGTTGTTATGGCTTTCGCGATCGCATCGCACATCCCACGCAAAAACAAGAAACCGGCGGAACAGCACCTCTAAGTTGTCCCTCACAAGTTCCCCAAGTTCACCGCCGGAATTATGCGCACACAGAACAAACGGCCGAAACAGCATTCTTAACTTCTCCCTCACAGCTCCCTCCAATTTAATTTCGTGGTGCGACCAAATGTTGGCCGTGGCCCGAGACCTCGTTTTTATAGACCGGGGAGTTTCCCAGCGATCTCCATGCGAGAGAGAGGCGGCACAAAAAGGATTGCTTCTCTTCAACTGCAAGCGCGATTGGAATTTGAGCTTCGTTCCGTGCTTCGTAGTATCAAATTTCGCTGATGCCGGCGTGGCGGAATTGGCAGACGCGCTGGACTCAAAATCCAGTGACCGCAAGGTCGTGTGGGTTCGAGCCCCTCCGCCGGCAACGAAATATTAACCTGGCGATTCCGATCCACCTTGTACGTCCGGGTGCGTACCGCACATGGTGTCGGTAACACTTTATGCTTGTGTGCGACAGAGAGAACCACAATGTTCATTTGTGAACGGGAAGAACGGCCACGAGGGTGCAGGCGTAGCGCGTGAGTTTGTAACTACCCGGTGGAGTCTGATCGTTTCGGCGGCCAACTTGGGGAGTGAAGAACAAAAAGCTCGCGATGCGCTGGCCGAACTTTGCCGGGTTTATTGGCGGCCCATTTTCTTGTTTGTGCGGGCACGCGGCTATTCGATTGAGGACGCACAGGATCTCACGCAGGATTTTTTTGTCACCATTCTGAAGAAGAATTGGTTGCAGCACGCCGATTGTAACCGCGGGCGGTTCCGTTCGCTCTTGCTGAGGTCGCTCCAAAATTTTCTCGTGAATGCTGCGGAGAAAGCGCATGCCCACAAACGCGGCGGCGGCGTGGAATTCGTTTCCTGGGACGATTGGATGGCGGAAGCGCCATCAGACTTGTCCCTGCCCGTTGCGACGTTGGAGTCCTTGCCGCCCGAGCGGCTCTTCGACTTCACTTGGGCAGCCACCGTAGTTGAACACGCACTTCAAAGGCTGCGGGAAGAATGCGAAAGCAAAGGCAAGCTCTGGCTGTTCCGAGCAATAAGTTCCCATCTAACAGACGAGCGCGATGAAGTGTCATACGCGAAATTATCCGCGGAACTGGGAATGGCAGAAACGGCCGTGAAAAAACAGCTGCACAACATGCGTCAGCGTTACCGCAGTCTGCTGCGTGATGAAGTCTCGCAAACGGTCGAAGACCCAGCCGACGTGGACGATGAAATCCGTTACTTGTGCGCGTCGCTCGCAACAGGGACGGAGTAATTGCAATGACAGACTCCGATACACGTTTGGATCCGCTGCCGAGCGCGACGAAAGAGCATGCAAAATGCGAGAAGTGTGGAGCAATCACGCGACTCGACACCGGACTTTGCGTGAGCTGCCTCTTGCGCCAGGGATTGAAAGGCGGTGACGACATGTCTGAGGCGTTTTTCCAAACCGTCCTCGCCGAAGTGGACGCGCCAAACAAGTCCTGGTTCCTGGGAAATTACGAAATTCTCGAACAGATCGGTTGCGGCGGCATGGGCGTGATCTATCGCGCCAGGCAACGACATTCCCGGCGCATCGTCGCGGTAAAGCGCGTCCTCAGTTATCGCGCTGATTCACATGGAGCGCTGGAGCGTTTTCGACGAGAAGCCCAGGCGGTGGCCAGCCTGGATCACCCGAACATCCTTCCGATTTATGAAGTGAGCGAAAGCGAGGACGGCCTCCCGTTTTTCAGCATGAAGTTCGCGGAGAAGGGAAGCTTGCAAGAGAACGCGGCTTCTTTGCGCGATGAACCGCGGAAGTGCGTGCAACTCATGGCAAAAGTCGCGCATGCTGTCGAATACGCCCACAGCCGCGGAGTGCTTCATCGCGACCTAAAACCGGGAAACATTCTGCTCAACGATCGAGGCGAGCCACTGGTCAGCGATTTCGGTTTGGCGAAGCTGCTGGACGGCAAGAACGATCTTACAAGATCGCTGACCACCTTCGGTACCGCAGGGTTTATCGCGCCCGAACAGGCCAGTGACACAGCCGTCGATCTTACCCCAGTTTCCGATGTTTACAGTCTCGGCGCAGTTCTATTCGACGTGCTTGCCGGACGTCCTCCATTCCTGGGTTCGAGTCCGGTTTCGGTGATTCGCCAAGCGTCTGAAACGCAGGCGCCCAAACTGCGCTCGGTGGCACCATCGGTTGATCGCGATTTGGAGACGATTTGTGCACGCTGTCTCGAACGCGATCCAAAAGCGCGCTATCAGTCCGCCGGAGACTTCGCAGCCGATCTTGAACGCTGGCTCGCAGGCCGTCCAATCGTCGCCCGCCCGGTTTCTCCCCCAGCACGGATTTGGCGCTGGGCACAGCGTAATCCCAAGCTGGTTGGCGCAGCGACTGCCGGTCTCCTTTTAGGCGCGGCTGCGGTTTGGTTATTTCGCGGCGAACTCTTCCCTGCGGCGCAGTTTAATCCACCAGACAGGAGTATTGCGGTTCTACCATTTACCGATTCTAGCGAGACAAGAGATCAGGAATACTTGTGTGAGGGGATAAGCGAGGAGATTCTCCATACGTTGACGCAGGTTGACGGTTTTCGCGTGGCCGGCCGAACTTCGTCATTCTCATTAAAAGGAAAGAACACAAAGGAGGTTGGAGAAAAACTCAACGTTGGAAATGTGCTTGAAGGAAGTTTGCAGCGCCAGGGTAATCACGTCCGTGTGACAGCCGAACTGATTGACGCGCGAAACGGTTTTCGCGTGTGGACGGAAACTTATGATCGCGAGTTGGACGGCGCATTTGCACTCCAGGACGAAATCGCCCGGTCTATCGCCGATGCGCTCCAAATCAAGTTCGCCGTTCGGTTTTCCGCGCCGGAACAGACCGGCAACGGCGTATACGATCGTTATCTACAGGGACTCTTCACGGATGTAACCCATCCGACAGGAGTAAGCCGTATCGGTGATACCGTGCCCGTGCAGAATCCATCTGATGCATCCACGGTTCCGGATTACACATCTCTGGAAGATTTCGACCAGCGCCGCGCGGACACCCGCGTGACCGCCGCGCCTCCAGAGACGGCATTCAGCCCCAGTTTGCGTGATCACGCATTGAAAGCCGGTCCGCCAACGAACAAAATTACAGCGGATGTGATCGCTGCGCCTCCCGGGATGGCATTCAGCACGAGTGTGCGTGATCGCGCGTTGGAAGCCGGTCCCCGAACGAACAAAATTACAGCAGACGTGACCTCTGCGCCTTCAGAGACGGCATTCAGCCCCAGTGTGCGCGATCGCGCATTGGAAGCCAGTCTCCGAACGAACAAAATTACAGCGGACAGGCCAGCGTCCATTCAGGGGTTTGTTAAAGATGCAAAAGGCGAACCGATTAAAGGCGCAAACGTTCGGATCGAATCGCTAGACGGCAAACAGGTGTTCAGCACCGTTAAGACCGATCCAAAGGGCCGCTATATTTCACAGGGACTGCAACCGGGTCCTTACCGCGTAATATTGCTTGTGAATGGCGAGGTTAAGACGTCGGTCATGAACACGCAGACCAAGGCGAATCAACCGACTCAGCTGAATTTCGATTTCAAGGCAACATCCCAAGCAGGGAATATTGCAAAGCGCGGAACGCGCTTGGTATGGATGCCAGCTCGTACCGGGACCCATCTCGGCGGTAATTGGGTCGAAGTTGATGACGACGGAAATGAGCATTCCGGTTCCAACATTCAGACAGTAAAACGACTACGACGAAGCGACGAGTAACATCAAGGGGTCGTACTTGGGACGTCGCGCGAAGAAAACGCGTCTAATCTGTAGCCGCGGCCCTGTGGGTCGTGTGCCCGCGCCTCACAGAGGCGCGGCTACAGCAACAGTCCACTCGCGGAAACTTCGCTTTTTCCCTCTGCAGCAAATCATTTTGGAACTTCGCCTCTATTTTCCTGTAGGAACTAGTGAACCAACATATCTTACTCATCTATGTTTATTAAATCATTGCAGATCGGGTTAATCGCGTTCCTCCTTTGCGCTGCCACCGCTTGGGCTGGACCAGCAAGCATTCAAGGAGTTGTGAAGGACGCAAAAGGACAACCGATTAAGGGCGCGGATGTTCGCGTTGAGTCGCGAGATGGAAAACAGCTTTTCAATACGGTCAAAACCGACACGAAAGGTCGGTACATTTCACAGGGTCTGCAGCCCGGCGTTTATCGGGTTTCTCTCGTTGTTAGTGGTGCCGTGAAGGCTTCCATTGGCAACACGAAAACCAAGTCGGATCAGGCAACGCAACTGAACTTTGATCTGAAACCCGTGGCGGCAGGGCAAGCAAGCGCCGAGCAAAAGAAAGGAAAGCACATGGTCTGGATGCCGCCGACGACGGGCAGTCATACGGGTGGTCGCTGGGTCGAAGTTCCCGACGGCGCCGCCGAACCCGGTGCTTTGAACGTAAAAAGAGCTAACGGCGAACAATTGCAGCGTGAAATGCAGAGCATGGGCAATCCGAACACGGGCAATTAATTTCGCCGGCGCAGGTCAGCCTTAAAAGAACGCAGGTTTCAACCTGTCGTTTGCGTCACCTCAAATAACGCTTTCACCGATTCGCCCGAAAGCGCAACAATCGTAAAAAGATCTTCGCAGATGCCAGGCTGGACTGATAGGCAATTCTTCACTGCTTTCGCCATTCCTTGCCGCGCAGCAAATATGAAGATCACGCCAACCCTGTAAAGTAGCGGAGAAAAAAGAGAAGAGCGCGGCGAGGCCAGCGACAACGTTATGAAAAATCGCGAGGAGATTAAGGTGTTCCGTGTCGCGATCCAACCGCTTAACGCTGGCTAGCCTGTTTCGACTTGACCCAGCGATCGACCAGCTCCTCCAGCACATCGAGCGGGACGCTGCCATTGCTCAAGACCACTTCATGGAACTGACGGACATCAAACTTATCGCCTAACGACTTCTTCGCTTTCTCGCGCAGTTCGAGAATCTTCAGCATCCCGATCTTGTAGGCGGTCGCCTGGCTCGGCATCACGATGTACCGATTGATGGAATCGGTACAGTCCGCCTCCGTGTTGGGTGTGTTCTTGGCCAGGTAATCGATCGCCTGCTCGCGCGTCCAACGTTTTGAATGGATTCCCGTGTCCACCACGAGACGTCCGGCCCGCCAGAGCTCGAGAGAGAGGCGACCGAAATCGGAGTAAGGATCCGCATAGAGTCCGATCTCTTTCGGGGTCAGCTCGCTGTAAAGCCCCCACCCTTCCGTGTAGGCAGTGTAGGCATGGGAAAATTTCCGAAACTTCGGAACTCCGTTCAGCTCCTGCGCAATGGCGATCTGCATGTGATGGCCGGGAATGCCTTCATGATGGGCCAGCGCTTCCAGTTCGTAGGTTGGATTGTCCTGCATGTTGCGCAGGTTCACATAAAACATCCCAGGCCGCGTTCCATCCGGCGCCGGTTGCTGATAAAAAGCTTTGCCTGCCGACTTTTCTCGAAAACTCTCCACCGCCTTCACCACGATGTCAGCCTTCGGTTTCGTCACGAAAAGCTCGTCGAGCCGCTTCTTCATCGTCTCGATGATGTCGGTGGCCATGGCCAGATATTTCGCGCGACCTTGCTCGTTGCTTGACATGCGAAACTGCTGATCCTCGCGCATGAACTTGAAGAAGGCCTGGAGATCGCCTTTGAAGCCGACCTTCTCCCGGATCTTGTTCATCTCATTTTGGATGCGCGCCATTTCCTTCAGACCGGTTTCATGAATCTCTGTCGCGCTCATGTTTGTCGTGGTCGTGCGATGCAGTGCGGACTCGTAAAACTCCGCGCCATCTTTGAACTTCCAGACGCCCGCGTCTTCGGTGGCGCGCTTGTCCTGCTCCTCCAGGAAAGCGATGAGTTTTCCATAGGCTGGTTTGACCGATTCGTTCAGTGCGTTGGTCGCATCGGCTACGAGCCGGTCGCGCGTCACAGCATCCGCTTTGCCTAAGGCGGTCACTTTCTTCGTGAAATCTTCCAGGAGCGGACTGTCGTTAGGCCCGGAATCGAAGGGCTTCCCCTTGATGATCTTGTGACAGGCGTCGAGCACAAGCGGAAAAACGAAGTGAGGTGCCACCACTCCTTTTTCTTCGCGCACCTTTAGATTGACGAGCAACTGATCGAACAATTTAGGAAACGCGCGCAGCCGCGCGATGTAGGCCTCCGCGTCTTTCACGTCATCGATCTTGTGAATATTGATCAAGAAAGTCGGCATCTGCGCATGGACGCCACGCATCTGACTGACTGGGTAAACGTCGAAGCGGTACTTGAATTCTTCCGCTTCGCGCGCCGCCTCGCGCTCGAAAAGTTTGTAACTCAGCTGCGTTTGCGCATCGAGCGCGTCGAACTTGATGTTCTTTTTCAAACCCGCCAGTTGACGCTCCCAAACCTTTTCATCGGCCGTGGCTTTCTCGTCCGACAAATCCTCCAGCTGATCATAATGCGTCTTGATTCCGTAAAACGATTCATCCACCGGGTGACGTGAAAGCGTTTCGTCCCAGCATTTCTCGAAAAAATCGTTGGCCTTTTTGGATTCGGCCGCGAGTTCTGCTTGTGTATAAGCGGATGCAATTCCACTGACAGTCAGAAAAATTGCGATCGTTAACGAAGTCTTCATCGCCTTTCTTCTTTCTAAACCAAGCGTTGAGTTCCTGTCACGTCGTAGCCCTGAAGAAGGGTCATGCCTGAAGAAATATCAACCTGTCGTCATGTAGCCTTCTTCGCCGTGTTCATTGATATCGAGTCCTTGCCGCTCGATCTCAGGCGGAATCCGCAGACCGATTACTCCTCTCACGAGCGCGCCGACCAGGGCGCTTCCCACGACGGCCAGCACGATCGTGATCACGATTGCTTTTAGCTGCTCGATCCAGAGCGCATGACCAACAATTCGTGCCAGGCCATTTTGCGTCGCTGGATTGAGCGAGCCGGCGCTGCTCAGCGAAAGATTCGGATTCACGCTTGCCGTCGCAAAAATGCCGGTGAGAAACGCGCCGAGCGTTCCACCCACAGCGTGAATGCCGAAGGTATCAAGCGCATCGTCATAGCCGAGCCAGGATTTGAGTTTTGTGCATGCAAAAAACGGAACAATCCCAGCAGCAATGCCGATCGTTACCGCGCCGTTCGGCCCGACATATCCGCAAGCCGGTGTAATGACGACCAGCCCGGCTACGGCACCGGAACAAAACCCGAGCACGCTTGGTTTACCGCGCAACGCATACTCGAGCATCGCCCATGTGAACGAGGCAACCGCCGTCGCAAGCGTAGTACTCGCGAAAGCGTTTGCTGCGATTCCATCAGGCGCGAGCGCGCTACCCGCGTTAAAGCCATACCAGCCCACCCAGAGCAAACCAGTTCCGACCATGCAAAGCACCATGCTGTGCGGCGCCATGATTTCCTTTCTGAATCCGAGCCGATGTCCAAGAAGAACGCAGAGCACAAGCGCTGACCAGCCTGACGTCATGTGAACGACGGTTCCGCCGGCGAAATCGATTGCGGTAATTTTTGCCTTGGGATTCCAAACGCCATTCATCCAGCCGTCAATTCCCCAGACCATGTGTGCGATCGGGAAATAGACGAGGAACATCCAGACGCTTACAAAGACAAGCACCGCGGCGAACTTCATCCGCTCCGCCACGGCGCCAATGATTAGAGCCGGCGTAATGATGGCGAACATCAGTTGATACATGGCAAAAACATTCTGCGAAACCCAATAGGAATAATCAGAGTTCGGGCGCGCATCGACCCCATGCAAAAACACAAATTTTAATCCGCCGAGAAAGGGACATCCGTGCGAAAAAACGAGGGAGTAACCGACTGCCCACCACAGTATGGTCACCAGCCCGGCTATGCCGAGACATTGCGCCAGCACTGAAAGCACGTTTTTTGCCCGGACCAGCCCGCCATAGAAGAGCGCCAGGCCTGGCAATGTCATAAAAAGCACCAGCGCAGCGCACGTCATCATCCATGCGTTGTAACTCGGACCAGGCGCAGCGATATTCGAGCTGCTGGCCGAACCAATATCTACTCCGCGCGGCGAATTGGTTACGTACGCTTCAAGATCAGCCACGCGTTGCTCGAGTGACGGCGCAGCCGGGGGCGACGACGTTTGACCAAATAGCGGAGATACGAACGCAATGATTCCGGTGAGCAACAAGACCCGTAGCATCACGCGTGTCGGTTATAGACACGCGGATTTCAAGCGGCAAGAAAAATGGTGAACGTGATTTTCCGCTCCTGTAGTGTGCGCTGTCCTCAGCGCAGCTCTCAAATCCAAACAGATGAACTCCGCTGAGGACAGCGGACGCTACAACACAAAAAAGCAGAAAAGTCCGCCGAGTGCTGGCCAGGCAAGGATGACGTGCTCGCGGAGTTCCCTCTACCCGTCAAAACGAGATTGATTGCGGAATCGTCTCACGGGAAGACGATTGAAACGAAACCTGCTGCGATACTTCACCACTCTCCTCGTCATCATCATCCTGATCATCTGCATCGTCGGTATCGGCTTCGTCCGCGTTATCCGTGTCGGATCGCGGTGTCACCGTGGGCAAGTCGTTTTGTTGTAATCGATTGAAACGTTCACGTACGTCCGCCGGCATCTTGTCGAGGTCTTCCTTGGTTTCGACTGGACCACTGAAAAGCAATTTGCCTTGCGGATCCTTTACCGTGAGCAGTTTTCTCCCGTCGACGTTCGCCAATTTGAGCTCGCCTTTGTCATCAGAGAAAACAATCTGCGCTTTGCCTAAATCAATCTTGCTAGCCTTGACCGCGCCGTCGTCTTCAAAAAAGATCCGAAGCTGGTCGGCTGCACGACGGGCATCGTCACGTGCGCGTCTGGCAGCTTCGTGGGCTTGGGTCACCGCGTCGCGGATAATACCGCGTTGATCGCCGAGTTGTTCTTTGAGTTGTTCCTTAAGATTCTGCATTTGATCACTTAGATCGCCTGTGGCATCGAAATCCCAATGCCAGTCGTGATTGCCTCCAGGAAAGGCACTATGTCGCTGCGACACTTCTTTCTTGGAAAGTTTAGCGGTGAGCTTTTGCTCCTGTCCCTTGCGCAAGACAGTGAGCGTCACGTCCGTTCCGTCGGGGAAAGTTTGCAGGAGCTTTCGCAATTGACTCGGCTCGACCAGAATTTGGTCGTTTAGCATTTTGAGGATGTCGTTTTGTTGAACGCCAGCGGTAGCAGCGGGACTGTTCGGCTCTACATAATCGACAACCAATCCGAAGCCTTTCGCGAGACCAAGCTGATCGCTCACGACAGTTGGCACCTGCGATGTATCGACACCGAGATAGGTGACCGGAACCTTCGGCCGTTTTTCGTGATGACCGGGCATTCCCGGTTCGTGATGCCCTGGCATTCCTGGTGGGTGCGGCGGTTGCGGCGGCTGTGGCGGTGCAGGCGATGTTTGTGCGAATGCTGCGATAGGCAACAACGCGATGATTGTGATGGTGAATACGGATTTCATTTTCATAGTTTTGTTTTGTTAAATCATTGCCCTGAGACTGGGATGAGCACGACTTCCTCGCTGGGATAGGAGACACGGAGAGATGCACCCGTTTCCGGATTGCGCCACCGCCACGTTTGTTTTGTGTTGTAGCGAACACGTCGCACCGGTCGTTCTGAGCCGTTAGCAAAATGCAATCCTTCGTCGCGGGTGTTATAAACGAGGTTCGTCCCGCCGGCAGGAACGAACTTGCTTGGCAATCTGGATCGTTCCATCTCAAGCGGAGCCGATCGTTTCTCCGATGCAGGCGAACTTTGCGCGACGGTTTCTTGGGGTTTGTGCCTACGTTCCATGGCAACCGCAGCGAACAAAATCAAAACCGCTGCAGCAGCGAGACCAAAGCCTAACGACCACCAATTGTAGGACGTTTCTGTGAAACGCCATCGCTTCCATTTGGCGTCTGACACAGACGCCCTACAATCTTTGAGAGCTTCCCCTACTCGCTCGAAAAGCACCGGCGACGGCTGTGCTGGTCGCAGCTTTTTCAATTCCTTTTCGAGCTCGGAAAAATCGTTCATTGCGGTTGCAAAGTTTTCTTCAAATTGGTCAAGGCATACCGGTAACGCGATGCCGCTGTATTTTGCGAAATTGCCAGCGCGCTGGCGATCTCGCTGAACGTAAGATCGTTCCAGATTTTCAAGACCAGTACCTCCCGCTGATCGCAGGGCAAAGATTCCATTGCCGCGGCGAGAGCCGACTGCGTGTCATCTTCCAATTCAAAGTGGGGCTCAATGGCCTGCTCAACTTCGGCCAAAGCCGTCGCCTCACGTCGTGCTCGCCGCGCGTCACGACGGATAAAATCGAGCGCGAGAGAACGAACCGCCGAATAAAGCAACGCGCGGTTAGCAATGTCGTGGTTGCGACGCCAGAACTTGACAAAAGCGTCCTGAACAATGTCTTCCGCGTCGGCCGCTGATTGCACCCATTGACGGGCGAACAGAAGCAATCCGGGCGCAACTTCAGAAAAGCAGTTCCTCCAATTCTCATGGCTGGCGATAGGCTCCATGACCTTTTCACGGTCTTTACTTTCAAGACGCCGCCAAGTGGAGATTTTGTCTACGAGCGCGAACAAAATGGTAGGGCGGCCTCGCGAGTCCCGCTGGCGTGCCCTGCGGTCGCGCCCTACCAACCTTACGTTTTCGGCAATGCGCGCAGAATTAGATCTCCCAGCCAGTCTGGATGGGCGACTCCAGAGCGGTACGCCCGGAGCGATTCGACAGAAGAATTTACCCGAAGATTGCTATAAGAACCATCAGCGTTTTGCCAACGCTCGTGCCAATAAAGCGCTGCCTTGATCCGTGGATAACGGGTGCGAAACAGCTCCAGACCTTGCTCGATCCAGGCCGGTTTATGCATAGCGTTAGGCGGAGCTGTGGTAAGCGGAAATTCGCCGGTCGCCCATTCCGCAATCATGATGGGTTTGTGTGGATCGAGGCGGCTCATTTCCTGATATGGCCAGTCGACCAATGAAGGAATATCCGGATTCGGTTCGTCCTTGTATTGCTGCCCATAAACACTGAGGCCAAGCCAATCGACATAATCGGATCCGGGATAATACGCTGGAGCGCCGTTCCATGTTTCGTACGGGTACGGATAATTATTGGTGTGAAACATCCATTTGATGTTTGACGCGCCGCGCGCTCGGACGCGATCCACAACGTATCGGTATGCTCGCCGAAATGTTTCCGGGCCTTTCCAATTGTTGTATTCGGGAACCCATTGCGCACCGCCGTAGTAAGCGCCCGACCAGGGGAACCACGTGCCGTTCATCTCGACACCGAACACGACAATCATTGGATGGCCAAAATCCCTGGCCGCGTCAGCCCACTTGTCGATGTATGCGTCCCATTTGGCTGCCAGTATCTCAGTCAGACTGAACTTGTCCGGTCCGTGATCTTCCTCGTAGGGCTTATCCCACGGCGACCAGAATACCAGAGGCAGCGAGCCGTGCCGCCAAATGACGTTGAGATTGTCGGTAGGAAAATTTTGTTCTCCCCAGTAGCTCGACGAAACGATAATAGCCTGATGCTTTCCCACCATCTCCTCGAAATCCTCGATTGTTTCGAGGGTCACGTCGTCCTCTGCATCGCCAAAGTCCATGAATGCGCCCGTGTAAGCGCCGTGATCTGGAATCACGACCTCAACCGGCCCATTCGGATCGACTTTCGTTTTAGCCGACGGTTTGGTGCATCCGGCCAGGAGAAGTGCAAGACCTAGCGCCACAAGCGACTTCATAGTTGTCATTGTAATCCCGCAGTTGCGGAAAAAAATCTCTGATCAATTCAAACTGATCCTCGTTAGTCCAAATTAGACCAGAGATGTTTCGCTTCGCTCAATTCGCCACAGGACGAATCCGCCGTGGCGGACATGACAGGGTAATTTGTGAGTTGAGTGCTTCACTGTTCAGCAATTCGCCTTGACTGAAATACTGATATTTGAGAACAGATCTGCACCGGAGCGAGGCGGCAAGTGCAGACAAAGTTTTTTATAATTTTGCTCTTATCTTTAACGACTGCCGCGCTTTCCGAAGACTTCAAAACGATTAACGGCAAAGAATACAAAGACGCCACGGTCACGCGCGTCGAACCCGACGGCATCGTCGTGAAAACAGGATCTGGAATCACGAAGGTTTACTTCACCGAGCTGCCGAAAGATGTTCAGGACCAGTTTCATTACGACCCCGGGAAAGCCGCCTCGTATTCTACCGAGCAGGCCGCCAATTACACCGCATATCAAAAGCAACAGGAGGAAACCCGGCGTCAACAACAGGACGCTGAAGCAAAGAACAATGCGGCATTAGCGGCACAACAAGTCGCCACAAGTCGCACACAGGCCTTGCAAACCCGTTACGGCGAGCTTCAGAAACAGGAAGATGACTTGCTCCGCCAGATCGGCCAGGCAAAACAACCCGGGCCGGAGTACCGGCAGGGTAGGTCTGTGCGCCACCAGCCGAATCCGCAAAAATCCCAGCTGCCCGTTCTCCAGAGCCATCTAAGCGACGTGCGTCACGAGAAAACCGAAGTTAAAAAGCAACTGAACAAAGCACAGCGATAGCAGGCAGTGACGCCGCGCTGCGGCGTCGGACGGCGCAGCGCGCCGTCCCTACCATGCTTTCATTCTTATCGATCCACGGTTAGATACCCCGCCGTGACCAAATGGCGGCCCGCGGCTTTTCTCGAAAGAAATTGGCTACGCAATACCGCGATCATCTTGACCGCTCTTCGATTAACCGTCGCGACATCAACGTTCGGAGCCGAAAAGCCGTTTGTAATTTCCGCCGTTGTGTCCGCGGACCATCCGGTAAACCGGTTGATCCCGACAGAAGCATTGGGCGCCGGCGTTGACGGCCACGAGAAAGGCGAATGCGCCCAAATGTTCACGGACAAGAACATCACGGAAATGTTATCGGCCGGACTCGGGCCACTCACCTATCGACTGCGGACTGAGTTGGGCAGCGAAGTATGGCATTGGAACCCGCGCGGTACTTGGAGCGATCCGGTTCACAATTGCGGATACTGGACCTCCGATGATTCGCTGGGCGAACCCATCAACGTTTCGTACGGCTATCGGTTGCCACGCCGCGGAAATACCGTCGATCAGGCAAACGACGACGGTTACTCTCGTATTGCGGACGGCGATCTGAATTCATTTTGGAAAAGTAATCCGTATCTCGACTCACATTTCACCGGCGAATCGGACGATGCTCATCCGCAATGGGTGGTGATCGATTTCGGCGCACCAAAATTGGTCAATGCGATTCGAATTCATTGGGGAACTCCGTACGCCACACGATATCGTGTCGAGTACTGGCCCGGCGACGATCCGATGCATTTGCACCCGGACGACGATGATGACTGGCAGCCGTTCGCAAATGGCAACCTCAATGATGGTCATGGCGGCAGTGAACTGATTCGACTGGCAGAGCGTCCGCGCGCCGTTCAATTTGTGCGAATTCTAATGAGCAGGAGTTCGCATATCGCGACGCAAAGGTCAGGCGATATTCGGGACTCGTTAGGCTTCGCCATTCGCGAGATCAATCTTGGGAAAATGGGTAAGGGTGAACGTTTTCATGATCACGTTCGTCACGCACCCGATCGGCATCGGCAGACAATTGTTTACGCGTCGTCCACTGATCCCTGGCATCGCGCCGAAGATCTCGATCCCAGCACAGAGCAGCCCGGATTGGATTTTGTTTTGCGCAGCAAGCTCACTAACAACTTGCCAGTACTCATTCCCGTAGGCGTGTTATACGACACGCCTGAGAATGCTGCCGCCGAGGTCCAGTACCTGCTGCGTCGGAATTATAGCCTGGAAGGGATCGAGCTGGGCGAAGAACCCGATGGACAATGGGCTTCGCCCGAGGATTACGCCGCACTGTACGCTGGAGTTGCCCGGCGTTTGGCTGATCTCAATTCGCCACTGAAGGTCGGAGGCCCGAGCCTGCAAAATTTCGAGGACCAACTGCTCACATGGCCGGATGGATCCGGAAATCGTTCGTGGATGAATCGATTTCTGGAATACATTCGAGGCGCAAAAGTCCGCTTCGATTTTTTGTCATTCGAGTTTTACCCATTCGACAACATCTGCGCTGATGCTGCGCCGCATCTCTTGGAAATCCCTGCGCGCCTCGGCGCGATGATGGCCAGCTTGCGCAAAGACGGAGTGCCCGCAGAGATTCCGTGGCTGATGACGGAGTACGGCTACTCTGTTTTTGGCGGGCGCCCGGAGGTTGATATCGAAGGAGCCCTCTTCAACGCTGATACAGTGGGGACGTTTCTGTCGTTAGGCGGCGCGAAGTCGTATCTGTACGGCTATGAGCCAAACTATCTCCAGGACGAGCTCAAATGTTCCTGGGGCAATCTGATGATGCTTCAGTTAAGTCCCAAGAGCGATCAACTGAACCGTCTCTCCGCGTACTACGCTGCTCAACTCCTGACGAAAGAATGGATGCAACCGGTCAACGACCAGCACGAGATATTTCCCGTCACCATAAACGAAACGAAAAACGGCGTGCGCGGAATGCCGCGCCCGACCGTAACTGCGTACGCAGTGCGACGACCGGACAAACAGTGGGCACTACTTGCAATCAACAAGGATCCCAAACGCGCAGCGCAGCTCAATGTGGAATTTAATCTTCCCGGCACTAAGCAGCCACTGGGTTTTGTCGGCCAAGTTCAAGTAATTCAATTCTCGCGACAGCAATACGCCTGGCACGACAACGGCCCAACCGGCCATCCAATCCGCAGCCTGCCGCCAGCGCAATTCACGCGCGAAGCATCAGCAAGCTATGAACTCCCGCCGTATTCACTCACCGTTCTTCGCGGAAAAATTGACGATTAATGTATGCCGACAAGGCCGGCGTCTTACTTACGAAACATTCCGGAGAACCACCCTTTTCGCTGAGACTTCAAAGCTTTCTGGAACTCCTCCTTCACAAAATTGGGGTCCCGCGCGTGAGCCATTGCGTCCATGAGATTGATGCGTTCAGCCAGAAGCAACTCGATAAGACTATCGTCCACAGTATGCATGCCGTCTTTAGCACCGATTTGAATTAGTCCCGGTATCTGCGAGAGCCGCCCGGCCCGGATACACGCCTCGATTCCTGAGTTCACCGTCAATAACTCCGTCGCCAAAACCAAGCCTGCCTGCCCGCTTCGCGGCAAGAGATACTGACACACCACTCCCAATAACGACCACGCAAGTTGAGCACTAACGAACTGCTGACCCTCTTTGGGAACGGCATCAATAATTCGCGCAATGGCTGTTGGCGCGTCGTTGGTGTGCATGGTTCCAATCACAAGGTGTCCCGTTTCCGCCGCCGTAATCGCGGTTTGCATCGTGTCCAAGTCCCGCAACTCTCCAACAATAATGACATCCGCATCCTGTCTCAACGCGTTCTTGAGAGCTGAAGCGAAGCTGTGCACGTCGGAACCAACCTCGCGCTGGTTCACCAGGCTCCGCCCCTGCGAGTGAACAAATTCGATCGGATCCTCAATACTGATCATGTTGACGGAACGCCGTGCAGCTATCGTTTGAGCCATGCTCGCCAGTGTTGTGCTTTTGCCTTCACCGCTCGCGCCTGTCACCAACACCAAGCCGGCCCTCGCGTCACACCAACCATCTACCACGGGGGAATGTCCCAACGACTTTAGATCGGGGATCTCGGCAAGGATCTTTCGGAAATTCGCCTCAATCGCACCTGACACGTAGCAGGCATTCCCGCGATACCGGCCGAGATCATGAACCTGCAACGCGAAGTCAAGCTGCCATTCGTTTTCCAGCTTCGCGCGTTGTCCCTCTTTCAAAGAATCGATAACCAATCGCCTTGTATCTTCCGCAGACAGCACGGCTGCATCTTCGGTTAGCGGCTTGATGACACCAGCGACGCGTATCATCGGTAGCGCCCCTGGTGTCAGATGAAGATCAGAAGCACCCTGCTGGGCGGCAAGAACCAGCAAATCGATTAAGTCATCTTGCTTCATAACTATTCAAATGGTGCCGTCTAGCCGATTCCCCTCATGGCGCGACGCAGCTCGGATTCATTACTCACGGAAGCCAAGGCGGTCTGTTCTGTAATCATCTTCCCTTTGAGAGCGTTGAGCGTCGACTGCAAAAATGACACAGCGGCGGGATCCGATCCGCGGGAGATATACTGATCGATGTTCTGCAACTCTCGTCTAGCGATCCAGTCGCGCATGGCCCCCGCATTTTCCACGTGCTCCACCAGCAAATGCAGGCCTCCGTCAGCAGATTGCACCAGCTTCTGGCAAAGGACGCCTGAAAGCTGGTTTGCCAGAAGGTTCACTCCATGCTTCTCGTCGTCCGCCGGAAAAAGATTCAAATAGCGCTCCATCGTGTCGGCAACCTTCTCCGAATGCAGGGTAGAAACAACGAGATGTCCGGTCTCCGACGCTTGAAGTGCAGTCAAGGCCGTCTCGTAATCCCGAATCTCACCAACGAAAATGACATCCGGCGCCTGACGGAGCGCGCTTCGCAAGCCGCTCGCAAACGTCTTGGTGTCGCGTCCGACCTGTCGCTGGGTGAAATGACAGCGCTTGCTGGTGAACTGATACTCGACGGGATCCTCGATCGTCACTACATGTCGCACCAAGTTCTCGTTCATCCATTGAAGGAGCGACGCAATAGTGGTGGATTTCCCTGAGCCGGTTGGTCCCGTTATGAGGATCAGGCCGTGCTCGCGAGCACCCCAGCGAGTAAGTAGCCACTCGGGCAGTCCGAGGTCTTTCAAAGCAGGCACTTTGGTCTTGATGCGGCGCAGGACGGCGCCTAGGCGGCCCATGGTGCGATGCAGGCTTACGCGGTATCGCGTTTGCGTGCGTGAGACGAAACCGGTGTCGCGATCCATGTCGCCGTCGCTCTGTGCGTTTGCGCCGCAGGCCTGCCAGAAGGCGGTTATCTGCGCGCGCGACATCGGTTCCTCGCCAAGAACGGTAATTTGCTCATTGATCTTTAGCCGTGGTATCTCGTCCTCCTGGAGGAAGACGTCGCTCGCCTCCTGCTGCTCCGCAGCGTCGAGAATGCTTTCCATATTTTGCGACATGGTTCGTAAGTTCGTTAGGCCTGAATCATTATTATGCGGGGATCACGCTCGACAGTAACAGTTCTCCATATGCTTTTGCGCATTATTTTTATTCTCGTGCTTCACCACATCCCTACGCACGCACTGGCACGCTCGCCGTGCGCTCGATTTTGCCCCAACTGACCCAGGCGCCCTTAATGGCGCGCAGGATCGCTTTCCAGACGCAGTAACTAAGCATCGGCCGGTAGATCAGACGCATTGGTAGGATGCGCCAGGCGCGCAGGATTGGTTCGCGTTCCAAAATACAGGCGAGTGTGGCAAGTAGCACATCCATCGCAAGGAATGTGATCACGAACGGCAGCACCGCGTTCCATGCGCCGAATGGCAGAGAAGCCAGCAGGAACAAATCTACCATTGGCGTAATAGCGATCAAAATGATCTGAAAGAACCAGATGCTCGGTAAACTAAACCAACCGAGTGCGCGATAGTTCCAGTTGAACACCATGTCGCGATGTTTCCAGAGACATTGCAGCGTGCCGTACGCCCACCGCGAACGTTGTCGCGCGAGCGTGGCCACTGTCTCGGGAGCTTCGGTCCACGCGATTGCACCGGGGACATAAACGATGCGCTGCTGCCGTCTGTGCAACGAGAGGGTGAGATCGGTGTCTTCAGCGAGCGTTTGCAGACTCAGACCGCCTGCTTCATCGATCGCATCCTTCCGAATGGCGCTAATCGCGCCAGGTACAACAGTGATACAGTTCCAGCGATTGTAAGCGCGCCGATCCAAATTAAAGCCACACGTGTATTCCAGCGCCTGACAACGCGCGATGAAAGTCCGCAAATTTCCAACCTTCGCGTGGCCTGACACTGCGCCGATGCGCTCATCCGCAAATGGTTCGAGCAAACGCGGTAGCGTGTCGCGTTGACATTGCGTGTCGGCATCAATGAAAACTACAATCCCGTTGTACGCGGCGGCGAGGCCGCGTTGGAGAGCGCGCGCTTTGCCACGATTTTCTTGTTGGAAGAAACGAATACGCGGTTCGTTCCGTGCGATGCGCTCGATTTCCGCAGCAGTTTGATCGGTCGAACCATCGTCGACGACGATCACTTCTAATTCGCTCGTGTAATCTGTGGCCAACAGCGTGCGCAGAGTTTCCGCGATTAATTTTTCTTCATTATAAGCAGCGATCACCACGCTGATCGGTTCCGCGAAATTTGTTCGAGGTAAGCGCCGAAAACGCGCCGCGAGCCAGATGACAATCAATGTCCGAACGACGACAAGCGCCGTCGCCACGATCATAAACGCCCAGAGGAATTCTTCGATGCTGTGGTAAACGCGGAACCCGGTGCTGCTGACAATTCGGCTAAGCGACTGGCTATTGCCTTGCACCGGCGGCATCACTCCATCGCGCGTCGTTCCGAGCAACGTACTCAATGGCACGATGGTGTCGCCGCGCGTCTGCAGCCAATCCAAGATGCGTGGAAGCGCTTCCACTGTTTGGGAGCGATCGCCGCCGGCATCGTGAAGCAGAATTAGGTTACCATCGTGCCTTTGTTGTTTAATCCGCCGGAGAATGATATCTGCGCCGGGTTTCGCCCAATCCTGCGGATCAATGTTCTCAAGGACAACAAGATAATTAAGATCTTCCGCGATTTTCAGGGGAGCAAGCTCACTGAGTTCCGTTGGGCCAGTGTCGGAGGCGTATGGCGGGCGAAACAAAGTTGTCGCGCGACCCGTAATGGTTTCGAGCAGGAGCTGCGTGGCGTTTAGCTCCAATCGAATGTGCTCCGGCCAGCAGAGCGCCAGGTTCGGATGGTAATAGGTATGGTTCCCGATCTCGTGACCTTCGTTGACAATGCGACGGACAAGCGCCGGGTAACGCTCTGCGTTTACTCCGACGACGAAAAACGTGGCCTTTACGTTTGCTGCCCGAAGAATGTTCAGGACTTTCGGTGTCCATCGCGGATCGGGGCCGTCATCAAAAGTGATTGCGACCTGATGCTCGCTGCCGGCGCCCTGGTGATACAACGTTGGAAATTCCGCAAACTTCACATATTTCGCTGTGAGATAGCCATCTGCATCCACAGCCAGCGTGCGCAGTCCGTCAGTGCGATCCTCATCCACTGTCACGATTTCGCCGTCGCCAACGTCCGTTATCGTGTCCGTCGATTTGATCAGTTCCAGCGCTTGTCGCGTTTGATTATCGAACTTGAAATCGTGTGGCACGTTTAGCGCGTCCCAGATTGCAGGGTCTTCGCTGCCGAGCCGATAAAGTGCGAAGCCGCCCGCCTTCTCATCGCGCACTCCGCGCAATTCGTTGAGAAATGTGACGGCGTCGAGGAACCAAACCGCGTGTTCCGTGTCCTCATCCTGGAAATAAAAATACGGACTGTAACTCGGGCCCCTGAACTTGGACACCTCCGATTTCCGCATCCTTGGCGCGGCTCATCGCTTCAGAAAAACTGATCAGCTCGGCCTTCTTGCCGCCGATGGGCCAGTCATATCCGTAGCTGCCAATTGCAATGATCCATTGCTTGGTGTCGGAACCGTCCAAGAGGACATGCAGCCAACCTTCAAACCACGAACGGGACGCCAGCGGTCCCGGTGGATCCGTCTCCGACGTTTCATCGAACAACATCGCGACGAAACGATCGACGTTGTCACTGAGCGCATCGATGTCGATGTAATCCAGCTCCTGCCCCGGCTGAACGCACAACCAGAGCTGTTTATTATCGTCGTGCAAAGCGTCCGCAAATTTGTCGACGAATGCGGTTAAATCGTTCTTGTAAGCAGGGTCAATTTGTTGCCAATCGACAACGACCCCGGCAGCCTTGGCGTTGCGCAACACCGCAAGCACATCCTGGATAAAGCCCTCTTGTCGTTTGGCCGGTCCGTGCGCGAGATTCTCAATCGCTTCGGGCTGCCAGGTATCGCCGACCAGATTGGTCAACAGCGGCATCAGCGCAATCCCCTTGTTTGCCGCCAGCTTTGACACACGAGCATCGGAGTCGATTTGCAAATCGCCCATGCCATCGATAACTGTCATCCATTCCGGGCACACATGCGTAATCTGAGCGGCGTGTTGCTGGAGCGACGCGTAGCTATCCGGATCGCCATTTGCATAGAATACGAGTCGCACTTCGTTATCAGGCGCTTTCTTTCGCGGGCGCGGTGAAGGAGTTGGCGCCGTCCCAGCAAGTTTTTTCGCCGCCTGGCGGGTCGCGCTAAATTTCTGCCATAGCAACGAACCTTGGGAAACCTGGCCCGCAGGATTCTCTCGTTGCAATGCTCGCAACTGACCTTTCAACTGCCGCAATGAAAACGGCACGTTCATCTTTGGGATGACAAAAAGCGTCTGAACGAAAAGCACCAGTGCAACGAAGAACAGCACACCGCGTGATTAGCAGAGTGAGACGTAGCCGAGGCCAGCGCTTACCGCTGGGATCGGAGAAGACGAATGGCGTAACCTGTTCGGGAGGAAGCTCCGGCATTTGACGCGTATAATCGCTCAAGTCCGAGCATAAGAAAATCCGATTCGTGGCGCAGACAATCCTGTCTGCGTTTAGCGCCAAAGGCGCGCCATTCAATCTCAGCCTGGGGCAGCGCCCCAGCGAAAATCGGACATGCAAAAACGTCAGCGCTGAAGGCGCGATTCATGAGAGAGTGTTGAGCCGCGCTTTCAGCGATTGACGCCATGCAACATTACGGTCCGCCTGGGCCTTGTCCCAGGCTGTCATAAGTCGGCGCTTTCTTTCAGCGCTGACAGACACATCGTGTTTGCGTCAATTCGAGTCAGTCTGACGCCCGCAGACAAGATTGTCTGCGTCGGTTCAGTCGTTTGATAGTCGCAGACAGGATTGTCTGCGTCACACCTTAGAAGAAGAATTCGAACCCGCCGTAATAATTCCGCGGCAGCGCGGGCATGATCCCTTCCTCGCGGACTTCGCCCCAATAACTCTCGTCGAACACGTTACGGATACCGGCGAAGACTCCGGCTCGCCCCTTCCAGAATCTAAATTCGGCCGTGAGGTCCCAAACATTGTAGGCGGGAATGAAGCCTTCGAAGGAATCGCCATCGTCACCGAACTCATTGTCAACGAGCGTGCCAAGAAGCGCGACTTTGAACGTATTTTTGTAGCTATAGATCGCGCCGGTTTTGACCTGATAATTCGGTGCATACGCAGGAATGTTGCCGGTATTTGGCCCGGAGGTGAACTCGCCGTCCAGCAACGTAACATTGCCATAGAGCGTCAGATTGCCGTACGGATTGGGAACGCCCCCGTTGATCAACGCCAGAACGTCTAGTTCGGTTGAAGCTTCGAATCCAATGTAACGCGCGTCGCCGACGTTCTCGGTCGAAGTAAAACCGTTCGGCAGAATGACCTCGCCGACTTGGTCAGTAAACGTGAAGTAGAAACCGCCTACGTCGAAATTCAGGTACGGGAACGGTTTACCGCGGACTCCATATTCGAATTGAAGCGCCTTCCCTTCCTTTAAATCGCCATTTACGACTGAGCTAGCGCCGGTCGGCACAAGTTCGCCGTAGGTGATAGGCCGGTAGGCTTGCGATACTGTTCCGTAAAGTTCAACACGCGGCGGGCCAAAGCCTGTGACGATCGGCGCGGGAGGATTTTTGGCCTCGGCACCCTTTTCTCCAGCAATGAGAGGCGCAGAGAGGATTGGCTGACCCTCGACCAGCGTATAACCGAGTCCCAACCCAAACAGCGGCACAAAATGAAAATCGGACTGATCCGCAAGCGGATCGCCATTGGAGGCCTTAGCCACGTTCAATTGCTCGACGACACTTTGATTGAGAAATTCCAGCCGCATCCCGGGAACGATGGACAGACGCCCGAATTTGAACCGGTTCTCGGCAAAAATAGCGCCATCCCAAGTCTCACCTGTGTTCAGATTGCGCAACCTGCCACTCTCTGCATCGGGTGTTTCACCACGCTCGTCGGTCCGGTCCTGCAACGCGTGATAGAAGTAGATACCGCCGGCAATGAGTCGAGACGTTGTTGAACAAATCGTAGTCATGACGAACGCGGGCATCAACACCCTCTGTCCAGGCCTCGCGCAACTGAATAGAGTTTGTCTCGGCAGCCCCTCCGCTGGGCAGTGTGCCAAATCCGCCGCCACGCTGGCGCTTGCTCCAGCGCGCCAAATACCCGCCAAATGCCTTGATCTCGAGTTCCGTCCTCTCTGAGAAGAACTTTTGGTACTCGAGTATGGCATAGTATCGCTCGAGCCGGAACCGATCGAAAAATCGACTGGTCTGAGTGAAACCGTCTTCCACGAAGACAGAGTTGGGCGGATTGACTTCTTCCCGGCGACGCATGCCGCCCGGTTCGCCGTGGTTTTCGTCGTAGAAATCGAGCGTGAGGATCAATTGGCTATCTTTCGTCACATCCCACACAAGACGCGAGCTGCCGTTGTTAAGCTCGTAGTCGCTATTGGCCTCGCGGAATCCGTCCTGCTGTCGGTGATCATAGTAAAGATAGTACCCGAATGGGCCGACCGTGCCGTCCACTTCCGTGTAATTGCGATAATACCCATAGCTCCCAAATACATTCCTGGTGCGTGAAATGAAATGGCGCATCCAGGCGCGGCATTTTCATGACAAAATTGAGGGCTCCTCCGGGTTGGCAGCCGTATTGTAATGCCGCGCCCGCGCGAATGAGTTCAATCCGCTCCACTGCGTCCATGATTGGCGTGTAATGCGTTTCAGGAAAACCAAACTGCTCGTTCTTCAGGGAGATGCCATCTTCGAGCACTTGCATGAACTCGCTGCGCTGCGAATTCAGACCGCGATAACCGAAGTTGATGATTGGCGATTGCGGCTCTTCGCTTACGAGTATGCCAGGTGTCGTGGCCATCACCTCTCGGTAGTCATTGCCAGCGAAGGTGGGGAACTCTTCCGGTTTCACAAATGACGTTTTCTTGCCGGCGTTGATTCTCGTCCCTTCCACTGGTGGCAATGCGGGATATGGGACGGGATACGCGTCGAACCAGTTCCCGGTAACGACGACACTCTCGACTTCAGCTGTTTCGGAGACGTTCGTTACCCCGAGCGACAGGCTTTCACTTGAGCTTATGACAAATCTGCTATTTGCACTTACAAGATTGCCGCTCGGCCGTGAGCGGCGTCGAGATTTATCGTCCTTGCCATCGCTGTCATCGGCATCGTCAGCGTCGCTTTCGGCAATAGACGCAACCACGGCGTCCTGACCAAAGCTCGATTCGATAAAACAACACAGCGCAATCCCCGCCAGCGCCGTTCCAAGTGCGAGAGTGATTTTCGAGGTCATGCGCGCGATGAAAACGGATTCGTCTTAGCGGAGCAAGCCTTTTATTACGATTTTGTAATGAACGGGCTTGCGGCTGCGCTGAACCCTGCGCACGCCGTTATCTTGCGAACTCGGACTGAACGTTCCATGTTCGTGCTCATCGCGAATGCATATCGAACCAGATTCACTGCCGACCGGACACGACGGCATCGTTCCGCGACTGCAAAAAGGCCCCACCATCCATTCCAGCGCGTGGGTTGTTCCTGGCGCGACTGTGCTCGGTGACGTAATTCTCGAAGAAGAATCGAGCGTCTGGTACGGCGCAGTTCTGCGCGGTGATATCAACCGCATCATCATCGGGCCGCGCTCGAACGTTCAGGACAACGCTGTCGTCCACGTGGACACCGGTTACCCAACAATCGTAGGCGAACTGGTCACCATCGGCCACACCGCGATTGTTCACGCGTGCAAAATCGACAATGAAGTGCTCATCGGCATGGGCGCAATCATTCTCGACGACGTCGAAGTTGGCGCACGATCCATCATCGGCGCAAACGCGCTCGTGACGATGGGAATGAAAATCCCGCCCGGCTCACTCGTGCTCGGATCGCCCGCAAAAATCCGCAGACAACTGACGCTCGAAGAACAAAACGACATCGCCCGATGGGCATGGAGTTACGTCGAAACAGCAAAGCAATATCGCGAATTTTATTGAACCACTTGTCTCCAGAAATTCAGAAACAATAATCAGCCCATGAAAACTATTCTCGGAGTTGTAGCAGTCATTCTGTTCGCCATTTTGTTCGATCACGCAGGGTTAGCCGCCGAAGACACGCAACCCACGGACATGCGTCTTTACGCTGGTGAAACCATTGAATGGAAAGCGGGACCAGCCGCCTTGCCTCCTGGCGCAAAGATGGCTGTGCTCGAAGGCGATCCAACGAAAGAAGGTCCGTTCGTAGTACGTTTCCAGTTTCCTGACGGCTATCATGTCGCACAGCATACCCATCCAAAAACTGAGCGCGTCACGGTGATTTCGGGTGCTCTTCATCTCGCGACCGGAGAAGCGCTTGATCGCAATAGCGCGAAAAAACTTCCCGCAGGGTCCTTCGGTTACTGGCCCGCTGGAATGAAACACACGGCGTGGTCTGAAGGCGATACGGTAATTCAACTTCACGGGATCGGTCCGTGGCAGATTAATTATGTGAATCCCGCGGACGATCCGAGGAACGCGAAGAAATAACGCGTTGCCAACACTCGCGAGTCGTAACGATCTCGCTAACTCGTGCGGGTTGGCGCGCAGACATCGAAATCAATCGCCCGAATCGCTTACAGCCCAACGCCAAATGTCTCTGCCAATTCGCGCGCGTTCTCGCGCAAAAGTTCCGCTGCGCGTTTCATGTTTTCTTGCTGGCTCATTCCCGGGCGCGCGTTTTGGTAAATACCGTCAAAAATTTCGCGAAGTTCTCGATCTTCAGATGCACGGCCAACAATTGCGAACACTGGCTTTCCGAGCTTTCGCGCCAGCCGCGCCACGCCGACTGGCGTTTTCCCTTCGAGCGTCTGCCGATCCAGACTCCCCTCGCCTGTAATCACCAGGTCCGCATCTTTCATCTTCGATTCAAGCCCGACCGCTTCTGCGACAACTTCGAATCCCGGCCGGATTGTCGCGCCGCAAAAACTCAGCAGACCGAAGCCGAGGCCGCCTGCGGCGCCCGCACCCGCTTCGTTCCGATAGTCGAACCCGAATTCTGTGGCCACGACGTCCGCGAGCCTCGTCAGCGCGCGTTCTAAATTGTCGAGGTCGCTTTTGCTCGCCCCTTTCTGCGGACCAAACACTCGTGTCGCGCCATTTTCGCCCAGCAACGGATTCTTCACGTCGACCGCCGCCACGATGCGCGGTAGTTCCAGTTCCTTCGGTCGCTCAATCCGCTTCAGCAGAGGAAGCTCGGCAACCGATTGAATCTCGTTTTCTCCCTCGCCGAAGAATTGAAATCCTAACGCGCGTGCCATGCCGAAACCGCCATCGTTTGTCGCGCTGCCACCCAGACCAATAATGATTTCGTTCGCACCGCGTTTCGTCGCATCCAAAATCATTTCGCCCACACCGAACGTAGTCGCACGAATTGGATCGCGTTCACTTTCGGAAAGTCGCCGCATGCCAGCGGCTTCGCTCATCTCCATTACCGCAAGTTTTTCCTGGTCGATCCATCCGTAGCGCGCGTCGATCTCGCGACCGAGCGGATCGTGCGCCTTGCATTCGAGCCAGGAACAGCCGCGCGCATCACAAATTGCTTCCGCGGTTCCCTCCCCGCCATCGGCCATCGGCACCACTTCGATCTGCGCGTCCGGCAGCACATCGAGCAGCCCTTTCGCGATGTTTTGCGCGACCTCTCGCGCGTTCAGCGTGCCTTTGAATTTATCGGGAGCGATAAGGATTCGCACCCCACTATTGTAGGGCGTCTGTGTCAGACGCCAACAAGAGGCGTTTCACAGAAACGCCCTACAACTGTCATCCTGAGCGAAGCGTCAGCGAAGTCGAAGGATCCCGTCGCTTAACCCACGCTTACATCGCGGGGTTCCTCGACTTCGCTCGGAATGACAGACTGCGGCTACTCTTTCAGTTTTCGTTCCAGAATTTCTCCGACAAGCTGCGGATTCGCTTTGCCTTTGGACAGTTTAATCACCTGTCCCTTGAGAAAATTCAGCGATGCAACGTTCCCTGCTCGAAAATCCGCTACCGGTTTCGGGTTCGCCGCGATCACTTCATCACACAATTTTTCAATCGCGCTTACGTCGCTCAGTTGCTCAATGCCTTTTTCTTTCACAACCGCGGCTGCGGTTTGTCCAGTCGCAAACATTTCAGCAAAAACTTCCTTGCCTTGTTTGCCGCTGATTTTTCCGCTGTCGATCAAGTTCACGAATTCATCAAGCGCCTCCGGCGGAATTGGACACTCGTTCATTCCTTTGCCAGCGGCGCCGAGCGCGTTCTGCAAATCGTTCAAGATCCAATTAGCTACGTTCTTCGGCTTTTTCGCGCCTTTGGCAGCCGCCTCGAAATATCTCGCTAACTCGAGATCGTTCGCCAGCACGGCGGCATCGTAGGGGCTCACCCGATATTGCTCGATGAATCGGGCGCGCTTCGCCTTTGGTAGCTCCGGCACGCGCTCCCGCACCTCGGTCACCAAGCGCATCGGTTTTCACCGGGACGAGATCCGGATCAGGAAAATAACGGTAATCGTGCGCGAATTCCTTGGTCCGCATGAGAAATGTTTCACCCGCGACATCATCCCAGCCACGCGTCTCCTGCTCCATCTGTTCACCGCGCTCCAGGATGCTGGTCTGACGGCGAATCTCATAAGCGAGAGCGCGCCGGACACCGCTGATGGAGTTCAAATTCTTGAGCTCGATTTTTGCTCCGAGTTCGGTTTGGTCTTCAGGGCGTACGGAAACGTTGCAATCGCAGCGAAGTTGTCCCTTCTCCATATCAGCATCGCTCACCGCGCCGTAGATCAGGATTTGTCTCAACGCACTTAAGAAAGCGAATGCTTCCTCGGGCGAATTGATTTCCGGCTGTGTCACGATCTCCATCAACGGAGTGCCGGCGCGATTGAAATCGATGCCGGTGCTGTTCTCGAAATGGAAACTCTTTGCTACGTCTTCCTCCAGATGGATTCGTACCAGGTGCACTTCCTTGTCATGCGTGACGATATTTTTCTGTGCGTCCTTGGGATAAGCGAGATCATGCAATGGCACGCTGCCGTTCGTGCACAGCGGCATGTCGTACTGCGAAATCTGATAATTTTTCGGCATGTCCGGGTAGAAATAATTTTTGCGATCGAACTTGCTGATTGGCGCGATGTCGCATCCGAGCATGAGTCCCGTCAGTACTGTCATACACAACGCTTCCTGATTCATCACCGGCAACGCGCCGGGCAGCCCGAGACAAACCGGACAAGTGTGCGTGTTCGGCTCGGCGCCAAATTCAACCGGCGAAGCGCAAAACATTTTGGATCGCGTCTTGAGCTGCACGTGCACTTCCAGGCCGATCGTGGCGATGTAGTTCATCGCTGGCGCAATATTCGTTGAAGCGTTGAAGGGTTAAAGGGTTAAAACGTCGCTAAACGAACGTCATCCCGGAGCGGAGCGCAGCGGAGTCGAAGGACCCCGCTGCATCACGTTAAGCTTCCGCCACGGGATTCCTCGACTTCGCTCGGAATGCCGGTCGTTCCAACGCTTCAACGCTTCAACCCTTCAACGGACCAAGCAATCGCCCGTTGCCGCAACGCGTGATCGCAAAGAACGAGCGCAGCCATTGCTTCGACAATCGGCACGGCTCGTGGAAGAACACACGGATCATGCCGTCCGCGGGCGGCCAGCGCAGTCTTCTCGTTTGAAGTGGTGACGGTTTTCTGTTCGAGCGCAATCGTTGCAGGCGGCTTAAACGCAACGCGAAAGTAAATGTCTTCGCCGTTGCTAATGCCACCTTGCACGCCTCCGGAGTTGTTCGTGGTTGTCCGAATTCTTCCAGCGCGGGTTTCGAAAGCATCGTTGTGCTGCGAGCCGCGCATCTGCGTCGCTGCAAATCCAGAGCCGATCTCAAAACCTTTTGCCGCCGGAATGCTCAGCATCGCTTTCGCCAGGTCTGCTTCGAGCTTGTCGAACACGGGTTCGCCAAGTCCGGGTGGAATGCCGCGCGCCACACACTCGATCACGCCGCCTACCGAATCGCCTGCATCCCGAACCCGCTCTACCAGCGAGATCATCTTTTTTGCAACGGCAGCATCCGGACAGCGGACAACATTTTTCTCAACGTCGTTCATCGTCACGGTGGAACGGTCAATCTTCGCAGTCACTTCATGGATTTGAGTCACGTAAGCGACGATTTCGAAGTCCACATACAACGCGGACAATGTTTTTTTCGCAATCGCACCGGCCGCGACGCGACCAATCGTTTCACGCGCAGACGCGCGACCGCCGCCCTGCCAGTTTCGGATTCCGTATTTGGCCTCGTAAGTGTAATCGGCATGCGACGGCCGAAATTTGCGCGCGATTTCGGTGTAATCTTCGGGTCGAGCGTCTTTGTTCCGAACTAGAATCGCGATCGGCGTCCCGAGTGTTCTGCCCTCAAAAACGCCGGACAGAAGTTCGCAACGGTCTTCCTCCTTCCGCTGCGTAGTGAGTTTGCTTTGACCCGGCCGACGACGATCCAGATCTCCTTGAATTTCCGCTTCGGAAATTTCGATGCGTGGCGGGCAGCCGTCGATCACCACGCCGACGCCGCCTCCATGGGACTCGCCAAATGTGGTGACGCGGAACAATCGGCCAAATGTGTTGCCCATGAGCGGCAAGAATAAATCGCTATACCCCAATCACAACGCGCAATGTGATTAACACCTGGCTTTAGCCAGGTGTATTGCGCAGTGAATAGGAAGAGCTGTTTTAACAGCTTTCTATCGTTGCGGCCCGCGAAACAAGCCGTTGAAACGGCTCGCAAGCCAACCTTGTCCGCTCGCACCTGACTGAAGTCAGGTGTTAATGAGAGCACGTTCAGATTGCTTCGAGTGCGTTCTTTAGATCATCGATCAAATCGCGAACGTCCTCGACACCGACAGACAGCCTAACGAGGGAATCGGTGATGCCGAGTTTTTGCCGTTGCTCTTCCGGCACGGAGGCATGCGTCATGAGCGCGGGATGATTGATCAGGCTTTCCACGCCGCCCAGGCTTTCTGCCAAAGCAAACAAGTGCGTGTTCTCAAGAAAACGTCGCGTTCCAGCGAGGTCAGTTTTCAAAACGATGGTGACCATTCCGCCGAACCCGCGCATCTGTTGCCGGGCCAAATCGTGTTGTGGATGCGATTTTAGTCCGGGATAATGGACCGATTTGATCTCGCGCTGGTCCTCGAGCCAGCGAGCGATCTCCAGCGCGTTCGAGCAATGCCGCTCCAATCGGAGCGCCAGGGTTTTCAGGCTGCGCAGAACAAGAAAACTATCGAACGCGCCGGCAATGGCGCCGACCGAATTTTGCAAAAACGCAATTTGATCCGCGAGTTCCTTGTTTTTTCCAACAACGACAACACCGCCCACCAGATCGGAATGCCCGTTCAGATATTTCGTTGCGGAATGCACAACGATATCGAATCCCGATTCAATCGGTCGCTGGATCCATGGAGTAGCGAACGTATTATCGCTAACCGAAATCAATTTCCGTTTACGCGCGATCTTCGCGATCGCATCAACATCGATCAGCTTGAGCAACGGATTACTCGGGGTCTCGATCCAAACCATGCGCGTGTTTGGTTTGATTGCGCGCTCGAGATCTTTCGCATCGGTCAAATCAACGTAGGTAAAATCAAGATTCGCGGAGCGACGGCGCACCCGGTCGAATAATCGAAAGGTGCCGCCGTAAAGGTCGTCGCTCGCGACAATATGCGACCCGCTGTCGAGTATCTCCAGCACGGTCGCCATGGCCGACAGACCGGATGCAAACGCGAATCCGCGCGATCCGCTTTCCAAATCCGCGATGCACTTTTCGTACGCGAGCCGGGTAGGATTAATTGAGCGCGAATAATCGTAGCCTTTGTGTTGGCCGGGGCTTTCCTGCACGTACGTCGACGTGGCGTAAATCGGTGTCATCACCGCGCCGGTCGTGGGATCCGGTTGCTGCCCGGCGTGAATGGCGCGCGTCGCGAAGCCCTGTTCTTTTTTCATGCGGGATGGTAGCGCATGCCTCTGGTTGCGCTTCAAAGGACGAATCCGCCGTGGCGGACTTGCGCTTAATTCGCGGCTAGTCTTAGACAAACTCGCGCTCGGGCGGCGCGGACGATTTCGGCATGTGAAGTCGAAGATAGGAAAGCCAATCGGTGCGCGTAATCAGCCCAAGAAATTTATTATCGTCCATCACGATGGCGACGCGGCCGCGATCGAATACGCCAAGCAAGTCTGTGATTTTGGCGTCCGGCGGCAACGTTTCCAACTGGTCCGTCATCGCCTTGCTCACCGGGTCGTTGAAACGCGACGGCTCGCGGTGCACTTTTACCAGGAGATCGGATTCGTCGATGAGCCCGATGGCGCGGCCGCTCTTGTCGACCACCGGAAGCTGCGACACATCTGAGTCGCGCATTCGTTTGAAGGCTGTGAGCAACGAATCATCGGGCCCTACCGTGATCACTTCGCCAGCTTCGTATCGATGCGAGATCAAATCGCTCAGATCGCCATGCGGCGGCCGATGGATGAATCCCTGCTCGGCCATCCAAAAATTATTATACATTTTGGAGAGATACTTGTTACCGGTGTCAGGAACGAGTGTGACGACGCGTTTTGGTTTTGTTTGCTGCCGACAATAACGGAGCGCCCCTGCGAGAAGTGTGCCAGTGGACGAGCCGCCAAAGATTCCTTCCTTGCGCAAAAGCTCGCGTGCTGCGGCAAAACTTTCTTCGTCATCGATCTCAAATGCTTCTGTGACTAACGACATATCGGCGATCTCGGGGATGAAATCTTCACCGATGCCTTCCACTGCCCAGCTGCCCGATTTAACGAGCTGACCAGTTTTGACATACTCGTACAAAATCGAGCCGGTCGGATCGGCCAGAACCATTTCGATGCCGCGCCGCGGTTTCACGCGATTAAAAAATCTGCCGAGCCCTGTCAGCGTTCCACCTGAGCCGACTCCCACGACGACGGCGTCCACGTCGTGTCGCATTTGCTCCCAAATTTCCGGACCGGTCGTGCGCTCGTGTGCGTGAGGGTTCGCCGGATTACCAAATTGGTTCACGTAAAAGCTTCCCGGAATTTGTTCGGCGAGCTGGGCCGCGACGTCCTGGTAATACTCGGGGTGCCCGCGTGTCACATCAGACCGTGTGATCCGCACTTCGGCGCCGAGTGCTCTCACGTGCGATATTTTTTCTTGCGACATCTTGTCGGGAATTACCAGCAGGACGCGATAGCCTTTCGCACCCGCGACCAGCGCGAGACCCAGACCAGTATTGCCTGCCGTTGCCTCAATAACCGTGCCGCCAGGCTCCAATTTTCCCTCGGCTTCCGCGGCTTCGATCATCGACAGTGCGATTCGGTCCTTGATCGAGCCACCCGGATTTTGATTTTCAAGTTTGAGAAAAAGCCGGCATGGCCCGGTGTCGAGCTGCGTTGCTTCCACTAGCGGCGTATCGCCGATAAGCGAAAGAATTTCGGGAGACTTGTTGTGCGCAATGGCTGGGGCTGCGGAACTCTGGCTCATAAAGCTTACTCAATCGATGGCTCGCCTTTGTGCGACCATTCCGACTGGCTGTCTGTCAGAAACTGTTGGAGCACAGGAAAGCGAACCTCGCCGTAATTCAATGCGTAGCGAAGATCGCCTCCTTTGTAAATCCAAGTCGTCGGAATCCAAGTCAGCGGCAGACCAGCAAGCTGTTTGATCTTGTTTTCGCCACGACGTGGACCGGGATCAGCGAGAATTGTCACGTTCGGCTGCGCAGCGATTCCGAATTTGTTCAACATCGCGCGCCCGTCCTGCCCATCATTCCAGATGGAGACGAAATAAAACTTCACCTGTGGATTTTCATTGATGATTTTGGTCCACCCGCCGGTTTTGAGTTCAGCCTGGCAGTTAGAACACCACGGCGCCCACAGGTGAACGACGGTGGTTTGTGGCGATTTGATTGCTGTAAGAAGAGCTTGTTCCGCCGGGGCTTCAGCACGTATTGAAGCAGCTGAGAGGAGAACGATTAATACCAGGAATCGGACGATGGACATCTTCTCTTAGAATAGAGGCGAAACATCCAACGCTCAACGTCGAACGCCGCAGCGGACGAAGTCCACGAGTCCAGGCTTTTTAACCCCCCCGATAAATCAATTCACAACTTCGAGGGGGGCCTTTCGACTCCGCTTCGCTGCGCTCGGGAGGACGCGCGGCGGTAGCGCCGCGCATGTCAGTTGACCGAAGCCACAAAAACGCCTAGTTTCCGTCCCCATTCCGCTTCCGGCAGCAGCCGGGCGCGTGGACTTCGGTGTTCAATTTAGAGCGCCGCTGTACTGAAGAGGAGGCCTACTTACTTTATGATTCAAATGCAGGACGTGATGTCGAAGCCGATGCCGGACTTCCGAGAAGGAAGCATCATCAAAGGGCAGATTTTGGAGGTTCGTCCACGCGAAGTGCTCGTTGATGTCGGATATAAGTCCGAGGGCGTCATTCCATTGAACGAATTTGAAGATCCCGATTCGCTGCAAGTTGGCGACGAGGTGGACGTTCTCCTTGAGCGGCTGGAGAACGAAGAAGGCATGGTAGTGCTCTCGAAGGAGAAAGCAGCTTACCGCCAAAATTGGAACAAGATCGTTCACGTTTTCCAAGGTGACGGCCTGATCAAAGGTAAAGTGAGATCAGTGGTCAAAGGCGGACTGATGGTGAACATCGGCGTAGAAGCATTTTTGCCTGCATCACAAATCGATGTCGTCCCGCCAAAGGATTTACAGCAGTTCGTCGGCAACACCTATGACTTCAAAATCGTTAAGTTGAATGACGACCGAAAGAACGTTGTGCTCAGCCGCCGCGAGGTGATCGAAAAGGAGCGCAGCGAAAAACGGCAAAAATTCCTGGAAAACGTAAATCTCGGGGATCGCGTTGTCGGAACCGTGAAAAACATCACTGACTTCGGCGCGTTTATTGATCTCGACGGCATGGACGGTTTGCTGCACGTGACTGACATCACGTGGGGTCGACTGGGACATCCCGGAGAGTTGTTGAAGGTCGGGCAGCAGTTGGAAGTCGTTGTACTTGATATCAACAAGGAAAAGGAGCGCGTTTCGCTCGGACTGAAACAAACACAGAAGAACCCATGGGATCAGATCGAGGAGCGTTTCCCCGCTGGACAGCGTGTTAAAGGCAAGATCACGAATCTTGTCCCCTACGGTGCCTTTGTTGAGATCGAGGAAGGCGTCGAGGGTCTCATTCACGTATCAGAACTTTCGTGGACGAAACGAATCATGCGTCCTTCCGATATCCTCAGTGTCGGCCAGGAAGTCGAAGCTGTTGTTCTTGGCGTGAACAAAGAGGAGCAAAAAATTTCACTCGGGCTGCGCCAGCTCGAGGCAAATCCATGGGATGAGATCGAGAAGAAGTTCACCATCGGCAGGCAGGTCAAAGGCACGATTCGAAACATGACCGCTTATGGCGCGTTCGTGGAACTGGAGGAAGGCATCGACGGCATGATCCACGTCTCCGATTTAAGCTGGACCCGCAAAATCAATCACCCCAGCGAGATGTTTAAGAAAGGCGATGAAGTGGAAGCTGTCGTGATCGACATCGACAAAGTCAATCAACGCATCAGCCTTGGGATTAAACAGCTGGCCGACGATCCGTGGAAAATGATCGATGAAAAATATAAGATCGGTGACCTGGTCAACGGTAAAGTGACCAAGCTCGCCAGCTTTGGCGCATTTGTGCAATTGCAGGACGACATTGATGGGCTCGTTCACATCTCGCAGTTGACCGAGGATCATGTCGCCAAGGTGAAGGATGTCCTTAAAGTTGGCCAGGAAGTCGAAGCGCGCGTGATTAAGGTGGACAAAATCGAGCGCCGCATCGGGCTCTCGATCAAGGCGGCCAATTATTCCGAAGAACAACTGCGCAAGGAAGTCGAGTCCTTTGATACGCTTCGTCCCGGCGAAGATATGGTCGGGTTAGAAAAAGCTTTCGCAGCAGCCGAACAGGAAGAATATCGCCCGGGCGAATCCAAGCGTGCCACAAAGGAGTCGAGCGACTCGAACGACGAATCGAAGACGGAACCGGGCAAAAAATAATTCTGGCCTTTTAGTAGCTGTTCAGCGGTAGTCGGGCGACAAATGCGTGCCCCATGCGGCCCCAAAGTTTGGGTCGGTCCGATCGTCTATTTTATCGCGCTGCTTGGTACTTGGCTGTTAGCAAACGAGAGCGCCCGGCTTTGGGCCGTTGTGCTACTCGTAGCCTCCGCAGTTCTGGCGGTCGTGCTGTGGGGCCGACAGAATTGGAGATCCGCGTTTTCATCCGATGCTACTGTTCGGACGCGCCTAAGCCGCAGCCGGTTGTTCTACTTGTTTGGAGTTACCATGGCGATGCTGCTTGTGCTCGCCGCGGACCTTCGCTATGCCGTAGCGCCAACTGAGACGTTCGGGCTCGCAGGTATTTTGTGGATCGCAGCCATAGCCTTGCTGCTTTGCTCTGCTTTCTTCGGCTCACATTCATTATTCGGTGGTTCCAGTGCACCACACCTTCCGCGTTGGCCACTGTGGGAGATGGCGCTTCTGGCCGTGCTGTTCGTCCTGGCGGTGCTCAGTCGAGTTTGGAATCTGGCGAATTTCCCGGAAAACATCTATCCGGACGAAATCATGACCGGCACCGTCGCCACTCAGAGTTATCTAACTCCAACAACTCCGCCGCCGTCCCTCTTTAGCACGTTGTGGAGCGGAATTGATCTGCCCGCTCTTTGGTTCTGGCTCGTGGCCGTATTTCTGAAGCTGGGCGGTACCTCACTTGCAATGTTAAGGCTGCCGGCCGCTTTGTTTGGAGCGGCTACAGTTGTCCCGCTTTATGCACTGTTACGTGGAACATGGGGGAGATACGCGGCGATAACTGGAAGCGCAATCATGGCTTTCAGCGTTTCGAATGTTCATTACAGCCGCCTGGCGCTTAACAACATCGTGACGCAGTTCTTCTGGACCACTTGTTTCTTTTTCTTGTTGCGCGCATTGCGGTCGCGTCGGCCGTCTGATTGGGCTCTGGCAGGTCTGTCCGCGGGGTTAAGCGAATACTTCTATTATGGAACACGGCTTCTGCCCTTCATCCTAACAGTGTTTATCGTGTTCCTCCTTGCGCTTCATTGGAAACAAGCACGCGAGTACGCGCGCGGTTTCCTCCTGCTGGCGGGAAGCTATCTCGTAGGATTTGGTCCGCTGTTAGTTCACTTCATTCGGAACCCAAACCTCTACCTGGGGCGAGGAGCAAGTCTCCTTATTTGGTCCCCGCATATTCCGATCAGTTTCGCCGATTTGCACGCGGCTTGGAAAAAGATTTGGCCAGTGTTGTCTGAGAACTTGCTTGGAATCAGCACTCACACTTCGCAAGACATCATATTCTATGGGCCCTTGTTGTTACCTGCCGAAAGCGCGCTCCTGGTCCTTGGCGTTGCCCTGCTTTTGTGGCACTGGCGTCATCCGACCGCCTTTCTCGTACTCGCCTCCGGCTTAGGCGTCTTACTCGTGGGAGGAACGCTCGTGGCATATCCGAATAGCGTGCCACCTCTGATCAATCATTGGACTCCTGCCTTCCCAGCCTTCTATGTTGCGTTGGCACTGCCCGTAGGCGCGTGGGCAACGGCTGGTAAATCGGAATCAGAACCGCAGTTACGCTGGATCTTGCCAGCAATGATCGGAATTGCGTTAATCGTGCTTGGCTGGTGCAATTTGAATTTTTATTTCCATCGTTATTACGCCGACCCCGAAAGCCTGAAGAGCGAAGCATACAAGTCCGCCCAACGGAATTACGAGGTGCAAACGGCTCAGAGCCGATATTCGGCTTCGCTCGGCAGTGGCTATGAAGTTTTCACAGTAGGCCAGAGCCCTTGGCCGTATGACCCTGTAACTACGCGATACCTCGTGAGAGAACAGAAGTGGACGCTGCTGACCAATCCGGCGTCGCAACTGGCGTCCATAACTTGGGACAACGAAGGAGTGGCATTTCTCTTTTTCGCAGGAAACGAGCAATATGAACAAACGACACATGAGCTTTTTCCTGGCGGCAAACACGGCGAAGTAATAAGCCGGCACAGCAAACACTTGTTCTACACATACGTGGTCCCGCCACCTGAAGAACAGACCAGCCGGAAATAACACTAGCTTTCGCTCGACCTGACAATCGCACGTGATTTATAACTGGGGCTGATGCGCTTTGGTTTTCCGCGACGCTTGCGACTGCTATTGGTGCCCGCTTCGGCAGTTCTGTTTTTTGTTATGTCCGGCTGCGGGAATTCCAGCATCGTCGGAAAATGGCAAATGTTGGGCGCTGAAAATCAAACAATTTGGGAATTTTCGGGTAACGGCTCCGTGCTCGTCGGAGAAGTCCGCGGCAGATATAAGTTCGGCGATCAAGACCGACTCAAAATCGAGACGCCGTTCGCGACGACAGTTTACGTAGTGAATCTTTTGAATGACAAACTCGTGCTCCAGGACCTGGGCGGTTCCAAACTCGAGTTCACAAGAGTACGAGAAGCGCAGCGGTGATTCTTAGAATTCGGCGCTGCCGGGAGTGCGCGCGAAAGGAATCACATCGCGAATGTTCGAAATGCCTGTGATGAACATCAGCATGCGTTCGAAGCCGAGCCCGAAGCCGGAATGCGGAACAGTTCCGTAGCGGCGCAGGTCAAGGTACCATTTGTAATCGGCAGGGTCCATATTGTGACGCCGCATGTTGTCCTCCAGCAGTTCCAGTCGTTCTTCACGCTGGCTGCCGCCGACGATCTCGCCGATGCCTGGCACTAGCAAATCTATGGCTGCCACCGTTCTGCCATCATCGTTCGAACGCATGTAAAACGGCTTGATTTCCTTCGGGAAATTAAAAACCGTGATCGGACATTTGAAATGTTTCTCGGTGAGCCAACGCTCATGCTCCGATTGCAGGTTTGATCCGTAATCGATCGGGAACTCGAATTTTTCGCCGCTCTTTTTCAAAAGCTCGACCGCCTCAGTGTAGGTGATCCGCTGAAACGGCCGTTCAATGACGAAATCGAGTCGGGCAAGCAACTCCTTGTCCACGAATTTCGCGAACAATTCCAAATCTTCGGCGCACTGCTTTCTCGCGTCGGCGATCAAATACTTCACTAGCTCTTCGGCGAGATCCATGTTGCCGGTCAGATCGCAAAACGCCATCTCCGGCTCGATCATCCAGAACTCGCTGGCATGCCGTGACGTGTTTGAATTCTCGGCGCGAAATGTCGGGCCGAAGGTGTAAACCTTGGTAAGCGCGCAGGCGAACGCCTCCGCTTCCAGTTGCCCACTGACGGTAAGATAAGTTTGGCGGGCAAAAAAATCCTGCGAGTAATCGATCTCATCGTTTTTCCGCGGCGGATTTTTGATGTCGATGGTTGAAACCCGGAACAACTCGCCCGCGCCTTCGCAATCGCTTCCGGTGATGATGGGTGTGTGAACGTAAACGAAACCGCGGTCCTGAAAAAACTGGTGAACGGCGAACGCGAGCCGGCTGCGCACACGGAACACGCAACCGAAAAGATTCGACCGTGGACGCAGATGCGCGATCTCGCGCAAAAATTCCGGCGTGTGCCCCTTTTTCTGGAGCGGATAACTTTCGTCAGCGCCACCGACAATTTCGATTTCTCGTGCAACGAGTTCCCATTTTTGTCCTTTGCCCTGCGACGGAACGAGCGCGCCCTCAACAACAACTGAAGCACCGGTGTTGAGCCGTTGGATTTCTGCGTAATTCGGCAGCGCATCCTGCTTCGCGATGATCTGAAGATTGCGCAAAGAGGAGCCGTCGTTCAGCTCGATAAACGAAAAGTCTTTCGAATCACGCCGCGTGCGCACCCATCCCTGCACACGAATCGCGTCGATCGGCGCGGCGCTTTGCAGTGCATTCCTAATGAGAGTTGGAGAAAGTTCGTCATCTACTTCAAGAGATTCCTCGACTTCGCTCGGAATGACAAGCGATGTGAAATCAGGAACGTTCAGCTGAGCGGTAACCAACTGCCCGGTTGCGCCGGCGCCTTTACACCATTGAAACTGAGATAGGTGTATTCCTGCAGGAAACGCTCGTAGTCATCGAGCAACCGCATCGCATCGTTAGGCTTGAGGCGATCAGTCTTGATCGCCGCATCTACCTGCGCTTTGAGCAGGCGCATCAGCTCAAGTTTATCCCACTGCGTCATGGCGAGGACTTCCCCGATTGTGCTGCCCTCGATTACTTCCTCAATGTACCAGCCCGACTCTTCATCCGGATCAAGAAAAACGTGTACCTCTGTGACCCGGCCAAACAAATTATGGAGATCACCCATGATATCCTGGTAAGCGCCCACCATGAAGAGGCCGAGGTAATAAATTTCTCCGGGCTGAATCCGGTGCAACGGCAACGTTTCTTTTACGTCCTGCAAATCGATAAACTTGCAAACTTTTCCGTCTGAATCGCAGGTGATATCTACGAGGGTGCCGTTGCGATCAGGCGGCGCCGTCAGCCGGTGGATCGGCATAATCGGAAACAACTGGCCAAGCGCCCAATGATCGAGCAGCGATTGGAACACGGAGAAATTGCAGATGTACTGATCGCCGAGCGTTGTTTCCAACTGCTTCACTTCGTCGGGCACATAACGCAAGCCGCGATGCATGTTCACGATTTGGTGGGCGACCTGCCAGTAAACCGTGTCGATCTTCGCTTTCGATTCGAGATCGAGCAGACCAAGATCGAACGTTTGCTGCGCTTCCTCTTTGACTTGCTTGATGTCGTGCAAACTCTCAAGGCGATTTCCGCGTTTCAACCGTTGTTTAATGTCAAGAATGTCGGCCACCAGTTTGTGGTCCTTTTCGCTCGCTTCGACCTTGAGCTTGGGCGCAGTTTTTTCGATCGAACTAAAGGCTTCGACCACCAGCACCGAATGATGCGCGACGGTGGCACGCCCGCTCTCGCTCACAATCGCCGGATGCGCGACGGCTTCCGAGTCGCAAACGTCTATGATGTTCCAGACGACGTCGTTCGCATATTCCTGGAGCGAATAATTGGTCGAGCTGTCAAAGTCGCTGCGCGATCCGTCGTAATCGACACCGAGTCCGCCGCCGACGTCGAGATAACCAAGTTCATGTCCAAGCTTTGCGAGCTTCGCGTAATATCGCGCTCCTTCGCGTACTGCGCGTTTGATTGTCGAAATGTCCGGCACCTGCGATCCGACGTGGAAATGGACAAGTTTCAGGCAGTGCGCCAGGCCGGCGTCCTTTAACATCTGACTTGCAGCCACCAGATTCGTCGTGTCGAGGCCGAACTTGGCGTTCTCGCCGCCGCTCGGCGACCATTTTCCAGAGCCTTTGCTGTATAAACGAGCACGAATTCCAATCCACGGCTCGACCCCAACCTCCTTCGACGCGCGGATGATTTGCTCAACCTCTTCCAGCTTTTCGGCGACGATGACAACAGGTTTACCTAGTTTGCGGCCGAGCAACGCAAGGCGGATGAAAGCAGGATCTTTGTAGCCATTGCAGATGATCAAAGTCTCGGCGCCTTTTTGCATGGCAAGCGCGGCGACCAGCTCTGGCTTGCTGCCCGCTTCTAGTCCGAAATTAAACTGTTCGCCTGCGTCGACGATCTCTTCGACGACTTCGCGCAGCTGGTTGACCTTGATCGGAAAAACGCCGCGATACTGATTTTTATAACCGAACTCAGAGATTGCGCTGTGAAATGCGCGATTAATTGCTTCGACCCGATGACGGAGCAAATCCTGGAACCGAATCAACAACGGAAAACCGAGCTTTCTGGCGCGCGCTTCGTTGACGACTTCCAGCAAATCGATCGAACCGCCATCGTTCTTCAACGGACGCGCTTCGACGTTGCCGGAGGTGTTGACCGTAAAATAGCCCTCGCCCCATCCCTCGACGTTATATGTGGCGATGGCTGATTCGATATCCCACTCTGATTTCATTGTCGTTGCGCAACGCGGTGTCAAACCGTAACGCGCATATTAATCAGCGTGCAGAACATTCAAGCTCGTACCGCGAAAATCTTCGTCTGACACGCAAAGCGCAGCTGATGGATGAGCGGCGGCGTGTGCACAGCTTGTTTTTCCTGTTCGCCCACGTACTGTTTCCGCGATGAACAAGACGGTGATCGAGGTGCAGGTGCGGGCAGTATTACCGACGAGCGGTGGATGCGCGGTTTTCCTTGGGAATAATGAGAAGGTTTTCATCATCTACGTCGATCAAACCGTCGGCAGCGCCATCACAATGTTCATGCGTCATATCACCAAAGAGCGTCCTCTCACTCATGATTTAATGGCGCATTTGCTCGCGGCGCTCGGCGCAAAAGTCGAGCGCGTGATCATTAACGATCTGAAGAACGCCACTTACTACGCGCGCATGATTATTCAGGTCGAAAACGAGTTGCAGCAAAAAAAGATCATCGAGTTGGATGGTCGACCGAGCGATTGCATCGCGATGGCCACGCAGCAGAAGACGCCCATTTACGTGAGCCAGGACGTGTGGGACGAAGTGGACGATATGAGCGATGTCCTGCGCAAAATGGAGGAAGAGGGACTAAAGACGGATCCTGAAGGGGAAGAGTAGTGCGATCGGCGGTAATCGTTGAAGGGTTGAAGCGTTAACGCGGCGCCCATATCCGACAGAAGTCGAGAAATCCGGCAACGAAACGCAAACGTAATTCCATGGATCTTTCGACTCCGCTGCGCTTGGCTCAGGATGACGTTCTTTGGCCACCGCTTCAACGGCCAACGCTTCAACGCGGCGTCAGCCCAGCAGATCGCCATAGCGGCTGTCTGCCAGTTGGAGGCAACGCTCTAGAATTTCCGATGAAGTGTTGAGCTTCAATGTCTGCTCGACTAGTTCGCGGCATTCAGGAATGGTCAGGCTTTGCACGGCGCGCTTGACTCGCGGGACCCGGGTCGCTGATGCGCTGAGTTCATCCACGCCGAGGCCTAACAAAAGCGGCACCAGCGCAACATCGCCTGCCATCTCACCGCAAACGCCTACCCAGATGTGGTTCGCGTGCGCCGCGTCGGCAACCATCTTGAGCAAACGAAGTATTGCCGGATGCGTCGGCTCGTACAGATACGCAACCTTTTCATTTACCCGGTCTACTGCAAGCGCGTACTGAATGAGGTCGTTCGTTCCGATGCTAAAAAAATCGACCTCGCGTGCAAGCACGTTTGCACAAATGGCAGCGCTTGGGATCTCGACCATCGCACCAACTTCGACTCTTTCGGCCATCTCGATTTTTGAATCGTGCAACTCTTCCTTACATTCCTCGAGCACGGTGATGGCGCGGCGCAACTCATCCAAGCCAGAGATCATGGGAAACATGACCTTTACATTGCCCACAGTGCTGGCGCGGAGAATGGCGCGCAGCTGCGTTTTAAACATGTCCTGATTCTCAAGGCAAAACCGGATCGCGCGCCAGCCAAGGAAAGGATTCAACTCATCGCCGATGTCGGCTGCACCAGTAGCGAGTTTATCGCCGCCCAAATCAAAAGTTCGAATAATTAGCGGATTCGGACGCACGCGCTCGGCAACCTTTCGGTACGTTTCGTATTGCTCGTCCTCGCTTGGCAGAGTTTCGCGGTTCAAATAAAGAAACTCGGTGCGATAAAGTCCGATTCCCTCCGCACCGTTGGCTGCAACCGCATCGACGTCTTGCGGAAGCTCGATATTTGCCGAAAGAACGATATGACGTCCATCGCGCGTGACAGAGGTGGTCTCGCGCAGTTGCTTCAGTTGCGCCGTTACTTTGGCCCTTCGCGATTCAATTTGCTTGTAGCACTCCAGCGTTTCCGGCGTCGGATTGACGATCAACCAGCCGTCGCTTCCGTCGATAAGAACGGGCTGACCGGTTTCGATTTTTGACGTGATATCGTGCAAGCCTAACACCGCCGGAATATTCAGAGAACGGGCCAGAATCGCAGCATGCGAAGTGCGGCTGCCAAGGTCGGTGGCGACTCCGAGCACGTTGTCGCGATTCATACTTGCCGTGTCCGAAGGGGTAAGATTATGCGCAACCAGAATGTGCGGCTTGCTAAGGGAAAGAAACGTCTTGGGAGCTTTGCCCTGCAGATTGCGAATTACTCGCTTGGTAACATCCTGAATGTCGAGTGCGCGTTCGCGCAGATACGGATCATCGATTTTGCTTAACGTATCGGCGTAGCGCGTGGCCACTTCCTGGAACGCCCACTCCACGTTGCAAAGGTCCGCCTTGAGCTTTCGCAGAACTTCGTCGATCAACGTGCGGTCCTCGACCACGAGCAGATGCGCATCGAAAATCGCTGCGTCTTTTGCGCCTATCGATTCCGCAATCCGCTGCTGCATCTCAAGGATCTGCATCCGCGTTTGGATGAGCCCGGCCTCGAAGCGACCGATTTCATCGGTAACCTGCGACGGCGCAATCTGGTAACGCACCACTTCATCCACGTCTTCGCGTACGACGTGAACACTTCCGAAGGCAATTCCAGGCGAAACGCCAATTCCTTCAAACCGGATTTCCGGGTTGTCGCTCATCCGCTTCCGAGAGTAAGGCCAATGTCAAACTCACGAAAGTCGTTCGCCGTGCCATTTGTGTGACATCACGCGTCGGGAGAATCAGTCTTCATTGAATCCCGCTTTGATAAGTTCCTCGAGCTCCTCCATCGCCTTGTCGGCGTCGGGTCCGTCGCAGCGGATACGCAGCTTTGAGCCCTGCCCGGCGGCAAGCATCATCAGGCCCATGATGCTTTTGCCGTTTACTTCTTCGCCTTCCTTAGACACCCAAATCTCCGAGCGATGCCTACTGGCAATGCGCACAAACATCGCAGCCGGTCGCGCATGCAGACCGAGCCGGTTCACCACTGTCAGCTCTTTTTCGATCTTCTGCGCCGGTGCAGCGCGGCCGCCTTTTCGATACAACAATCCCATTATGTCGCCCTCTTCTGCTCCATCAACCGAAGCAACCTTGTGTTGAAGTCAACGGCTGCGTTCTGTCCCATGCCTTTCAATTTTTCGTCCATCGCAGCGACCTCAATCAACCGCGCCATGTCGCGGCCGGGTCGCACCGGAATGGTGACGTGCGGTACTTTGAGTCCGAGAATTTCATAAAATTCCCGGTCAAGTCCGATTCGGTCAACCTCTTCCACATCCCCCCACTCCTTTAACGTGACAACGAGATCGAGGCGTTTTTCCACTCGAATGCTTCCGACGCCGAAGACCTTTGCCACATCAATGATGCCAATCCCACGGACCTCCATGTGATTGCGCGTCATTTCAGGCGCCGTGGCCATGAGTTCACGCCCCTCCTGCATGGTGATGCGCGTCACGTCATCAGCTACAAGGCTGTAGCCGCGCTCAATCAACCCCAGCACACACTCGCTTTTTCCGATGCCGCTTACGCCGCGGATCAACACGCCAATACCCAAAATATCCACCATGCTTCCGAATTCCGTCACCGTTGGCGAGAAAGCCATCTCAAGAGCGATCGTTGCAGCGTTGATGAACTTCATTGTAATCATTGGAGTTCGGAAGACCGCGATTTTTGCGTCGCCGGTGACACTCAGCAACTCCGGCGCGAGATGAAACCCGCGCGACATCACCAGACACGGAATTTTGTGTGTGCATAAGTTACGAAACCGCTCGATGCGCACTCCGGCAGATAAACTTTTCAGATAAGAATGTTCTGCCGCGCCCAGCACCTGCACACGCTTCTCGGCGAAATAGGTGTCGAAACCCGACAGCGCGAGTCCAGGTCTATTGATAGTCGGCTCTCGAATTTTTCGATGAAAACCCACGCGCGGCCCCTCGAGCTTCATCTGCAGCTTTTCGGCGTGCGAATTGTAGAAGCTCTCGACAGTGACGACTGGAACGCTCTTCTGCTGATCGCTTGAGGATGTAATCGTTTGCGCCGCGAGTTCTTCCGCCATCAGACGTAACTTCTAGCTTGAATACCCGTAATTTCCAATCTGCATCACGTCTTACCACCGCCGTTTACAGTAAGCGACAATTTAAGCGCGATTGCCGGTCGATAGGTTACCTTTTTTCCTGGTGCTGGTAGCGAATCACCTTGGCTCTTTCGAGCGTCACCAAACCGCCGCCCATAATTTCATCAAGCACAGGCAGGAATGCGTTCACTTTCTCTTCGGAGTCTACGATCTCGATCACGATTGGGAGATCCATGGACAGGCGAAGAATTTTTGCCGTGTGCAGATGGCTTGATTTTCCAAATCCCATCGGCCCACGCAGCACCGTCGCGCCGGCCATCTGCATCTCGCGCGCCTTCAAAACGATCGCCTCGTACAATGGCTGATGGCGATGGCGATCGCTTTCGCCGATAAAAATCCGCAGCAGCACTGCGTCTTGGGGAATTTGCATATGTTGGTTCTATTTTGGCAGGAGCATGAGAGCGAGAACGCGCCCGAGCCATACGGCTACGAGGCAACAACCAAACGACAGGACCGTGTTCAGCAGCGCCTTCAACCAATCTCCATCACGAGCGAAATCGAATGTTTGTAGACTGAACGAGGAAAACGTCGTGTAACCGCCGCACACGCCGATCATGAAAAATTCTCGAAATCGCGGGGCCACAAGAACCGGCCCTTCCGGACTCGTAAATGCTGCGAAGAATCCGACGACGAATGAACCGCTAACGTTCACGACAAGGGTGCCCAGAGGGAAAAACTCACCCCCGCGTTCAGCAATGAATCCCGACATCCAGAATCGCGCTCCAGTCCCAAGAGCGCCGCCGAGCATTACCAAAATATAACCGAGCATAAAAAAACTCCTTCGTGCTTTGAAGGAGTCATCAGCTTACGCGGTTTTCTCCCGCACCCGCGGGAAAGGGCAAACTCCATTGCCGGAATAAATTTTATCGCATCTCGACTGTATATCAATCGAACCCACGTGAATGCGCAGACATCTTGCCGACGCTGGATCCTTTGCTCGACTCGGGATTGTCTGCATCACAACAATTACATTTTGAAGCGTTCGCCCAAATAAAGCTGGCGACTGATGGGATCGTTGATGAGGAAATCTTTAGTGCCTTCGCTCTCGACGCGCCCATCGAAAATTAGATAGGCACGGTCCACGATGGAGAGAGTCTCGCGCACGTTGTGGTCGGTGATCATGATGGCCAACCCCGATTTGCGGAGGTTAACGATGATTTGTTGCACGTCGTAAACGGCAATCGGGATCAACGCCGCTGAACGGCTCGTCGAGCATCAACAACTTCGGCTCAGTGACCAGCGAACGGGCGATGGTCAACCGCCGTTTTTCGCCGCCGCTTAATGTCAGCGCGGTATTTTTCGCAATTCGCTCAATACCGAACTGGTGCAGCAACTGATCGCAACGATTGCGTCGCTCGGCTTTGCTCAGTGAAAGCGTCTCCAAAATGGCCATGATGTTTTGCTCGACCGTCATCTTGCGAAAGATCGATTCCTCCTGCGGCAGATAACCCATGCCGAGCCGGGCGCGCTTGTACATCGGGTAATCCGTCACGTCGGTGTCGCAAAAAATCACGCGACCGCTGTTTGGCCTAACCAGGCCAACGATCATGTAAAAACTGGTGGTTTTGCCAGCGCCATTCGGCCCGAGAAGTCCAACGATCTCACTCGCGCGCACGTTCATGTTCACCCCGTCCACCACTGCCCGGCCGCCGTAAATTTTGACCAATTGGTCGGTGGAAAGAACCGTCTCCACCTTCGGCGCGACCGATGAAGGTCGTTTCGGAACGGAAACGGGCGCAGCTTGACTAATCATGGTGTCGGCAGCGCGGCTGCGGGCACGGACTGAGACGGCGCAGCTTGGGCTTCGGCCTTCTTTGCTTCGCGTTTCTTTTCCTTCTTCTGATCGTTGTTCGCTTCCTGACGAATTTCTGTCCGGCTTGGGCCGTGAGTTCGCAGTTGACTGTTCTGGTTAATGATCATCACGGTATCAGGACTGGTTGCCACGTGCATATTCGGTCCTTCCTGCACCCGTGGCGTCCCTCGCAATTCCACGTCGCCGGTCGCCGCCGTGTAAATCGCGTTGTCCGCGCGCCCAACTGCACGCGTTGGCGGACCACCGCTCGGATCGGGCCGTTCGCGCACCAACCCGACGTGTCCTTCGGCGATCGCCTTCTCCAAGCCTTGGTTTTCTCCTTTTGTAATGAACACGGTCAATTTGTCAGATTGAAGATTGAAACGCGGATCGGTCACCTTCACTCGACCGCTAAATGTGCCCATGTTCTTGGTCGAATCAAAAAACGCTTCGTCTGCGTAGATTTCTGTCGTCGTCGGTTCGTTGGTGTTCAAGCCCATCGCGCTCTGGCCAAATAGCGAGTTGCCGGGCGATTTGTTCTCTTTCTGTGCTGGTTCTTTCTTTGTCTTTTTCGCTGGTTTCGCTGGGGCGGCTGCGACTGCTTTGGGAACGGCTGCGACTGATTCAGGCGTCGCGGAAGCAGTCTGCGCGTGCAAGCGTGCGCCGGTGACGCAGGCGACAATCACAACGACCGCCGTCAAAGCCTTCATCGGTTCGCGTCGGGTTTCGCCGTGAAACGCGACTTGTCGGTAATCACCATTTTTACATTCCCGATTAATCGCCCGGTTCTGCTGTTTGTATCGAACTCCACTGAATCGCCAGCGATGTTGAAATCCGCGCGTTGAATCGTGGTGCGCGTTTTTGAACTCAAAATGCGCGTTTTCAAATCAAGTACGGACGTGCTCATGTCGATTCTCAGGTCCTGCTGATCCTCCGGCGTGTACGTCGTAATCTTGAGCTGTTCAAAGCCGACGTGTTCCTCGTCGATCCGGTGCGCGATTCCCGCTTCGAATTTTCCACGCAAATGCCCGTCGCCATCAAAATCCGGCAAAACGAGGCCCTTGGCTTCATGCCCGATCGGCAGCGGAATGTTTGTCAGGCTTTGCTCGCCGGCAGATGAACTCGCGCCCGCCTTCCCCCGAGGCTTTCCTTTGCGACCCTTTGATTGAGCCAACGCGTTAGGCAACCCTATCAAGTTTGATATTACGACGGACAATAAACAAATTAATGTCCAGCGAAGGCTCACCCGAACCGCCCGCTGCTTGGACCTGAGCTTCGTGCCCGGACGATTAAGGTCAATCGTCCCTACCTGAAACCACAGCATGGATAGCCTTTAACATGCGCAGGTGCTTCGGCAAATCGTTTAGCCGGACCTGATTCGGTCCATCGGACAAAGCTCGAGCCGGATTTTCATGGATCTCCATAAAGATTCCATCACACCCCGCAGCCATTGCGGCCCTGGCCAATACCGGTGCTAACTGGCCGTCGCCGGAGGTCGAATCCCCCGCCCCGCCAGGCCGTTGCACGGAATGTGTCGCATCGAAGATGACGCGATAACCCGCGTCACGCATCCAATAGAGTGAGCGCATGTCGGCGACGAGGTTGTTATAGCCAAAGGTGGTGCCGCGTTCAGTGAAACAGAATTGTGCGTTACCGAAGGCGATCAGTTTTTCGGCGATGTTTCGCACATCCCACGGCGCCAGAAACTGACCTTTTTTTACATTAATCGCACGACCTGTCTCCGCAGCAGCACGCAGCAGATCCGTTTGACGGCAGAGAAACGCCGGGATCTGTAACATGTCGATCTTCTCGCCGGCAATCTCGGCTTCAGCCGGGGAATGGACGTCGGTTGTCACCGGAATCTTTAGTTCGCGCCCGATGTCCGAGAGAATATCGCAACCTTCGCGCACACCCATTCCGCGAAACGATCGCACGGAAGTACGGTTCGCCTTGTCGTAGGAAGCTTTGAAAATCAAATCAACATTTTCGGAAGTGCACGCCTCAGCAATCTTCCGCGCCATGCGCCAGATAAATTTCTCCGACTCAATGACGCACGGGCCGAGAATGAACGCGGGGCGTTTGCTGCCAATGGAGACTTTTCCGATGCGCAATGGTTTTGTTTTGGCCATGAATGTCTAACGAAAGCAGGAGCGCAAGATTTTAACCAATCACTTCCTGGTTTCCTGGTTTCGTGATTAATCCTCTTTTCGTTACATCAAAAATGGCGAACGGCGCATAGAGCACGAGAAAAAATAACAATGCCACTCCGTGCATTTGCAAGAGATACAGCGGCCACGAATCGGATAGAAAACTTAAAATCGAAAATGCCTCAGGTTTATGCAGCAGAAATCCATAGTTAAAACCAGTGAGCTTATCAACGGTGAGCGTCACCACGAAATAGAACTCCGACCACAGCCATACGCGCACAATGGACGCCGGATATGGCCGATAACCGCGCGTCAGCATCAGGAAAACCACGCCGACGATAATGCCACAGTGCGAAGTAAAAAAACTAATGAACCGCCAGTCCGGGAAACCATAAGGCAGGTTCGGCGTAAGGACGGCCTGCAGCGTGCCGCCAATCCCCCAGAAATACGCGATCTCAAACCAGCGCTGGTGTCCTGTCCACATTGCCACAATTACGACGACCATGCCCCAGTCGCACATTTGCATCGGCAACATCTGCCGCCAATCCACCACGCCCCGACTGCGAATGAAAACAAGGTAAGCCAGGTAGTTCAAGATCAGGACCGCTGACAAAGCAATGATGATCACCCGCTCGATGCGTTGCGATTTTGTGCGCCGTACCAGCCCCGCAAGTGCAAACGGCAGCACGATGGCGACAAAGATCACCGTCAGATGCGGCAAACCGTACGGTTGAAATTCAGGTGCGTCACTCATTGGCAGGATCGTAGATCGATTTACTTGCGCCAGTCATCCTGAGCGAAGCGCAGCGGAGTCGAAGGATCCCGTAGAGTCATTCCTAGGTTTTGCCACGGGATTTCTCAACTCCGCTCGGAACGACAGGCAGAGCCTCTATCGGACGATCCAGAGATTACACGGAATCACATCGCTAACCCAGGCAATGTTGTTCGGAAGTTGCTGAACCGTTTCGCGACTATTCGGCAGCGGCACGACAAGCAAATCGGCTTCCACCGATCGCACAAAATCGGATGCAGCGAGGCCCGTCGCGCCTCTGATGAAGCGCGTCTCAATTGGAACTTCAGTCGCGCCGGCTGATAAAACGAACTCTTCAAGCGGGTCTTCCTCTTCATGGTTCGGCTTATGGGTGGCACTTCCGGTGGCATCGGTGGCGATCGAAGCTCTGGCTTCATCGAACGCAGTGATGATTCCAATCACGTACAGTCGCTCGCACGCTTCTGCTTCCGCCAGCATCAGCGTCGTTTTCAATGCCACCAATCCCGGCTGCGAGTGGTCTGCAATGAACACGATTCGGCGCAGCGGCTTCGGTGTTTTTTGCGGATGCGTGAATAGCATCACTGAACAATTCGCCTCTCGCACGAGGCGACGTGCGACATTGCCCAGAAACGGATGTAACACAACCTCCTTCTCCAGCGCACCGGCCACGAGCACATCGATATTTTCCCTCGCGAGCGCGGCCAAAATAGCCTCCGCTGGATCGCCCTCTTCATAATGGATCGGCGAATCAACTGGAAGCTCCAGTTCCGTGAGCACATCACGAAATTTGCCGGCGTTTCCTGGGTTCGCGTGCCTACGTAGATCAGATGAAGTTCAGCGCCAAAGCGGTCGCGAATCCGCTTGGCTTCAGCAAGAACGTGCTTGAACCGGGGCGAAAACGTTGTCGCCACAGCAATGGTCTTGTAAGGCGATGAATCGCGCATCGAAGTTAATCGCAATGTGATGTTTCATCAGGTTTAAGCAACCGCGGCGAAATAACAAAAGGCTTCGCCGCTTCAGAGCGGTCAGTCGCCATTCGGCTTTTCATTTGACCATTCCTCTGCGATTTTCGCGGATGCGACGCGCAATTTACCCCGGCAGCTTCGATCCGGTGACCAACGGCCACCTCGATGTGATTGAGCGCGCGAGAAAATTATTCGACGAGGTAGTCGTGGCAGTCGCGCATAATGACGAGAAGCAACCGCTTTTCTCGCTGGAGCAACGGTTGGATTTACTGCGAGCGACCGCTGGTCGAATCGAAAACGTCCGGATCGCCGAGTTTAGCGGGTTGCTAGTCGAATTCGCCCGTGCTCAAAACGCGGGAGCCGTGATTCGAGGGTTGCGCGCAGTTTCGGATTTTGAATTTGAATTTCAAATGGCGTTAATGAATCGAAATCTGAATGCCGCGGTAGAAACGATATTCCTAATGCCGAAGGAGGAATATACTTATCTCAGCTCGCGCATCGTAAAGGAAATCGCCAGGCTCGGCGGAGATGTCTCAAACCTTGTTCCAGATTGTGTGGTCAAAGCGCTGAGTGGGAAATTTAGCCAATGAAATTTGGAGGGTTAGCTCATGAAAGTACACCTGAAACAAATCCCATCCCAAGGTCTGCATCTGAGCGGGGAAGAAGATTGTCCGATCGAGGAGTTGGCATCGGAGGAAATTCGCTGCGCTGGTCCTCTGCATTATGACATCGACGTCGGCGTTGCTGACGGTGGACTGTGGGCGAACGGCTCCTTGTCCCAATCGGTGGAACTGCGTTGCGTATCGTGTTTGCAAGAGTTTGTGCATGAGATTCGTGTGCCCGCGTTCGCCGTGCACACGGAGCTACAAGGGCCTGAGACGATCGACCTGACACCGTTTGTGCGCGAAGACCTGTTGCTGAACTTACCCGCGCATCCCCACTGCGACAGGGACGGTGATCGGGTTTGTAAGGCCAGACAGCTGACAACCGAAGAAAAGAATGCAAACCGGAAACCGGATTGGAGCGCGTTGGATAAGCTGAAGCTCAATCCTTGAATCGTGAATCGTTGAAGCCGGAAAACAAGGAGCGACGGCTTGGGCAGCTGTCGCAACATGACGGCTGGGAAGCCGTCATTCCTTGAGGCGCCGTGGGCCGTTCAGCGCTTCACCATTGTTTTCTTGTCCAAAATATGCTTTCATAACCGCCTGCCATGGGAGTCCCAAAACGCAAAACATCAAAGATGCGATTGCGCACGCGCAAAGCGGCAAACCGCTGGCACGCCTCGCAGCTCAACAAATGCCCCCAGTGTGGAAGCAGCCTGCCTTCACACATCGCCTGCCCATCGTGTGGCTATTACCGGGGCCGACAGGTTTTGACGTTGGAAGCCAAGTAACGGTAGCCGTCGCCCTGTGGACGACGTAAGCTTCAGCCAGGCTTCGCACACCGAAGCGGCTACAAATTTCGCTTTGCAATCAACCGTTTTACCTCGCAAAGTTCCGCTCTGATGAAGATCGCCCTCGATGCGATGGGCGGTGATTTTGGCCCGCCTAACCTCGTTGCAGGCGCCGTTATGGCGCTGCACGATTACAAACAGATCAGCAAGCTCTATCTAGTCGGAGACCCGGCTAAGATCGAAAACGAGTTGCGCAAACACCAGTGCAACGATTCAAGGATCGAGATTGTCCACTCCACCCAGGTCGTTGACATGAGTGATCGCGCCTGGACCGCCGTTCGGCGAAAGAAAGATTCCTCAATCAGCCGGGCTGTCGATCTCGTAAAGCGCGGTGATGCGGACGCAGTAGTAAGCGCCGGACACACAGGCGCAGCCGTTGCCGCGAGCACGATTAAGCTTCGCACATTGCCGGGAATCGATCGGCCGGGAATTGCGGCCGTGCTTCCGACCGAGACGAACGTCTTCGTTTTGATCGACGCCGGCGCGAATATCGATGCGCGCCCGGAACACCTCCTTCAATATGCGTTTATGGGCTCGGTTTATTCACGGCATGTTCTGCACTACAAGAATCCGACCGTTGGCTTGGTCTCACTCGGCGACGAGGATGTTAAGGGCACCGAACTGACCAAGGAAGTATTCAAGATGCTGAAACCGAGTTCGCTTAACTTTGTTGGCAACATCGAAGGCCGCCATCTTTTTGAAGATCCGGTTGAAGTTGTCGTGTGCGACGGATTCGTCGGCAACGTTATCTTGAAAACGTGCGAATCAATCGCGGTGGCGATGTTTCAATGGCTCAAGCACGAGCTCATGCGTACACGGATGCGAAAAGTCGGCGCATTCCTGGCGAGGAATGCCATTGGAACTATTAAGGACAAGACGAATTACGAAGAGTACGGCGGCAGTCCCCTTCTCGGCGTAAATGGCATTTGCATAATCGCACACGGTGCAAGCACGCCGCTGGCGGTCAAGAATGCGCTGCGCGTCGCTGGCGAGTCCATTGAACAGCAGGTGAACCCGCATATCGTCGAGGAAATTCGCCGGTATCATGAAACGACAGCCACGCTCGAGCCCGCGCTCTCATAAGACGCTGCGGACAGTTTCAATCGTCGGCACGGGAAGTTACGTGCCTGAGAAGGTTCTGACTAACGAGGATCTCTCGCGCATGGTAGACACCAGCGATGAGTGGATCACCACTCGCACTGGCATCAAGGAACGCCGCATGGCTGCAAAAGACGAAAATACGAGCGACATGGCGACGAAAGCAGCGCTGAACGCCATTGAGCAGGCGAAAATTTCGCCAAAAGAAATCGATCTCATCCTTGTAGCGACGGCCACACCCGACATGCTTTTCCCAGCCACAGCCTGCTTCGTTCAGAAAAAGATCGGAGCGACGAAGGCTGCCTGCCTCGACATTTCCGCAGCGTGCGCCGGTTTCATTTTTGGATTGGAAATTGCGCAGCAGTTCATCACGTCGCACACATACGACACCGTTCTCGTGATCGGCGCGGATAAGCTGACCTCAATCACTAACTGGACCGATCGCAATACGTGCGTGTTGTTTGGCGACGGAGCTGGCGCGGCTGTTTTGCGTCATAGGGGCAGTCCTCATGGTGTAATTAGTACCCACATCGGAAGCGACGGACGGTACACAAACATCTTGTTCATGCCGGGTGGCGGATCGCGTTGCCCGATCACGCGTGAAAACGCGGACATGAATCTGGTCACCATCCACATGACCGGCAAGGAAGTGTACAAACAGGCTGTTATCGCCATGTTGAACGCGGCCAAAAAAGCACTCGATCTGGCAGGGCTTTCCATCGAAGACATCGCCTGCGTCATTCCGCATCAGGCAAACTTACGAATCATGGAGGCGATCGCCGATCGACTGGGCATTTCGCGGGATAAAATGTTCGTGAACCTCGATCGCTACGGCAATACCTCTGCCGCCGCTGTAGCGATTGCGCTCGATGAAGCGAACCGCACCGGCCGAATCAAACGTGGCGATTACGTCCTGATGGTCGTGTTCGGCGGCGGACTCACCTGGGCCAGCACCGTCATTGAGTGGTGATGAGTGGCACCTCCGTGGTGTCTCTATTCTTTCGGTAAGGGCGGATACTGCTCGAATTTCGGTATCGCCGGATCCATTTGATCCCACGGTTGCGCGTCTGAAACGAAAATGTCCATCTGCGGCTGAAACCAGCTCGGATCATCAAGACTCCCAGCTGTAACGCCTACGTTACGCGTAGGGCGCTCACTGTTCTCGCCTCCGGTCAGTAGAGAGCCACACTCTGCGCAGAAGCCGCGTTTGTGCTGGCCGCCAGCCGCGCTGGATGTGAAATGGTAACGCATTTGACCACGCGTAACTCGAAACGCCTCTGCCGGAACCAACATTGCGGGAGCAAATCCACTTCCAGTCATTTGTTGGCAAGTGCGACAATGGCACTTGAACATCATGACCGGCTCGGCGCTGCATTCGTAGCGAATCGCGCCACACGCGCAACCTCCAGAAAATGGAATTTTCACTCTCGGGATTGTTGTCATCAATCTGGAATCTCCGGCTCGACCAGTTTCGCCAGTTGAGCCAGTGATTCCTGCCAGCCGAGATAGCACGCTTCAGCGGGAATAACACCCGGCACACCTTCCTGCACCACGTTTAGTTCAGTTCCGCACGAGACCTTCGTCAACGTTATCGTCGTCTGCATTTCGCCGGGCAGATTCGGATCGTCGAATTTGTCGGTGTAGCGAATCCGTTCGTGCGGAGTCAATTCAACGTACGTCCCGCCGAAGGAATGACTCTTGCCCGTCGTGAAATTCGTGAACGACATTTTGTAACTGCCGCCAACTTTGGCGTCCATCTTATGCACCTTCGCGGTGAATCCGTTCGGCGGAAGCCATTTGGCCATGGCGTCCGGATCGAGGAATGCCTTGTAGATTTTTTCGGGCGTCGCTCGAAGGACGCGGTGAAGTCGGATAGTGTTGTTTTGCATATTTATGTTCCTTTTAATTTTTGAATCTCAATCGCCATTTTCTTTCAGAAAGCCACCAGGCTCGGCTTCATGCGGTATTGACCAACCAAAATAGACTTCAACTTCAACGATTTGCTTTTGACGCACCGTGAGGATCTCGGTATTGCGGAACCTTCGCCCGTCTGCGCGATGACCTTCATAAGTCACGAATACCCTGTCGCCATCGGCAACGAGATTGATAAAATCGAAATCCTTGATCGTCTCGCTGTTCGGCCAGCAACGTGCAAAATACGTCGCCCGGTCAATCCGGTTATCAAGCGGGCTGGTGAAATGGAAGTCCGACGCGATCAGTCTCTCAATCGCCGCGCGATCTTTGGCAACATAGGCCTTGTAAGCGGCGCGTGCGATTGCAACGTTATCGTCTGCCTTAATTTCTGCCTGCGTCATCGCTAATTCACGGCTCGGTTGAGGAAATGCGATGCTACTTTGCGTTCGTGTCCGGCTCAATAATTCCAAAGACGTTGCCGGCCGGGTCTGCCGCGTAAGCGAGCCAGCCAACCTTTGGGATCGCCATCTTCGGCACACAAATTTTTCCGCCGCGCTCCTCGATCTTCCTCATGGTTTCGTGGAGTGATTTGACTGCGACAGTGTTCAACGTACCTGGATTTTGACCTTCTCGCGGGCGAGTCATGCCGCCGTTGATTCCCGGCTCTTTCTCGTCGCCGGTTGTAACCAGCCAATACTCGATCGGGCCGCCTTCGAATTTGTTGAACTTCCAGCCGAAAACGTCCTGGTAAAACGGCTGCACCGCTTGCGGGTTATCGGTGTAAATTTCAAAGTGAGTGACACGATTCATTTCCTTGCTGCTAGAGATTCTTCGGCTGGATCGCGTTATGCGTTCGCGAACTGCGCCTCATGTTTGAGTTCGCTTGCGAGCGGACATTCTCCTGCCACCGGTCTCACTTCCACCTGGATCCCGTATGGCAATCCCGGACATTCCCGTGCGATCGCCACCGCGTCGTCGAAGGTGGCGACGTCGAGCAGAAAGTAGCCACCGACCGCTTCCTTCGATTCCGCAAACGGTCCGTCCGAGACGACGCGATTTTTGCCCGAAACTATTTTGCTTTCGCGCTCAAGCGGATTGCCGGCGATGGCCTTGCCATCATTTGTTAGCCGCTTGAACCAAGCCATCCATTGATCTGTTACTTTTTGTTTTTCCTCGGACGAGAGGCTCTTGGTCCAATCGTTTCCGCGAAACAGCAGCATGTATCCATTCTGATTTTGTGTGTTCATATTTTGTAGTCGGTTGTTCAGAGTTAACTGTTGTTGAGTTTAAGCATTTACCAGCTGTTCTTCTCGAGCCAATTCACGCGCGCGGATGTCGAGAGGACATTCTTCAGCCACCGGCCGCACTTCGATTGAACCGCCATAAGCCAGGCCCGGGCTGCTCTGTGCAATGGCAATGGCTTCTTCGATCGTTTCGACATCCACCATCAGATATCCGCCGATAGCTTCCTTGGATTCAGCGAAAGGTCCGTCCATAACGATCCGTCCGTTTTTGCCAGAAACGGTCACGCCTGTGCGTTCAAGCGCGCGGCCAGGTTTGGCTTTCCCCTGCGCAGTCAATCTTTCGAACCAGGCTTTGTTCTGGTTGATGAGTTTCTGAAGCTCTTCTTGTGACAGCGTCTTGTACCATTCGCTGCTTCGGTACAACAGCATGTATCCATTGTGAGTTTGCATATTCATTTCAGTTTTAGTTGGTAATTGATTTGTTGATTTTTTATCGGTTTCAAAACTACGACGAACGAGCAATCCGAGTTTGGACAAATTATTTTGTCAGGCTGCCGCCGGGTCGCTTTCCCAAAGCCCAAAGGCGTTACCCTCGGGATCCTGGCAGACGGCGAAATAACCCATCTGCGGCACCGCTGTTTTTGCCATGCAAATTTTTCCACCGAGTTTCGAAATTTTATCAGCGAACTCGTCCACGGAATTCACGCTAACATAGTTGACGACCGGCTCTTGCGGATGTTTGCGCCTCTTTAGCGCGCCGTCCGGGCTATCGTCCGCGCCGCCCGTATCGATGTGCCAGTAATCGCCGCTACCGGGAAACGGATTGATTTTCCAGCCAAACAAATTGCCGTAAAATGCGATGGCGCGTTCCGGTTTGTCAGCTGGGATTTCAAACCAGGTGATGCTTGCATCTTGTTTCCTCTCTGACTTGCTCATGTTTTGCCTTTCTGTTGATGTGAGTTTGAAGATACAACGAACGAGTAATCCAGTTCAGGACATTGCGACAAAAAAATTCGAAACTTCCGCCGGCACTGTGAGCATCGTCAGGCCAACGGCCTCAACCATTCTAGCCGAGGGCAACGCCCTCGGTTTTTGATTGAAGAAATGTTCGCCCTGTAAGGGCAAACCAAATTATGTCACCATCGGCGCGATATGCCGCAATCGCTGCACGTTCTGAGTGCTCACATCATCTTTTCGACCAAGGAACGCCAACCCTGGCTCACCCGAAACATTCGCGAACGGGTTTGGGCGTATCAATCACGAATTCTTCAAAACCTGGAATGTAATTCAATCACGATTGGTGGCGCGGCTGACCACGTTCACGTTCTCTGTAATCTTACGAAGAAATTTCCGACGGCGAAGGTGTTGGAAATTCTCAAGAAGGATTCGTCCAAATTCACGAAGACGTTGGGCATTCCAAACTTTCACTGGCAAGATGGCTACGGGCTTTTCAGTGTCAGCCCGTCGCACTTCGAAGCGGTGAGGAAATACATTCTCGACCAGGAAGAGCATCACAAGAAAGAGACGTTCCAACACGAATATTTGCGGATTCTGAAAAAATGCGAGCGCGTCGTACAACGAACGATATCTGTGGGATTGAATTTGGAATGCCCTTTCAAGGGCGAATTCCGAATCAACAATCGCTCCGAGGGCGTTGCCCTCGGCTATGATGGCTCAGGCCGTTGGCCTGCCGTCGGAAATTGGTTCACAGTGCTGTAGTCGTTTCAAAAGGAACGCTCGCTCCGATTTCGTTTCTGCGAGTTCAAATGCTTTCCGGAATTGTTCCGCCGCGGCTTCACGGTTGTTCGATCGCATCTCAAGCTCGCCAATCACAGAATAGAACAAGTAATACGAAGCTAATTTCTCGCGGTCTCTTATGGCCCGCACTGTTTTCAATCCCGCGTCCGGCCCGTAGACATTTGCAACTGCCACGGCGCGATTGAGCGCAACGACGGGCGAATCATCAAATTCAACCAATCGATCGTAGAGCGCGAGAATCCTCGCCCAATCGGTCGATTGGTAATCGGCTGCTGTCGCATGACAGGCGGCAATGCCTGCCTGCAGGTGATATTCGCTAATCTCGCCACCTGCAGCCGATTCGTGCAGCTGCGACATGCCACGCGCAATCATAGCCTGATCCCAGCGCATGCGGTCTTGTTCTTCAAGTCGAAGCAGGTTGCCTTGATCATCTTCACGCGCCGGCGTGCGAGCGGCATTGAGCAGCATCAAGGCCAGCAGCGCATGCGTCTTTGGCTGATTTCCAGCACGATGTTGTGCCAGTAATACTGTAAGACCGATTGCTTCGTGACAGAGTTCTTCCCGAACCAGCTTGTCGCCACCGGATGCTTTGTAGCCCTCATTGAACAGCAGGTAGAGCGATTGCAGCACGCTTTCGAGCCGCCGGGCCAGCTCGTCGCCGACAGGAATCTCAAATGGGACGCGCGCCTCCTGGATCTTTTGTTTGGCGCGCGTCAATCGTTTGGCAATCGCCGCTTCAGTGGTCAGGAAAGCCCGACTAATCTCGGTGACGCTGAAAGCGCACAATGTTTTCAACGCCAGCGCAACCTGGGCTTCCGGAGGAATGATCGGATGACAACAGACAAAGATCATCCGTAAGCGGTCGTCTGCTATTTCGTTTTCTGAAAAACCTGGCGCTTGGGGTGCGGAAGATCCGCTGACCTCAATCAGCCGCGCGATTTCCGCTTCTTTCCCGCGAAAAACTTTTTCTCGCCGGATCACGTCGAGTGCCAGATTGCGCGACGCGCGCATGATCCATGCGGAAGGATTCTCGGGGACACCGCGGTATGGCCACGTTTGCAATGCACGTCCCAGCGCCTCCTGCACGACATCTTCGGCCAGATTCAAATGCTCAATCCCGAAAATCCGAGTCAGGGTCGCCACCATTTTTGCAGATTCATGGCGAAAAAGATGTTCAACCAATTGCGATACGCCTTCGGGCTGCTGCATACAGAATTATTTGGCGACCATGCCAATATGAGTGACACTCGGAGACACAACACGCAATTGTTGCGATGGATTTAATCAAATACGACCGCTGTTTTCCGCTCGCGCGATATTCCCGTGGAATTTATGAGTCTTTTCCCGATGGCTGAGAAGCAAGAGATCGTCCAGCCGGAGCAGTTGCATTTTAATGACGACGGCGTCTATCCAGGCAGCGTTCTGCCTGTCCTATTATATCGGGCAGCAATCACAGCGGACGCACAGGATCGCGCTTCGGTTTTCGAGCGCGGATTCGCTCAGAACGATTGGCGCAACTCCTGGCGAAACGGCGTCTATTCCTTTGCTCATTATCACAGCACGTCGCACGAAGCGCTCGGTGTCTATAGTGGCTCCGCAAAATTGCGACTCGGCGGCGAGCACGGTCAGACCGTCGAGGTCCGCTCCGGCGACGTCATTCTCATTCCTGCTGGTGTCGCGCATCAGAACATCGGCGAGAGTTCGGACTTTAGCGTTGTGGGAGCTTACCCGGACGGGCGCCAATGGGATCTGCTTCGCGGTTTGCCCGGCGAACGCCCAAAATCCGACCACACTATCGCAGCTCTGCCAATTCCCGATTACGATCCCATCTACGGCGTTGACGGTCCACTGCGGCAGATTTGGAAAGTGCGCTGAGCGCCAACGGCGCGATTCAACGATAGCCTGGGACAACGTCCCAGGATTCATTGCCATCAAAGAACCCCAGCGCTAAAGGCGCGTGTCACCTGTCACGCGAGTTGCATCCGTGCGCCCCATTGAAACGCGCTTACAGCGCTTCTTGCGGTCTATTTCAAATTCCTGGGGCTATGCCCCAGGCTTCATATGAGCAGCGCCTTTGGCGCTTCAATTACAGAAGCGTCAGACATCGCGCTCTCTCAGAAGGCGCGTAACATTTGAGGATGAACTCAACTCAGACATCTCGCGTCGCAAAATTTCGCGCTTTGCACGAGTCAGGCTGCTTCGTGCTTCCGAACCCATGGGACATCGGCACCGCGATTTATCTCGACCACCTTGGGTTCGAGGCGCTCGCCACAACTTCGGCAGGATTCGCTTTTTCGCGCGGCAAACCCGATGGCGGTGTTCGCCGTGACGAGATGCTCGCGCACATCCGTGAGATTGTGAACGCAACTGCATTACCGATAAATGCAGATTTCCACGCCGGCTATGCAGATGAGCCTGAAAATGTCGCGGCCAATGTGCGACTCTGCGTCGAGACTGGCGTTGCCGGATTATCCATCGAGGACAGCACCGGGCGGAGCGATTGCCCGCTGTATGAGAAGAAGCTCGCGATCGAAAGGATTCGAGCGGCACGCTCGGCGATCGATGCTTCGCAAAGCGAGGTGGTTTTAACCGGCCGTTGCGAAGCGTGGCTAGTCGGTGATCCGAATCCTCTGCACACCGCACTCGAACGACTCAGCGCGTACGCTGAAGCAGGCGCCGATTGTCTCTACGCGCCTGGGGTCAGTGAGCCGATGAGATCGCGCAGATCGTGAATGCCATCGCGCCGAAACCGGTCAACGTCCTCGTCTCTGGATTCAATCATCAACTTACGTTGTCCCGACTCGCCGACCTTGGTGTGCGGCGCATCTCTGTGGGTTCGGGTCTCGCGCTGGCAGCCTGGGGCGCTTTCCTCCGGGCAGCAAAAGAAATCAAAGCAAACGGTACATTCATTCTTTTGGCCGATAACGCGCCTTTCGCCGAGTTGAACGAACTATTTCGGCAGACATAGCTCGCCCCGGCCTTCATTGATTTGAACGCGCGACGGCTGCGCCGTGTCAGTATCTGGCCGAAAGACCAGTTGCAATTTGAAATCCTCCATCTTGATTTTCTCTAAGGCTGTTTAACGTTCGAGCCTTTCTGTCCATGAAACGTATTTTGATCATCTGTTACGCTACTTTGCTGTTCGCGACTTTTGTGCGCGGCCAGGAAGGTACACCGGCGCCGCCTCCGATTGAACCGCAGGTACCCGTCGAACATCCGGGCATGTCGCGATCGACTCCTCCCAGCCAGGCGGTGATTCCCGTGCCGGTGCCTATGGTTCCGCCAAAACCAAACGGGCCGGTCCAAAAAAGTCTTGTCCGAATCACAGCCACATCAGTGGATCCCGATTACAAGGCTCCCTGGAACGCAGGCGGGCTGCAGCGGGGCGTCGGCGCGGGGTTTGTGATCAGCGGCAACCGCATCATGACAAATGCACACGTCGTCGCAAACAGCCGCTACATCACGGTGGAGCGCGACGGCGATCCCAATAAATATCCCGCGCAAGTGCAATTCATCGCCAATGATTGCGATCTGGCGTTGATCACCGTTGCCGCGAAAGATTTTTTCAAGAACATGGTCCCGCTAAAACTTGGCGGCATCCCGTCGCTGGAATCGACCGTATCGGCATATGGATATCCGATCGGCGGCGAACGGATGTCCGTTACGACCGGGATCGTGTCGCGAGTTGATTTCCAGCTGTACACGCATTCGTCAGTTGATCAGCATTTGGCAATCCAGATCAGCGCTCAGATCAATCCGGGTAACAGCGGCGGTCCGGTTATGCAGGACGGCAAGGTCGTCGGCGTCGCGTTTCAAGGTTATAGCGGCGACGTCGCTCAAGGTGTCGCCTACATGATTCCGACACCGGTGATCAACCGGTTTTTAAAGGACATTAGCAATGGGCAGTACGACGAATATCCCGATCTGGCGATCACTTATGCGAAACTGCAAAATCCAGCGCAACGAAAATATCTCGGATTGCAAGACGACGATCGCGGCGTGCTCGTGGGTTCCGTGGTAGCAGCGGGTCCGTCAGATGGCATTCTGAAGAGCGGCGACGTGCTTCTTTCAATTGAGGGTCATCCGATCGCAAGCGACGCGAACGTCGAGATTGATGGCGAACGCTCGCAATTCGAGGAAGTCGTGGAACGCAAGTTCAAGGGCGACTCGGTTAAGCTCGACATCCTGCGAGATAAACAGCCGATGAGCGTCAGCATTAAATTGTTTAAGCCATGGCCTTACTCGATTCAGGGTCACAGCTATGATGTGCGACCCCGTTACGTGCTTTACGGCGGACTGTTGTTTCAACCGCTAAACCTCGACATGCTTGAAGCCTATCGCACATCGGACCTGCGCCTTCGCCATTTCTTCGAATACTTTGTCCTGGAGCAAATTTATGTGGCTCACCCTGATGTCATTGTGCTCAGCAACATTTTGCCCGACCCGATCAACAGTTATCTCACGCCTTACAGGGGCGGGATTGTGGATGAAGTAAACGGCAAAAAGATTCGGACGCTCAGTGAACTGTCGGAAGCTTTCGCCCAAGCGCCGGAGCGGCTGGTGATTAAGATGATTGGCGACGGACCTCCACTGGTCCTCGACCGCAACAAAGTGGAATCCGCGCGCGAACGCATCAAAACGCGTTACAACGTTTTGAAAGAGCAAAACCTCGAGGACAAACCCGCATCGCGCATCGCAGCGGCAGAGGACAAAAACTAACATGCGAAGACAATCTTTCATTACTTTAGGCATTGTTCTTTTCGCAGTCAGCGGCGTGCTGGCAAAGAAAGAACCTGCCATTCCGACCACGGCTACCAACCCGAAACAACTTGCACTCGTTAGGGTGAATGTAACCGGACAGGGTTATGATTATTTTCGGCCGTGGCAAAAGAAAGCGCCCTTTTCAAAGCGCGCACTAGGCGCGGTTTTGCCCAAGGGTCGCGTTCTTGTCACTGCCGATTTGGTGACAAACCAAAATTACGTGGAGCTCGAACGCGCGGAGTCCGGCGAGAAAACCGCAGCGAACGTCCGTGTGATCGATTACGAAGCGAATCTGGCGCTGCTGGAACCCGCTGAGAAAAGTTTTCTCGACGGGATTACGCCGCTCGAAATTACATCTGACACAGTCGTTGGCGACCGGCTCTCGGCCTGGCAATTGGAACCGACAGGCGCGTTGCTGGCGACCGAAGGTCTGGTGACGACGGTGCAAATGATGCCCTACCCGATCGACGTTGGGAATTTCCTTACGTACCGCGTCAGCATTCCCATGCAGTATCGCGAGAACAGCTACACAGTTCCGCTTGTTAAGAAGAACAAGCTCGCAGGATTGCTGCTGCGTTACGATTCCCGCTCACAACTGCTCGATGTTATCCCGGCGCCGGTCATCACGCATTTCTTAAAGGAAGCCGAAGGTCAGAATTATCGTGGTTTCCCTTCGGTCGGCGTCTCATTTTTCCCAACACGGGACCCCGCGCTGCGGGAATTCGCGAGCGAAAATGGCAAGCGCGGCGTTTATATAACCAATGTTGAGACGGGCACCCCTGCAAATAAGGCAGGAATGAAGGAAGGCGATATCGTGACCGCGGTCGGAAATCACGACATTGATGAGAACGGAAATTACGTAGATCCGCTGTACGGTAAGATCGAGTTCACAAATCTGCTGACAGCGCACGCGTACGCTGGCGATGTCGTTCCTTTCCACGTTCAGCGTGACGGCAAGCCGATGCAGCTGAACGTGACCTTGGAACATCGCGACGCGAAGGATTACGTCAGTCCGCCGTATTCTCTCGATCAAGCGCCACGCTACTACGTTCTAGGCGGTCTGATTTTTCAGGAGCTATCTCGCCAGTATCTCAAGGAATGGGGACCGAACTGGCAACGCGAAGCGCCGCAGCGCCTGGTTTACATGGACCATTTCCAATCGGAACTTTTTCCTGAGAAAAATCGCCGCGTCGTAATTCTCAGTCAGGTGCTTCCTGCGAACAGCACTATCGGTTACGACGATCTCGCATACCTGACAGTGAAAAAGGTCAATGGTAAGGAGATCAAATCGCTGGACGACCTTGCCGAAGCCGTGAAGCAACCAGTCGAAGAAGGCTTTCTCAAAATCGAGACCGAAGAAGATCCCAAACAGATCGAGCTCGACGCGTCACAAGTCGCCGCCGAAGCTCCCGCGCTTCAGGAAAACTACGGCATTTCTTCACTGCAACGATTGCAGTGACAGTGGAGAGCGCTCGGAGAGCGGCTAAACTCACTAATCAGCGTACTTATCTCGACTGACGCAGGGGCGTGCACATCCCCCTGAAAAACTCCTAGTAACGCCGTCTACCCAACGCGAAATACGCCAGGACCGCTGTCAAGAGTAGCAGAGGTCCCAGGACCAAAAAGAAACCGTACGGGTGTTGATTCAGCGGGATACCACCCACGTTCATGCCAAACAAGCCCGCTACCACGTTGATCGGCAACGCCAGCACGGTGACCATCGTCAACACAAACAGCGTGCGATTGGTCTGTTCATTGACAAAGGCGGCCAATTCTTCCTGCAGCTGTTTGACGCGCTCAACCAGAGCTGCTGTGTCGCTGATGGCAGTGGAAAATTTTTCTGCGGCTTGTTGCAAGTTCTGAAGCTCATCCCCTGATATCCAATCCGGAGGGCGGTTGAGAAGACGAAAGAATGCAGCCGGTTCCGGGGCCAAAAGCCGTTGGAGTCGAACCAGCGTGCGCCTCAGAGAGCCCAATTCGCTGCGACTGACAGAAACGCGCTTGGCCAACAATTGCTCTTCCATTGGGCCCACCTGCGTTTTGGTCTTCCGTACAATATCAACCAACACACTGGCCTGATCTCGCAACAAGCGCGCCAGAATTTCAATCGGCGAACGGAAGACCCGGCCCGATTGCACCGCTGCCCGCAGTTGGTCAATCGAGCGCCATGGCCGGACGTGCGCGCTTACCAGCACGCGCGGCTTTACGCAAAGAGTGGTGGTTGCAACTGGAACGTCAAATGTGAAATCGAAAAGCACATCATGGATGCGAGCAACGAGCGCGTCTCCGTCCTGCTCCAAATGAGTGGCGTCTATATCGCTATGCAACGATTCGTAAAAGGTATCGGGCAAGGTCAGATACCGCCGTAGCCATGGCTCAGAAGCCGCATTGGAAAGCGAAAAATGCAACCACAGGAATTCATTCGGCACGCCGGGACCCGGCGCGGACAAAAACGCAACCGCCTCCTCCGAAGTGATGGACTGCGCTGGTTGGTTGGGAACAAAATGATAACCCCAGATCGGCCCAGCGTGCTCTGGACCGGATGTCGGTTCAACATTTTGTCTCCGTTGTTTGAGCAGCCATCAGATCATCGGTCAGCTAGTTTTCACCGGTCCAAATCGCCTAACGAGACAGAGATAAGCCACAGCAAAGTGTCCTGGCAAACACACTGAGCGCTTTTCGAAATACGGCCATTGGCGGCTCATCGATTGGTAGGCCGCATGAATGCAATGTGCGATTGGTAAAGCCTTCATCGACGAAACTCCCATTTGCGATGTGTGACCGCAATGTCGGAAATCTCGTCAACTGAGAATGGAATCGCGTCGTACCCGCGAACTTCTGCGATGGTGGCGCCGACAATCAGCACATCGTCGATCACACGACCGTCTTCCAGAGTGATCGATGCGGTCTGGTAACCCATGCCGGTCTCGCCCTGCCTTAGCAAGCATGGCGCCCATTTATCTGGGAGCTCTAGATTAACAGCCATGATTGCAGCTATGAATCCGCCTAACTGTGATTAGACGAAAGTTCGTAACACATCGCGAATTATTTTTTGTCTAATCCGGCCGTTATAGCTGTAGTTCCGTCGCGTTGCTGATTGTCCTCGGCTTTGACAGGAAACGGTCGACTTCGTCGTTGTAAGTCTCGAAGGGATTGCCCATGACGAGAAAATCGCGGCTGTCGCAGGCAATCGAATCCCAGTTAATTACGTAGGGGAAATTGCAGTTCTGAAAAAAGGTGACGGCGCGAGCGCGGCCTGATGCGCGGGTGTTGGCGGGAGGCACGTGCATCGCGCTGGCACGGCGAACACCGTTGTTCCAGTCTGAGATTCGTTTGCCGGGTGTGATGCTGAAGAACAATCCGCGGCGCGGATCGATGTTGTGGTACTCGAGATCGATACTTTGCAGCCATGGATCGTCCCAGCTCAGTCGTTCGGCTTGGACAAAACTTTCCAGCAACCATTTCTTGGTGATCCAGTCAACGCCGCCGATCAGCGCCTGCCGGTTGTGCGGAATTGCTTCGAGAACGAATCCCCAGTTTTCCAATAACCAGTTAGTTTCCGCGCTGCTATGTCGCAAATGTTTCTGCGCGAGATGATGAAATTCCCATTGCACGTCTAAAGCGCTCATTGTTTTGCCGTTCTCAAGCCGGACGATCCATTGCTCGCTCGTATCGCGAGAGATGTCGCGGGTGCTTTGCACGGCATCAGCTAAAACAAGATTTCGCGGCAAACGGCCTTCCTCCAGCAAGGACAAAACGCACGCGGTCGTCCCAATCTTTAGCGCGTTGGCATATGGACTCATGTTCGAGTCGCCGATAAGCAAATGCAGGCGCCGATATTTCCGATAATCGGCCAGCGGTTCGTCGCGGGCATTGATGATGGCGCGATTGAACTGTACCCATTGATAAATGTCGTTGACGATGTGATCGGCGCGTTGGCTCAGCTGGAAATTGACCTGGCCCTCTGGCTGCGGCGGCTCGAAATCGAAGGCCAATGGGTTTGACTGCCCGACGCGCCCCGCGCCGGTGAAAATCTGGCGCGTCGCTAAAAACGTCAGGAGCGTTCCAAGAATCGGTGGCGTGAATTGCGCCTCGCGTCGCATCAGATAGTTCTCGTGGCAACCGAACGTCGCGCCGGTGTGATGGTCCACGTTGTTCTTGATGAACGAGACGCGGTCTTCCGCGCCGAGAGCAATGAGCGCAGATTGTAACAGGTCATCGCCAGCCAGCTCGTAGGTCACAAGATCATGCAGATGCAAACATTCCGGCGACGCGTACTCGATGTGGCCCATGTCGAGATAAAGCCGGCCGCCGTTCAGGAGAAAGCCGCCGTTGCCCGGTGGTTCCTCGTAATCGCGGTAATGAAGGTCGATCGTGCCCGCGTCGGCTTTGCGGAACAAATAATTTTTGACCTTCGCCGGCCAAAGCTCCGAATTCACGTGCGGCTCGTCTTCGCTGAGAAGACAACCGTACTCGGTTTCGATTCCAACAACTCGATCCATCCGAACCAGATTACCAACCGAATGAGGAGTTGGCTAAGCGAAAAAACAATGTCCCCTCACCTTCATCTCTCTCCAATGGAGAGAGGCGAGCCAAGGAACGACGGCTTGGGCAGCGTTGACAAGTGACGGCGACCAGCGACGCGGAGCGATTTCTTCGAGCCTTATCAACAAAAGCGCAGAGAGCAAAGCACACAAGCGACCCAATCTTCCCTGTGCCTGGTACTTTGCTCTCTGGCGCCCTTGCCCAACGGGAGTCACCGACTCTACCTAAAGCTGATTGTAGCTCACGGCACGCGTCGGCCCCGCCACCCGAAAATCAAAGAGATCACGAATAGCACAAGGAATATAAAGAACAGGAGTTTCGCGATGCCCGCAGACGCCGCAGCGATACCGCCAAATCCAAAGACCGCCGCCACAAGTGCGATGATTAGAAACATTACAGCCCAACCTAACATATCTTCACCTCCTTCAGAGACTGAATCGTATCTGTAGATTGCCTCGCGCGTCTTTGTATGGTGTCGAAGCTTGGACCCAGGGTAACTCAACGAGCTGCCCCCGCCGGAAACATCACTTTGTCTGGAGCAGCGTTAAGCGCAGCGAGAAGTTTTTTGATCAAGCGAGTTTTGACGCGGCCTGCTTCACGCGGCGCAACGACATAACGCACGATCGCTTCCAACCATGTGTTTTCGCCGACGCGAAAAATGACACGTGGATGCTCGTGCACCTCCAATTCGTCCACTGGAGTACTGGCAAGCAAGTCGCGAAAAGTTTGCACGCGTTCGAGCATGTCCTTCCCTAGCTCTTCCTCGGTGATTTTCTGCATGGTGGTAGCGATGAACTCCAGGTCGGCATTGTAAGCAATCTGAAATTTCACCTCGTTCCAGATGTACGGAAACAGAGACCACGAATAATTATAGATGAGTTCGTTGAGCACTTTTTCATTGGGAAACTTGATCAGCCGGCCGCTGGGATGATCGGTCGAAAGATATTGGCCGCCGAATTCCCACAAGGTGGTGTCGAGGTAGCCGACATCGATCACGTCGCCGGTAGCGTCGGCTATTTTGATGCGGTCGCCCACGCGAAAAGGTTGGCGAACCAAAATGTAAATCCAGGCGATGAAGCTTTTCATCGGAGCTTGCACAGCCAACCCGATTATGATCGAACCGACGCCAAACGCAGCGACCGCCGCGTACCAATTAACAAAAATAATCGAGATAACAATAATCGCGACGGCCAGAGCAACAGCCAGCCGCTCGACCCGCTGGAGAGTGAAACGAGTGGCAGCATCTTCGATCCGGCCAATTGCATAGAATGAGATCGCCCGCGCGACGGCCATAACCACTGTGATCAGCGCTATGCCCCTCAGAATTCGCTGGGTAATGCTAATCCCGGCATCTGGTAACGGAATGAGTTTCGCGCCGATTAGAAAGTAACCGGCTGCGCAGACGGCAAGAACAACCAAGTATATGACGAACCAGAATTTGTCGCGACCGTGAGTTTCAACCTTTTCGGGACGTGCTTCTCCCCTCGCCCGCTCCAATTCTTTTCGAATTTCCGGTCGCTTACGAAGTTCCTCCGTCGTTTCGGCCATCAACAATGGATTCGAAGCAGGCACAGAAACAGGTCGCACTGGCTGAGGCACTTCCTATTGTCCAAGCCGCTGAATATCCATCCGGAAACGAATCCACAGTGTGCTATCGAACACTGACATTGCGGAGTTGCTTTCTCAGCAGGCAGAAAACGAAACAGGCATTCGTGTGCGCGCTTTTCGTCGAGCCGCTCGTAGCGCGTTTCTGTGGCCGGAAGAAGCATCGGATCTTGTCGCGCAGAACCGGTCTTTGACCGAGCTGCGCAGCATCGGCCCATTTATCGAGAAACAAATTCGGCAATGGATCGAGGAGCCACATCGCTTGAAAACCGTACCCGCAATTCGCCAAGATTTTCTCTCCCGCGCCGAGGCACGACGACTCCTCGCGACGCGACCCGACTGGCCCAAGAAGCTGCGCGGGGATTTGCAAATGCACACTCGGTGGAGCGACGGATCAGCCACAGTCGCGGAAATGGCGGACGCGGCTGCGAACCGTTCCTATGAGTATATCGGCATTACCGATCATTCTAAGGGATTGAAGATCGCCGGCGGAATCGACGAGGGCGAATTGAAACGTCAGGGAGTGGAAATAGCAGAGGTCAACGTGGCACTGTCAAAATCCGATACCGCACGTGACTGTCCTTCGCTCGACCGAAATGAATCTGAACCCGCGCGGCGAAGGCGACATGTCGCCCGACGCGCTCCGATCCTTGGATCTCGTCCTGGGCTCATTCCATTCGGCTCTTCGTACTACCGAAGATCAAACCGAGCGTTATCTCGCCGCATTGCGCAATCCAGACGTTCACATCCTCGGTCATCCGCGCGGTCGTATTTACAACTTTCGTATCGGTCTCACGGCAGATTGGCCGCGCGTGTTTGCAGAAGCTGCCCGGCTGGATAAGGCGCTGGAAATTGACTGTTATCCGGACCGCCAGGACTTGAACGTTGAGCTACTTAAAATCGCGCGCGATCACGGAACGCGGATTTCGCTCGGCACAGATGCTCATCACGCCTGGCAACTAGAATTTATCGAGCTCGGTTTGGCTGCGGCAGTCCGCGCAAAGATTCCGGCCGACCGCATCCTCAATTTCATGTCCCTGCTTGAGCTCAAGGCTTGGGCGAAACGCCTACGCCATCGCACTATGTCCTAATGATGAACTTTGTGAACGGCGTTATTTTCTCTCGTTGCCACTGTGTTCTCGCCGAGGCTTCCAAATCATCAGCGCAGAGGGTCTAACCGTGATTCCAATTGGATTCAGATTTTTCTTTTTCTCTTTTTTCTTTGGCCACGGTTCGCCGTCAAGATGCATGGCGCCAGGCGGCGCCGTAATTTTGAGCTCCCGAAATTTGCGCGGCGTTAGCGGCACTCCCTTCTTTGGTCCAGCCAGGTGCGTGTCGACATGCTTAACGAAATCGTTCCGCTCATGTTCGCGCACTGCGACAAAGTCCAGCCGGCCATCGTCCGTTTTCGCTTTTGGAGCGAGATGCAGCCCCGGGCCGGCCGAACGGATATTCATTGCTCCCCAAAGGATGTAGCGACCGGATATGTCTTTTCCATCGAGGCTCATCTTCCACAGGCGCGTCTGATAACCGAGCGACAGCTGGCGCAGAAGCGATAGGTGCGCACTCAGTTCTTCTTTCGGCGTAGCATCTTTTTTTCCGTTCGCCTTTGCAGCAGGAAAGTAGTCAGCGAACAAGCTGCCCCCCGCAGCTTCGAAAAAGTAATCGACCTGGGATCCATTCTGCGCCACGCCGATGTCGAACGGATGGCTTTTTCCGCAGTGGAGCGATTGAAGAATATCGTCAACGGATCCGGTGAAACCGAGGCTGCGCGCCAGATTGTTCGCCGTGCCGAGTGGCAAAATTGCCAGCGGAATCCCGCTGTCCAGGAGTTGCCACGCAGTTTTGTGCACGGTGCCGTCGCCTCCGGCTGCGATGACGAGATCCATCGGCTTTTTGAACGCCTTTTTCCAGCCACGCACCTTTGCCGATTGATAGAATGCCTGATGCCCGCACCTGGTCAGGCTCGCCATTAACTGTTTCTTGCTGTGTTTACGGTCTCCCGCTTTGGGGTTATGGATCAACAGGACTCGCATGATTTTACTCCCTACTTGAATCATTCTCACCACCTAATCGGCCAAAGCGACTCGGATACGCGTTTTGTTTGTGAAGATGCGGATTCTGATCTCAAACGATGATGGTGTTTACAGTCCAGGGATCCTGGCGCTGGCGAAAGCAGCAAAGCGGTTCGGAGAGGTGCGCATCGTCGCCCCCGATGTAGAGCAATCTTCAATGGGACATGCGATCACGGCATCGCGCCCACTGCGTCTCAAACGTATTCAGCTCGACAGCTTTCACGCGTATCGCGTCAACGGCACGCCAGCCGATTGCGTTGCTCTAGGCATGCATCGCTGGGGCCACGTTGATGTCGTTCTTTCGGGAATCAATCTTGGGTTAAACCTCGGCAACTCGTGCTGGCATTCCGGCACACTCGCAGCGGCGAAGCAGGCAGCGTTGCTGGGCTCGCGCGGCATCGCATTCAGCACAAACGTGAGCGACAGTCGTGAACCGGATTTCACGACGCTCGAATCCTACGTTGTGCGTGTGTTCGAGTTGCTGTTGCCAATCAAAACGGTTTCGCTGGTCAATGTAAATCTGCCAGAGAAGCCCAAGGGCATCCGTTGGACGCGGCAGTCTGTCCGGCATTACGACGGTAAGGTTGTTCCTGACAAAGACCCGTCGGGCCGTCCGATTTTTTGGTTTACAGTCACTCCGCTCGAAGGCGCTGTGGAAGGGACTGATCGCTGGGCGGTCGAGCACGGGTGGGTATCGATTACTCCGCTGCGACTCGATCTCACAGACGAAGCAGATCTTGCTCGCGCGCTCGCTCTTTCAGGTACTCCCGCCACGAAGGTTTCCGGCAAACGCCGTCAACGCCGACGCTTCTCTTCCTCTAAATCTAAATCGCCTTCCAGAGGACAGAAGTAGAGGAAGCGGACGAGGAAGACTTTCGCGGGAACGCATGCTCGGATAACTCACACGCCGTGGGGATTCGCTCTGAGGCGGTATGCCGTCATTAACCTGCCACTTGCGCAGCGGTCTGATTCTTAGGTAAAATTATTTCTGTGCGGAGGGAACCACATCCGGGGAAAACTTCGAATCGTATTGGAGACTTGCCGTCGCAGCCGATGTCTAAGAAGTTGCCCAGCAGCGCCGCACTGCACGAGACCGTCGAACAATTCCACATCCTGGTGGATAGCGTGGAGGAGTACGCCATTTACCTGCTGGATGCCAGCGGCAACGTGATCACCTGGAACACTGGCGCGGAGAAAATCAAAGGTTACTTGGCGGAGGAAATAATCGGAAAAAACTTCGCCTCGTTCTACACAGCAGATGACGTTGCCGCCGGCAAACCGCAACGCAATCTGCGCGAAGCGGGCCGTCGCGGATCCGTTCGTGATCAGGGTCTGCGAGTCCGAAAAGATGGATCAACGTTCGAAGCGGAGGTGGTCATTACTGCCCTTCGTGATGAATCCGGGGAACTTCGCGGTTTTTCCAAGGTTACCCGCGACATCACCGATCAAATACGCAGCCGGGAGTTTGAAGCGGAAAAAATTGCAGCACAAAAAGCAAGCAAGGCGAAGGACGATTTTCTGGCAGCGCTCAGTCATGAACTGCGCACGCCACTGACCCCTGCTTTGGCAGCAGCCACATACCTTCAAGATCAAGCGGAGAAATTTCCGCCAGAGTTTGCGGAAGATATTGAGATTATAAAGCGCAACGTTCAACTGCAGGCCCGATTGATTGACGACTTGCTCGATCTCACCCGGATTGCTCGCGGCATGCTTCATCTCGAACTGGAAGATTGCGACGCGCACAAAATTATCGAAAACGCGCTCGAGATGGCAAAATCGGCGCTTGCGGCGAAGCAGTTGAAGGTCTCAACCGGGCTTAAGGCGAACCGGTACCACATCCTGGCTGATTGCATTCGACTTCAACAGGTGTTCTGGAACTTGATCAACAACGCTGTGAAATTCACCGCGCAAAGCGGACAGATCACGATCCGCACGCTTAACGATAAAGATGGACGCTTTCATTTCGAAATTGCCGACACGGGAATTGGAATTGAGCCGCAACGGTTGGCTTCGCTGTTTCAGCCATTCGAGCAGGCTGATCCTTCGGTAAGCCGGCAGTTTGGTGGACTTGGTCTCGGACTCGCGATTTCCAAACGTCTCATCGATCTCCATCATGGGAAAATTGAAGCGGAGAGCCGTGGCCGAAGTTTCGGTGCGACGTTCAGCGTTACGCTGGACACTCTGCCAGACGGAGCCGAAGCGATTGGCGTGAACCATCGCGTCGGTAGCAATGCATCCAAGCCGCTCCGCATACTGCTCGTGGAAGATCACAACGACACCCGGCGCACATTGTCGCGTCTGCTGACTCATTTTGGTCATGACGTTGTAACTGCGGGTAATGTGGAAAACGCAATGGCCATCATGGCCTCGAACAACGTCGACGCGGTGTTGTGTGACATCGGCCTGCCCGATGGAAGCGGTTACGAGGTCGCCGCAAAGGCCCGAGCAAACGGAGGAATCAAGGCAATTGCGCTCACGGGCTTCGGCACTGAGCAAGACGTGCAACGTTCTAAAGAAGCCGGATTCGATTTTCACCTGGTCAAGCCCATTAACTTCCAGGAGCTGCAGACGCTTCTCGACCAGTCAGCCGCGTAGCTACCCCGTGGCTGCTTCACGAATGACGCTATGCGGTTCTTTGTCGTCGCGCAGCCCTTCGAATGTGGCGTGACGGAGAAGACCGTAGTTCGTCCACTCAGTAAAACTGATTTGCGCCACGAGCTTTGGTTTGAGCCAGCATAACTGTTTCATTTCTTCGGTGGTGATGCCTTCGCCGAAATGGCTCGTGCGGCTGCTCGGCAGATTGGCAAATGGACATTTACTCGTTAGGCATGGCCGCATTGCTTCGTAAAGCTTCGCTCGCAGATACGGAGTGCGCAGCCGGACGATCAGATCACGCGTTCTCCGCGAAAGCCGATCACTGATCGGTTGTTCTTCGACCGCTCCGTTGCTGCCGAGGCGTTGTTTGGAGCTACATACAACCAGTTACCCGACCCTTTTCGGAATTATAGGTACTTTGGAACTGTTTCTGGAGGTGAGAGATGCGAACACTGTTACGACAGATCAAGCGAGAACTCGAGAAGGCAAATCATTGCGCTGTTTACGAGGAAGAGCTCAGCCGCGTTTGGCCGGACGGAAGTCAGCGCGAACCGAAAGTCGCGCGATTTGCGGAGGACAATGGCTTTCGCCTTCGCTTTTATCGTGACGGCTTATGCGCGATTTTCGACAAACAACCTCTCGCGCGTGATGAAAAATAGCCTCTCAGGATCACTTGAACTATTAGCTTGAAAGGCCGACCGGGACGGACAGTCCTCTGCACACTGGGGATGCATTGCTGCGCGCGGCGCTCCCAAGCGGCGAGCTGCAGACAATGCATCCCACATCAGTGGTTTGCCAAACTGGTGGACGACTACCGGTTTGAAGACGAAGCCATTTCCGGCTCCATCAGAGCCTCTGGGTTCACTATGTCCTCGGCGAGCTTGTTCAGGAGTTCGTTTGCCTCAGATTCTTCATCCAAAGTTTGTTGCAGGAGCTCCGCAGATTTGTCCTGTCCAAGCAGTTGCGCAAAGGTGCGCACACTGCCGTAGCTGGCGATCTCGTAATGCTCGACCTTTTGCGCAGCCACGATGATCGCGGCATCAAGCACGGAATCTTCACCATCGGCCTTGAGAACGTCCGATCCCTCTTCGATTAAGCCTTTCATGGCCTGGCAAGTTTTGCCTTTTATTTTCTCGCCGAGTTCTTCGAAGACTTGCTCGAGTCTCTGCACGTGACCCTTCGTCTGTTCGAGATGCTTTTCGAAAGCTTCCTTTAGTTCGTCTGATGAAGCTCCTTTCGCCATCTTCGGCAATGCTTTGATCAGTTGGTTCTCGGCATTGTACAGATCACGAAGTTCCTCCACGTAAAGTTCTTTCAGTGTCTCCAAATTCATATTCCCTTTATCCTTTCTGTTATGGTTTCGTTACAAGTTGTTGTACGCGCGGTACGCTTGCACCGGCTACAAGAAAGGAAACGTGGCAAAATATCGAAGTGCGCGTCTTTGGTTTTGAAATTTTGGAATTGAGAGAACTCGAGGGATGCCAAGCAATATCGTGGTCGGTTATCAGACTAATACTTACAAGGTAAAAACGGTTTTGTCTTAGGAAGCCGCGTTGGATCGATGTAGGATCGTCGGCGGGGCCGTAGCTAACAAAGACGGTGACGGCCTTTACATGTTATTCTACGGCAGTGAGGTCCTACCTTCAGCTAAGAGCAAGGATGTCGACGCTTGGGCAAACGATGATCATTGTTCTCGCAGAGAAACACGCAAAACCGCTCCCAATCCGATTAACTGGAAAGGAAATGTTATGAAGCTTAATACCTTAATCCAGCAAGCGGGTGCAACCGGTTACATTTTGTTGTGGCTCCTGGGCATTCCAATTCCAATCTTGCTGCTTATCTTTCTATTGCGTGGCTGCACCTAAGCGCCCGGGCGACATTATCGCCAACAGTGGCAATTAGCCGCGCGTCAACGTCTGACGCTTGCGTTTTTAGCGATGCCTTCCCGAAACGCGGCCTGCTAAACGACGCAACGCTATTCGAGAAGCTTTGCGGGTATCCGCTTTCAGGAATTTCTTCATTAGCCGAAGCGCCGAATCATTTTCCCTCTTTGTGTTGGAAACCGTGCAGTCTGAGGGCACAAACAAGTGAAAATCACGCATGTAGGCGTCGTTTGCGGTGAAAAGAACGCAAAAGTTCCCGGCAATACCCGTGAGAATCAAAGTTTGGGTCTGCAGGTAACGGAGCAGAGTGTCGAGAGCGCTTGAAAAAAATCCGGAATGTTTTGGTTTCAGTACAAAGTAATCATTTTCCTCCGGTCGCAATAACTTTACCACATCCCTACCGCGGCCGTTTCGTGCACAATGGTCAAGCGTTCGTCGAAAGTCGGATTTCCATCGGCCAAAGTTATCATTTACATAGATTACCGGCACACCTGCTTGGTAAGCGCGTCGTTTCAACCGTAAAAGATTTTTAGCCATTGGACGCGCGTATCTCAGTAGTTGATCCGCGCCTGGAAAATCAAAATCGTTGATCACATCGATCAACAGGAGAGCGATCTCGTGCTTGTCTGGGGCGCTGCCGTGCAGATCGACGTTTTTTTCTGGTGCGGGGACGCTCATTTCTGAGCCCGCCGCTTTAGGCCTGGAGAATTTCTCTCCATTGGACGCGCATGTTTCATCAAGTCATCGGGATGAAGATTTAAGCGCTTACGAGAGCACCCGATGGCGTTGCGAAGGTCGGTGGAGTTCTGTTCACATCGCTATCAATCAAGCGCTTGTAAACGTCGACATAGTCGCTTGCCATCCGCTCCGCCGCGAAGCGGTGCTCAAAAACTTCCCTGCAACGCGATCGACTAAGATCGCTAATGCGATGAACGCCCTTCACTGCATCATCCACATCTCGTACGATGAAACCTGTTACTCCGTCTTCCATCACCTCAGGAACAGAGCCGCAATCGTAAGCGATGACGGGTGTACCGCAGGCCATCGATTCAATCATCACCAATCCAAACGGTTCCGGCCAGTCAATGGGAAAGAGCAACGCGAAGGCGTTCCCCAGAAATTCGTCTTTGTCCTTGTCGCTGATTTCTCCAATCCATTCTACATGCGGATCGCTCAGCAGCGGTTCGATGTCCTGCTTGAAATAGCGTCTATCAGCGCGATCAACTTTCGCCGCGATCTTGAGCGGCATCCCCACCCGCTTGGCAATCTCGATGGCGCGATCGACTCGTTTTTCCGGCGAGACGCGTCCCAGGAATGCCAGATAACTACCGGGCTCGGGATGAAACCGAAATAAATCCTTCGGCAATCCATGATAGATCGTCCCCTGCCAATTTGCGCACGGCCAGGGTGTGCGCTGAGAGTTTGAGATGGAGATCATTGGCATATCCCGAAACCGCTCATACAAGCGAAGTAACTCGGGAGTATCCAGGCGGCCATGCAACGTTGTCACGTGGGGAACTGTCACGTGACGCGATATCAGGTAATGCAAACAACCCGTATGGAAATGAATCACATCGAATTCACCGGCGCGCTGCATCACATGATCCATGAGCAGAACTTCGCGCGACAAATAATCCGTAGCACGTTTGTTTTGCCTGAATGAACGTCGGCACACGGGAACCAGCTCGGCGCTTGTAACCGAGTCACCACTGGCAAAGAGAGTCACATGGTGCCCGGCGCGAACCAATTCCTCAGTGAGATAAGAAACGATGCGTTCCGTTCCTCCATAGTGTTTCGGAGGCACGCTCTCGATAAGTGGCGCAACTTGTGCAATTCGCATTCTACCTTTTTCCCTGGAATGTTGGTTCGGATAATTGAGATCCATCGGTGGGTATTCGAATCGGACACTCGCTTTGGTTTTGTCGCGTTCGGCACGAAATCAACGCGAAAAACAACTGCTACATCCGCTACTCACAGCGTGCCCGAACCACTTTAGACAAACGCCGCAAGTAACTTGAATTTACTAAAGGCGGCATTGGTATTCCCAGTTCGTGAACCGAAAATAGGTGTCAACTCACTACGAAATTTTTATATGAACACTTTCGAAGAAATAGGGCTAGTACTCACCTGCATCGGAACGCTGTGCTGGATCGTATGCTTTTGGTGGATGCATCGCATCTCATCGCGTCAGAATACGACGTTGGAAGAACTTCATGAAATGACAGAGCGCATTGAGAAGCTTTCCCGGGCCGAGCACGATTTGATTACTGACGTGCATCCGCAGGTCAGCGAGATAAAGGAACAGGTCGAAACCGTTAAAGAAGTTGTTTCGTCCGGAAAGAGTTGAGCGTTTCGATTTTCTCCATCGGACGCTCAGGATTTGTCACTGGCTAGCAGAACCGCGGTTCATCTCCGCCTTGATCGTCAACTTTTTGCTTGATTGCTTCACGAGACTCTGTCCAAATATGGCGCTCAACAAACTTAACCGAAAGACATATCCATGCTCTGGACCATAATAGTCATTCTCATCGTTCTGTGGCTTCTTGGCTTCATCGGCCACATCGGCGGCAGTCTAATTCATCTTCTGCTGGTGATCGCCGTTGTTGTCCTCATCATTAACCTGCTCCAAGGCAGACGAGGGCTCTGAACCAACGCCCGCCCCGGCGGTTCAAGGGCGAGTCAGCCGGACGCGACACCGTTCACAGGTGTCCCGTTAAGGCGAGAATTATCAAAATCAACACAATCAAGCCGAGACCTCCGCTCGGCCAGTAGCCCCAGCCCGAGCTATAGGGCCAGGCCGGTAAAGCGCCGACCAGCAGCAGGATTAGTATGATTAATAGGATTGTGCCCATGGCTATTCCTTTCCGAAGTATGTTCGTCGCAACGAGGCACTTTGGACGTTATGATAACTCCGACCACAGAAGCTAAAGACACTGCGCCGGCAAGAAACATCCCAAGTGGCGCGTGAGCCAGCCTGAAAATTTGATCTCGTCCCAGACGCGTACGCACAACGCGCCTTGCCCATTCGCCATCGGCGAAACAGGAAAGGCGCGCTGGTAGATTGCTTTTCTACTCTTAATCTTCGTCGAGAATCACTCGATCAACCATCACGTTGTCGCCTGTGCCAACGTAGTGAACCCGGACCGGAGCGCCGACTTTCACTCTCGTCTTTACGACATCTTCGTCGAGCACCTTACCGCTTCGCGTCACGTAAGTGACTGTCTTACCAAAATGGTATGTCCGCGGTCCGCTGGTTTCCTTGAGCACAATTGCGCTGCCCGGAGTGTACTCGGTGATCGTCCCGCTGCCCTCGGTGGTGGTCGTTGTTGTAGTTGTCTGTGAGACCTGTGCCCATGCGAACGGAGCTGCAATCGCGAGGGCCATACTAATTAATGTTCTTTTCATTTATTTTTCTCTTTCTATTACGCGGCGGGTAAATACTTCCGCGAACGAGCTTTTCTCGCTAACCGAAGCGCATCTCGCCGCTGTTGCTGCAGTAATCGGGCGCAGCGCTCGGTTCGGATGCAAGAGCGCCACAGTTTTCACACGGTTGACACAAACGGTGTTGTTTTAAGCGTGTTCCACTTCTTTTGTTTCAACGCGCACCGCGTGTTCATCCGGTTTCACTTCGCGCCCCGCTCGAGCCGCATACACCTGAGTAAACTCAGCGCCGAACAACAGAATCTGTGATGAGTAATAAATCCAGAGTAACAGCGTGATTAGAGAACTGGCTGGGCCATACGCTGACCCCGCAGCGCCGCTCCCCAGATACAAACCAAGCAGCCATTTGCCGATACCGAAAAGAATAGCAGTTATGACCCCGCCAACCCAAACGTCTCGCCACTGAATCTCGGCATCAGGCAGGAACTTAAATATCATCGCAAAGAGCAGAACAATGACCGCAAAGTCGAATACGAGATAAACGCTCATCGCGACGACAAGACCGCCCGGTAATACAGATTGCACGTAGTGGCTGAAGGCTTTGAGCAGGCTTTCCAGCGTCAGTGAGACGAGTAACAAAAAGCAGATGCCCCCGACCATCGCAAACGAGAGAAATCGGGTCCGCAGAAATCCCCAGATACCGCGACTGGGTTTTGCTTTTACATCCCAAATTGTGTTCAGAGCGTCCTGCAGTTGACCGAACACGCCGCTTGCGCCGAAAAGCGCGAGGGCAACTCCCATGATCGTGGCGACCGTACTTTTACCCGGCTGCGATGCTTGTTGCGCGATGTTTTGCACCACCTGCACAGCGCTCGAGTCGAGAAAATAACTCATCTGCTGCGTGATCTTCTCCCAGGCTCCCGCTGGATCATTCCGGAAGATGATCCCGACTACCGCGAGGATAACCAGAATCAAGGGAGCAAGTGAAAAAACTGTGTAGTACGCGAGCGCCGCGCCTAACTGCGGCCCTTTGTCCTCTAGAAATTCCTTTCCCGTTTGCTTGAGCAGACCAAAAGCATTTCCGAAGAATGATGAGTTGGATCCAGATGATTTTGGTTGTTCCATGACGACGCGTCCCAAAACAGATCGCTGATAGGCATGTATTTGGCCGTTGCGTAGACGTTTTGTTAAACCTTTGCTGTTGCGACGCCGGACAGCGGCGAGGTTGCGATGCGTCCAGTAATGCCCGCGCCGCGAAACTTAGTTTAACATGTTACTGAAACCCTCCATACCACCGATGGAAGCACGCTTGGTCGAAGAAATTCCCACCGGCGATGAGTGGCAGTATGAGCCGAAATGGGATGGGTTTCGCTGCCTCGCGTTTCGCGATGGTGACAACATTTTTTTGCAATCAAAGAACGGCCAGCCGCTGGCCCGCTATTTTCCAGATGTCGCTGCCAATGTGGCAAAGCTGCGACACAAACAGTTCGTTCTCGACGGCGAACTGGTGATTCCGATTGGCGACGCACTTTCGTTCGATGAATTACAACTGCGTCTGCATCCCGCCGCGAGTCGCGTCCAGAAACTGGCCGCAGCTCATCCAGCGGTTTATATCGCGTTCGATCTGCTCGCCGAGAACAGCGAATCATATTTGAAGTTAAATCTGCGCGAACGGAGGCGACTTCTGGAAAAATTCGCACGTTCGAATCTACGATCAGCAAAGAACGTACGACTTTCCCCCGCTACGACTGATTATCGCGTTGCGAGCGATTGGTTCCGAAAAACGGGGCGCGATCTTGACGGCATAATTGCTAAACGCCTCGACGCTCCGTATGCATCGGGAGAACGCACCGCGGCGGTGAAGGTAAAACAGATTCGAACAGTTGATTGCGTGGTAGGTGGATTCCGTTACGCGACTGGCGCCCGCGTGATCGGTTCTCTTTTGCTCGGACTTTACGGCGAAGACGGATTGCTGCATCACGTGGGATTCATCTCCGGGTTCAAAGCATCGGAACGACGCGCGTTAACAGAAAAATTTGAGCGACTGAAAAAACCACCCGGTTTCACCGGCAACGCGCCCGGAGGACCGAGCCGCTGGAGCACCGAGCGCACCGGAGAATGGGAACCAGTCGCGCCAAAAATTGTCGTGGAAGTCGGCTATGATCATTTTACCGGCGGTCGGTTTCGGCACGGCACAAGATTTCTTCGTTGGCGCCCCGACAAGGATCCTCGTCAATGCACCATGGACCAGGTGGAGCAGCGCGAAGGAAAAGCGATGGCTCTTTTGTGACCCTCTGCGATTAAGCCGCGTGGAGGAACTTTAGAACTGCTTGTTCTGCTCCGCGGAGATTGGGAGGCGTCAATGATTTGGTATTGCCGTTGAGACCTGCAATACGCGTCCGCTTCAGGTAAGCTTCCACGATCACCGGATGAATGTAGCACTTGCGGCAAACCGCCGGCGTATTGCCAAGAAGTTCCGCGACCGCACAAATGGCCGTTTTGATGTTCGCCTTTGCCTGTTTCTTTGTTTCGAACTCTTCCTGTTTACTAAGCGCGATTGCGGCCAATACCGTGCCACCCCAGGTGCGGAAATCTTTTGCGGTAAAATCTTCACCTGCGATTTGGCGCAAATATTCGTTCACGTCTTGCGAGGTAACGTCTCGTGCTTCGCCATTCTCCTCGTACTGGAATAAATCCTGCCCAGGTAAGTCCTGGCATTTCGCAATGACTTTCGCCACCCTGCGATCGGTGACGTCCACTTCGTGTTGACGTCCGCTCTTGCCGCGGAACCGAAACAGCACCTGCGCGCCTTTTACCTTAACGTGACGATTTTTGAGTGTGGTCAAACCGAATGACTTGTTCTCGCGCGCGTATTCTTCGTTTCCGATGCGTATGAAACTTCGCTCCAGAAGCCGCACGATTGTCGCGAGCACCTTTTGTCGCGGCAGACCTGGCAACTTCAGGTCTTGAGTAACTCGCCGGCGAATATTCGGAAGCGCTTTAGCGAATTGAGCAAGGCGGCCGAACTTGTTTTCGTCGCGCACTTCGCGCCAGCGCTCGTGATAACGATACTGCTTGCGGCCACGCGCATCGCGACCCGTGGCCTGGATGTGGCCATTCGATGACGGACAGATCCACACCTCAGTCCATGCGGGCGGAATGGCCAAACGTTTTATCCGGAGAAGACGCTGCTCGTCGCGGATTACCTTCCCGTCCGTGTCGAAATACTCAAAGTCTTTGCCTTTCGCTCTGCGACTGTAACCAGGCCGGTCGTCATTGACGTATTGCAGACCGGCTTCCTCCGCAGCCTCCGCAGAATCAGCGGCAACGGCGGATTCGATCGCTTTCCCGTTCCGACTGTTTGTCCCTCGCGCCCCCATTGAAAAACAATCAATTCGAGCGAAGTGCCCCTGCGAATGCCTGGCGGACCGCCGATATGCGTTCGGCTTCAATCCGCTCAACCTGTTCTTCAGCGCGACGCTGTAGCTGCGCGAAGTTATAGGTTTTTAACCTGGGCAATTTGGTTGCTGCCAACGCACCCCACAATAGTTTCTTTCCAGTAATTCCCATCATTAATCCTTCCAACGTCAGCACCAATCCCAAGCTCCCGGGCTCGTTGCCGGCAATCATCAATCGTGCGCGACCCAGCTTTTCGGCCGCCCATGCACCCGCCTTTCTCACTTTGCTTTCTTCGATTCCGAGAGTACGCATGATGCCGCGCAACGTTTCTTGATCTGCTTTGATCTCCGTTTCGATTTGCACGAAGAAACTGCCGAGTAGCTCGCCTTTTTGAGCCTCCGCCCAGTGGTCAATCACTTCCAACGCGCTGATAGAACCGGCGAGATGATCATTTAGATATGAGTCCAAGTCTTTCATCGGGTGAACGGCATGCGCGAGATTCAAATGGGAGGCAGCGGGTCTTCGGCCGGACCAGCGATCACTTCACCGGTAGGTTTGAAACGTGAGCCGTGACAAGGGCAATCCCACGTCGATTCAGACGCGTTCCATCTGACTAAACATCCCATGTGGGTGCAAACAGGTGAAAGCCGGTGGATGTTCGCGTTAGCGTCGCGGAAAGCGGCAACTTTCTTCCCACGCCGCCCAATAATCATTCCCTCGCCCGGTCTCAGCTCGCGGACCGACGCAGCTTCTGGCCGAGCGAGCCGATCTTTGATCATGTAGTACGGATAATCCTTGTTTTCTCGCAAATAATTCCACGCAGCGCCTTTAATTTTTTTCCGGTCCACTGCAAACAGCTCCGTCCACGGATTTTTTCGTCCCGCAGTCCAGTCGCGCGCCATCATTGCCGCGATCGTGCCGAATGTGATGCCGTTGCCGCAATAGCCGGTAGCAATGAATTGCCGCTCGGCATTCTCGCCAATGTAAGGCAAGCCGTCGGACGTGGAGATGATTTGTCCCGACCAACGATGATCTACACGCGCCTGTGGAATTATTTTTTTCAAGCGAGCGAGCAAGCGCGCATAAGCTCTCTGCGTATTGCTCTTCTGGCCTGTCTTGTGATCTTCCCCGCCGAACACGATGTAATCAAAACCGCTTCGTTTATCGATTCTCAGGTAATCGTAAGGATCTCGCGTGTCCCAAAAAACGCCTTCCGGAATTGTGCCGATTGGGACCTGGGCGCCTAATGCATAGCTCGTATAGAGAGAGAGTTTGGTCTGCAAAAGCGTCGCGGACGTGATACTGGCAAGGCCGACAAGGGGGTTATTGGTTGCCATCACCACGCGATCGAAACTGATCCAGTTGCGATTGACCTTCACCCTGCGCTTCTTCGGATCGAATTCACTGGCTGCGCTTTTTTCGAAAACGTTCGAACCATTCCCAGGAATTTTCGCAACCAAAGATCGAAGATATTTTCGCGGGTGAAATTTGGCCTGATTGGCGAAGCGCACCGCCGGCAAATTAAAATACGGCGCTGAGTTCAGGTAAGTCGCGTCAAATCCAAGCTTCGCGGCGCTATCAGCCTCTTTCTTGAGTGACGAAGCCTCCTTTTTCGAAGGAGCGTCTACCCGCGCGTGAAGATACGCCGGCACGCGCGTAAACTCGCACTCGATCCGTTCTTGTTCGACGATCCTCTCAATTTCATCGATCGCGGCTGTGCCTGCATCCCAGGCTGCTTGTGCATGATCCTCGCCAAAATTGCGTACCAGCTGGTGGAGCGGCACGTCTGTGACATAGGTAAGGTGAGCCGTTGTATGGCCCGTGTCGATTGAGGCCACCCGTTCGCGCTCGGTTAGTGCGACCGTTGATCCCGCCTGTTTCAACAGGTAGGCAACTGTGGTACCAGTGATCCCCGCTCCGATAACAAGAACGTCGACGCTTACGTTCTTTTGTAGCTTCGGGAACTGTCGAATTGGCGTATCGTCGATCCAAACAGGAACGTTCCTCATCTTTCACTGTTCGCTGCGCGTATGCATTTTAGCCGTGCGCCTGCGGTGTTTCATTCAGTATGCGCAGCGGTCAGATTCATTTCCATTCCCTGGTGAGCGGCTCGCAAAAAGACACGCGAAGGCTGCATGAAATGCGACTATCTTTTTATGAACAAGCAAAACGACGTAATCGATAATTTGATCGAAACTCTCAAAGACGGTCAGAAAGGTTTTGAGCAAGCAGCAGAAGCCGTTAGCGACCCGAAATTGAAGTCGCTCTTTAGCAATTACTCGCAGCAGCGCTCGCGATTCGCGGCCGCGCTACAGAGCGAGGCTCGCCGCAATGGAGAAACTGAGCCGGAAACCAGCAGCAGCGCGACCGGAGCGATGCATCGCGGCTGGATCAACTTGAAATCGGTGATCACAGGAGGCGACGAACACGCGATTCTTGCTGAGTGCGAACGGGGTGAAGACTCAGCGGTAGAGCAATACAAGAAGGCCTTGGAGGACGGTTTGACTCCAGCAGCTCAGGAGCTTGTTTCGCGTCAGTTCACCGAGATTAAAGCGGCCCACGATCGGATTAGAAGCCTACGGGACGCTGCCAAAAGCTAACTGCGAAGCCATAGCGGATTCGGGTAGAATTAAGTTATCGCATATTCGGTAGGATTTTGCCTTATAAAGTAACCATCCGCGAATCCGATTGGGTGTTTCAGTCCAAATCCCTCCTCGCGCCGATTTGATTGAAAACGGGTGCGTCGCTGAGTGCGAACAACCCAAACACCTAATTCAATAACAAAGAAAGGCATTATGAACGAAAAAGATCCAAACCAACAGAGACCGACCGGCGCCGAACAGCAAGGCGGACAACAAGATCGCGACAAAGAGCGGCAAGGCGGCGGCCAACAGGGTGGCGGTCAGCAAGGCGGCGGCCAAAAGGGTGGCGGTCAACAGGGCGGTGGTCAACAGGGCGGCGGCCAACAGGGCGGCGGTCAACAGGGCGGCGGTCAGCAGGGCGGCGGCCAACAGGGCGGCGGCCAACAAGGCGGCGGCCAACAAGGCGGCGGCCAACAGGGCGGCGGCCAATCAGGCGGACGATAAGACTGGTTTCTTTGAAACAACAAAGCGGCGGGAGGTAACTCCCGCCGCTTTTGTTATTTCTAGAAACGCTCCCTGTGCCGGACTACTAGGTCATTTCTTTGCGCTACCGGGCTCAGCCATTTTGCGGTGCTCTTCCGCCAGCATACCCGAAGGCGTGACCGCCGCCGCCATTGTCGACAGCTTGTTCTTGAGGCCCGTAACAACATCGCCTTTTCCGTCCATCATCGCCTTGAATCCTGCCTTCGCCACGTCCGCTGGATCATCCTTTTTCCCTGCCCCAACCTTGGTATCGAGCATATCTGCTCTCTCAAAAAAGTCAGTGTCTGTAGCCCCCGGCATCAAGCAAGTAACGGTAACGCCCGAATCCTTCAGTTCAGCACGTAAGGCAAATGAAAACGAATCGATGAAGGATTTTGTTGCGTTATAAACAGCCTGATATGTGCCGGGCATGAATCCAGCGATGGAACCGGTAAATAAAATTCTTCCTCTGCCGCGAGTGCGCATGTCGCGTCCGATCTTGTGAACGAGATAAACTGTCCCTGTCACATTCGTATCGATTACATGACGCGCTTCTTCAAACTCTTGATCAAGAAAGGCGTGACCTAAACCATGGCCAGCGTTTGCCATGAGAACATCCACGGGCCGACCATTCGCCGCTTGGTAAAGCTCGTCGACTCCTTCAGTGGTCGCCAGATCTGCTTCAATGGCGTGAACGTCTACGCCGAATGAGCGCAGTTTGTCCGCTGCCTCTTCAAGTTCTGTAGAGTCGGCCGCGATCAAAAGATCGTAGCCGTTTTCGGCGCATTCTTTTGCCAAATAAAATCCAATCCCGCTCGATGCGCCGGTAACGACAGCAAGCGATCGGCCCGTATTAATTTCTCCATCGTGTGATCTCATAACAGAAATTGTTCGCCCCTCATCACACACGCAGACGTGTTATTTTAACGCAAAAGTTTTAACCCTTCGCCACTCTAAACATGACACGTCCGGTCGCGCTGTGATGAGCGATCACTTGAAGAGAATTTCAATCACCAGGAGGGCGAATTTATGAGGGCATTAGTTTGGCACGGCAAGAGTGATGTGCGTTGCGACACGGTTCCAGATCCAGTCATCGAAGACCCGCGCGACATCATTGTCAGGATCACATCCACCGCCATCTGCGGGTCGGACCTGCATCTTTACGATCATTACATGCCGGCGATGGAGAAAGGCGACATCCTGGGCCACGAACCGATGGGCGAAGTGGTGGAGGTTGGAAGCGCGATTACAAAATTTCAAAAGGGTGACCGTGTAGTGGTCCCCTTCACCATCTGTTGTGGCGAATGTTTCTTTTGCAAAAAAGAGCTCTGGTCCTGTTGCGACCGCACGAATCGCGACAAGGAAAAGGCAGAAAAACTTATGGGACACGCTCCGGCCGGTCTCTACGGCTATTCCCATCTTACAGGACATTATCCCGGCGGTCAGGCCGAGTATCTACGCGTGCCGTACGCGGATGTTAGCCCATTCAAGGTGGAAAACGACTCGTTAACCGATGAACAGGTGCTTTTCTTATCCGACATTTTTCCAACCGGTTACATGGCTGCGGAAAACGCAGAGATCGAAGCTGGCGACACGGTCGCGGTCTGGGGTTGCGGGCCCGTCGGCCAATTCTGCATCCAAAGCGCGTGGATGTTCGGCGCGGGTCGTGTCATTGCTATCGACCGAGTTCCGGAACGCCTGGAAATGGCGCGGAAACATGGGCGGGCCGAGACAATCAACTTCGAAAAAAGCGATGCCACTGTTTACGAACGAATCCAGGAGATGACCGATGGCCGTGGCGCCGACCGCTGCATCGACGCCGTTGGCGCCGAAGCACATGCCACTGGCTCGTTCGATGCCCTTTTGGACAAAACAAAAGCCTCCGTCTTTCTGGCGACTGATCGCGCGCATGTTTTGCGCGAGGCCATTTGGTGTTGCCGCAAGGGCGGCACGATCTCTGTGCCCGGGGTTTATATCGGCGTTACTGACAAGATTCCTTTCGGTGCGTTCATGAACAAAGGCCTAACGATGAAAACCGGCCAGACGCACATGAAACGCTACACTCAGAAACTGCTGGCTAAAATCGACTCGGGCGAAATCGACCCTTCATTCGTGATTACTCACAAACGTCCGTTGGAAGAAGGGCCTGAACTCTACAAAAAGTTTCGGGACAAGGAGGACGGGTGCATCAAGGTGGTTCTTAAACCATAAGCGCATCACCGTCGTAAAGGATGATGCTCGTTAGGCAATATGACCTTATTGACCAAGTTAAAACCCTTTGATCGCAAATCGGGAAATCTAAACGTCGTCATCGACACTCCGAAAGGCAGCCGGAACAAATATGCATTCGATTTCAAGATTGATGCTTACAAACTGAAAGCCGTTTTGCCTCATGGCAGTGTCTTTCCATTCGACTTCGGATCGGTCCCGGGCACGATCGCTGAAGACGGCGACCCTCTCGATGTCCTTGTGCTGATGGACGAGCCCGTATTTATCGGATGCCTCATCGAAACGCGGCTCCTCGGCGTTATCGAAGCAGAGCAAACTCAGGACAGCAAAACCGAACGCAATGATCGTCTGATCGCAGTCGCCGCAGAATCACACACTAATGGAACGTTGAAATCGCTGGAGAAACTGGATTCAAAGTTACTAGACGAGATTGAACACTTCTTTGTTTCTTACAACGATGCGCGCGGCAAAAAATTCAAGCCAACAGGGCGCAAGGGACCAGCCGTGGCGGAGCGCCTGATCAAAAATCAGACGAAGAAGCGAAAGTAGGCATTTGCGTGCTTTCAAATCACGGATTCGATGACGGTGCGGCGCCCACAAATCTTCTTTTAGACTGCCTGCGTCTCTGCTCTCGAGCCCCCACCGTTATTTGTTACGTCCAAAGGCGTGGCTAAAGGCGTAGTTTTTTTGTTATGCCAGAAGAAGAAGTAATTGAACGCGCGCGCGAAGACGAACGCGAAGGCAAGTCACCTTCCACTCAGGCGGGCGAGTTTGTGCGCGAAGAAATGGAACACATCCGGGAAGGCGAACATGGCGCCCGATCGCCGGAGCAAGCAATTGCCATTGGTCTGTCTAAGGCGCGGCGAGCGGGAGTAAAATTGCCCCCTCCAAAGCGCGGCAAGCAGGAAACAAAGCGCCAGGCAAAGCGCGATCTCGCCAAGGGTCGGGCGGGACGACGCACAAAGCCGTCTGTAAAACGCTCCCGCGCGACGAAACGAGCGCTCAAGCGCGAGAGCCGTCGCTCAGCATCAAAGCAGGCATTGTCCAGACACGCGAAACGGGTCGCAGGGCAACGCTCGGCACGCGCGCGGTCGGCCGCCGCGAAGAAAGCAGCGCGGACGCGGAAGCGCCGGCGCTGAGATGCGGGCGTGACTTGCGGCGCGCGGAGGTTCGCATTCCCTACCGAACAGGTCAGTCGAACAAAGACCGACGCCTAGCTCGCTCAGCCGTAACTATGGTGCCGCCATTGGGTGTAGGCCCGTGGCCTGTTAATGCAGCGTTTCTCCGATTATCAGCAACTTATTTCCGGCCGCCTTTTCTTCCGCCCTTGCGGGAACTTGATGTGCTTCGCTTTTTGCCACGACCTCCGCCACCTTTTTTCCGGCCGCCCTTATCTGATTTATTTACTGTCGCCCACGCGCGACTTTCCGCTTCTTTGCTGCTTACGCCGCGCTTTTTATAACCCTTCTCGATGTCATGGGCTTTCCGCTTTTGCTTGGACGTGTACTTCTTTTTGCTTCCTTGTGCCATAGATCCTCCAGGTGAGCTCTTCGATTGAACGAAACGCATTTCGGTGACCGATCGGATTCTATTACTTCGCAAGTTAACATGCGCGGTTGGAAGTCTTGCCTGGTAATGGGAACGTTCAGATATGAACACGTTCTCACAATTGCTTCACACGTTGCTTGGAATCGGCACTGAACCCAGAGCGTTAACATTCCTGCAAGTTTCAATCCGCGGGGTAATTGTTTTCATCGCGACTCTGATCATGATGAGACTCGGCAGCAAACGTTCGCTCGCCGAGAAAACCGCATTCGATGCTGTTTTTGTGGTTATCATCGGCTCGATGCTGGCACGCGCCATTAATGGATCGGAAGCCTTTTTTCCAACCCTGGGCACTGGATTCGTTCTGGTGGTCCTGCATCGGCTCTTCGGTGTTGCGGCGTACTATTCACATTTTTTTGGAATGCTGGTTAAGGGAGAACCAGTGGTGCTCGTGCGGGATGGTAGATTGCAGCTGAAAAACATGTTCTGGGAACACATTTCTAAACATGATCTGGAAGAAGATATGCGCCTCGATGCGAACACTGAGGAGCTATCACAAATACAAGTCGCACGACTCGAACGCAGCGGAGACATCAGTTTTATTAAAACCAAGTGAGCAATCCCGATAAGCACTAAGTGGCGGATGAATTGGAACTATGGCAATTGCGGCTATTGAATTCAGCAGTATTGATTCAAATCGACAGCAAAACGCAAATGTCTGAACAACGCTTAACGATTACGGACGATCGCACGGGCAAATCGTACACGTTGCCAATCGAGAATGGGACTGTGCGCGCGATGGATTTGCGCCAGATGAAAACGGATGAAGACGACTTCGGGCTGATGACCTACGACCCCGCGTTAATGAACACCGCGTCCACTAAAAGCGCGATCACCTTCATTGACGGCGACAAGGGAATCCTCGAATACCGCGGGTACCCGGTCGAACAACTCGCGGAGAGATCCAACTTTTTGGAAGTCGCATACCTGATTCTTTTTGGCGAGTTGCCTAACGAGGAACAGTTGGCGGCGTGGAGCTACGACATCACGCATCACACATTCGTCCACGAGAACATCAAGACGCTGATGCAGGCGTTCCGCTACGACGCGCATCCCATGGGAATGTTCATCAGCACTGTCGCTGCGCTTTCAACCTTTTATCCCGACGCTAACAAGGTCAGTGACGCGGACAATCGGCTGGCGCAGATCAAACGACTCATCGCCAAGGTGCCGACGATCGCCGCCTACACTTATCGCCACAATCGTGGCTTGCGTTATATCTATCCCCATAACGACCTGAGCTACACCGGCAACTTTTTGAACATGATGTTCAAGATGACCGACGCCAAGTACACGCCGAACCCGGCGCTCGAACGCGCGCTCGACGTGCTTTTCATCCTGCACGCGGACCACGAACAGAATTGCAGCACCAATGCGATGCGCGCGATCGGTTCAAGCTGCGTTGATCCCTACAGCGCGATGGCTGGAGCGGCAGCCGCGCTTTACGGCCCTCTCCACGGCGGTGCGAATGAACAAGTGCTCAAGATGCTCTCTCGCATTGAGGACACGCGCAACATACCCGAATTCATCCAACGCGTTAAAAACGGGGAAGGCAAGCTGATGGGTTTCGGTCACCGCGTTTACAAAAATTATGATCCGCGCGCACGCATCATCAAACGCGTGGCAGACGAAGTATTCGAAATGACCGGACGCAATCGTTTGCTCGACATCGCGCTCGAGCTCGAACGCATCGCGTTGGAGGACGAATATTTCATCTCGCGCAAACTTTACCCGAACGTCGATTTTTATTCCGGCATCATCTATCAGGCCATGGGTTTGCCGACGACAATGTTTCCGGTCATGTTCGCCATTCCGCGCACCGTTGGCTGGCTGGCGCAATGGCAGGAGATGATCACCGACCCGGAGCAAAAGATCACCCGCCCGCGCCAAATTTTTGTCGGCCACGCGCGCCGCGAATTGCCCAAGCAAAAGACTTAGCGACGTACGACGTAAACCTCGAATTACGGACGCGAGATCTAATTATTATTCAGCACTGTTTCGGGTGCTGCCTTGTTCCCGAGGCCAAGGTGAGAGCCTGAAAGAGCGTAGTCCCCCGCAGCAGTGGTAAAGTTGGGATAGCCTCCGGAAGATTCTCGCCAGCTTGTCGAGGCATTCGTCGGAAGCTGAATTGCCAATTCAAGTTCAATAAACGCGGTTAGCTTTTCATCGGCAGAATTTGCGCACGATTTGTCCCTCCGGAGCCAGGGCGTGACGAAATTTACATGGCGAACTTGAGCGTCGTGTTTAGCCACAACAATGTGCACGTATCGTGGGTTGGATTTGATTCTATGGCCCAAGCGCCGTAATTTTCACAGCGACTAAAGATAACGCGTTTGGTGCCTCTTAGATTTTCCAGTGTCGCAACTTTCGAATCCCCGGATTTCAATCTTTAGAAACCTGTACGCTATGAACTGGAGAAAATTCGTTCTCCTTGGTTGCGTGCTAGCAGGTGTTTTCGCAGCCTCAACTGCGACAGCGCAGATGAGGGGACACGGCAATTCGGCGTCCCGGATCGGAATGCGCGGCGCTTTCACGCCACCTTCGATGGCCCGAATGCCGATGCACCGCCCTCCAATAGTGAATTCACCCTTGGGCCTTCGCCGCTTTAACGGTTTCAACCACGGCGACTTTCATCGACACGATCGGTTTCGTCGCTTCCACCGTTTCAATAAAATCATCTTTATCGGCAACTTCGGCTTTCCATGGTTGTCGGGTTCTTTGTGGGGCTGGAACTCGGGCTACTACCCACACGGACCCTACGAATATTCTGAGTATTCCTATCCGTCCTACTACTCTTATCCGTCCTACTACTCCGGCTACGGATACGGGTATGGTAACTATAGCTATGGTTACGGATACAGCTACCCGCCTCTGCTTTACTATGGCGGCTATTACAGCGCCACGAACTACGAAAATGATGAAAGTGTGGTGCGCAATATTCTCGCCGAATACACCGTTTCCTGGAATGGCCATGACACGGCCGCTGTCGGTCGCCTATTCGACGAAAACTGCGAGTACGTAGACATGGCCGGTGTTCACTGGAAAGGAGTGCAGGAGGTTGTCCAGCAGCAGGCGCAATTGTTTCATAACAGATTAAAGACCGCTGTTCGGAGGCTTACCGGTGCAGAAGTTAGTTTTTCAACACCCGATGTGGCAGTTGTCCATGCTGCGTGGAATGTGACCGGTGGGAGTCCTCCCGCTGGAAAGGCCGTTCCAGTTCTGAAAGAAATCACCACGATAAAGATGGTTAAAACCAACGGGAAGTGGCTAATCACAGATTTTCAGGACACAGAGAGTGAGGGCTCGCGGCAGTAAAACCGAAGAAACAGAAATGCCTCGCTTGACGTATCACCGTTCACTCATGACTTCACACTCCCCAAAACAGGCGGTTAGCTCAGTGGTAGAGTGTCTCCTTGACACCGATTCCCAGATGATTTTCTCACATTATCCTGACTCGATCTGAGATGCTCAACGCTGGGTAAATTGAGAAAAGCGCCTGATCCCACTTGCGCTCAAAGCACGCCGAAAATTTTCCATCGGGATATGAAACGGTGGATAAAGGTCCGCGACAATTCAGACCCGCTGGAATCAATTGCTGAGACGGAAGCCCAACTCCAGACGGCTTTGAGTGATCAGGCGTCATTCGGCTTCTCGGCGAATGTCTCGCGCAGGAGGCGCGCAAACCACGGTGCAAATTCGAAAGGAGGTAAGGAAGGGAGAAGGATGAACGACGCACAGATTTTGGTTCTCATCCACGCGGTCTCGTGGCCGGCTTTAATCTGGTTACTCAGCAAAACATGGAACCACGCATGAGTTTTCATCTGGTTCGGAAGTGATTTCCGCCCTCGCGACGATTGGTAAACATTGTTCGCTTAATAGGTGGATACAAACCGCCCTTTCCGATTCCAGATAAGCAGTCAGCTTGTTATCCGCTTGCACGATAAGCAACGACCATCGTCCCGACGTCCCGCTGCATTCCAGATCGTTCGCCTGTCAGAATCAATCGCTAAGACGCAGCCCCAACTCCGTTCGGCTTTGCTGAGATTGTCGATGTCGCCGATTGAAACAAATTGCCGCATTGCATCCGTATGCGTGTCAATTTGCCGCTGCTATACGATCAACCTCGAGCCGGTATTCGAAACAAAGTTGACGACCTAGAGCTTAAGCTGTGGTTCGTGTTTATGGTGCGGCCTGGCAACGTGTTAGAAACGCGATTCACCGGCTTTTCCGAAGGAGATAAAAAATCAATGAAGAGAAAAATAACGGGCGCAATTCTAATTTTCCTGGGGTTGGGTCTTTTTTGGCAGGCACTAGCACAAGGCTTGGACTGCCAAACCCTCTGCCGGGAAAAATATGTCCAATGTAGTGACTCAGCTAAGAAGTCTGTCGATCCAGTCCGCGGCCTAAAAATATGTAACGACGCATATCACAGTTGCTTGGGGAATTGCGTTAATACTCGCAACCCGCTGTAAAAGATCGTTTTGCGAGGCGGCTTCACGAAAGGCGCTATCGATTTCGTGAGAGATAAGCCGATATCATTTCTGACCTTGTCGTGATGCAGGATTCAGTAGCCATGAGCGTCAACAATCCACATTCTTCGGCCTTCGGAATCAACCGCTGAGACGCAGCCCAAACGTCCATCCGGCTTTGCGGAGATTGTCAGCGATGATTTCCCAATATTTCATGATCTTTGTTCGCGTCATTGCTTGTTATTTAACACGACCCCAAACGACAGCGAACAGCACGGCGGCAATGATAGCAGTCACAGCCAAGAAGACTTTATGGAAAGTAAACTCACGCAAGATCGCCGTCTCTGCCGGGCCGGGCGTGTGTTTCCCCTGTAATATCGCGTCTCGCTCCTCGAGCTCTTTTGAAACTCGTTGCGCAAACTTATCGCGGCAGTCGTGCCATCGACGACCGTGGGGAGAGTGGCGCTTTCGGCGTTGTCGATCCGTTGCGTGACTGCCTTTCCAGTTGGCGCCGCAGAACCGTAATGAAACCGTTCCTGAACGTCTTTAGGAAGTTCAACGAAATAGACTTTTGAAATTCCGGTTTTTGTTCTAAGCACGATCCCGTCTGCTTCTACATGGCTGATCGTGGCGTCTTTGTATATCTTCCCGCTAATAGTTTTGAAGTCCTCAGCAAGTGCGATTGATACAAATAACGTCGCTAGGATTACGCTGGTCGCTTTCTGGGGGTTCATGGTGCGAGGATTCTGTCTTTTGGTGCTCCACACGGCAACGACAAAGTGATATAAACCGCCCACATTTGATTGTATGAAGCAGTTCTCGACCCAGCCAGCGGTGGCTCAGCTACGTAGGGGCTTCTCACCACGCTAGACCAATGAAACGCGACATTGAGATCGTCCGAAAACGGTTACTGCGAGCGGAAGCGGCCGACGGTGGGGTGAGCATCAACGATCTGGTTGAGACATACCACGTGCGAATCATGATTGATGCTGGTTTAATCGAGGGACGCATCAGCGAGGAGATCACCAGCGGCGGGCCAGGCCACTCACACATTCACAACCTGACGTGGACCGGTCACGAGTTCCTTGAGAAAAGGCTCGACATTTTCTTGCCATTCCAGAAGCTCGGTGCTCGCAAAGCCGGGTTATGAAGAGACGCAGTAGCCCCACCGTTAGAGCGCAGGTTATTCGAGGCTCGTTTTACCTGCTTTTACTTGTGGCAGCGATACTGCTGGCTTTCTTCCCTCTCAAGGCACCGGCGAAAAGTGAACAGCGATCGCTTACATTTGCACAGCGCGTAGCTTATCAGCGGGCAATGGAAGAAGTTTATTGGCAGCATCGCATCTGGCCGCAGGCGAATACTATTCCCAAGCCGTCGCTGGAGAAGCTGATGTCGCAGACGCAGATCGAGAAGAAGGTGGAAGATTATCTGCGCAACTCGCGAGCGCTGGAGGATTACTGGCAAAGGCCAATCACTCCCGATCAACTCCAAGCCGAGATGGAGCGCATTGCCAGTCACACGAAGCAGCCCGGAGTGCTGCGCGAACTCTTTGACGCTCTGGGAAACGATCCGTTCGTAATCGCTGAATGTGTGGCGAGACCGGTGCTGACCGAACGGTTAGTCACGGAGTTGGACAACGAAGACCGCGTGAACGTGGCGAAAATCGCGTGGCGAGAACAGCCATCGCAACCCCGGGTCGCTAAAACCCAAACGCAAGTGCCGGTGACAATGGCAACCGTGAGCGCGGATTACACGCTTCCTGCGATATCGGGTCAGTCAGACAGCTGGAGTCCGTCGGTTAACTGCACGAACAATACGTGGACAGCGACCAGCACCGCTGGCGCGCCCGCCGCCCGGGAACATCACACAGCAGTGTGGACCGGTAGTGAAATGATCGTCTGGGGCGGCTGGGGTAGCGGCCCGGGCCCGGTGTTAAACACCGGCGGCAGATACAATCCCACCACTGACAGTTGGGCGGCCACCAGCACCATCAACGCGCCGCATGCCCGAACTGATCACACGGCGGTCTGGACCGGCACTGAAATGATTATCTGGGGCGGAGGTTTGACCCCTCTTAACACCGGCGGGAGATACAATCCCAGCACAAATAGTTGGAGGTCCACCAGCACCATGAATGCGCCTGATGGCCGGTATTGGCACACCGCAGTCTGGACCGGTCACGTCATGATTGTCTGGGGCGGAAACAACGGGGGCTATTTGAACAGCGGCGGGAGATACAATCCGGTGACGAATAGTTGGACAGCTACAAGCACTTTCAACATCCCCGCTGTGCGTGGGTTTCACACGGCAGTGTGGACCGGCAACGAAATGATCATCTGGGGCGGAACTGATAATTACAACTACTGGAATACCGGCGGGAGATACAATCCCGGGACAAACAGTTGGACAGCCATCAGCACCACCAACGCCCCCGTTGGCCGGTGGTTTCATACAGCAGAGTGGACCGGCAACCAAATGATCATCTGGGGCGGCTCTGATGCCGACGGCTCTTTTTTGAACACCGGCGGCCGATACAATCCCAGCATCGACAGTTGGACAGCCACCCCCACGACCGGCGCGCCCGCTCGCCGATACTTCCACACGACAGTCTGGACTGGCAGCGAAATGATCATATGGGGCGGGCTAAACAATGGCAGCTATGCAAACACCGGCGGCAGATTTAATCCCGGGACGGATAGTTGGACAGCCATCAGCACTACCGGCGCGCCCGCTGGCCGAGACTCTCACACAGCAGTCTGGACAGGCAGCCAAATGATCGTCTGGGGCGGTCAGACGATGGGGGGTCTAGTCGATACTGGCGGGAGATACTGCGCCAGGCTCCTCCAACGCCTACACCCACACCGACACCTACCCACACACCGACGGCGACGCCCACCGCAACTCCCGCCCCAGTTGCCATAACCCGCCCCGCCACGAATGTCGCAAGTTTCTCTGCTACACTCAATGGGTCACTCAATCCACGTGGGTCCACCACAATGGTTAATTTCCAGTGGGGCCTAACGACCAGCTACGGGCACACCACGCCTATCCAGACTCAGAATGGGAACGCGGTCCGGGCTATCAGCGCTAACATCAGCGGCTTGAGTGCGAGCCACACTTATCACTTTAGGATTGTAGCCCATAACGGCGGCGGCACCGTCTTTGGCAACGACGGAATGTTCACTACACTCACAGCCACCGGGCCTCCAATTGCTACGACAAATCCGGCAACTAACCTCGGGAGTTTCTCGGCCACGCTTCATGGCTCACTCAATCCGCATGGGCTGGCCACTACGGTTTACTTCCAGTATGGCGCGACGACCAGCTACGGGTCCACCACGGCGAATCAGACCAGGAGCGGGAACACGTATCAGAATGTGGCTGCCAGTGTCAGCGGCTTAGCTGCGAGCAGCACGTACCACTTTCGCATGGTGGCGACCAACAGTGCCGGGACTGTTTTCGGTAGCGACAAGTCGTTTGCCACATTCCGGAAGGACGAGTCGGTAGCATTTCAAAATAATGTTGTTCATGATGGATCTGATCCTGCCAGCCCATTGGTGCCTCCTTTGACGGTGAAATGGAGGCGCAACTTTAGCGGCAGCGGCGTGAGCCTTATCTCCTATCCTTTGATCGCGGAGGGTCGGGTGTTTGTCACAACAACCACAACAGGCCCAAATGGGATTGAAAGACTCATGGCGCTCGATGCACACACAGGAAGCACAATCTGGTCAGCGAATGTTGACGGACTGTTTGGTTTTGCCAATGCTGCGTACGATTCCGGCAAAGTCTTCGTGGTAAACTTTGACGCGGTGGTAAAGGCCTTTGACGCTGCTACTGGAACTTTGCTTTGGAGCGTTCTTCTCCCATATCCAACTGCCATTGTTAGTGCTGCCCCGGTTGCCGTGAATGGACGTGTTTACGTATGTGGCAACGGAGAATTCGGAGGGGACCTTTATGCCCTTGATGAGACCAATGGAGCCGTGCTTTTGACGATGCCGGTAAATGTTGGTGACACCTCACCGGTCGTTAGTTCAGGACGTGTTTTTGTTTCTGATGCGTGCCCAAATGCGTTTGCTTTTAACGCCGCCACCGGTCAGCAACTGTGGCATTTCGAGTGTTGCAGCGGAGGCGGTGCGTCGACGCCGGTGTTACATGCGGGCGGGCTGTATGCCCGCGATTCTTATTGCGGCCAGACAAATGGCATTGTGCTGGATGTCAACAATGGGCACAGGATCGGCCTATTCGATTCGGATACGCCACCTGGATTCATTGGAAATCTCACTTTGCTCCCACAGAACGGCACTCTTGTTGCAGTTAACTCGACTGGGGAGACGGCGTGGAGCTTTGTTGGAGATCGCGCTCTTCAGTCGGCGCCCCTGGTTCTAAACCAGACAATTTACATTGGCAGCAGGTTCGGCATGCTTTATGGCCTCAACGCGAGCGGGCAACTGATCTGGAGCACTCAGGTTGGTGACTCGATTCCAACTCCTCATGAGGGTGGTTTGGTGACGGGTTTCGGAGCGGGAGATGGCCTTTTGATTGTACCAACCGCAAGCACCCTCGTCGCCTACGGAAACTAGGAAGACGGAAAAGCGGCAACACTTATCAGAACGGCGGATAGCAACATCAGCGGCTTGACTGCCAGCACGACGTATCATGTCCAGATCGTGGCGAAGAACAGCAGCGGCACGACCTACGGCAGCGAAAGCACATTTATCACTCCGAGCGCCACGGGGCCAGATCGCGTTTATGCCAGCTGACGATTCGGTTTTTCGATAACAAGCGTTCCGTCATACGCCGGCGTCATTCAAGATGAAATGTTCGTTTGACTGATCACGATTCACTCATCACTTATCACTCTCTTCGATTCGGGGCTTGCCACGCCGTAGCCTCGGCGAAGGCGGGCGGTTAGCTCAGTGGTAGAGCGTCTCGTTTACACCGAGTTGTGGACCGTTTTTCCTTTTTCTTCGGATCGAACCATGTTGCCATGCGTGAGTCGCTCTGACAGCCGTTTTCATAGGTAGATTCGCATTCAGCGCGCCACTTAACCACGTTATCTCACATTTTCTCCAAAAAAGAATGCCAGTATCACATAGCAGTGACAATGACTTTTCTAGGTCGTGAACAACTCGCGACATGCTCCGGTTTGCAGCGACGTTGACGCAGGACTGCGCCCGGAGGCGGCGGTCTCGTCAAGATAGCGACTGCGGGACTCCAAGCGTTCTGACGGTCTCGTACGTGTGACACTCCAAAACGATTCCGCTTCCTAAATGCCGAATGATTCGGCACAATTCTCGCCGTGCAGCCTTTCAATCCTTTCCGCTCGCAATGGCAGGCAATAGACTGCAAGATGCAATCTAATTTTCGTGAGGTTAAGAGAAGTTCTTACGTTGATTGAACCGTGAGTGAGAAATCTGACATCGACGCGGAAAGAACACGCCTACTCCGGCGTGACGCGGAATGGGTTCTCGTTGCTTCGGAAGGCCGCGACATTGAACGTATCCTTTCGTTTTGGACCGACGATGCCGTCGTTCTGCCACCTGCTCTTCCAGCGATTATTGGCAAAGCCGCCTTGCGTCAGTACGTCGAGAGCAGTCTGCAAGTTCCCGGATTTCGGATCACTTGGTCCACTGACGAGGCTGTCCTTTCACCCGATGGACAGTTTGCTTATCTGTTAGGCAATAATGCTGTGACGATGGAGGACCAAACTGGTAAGCCTGTTACAACCAAGGGACGTGCGGTCACGATCTGGCAACGAGGAACCGACGGGGAATGGCGCTGCGCGGTGGATATCTGGAACTCGGAGCCAACTGCTGACTGGACGCAGTGATCAGCTCACAACACGTTTACGAAGTGCGACCACGTAAGGACCGGCGCGGGTTTGATCTAATCAGCGACGCGCTGCCATTCGGTCGGCTGTGGTATGGTGGAACGAAGGCTGTTAGTAATGCGATAGGCTACGCGGGCCAGTACAGCCGCTCACATGGTGCTGTGATTTGCGTTTACGATGATGCGGGCAACGTGATCGAGACACACGAACACAAGGGCGATTTCAGAGAGTGGTGAAGTTTTTTGAACGAAAAGTCTCGACTTCCTTGACGCGCTTGGAGTAAAAGCGGCTTGCTCCGCCATGGCGCAAAGCAAAGTGAAAGAGCGCATCAACTTCACCATTAAAGGGCATCTTATTCGAGGTGCGTTTTACGTGCTTCTGCTTCTGGCCGCCTGCGCGGTCCATTTCGCGCTCGGGCAGCGATACGTCACCGGAAGTAGTGGCGGCGGAAACACGCTGCAGGCTCCCAACTGCACGACCCTTAGCCAATACGACAACGCGGCAACGGAACCGCCTCTCGGTATCGGCTCGCAACAGTTCGAGCCGGCGATGGCCGCGTTCGACGACCAGGCGGCTGACGACTTCGTCGTGGTTCTGGACCCTCTCCACGTCTTTTACATCACGGAAGTCCGTGTGATGGGTGAATATTCCCAAGGAGGCGGTCCCGCGTCGTCGTTCAACGTTTACCTTTACCGGGACGCACCGGGCCACCTACCCGGCGAGCTGATTCAGGCACTGCTTAATCAACCTTACACGGGAACTCCCCCTGACTTTACGATCCACTTGACCTCCGGCATCCTCGATTCGGGACCCTATTGGATCTCTGTGCAGGCTGTGCAGAATTTCAATCCAAATGGCCAGTGGTTCTGGCACAACCGCAATGTTTCAACTAACTACGGTGCTGCATGGCAGAATCCGGGAGACGGCTATGGCACCGGCTGCGTGACTTGGAACCGAAAGAACGCATGCATGCCGGACCAAGTATCGCCTGACCAAGTTTTCTCACTCCGCGTTTGTGTTATTGAGTATACACCTACCGTTGCTCCGACGTGGACTCCGACCGCAACAGCAACCGCAACATCAACGCCAACAGCGACTGCCACTGCAACTGCCACAGCGACTCCTACCCCAACGCCTACGCCAACCGCATGCACGGGCAGATGTACACCGACACCGAGACCTCGCCCCATTCCGCCACCGCGCCCGTAGCTTTTGCAGGCTACATCCCGTGCACTTCGCCGTTGGCGAAGCCGGGTCTTGCGATCATTGAAAACACTCTCCTGGCTAACCGTTACCGCGAACCCGTGAATCGCCGTATCCAGTTCCAAAAACGCGGTCAGCTTATCATCGCTTCAAAACGCGCCTTGAGCGCGCGGACGATAAAACGTTTTCCGTCACGATGTGCGTCAACAATCCAGATCGTTCGCCCGCTGGAATCAATCGCTGAAACGTAGCCCCAACTAAATCCGGCTTTGCTGAGATTGTCGGCGATGATTTCCGACAATACATTCACGCGGCCTCATTATGTAAATAAATAATTATAATATTTTAATAATAAAAAAAAATTAAAAAAAAAATAAAAAAAAAATAAATTAAAAAAAAATAATGAGCAGATGTGGAGCAGAGCGTCGCAAGAATGACCTGCACACAATCAGACTTCACGCAGCCGCCGGGACTTTGCTGTGATTGTTGGGAAGACGGAAGCGTGGCTGCTGTTGTGGTGAAGATGCTGTTACTACATAGCTGCGATTAAACAAGTTTCGCAGTTGCTCACACAATTATGTATTTGCGTTTACGATGCAGCCGGCAACGTGGAATGAAACACACGCGCACGCGGCGATTTCAAAGAGCCGTGAGCAAGCGAAACAAAAAGCCGCCACGCGGTGAAGCGTGACGGCTGATTGTGAAGATGCTGCTGTTTGTGGGCAACAGCAGAAGGCATATTTAAGCGGAAGATAGCGTTGTCTACGATAGTACGTTGATCTTGACGTCGGCACGTAGGTAGTCGACTGCGAGTGCACTGCGCTTGGGATTGTAGACGCTAGCGACAGCTATAACCTTTCAAGGTGTAGCCGACTCGGAGGAGGCGGTGTAAACGGACTCCTCGATGGCTCCAGTCGCATCACCTGACGTTCTGGTCAGAGTGATAGTTGCAGCCGGCAATGCGCACGTCGCAGCACCGTCGCGGGTCAAAGTAAACTTACAGAACAACACGGCTAACGTTAAACACACTTGTTGCACCAGTATTGACAGCTGTTGGACTTGCGCCTTGAGTATCAACTGGGCCATCACAAACGGACTGAGTGACGACACGCTTGCGTAGGCCGTGTTGGTCGTCGGACCAGGAGTCGGCCCCGGGTTGGGAACTGGGCCTGCACGTCCTCCAAGCTGGACCTGCAGCCCCGGTGCACCTTGAGGCCCAGCTGGACCTTGTGGGCCAGGACTGCCTTGTGGACCAGGAGGGCCTTGTAACGCAGTGCCAGTGCCGAGTTGGCCGTTCGCATCAATGAACACCGGACTACCGTTGCTCTTATCGACTCCGTTTATACCGGCGATGAAAGTTGCCATCTGGTTCGCTTGGTCGCCGATGCGGATGGTATTAGCTTCGCAGCGACACCGAGGTTGCCAATATCAATGTTGTAGTCGCCCGTGGTGAGATCAGCGCCGGCGGACGAACCCAATGCGATGTTGTTGTTGCCGGTGGCGAAGGAAATTTGTAAATATCACCATTACCGTTAGCGTTCCAGTGCTCACAAAGAGGTTACCAGATGAGTGAAAGCATACAATAGGACGACTTGAGACTACTTCTGTAGATGGGAATTCTGCATGGTCTGCATAAGGGACACTGTCGGAGTTCATCTGGGGCAAATCTAATAATATGGCGTCGGCTGATAAGCGCAGCACGAAGTGGCTACGTAGACATTATCGTTAATGTCAATAGCGACCCAACCTGCATACGAAACTGTGCGAACGGACTTAGTGTTCCGTTAGGTGTATTTGTAACATTACTTGGTTCGGTGTTAGAAGAAGCTTGGCTCGTAAGAAAGAGACTGCAACACTGTCTGCAGCGAGTCTTGAACAAAGGCTACGGAAACCAGTAGCGAAAGTGCTATCAGGCGTCGGAGTGATTTTGAAAATTGTTCCTGAGCGTTACATGAGTCATCGGGGCTGTTGGTGGCCACGAAAAGATTGCCGGCGCTGTCGAAGGCCAGCCGCGGGGCGCGAAGATTGGAAGCGAAGATGCTTGGGGGCGGTCAGCGGATCGTATCGGAAGATTGAACTGCATCATTCACGTTGCACGTGCAGCAATATTAACGGACGCAAATAGGTCGTTTTCTTGGGCATGAGCTGTCAAGCAGTACCGACTGACAAACCGGCGGCGACGATGACGAGGAAAGACGTGAAAAGGGCACGCGACAGCGGGCCGGATTGGATGTGGTTTTTGTTTTCATTTTTTGTTGAGGCTGGATTGTTGAACTGCATTAACTGCAATCAGTTCCGAGCGGAACTAGGAACATTTCACGAGGCGCTTTTGAACAGCGGCTCACTTCGGCTGACTCGGGGGATTCATTTGGAGCTGGGGGATTGCGCTAAACGGTGTCTCAGCGAAAATCCAGCCCCTGCGGCTTATTCAGCCGTGCTGAAGATAAGTTGAAATGTTGGATGACGTAATCGAGGAGGCTTTTAGATGGTGCGCAACAGTCTGTCGAGGTTTATTTCATGTCTGCTAGTGTTTACAACATTGCATCCACCGCGAACTGGTGAATCGCCGTTTCCAGTTCAATAAACGCGGTCAGCTTTTCATCCGCCATTTGTGCGCGCTATGCGCCGGATCGCATTCGCAACGCACTGCCAGTCATTCCATTTGCATTTCGTAATGAGCGGTCCTAACGCGTCGAGCACTTGCTTCTCACCGAATTGGGTGACGAGCTGTTTAAGCTTGCGCTCCACCTCACTGGTAATCGGTGCTCGAAGCTCCAGAGGAATATTTTGTTTAGGACAACTCCGGCGCTTCGAGCCTCTTACCCGGCGAGGCGGGCTTATCGAGTCCGCGTAAGTTTGGCGTTAGCCATGTAAACCAATAACGCTTTTCAGCACCATCACAGACGCACGAGCGCGCGCTCGATTTGAAGCAGTTGTAGTACGTGAAACAAAAAGCCGCCACGCGGTGAAGCGTGACGGCTGATCGTGAAACACTCCGCTTAGGGATTGGTGACTACTTGCGGCGCAGGTTTGCTCGCTTCAACCTGTGCGCTCACCTTTTGAATCTTTTTGTCCTGCTCTTCCATACGCGCAATAAGAGCTTCTAGTCTCTTCCATTGCTCCGCGTTGACTGCTTCCTGGTTCGCAACAGCAGACTTCAATTGGACATTCTCGGTCGCCAACGCCTTGATTGCTATCATCATGACCCCGGCCATGTCTCCACTGTTGATGGTCGTCGGCTTACCAGCCGCGCCGATTGCATCGTGGCCGAAAGCTTCATAAAAATCCTGGGCCATGGGGCCGTAATGGCGGAGCGTCTTTGCGTCCTGGCCGATATAGTTCCAACTCGTGAGATTGAACTGGCGAATCTTCCGTAACACCTCCTCGCCGTCCACGGGCTGGAAGTTTTCTTTCATATTCCGGTCAGATGGAAAGGTATACGCGACCTGGCCTTCGATGACCGTTACGGCGGTATTGCCGATGCGAACTTTGTTACTGGCATCTACAACTGCACCGGCCCCAATAGCCGTGGCGTTGGTCAGGTCGCGAGCTCCAACATCCGCCTGGTTGCCTATCGCCGTGTTGTAGCTGCCGGTGGTGTTGCTAAGGAGCGCAAACTCGCCATTGGCCGTGTTGCCGTCGCCCGTGCTGTTGAATTCGAGCGCAGCATGCCCGTTGGCCGTGTTGAAGCTGCCGGTGGTGTTGCTAAGGAGGGCAAACGCACCGTTGGCCGTGTTGCCGTGGCCGGTGGTGTTCAATACGAGCGCCTGCTGACCGTTGGCCGTGTTTTCGGACCCAGTGGTGTTGTTAAGGAGCGCCACATGCCCGTTAGCCGTGTTGAAGCTGCCGGTGGTGTTGCTAAGGAGCGCGTTGAAACCAATGGCTGTGTTATCGACGCCGGTGGTGTTGCTTTGGAGCGCGCCATCGCCAGTGGCTGTGTTGAAGTCGCCTGTCGTGTTGAATTCGAGCGCCAGATTCCCATTAGCCGTGTTGTTGTTGCCGGTAGTGTTGGAAAAGAGCGCCCCATACCCGGTGGCCGTGTTTTCGAACCCAGTGGTGTTGCTTTGGAGTGCGGCATAGCCAGTGGCTGTGTTGAAGTCGGCGGTGGTGTTGTTTAAGAGCGCATCAAAACCGTTGGCCGTGTTGCCGTTGCCGGTGGTGTTGCTTACGAGCGCATCAAAACCGGTGGCCGTGTTGTCGGAGCCAGTGGTGTTGCTAACGAGCGCAGCCGCGCCGTTGGCCGTGTTGCTGCTGCCGGTGGTGTTGTTAATGAGCGCCTGCGTACCGCTGGCCGTGTTACGGCTGCCGGTGGTGTTGCTTGAGAGCGCATCGAAAGCCGTTGGCCGTGTTGCCGTTGCCGGTGGTGTTGCTTAAGAGCGCATCAAAACCGTTGGCCGTGTTGTTGCTGCCGGTGGTGTTGCTAAAGAGCGAAGACCAACCGTGCGCAGTGTTGTTCGCCCCGGTCGTGGCCGGGTTAAGCGCGTCCACGTTCTCGGCTGCGCTGTTGCCATTGCCGCGGTCTTCGCCGGGAGGCGTTGGGCTTGGCGATGGTGTTGGCGTTGTTGGCGATGGTGTTGGCGTGGGGGCCGTGTCGAAGTCGGAGTTGGCGTTGGCGTCGGCGTCGGATGCTTGGCTTGCACGATGGGCGAAAACGCAAAGCAAACGAGCACCAGCGGGACGAGAAAGACAGCAAGCCTCGACGGCGACCTGCCGATTGATTTTATCAAGCGCGGAGTTGTCAGTTTCATTGGTTTCATTTTTGTTGAAGTTGAATTGTTGAACTGCATTAACTGCAATCCAGTTCCGCGCGGAACCGGGAACCATCCTCACGAGGCGCTTTGAAGAAGCGGCCTCATTTCGGCTGACTCGGGGGATCCAGTTGGATCTGGGGAATCGCGCTAAACGGTGTCTCAGCGAAGGTCCAGCCCCTGCGGCTTATTCAGCCGTGCCGAAGATAAGATGAAACTGTCGGATGGCGTAATCGAGGAGGCTTTTACTTAATCCGCGAAAGTGTGTCGAGGTTTATTTCACGCGCTCCGCATCCGTCTGTGCGTCTTCCGGATCAAATCGGCGATGCGACTTCCGGAAACCCACTCGGCTTTTCATCCGCCTGCACACAAAACGCTTTCCTTCGCGTTGCGCTTCAGACACCTGAATTGTTTGCGTTCCGAAGAAACAGCAATGCCTCGCTTGACTGATCACCGTTCACTCATCACTTATCACTCTCTTCGATTCGGGCGGTTAGCTCAGTGGTAGAGCGTCTCGTTTACACCGAGAGGGTCGGAGGTTCGAAACCTTCACCGCCCAGGTTCCCATTGCTGATGCCAATGCTGATTGCGATTTGCGACAGCGAAATGCTTCGCGTGCTCGCGACTAATGTCGGAGTTGAATAGCTCACGCCAGCATCTGAGCGACGGCGGCTTCGACATGGATCTTTGTTGTGTCGAGAAATGGGATGCCATTGTGAATCGGATCGCGAAGAATTAGCGGTAGCTCTGTTCCGGCGAGAATTACTCCGTCGATGTCGCTCGTTGCTTTCATCCGATCGACAATGGCTAACAAGCCAGCGCGGGTGTCTGCCAGAAATTTTCCGGGAACCAATTCGTTCATGTACTTATCGTGAATGTAATCCTGGTCTTGCAAGTCCGGGACAAGCAGCTCGATACCATCGCGCGCGAAAACTTTCGGATAAAAAGTTGCCTGCATCGTGTAGCGCGTCCCGAATAAGGCGAGCCGTTTCAGGTTTTGCGCTTTGGCCGCAGCACACGTCGCTTCGACAATGCTGATCAGCGGAATCGGTGACTTCGGCGCAATCTCATCGAACACAATGTGAGGCGTGTTTGCGGAGATTATTCCGAAATCTGCGCCCGCCCGAGCGAGTTTATCGATGCTTTCAAGCAGGTAATTAGCCATGCCGCTCAGGTCGTTTGCGTCCATGAAGTCGAGTCCCTTTCTCAGGTCAACGCTAACGATGACAAATTCCGGATAATGCCTGTCGCCGGTGCGCTCGCGAAAAAGTGCGATTATCCTTTGGTAATAGTCCAGTGTGCTTTCCGGTCCAAGGCCGCCGATGATTCCAAGCGTTTTCATTTGTTAACCACGAACCTCCTATCGATAAACTTATGGTGCGACACGCGCGGTTCCTCTTATTTTTATTGCCACCGAGCAGTGCTAAACATTCATGGACCCGTACGCAAAACCAAAAGAGCGAAACATCGGCGCGCGCCGGCCAAAGATCCGGCACGTATCGCAGTCTGTGGAACCGCGAACACGGCCCGAACGTCAGGCGGAGAAGCAAGGCGTAGCCGCTGAGCGTCGCGCGATAAAAAAAGCTGCGCGGCGACATTTGAAGGAACAGTTGCTGCGCGAAGTCGACGAGAAGGACTGAGGATTCTGCATAACAATTTCCGTAGCCGCTTCGCTGCGCGAAGCGCGCCGCCCACAGGGCGGCGGCTACAGGGGAACTTTGTGGCGTTGTCATTTGAGATAGTCACGTTACGATTGCGCGGGTGAAGCCAGCAGACTTTCTAATCATCGCTTTCCTTTGCCTCGCTATGAGCACTGTGCGCGCGCAGGCGCCGTCACAACGTAACCCGGACGTTTCGAACAAGGCGTTGATCACAAAGTCGACGCCAGGCATTAATGCCGACGCTTTCAAAAATCAGAGTGTGAGCGCGGCAACTGCAACGCTGCACAAGCTCGCAGACGACTATTACGCGTGGCGGAATGAGAATTATCCGGTCCGGAGCAGCGAGGCCGGACTTCACACATGGGACGATCGGTTGACAGATTATTCGCCAGCTAAAATCGCGGAACGCGCGCAGCATGTACGTTCGCTTTTGGACAAGGTGCGCGGCATGAAGACCGATAATCCCGAAATAATCGGGGGTCGCGAAAGCACTCGGAGCTGGCCGAAGGACGAGAGCATCGATTGGATTCTTTTTCGAGCGCAGTTGGAGAACGTCGAGTTCGGCGATCGTGTCCTGAAGTTCGAGTTCACAAATCCGCAGGTCTACACCGGCGAATGCACGAACGGCATCTTCTCCCTGTTAAAGAAGGAATACGACACGCCGCGGAAACGCGCGCTCGCGGCTACTGCGCGTCTCAAGCAGATGCCAGCGCTCTTGAAGCAAGGTCTGAGCAATTTGCAAAAGCCGGTGAAACTTTACGCGCAGCTCGCGATTCAATCCGCCCGCTCGATGGATCCGCTCCTGAACAACAGCCTGATGGCGCTGGATGTGGATCTGTCGCCTAACGAGCATGAGGAACTGGTGAAAGCGCGCGACGCGGCGCTCGCAGCTCTGCACTCCTACGCCGACGAACTGGAGAAGCGCGTTCCGAAAATGGTGGATTTCACGCCAATGGGCGAAGCAAATTACAACTACTATCTCAAGCACGTTCTGCTCCTGCCGCTGAACGGCTCGGAGGTGGAAATGATCGGGCGCGCCGAGCTGGCGCGTTACCGTGCGCTCGAAGCGCTGCTACCCGATCCGAAGCTCGCCGATCCCGATCCGAAACGGGCACCGAACATTCCACCCGATCAGGAGTCGTTTTTGAAAGCGTACGAGAGTCGTGAAACCGAGATGATTAATTTTCTCAAAGAACACAATTTGGTAACGCTGCCGGGTTACCTTGGCCCATTTCAAATTCGGCAGTTACCGGAGGCGTTTAAACCAACTAGTCCAGGAGGCTTCATGAATCCTCCTGGCGTTTACGACAAGGATTCGACCGGCTTTTTCTTTATTCCCACTTACAACCCGGATTCGAAGAACTTTTACATCCGCGCCGCGATTGAAGATCCGCGACCGATCCTTGGGCACGAAGGCATTCCAGGACATTTTCTCCAGCTCTCTATCGCAAATCACGTGAGCGATGAAATCCGTCGCCAGCATGAGGATAGCGTGTTCGTTGAAGGCTGGGCGCTTTATGGCGAGGAGATGCTGTCCCGCACCGGGCTGTATCCGAACAATTCACCGGCACAAGGACAAATCCTTCGTCTCTCGCGGTATCGGGCAGCGCGCATTGGCGTCGATGTGAATCTGCACACCGGCCGATGGACTTTTGAACAAGCAGTGAAGTACTTCATGGAGGCCGGCGGTCTGGACCGCGAGGCAGCGGAAGGCGAAGCAGCCGGCGCGGCGTCAAGTCCGACGCAAAAAATCAGCTACATCACAGGCAAATGGCAGATCATGAATCTGCTCGGCCGTTACAAAGATCGCGCGGGCGAAGGTTTTCGGCTCGGGCAATTCCACGATGACCTGATCAAAAATGGCAGCCTCCCGGTTTCCGTGATCGAATGGATTCTGCTCGATGACGCCACTTCAGTGCAGCAGACGATGAAGTAAATTCACGCACAACACCGCCCGCAGGGCGGCGGCTACAGCGGCCCTGCGAGATGTCCGGTCAGCGCAAGCGCTTCATGAGCTCGCGCAAGCGATCGTGCGGAAGCCCTTCCACATGATGATTATCGCGGCCGGTCATTGAATCATTGTCCACTAGTGCATTGATGACCGCTTCTTCTGTGGCCTGGACCACGCCTGTGAAAAGCGGATCCATCAAATCATTCGGAATTGTTTGAACGGAGTGTGTCACTTGATCCGGATTCGTGACGTTTGGATTCGCTGTTGAAAACGCGATAAACAAATCCCCGGAGCCGTTTCCGGAAACTGTTCCCGTTCGCGCCAAGCCAAGGGACACGCGCCTTGCCAGCCTTTTTAATTGGTTAGGCAACAGTGGTGCATCGGTCGCCACGACGGCGATGCACGAGCCGCTCTCTTGTACGCCAAGGGTCGAATCCGCCGAGGTGGATTTGTAAACTTCACCGGGGATGTCTTTGCCCACCGGCACGCCAGCGATCACGAGCTGCGACCGCCGGCCGAAGTTGGCCTGCAGAAACACGCCCACTACAAAACTTCGCGGCGGAGCATCTTTCGAAGTGCGAATGTCGATCTGGCGCGAGGCTGTTCCATTTCCGCCTTTGAACTCGTAGCAGATCATCCCTGTTCCACCGCCGACACTCCCCTCCTCAATTACGCCGCCATGCGCAGTGTCGAGCGCATGAAACACGTCCTCTGGTTTCACATGAAAACCGTTGATGTCATTGAGCCAGCCGTCCCAGGTTTCGGCGACGACCGGCAAACTCCACCAGTAGCCTGTTGTATCGGCCGCGCCGTGTTTGATCCGCCAGGCAATGACAGCATCACGCGCGACACCGACGCTGTGTGTGTTCGTTATCACGATTGGTCCTTCCAAAAACCCGCTTTCGTCTAGCCACGCCGTGCCAGTCATTTCGCCGTTGCCATTCAAGCTGAAATAGCCGGCGTAAACCGGATCGTTGAGAGAATCGTGTCCACGCGGAATGATTGCGGTAACGCCGGTGCGCACCGGGCCCTTGCCGACTTCCAATTTTCCTTCGCCACTGACCAAGGTCGTGTAACCGACCTCCACGCCAGGGACATCCGTGATCGAGTTCAGTTTCCCCGGCGTGCCATCGAACGGCACACCGAGATCGCGCGCGCGCACAACTTTGATGTCGGCGAGCTGCTTTACCGGCGGCGGTGACTTGATCGGTTCGCGCCCCGAAAGGTCCAAACCGAACAAAACTGTCAGACTCAAAAGAGCAATTGTACGTATTCGCATCGGCGAAGATTCATCTAAACCAATCCATCGAAATGGAAAAGCACGCTTTGATTTCAATTTGATCCAGCCTTAAGCTCTAAACGTCATGCGCAGAGCGGGCGTGAGTGCTTTGTTGATCGTCTGTCTCGTTACCTTTCTCTGCCCTGAAGTGGCCAAACCGAACATGGTCACGGTGACAAAAGCGCCCGATTGCTGCTCTAAAATGTCACGATGCAAAATGACGCCTGAACAGACGTCGCATCATGATGGATGCGGGCACGAGTCGCAGCCCAGCAGTTGTTGCACCGTTTCGTGCTCGACGCTGATTCTCTTCTGCCCGATCTCAGAAAGGCTCTCTACGCCGCATTTTAACGGTCACACTTTGGCAATCGAAGACGCAACCGCGTCGGCACGAATCGAACGCCCGCCCACTCCGCCGCCGCGGATTTGATTCTCCCACACAGCGTTCGGCTCGGCGCAAAACACTCGCGCACTGCGTGCGGTGTTCATGCAGCCGAGGATTTACGAAATCTCAACAGGAGAAAATCATGAAATATCTACTCTTGATTGCAGCAATTATGACGCTGACGAGCGCGACCACGATCTCGTCCAGCGACGCAGGCTGCTGCGGTGGCGGCGCCTGCTGCCCCGGCGCTTGCTGCATGACAATGGCCCGATAATTCGGGCAGTTTGACAAAGGGCCCCGCCGGGAAACTGGCGGGGCCTCTTTGTCTCAACCAATCGCCGTCATTCCGAGTGAAGCGCAGCAAAGTCGAGGAAACCCGTCGCGCTACCGATCGTTTCACAACGGGATGTCTCGACTTCGCTCGACATGACAATTAGATTGCCGCACGTGAATTACGAGGTCTTCGCCAGAAAGTATCGGCCGCAGACGTTCGACGATTTGGTCGGCCAGAACCACGTCTCGCGCACGTTGAAAAATGCGGTGGCGCAGAACCGGCTTGCACACGCGTATCTTTTTGTCGGCCCGCGCGGCGTTGGCAAAACTTCGACGGCACGCATTTTGGCCAAGTCGCTCAATTGCATCAACGGCCCCACAATTACGCCGTGCGGTGTATGCGATAATTGCCGCGAGATCGCAGGTGGCAATAGCCTCGACGTGATCGAGATCGACGGCGCAAGCAACAACAGCGTCGAGGACGTGCGCCAGTTGCGCGAGAACGTTCGGTATGCACCCGCTAAAGGGCGTTACAAAATCTATCTCATCGACGAGGTGCACATGCTTTCGTCGGCCGCGTTCAACGCGCTATTGAAGACATTGGAAGAGCCGCCCGAGCATGTGAAATTTATTTTTGCCACGACCGAGCCGCAGAAAGTTCTGGCAACTATCCTTAGCCGTTGCCAGCGATTTGATCTGCATCGCATCCCGGCAAATCTGATCGCGCAGCACCTGCAATTCATCGCGAAGAAAGAAAACATCACACTGGAACCTGCGGCCGCACACGCGATCGCGCGCGGCGCAGAGGGCGGCCTGCGCGACGCGGAGTCGATGCTTGATCAGCTGGTTGCCTTTTGCGGAGAAAAAATTGCTGAGAGCGACGTGCTCAATGTTTTCGGATTCACCAGCGAACAAACGGTAAGCGACTTAACAGGTCGGATTTTGCGCGGCGAAACACCGGAAGCAATCGATCTGCTGCATGAGCAATGCGAAGCCGGCAAAGATATGATGCGGCTCATGGCTGACCTGATTGCTTACCTCCGCGATCTGCTCGTGTCCAAAGCCAAACCCGACGCAATAAACGAAGACGTTGATGCTGACGTTCAAAAGTCGCTGGCCGCACATGCCGAACTGATTTCCATCGATCGTTTGCTCGAGCTGATAGATCAATTCGCCGCTGCCGAAGGTCGAATGAAATGGGTGCCTAACAAGAAGCTGCATTTCGAAGTTGCGGTCATCAAGGCGATCCAGAGTCTTGGACAAGCGACGCTAGACGAGGTAATCGAAAAATTAGGCGAGCTTCGCGACGGTAGGACGCGACCGGAGCCTGCTAGCCGCGGCGAGGTCGCGTCGCTCACGCGAGCTGTAGCCGCGGGCGCTCCGTCCAACGTAGCTTCAGCGAAGGCCGATGAACGCGGTGAGACTAAACCATCGGCGCAAAGCGCCGCGGTCACCTCGCCCAGCGACAGCAAGACGCGTGTCGAGGAAAAAGCCACAACCGTCGATTCCGAAAAGATGTGGCAAGCCGTTCTCGCAAGGATTCCAGTACAGAAGGGGTTTGTGCGAAACTCAGCTTCAGCGGCTCACGTTCTCGGAGTCGAAGGGCGCAATTTTAAACTTGGTTTCGCGCCTGGCGACAAACCCGCGATGGACATCCTGGGCACACCAGCGAATCGCAAGTTCGTTGAGACGCTGCTGCATGAAATCAGCGAGAAAGATTGGACTTTGAAGCTGACCGTGAGCGAAGAAATCGCTTCCAAGAGCGCAGTAGTCGAAAAAGATTCCCCTTCTCATGATTTCAAAGACGAACCATTAATCCAGGAAGCTATCGAACTATTCAACGCCCGGGTGACTCAAGAAAGGTAGGGCGCGACTGCCGGGCGCGCCGCACAAACAAGCTTATGAATCTAAACAAACTGATGAAGCAGGCGCAGAAGATGCAGGAGCAAATGGCGCAGACTCAAGCCGAGCTCGAGCAGAAAACCGTCGAAGTGAGCGCGGCCGGCGGCAAAGTGAAAGTCACGGCGAACGGCGCGGGCGACATCATTGCAATCAAGATCGACAAGGAAGTTGTCGATCCGAACGACGTCGAATTCCTCGAGGAAATGGTGCTAAGCGCGGTGAAACAAGCGATTGAGCAGGGCAAGGCGCTGGCGCAATCCGAGATGACGAAAATCACCGGCGGCCTCGGCGGGATGGGAATACCGGGGCTGCAGTAATCGAGAAGCTGTAGAGTGCGCTGTCCTCAGCGCATTCCCCTAATGTAGCCCTTATCCGCTGAGGACAGCGGACGCTACAACTCTCTGATTTCACTCGCGCCGAAGTAAGGCTGTAACTTTTCCGGAATTCGTACCGAGCCGTCCGGTTGCTGATAACTCTCAATCAACGCAGCGAATAATCTCGGCAACGCCAGACCCGAACCATTCAACGTGTGACACAAGCGATTTTTTCCGTCGCGATCTTTGAATCGCAGTTGCATCCGGCGCGCCTGGAAATCTTCAAAGTTCGAGCAACTCGACACCTCGAGAAACGTCCCGCCTTCGCGGGAGCCGGGCGACCAAACTTCGATGTCGTACGTTTTGGCAGAGCCGAAACCCAAATCGCCGGTGCAAAGCTCGATCACTCGGTAATGCAACCCCAGCAGTTGCAAAACCCGCTCTGCATCCGCAGTAAGCAATTCAAGTTCTTCGTACGATTTTTCGGGCGCAACGACTTTCACCAATTCGACTTTGTCGAATTGATGCACGCGAATGATGCCACGCGTGTCGCGGCCGGCGGAACCCGCTTCACGCCGGAAACAAGGCGTGTAGGCGGTCAATTTTTTCGGAAGATCGCCAACGCTCAAGATCTCCTCGCGAAGGAGATTTGTTACTGGTACTTCCGCTGTCGGCGCGAGGAAAAGCTGATTCTCCTCCAAGCCGTACATGTCGGCCTCAAACTTCGGAAGCTGTGTTGTTCCGATCATGCAATCGCGCCGAACTAGAAACGGCGGACTGACTTCAAAATACCCATGTTCGCGTGTATGCAGATCGAGCATGAAATTGATCAAGGCGCGTTCCAGCTTCGCGCCAGCGCCGGTAAAACAAATGAAACCGCTGCCGCTCAGTTTCGCCGCCCATTCGAGATTGAAAAGATTGAGTCTCGTGCCGATCGCAACATGATCAGCAGTAGTGGTTATTTGCGGCTTCTCGCCCCAACTACGGACGATACGATTTGCGCTGGAATCTTTGCCAATCGGAACGCTCTCATGCGGAAGATTTGGAATATCCAAAAGTAAGTTGCGCTGCTCTTCGTCGAGCGCCCCGGCGCGCTGCGTTAAACCGGCGATTTGTTCTCCGATTTTTCGCACTTCGGCTTCAAGTTCTTCGCTCGGTTCCTTGCGCGAACGCCGCGAGCCGATCTCCTTGCTCAGACGGTTGCGCTCCGACTGTAGCCGCTGCAGGTCAGTCTCGCTTTTGCGCCTCTCAGTATCGATTCGCAATACCTCATCGATCTTGCTCTCTTCACCGCCGCCGCGCGTCGCCAGGCGCTCACGGACAAAATCCGGTTTCTCGCGAATCAGACGGACGTCGAGCATCGGCGCCAGTATGAATGACGAAATCCGAATGTCTAATGACGAAGGAATGACGAAATTCTGTAGCGTAGAGCGCACTGTCCTCAGCGGATAACGATCGGGAAATTTGGACGACGCCCAGAAAACTGCGCTGAGGACAGCGCACTCTACAGCACTCGGGGTTCGTTATTCCTTCGTCATTTGTCATTCGTGCTTCGTCATTGGCACCTTAGCCAAGCTCGCGCGTGACTTTGATTGGTTCGCACCCGATGTTTGCGCGTGGAAAAACTCCATCTTCTCAGCGTTGCGCTCGGTCTGGCCACGCTCGCAGGCGTTAATCTTTACCTGACGGTTTTTGCTACTGGCCTGGCAATCCATTTTCACTGGATCACTCTCGGGCCGCAGTATCAGTCGCTCGAAGTCCTCGGCAACCCGTGGATCATCAGCATCGCTGGTGTCCTGTATTTGCTCGAATTTTTCGCCGATAAAATTCCATGGGTCGATTCAATCTGGGACGCCGTTCACACCGTGATTCGTCCGATCGGCGGCGCATTGCTTGCGATCCAAGTGCTCGGTCATCCCAGTCCCGCTTTTACGGTCATTGTCGCGTTGTTGGCGGGAGGCACCAGCCTCCTTGCGCACACAGCGAAAGCAGCGACGCGGCTCGCCAGCAATGCATCGCCGGAACCGTTTACGAATATCGGACTCAGTCTTGGGGAAGACGCTGCGGTGCTGGGTGGCCTGACTCTCGTGCATTTCAGTCCCGTGCTCGCCCTGATCATCTTTCTAATCTGCATCGGCGCCTTCTGGTATTTTGCGCGACGAATCTTGCGCTCGATTAAAAGCAAGATCGGGATACCACGGAAGAAATTAGACCAACCGGCGGATGGTAATGTGCCTGTGCGATGACCAATCACATTCCGGCTCGACTCGCATCTATTCCACGACAACCGGCAATTTCGCTAGCTTCAATTCGTAACCGTCAGTAGAAACACGCCATCCATTTCTTTGCTCCGGCCCCACCTTCCGGAGAACACTCCAAATAGACAAAATTCATTTTATTGAGTTCTAGTTAGATGCCGAATCATGCGCTTGCGATTTTGGTCGCGCTCGTACCTGATTTGCTTTTATGACGGAGATTAGATGTGACTATGCCTTGGATCCTTAGGTTCGCGATCGGCTCGCTTTTCGTATTTGTTATCGGCGCGGTGATGATTGCGTGGGCATGCATGTCCACAGGCTGGGAAACGCTCACCCGATTGGCGTGGGGTTGCGTCACCGCCGGGGCCGGACTGATTGGGACCGCTCTCCTGGCTATGCTGAGCGCCGTGATTCACAAAGGGTGGCGCAGATTTTCTCTTGCGCTCATGAGTGTGTCGGTCCTGCTGTTTCTAGCACTCCTGATTTTTGCCAAGTTTGCGTGAAGAAACGTTTAACCCTTCAGCCCTTTAACTCTTCTAAATGGCGCTGTCCGTAATCCTTATTCTGTATTTTTCGATCGGATTGCTCGCGGCAGCGGGATCCATTTTCATCTCACAGAAATTATTCTCGCATCGGCAACGCCGGCGATGACTTCGAATGGATGGATTCCTGGCAGGTTTACTGCCAAGACGCGTGCCGCCCACGCCTCGGGTGAAACCAGAGTCCCACGTCTCCGCGGCGACGCGCTTCTGATTGAAAAGAGCGAAGCCGCCAGCGCGCTGATTTATTGGAATGGCAAGCGGTATGTGTGGTCTCAACGGGATGACTAGCAGCTAGCTCTGTGCAAATCCGCACGAGCTTAACGAGTAATCAACACGTATTCCCTGCCCTTCTGTTTGTTCTCGCTCATTTGTTTGCGATTGCGCAACCGCATCACCTTTAAGCTCCTTCATTAGAACCGCCGCTTTTTGTTCCGAAGCGACGAGCGCATCAAGATTTCCCGCATTCCATTGTGTGATGGCGTCAGCCGGGTCAACGAAATGCGTCCTTCGAAGATAGAGAAGCATTCCTTCATCCTTGGCAGATACGACTTCGTAACGCCAATGATGCGCTTCCGCTTCGTGCCGAACAGTTCTTCCAAAAACCGCGAGCGCGTCGCGATGGTTTCGATAGCCGGTGATCACCTTCCAAGCTGTGTAGCCGCCGGTGAAAAGAATTGCCAAGGCCAGCGCGATAGCGCTCCAACGATACACACCCGTCAGCGCAGTTCCTGTAGCCACCGCCCTGTGGGCGGTCTCGTTTGATTCAATATTTCTCGAAGAACGGCCCGCAGGGCCGTGGCTACAAGAATTGCGTTGTGCAATCTGCGCCGCGAGCAGCAAACAGAGCGGCGGAATCACAGGGAAAATTCTGTCAACGCGCTTTGATGGAATGAGCGACATCACGACCAGTCCACCAATGCTCCAGCAAAACAGCCAGAAAGTTTCCGGAGACATTTCGCGAAACAGCGACCGCAACCGCCAGTTTTGCGATCGGAGATCGAGAGCCGCGATCCCAATCATCAGCACGCTCCACGGCGCGAATTTGTGTAATAGATGTGGCAAATAAAAAAGAAGCGGCTGTGGCCGATGAATTGTTTCACCAAAGCGGCCGATGAATTCGCGCATCACAACTTCCTCGTAAAATCCTGGCTGAAACCGAATGCCACCGGCTACCCACACTAGAAAAATCGCTAGCGAGGCAAGCCACGGCCACCAGCCGGGCCAGGCGCTGCGCGAATTCGTTTTAGGCGCGCCCGGCGGTCGCGTCCTACCACGGCGCAATTGGAACAACGCAATGCCCGGCAGCAGAAAGGCATAAACGATGGGACCTTTGATCAACATCGCTGCGGTGAGCAGAATAAAGACGTACACTTGATCGCGCAGTTTCCATTCGTTGCCGTCTCGGATTTTTTGCCAGATCTGCAGGCCAATCAGAAAAATCACGAGCGCCAGCGGCATGTCCGTGCGGACGAGTGTGGCCAGTCGGGGGCTCAATAGATTCAGTCCAAATGCGCCGACTGCGATTACTCCTGCGACTTTTCCATAGGCGTCCTTAGCAGCGCGGAACAACACGAACGCGAGCGCGAGCGCAGCGACAAGCGACGGCAACCGCCAGGCGATTTCCCAGGATCGCATCACCGCGAAAAGCGCAGCTGAAGTCCATCCGACCAACGGCGGCTTTGTCGCCACTCGTTCGTGCGGCGTGTGCTGATAGAGCCAATGGCCTTCCTTGACCATTTCGAATGAGGTAAACGCCTGCTTCGCCTGGTCGTAATCGTCGAGTTGCCACGGAAAATTGGCGATCGCGAATAAAACGACGATCACTGCCGCGACAATCCAGAGGGTTCGGCGGTCTTCGAGCAGGCTCATGTCGAGTTGTAGTGTGCGCTGTCCTCAGCGCATTTTGATGTGACGCCGCAGAGCGATCTCCGCTGAGGACAGCGGACTCTACAGCACATATCTGCTGCGAATTCAATCACGCCAAAGCACGGCGCGCACGGGTGCGCCATCGGCCCCCGCAATTTTCAAAGGCAGCGCCGCAAAATTGTAAATGCCGGGAGCGACGTTGCTGAGATCAAGTGATTCGATTATGGCGATTCCCGCACGGGCAAGCGCATGGTGATTCTGCAACGATTTCGAATCGAGCTCATCCATCGACGGTAGATCAACGCCCAGCAGTTTCACGCCGTTCTTTTGCAGCCATGCCGGAACATCGGCCGCGATCACTGGGATTCGATTTGGAAACACTGTGGAGTCGCTCCAGCGGCCTGTCTTTACCAGAAGCCGTGAGGTCGCGGCGATCTCTTCGGCGTGCGGACGGAGATCCTCGCGAGTGATTAGATGTTTCTCCGTGGATTGAGAAAAAGTGTCCGAGAGATCGACTACTGTTGCGCGGCCAAGATAAATCTCGAGCGACGCTTTTTCGATCGGCGCCCCATTCACCTCGAAATGGAATTGAGCATCGGCGTGCGTGCCGTTGTGCACGCTCATCGCGATCGCGCCGAGATTTACGCTGGCGCCTTTTGCGATCTCGTTCGTGATACGATAACGAAACGGTTCGTCACCGGGCCATTCGGCAAAGTCATTCGACAGCGTTCGTGAGATGTCCCAGATCTTCATCGTGTTGTAGAAGGAGAGGCGGTCTGCAGTTCTTCAATAATTGCTTGCGCAGCTCTTTCGCTGGCGCCGGTGCCGCCGAGTTTGCGGGTAGTCGCATCAAAATCCGAAATCATTCGATCACGCGCGGGTGAGTCTTCCATTAGCGACCGGACGGCGTTTACGATGGCGTCCGGTTTTGCTTCGTGCTGGATAAACTCCGGAACGACTTCTTTGCCTGCAAGCAAATTAGGCATTCCGAGAAAATCTACATTCACGACGAGACGCGCTGCCACGTACGTCGGCCAGGCAACTTTGTAAATCAACACGAACGGCAGTCCAAAATAAGCAGCCTCAAGCGTGGCGCTTCCCGAGGCCACAATTCCAACGGAAGCGCGCTGCATGATGGCCGCAGTCTGGGCGACTGCGATTTCAATTGTTTCGCGGTCCGCTAATCGTTGAGCCCGTAACATTTCATTCATCTCGCGTGCGAGTTCTTCGGATGCAGCTGCGACTTGGAAACGCACAGTCGGGTTGAGTTGCAACAGTCGGCGTGCGGATTCGATCATCACCGGAAAGATTTTTCGCACTTCGCGCGAACGACTGCCTGGAAAAAGTCCGATCAGATTCTGATCACGGTGAGTGTCGATCTTCTGCGTCTCAAGTCTTTCGATCATTGGATGGCCGACAAACACAGCACGGAGTCCTGATGCGGCGTAGAGATCAGCCTCAAACGGAAAAATGCAGAGCACGAGATCGATGAAGCGCGCCATTTTTTTGATGCGGCCACGGTTCCACGCCCAGACCTGCGGGCTGATGTAATAGATTGTTTTCTGGTTATGCGATTGCCTTCGCAGAGCACGCGCCAGTCGCAAGTTGAAACCGGGATAATCGATCAAAACGACTGCGTCGGGTTTGGTTTCCTTAATTTCGTTGAGCGTCTGACGGAACTGCTCGCGAAAGTAACCGTACTTTCTCAAAACTTCCCATAAACCGAGGACGGCTGCATCACCGATCCAGTTCTTAAATTGCGCACCGGCGATCTGCTGCATTTGCGGACCGCCGCGCCCGATGAATTTCAGCTCAGGATCCAACCCGCGCAGCGAGCGCATCAATGCTACGCCGTGATTATCGGCACTCACTTCGCCGGCGATAAAATAGATGGTCATTGATTCCACCCCCGTTGTAGCCAGGGGCCTGTGGCTCGTCCACCGTTGATGCTCACAAAAGACCGCTCATCCGCCTCCTTCAAGCTACGGCGCGACATGCAGGGCGGTGGCTACAGCAACCAATGACCGAGCGTCTTATCCAATCGACGAGATTTGCTTGGTGATCTTGACAGCCAGCTCCAACGCCGCCGTCGCTTGAGAACCGGAAACACGCGGCTCGCGTCCGGTGCTTGCGCATTCAATGAAGGACGTGAGTTGAAGCTTGAGTGGTTCGCCGTGTTCGATCTCGGCCCTGTCACGCCAAATTTGTTTGCCGACGCGGCGATAGATCTCTCCGCTTTGATTTTGATAATCGAGCGAGATATACGCGTCTTCCTGAAAGATTCGAATCTTGCGCATCCGCTCGGGACTGATGCGGCTGGCGGTTACGTTTGCCACGCAACCGTCTTCAAAGTGGAGTCTCGCGTTTGCAATGTCTTCGCTCTGGCTGAGCACGGGAACGCCGACTGCGTCGATACTCCAAAGAGGCGAGCGGACAAAATTCAGAATGACTTCCAGATCGTGAATCATTAGATCGAGCACCACGCCGATATCAGCGCTGCGTTCAGTGTACGGTGAGAGTCGATGCGCTTCGATGAAGCGCGGATGCGTCAGATGTTTTTCGAGCGCGCCCAAGACTGGATTGAATCGTTCGACGTGGCCGACTTGCAGGATGAGACCGTTAAGTGCAGCCAAATCGGCAAGCTCGGTAGCATGTGCAGTGTTGTCGGTAATCGGTTTCTCGATGAGCACATGCTTGCCCTTGGCGAGCAGAGCGCGTGCAACGTCGTAGTGAGTGTTGGTGGGCGTTGACACAGAAGCGGCGTCAACCATCGCGATGAAATCATCGAGCGATTTGGCAGATGCCGCGCCGAATTTGCTCGCAATTGTGCGACTCCTGGACGGCTCCACGTCGTATACCGCGGTGAACTCAGCGGACGGAGTTTCCGCGTAGATCCGTGCATGATTGCTTCCGATATGCCCAACACCAACAACGCCAACGCGCAGCTTTTTCATTGGTCCACCCAATGCAGTCAACGCCGGAAAGATTCGCGGTCAAACTGCAGATGAGTCGACGGTCGAATAACTCGTATCACCCTTCTTCCTACGAATCAGTATTACTATACGAAATTAGCCCGGAACCATTCATACGTCCGAGCGATTCCATCCCGCAGCGGGATTGCCGGCCTCCAGCCGAGGGCGCGAAGCTTGGTAACGTCCAAAAGCTTGCGCGGCGTGCCGTCCGGCTTCGTCTTGTCCCAAACGAGTTCGCCGTCGAAATCGACCACATCGCAGATTAACTCGGCCAGCTCGCGAATGGTCATGTCCTCGCCGCAGCCGATGTTGATGATTTCTGGCGAATCATATTTCTCGAGCAACAAGAGACAGGCGGCGGCAAGATCGTCCACATGCAAAAATTCGCGGCGCGGTTCTCCTGTTCCCCAGACGACCAGTTTTTTCTCATTTCGGCTTTTCGCTTCGTGCGCCTTGCGCAGGAGCGCCGCGAGCGCGTGTGATGTCTCCAGATCGAAGTTGTCGTTAGGGCCGTAAAGATTTGTCGGCATGACCGAGATGAAATTCGCGCCGTACTCGCGCGCATACGCCTGGCAAAGCTTGATTCCGGCAATCTTGGCGATCGCGTACGCTTCATTGGTCGGCTCCAGTGGGCCAGTGAGCAGCGCACTTTCGGGAATCGGTTGTGGCGCCAGCTTCGGATAAATACAGGAGCTACCGAGAAAGAGCAGCTTGCGGACGCCAGTTTGATAGGCCGAGCGAATGACGTTGTTCTGGATGCGTAAATTCTCGAGGAGAAACTCCACCGGATAATCATTGTTTGCCTTTATCCCGCCGACCTTCGCCGCCGCGAGAATCACGATGTCCGGCCTTGCCTCCGCAAAGAACTTGGCAACCGCAGATTCGTCACTGAGATCAAGGCGCGATCGATCGCGCGTTAGCAGATTAGTGAAACCTTCGCGCTTCGAGTCGCCGAACGAGCGCGCTCCCAACCATTCCGCGATGGCCGGCAACAAAGATTTTGTCAGATTTCTTCAACTGCACTGTAGTTTCTCTAGTCAGAAATTGCCCGGCAAGCAAGATGCCCACTGGCGTATTTGGTCTTGCTGAGAATAGGCGCATCCATTTTGAATCCGGGAGAATGAGATTCATTGCTTTGATTGCGGTGCCTTTTGTTCTGACTGGCTGCAGTCGCGCAATTATCGGCTGGCGCTGCCGGAGACATCGACTCCGGCTACCGAAACGGCGCCCGTGGATCAACTGATTCCCTGGTTGTTGAATGAAGATCAACAACTGCGCGGCGTCCCGTTCAGCGAACTGATTTTCGATACGACCGGTAGAAAGGTGCTGCCGTTTGACGCGAACAACGCGGTCGATCAGCGCGTCGCGAAAGCGATCAGCGCCGCGTGCGATGAGACGATGAAGCGATTGAACGCGCCGGATAGCGCGATCCAAAATGTCGATCGGATCAACGAAGTCAGCAGCCATTTCGAAGACACTCTGCGGGACCTGCTCAACGCGACTCCCGGTTTGCAGTGCGATTTCCCGCTCACGGTCGAGGGCAAAGTCCAACGTTCAGGTTATCCGGATCTGCGCATCACCGATCTGGAGAGCAAACGCGTGTTTTATTTAGATCCGAAGCTTTACGCCGCCGGAAGTCGCGACAGCAGTTTCCGCACGTTTTATTTCGAGCCGAAGAAGTCTACGAACAAAGTGCGCGATGACGCAGTGCATTTCGTCGTTGGATTTGAGCATGCGCCTCGCGAAACTGTATCGGGTTCTCCGAACGCGGCGTGGAAATTCACGCGCTGGGATCTTGTCGATCTTTCGCGGTTTACCGTCAAACTGAAGGCCGAATTCCAGGGAAGCAACCGCGACATGTATCGGCCGGAGGCAATTGTCGCGTCCAGCGTCGAAGCAATTTGATCCGCGATCTGCCCGAGCACGAGTAGGAGTTGCTGGCGCAATCTCGCAGGACGTAATGGTATTATGCTCAATGATCTCCGGGGCGAAGGAAACATTTCAGTTCGACGCGATTGATGATGTTCTTAGCGACATCGCCAAAGGGCGCATGGTGATCGTGACGGACGACGCGGATCGCGAGAACGAAGGCGATCTGGTCATGGCGGCGGAAAAAGTGACGCCTGAAGCGGTCAATTTCATGGCGACGCACGGCCGGGGCTTGATTTGCGTCCCCATTTCGAATGAGCGCGCCGACCAACTCGGCTTGCAACGCATGGTGACGCAAAACCGCGAAAAGCATAACACCGACTTCACCGTTTCAGTGGATGCGGCGCGAGGTGTGACGACCGGCATAAGCGCCTATGATCGTGCGACGACAATATTGGCCCTCGCCAATCCGAAATCGGCGCCGGAAGATTTGAACCAACCGGGTCACATATTTCCACTACGCGCAAAAGACGGCGGCGTGCTGCGGCGCGCCGGTCACACCGAGGCGGCCGTGGATCTGGCAAGAATGGCAGGCCTGCAAGCGGCGGGCGTGCTGTGCGAGATTTTGCACGACGACGGCACCATGGCGCGTCTTCCGGAGCTGATGGAGTTTCGCAACAAACACGGGCTGCGCATTTGCACGATCCAGAGTTTGATCGCTTTTCGACGCAAGAGCGAGAAGCTGGTGGAGTTGGAGCAAATCGTAAAAATGCCGACCGACTACGGCGATTTCGATTTGCATTTGTATCGCTCGAAGGTCGATGGACAGCACCATCTCGCACTCGTGAAAGGTCAGATCGACAAGAACAAACCGACTCTGGTACGCGTGCACAGCCAATGTCTTACCGGCGACGTTTTCGCGTCACGCCGGTGCGATTGCGGAAATCAATTGCACGCGGCGCTGCGGCAAATCGAGGAGGAAGGCCAGGGCGTTCTGATTTACATGCGACAGGAGGGCCGCGGTATCGGATTGGCGGCAAAAATCCACGCTTACAAGTTGCAGGAGGAAGGACTCGACACCGTAGAGGCCAACGCGAAACTCGGATACGCAACTGACCTGCGCGATTACGGGCTCGGCGCTCAGATTCTTTTCGATCTGGGCGTGCGGCAGTTCCGGTTCCTCACCAATAATCCGAAGAAAGTTGTAGGCCTGGAGGGCTACGGTTTGGAAATGATCGAGCAGGTGCCGATCCGGGCTGAAGCCAATCCGCACAACGAAAAATATCTCGAAACAAAAAAGACGAAGCTCGGGCACTTGCTCTAGAGCATTCGCGAATGACGAAGCCCGAATGACGAATGACGAAGGAATCGCCATCTCGTCCACCAACTGACAAAGCTAAAGGCGCGTTCCACATTAGTTGCGAGCCGGTTTAACGCACAGTACGTGGATGGGCTTATCAATCACGCGACCGAAGAGCTGCGGGCGCTTGCGCCGAACGCGACGATTTCTCTCCATCGCGTTCCGGGTTCATTCGAGATTCCCGTAGTCGCACGCGAGTTGGCGGCGCAACATCAAGCCGACGCGATCATCGCGTGCGGGGTGATTTTGCAAGGCGAAACCAATCACGCAGCAAAACCTGAGTCGCTCCGTTACTGATGCTCTTGCAGCGCATCGCCATAGAGCACGGCGTGCCGGTAATCAATGCAGTACTCAGTTTTGATAACGAAAACCAGGCGCGGGCACGTTGTCTTGAAAATAAAATCAATCGTGGAACCGAAGCCGCGCGCGCAGCGGTGGAAATCGCGAACGTTTTGTCGGAAGTTCGTAGCAAACAAGGAGCGGCGGTTTCCAAACCGCCGAGGGATAATGGGTAAACGACGGCGCGCCAGAGAAGCTGCGGTTCAATATCATTTCTGGCGTGATCTCCAGCGCGGCGAAGGGCCGGACAAGATCGATGAATTTTGGGAGTTTTGCCCCGCGCCAGAGCGGGTGCGCGAATTCGCACAGCCATTAATCGAAGGCATGGTGGCGCATTTGCCGGACATCGATGAGCGTATCGCCGTTACTGCGAGAACTACGAATTTCGCCGGATTTCAGCGGTGGATCGCAACGTTCTGCGGCTGGCGATTTATGAAATGCTTTACCGCGACGACATCCCACCCGTCGTCTCCATCAACGAGGCGATCGAGCTGGCGAAGGCATACGGCGGCGCGGATTCAGGCCGATTTGTGAACGGTATTCTCGATCGGGTTCGGAAAGATTTGGATCGCCCCGCGCGTGAGCCGGTGAAGAAAGAATCGTGATTCGTTGAAGGGTTGAAGCGTTAAAGCAGTAGAAAGCATTGTCATTGGGAGCGAAGCGAAGAATCTCTGGTTGCTTCTGGTGGCGACGCTAAAGATGACAAATCAGAGATGTTTCGCTTCGCTCAACATGACAACGCCAGGTTTACCGCTTCAACGGTTCAACCCTTCAACGCTTTAACGATAGAATGAGATTTCTTGAATCACTCGCCAAGCAATTCGCCGGCAAACCGATTGATTGGGACGAGCTCGAAGAAACGCTTATCCGCGCCGACCTCGGCGTGCCGATGACAATGCGCATCATCAAAACGCTTCAGGAACGCGAGGCGTGGGCTTTGCTGGGAATTGGCGACGTAATCAAAGCAGTGCGCGAAGAGATCGCGCGCATTTTGCCGCGCGATCCGGCGCCAATTCGTCGAGCGACCGGCAAACCGACTGTGATTTTGATTGTCGGCGTGAACGGAACCGGCAAAACAACATCGACAGCGAAACTCGCGCGCTATCTGCAAGGTAGGGGCGGTTCACCTGAACCGCCTCCGCGCGAACGGTCATCGCCCCTAGCTCGCGCCTCGGTCATGCTCGCGGCCGCAGACACATTTCGCGCAGCGGCCATCGAGCAACTCGACATCTGGGCAAAAAGACTCGGCGTTGAAATCGTTCGCGGCCAGCACGGCGCAGATCCCGCGGCGCTTTGTTACGAAGCGTATCAGGCAGCAGCCAAGCAGGAGATTAACTTTTTGCTTTGCGATACTGCTGGCCGGCAACACACGAAAGCAAATCTCATGGCCGAGCTGCAGAAGATAAAACGCACTCTGGAAAAACTCGATGCCGACTCACCGCAAGAGACGTTGCTTGTCGTCGATGCGAGCACAGGCAGTAACGCGCTAAGTCAGGCACGCGAGTTCCACAACGCGCTTGGACTCACTGGCCTGATCGTCACCAAACTCGATGGCAGCGGCAAAGGCGGCATTGTGGTGGCGATCCAGGATGAACTTGGAATTCCCACGCGCTTCGTCGGCACCGGCGAAAAACTCGACGATTTCGCGCCGTTCGAGCGCAAAACTTACCTCGAGAATCTGCTGTGAGGCACGAGCTGCGCGCTTGTAAGTCGAGCGCATCGTCAACACGCTAACGCGCGGCAGGAAAAGCTCCCGGCAATTGAAAGAACGTCAGGCAGACTGCCACCGCCGCGCACACACAGATCAGGTCCACGAGCAGCATCGTGCTCAGAGCGTAGCGGGTGTTTTTGATCTTCACACTGCCGAAGTAAACGGCGATGACATAAAACGTTGTCTCCGCCGCGCACTGAAAGACGCAAGCTAAACGGCCGGTGAAGGAGTCCGCGCCGTACGTCCCCATCGCATCGAGCAGAAATCCGCGGCTGCCGGCCGAACTGAATGGCCGAAGAATTGCGATTGGCAGCGCATTCACGATCTGGTCGTTCACGTGAATGGCACGAAATATCCTCGTCAGCGAGTTCGCGAATATGTCGAATAGTCCACTGTTCCGGAAAAGTGAAATCGCGACGAGCATGCCGAGGATATACGGGAAAATAATACGCCCGACTGCTAACCCGTTGTAAGCGCCTTCGACGAATGAGTTGAAGATCGTGGTGCCTTTTGCCGCGAATTCCTTCTCGCGCAACAGACTGTAACCGAAAATCGCGAAGATAAGGCCGACCAGCAAACCGTTAGAGAGATTGCCGGTGAAATGGCTTTTGCTAATCAGATCCAGTCGCGTGATATAAATAAGCAAGGCGGCGATGACGGCGACGATTCCGCCGATTGCAATGACAATCGTCGCGTTAAGCAAATTGATCCGCTGGCGGATGCCGACGAGCACGAGCGCCGCAACCGTGCCGATGAACGACGTAATGATGCATGGCAGCATCACGTCGGCCGGGTTCAGCGCATGCTGCGCCGCCCGATAACTGATAATCGAAGTCGGGATGAGCGTCAGCCCGGCTGCGTGCAAACACATGAACATGATCTGCGGATTGCTCGCGCGGTCCTTTTGATCGTTCAGTTCCTGAAGGCTCTCCATTGCCTTTAAGCCGAACGGTGTCGCCGCACTGTCGAGCCCGAGGAAGTTCGCCGCGAAATTCAGCGTCATGTAAGAGATCGAGGGGTGACCGCGCGGTACCTCCGGAAAAACGTGGACGAAAATCGGACTCAGGAGTTTTGCGACCCGTTCCGCAGCGCCGCTGTCGATCAGCAGCTGCAATATACCGCTGAAGAACGACAAGTACGCAATCAGCGGCAACAGGAGGTCGAGAATCGTGTTCTTGCATGTTGGCAGGACACCGTCGGCAGCCTGTTTGCCGGAGTAGACCTTCACCACCCCATTGTCGACCGTGTAGTTATCATTCCCAATCGTGACCTTGTGATCGGGCGCGGTTTGCAAGCTCTGCTGCAATTCAGGTGGCAGCTGCTCAATGTAGTACTCGCGTTGTAGCAGCGGGTCGTCCTTCTTGCCGTTAACGGCAAATTCGATGGCGTAGTATCGACCGCTGAATAGCAGGAGGAGCAGATAGCCAATCGAAAAGAGGAAGAGAGCGACCCAAAATCTGCTTAACGCCATTTGGAGCAGGAGCTAATTCCCGCTGTATCTAAGCCGCACGCTCATTCGCCGCAAGCTCGAACTAAATCGCGGCCGCAAACAACCGATAACAGAACGGCTTTGCTGCTTCTGCGAGTGCTCATCCAGTTGATCCAGCTGTTTCCCCTGCTCTTTCGCCGCTACATTCGCGTTCCCGAAGCCGGCCGACAGGAATGAACGCGTCCCAACCATTTTGTGTCTGATATGCGAATTTAATATGAAGGAGAGTTCGCGGCATCTGCCTCAATCAACGCGATTCCGCGTGAACTTAAGGACTGCTAAAGGGGACAATTCTCACGCGAGAAAACACGAATGAAAGCGACGCGAATAACGTACAACCACAAACACTCATACAAAACTCTGTGGTTTGGGCTGGCCGGCGCATTCGTGGTGATTGCCGGTTCGATCTTGTTCGGGTATGCTCAAGCGCAGAAGCAAGAAGCCGAGAAAATGAATCCAACCAAACCCGTTCCAACCGACGCCGAGTTGCAACAGAAGTTAACCAGGGACCAGTACAAGGTGACGCGTCAATGCGGCACGGAAACCCCGTTTCACAACGCCTACTGGGACAATCACAAGCCAGGAATTTACGTCGACCTTATCACGGGAGAACCGCTCTTCAGTTCGCTCGACAAATTCGACAGCGGCACGGGTTGGCCCAGCTTCACCAAACCGATCAAGCCAGAGAATGTAACCGAAAAGCGCGATACTTCTTACGGAATGGAGCGCATTGAGGTCCGCGGAAAGTCGAGCGATTCGCATCTCGGCCACCTGTTCGACGATGGCCCGGCGCCGACTGGTCAACGTTTCTGCGTGAACTCGGCCGCGTTGCGCTTTGTTCCGGTGGAAAAATTAAAGGAAGAAGGCTACGGCGAATATCTCTCGCTGTTTCAGCCACAGCAGCAAACGGGTGGCGAACAACGGCAGGCGAAAAAGTAAGTAGCCGCGGCTTGTTTATCGCAGACGACACAACCCTCCGTCCACGCCGCTTATTGCCTGTCGGTGTTCTTTTAAAAGAGCAACGGACACCATAACTTACGCCCATCATGACCCGCGACGATTTTGACTACGCGATTGAAAATACGCGCGTGATCCTTGCGCCCGAGCATCAGATCGCGACGTTCGGCAGCACCAGTTTCAATTTTTATTTGATTTCAGAGCTGATGGACCGCGTGAATCAGGTGCGGATTCGCAACGGCAAAGTCCAGGCGGAACGCCCGCAGATTCTGACGCCGGAGCATTATTGCCGCCTGCTACTGGAGGGCTTCGGAGACAAGGCGGAGCGATATGTGGATCAATTGCGCGAGCACGCTCGAAACATCGCGGTGCTCCGTTACGGTTTTCAATTTCGCAAAACCGATCTAAACGAACAGACGCTCAGCGACTCAATCGACACGGTGATCAATCGCACCAGGCGGCAGGTCGAAAATAAAAACGAACCGCTCAGCGCGATCATACAAGGCGTGGACGACGCGTGGGAAGTTTGCCTGCTCAAGTTCACCATCGACCTTGTGGAGCGCTCCTCCGGCGGCAATCTCGGCGACTTTCGCAAGCGCGGTTTGAATCTCGTACACAAGGAGCGACGGCTTGGGCAGACTCGTCGAATGCATGACGGCTTGGGAAGCCGTCGATTCCTTGGTCAAAGATGCGCCCGAATGAATGAGCCTGCACTGGCGAGTGCGCGACGCCCATCTTCCAGATGAGCGTTCCACAAAGGCCATGCATGAATCATGTTTGGCCAGATCTCCAAAGTCACTGCGACATCGGCCGCACCGGCCCGCGCGGCGAGTCGAGTGGCGTCATCGAGCAAGGTCTCGTTAGAACCAACCTGGATTAGCATCGGAGGAAAGTTTCTGAAATCGGCGTAGAGCGGAGAGACGCGCGGATCTTTTCTGTCCATGCCGGCGGGAAGATAAGCATCCGCTAATTCGTTCAGATATTCTTTGTGAATGAGCGGATCGGCCGCGGCTTTGCTCGCAAGCGTCGAACCGGACATCGTCAGATCCGTCCATGGCGAAATGAGCCACGCGCATGCGGGAAGCTCCTCGTGCGCATCGCGCAACCGGCCGATCAATCCGAGAGTGAGTCCGGCCCCGGCGCTGTCGCCACCGATCGCAATGTCCGCAGCACCGATACCTTGATTTCGCAAAAATCGCCATGCAGTCAGCGCGTCATCGTACGCTGCCGGAAACGGATGCTCGGGCGCGAGCCGATATGCGACGGCGAGTGTCCGGATTCTCGCCGCCCGGCCCGCTTCGGTCACCAAACGACGATGACTCTGGATTGAACCGGAACAGTAGCCGCCGCCGTGAAAAAACATCAGCACGCGAGAAGAATCGCTGCCGGGAACGATGGAATATTCGCCCGGCATGCCGTTCACATCGACGGCAGTGAGTTCCACGTCGTCTGCAACGGGCCAAACAGTTCCAACCTCGTCGAGCCGTTTTCGTCTTGCGGGCCAACCAACCGGCCGTGGCTTGGAACTCAGTAGCGCGCGGACAGCATCGATTTCGCTTTGGGCCATTGTCTTTCCTCTGTGAAGCCGCCGAAGCCATCATTGAGCAGCGCTGAAATTTCGGCTTTCGTCAGTGCGCGCAGCTTGGCATTCTGCGCACAAAGCCAGCAAGTGAAAAATTATCTCCAACTCAATTTCAGTTTGCTCTACTGGATTTTCGTTGCGCCGTTCACGGGTCAATTTTTCAAGATCGCGCCGATCTTCCGGCAAATGGTTTTCATAGGTGTGCGCGCCGCGCCGATGGTAGCATTAACGGCTTTCAGCGTGGGCGTCACGCTTGCGATGCAGGCTGCGCATTCTCTCGAGACTCTCGGCGCGGAAATGTACATTCCCGATCTGGTGATGCTCACGTTGCTGCGCGAGATGGGACCAGTCTTGATCGCGGTGATTGTCATCGGTCGCAGCGGTTCTGCTGTCGCCGCCGAGATCGGCACTATGAAAGTGTCCGAGGAAATCGAGGCGCTTGAGGTCATGGCGATTAACCCGGTGCAATTTCTGGTGGTACCGCGTTTCCTTGCGATGATGGTCATGCTGCCGGCGCTCACCATCTTTGGAAATTATATCGGCATCCTCGGCGGCTGGGCAGTCTGCGTTTTCGCGCTCGATTTCAACACCGCCGGCTACATCTTGCGGGCGCTGGAAAGCGCGGAGACTTGGGATTTGTATTCGGGAATGATCAAGAGCGTAGTCTTCGCCTGGCTCATCATCACGATCTCGTGCAACGCGGGGCTAACTGTCGAAGGTGGCGCCGAAGGTGTCGGCCAGGCTACCACGACAGCAGTCGTGCAAGCTTTGCTCGCAATGTTAGTCATGAACGCAGTGCTCACTGGCGTTTTCTTTTTTGCAGCATGAAGACTAACGGCACACCGATGATCGAGGTTGATCGCCTTGTTCGAAAATTCGGCGATCGCACGGTGCTCAACGACATCTCATTCAATGTCCATCGGCGCGATACGCTCGTTATCATGGGCGGCAGCGGCTGCGGTAAGAGCACGTTACTGCGGCATATGATTGGCTCCATGCAGCCGACTTCGGGAACGGTGAAACTGTTTGGAGAAGAAGTCACCGGGTATGAAGGAGCGCGAGATCCTGCGAATCCGGTTGCGATTCGGAATGTTGTTCCAATCCGGTGCATTGCTAGCCTCGCTGACAGTGGGCGAGAACGTAGCGCTGCCACTTTTGCAGCACACCAACAAATCCGTTGATGAAATCGAAGAAATCGTGGAGCAAAAACTTCAGATGGTCGGTCTCACTGGTTTTGAAGATCTCAGGCCGGACGAAATCAGCGGAGGAATGAAGAAACGCGTGGGACTTGCGCGTGCGCTGGCGCTCGATCCGGAGTTACTGTTTAGCGACGAGCCGACTTCCGGACTCGATCCGATCATGACCGCGGTTGTTGACGAACTCACAATGAAACTGACGCGGGGCAAAGGCATGACCGCAGTGGTGGTCAGTCACGATATGACCAGTGCATTTCGCATCGCTACGCGGATGATTATGCTTGGCCACGGCGGCATTGTGGCGCAGGGTACGCCGGATGAAATCCGCGCCAGTTCGAATCCCGAGGTGCATCAATTTATTAATGGCGAACCCGATGGTCCGATCCCGCTAAACCTTTCACAGGAAGAACACGAGCACCATCAGCAGGTGAAACCGCGACCCTTCGCCGGAGCGCGCGGCAGATTCCATCGGAAGACAGGATGAAACGCAATTTGTCCGATTATTTCGTCGCGCTGTTTGTGATCGTGTGCAGCGTTGTTCTGCTCGGCGCGCTAACATTTGCACTCTCCGGACGACAGCTGAAAAAACCGACGCGAACGTTGCAAATCAATTACGAAGATGTGACTGGCATAAAAGTGAATTCCGAGGTGCGCTACGCAGGCGCGCCGGCGGGACGCGTGATCGCGATGCGTCACCTCACCGCGCAGGAGCGCGAAGCAACTGCAAACAAAAACGATGCAGTGCGCGTGACGGTCAGCCTCGACGAAGGAATTCCGCCGTTGCCGACAGACGTCACCGCCACGCTCAGTTCCGATACGATGTTGTCTCCGAAATTCGTGGCGCTTTCTGCAGGCACACCCGGCGGTCAGACGCTGGCAAACAATGCAGCGATCGAAGGTCATCCAGCGTATGGGCTTGAACAGATCACCGCGGCCGCCGGACCGTTATTCGATAACGCAAATAAATTGCTGAATAACCTCGATGTTACGGTCAAAGATCTAAAGAAAGATCTCGACGATTTCGCGCCAAAGCTCGGGCCGCTGGCTGACTCGCTAAAGATGGATGCGGACCATATACAAAACGTGATCACAAACCTCGATGGCCTCGCCAAGGGTGCGGACTCCGTTCTTGGAACAGCCGACAAGTTCATCAGCACGACAGACAAGGAGCTTCAGGAACAGTTGAAACAACTCCATGTCACTCTTTTGAACCTGAAAGTGGTCACCACCTACGCTAAGGAGCTCGTCGAAACGCTCGCCCAAAAACCAAACCGAGTCATCTTCAGCGGCAAACCGGCCACGCTCACACCCGAATCGGAAATCCTCAAAAGCTCAAAGCCTCTGCCGGCAAGGAAACCGTAGTTGTAGCAGCGTCGCTGTGCGACGCTTGGTCGCCAGGATCTCACAAGGCGACGATAACTCTGACGGCGGGCCTGTCCTCTCGCATTGGTAAGCGTTGCGACGCTCGCAAGAATATTCTTAACAGAGCATGCTAACTCCCGAGTCGCCGATATCGCCGCATCATTTTGAAAAAGCGCACGCGAATCGCGCCCGGGACGGATCTTGCTGACTTGGTCGGTGTAGACGGTCGTGATTGGGACCGATTCAATTCTGTAGCCTTTACGGCTGGCGATGATTAGCGCTTCAGTCTCGTAATCGAATCGATGGCCGCCGACAAGCATGTCTGGAATTATCTCTCGATGTAGCATGCGATAACCGCACTGCGTGTCCGGAATCTTTTGTCCGCAAACTCGGCTGATCTGACTGCTCATATGACGGTTCACGACGCGCCGCACAAACGGCATCCGGGCGACGTCGTCCATGCGGTTGCCAATGAAAAACATGGGTCGTGTCACCGAGGCTGCTGCTAACAAAAATCGATCGATCTCTTCGGGAAGATGTTGACCATCGGAATCCAGAAGGATCACCCAGGTGATTTGTCGATCTTGTCCGCTGCTCGACGGATTCGCAGCGCCAAGCCAGTGCGCGAGTCCGGTTTTAATTGCTTCGCCTTTGCCCTGGTTTTGAGCGTGAACAATAACTTCGGCGCCGGCTTCGCGCGCGCGTTGTTCCGTCCGATCGGTTGAGCCGTCATCTACAACGAGAACGTGATCCAGCCGCTCGCGGGTTCGACGCGCGATGTCGCCGATGTGTTTTTCGTCCTGATACGCCGGGATAACCGCGGCAGTTTGCGATCTTATGTCCTTCGTCATGTCGAGCGAAGTCGAGACATCCCGTTGCAGAACCTAAACGACGTTGCCGCGGGGTTCCTCGACTTCGCTCCGCTTCGCTCGGAATGACAGTGATTGCAAGCTTGATGCTGTAGCGTGCGCTGTCCTCAGCGCAGAATAAAATGAATTTGCATTTACTCCGCTGAGGACAGCGGACTCTACAGCACGCAGTTTCGTGCGCGTTTTGTTTACCGACGCACAACCGGATGAAAATCGGCGGCGTGATAAGAGCTGCGCACCAGCGGTCCCGAGGCGACGTAGAGAAAACCTTTTCGACGCGCGATGTCGCCGTAATAATTGAATTGCTCGGGCGTGATGTATTCAACCACGGGCAAGTGTTTCGGAGTCGGGCGCAAATACTGGCCCATGGTTAACACTTCGCAGCCGACTTCGCGCAAATCGTCCATGGTCTGAAAAAGTTCGGTCTCTTTTTCGCCAAGCCCAAGCATTACCCCGCTCTTTGTCACAATCCCGCCATCGCCGGACGCTAATTCCTTTGCACGGCGCAAAACTTGCAGAGACGTCTGATACTTTGCGCGCGAACGCACGACAGGCGTCAGTCGTTCGACCGTTTCCATGTTGTGATTGAAAATGTCGGGGCCAGCATTGAGCACCGTCTGGATGCACCAATCATGTGCGTGAAAATCGGGAACGAGCACTTCGATGATGATTGAAGGATCCATTTCGCGAATCGCAGTGATCGTGCGCGAAAAATGATCAGCCCCGCCGTCTTTCAGATCGTCGCGAGCGACGGCAGTGATCACGACGTGTTTCAAATTCATCCGGCGCACTGCTTCGGCGACGCGTTTAGGTTCGTCATCTTCCAGCGCGAACGGCTTTGCCGTCGTCACCGCGCAAAATCCGCATGCGCGCGTGCAACGATCGCCAGCGATCATGAAAGTAGCGGTGCCCTGGCTCCAGCATTCCCAACGATTCGGGCATTGCGCGCTCTCGCAAACCGTGTGCAATCGCAAATCGGAAATCAGCGCTTTGGTCGAAAAGAAAACCGGATTCGACGGCAAGCCGCACTTTGATCCAGGGCGGCTTCTGCGCCTGGTGCAGGGCTGGATCGATCTTCGCGCAGGACATTTCGAAGAAAAGTTACAACGTTAAAAACGTTACAAAAGTTAAATCGAAAAGGCTTGAAGCGTTAACTGTTTCATCAACACCTGGCTTCAGCCAGGTGCATTCAGCGTACTAGCAAAGAACGCGTTTAAACCGCTTGATCTCTGAGTCCGTTTAGGCACCGCGCTGAAGCGCGGTGTTAATGAAATATCACCCGCGTTGAGTCCGCAACATGTCAACGGCTCGCCGCTCCAAGCATCAGAGTTTTGTTCGGCCGGATAAAGCAGCAGACAACGTCAGTTCATCGGCTGATTCGAGACCGCCGCCGGCTGGAATCCCGCGGGCGATGCGGGTGAGCGCGACCGGTTTGCTCTTCAAAAGGTCGACGATGTAATTCGTGGTCGCTTCGCCTTCGACATCCGCGGCCAACGCAAAGATGATTTCCGAAATTTTTTCCTGATCGATGCGATCCACCAATTCTTTAATGCGCAAATCTTCGGGAGCGACATGATCCAGCGGCGAGATCTTGCCGCCGAGCGCGTGATACCGGCCGCGAAAGGCGCCTGTTTTTTCCAGGGGAAGAATGTCAGTAGGCTGTTCTGTGACGCAGAGCAATTCAGTCGAGCGCGACGGATCCGCGCAGATTTCGCAGATTTCGTCGGCAGTAAAGAATCCGCACAAATTGCAGGAATGAATCGACTGACGCGTGTCTGTAATGGCGCGCGCGATTTGCTCCGGTTGATCGCCGCGCGCGCGCACCATCCAGAGCGCAATCCGCTCCGCTGAGCGTGGACCGACGCCCGGCATTTGCCGCAGTTGCGAGATTAAGTCGCGGATCGCCGCCGGATATTCCGTCTTTCTCATATCGTACGTGGTAGGGACGGCTCGCCGAGTCGCCCGCGGCGCGCCCGGCGGTCGCGCCTTACCAAGTTTATTCCTGGGGCCATTGCGTCAATTGCAGGATGAGCGGCTCCAGCCGGCGCAAATAAAACTCCAAAGCTGGATCTTCTTCGGTTTCCGAACCGCGCGCCTTCTGAAATTCGGCATACGCTTCCGCCCAGCGTTTCTCTCGATACAAAACTACCGCGCTCCAAAACGAATCGCGCTGCGCGACGCGTTCTGGTCCGGCTTCAGCGGAAAGCCAAAGTGGTTCATAAACTTCAAGCCGGTCATGCGAATTCAATCCGCCGACAAAATCAATCGGACGCGCGACGACTGCTTCGCTGACTCGATCAAAAGTCGCTGTGTCCATTAACGCCCGGGATCCGTAGAAACGATTCAGCGCGCAAAATCTGCGCGCCAGGTCGATGGGCTCGCCGCTCGTCAGGAGCAGCGATTGTCTGCTTCCTTGTAACGCCCCGGCAATGATGGCGCCGGAGCTGATTCCTGCCCGGATGTCCGCGCTGGTAGCGACCTTCTCCTTATCTTCACCTGGTTCGCGAGAATTCTTGATCAAATCGAGAACAACGCGCGCTGCTTTTTGCGTGTGCTCCGGGTCGGGCGCGGGAAATCCAAAAACGCCGACCACGCCTTCTCCGTCGGCGGCTTGCAGGTAAGCCCCTTTTTCCACCAGACGTGCAGCGGTCTCGCGGATGAATTTTGCCGTGGTCTCAGTGAACGCGGCAGGCTCGCCCCCTTCCGCGAATGTGAGTTTGTTGCCGATGTCGCAAACCACCACGCTTACGTCGTACGTCTTTGGCTCAGCCTCGAACGAAATTCTCCCGTCGTTAAGGCGCCGAAATTGCTCGTTGGAAATGCGATCGGCAAACAATGTGCGGATTAGATGTGAGCGGTTTCTGCGCAGAAAAACCGACCACCCTTCTGCGACGAGGACCGCAAACACGACCGCCAAAATTGACGGCGACGGCTGAAAAAATACGCCGTAAAGAGAGCAAACCCATGCGAGGCCAAACAGCTCCACCAGCAATAACCCGATTAACAACCAGGCGCGCCATCGTCCCGCACCCGCGGGATTGCTCAAGGTAAGCCACGCGACGCCGAGGGCGATCAGCAAGACGAAGACGTATTGCCATTTGTTGCCGACGACGCGTGTCGCGCCCGCATAATCGGTGACGAGTTGCGCGGCAACAGCTTCAAACCCGGCTATGACTTTCGTCGCGTGCAGTGCTCCGACAATCAGCGTGACGACGGCTCCAATGATCAGCGTTGTGATCAACGAACGTTTCATGACTATCAGGCGTTTTGCCCGCCGGATTCGCTGTGAGAAGCACTGCGAGCAGGCGCCGATGCAGCCGGATAGTACGATTGCACCACAAGGTCGCTCAGGAATTTATCCGGAGCGTCGATCGCCGCAGCGTTAAGAATAAACTGCGCTCGGCCTGTGTTCTTTTTGATAAGGCTCAATCCAAATTGGAAATCCTTGAACAAATGCGCGCATAGGTCGCTCATGGTCATCCGCTCGACTTGCGCGCGCTCGACCAGGCGACAGATGGCGCTGTCGTCGAAAACAAGTTCCAATCCATGTTCCTTGCTAAATTTCTCTGCAAATTCGCGCGCGCCGGCTTCGAGCAGTTGCGCCTCGAGCTTGTGTCCTTCAGCCATTAGTTGCTCGAGAACGCGTTGCGGCTCGCGCACGAGCGTCGCGCTCACGCGCAACTGAGTCAGCCCCGAACCGGCCAGATGGAATTTGTAATCTCGAAACAATTTCTCAAACACGGTCAGCAACCCGCGCGCGCCGGTTTTTTCCGTCGCTGCAGCTTCTGCCAGCAAACGCAACGCTTCGTCCTCGAAACTGATCTCGATTCCGTATGCGCGAAACGCACGCTCGTATTGCCGGAGCAAACTGCCCTCGGAATACTTCATGATGTCGAATAGATCGTTTGCGTCGAGCTCTTCACAGACGACGCGCACGGGTAAACGCCCGATGAATTCCGGCTCGAATCCGTACTCGATGAAGTCCTGCGTTGTGACGTGCTGGAACAATTCGTTGTCCATCACTTGAAGTGGTTGCGCGCTGAACCCGATCTGACCGTGACGGACGCGCCGCGCCACTTGTTCTTTCAACTTCTCAAACGCGCCGCTGACGACGAACAGAATGTGCCGCGTGTTGATTGTGTCGCGTTTGGCTTTGCCGCGCCGCTGAAATTCGAACGCCGCCTGCAATTGCGCCTGGAGATCGTTCATGCTGCGCACGGGCACTTCGGTTTCTTCCATCAGCTTCAGCAGCGTGGTCTGCACGCCACGCCCGCTGACGTCTCGCCCTATTAAATTTCCAGCCGACGCGATCTTGTCGATCTCATCGATGTAAATGATGCCGAACTGCGCGAGGTTCAGGTCGCCGTCGGCCTTGTGGACCAGCTCGCGCACCAGATCCTCCACGTCGCCTCCGACGTAACCGGTCTCGCTGAATTTCGTCGCGTCCGCCTTCACAAACGGCACCTTAATCAGATCGGCAATGTGTTTGATCAGATACGTTTTGCCGACGCCCGTCGGTCCGACCAGGATCACGTTTTGCTTGATGTATTCAATCTCCTGGGCGCGGTTCGGATCCTCTTTCTCGAGCCGCCGGAGGTAATTCGCGTGGTTGTAATGATCGCAAACTGCAATCGCGAGGACCTTCTTCGCTTCCTCCTGTTTGATGACAAACCGGTCCAGATGCGCCTTGATATCGCGCGGCAGCAGATGGAATTCGAACTCCGTGTGCTCGGTTTTCTCCGCCTTTTCATCCTCCTCTGCAACCGCTGGCTCCCGCTCAGTCATTGTCGCGACTGAGACGTGGTCGCCAAAGTTCTGTTTCATAAAGTCCGTGATCTTGGACTTCAGCTCCTCGGGCGAAGGAAATGGTGGTGGTGTTGGCGGTGGTGGGTTTTGTGACATGTGCAGACAAACATCGAGTCAAAGAGGCTTTGTGGCAACGCTTCCTCTAGAGTCTGACGCTCACAGCTGACGTTTGTTCAGACCTTTTAGTTATGCCGAAAAAGTCCAGAGAAGGGCCAGCGCGATGAGTGTCGCCGAGCTTCCCCGATCTCGAGTGCTCGTCGCGCCGCATCAAGCTCCGCCAAAAGATCGTCGTATGAAGAAAAACGCTCCTTCGGATCAGGTGCGATCATTCGTTGCAGAACGCGCGCCGTCAGCTGGGATACCTTTGGCGCGATAGCCCGCAACTCTAACGGGTGCTGCTTCAATGCGTACAACTCTGTCGCGGAATTTGTGCTGCCATCGATAGGCGCTTTCCCAGCGACAGAGTGAAACAGCGTTGCGCCAAGGCTGTAAATGTCGCTGCGAACGTCCTCGGGTTGGTTGCAGAGTCTCTCCGGCGCCACATAGGGCGGCGTTCCCCAGAGCACGCCATCGCCTCCTGTATTCTGCGACTGTTGCGTTGCAAAGGCGGCGAGGCCGAAGTCGCCAATCTTCGCCGCCTGTTCATCGACAAACAAAATGTTGGCCGGCTTCACGTCTCGATGAATCAAACCCTTCCGGTGGGCTGCGCGTAATCCTCTCGCGATCTGAATGCCAATGTCGAGCACCTGGTGTTCGGGCAGCCGGCCCTGCGATTCCATGAGATCGTCAAGACTTCCGTGATCGACCAATTCCATCACCACATAAAACTGGCCGTGGTCCGTTCCCAACGAGAATATCTGAACGACGTTGGGATGATTCACACAGGCAGCGATGCGCGCCTCTTGTTGCAATTGAGTAGCATGATCCGCTTCGCTACCAAGATCCTTGTGCAACAACTTCAGCGCTACGAACCGCTCCAGATGCGTATCACGCGCCTTGTACACTGTGCCCATTCCACCGGCACCAAGCGTTTCCATAGGCACAAATTGATCGAAGGTTCGTTGCAGCAGATTCTTTTGACCGCAACTCGGGCAGACCATCCGCATCAGAGGTACATAACCACCGGGATCGAGCGCGGTGCCGCATTTCCAGCACGTCGGCGTCATTAACAGCTTCCTTCAATCGACATGGAAATCGAGTGTAACATTGACGAGTTTAGGAGCAAAAGGATGGCCGTGGCGGCGTTGAAAGCAACAAGCGGGGCACCACCAACGTTCAAATTGGTCGTGGCAAAAGAGCATGCCCGGATGCGACTTGATCTTTTTCTGGTCAAGTCGCTTCCGGAATTCTCGCGCTCTCGCATTCAGCAATTAATTCGCGCGGGCTTTGTTCGTGTCGGCGGCGCAACCACGCGACCGAACCAGTCTGTGCGAACTGGAGACGAAATCGAAGTCACAGAACCGCCACCCGAAAAAATCCACACCGAGCCCGAAGCAATACCGTTAACGATTTTATATGAAGACGACGATCTGATTGTCATCAACAAAGCAAGCGGGATGACTGTGCATCCGGGTGCCGGACAGCATGAACATACTTTAGTCAATGCATTGCTCCACCACTGCTCCACGTTATCGGGCATCGGCGGAAAAGAACGACCTGGCATCGTTCATCGTCTCGATAAGGAGACAAGCGGCTGCCTGGTCGCAGCAAAAAACGACGTCGCGCATCGGGAATTATCGAAACAGTTCACCGCGCGCACAGTAGAAAAGATTTATCTCGCCCTGGTGGCTGGGAAATTGCCGAAAGACACAGGCGTAATCGAGAACAAAATCGGACGGCACCCGGTGCATCGGCAAAGGATGAGCGTGAGTTCCCCACGTGGACGCGCAGCCAAAACTGAATATCGCGTTCTTCGTTCGAGCGAGCAGGCAAGTCTGGTTGAATGCAGATTGCACACTGGCCGCACACATCAAATTCGAGTCCATCTGCATCATCTTGGTAATCCTGTATTGGGCGACAAAATCTACGCGCCAAGAGCTCGCCGAAAATTTTTCCCGCCAGATGCTACACGCATGGAAGCTAGGTTTTCGTCACCCGCGCACGGGCGAATGGAAACACTTTGAAGCTCCATTGCCTGACGATTTCAACCGGACGATGGCAGCAAGCGGACTGTAAGCTTCACGAAAAAGGATCATTACTCGCGAAACAATTCCGCGAAACCGATGCGAGGACGCATCGCACTCCAAAAGCAGTGCGTGCGAAATCATATCAATCTCGAGTCTCTTTCGTGCAAGTTTTGGGACTGCGCACGCGTTCCTCGCGTCGTCTTTGTTAGTCGACTTGTTGGCGTTTAGTGCGCTTCGGCACCATCGCGCTCGCCAGCATCGTCTGCACGACTTCGCCACGCTGGTTGGTTGTCACGTTGCGCAAGCGAATAATCCCGTGACCAGGCCGAGAGCGTGAGAGACGCAATTCAAGAATCTCGGTGTCCACCGTGAGCACGTCCCCCGGCCGCACCGCATTCGGCCAGCGCAGTTCATCCACGCCAAGACCAATTGCGCCCTCGGCGAAGTTCAGCGTTTTCACGAACAGGCGCATGCTCATCGCCGCGGTGTGCCAGCCACTGGCAATCAGACCTTTGAAAATGCTTCTCTCGGCACGCGTCCGGCTCAGATGAAACATCTGAGGATCAAACTTGTGGGCGAACTCGACGACCTCCTTTACCGTCACGTTCAACGGCTCGGATTTGAACCGATCACCCAGTTTTAAATCATTGAAGTAGCGCTCCTTCATTATGAGAATGGCTGAAGCACATGTTGCGTGGTCGCTCCCAGTCGAGCAATACATAAGTGAAGGCATCGGCACGTACCTGCTTATGCTCGGGGCGATCGTGCAAAATGAGTTTTGTTTCGCGCGCTTGAACGCTGCGCGACAAGGCTCAAACTTCATTCATGGCTCGATTTCCTCTGCGTAGTCCCTCAGAGAAGGTCGGCGGCCTTTTTTATTTTGGCCGGATGCTCGACAAGATCCGGCTGCACGCCAGAGGCGAATTGCCGTCAGATTATCACGACAATCTGGGAAAGGGTTTTGATGAAAAATGCGTGAAGTTTCTCCGTGTCGACTACGGTGAGCTGACCGAGCGCGTCAAACAGGGTGGTACCGATGAGGAAATTTTGGATTGGTGCTTCAAAGTCGGGCGCAAACCAACCGAGGACGACATCTACGTTTGGAACGAATTCATGCGGAAGCGCGGCTGGAACGACGAAGTTTCGGAGATGGTGGTACGCCGCAAAGCCGAGGCAGGAATGACGGACCGTTCCGATATTCAGACCTCATTCGAATTCATCGACGCCGATGAGGGACGTCTGCCGGAATCCGGGTAGAGTCGGCACGCCGCGCAGTTGGGCGACGCAGCGTGCCGTCGCCACCCTATTATTCCTCCAAGGTATCGATTCGTTCGGCCAGATTAAAATCAAGCTCCGTCAAACCGCCTTTGCTGTGCGTCGAAAGCATCAGACAAACCTTGTTGTAGCGGATATCTATGTCGGGGTGATGTTCTTCTTCCTCGGCCACCTCGGCGACCCTGTCGACAAAATCGATCGCATCGACAAAATCATCGAATTCGAAAGTGCGCTCGATTTGATTTTTCTCCAATTCCCATTCCGGGATCTTTTTCATGCGATCCTTGAGCTCGCTTTGTTTGATCAAGTCAGCCATAACGGGACAACGAGTATCACCCGAAAATCGTTTTGCAACGGCAAATCGAGCGCCTAAAAAGCGAGTATCTGGCGAAGATTATGCACCGAGTCGAAGACTTCTACTGCGCACTTTCGCGCTTGCTTCGACAGCCGCGACCAATCGTGCAGCACTTCGCGAACAGCGGCGTCCGCCTCGGCCACGGACCGGACAAAACAAAATCCGTTGTCGGCAGGCAGATAACATTGTGCACCGGTGTCTTCTGTAATAACCGGGCGCCCTAACGCCAAAAAAGCCGCAGCGCGATCGCTGACCCAGCCCGTGCGCCAAGCAACATCGACTCCCTTAATCGCGGTGAACTCCGCAACCGCGCTGGCGAGGTAGCGGCGGTACGCCCCAGGTGTGCGTGCGACACGGTGCGGATCGGCGATTTGCCAGCCGAGCCGGCGCAGTCGCTCCCTTTCGGGATCCTCCGCAGCGATATTCATCGCGAGCTCAAACCGCGCCTCGGGCACGCGCGCTGGAAGGCGCATATAAGGCTCGAAGGCAAACCTTTTGGATAGATCCGGAAATTCGCCGGCGACCTCCACGGCCCCACCCCAATACCATTGCCCGACGGTTGTGAATTTCGGTGAGCGCGGCCGCGATTGTGGCCGGAACAATTTCGTGTCCACGAGCGGATAAAAGGTTTTCCATTGTAGGCGCCGGCCTGTAGCCGCTTCCCTGTGGGAAGCGAGACGCTGATTACCTCGAGACGCTGCGCTCTGCGCTACAGTTGGCGATTCCGGCAACCGGCAATCGCGTCCGTGCACATTGAGCCCGATCGTCCAAAATTCGTGATGGTACGACTGCCCCACTTCCATCTTCGTCATCCAATAAAAAATTTCGCTCGGATCGAGATCGCAGAAAATGCGTCGTTCAAATTTCAGGAGCAGCGGCGGATGTATGGAATACGCCAGATTGAGTAGAACATTCGGCCCGCTGATGCGCTCGAGCAGCTCGCGTTTAGAAATTCCGATGCACTGCAGCGAGTCCAGGTCGTGCGTATCCGCTGCCGGTTTCTGGTAAAGCAAACAATACCGGCCGGCTAATCCATGCGCCCGCAGTTGCCTCTGAAAATTCCTGATCTTTGATTGATCAGCTAGGACATCAGCGGTGCCCGGCAAGAGCTCCAGCCAGATCGCATCGAGCTTGAGTCGCTTCAGCCCGAGCATCCATTGCAGCGGCACCGAAAAATTGCCGCCGCCTTCGCGATACTTCGCTGCAAATCCGCAGCCGAGGAAGAATGTCACGCGATATGAAACAAGAAAACGCCCAACGCTCAACGTCCAACATCCAACGCCGAATGCAGAACGCGCTAGCCGAATTCGACATTGGGTGTTCGGCGTTGGACGTTCGGTGTTTGCTTCGTTTGCTGTTGGGTTGACGCGATTGCGTTCTACTCGCAAATTAAGCGCTCTTTACGGGCGCCCGTAGCTCAACTGGATAGAGCATCTGACTACGGATCAGAAGGTTAGTGGTTCGAATCCTCTCGGGCGCGCTTTTCGCGTACCTGTGCCGGGCTCTTGCTCGCCCGCCGCGCCGTAGCTTTAGCGGAGGCGGGTGCTCAAACCTGTCACTGAAAATACGGCCGGATCTGCGCGTATTTCTTTTCGCCAATGCCGCTCACTCGCTTCAGATCATCAGCGCTTCGAAAGGGTCGCGCCGCGATAATGCGGGCCGCCATCACGTGCCCGATTCCCGGCACGGTTGTTAGCTCTTTTTCTGTTGCAGTGTTGATGTCGATCTTACCGAGCTGCGTTTTTTCTTTCGCGCGACTGCTTACCTCACCTGGACTCATAGCGGCAGCGAACGATCTTGACGTCGGCGTCACAGAAATCGAACGCGAGGCATCAGGCAACGATCCCGACTGTAAACCTATCCCATTCGATTGTTGTCCGGTCATGCCCCATCCTCCGACTTTTTGTCGCTTCGCGTCATTCTCCAATTCTGCGAGTTTTTCGCGTTCGTCGGCAGAAATTGAACCTCCGGGCGCTGTTGCGGTTGTCCCGTGGATTCTGGCGAGTCCGTTGGCGACCAATTGTTCGCCGAGATCGCCTTCCTTGGTTCTCACAAATCCATAGATTCGCTGGACCTGGCTTCGTCCTAATCCTCCCGCCAACCGTGTGACGACCGTGAACGGCTCGGACAGCTTGGAATCAACAAATCTTTTGGCGTCTCGACCGATTTCAATGACCTGGGGCACGCTGAGCCCAAAATATTTGGCCTGCTCGATCAGACGCTCTGGACCGACGCTCGCCGTTTCCGGAGCATCAACAAAGTAAAGTCGGACGAGATACTCGGTGTTATTTGATCGAACGTGGAAGCTGTCGCCGTCGTTCCCGTTGTTTGGGACGAGCTGACAGTTGTCGAGCGTGATCCAGTCTTTGGTTCCGTCCCGTGCGCGAAGGCTGACAGCTGTCGTCCAAAGGAGAGCAACAGCAATAAGCGCGCTTACACTGACTCGCGAGAAGATCGAAAACCGAAAGATCAAACGGTCACCTCGAATTGGCTCATGATCTTGAACAGCTAACAGCCTTCGCTCAAGCCATTTTAAGCCGCGCCAAATGCACGGCATATGTTGCGATCAGCGCGCCTAACACGCTGCCGGCGATCACGTCACTGACAAAATGATAATTCATCGCCACGAGACTCAGGAGCATGGGAACAGAAAGAATGATCGCTATGAGTCGAGTGCCGGGCATCGCAATCATCCATACTCCTGCGAATCCCAGAATTCGGCAGGCATGACCTGACGGGAAACTTCCGACGTCGTCACCTCGTTGAAAGGGATGAAATCCGTATGTGCCTGTGCCGATCAACGAGGGATTGTCATGCGTCCAGGTCTCCGGCCAATAGCGGCCGAAAACGTCGCCTAACGAGATGCGGAAATCGTCGGCAACGATCAAGCTGATACAGGCGACGAGCAATACCTTTTGCCATTGCAAAAATGGTCCCCACGCGCGCCTAACAACGAGGATTGTCACCACCAGAGCCGACCAGTTCTGCACTTCAGGCGGCGGATATGTAAGCCAGCGAAACACTGCGATTCTGTTGATGTGATGGTTGTAAATAAAGAACGCGACGGTGCGATCAATCCAGAAGTAACAGATAACCACTGCCAGAATGCACGAGCCCGTTACGATCAAGCTGTTTCGTAGGAGATTGCGATACTCCTCGGTCGTCATTATTCCGGCGGCACTTCGAATTGACTCATCAGTTTGAACATCTCATAGCGCTTTGCGATTTCCTCCATCGAAAGCTTCCGCAAACGCTCCAAACTAAATGCTTCCACGCAGAAACTGGCCAGCACGCTTCCGTAAATCATTGCTTTGCGCAGATCGTTGAAATGCACCGTTTTTACCGTGCCAGCGAGATAGCCGGCCATGCCGCCGGCGAACGTGTCCCCTGCCCCGGTCGGATCGTGAATGTCTTCTAGTGGGTATGCGCCACAACTGAAGAAGCGATCGCCTTCGCCGAAGAGCAGCGCGCCATGCTCTCCTTTCTTGATGGCAACGTGAGCGGGCCCCATTTTCTGAATACGACGTCCGGCCTTGATAAGACTCGTTTCCTTGGTCATTTCGCGTGCTTCGCTGTCGTTCAGGATCAAAAGATCAACGCGGCGAAGCAGCGCATCGAGATCCGATCGTGCTGTCTCGATCCAAAGATCCATGGTGTCGGCGACAACGAAACGCGGACGCTCCATTTGCTCGAGCACATGCGTTTGGAGTGACGGCGCGATATTCGCCAGCAGGACGAAATCACTGTGACGATACGTTTCCGGCAACTCCGGCTTGAAATCTTTGAACACGTTCAGATCGATTGAGCGCGTCTGGCGCGTGTTCAGGTCCCACGAATATTCGCCCGACCACCGGAACGTTTTTCCATTCACTCGTTGCACGCCTTCGGTATCAATCTTGCGCGATCTCCAAAAATCGAATTCCGATTTCGGAAAATCGTTGCCGACGATGCCGACGAGCCGAACCGGCGAAAAGAAACTTGCCGCAAGTGCGGCGTACGAAGCCGAGCCGCCTAACAACTCCGAGTGTTCCTCGACGGGGGTCTTAACCGTGTCGATTGCAATGGATCCAACGATGAGAACAGACATGATTAGACGTGACCACTAGACCACAGACAACGGACGACAAGACCAACAATCTGTGGTCTGCAGTCCGAAGTTCCGTGGTCAATGGTCATGTTGTCGGTAGTCTGTGATCCCATTATGCCAGCATATCTGTGGCGCAGCGTGCGTAATCAACAATGTTGTGCGCCTTAAGTAACGCTGAAACCATGACAACGCGCTTTGCGCCGGCGTCAATCACGGTCTGTAGATTGGCGATGTTGATGCCGCCGATACAGAAAATCGGCAGATCCACTTCCTCGTGAACGCGTCTGATGTCTTCAAGACCAATCGGCTGGTAATCAGGTTTTGTCGGAGTCGCAAAGATGGGGCCGAAGCCGATGTAGTCCGCACCTTCGCGCTGCGCGGCGCATGCTTGTGCCATGCTGTGCGTAGATTTTCCGATCAAAATGTCGCGGACCGCTTTCTGTCGCACGATTTCGATCGGGTCATCATCCTGGCCGACGTGCACACCTTCAACCGGCACGAGCGTCGCGATTTCAACGTGATCGTTCACGATAAGTGGGATGGAAGATTTCACCGCCAACTCATGTAACTGTGCTGCGAGATCTGCGAGTTCGCTGATTGATTTGTTTTTTCCGCGTAGCTGAATCAGATCGACGCCGCCCTCGATCATTTGTTCCACAATGCGAGCAGCATCGCCTCGTTCCACGTAGCCGAGGTCAATGATTCCATAGAGACGACAATCATGTAGTGGCCTCATCATAGTTGTAGTGTCCGCTGTCCTCAGCGGATTGCAGCCGCGCTAAATCAAATGCGCTGAGGACAGCGCACGCTACAGCACGCAGCGTTTCACTCATGCAAACGAAGCGGTCGCGTGCTCAAGTTGAGCTTGCCCGCTGAAACGAGGCGGTCGATCAAACCAGTGTCATAGTTTCCGTCGCGGAAATCGCCGTTTCGCATCATGGCGGCATGAAAGGGCACGGTGGTTTTAATGCCAGTGATGAAGTACTCGTCCAGCGCGCGGCGCATTCGATCGATGGCATTGACCCGTGTGGAGCCGACCGTGATTATTTTCGCAATCAGCGAATCGTAATATGGCGGCACGGTGTAGCCGGTATAAACGTGCGAGTCGATGCGAACGCCGCGGCCGCCGGGCGCATAATAAAAATCGATGCGACCCGGGGTTGCCTGGAAGTTGTTGGCCGCATCTTCAGCATTGATACGGCATTCAATTGCGTGCAGGCGCGGTTCCGCACGTGCGACACGTGCGACATGCGCCGAAAGCGGCTGGCCCGCTGCGATGCGGATCTGCTCCTTCACGAGGTCGCATCCATAAGCTTCCTCAGTGACGGTGTGCTCCACCTGGATGCGTGTGTTCATTTCCATGAAATAAAAATGCCTGTCTCGGTCGACCAAAAATTCAATCGTTCCCGCATTCTCGTACCCAACTGACTTGGCCAATTTCACGGCAGCATTCCCCATTTTTCTTCGAAGACTTGGCGTCATTAAAGCCGACGGGCATTCTTCAATCATCTTTTGGTTACGCCGTTGAATTGAGCAATCGCGTTCGCCAAGATGGATGATGTGGCCATGGCTATCGGCCATGATTTGAAATTCAATGTGACGCGGATTGACGATAAGCTTTTCCAGATACACCTCATCGTTTCCGAATGCCTTCTGCGCCTCATGGCGCGCGCTATGGAAGGCGGATTTAAGACTTGGCTCATTATGCGCGGCGCGCATCCCGCGCCCGCCCCCGCCGGCGGCCGCCTTAATCATCACCGGGTAACCAAGCTTCCTTGCGATTTTCATCGCGTCTTCCTCCGTCTCAACAATTCCATCGCTTCCAGGCGTTACCGGCACGCCGGCTTTTCGCGCCGCAGCACGAGCAGCGTTCTTGTCGCCCATCGATTGCATCGCTCGCGAGGAAGGGCCGATGAACTTGATGTTGCAGCTTTCGCAGACTTCCACGAAATGCGGGTTCTCAGCAAGGAACCCATAACCAGGATGAATCGCGTCAACGTCGCCGATTTCGGCTGCGCTCATGATCCGATCAATTTTCAAATAACTGTCAAGACTGGGCGCCGCGCCGATGCAGATCGCTTCATCGGCTAGCTGGACATGCAGCGAATCGACGTCTGCTTCCGAATAGACTGCGAGTGTGCGAACGCCGAGTTCCTTACAGGCGCGAATCACCCTTAGCGCGATCTCTCCGCGGTTAGCAACGAGGACTTTTTGGAACATGTGGAACGCGCGATTCGGCGCGCCCGGCGGTCGCGCCCTAGTGTGTTTCTGTTAACGCACTCTGAAGAGCGCCTGGCCAAATTGCACCGGCTTGCCGTTCTCCGCGAGCACTTCGGCGATAACGCCGCTAGTTTCGGCCTTAATCTCGTTCATGACTTTCATCGCTTCGATGATGCAAACGACGGTGTCTTCGGTGACGGGTTTCCCGACTTCAACGAAAGCAGGCGCGTCGGGCGACGCAGCGAGATAAAAGGTACCCACCATCGGCGAAACGATCTCTTTCATCGGAACGCTTTCAATCGCTTTTGCGGCTGGCGGCAGCGGTTCCGCGGCTGCCATCGCGCCTTTGGCCAGGACACCGGCCGCAGTTGGTGCAGCTGTCGCCGGTTGCGAAGCAGATGCGCCTCTCTGCAGCTTCAGACGGAAACCCTCCTTTTCGATTTCAAACACGGAGAGATCGTGCTTTTTCATCAGATCGATGATCGCTTTGATTTCTTTGATGTCTTTGGAATCCAAGGCAGCTCCTGGTTAAGGCTGAGGAGTTTAGGTAAAACAGTTTTATTACCCAGGTCAAGCACGGGAATCGAGAGTTCGATTACCTCGTGATCGAGTAATAGCCTTTGAAGTCAGGCATATTTCTTCCTCCATTATTTCCATTACTCCCCTCCTCCACTTCGAAATAGTAGATGAGAATGACGACTACGTGGTCGTCAATAAGCCGCCGTTTCTTCTCATCCATCCCACCAAGCCGAACGGCGCACCTACGTTGTGGAAGCAGTTACGCGAACTGCTCGCATTCGAGATCGCAAGCGGCGGGCAGGTTTCAATCGTGAATAGACTCGACCGCGAGACAAGCGGCCTGGTGCTCGTTGCGAAAACAGCGATAGCCGCACGCAAGTTTGGGCTGTTGATGCAACAACACTCTTTGCGCAAAGAATATCTCGCGGTCGTTTGGGGCTGGCCCGAATGGGAACACAAGCTCGTGGACGCTCCATTAGATCGTCAGGGCAAACATCAAGAGTCTGTGATTTGGCTCAAACAAATGATTCACGCCGCGGGCGCACCGGCACAGACGGAATTTTTTGTTGAGCGACGGTTCAGAAAATCGACCTCGCCCGGCGATCGGTTCAGCGTCATTCGCGCGATTCCACGCACCGGACGCACTCATCAGATTCGGGTGCATCTCGCTTCAACAGGGCACCCAATCGTTGGCGATAAAATCTATGGGCCAGACGAGCAGTGGTACCTGCGTTTCATTGAAACTGGATGGACTCATGAGCTCGAACAGAGACTCCTGCTGCCACGACATGCTTTGCACTCGGCGAAACTAGCTATCGAAGGCGAGCTCGAATGGACCAGTGCGCTTCCTCCTGATCTTGCCGAATTCTGTTGCGGCGGTCTTTGATCTGCCGCTGGGCGATTTGCAGAGCGCCATTCCGTGGCTGAGAGCGCAGCTAGCGGAAAATTGCAATCCGATCAAGCGTTCCTATCGTAGCGCGCGAATGAAATATGCTCGCGTATGCGCGGTCTTGTTGTTTCTCAGCGTTTGCTTCCGGCTCTTCGGCGGCTCGCCGGAAACCCAGGTTGAATCCGTGCGCAGCGATTTTAATCCTCCACGATTCGATTTCGCAATTGAGTCCGGCTATTTGTTAGGCGCTATCAACGCCCCTGCCGGCTACGAGATCGGAGCTGAATTCCTGACCGGCCGGATTCGTTGGGGAGTGGTAGACGGCGACACGTGGCTGCGCGGTTATCATCAATTTTACGTAAGCGCCATGGGAGAGCCGATCTTTCGCGGCATCGAGAACTACTATTTCGGATTTAATCTCGGCTTTCGCTACAATTTCGTGCCAAGGGGCAGCCGGTTCGCTCCGTACATTTCCGGAGGCGTAGGCGGAGGCTGGATCGACAGCCACGCAAATATTCCCGGCGCTCAGGGACAGGATTTTACATTCAACATTTTATCGGCGGCGGGAATTTCCTACATGCTGAACGATCATTGGAAACTGGATGTGGGCGCGCTTTACCAGCATCTGTCGAACGGCGGACAAACCGATCCTAATCCGAGCCTCAACCTGTTTGGCCCGCAGGTCGGCCTCACGTACTCGTTTTAGCATGCCTTTGTCATGTTGAGCGGAGCGAAACATCTCTGGACAGTGCTTGGGCGCAGAACAGACAAATAATCAGAGATTCTTCGCTTTGCTCAGAATGACAATGACGATGAAGGCGACTCATGAAAACGTGCTCGTCGTCCGGCGCAGCTTGTTCGACGAACTTGGGTCTTTTCACGGCCTGAACTTCGAGCCGCAAAAATATCTCGATGCGTTCCTCTCGCGTGGAAACAATTTCTTTCTTCCGCGCGCAGACGCTGAGACCAATCCTGCGTACAAGCAGATCATTCCGTACGCGCTTATCGCGTTTCAGAGCAAGGTGGCTTACTACGTTCGCGGAAAGAAAGCCGGCGAACAGCGCCTGGTCGCAAAAGGGTCAATCGGCATTGGCGGCCACATGAATGAGACCGACGAATCGCTCTTTGCCATGGATGAGCAAGCGTATCGCGCGGGAGTGGAACGCGAAGTCAACGAAGAGATCACGATCGATGCTCCTTTCGAAGATCGGATCGTTGCGCTTCTAAACGATGACACGACCGAGGTTGGGCGCGTGCATCTTGGCATCGTTCACGTATTCAAACTGTCCGAGCCGAAGGTGCAAAAACGCGAAGCGATGATCACCGGTCTAACGTTTCTTGCGAAGGACGAATTGTTCGCGCGCCGCGAAACCATGGAGACGTGGTCGCAAATCTGTCTCGATTCGCTCGACCGTTTGTTGCTGTAGCCGTTTCCTGAAAGCGCAGTGCGACTTCTTTCAGGCTCCAGGCGGAGGTGAAGATTCAGGTGAGCCCGCAGGTGGTGCAGGTGAGCCTGTAGCTGGCGGAGCTGAAGCTGCGGGTGCAGGCGCAGGTGGAGGTGCCAATGCAGGTCCGGGGGCAGCCTGTTGCTGCGGGATGAATGCAATCTCGTCAATCTGCCAACGGCCGACCGGATGCGAGATTGTGAGGTCCATATCGGCGTATTTGTCTGGATAATATATCCGCGAATGGAAAGACCCGTGTGGTTCGAAGAATTGCGAATTGAATTCAATCTTGCCTTGAACATCCACCGGCCGAACAGGCGCCCCGAGCTTCACAATCTCGTTCATGAATTCCTGTTGCGTCGAGGCCGGAAAATTCGGGCGCGCCTGGGGACTAAGCCGCGAATTGAAGAAATTGATATCGTGCTGGACAGCAATTTTCTGGATCGCGTCTTTGGCAAATGCTGTTCCTTCCCTGGCTGCATTCTCTTTATTGGAATTGAGCCACCACCAGGCGCCACCAAGCAACGCCAGCACGATGATCAGCAGAACGATGATCTGCCCGGATGATTTCCGTTTGGAACTTAGTTTGAGTTGTTTCATCTTGATTTAATAACCGAACCCCATGCTCTTGATTACTTCGCCGTTACGAATGAGCACAGAATGTTTTTGCTTTCCTGTATAAGAGCCAAAACGATTTCGTGCATTCACAGTGAAATTAACTAGATAACCCGACACGGCTTCGTTGCCCTTTCCCACATCAGATGGTTTTGGTTCTGCGTTCCACTCAATGCGGGCGCTGTCCGGATCGATCAGTTGCGTGTTGAGCCACTGCATAATGATCTCCTTATAATAGGTGGGGAAAGGTCCGTAGCGCGCCGTGTCGGCTGATGGCGTTTGGGCATTCAAACTGGCAGCCAAAGTTATTCCAAGCGCGAGCGCGCAAACCAGCGACTCCGAGGCGAGTGCTTTCATGTTGTTTGTTTACCATCGTCAGCGTCGGCTAGTCCAGCCTAATGCGACGCTGACTGTCAAGCTTTAGACAGCAGGGGCGATTCCGTGTGTGGGGGCTGCAGTCGCGCGCTACACAGAGCAGCCCAATGTGATTGCGTCACATGATAACGCTGCTTTCTTTGACAACTCGGCGTGACCAACCTCATGCCTCGTGCCGGTGAAGAAATTATTGCCTCCAATCGCCATAGTCACTGCGTTGGTGATCTCATCGATGTCAGTTTTTTGTGACGAAACTCCCGCGCAGACGTCGATTCAAAGTGCCACGTCAGGCGATGCTGCGGGCAAGATCAGCGGAGCCGGCAATGACTCTTCCGCTCTGCAACAGTCCACATCGCTTGATCCGGCTGCGGCGACAAAGGCTTGGTTGGATAGTGTGCCGCAAGACAAGCGTGAAAAATCAAATGCCTACTTTGAGGGTGGTTACTGGCTGCTTCTGTGGAATTATCTTCTCGCTGCTGCGATCTCGATTTTATTGCTAGCGTCCAGGATTTCAGCGTCGCTACGCGATTTCTCGGAACGACTAACGAACTCGAAAACGCTGCAAGTCGCCTGCTACAGCGCGCTGTATTTGCTGCTCGTTTTTGTCGTAAGCTTTCCGCTAAACATCTACGAGCACTTCTTTCGCGAGCATCAATACGGACTCGCTACACAGAATTTCCCAGAGTGGTTTCTGGAACAGTTGATTGGTCTTGGCATCGCGCTTATCGGCGGGACAATCTTCCTGGTTGTTCTGTATGCTGTGTTTCGGCGAGCACCGAAAACGTGGTGGATCTGGGGAACTGCCGTCGCCGTCGTTTCCTCGTTTTTTTTGCTCATTATCGCGCCGGTATTCATCGAGCCGCTGTTCAATACGTATAAACCGCTGACGAAACCTGAAATCAGCGAGCCCATTCTCGTGATGGCGCGCGCGAATCAAATTCCTGTGAAACAAGTCTTTGAGGTGGACGCGTCGCGTCAAACGACGCGCGTAAGTGCGAATGTCTCAGGAATTCTCGGTACGACACGCATTGCGCTGAACGACAATCTGCTCAAGCAATGCACCGTACCAGAGATCCGCGCGGTGATGGCGCACGAGATGGGCCATTACGTTCTAAATCATGGCGCGAAGTTGCTGACCTATCTCGGAATCTTCATGCTCATCGGATTCGCGCTCACTCGAATTCTGTTTGATGCAGCCTTCAGACGCTGGGGCCGCAGATGGGGCCTCCGCGGTATCGCCGATCCAGCGGGTCTCCCGCTGCTGGCGTGGATTTTTTGCACATTGCTCTTTCTCGCTACGCCGCTTCTCAACACCGTGGTGCGCGTTACCGAGCGTGAAGCGGACGCTTTTGGAATCAACACAGCGCGTGAGCCCGATGGGATGGCTGAGGTGGCGCTTAAACTTGGCGTCTATCGCAAGCTCAATCCAACGCCGCTCGAGGAATTCCTTTTTTACGATCACCCCAGCGGTCGCGCACGCATTCGCATGGCGATGGATTGGAAGGCAGCAAATCTATCTGCTGGGGAAAGTCTGAAATCTGATTCTCAAAATTCGAAACAAGCGGGAGAATAATTCCGTCAACCCATCTCGCGCGGATGCTGCGAAGGCGCGGCAGCGGTGGCAGCGGAGCCTGCCCTTTTGGATCAGCATCAGGTTTCGAATATAGATCAGCGAATTAGGAAGATAGGCGAGGATGCCGACTGGGTCGCGTTTGAAAATGAAGTAAAGGCACATGATCACGCTGCCGCCGATGCTCCAGTACCAAAATGAAACTGGAATGACACTTTCGCCTCGTCGCTCTGAGGCAATCCACTGCACAAGGAAACGCATCGAAAACGTGGCATTACCAATTAGGCCGAGGATAACGAGATAGCTCCAGTCCAACCCAAGGAACCGGTATTCTTTGCCGATCCAGGTGATTGCGATAAGTGCGAGTGTGTTCATAAGCGAGTCTCAATCAATCTGTCATTCCGAGCGAAGTCGAGGAATCTCGTAGCGTCACATCAAAGCCGCTCCTCGGGGGTCGTTCGATTTCACTCGAGGATGACGCTGACGAATCAGGTGGCGTCGTGTTCGAAGAAAAGAATCTCCGGCATCAAAAAACTTCACGTGCGCGAGGCGTCATATTGCTCGCGCGACTGTCAGGCGGATCACGCGGAATCCTTCATTCTCGATATGAGCGTATCGGCGATTGTAGCCGGGGTTTCCGCTACGGCGATCCCCGCAGCTTCCAGCGCTTCAATCTTTCCCGTTGCAGTTCCCTTCCCGCCGGAAATGATCGCGCCTGCATGACCCATTCGCCGCCCTGGCGGAGCGGTTTTTCCTGCGATGAATGCTGCCACCGGTTTCTTGCAGTTCGTTTTGATCCATTCCGCGGCCTCCTCTTCAGCGGACCCGCCGATTTCCCCGATTAGGATCATCGCATCTGTGCCCGGATCGTCATTGAACAACTTCACACAGTCGAGATGCGACAAACCGTGAATCGGATCGCCGCCTATTCCGATGCACGTTGATTGTCCATAGCCGCGTGATGTTAACTGCCAGACTGCTTCATACGTCAGCGTCCCGGAGCGCGAGATTACGCCAATGTTGCCAGGTTTGTGAATGTAGCCCGGCATAATTCCGATCTTACACTGGCCGGGTGTGATGATGCCTGGGCAATTCGGCCCGATGAGTCGCGATTTCTTCCCGCGCATGAGGGCTTTCACCCGCATCATGTCCATCACGGGAATTCCTTCCGTAATGCAAACTACCAGCTCGACTCCGGCATCAACTGCTTCAAGGATCGAATCCGCAGCGGCAGGCGCAGGCACGAACACCATCGATGCATTGCATGCAGTTTTTCGTCGCGCTTCCCAAACGGTATCGAACACCGGCACTTTGCCCTCGAACATTTGGCCGCCTTTCCCCGGCGTGACGCCAGCGACCACTTTCGTGCCGTAATCCATGCACTGCCGGGTGTGAAACGCACCCGCGCTACCCGTGATGCCCTGCACAACGAGTCGCGTGTTCTTATCGACCAAAACAGACATAAAATCAGGAAAGCAGGAAAAGAGGAAACAATCTGGAAGCCAGGAATCCATGAAAAACAGCAAGATTTCCTGCTTTCCTGCTTTCCTGATTCACTTCTCTTGGATTCCTGGTTTCCAGATTCACTGTTGTTTTCTTTTGTGAATCACGAGCTTGTTTCCGTCGGGGTCGCGAAATTGCGCCATCCAGCAAACGGGCGTCTCGGTTTTCTCCATGTCGAACATCACGCCACGCTCTTTAAGCTTCGTGTAAGCAGCGTCGATATCTTCAACCTCGAACGCGACCGTTGTTCCGTCTCTTGAAGGTTGCCACGCCGGGTGACAACCAACTCCGATCGTGGTGGCGCCAAGATCGTACTCCACCCACGCGCCATCCATCTGTGTACGCGTAGGCGTCAACTCCAACGTCTCCTGATAGAATTTTCGCGCGCGTTCCTTGTCAGACACCGCAATGGCAACAAAGGCCACTTCGTTTGTAATCATTTGCAGACTCCTTTCTCATTTTCGGGTTTGAGTTTGTGAATTATCAGCTTGTTTCCGTCCGGATCTTGCACCACCGCCATGTGACAACACGGCGTCTCAAAAGGCTCAGCGGCGAATGGAACACCTTGATTTCTGAGCTGCTTAATCGCTTCGTCGAAGTTTTCCACCTCCAGCGCGGCACCTGTTCCTTGATCTGACGGCTTCCACTCCTCGCCAACGTTCGCAATCGCGAGCGTGTGATCACCAACTGTGTATTCGATCCATTTTCCGCCCATCATTTCCTCCGATACCGCGAGTCCAAGCACTTCTTCGTAGAACTTCCGCGCACGCCGAACGTCAGTAACTGGAATTCCAACAAACGCGATATTGTTAATCTTCATGGGTAATCGCTTCGTTGCGCAGCCAGTCGGCTAACAACCCGATGATTTTTGGCTCGAACGGCGCGCTCTTTCCTTTAAACGCGTCAGCCAAACTCAAATAATGCTGAAACGTGTGGCCTGTCTGGGGTATTTCATAAAACGTTGCCAGATCGCCATTGTGGTTCACGTACGAAGCGATCAATTCGGAATCGTCGCGACTCATGATCCAATCGAAAGCGCCGCGAAGGATGTAAGTGGGAACGTTCACGCGTGACCAGGCCGCGGCGAGATTCAGTTGTTGTAACTGCTGATAAAAGCGAAGCGGTCGCCCATAAAGATGCGCATGATCCTTTCCCTCCGGCCAGGCATCGGCCAACTGCGGTCGCTCCTTCAAAATGTCGTCGATCGATCGGCCTTTGATCAGCCACTCGTAATAAAGCGTCGCCGCGTCTTTCATACGATCGTTAATTTCGCCAGGCGATTTGCCACTCAACGCAAACCGGCGTCGTTCGATCTCGAGCATGTGCTCAAACCAGGTCTTCACCCAGCCGCCGACTGAAATGTAGCCGCGGACCTGCGCTCGTTCTGTCTCTGATTCCGGAACGAGCGGTGCAAACCCTCCTCCATTGCTGATCCCGAGTATGTAAATTTGTTTCGTGTCGATGAAATCGTAATTATTCATCGCTCGGAAAGCCGCACGATAGCCGGCGAGCTCGGAATCGAAATCCGTGTCCGCGCAAACGCCTTCGCTATCGCCCACGCCCTGCTTATCCATTCGGAACAGAACGAATTTCGGAAGCTGAGCCAGACCGCGAAAAACCAGGCCGCTCTCGTCTTTCGTGCCAGCCGGCGCTTCGACCGAATCGCAGCTCAACCAACCTGCAACGAAGATGACCGGGAGTTTTCCTTTTGTGTTGCGTGGCCTGGTGATGATTGTGCGCAAACGATTCCCATCAGGCGCGGTCACGGAATCGTAGATCACATCGACATTCGGATAACTCTCGCGCGGCGCCTTCGATTTCCGCGGAAGATCCTCGCCACAAAGCCTGCGCTGTGTGAAGAAAAACCATGCTACAGCGAAACGAGAGATCCAGGCGCGCGTCAACTCCTAACAGCTGTTCGCGGAACAGTAACAGAGCTACGAATCGATTCGGTCAATCGAAATGTCCGATCTTCGAGATTGCGTATTTGCGCTTTTCGCATTCTGAAATTTCGATTTGGCTGTTTACCAGGGATTCGGGATTTGGGATTCGCGATTTGCTGTCGCTGCAGCAACAACTTTTTGCGCCGCATCTGCAAGATCGTCCGCCGCGATCAGCGCGAGGCCGCTTTCCTTCAGCATCTGCTTTCCTCGCTCGACATTGGTTCCTTCAAGACCGAACGACGAGCGGCACTGACAGTTTCACTGTTTTCGCTGCATCGATGATACCCTGCGCGATCACGTCGCATTTCATGATCCCGCCGAAAATATTTACCAGAATCGCTTTCACTTTCTTGTCGCTGATCAGAATTTTGAATGCTTCAGTCACCTGCTCTTCCGTCGCGCCGCCGCCGACGTCGAGGAAATTAGCTGGTTCGCCGCCATAAAACTTGATGATGTCCATCGTAGCCATGGCGAGGCCGGCGCCATTGACGAGGCACGCTATGTCGCCGTCGAGTCCGATGTAATTGAGTCCATGTTTTGACGCTTCAACTTCGCGAGGGTCTTCCTCAGCTACATCACGCATCGCGGCGATCTCCGGATGCCGATACAGCGCATTGTCGTCGAAATTAAACTTGGCATCCAGCGCGAGGACTTCGCCTTCGTTCGTAACGACCAGCGGGTTGACCTCGACCATCGAGCAATCGTACGCAATGAAAGTGCGATAGAGTCCTTGGAATAATTTCGACGCGTTCTTTAGCTGCGCTGATTCGAAACCGAGTTGCTTTGCCAGTTTTCGCGCCTGGTATGGCTGCAGGCCGGCTAATGGGTCAATCGGCTCCCGAATGATTTTCTCGGGCGATTTCGCCGCAACGGCTTCAATTTCAACGCCGCCTTCCGTGCTGGCCACAACCACAGGCGCAGCCGTGGCGCGATCGAGCAGGACAGCAAAATAGATTTCACGCGCAATATCGGCCGATTCTGCGACCAGCACTTTATTTACCTTACGACCAGCCAGCCCGGTCTGGTGCGTCACCAGAATTTGGCCGAGCATTTTCGCCGCAACATCACGGACTTCATCAGGGGTTTTGCGAACGTGCACGCCGCCCTTAAATCCATTGTTGAAACTGCCCTTGCCGCGTCCGCCGGCGTGGATTTGTGCCTTAACAACAATATCGATATCGCCAAGCTCACGCGCGATCTGCTCCGCTTGATCGAAAGTGGCAGCGACTCTGCCACGCGTTGTAGCCACATCGAATTTCTGCAACAACTCTTTGGCTTGATATTCGTGGATGTTCATCGGGAAGCTAACAATCGAACACGTATGTCATTGTGAGCGAAGCGAAGAATCCAGCTACTTCCACCACCTTTCAAGTTAAGGGCACAAAATCTTCAGTCAGCTACGCACCGGAACCAGCACCGTAATGAGTTGAAGTAGCTGAGATGTTTCGCTTCGCTCAACATGACACTGGCTATCTATCGATGCCCAGACGGGCAAAGCGGAATAGTCCGCGCGGGAGGACTCAGCAACGATTTTTCTTTCTCGATTTGGCTTGCGTTGCGGAAAACGAGCCGACTACGGTGGCGGCCATGAAAAGCTCAACGAAAATCCTTACACTAGCTGCCGCACTCCTACTCACGCTCGCGATCGGCGTGATAGCCGCCACGCCCGAGCAGGAAAAGGCATTCACCGATAAGTACAAAGCAGCATTAGAAGGCAAGGACACAGCCACGCTGGAGTCTTTCCTTTACACTCAAGGCTCAGATCCCGGAGCTCTCGAGTTTTACAAAATGATGCAATCGGGAGGAGCCGAAGGGAAAATTTCAAAGATTGAGCTCGTTAGTCTCACGCCGGAGGACGTTAAAAAAGCGACGACGCCCATGGACGGACCAACCGGCAAAGTTTGCCTGAATCTCAAACCGACGAAAAAGCTCGTGATCAAGGTTGAGAAAAAAGACGAAAGCGGAAGCTCATCCAGCAACTCCGAAAACTTTGTCGCTGAGAAGGACGGCAAACTTGTGATCCCTGTGCCGGGGCCGTGTAAGTAGCTGCACGATTTGCGAGCGCGAGCATTTTTGCTAACTCTGGCTGGCATGTTCCCAGCCGGTCGGCTGAATAGCCCACAATTTAACCCAAAAGTTCGTCGCCCTTGCCTTGCGCGCCCAAATCATCCGGCAACATGCCGGATGATCGAGCAACAGCTCGCGCTCCCCATTAGCTTTGTTCCTCTTTGAGGAGCGTGCCCACCGTGCGTTGATTAGTGGGCGCTTCGAGGGAGTTAACGAAATTGCGAAACCGTTCCGAAAAAACTTCGGGCCGAAGTTTCCAGTACTGCGCCATTCCCGGCGCAAAGACGTAATGTCGAAGGAGTCCGTGCCAGCCTTCCCAAAGATCCCTGTCCATCATTCCGTAGACATGATGAAAATGGATGCTCTCAAACGCTTTCAAGAATTGGTAAGCAGCATGGAAAAATCGTGCCCGCTCTTCGACTGAGAGCGCGCTAATATCTTCGATCCCGATGCGCCAGATTCGTTCCAGTTCGGCGTTTTCCATCAACGGCTTGGTCACATCGCGCAGGGCCGCTGCCGCGGCGTCTTGCATGGCGACTTTGGCCACACGCGTGCTCTGATGCACTTGCACGGCCAGATATAGCACGGACAAAACGACAGCTAGCGAGCCGATCAATTGTGAGATGGCGCTAATCGCATCCCAGTTCATCGTCCGGACTGTACTACAAAATTGCCGTTCGCTTGAATGTCATTCTGGGCGCGACGAAGAAGTTAGGCTGCTTCAGTTCCCGAAGGTGCGGGCGCGTGGCATCAACACAGGCAAAAATTCCGGCGGCATGAAATCGGACCATACATCGTAATCGGGCCCGAACTGCCGAAGGAATAACAGCGAGAACGCGCCAAGCGTAACTGGAATTGGCAAAAGTATAACTGTGCCGATGTACGGGATCGCAGCGATGCAACAAGTCGCGCACGTTACCGCGCAGCTAATCATAACCGCCGCGACTGCCAACAGCAGAAGGAATAAAACGTAAAGGAGTATCGGCCCGGGATGGGAGCTTACGAGGTCCACGGCTTCGGCAAACGCGATACGCGCGCGACATCGTTGGCGGTACATGATCGGAACCATCAACTGAGAGGCGAGCGCCCAAACGAAAACAAGGCAGACCGAGATAAACGCGGTCAGCGAAATACCAATCCAAAACCCAACACCGGGTTCAGTCTGATCGCGCCCCGGGATAAACGGCACAATCAGGACAAGCCCCGCAATCACGATCACCGGGACGACTACGAGCGCCACGAGCAGTGAGAACAGGAAGAAACTATTTCCTTCTGCGCGAAATTCTTTCCACGGCTCGACAATCGCAGCACGATTGCGAACGACACAGTCAATAAAAATGAATCGTCCGCGCGCGCGCAGCCACGCAAACAGGACGATGAGCAGAAGGACGACGCTAACCAGAACGCAAATACCTGTGATGAGCACCGGCTGTGGAATCTGCCCGATCATTTCGTTGAACTTCTGCGCGCCTTCCCGTCGGTTCTCCGGATAATTGAAATTGCCGATTCCGCCACCACCCGCGCCAAGGTTTGCAAGCCAGGCAGCAAAACCGATTACGAGCCATTTCTTCAAATCGAACGGCTGAAACAGGATCTTTTTCATTAATTCGAACGCTTCGCCGAACGGCTTGAAGATCTCGATTCTCGGCTCGCTTCCATTCATGCGCGGCATTGTGAAGCGTTTCGCCCAAGCCGATCAAGCGAGATGTGCCCAGAAACAACGTCTTGGCCAGCCATCTAAATTTAGACGCGACGGCTGGGGAAGCCGTCGTTCCTTGGTTGCTTCGTTAGCGCAGGCTCGCATCTTGGTAACCGTGTCGGACATAAAGCGGCGCTATCCCATTGGCGCAGAATTAGTCGGCGAAAACCAAACCCATTTTCGAGTTTGGGCACCGAAGGCACGCGAAATTGATGTCGTTGTTGAGCCGGGACCGAACTCACAACGAACGCTCCACCCGCTCAGTCCCGAACCAGGTGGATATTTCTCAGGCGAAGCCAACGCAGGTTCCGACGCTCGCTACCGGTTTCGCTTGAATGGAGCGGGGAATTTTTATCCCGATCCGGCGTCGCGTTATCAACCCAATGGACCACATGGACCGTCATGCATTGTCGATCCGGCAAAATTCCGATGGAGCGATGCGGACTGGCCCGGCTTGAAACTAAAAGGCCAGATTTTTTACGAGATGCACATCGGCACGTTCACCAGGGAAGGAACGTGGCGCGCTGCTGCGGAGCAGTTATCTGAGCTGGCGCGCATCGGAATCACGGTGATCGAAATGATGCCGGTCGCGGAGTTCCCAGGGAAATTTGGCTGGGGCTACGACGGCGTCGATCTGTTCGCGCCTTCACACTTATACGGAACGCCGGACGATTTGCGCGCGTTCATTGACCGTGCGCACTCGTTAGACCTCGGCGTAATTCTCGACGTCGTTTACAATCATTTCGGGCCGGACGGAAATTATCTGGGCGTTTATTCCGACGATTATCTGCTCCGCGGTAAAGGACACGAATGGGGCGACGTAATCAATTTTGACGGACCGAATTCAGGACCAGTTCGCGAATTTTTCGTCACGAACGGACGTTATTGGATCGAAGAATTTCATTTCGACGGTTTCCGTTTCGATGCGACGCACGCCATTCGCGATCAATCCAAGGAATACATCATCGGCGCAGTCGGTCGCGCCGCGCGCGAAGCGGCGGGTTCGCGTTCCATCATTCTCATCGCCGAGAACGATCTGCAGGAAGCCAGGATGACACGGCCGCAGAATGAAGGCGGCGACGGTTTGGATGGGATGTGGAATGACGATTTTCATCACAGCGCGATTGTGGCGTTGACCGGTGAAAACGTCGGATATTTCAGCGATTACTCGGGCAAGACCGCAGGAATTCATTTCCGCGGCGAAATACGGTTTTCTGTTATCAGGGGCAGGCGTTTTCGTGGCGAAAAGCATTGCGTGGCACTCCGACGTTCGGCATTCCCGCGGAGGCGTTCGTTTGTTTCATCGAAAACCACGACCAGATCGCGAACACCGGCCCAGGTGAGCGACCGCGCTTTCAAACTTCCGCCGGACGCTACCGCGCAATCACCGCGCTTCTTCTGCTCGGACCGTGGACACCATTGCTGTTTCAGGGCCAGGAATTCGGCGCGTCCAGTCCTTTTCTATTTTTTGCGGACGTTGGCGATGCAGCCGTCCGCGATGCGATTCGCAAAGGTCGCGCTGAATTGCTGGCGCCATTTTTATCGCAAACTGAGGAGGAGACATTGAAGAGCTTACCTGCGCCGGATGACCCCGAAGCGTTTTCACGATGCAAACTCGATTTTTCAGAGCGCGAAAAGAATCGCGAGCTTTACAGCCTGCACATTGATCTTCTGAAATTGCGCCGTGACGATTCGCGATTTCGGGAGCAAGAATCCGACGGTATCGACGGCGCGGTGCTGGGGCCGACGAGTTTCGTCCTCCGATATTTTTCGGAAGCCAACGACGATCGCCTGCTGTTGGTGAATCTTGGGAAAAGCGAGGTTTTGCATCCTGCGTCGGAGCCTTTACTCGCGCCACCGGCTGGTTGCAGATGGGAAACCCTTTGGACCAGCGATTCGCGTCGCTACGGAGGAGCGGAAGCCGTTGCAATGGCAACTCCGGAGCAATGGATTTTGCCAGCCGAGTCGACGGTTGCATTACAGCCGGTGCGCAAGAAGTGACGGCTGGGAAGTCGTCGTTCCTTGGAAAGCAGTTTGCGCGCTCACATTCACAGCGCATAACTTCCGCCGATGAAAATCGCTTGGGTCATTCTCGCATCCGGTTTAATGCGCGTGTTTGCATCTGCACAGGAGGCACCGACACCGACACCCGAATCCACACCGCCACCGAGAGTTTATCCTGTCGCATTGCCCAATTACGACGAGGAGACTGCCACACGGCTCCAGATTTTCTTGGACAACAACGATTTCGCACCGGGGAAGATCGACGGAAGAATGGGCGAATTTTTCCGCAAGGCGCTCATCTCATACAAGCACGCGCAGGCGATGCCGAAGACCGGCGCGGTCGATCAGTGGATGCTCGATCAGGTGCCGGTGACTTACACTACTTACACGATCAGGGAAGAAGACTTGAAACAGGTCGGCGACGTTCCGGGAAGCCACGCAGAGCAGGCAAAGTTGAAATGGATGCCTTACAACTCGCTGCTCGAATTCGTGGCGGAACGGTTTCATTCCGCTGAGGCTTACATTCAGAAACTAAATCCCGGCAAAAACTGGGAGCATCTTCAGCCGGGCGAAATTCTCAAGGTGCCAAATGTTTTGCCGTTCGAAGTCGAGAAATTTACCGAAGGAAAAGTGTCTGAAAATCCGGCGTTCGCTTCTCGCAAGATTTTCGTCGATACACAGGAGCATTTACTCGAAGTGTTCGATCACGACCAGCTCGTGTGCGTGTTCCCTATTACTCCGGGATCCAAAACTCTGCCGGCGCCTGTCGGCACGTGGAAAATTCTGGGTGCGAACGTCTGGCCATGGTTCCGCTACGATGAAGGCATGCTGAACTACGGCGTGCGCACTGAGAATTATTACAATCTCCCGCCGGGCCCGAATAATTTGGTCGGGATTCTATGGATGGGTTTGAACAAACCCGGCATCGGTATTCACGGCACGAATAATCCTGAGACAATTGGCCGCGCTGCGAGCCACGGCTGTATTCGCCTCGCCAACTGGGATGCCGCGCGCGTGAAAGACCTCGTGGGCGTGGGGAACACGGTAATCATCTTCTAGGTGGAGCGCGTTGTCCTCAACGCGTTGCAATGGAGACGGCCCGCCCTCGGGCCGTTAGCTGGCGGCCGCGCCAGCTCCAGCGTCGTCTTCGGCGATTCACTGAGCGTGTAACCGCGCGCGCAAACATCCTTGCCCGCGCCACAAACGAATCATAAGTTGTATTCGCCCAACGAGGAGGCGCCGAATGAAATCTGAAAGCGGTATCAGCTATGACAACGCGGCCGTCGCAAGTTGCCCCAAACATTTACTCCAATTCGCAGTCGATCAGCGCTACGACGATTACACTTCGGTCGATCACGCAGTCTGGCGATTTATCATGCGCCAGAACATTTTTTTCCTGAAAGAGTACGCGCACAAAGTTTATTTCCAAGGCCTCCTCAACACCGGCATCTCGTTTGATCGCATCCCGCGCATTCAGGAGATGAACGATATTCTGGCGAAGATTGGCTGGGGCGCGGTGGCCGTGGACGGCTTTATTCCGCCGGCGGCGTTCATGGAATTCCAGGCTTACAAGGTGCTGGTGATCGCGTGCGACATGCGCCAGATCCATCACATCGAATACACGCCGGCGCCGGACATTGTGCACGAGGCCGCCGGGCACGCGCCGATCATTGTCGATCGCGAATACTCGGAATATTTGCAGCGCTTTGGAGAAGTCGGCGCGAAAGCGATGTCGTCGAAAAAAGATTTCGAGCTGTATCAAGCGATTCGGCACTTATCGATCTTGAAGGAACGACCGAACGCCGATCCGAAAGAAGTCGATGAGGCAACCAAACTGGTTGAACATCGGCAGAAAACGTTGGGCGAACCTTCCGAGATGGCGCTGCTGTCGCGCCTGCATTGGTGGACCGTCGAGTACGGACTCATCGGCACACTCGAAAATCCGAAGATTTACGGCGCGGGCTTGCTTTCATCGATCGGCGAATCGGTCTCGTGCCTCGAGCCAGAGGTGAAAAAGATCCCCTACTCCATCGACGCGATGAATACGGCGTTCGACATCACAACTCGCCAGCCGCAGCTTTTTGTCTGCACCGATTTTCAGCACCTGAGAGATGTGCTGGAAGAATTTGCGAGCAAGATGGCATACCAGGTTGGTGGACTCGAAGGCATCAACAAAGCCATCGAATGCCAGAACGTCGCCACCTGTGAGTATTCGTCCGGCTTGCAAGTCAGCGGCGTTTTCACCGAAGTCATCACGGACGAAAACAATTCGCCGATTTACCTGCGCACAACGGGCAAGACGGCGCTGGCGTTCCGCGACAAGGAACTCGAAGGCCACGGCGTTGATTATCACAAGGATGGATTCGGTTCGCCGGTCGGGAAATGGAAGCAGACGTCAGCGTCGCCAGAGTTGCTCACAAACGACCAGTTGCATGCGCTCGGAATCGTCGAGGGCCGTAAAGCGAAAATTGAATTCGTCAGCGGAGTCGACGTTTCAGGAAAAGTCGAAAACATTTTGCGTCGCGACGGAAAATTACTGCTAATCACGTTCTCAAACTGCACAGCCAAATACGGCGATCGCGTTTTGTTCAATCCCGATTGGGGCATGTACGACATGGCCGTTGGCGAGCGCATCAGTTCTGTGTTTAACGGAGCCGCAGACAAAGACGCCTACAATCAAGTGGCGCTCGTTCCGAAGGAGCGGACAATCAAAGTCCCATCCGACGCAAAACGAAAGCGTCTTGAAAATCTCTATGCGCAGGTGCGCACAATTCGCGAGAGCAAGGCTGGCTACGAACGGCTTGGGGAGATTTGGGAAACACAACAGGCCGAGCATCCCGAAGACTGGCTGTTGTCGATGGAAATTTTCGAGATCCTCGACGCGACGGATCAACAGCGCGAACTGAAAACGAAAATCGAAAAGTTTCTGAACGAGAAGAAGGCGAAGACGAAAGATCTCTCGACCCTGATCAGCTGGGGATTCCGGTTGGTCGATTACCACAAGAAACCGGAATACCAGGCGGCGTTACAAGCCTCGCCGAAGTGACTGTAGCCGCTTCGCTGTCGCGAAGCGCGGGGTGAAGCGCGAGTCTCGTCGACACGCCGTCCACAGGGCGGCGGCAACAGTGTTTTGTCATTCCGAGCGAAGTCGAAGAATCCCGCGATGTAACCTCCAAGTAGCGCCACGGGATTCTTCGACTCCGCTTTGCTCCGCTCAGAATGACCTGCTAAAAGCTTTCGTCTTTAAAATGCCGTTGGCCCTTTTGCGCCTTTGCGTATTCGTCCTTGCTCAGAATATTTTCATCGAGCTGCATGTCGGTGCGAAGAAAGTTTTGGAACCAAGTTTCGATCCGTTGTCGATCCTTCAGCACTTCCTCGGTCATGTAATTCGCGTCAATGTTTATGCAAATCGCGCCAACGATTCCGAATTCCTTTCGTTTGATCGGAATCGTGGTGCATTTGAATTTTCGCGCGCCGATGTTCAGCTCGTAGTTCAGTTTGTCCTCGTTCAGGAGCTGCCGACGTTTCAGATCAATGAGCAGATTTGTTGTGCCGTCGCGTAGGTGCCGGCCGGTCACATTGTTTTCAAGCGTAATCAGCGAGTGCGCTGGATCAGCGAGATTGTGAAGCAGGATCTCAATTCCGGTATTTGGAAACGATTTTCCGATCAGCCGCACAATCCGCTCGTAGTTCTCCAGAAATTCATTTGTGTCATCGGTGACCTTTTTGCCGTCGTATTTTTCGAATAGCTGCGCGTAAACCTTCTGCTCCGTCGGCTCAAGCTGGCGCGCGCACATTGTTTTGCTCACCGATGAAGATGAGTTGTCGCGCGGCTGTATGATCTTCGTTTTTGAGGAAGTAATGCATCCCCAGCCGGAAATCTTTCAGGCTGAACTCGCCAAAGTTTTCCCGAGTTACGATAAACGGATAGAAGTCGTACTCTTCGAGATTTCGCCCAAACTTGCGCTGCCGCTCCTTGTATTTGCCCCACAGAAAGCCGAGGACCAGAAAGAGCAACGATACGATGATCGACGCGATGACGTTGATCGTAAGCTCGCTCTGCAAGGCATTAATCATAACTGCGACCTCAATTATCCAGCACAAAATAAATACTCATCGACCGAAGGCGATGCGGAGACGCTTCGCACTCTGAAAGCAGCTCGGTACGAAGTCTCCAGCACGCTTAGGTGTTTCGCGAAGCTTTAGGAGTCTTTACGCGTCATCGCGGGCTTTCGAGTGCATCACAGATTTCCAACCAGACTGGAGAGCGTGATGTTTTCGATGAGCGTGTCCGTCGGGCGCGCTAAAGCGAATGCCACCGCATCAGCCACCTGCGTCGCGCTCATCATGCGGTCACGTGGCCATTTGCCCTCGACCTGGCTCCAAATTTCGGTGTCAGTTGCGGCGGGATAAACATTGATCACGCGCACTTTGCGGTCGCGCAGCTCTTCGCGCACGCACCGCGAGAAGCCTTCGAGCGCAAATTTGCTCATACAGTAGGCGCTCCAGTTTGGGAATGCGGTTTTTGCCGCGACGGAAAGAATGTTGACGACGCTCGAACCCGGCGACATCCGAGGCGCAAAGCGCTGCGTCAACAGGAACGGCGCGGTAACATTCACACCGACAGTTTGCTCCCATTCGATCGACGTGATCTCGGTGAACGGTTTCACCACCGCAATGCCTGCGTTGTTCACGAGCAGGTCGATTGGGTGGCGGCCGACTTCGGCAATGAGATCGGAAACGCCACGCGCCGTCGCGAGATCGTGAATCAGTGGCGTCACCTTCGTACATTGCGGCTCGACAACTTTGCGCGTCTGTGCCAGCGCCACCGTGTCGCGTCCGTGCAAAAGCAGTTCCACATCTTTGCCAGCTAGCTTTTCGGCAATGGCGCGACCGATCCCGCGGCTGGCGCCTGTGATGAGATATCGTTTCATGCTCTTTCGAGAACGTCGAACGCCCAACGCTCAACGTCCAATGCCGAATCAGATGGCAGGACGCGACCGCCAGGCGCGCCGCGGAAATGAAGCACGGACGGCTTCCGCGACCGCGGGATCCCTACCATCGCGCTACGTTCGCCGCAACGTAAACCGGTTGTTCGCCGTTTCCCATAGACGCAACCGCACCAGTTGTTGATTCACGCGATTATCAATCTTTGGCCAAAGCGCGCGCACGATGTCCTCGCCGGTTGAAGGCGCGCCTCGAAAATCCTCCGTTTCCAGATCCAGATGGCGATCCTGCCAGGGTTTCAGTGATTCATGAATCGCGTCGTTCAACGCAACGAAATCGTAAAGCGTTCCACTGCGCTCATCGTATTCGCCTCCGATCGTTGTCTCTGTCAGGTAGCGATGGCCGTGGCCGGTCGGATTGTTGCACTTACCATAAAGCCTCATGTTCTCGGCATCGGAAAGCGTCGCCGCATGCAATCGATGCGCCGCGTAAAACGGTACCTGCAACCCCAGGAAAATCGTGTTGTCTTCCCATGCTTCAGCAAAGAAATCGGCCCGCTCGTGCAAACGAACCCGATCCAGTGGCATCATCGATTTGACGCGTTCGTAGATGTATTCGGCCAGGCTCTCCGTGGTTAGCGGCCGTTCTTTTAGTCCGATTACTTCGTTAAGATACTGGTGATCGAGTTCGGCGCGCAACGCGCGAACACAGGTATCGATTTCGTCGTAGCGGACCAAAGGCCGTTTAAGATCGAGTTGTTCCGCTCGAAACGTGAGCCGGCAGCGATAATTGTGTCCGTGCGGTGCAGTAGCCGGCCCAAACAGCCGGGCGTTTTCCTCCGGGCTCAGATGCGGCGACATCGTTCTGCGCGCCGCTGAGAATTCAAACCAATAATTCGCTTCGCAGGCGCCGGTGAAATAGTAGGTCGCGCTCCGCTCGGGTGACTCGCTCAAGTGACAAACGGACAGTTTTGCTCCCACGTCCGAAAACAGCGACGCGACATCGCAATAAAGCTGACGGGCAACGTTCTCTGCAGTCGGCGAAATCTCGCGAAACGACGGATTGTCCTGGTTTAAAAATTTGTGATCGAAACCATCGCGAAGAACTTTTCCGGCGCGCTCCTTAATTTCGCTGATGTTGATCAGCATCCCAGTTGCTGGATCGACCGGACCGGTGAAGACGAAATAGGCAATGTAATTGCGGCCGCTGCCATAGCGCGCATTCGTTTCCGGGCCGAACACTGCCAGGTTTTCCTCCTCGCTCCAATGTTTGACGTGCAACCGCCGCGAGGCGGATAATTCCAGACGTTTGCTGACGGTGAGGAGCATAATGTCACCCCGGTAAACAATCGCGAGCGCCATCCAGCCTCTGACAAGAATTAGTCAACCATTGTTTTGACTTTCTCCGGCTTCCATGATCTTTGAACTAAATGAAACATATAGGCTGGCGGGAGCGGTTGTTCAAAAGTACGCGAGGGAGAATCCTGGACCTTTTGCGGACACGAGATAGGACGGTAAACGAACTCGCAGAAGAGTTGCGCCTGACCGACAACGCTGTGCGAGCGCACCTTGCCAGCCTGGAGCGCGACAGGCTCGTAGTCCATTCAGGCATGAAGCCCGGCTTTCGAAAACCCCACGCCACATATGCTCTCGGCTCGGAAGCCGAACAATTGTTTCCGAAGGCATACGGGCGACTGGTCTCGCTTCTCATGTCGATATTCTCGCGTCAGGTCGAGCCCAAGAAATTTGCGCGCCGGAATGCGCGCCGCTGGCCAAGCGTCGCCGGCGAACATCTGCACGACTTGCGCGGCAAAACGCGACAGCAAAGAATTGATGCTGCACTCGGCATTCTCAAAGAGCTGGGCGGCTCGGCTAGCTTTTAAGGAAGAAGATGGAAAGCACTTCATCTACGGCAACGGCTGTCCAATCGCCGCCGCAACAGCAAATCATCCCGAAGCATGTCTCCTGGCGGAATCGTTGCTGACCGAATTAATCGGCTCGCCGGTGAAAGCAACATTGCATTCGAGGACCGACGCCATCCTGTCGGTTCGAGGTAAAATAACGGCTTTCGCAGCGGGCATAAAGACGTCCACTAACCCCGCGACTTTCGTATCCGTAATTAACAAACTAAATAGTCAAATAATCTATTGACTTATTAGAATTAGATGAGATAAGATATTTCTTATGAACACAACCGTTGATCAAATGACACGCCGCAGCCAGCACGGCCGCGGACAAAGTCGGGTCTTCGCCGGCTTATCAGGCATACCGGATCCTTCACTTTCGGACTCGTAGTTGCCCCTATCCTCGCCGGACTGGATAAATTCTTCCACCTGCTGGTCAATTGGGATCAGTACCTTCCTGGAGTGGTGGCGAGAATGTCGCCTGTACCCCCACACACGCTCATGCTCATCGTGGGCGTGATCGAAATAGTGGCGGGAATTGGCGTCGCGATTAAACCGCGAATTTTCGCTTACGTCGTCGCCGCCTGGTTGGCAGTGATCATAATCAATCTGTTGCTGATTCCCGGGTACTTCGACGTTGCGCTGCGCGACTTCGGGCTGTTGCTTGCCGCTCTTGCACTGGGTGCGTTGAGCCAGCAGTTCGCCCGGCGCTAATAACGGGTTGGATGGAGAGGAGCAGATTGTCGGGCGTTTTGTGAATCCCGAATGCTTTCGGGACTGACACAGACGCCCTACAGCTAATCGTTCAGCAGCGAGAGAAACTCGGAACGCGTTCGCGCGTCCTCTTTGAAAACACCAAGCAAACATGATGTTTTCATCACCGAGTTTTGCTTTTCAACTCCGCGCATCATCATGCAGAGATGTTTAGCCTCAATGACCACACCGACGCCGCGGGGATGCAGTGCCTTCATTAACGCGTCGGCAATTTGCATCGTCAGGTTCTCCTGGATCTGAAGCCGCCGCGCGAACATGTCCACGATCCGCGCAGTCTTCGACAGACCAACGACTTTTCCGTTGGGTATGTAAGCGACGTGCGCCTTACCGATGAATGGAATCAAATGGTGCTCACATAACGAATAGAGCTCGATGTCTTTGACGAGAATGATTTCGCTGGCTTCGGACTCGAAGAGCGCATTGTTGATTATTCCATCCAAGCTCTGCCTGTAACCGGCGGTCAAAAATTCGAATGCACGCGCTGCGCGGCCCGGCGTTCTAACCAACCCTTCGCGCTGCGGATCTTCGCCAATGGCTTCGAGCAAGCCGAGAAACGATTGCTCCATGCTCGCGACCCGAGCGGCGCCGCAGCGTTGAATCTTGCTGATTCGACGTTCAGCCGCTTGCAACTCAGTTTCGGTTTCGGAATTTCCGTCACGCATTGGATTAATTTAGCTGGACTGGGCGCTGTCTCAAGGAGCGGCGGTCTCCAGTCCGCCGAGGGCGATTTGGAAATCGCCCGTCCTTGATCAATCCAGCCAGCTCAACGGATATTTTTCGTCGTCCAGCGCGACGGCCGCCTCGGTCAATTCGAGTGTGTGCTGCGTATCGAACATCACTGCGAGCTCTTCTGTGCGGGTCGCGTTTTTGCTCGCCATGATCGTTCCCGGATGCGGCCCGTGCGGAATGCCGCGGGGATGCAGCGTGATCGACGCCGGCTCGATTCCACGGCGCGATCCGAAATTACCGCGCACGTAAAATAAGACTTCGTCCGCCTCAACATTGTCGTGCACCCACGGAATCTTTACGGCTTCGGGATGCGTATCCAAAAAGCGCGGCGCGAATGTGCAGACCACATAACCGCGAATTTCAAAGGTCTGATGAATCGGCGGCGGTTGATGCACGGTGCCGGTGATCGGTTCGAAATCCTGGGCGTTGAATGTGAACGGATAAACGTAGCCGTCCCAACCGACGACATCGAACGGATGATGAGCCATCGTTACGCAGGTCCAGCGCGGGCCGTCCTTAACCAGGATTTCCGTGTCCTCTTCCTTGTCGATTGTATTGAGCTCAGTCGGGCCGTGAAAATCGCGCTCCGAATAAGGCGCCCCCATTTTGATTTGGCCTTCCTGATTCAAATAACGCTTCGGAATTCGCACCGGACCGCTTGATTCGAGGATGAGATAATCTTCCTCTTCTACCTTATCGGGCACGAGCCGGTAAGTGATGCCGCGCGGGATGACGATGTAATCCTCCGCGCGATAACGTTGCTTTCCGAAAATCGTTTCAACTGTACCGCCGCCTTTGAAGACAAAGATGATCTCATCGGCGCCGCCGTTCTTATAATACTCGAACTTGCCGTACGGTTTTTCGGGGCGCGCGCGCCATGCGGTCATGTCCTGATTGAAAAGAATCGGAATGCGGCCGCTATAGAGATCGCCCTTTCGCGCAATGTTCGCCGTGCGCAAATGATGATGTCGCAGCGGGCTATCGGCCGCTTTCTTCAGTTCTTCGCACTTCAACAGCTTGACGCTGCGCACGCGCGTGGGCGGACGCAGATGATACATGATTGAGTAGGCTTCGTTGAAACCTTCCGTCGTAATGACGTGCTCGTAAGCGATGCCTTCGTTCTTGAACGTCGGCGTCGCACCGTTGCGATGAAACCAGATGTGATGCTTCCGCGGAATCTCGCCAAGTTTTTGGTAATACGGCATTGTTGATCCTCCTCCTTCTAGATTGTCATTCTGATCCCGCAGGCGCGGGAGAAGAACTCTGATAATCTGAGATGTTTCGCTTCGCTCAACATGACAAAATTACAAATTGCCTCGCCTGTCCTGCTCTTTCTCGAGCGCTTCGAATAGCGCTTTGAAATTGCCTTTGCCGAAACTCTTCGCGCCTTTGCGCTGAATGATCTCGAAAAAGAGCGTCGGTCGATCCTCAACCGGCTTGGTGAAGATTTGCAGCAGATAACCTTCGTTGTCGCGATCGACCAAAATGCCGAGTCGCTTTAACGGCTCCAGGTCTTCATCGATGTGACCGACGCGAGCGGGTAACTCATCGTAATACGTGGATGGAATATTCAAGAACTCGATGCCGCGCTTCTGAATCTCGGTCACGGTCTTGACGATATCCTTGGTCGCGATCGCGACGTGCTGCACACCTTCGCCGTTGTAAAAATCGAGATACTCTTCCACCTGCGATTTCTTTTTGCCCTCGGCTGGCTCGTTGATCGGAAACTTCACGAAGCCGTTGCCATTGCTCATCACCTTGCTCATCAACGCGGAGTATTCGGTGGAAATGTCTTTGTCGTCGAAGGTCAGGATGTTCCGGAAACCCATAACTTCTTCGTAAAACTTCACCCATGGGTTCATCTGGTTCCATCCGACGTTGCCGACGCAGTGATCAACATGCTGTAATCCCGTCTCCGTCGCGCGGAACGGTGGATCCCATTTCACAAAACCCGGCATGAACGGGCCGGTGTAATCATCGCGCTCGACAAACACGTGCACGACCTCGCCGTAAGTATGGATGCCGCTAAGAACGATCTTCCCGTTCTCGTCCTTTAGCGTTTTCGGCTCGATGTAACTTTTGCCCCCACGCTTCGTGGTTTCTTTCCATGCGGAGGTCGCGTCTTTTACTTTTAACGCGATCGCTTTCACGCCGTCGCCATGCTTATGGATGTGATCGGCGGCCGAATGAGTTGTTCGCAGCGGCGTGGTCAGAACAAACGTGATCTTATTCTGCCGAACCACGTAGCTGGCGCGCTCTCGCACCCCGGTTTCGGGTCCGCTGTAGGCCAGCGGCTGAAAACCGAGCGCGCTTTGATAAAAATGCGCCGCCTGCTTGGCGTTGCCGACGTAAAACTCGATGTGATCTGTCCCTTCAAGCGGCAAAAAATCTTCCTGTATCGCCGGAGTCTTTTTGGTTTTGGGAACAGCAATTGTCGTTGGCATAATGACCTCCTAACATTTCTCGCGCCGAGCGCGCCTCTAAATATAAGAGGGAGAGTCGACGCGTCGCAAGGGTAGCGCATGCGTCTCGCGTCGCTGCGCGACGCCGCTGTCGCTTCGCGATCGCGAACTTGTCTTGATGACAGTGCGGATTCTGCTGCCAGCATGGAGCTGGCTCGCACGCGCAAGCGGTGACTCGTGCGAGCAACGGCAAGTAGCGGTCGCTACGAGTCGCTACACTACATCGCGGCGGCAGGTGAATCGTCGCGATCATGCAGCGCGCGCTGCCACCGCCAAGCTCAATCGTAGGGAGTTCAAGCGGGACAAGCCGCGCGTAGCGGCTCAATCTTTTGCGTTGGTCCTCGGTTAGTGCTTGATCGGCGCGACTGGAAAGCACCAGCAGTTTCTCTCCATCCTTATTGTGTAGTTCAATGGCATTGCCGGCGAAGTTCGCGATCTGATCTGCCGATAACTCCACGATCTCTTTTCCGGTCTTCTCCAAGCGCGCACGCACCTGTTGCCGCTCGGCTTTGTTCGGAATCATCTCCAGACCAACCATCGCGAAGGCCGTGCCGATGCACATCATCACGTTGGTGTGATAGATCGGCTGGCCATTGGAGCCGATGCTGGTGAAAGTGACCGGCTCGTAGCTGAAATCATCGGCAAAGCGTTGGATCACCTTTGGGTTGGAGCGATTTGAGAGCGAGACGTACGCAATTTTGTTCAGGTGATCGAGCACAAGACTGCCTGTGCCTTCCAGGCAGCAACCTTCATCCTCGAACGGCGAGTAATCGATCACCTCGGTGACCCGATAGTGCTTGCGTAGTTCCTCGACGATGTCCTGCCGACGCTCGCGTCGCCGCAGGGCTGAATACATCGGGAAAAGCGCGATCCGCCCATCATGATGCGTCGAGATCCAGTTGTTGGGGAAAACCGCGTCTGGTTTTTCCGGCTCAGCTGTGTCTTCAAAGACATGCACGTTAATCCCGGCGGCGCGCAGCGTCTGCACGGCCGCGTCGAATTCCTTTCTCGCCATCAGCGTCAACGCATCTGAATCGCGATCGGCATTACGTTGGAACGCATTGTCTGCCGCCGTTTCCGGATTGGGATAAAACCGGCCGGGGCGAATCATCAGCACCGAGTTGGTGCTTTGCGCGTGCGCAGAGTTTGCGTCATTGATCAGTTCTGAGCGCAAGCGAAGAATGCGTCAGCATCCATTTCAGTGAACGACATTCAAGCCAAGTCGAGATCCGGTTGACCGCCAGAGGATCATCACGGATCTTCGACTCGCTGCGCTCGCTCGAGATGACGACAATCAATCACCGAAGGAAATGTCGACATCGCGCGCGGTTTGCACCAGCTCGCCGTTAGGCGGGACAAGCTTGAGCCGATTGACTGCTTCAGCAATCGACACGTGACGCACCTGGTAGTTTTGGTAACTCACCATCGACCCGAAATGCCCCTCGTTCGCTAACTGGACGGCTTTAACTCCGAAACGTGTCGCAAGAATTCGGTCCAACGTCGTCGGCGCACCGCCGCGCTGGAGATGACCGAGCACGCAACAACGCGTTTCTTTACCCGTGCGTTTGGCGATTTCGCGCGAGACGATTTCGCCAATCCCGCCCAGCCGAAACTCGCTACCTTCCACGTCGCGTTTCACTTGTTCGCCGTGTTTCGGTCTCGCGCCTTCTGCAGCGACAACCACCGTGCCAAAGTAACCGGCCGCTTCGCGCGAATTGATCACGCTCGCGATCTTTTCGTTATCGAACGGGATCTCGGGAATCAAAATGATATCGGCGCCACCGGCGATACCGCCTTGCAACGCGATCCATCCCGCGTGCCGTCCCATCACTTCGACAACAATGACCCGTCCGATGGCTAGTCGCCGTAGTGTGCAATCGATCCAGCGCATCCACCACGACATTAACGGCAGAATCGAAACCGAACGTGACCGCCGTCGCTTCGAGATCGTTGTCGATCGTCTTCGGTACGCCGATGCAGTTGATGCCGGCCTCCTGCAACTGTTGCGCAGTCACCAGCGAGCCGTCGCCGCCAACAACGATCAACGCTCGCACGCAGAGGTCTTCCAGGATGCTTCCTGGCGTCTGCAACGATCTTTGCCGGAACGATTGTCCGATCGCCCGCGCCGACTTTTGCAGCGAAATGGCCGCGATTGGTGGTACCAAGAATTGTCCCGCCGAGCGCCATGATTCCGTTCACAGCCTGCCGATCGAGAATGACGTGATTGCCAGGCGGCAGCAGGCCTTCAAAGCCATCGCGAAAACCAACCACTTCCCAGCCGAGCTTGTCCGCTGCCAGCACTACGGCGCGCAAAACCGCATTAAGCCCCGGACAATCGCCACCGCTGGTCAGAACACCAATGCGCGGTTTCATTTTCGCAGAAGCGAAATTAGAGGATCTTCTTTGGATCAGCCATCCGCCCCGCAGCTGCCCATTGATCGTACAACTGCCAGCCGCGCTGCATTAGAGCTGCGCCTTCTCCAAACCGGCTGGTGCTGCCCAGGAGCACCACCATTATGTGGCGCGGATAAACCGTTTCCATCTGGCCGTTGCGAACAACTTCCGATTCACGATTTGCATATAGAATCAAGCACTGGCCCGCTCGCGATGAGGTGCCGGTCTTTACTCCGTCGATGCCGTTCTGGCCGAGGAGCTCGTTCGTGTTGCGAAGCACATAACTCAGCTGTTGACCCTGGCGATTAAATGAAATCTGGCGTTCCTTTTGCGACACATAAAAACGGAAGCTCGGCTTGTTCATCGCGTATCGGGTAAGACGCGCCATGTCTTCCGCCGTGGAATACGGCAGGGGCTTCACTTTCCAATCGATGCCGTGTGGATTGACAAAACGTGTGCGCTCCATCTTCAACTGTTTCGCCAGCGCGTTCATCTGAGCGACGAACATGTCCGCCGGCGTCAATTTCGCACCTCCCTCTACCGCTTCCAGCCGCGAACCGACGTAATACGCCAGCGTGTAGGCGGCGATGTTGTCAGATTGCACAAGCGCGGCATAAAGAAGATCGCGCAACGAGACGGTGTCACCCGGTTGAAAGCCGATATTGTTTTCCGTGGTTCCTCGGAAGGCCTCGGGCGGAATGGCCACCGCTTCATTGAGATCCCCGGACTTCCTCTCTGACCAATCCAATACCACGCACGCCGTAGCAATCTTGGTCAGGCTACCGACCTGGAGTTTCTTCCTCGGTTCCTGTTCTTCCAAAATGTAACCGGTTTGCGCGTCGGCAATAAGGTATGCCTGCGCCGCTGCCGCCGAACGGATGATGGACCCGCTCGCAAGAAACGCTAAAAAAACAATCAAAAATCGACGTGACAAATTCATAAAGACCCCTCGAACGGCAGCACGTTAATCGGCGCATTCTGATTCGCAAACGCTACCACGCGTTGGAAAGAACCCACTCGAACGCAGCATCGTGGATGCCGGCGCGCCCTCGCGCCGCCTCACACCCAACGGCCCGAGGGCGGGCCGCCTCCATTAGCACTTCGTTGGGGATAACGCGCGTTCCCATCTTCAACCGAAGGTGGATCGGCTTCTCCGAAGACGATTTCGAACCAATCGCGTAAGGCGCAACTATCCGGCGGCAAAGCCGCATTTTCTCTGGCAACGCGTTGAGGACAACGCGTTCCACCTTCACTCAATCTTCTGCGGAGTTCTGGCACGGCTGATCAGCAGGCGCATGAGAAAATAAACAATGACCGCGGAGGGGATGGCCAGGAAGAGCGAACCGATAAAAGCAGGCCAGAAGGCCGGCCAAACGACCCGCGAAAATACGTGCCAGTGCAGATAATCGCGCAAACCAAACTGGCGAAAATGCACGCGTTGGGCCACCGGACGCTGAAGGGTCCAGCACCCGAGATGGTATTCGGCGACATAGATTGCCGGCATCACCCAGATCAGAACATCGTGCAGCGTTACCGCAATCGCGGCAGCGATCTTGTTGCAACGGAAAATCCATGCCACGACGATCGACAGCAACGTCTTTAGCGGATACAGCGGCGTGAATCCGAAGAAAATTCCGATCGCCGACCCGAAAGCGATCGAGTGCGGTGTATCGGCGATCGTCATCAACGTCATGTGATGCGCGACCAACCAGCTCTTCATTCGCGCGAGCGGCTTCGGTAATCGTGACTCGTAATGTGACTCATCCCCTGTATGTGGCTCGTGCACGCCTCGAACATAAACCAAATCAAATTTGATTCCTGCAATCTGCTACGCTCTCGACTCGATCGAAATCGGTGGAGTTCGTTCCGCTTGCCGCGACCAGCAGCCGCAGCTACAACCAAAACGTTAATGGCTCGATCTGATGCGCCGCACCGCTACGCGATTCGCGGAGGCATAGAAGGCAAAAAACGTCTCGATCTGCTCGCTCGCGTGATGCTGCCGACGACGATTCAATTACTCGATCGTGTGGGTCTGATCAGAGGGATGAAATGCCTGGACGTCGGTTGTGGCGGTGGCCACGTAGCGATGTTGATGGCTCGCATCGTCGGACCTGAAGGACGCGTTATCGGCACAGATACAGACGCGGAGATTCTCGCGTTGGCTAGAGAAGATGCCGAAGCGGCGAAAGTCACCAACGTTACGTTTCAACAGCTGGATGCTTGCGTGTGCTTGTGGCAGGAAGAATTCGATATGGCTTACACCCGCTTTCTGCTCTCGCATTTGAACGAGCCGGAGAAGTGTCTCGCAGCGATGGTCCAAGCGTGCGCGCATGGAGGAACTATCGTCATCGAGGACACTGATTTTGCGGGCAGCTTTTGTTATCCGATCTGTGCGGCCTATGAGCGTTACAAGGAGTTGTATCAAAAATTGGTACAGCGGAGGGGTGGCGATTCAAATATAGGACCAACATTGCCGGCCCTGTTGTGCCGGGCGGGTGTCGAGGGAGTCGAGCTAAACGTCGTCCAACCAGCTCACATTCATGGCGAAGGCAAGTTGATGGCACCGATCACCATGTCGCGGATAGCAGACTCGTTAATCGCCGAAGGGCTTGCTACCGAAGATGAAGTGCAACACATCTTGACCGAATTGAATCGCGCCGCAGCAGACTCCGAGACGCTGATCAGTTTGCCGAGGATCTTTCAAGTGTGGGGCAAGCGCGCCGTCTAGAATAACTCCAATGTCTCCGCCGGCGCATTGACGATTTGGCCCAGCGCTTTGCGCAGACGAACCGCTGCGCGCGGCGCGTAATCGAGATTGTTGTTGTTGAAAATCACATGCAAGTCGCGGGCTTCTCTTGCCAGTTTTTTGCTGCGCTCCGCAACCTCTGCGATTTCCTTCTCGTTGTAATCGTAATCGAAACGCGCCGCTACTGTTTTCCCAGTGACATAAGCTTTTGCGTTGCGCCCATGCAGGCGCAAATACGCGACATTTGAGTTTGTCACTTCGTCCACATCTGATCGCATCACGGTGAAATGATCCGATGCGGGCGCGTCCACGTTCACAAAAATCGCTCCGTGCTTCCGCACAAAATCGATTGTGGATTGCAGTCGATTGCCGATCGCCCAGTTACGGTTTCGAAACTCAATCGCCAGCTCATACCCATTCACCATCCCGATGAGCGGCTCGAGCTCATTCAACTCGTGTTTCCGCGGCGAAAACGCCGGTGAAAGTTGCAGAAGCAACGCGCCCATTTTTCCTGCACTGCGAAAGATTGCCATCGCACGCAGGAAAATTTTGAGCAATGCCTCCTGCACGTCTGGCGTCGGTTTGACCTTTGCTTTCGCGTCGGTCTCCACGCGGCTTTGTAAATCTGGCGGCAACAGTTTCAGCGGCGTCGAGTGAAACGAAAACAACTGGTGTAGTTTTACGTCGAACGTGAAACCATCCGGCGTTGCAGCGCACCACCGCTCCACCATTCTCGGCTCCGGCACGGAATAAAATGTCGAGTTCACCTCGACCAAATCGAAATGCTGCGCGTACCACGCCAACCGATCGCCTGCCGGCAGGTTCTTCGGATACCACCGCTGCACAAAACCCGGGTCCGACCAACTGGCAGTGCCGACAAGAATTTTCCCGTCCACCTATTCAACGAAATCGCGATGCGGCGAAACACAAATAGGTTTCGTACACGCCAGCTGGAGAAACTGCTCACTGCAAGCAGCTTAAAATTTGGCTCCAGAGGTAGGATTCGAACCTACGACCAATCGGTTAACAGCCGACCGCTCTACCACTGAGCTACTCTGGAACGCGATACGCTCGATTGAGCGGCGTTGAACTTTGCGCACAGGACCGCGCGCGGCAAGAAAATTTGGTTGCGGGGGCTGGATTTGAACCAGCGACCTTCAGGTTATGAGCCTGACGAGCTACCAGGCTGCTCCACCCCGCGCGATGAAAATACTTGGACATCAACTCTCCGCAAATTGAAAAAAAAGGTTCGGCAGGACCGGAAAAACGACAAATGGCAGCGGATTTGCCAGCAGATTGGAGAGTGAAGCAACAATTCGCACGGACTCTGCGACTACTCTCTAACGGAAGAAATTCGGCGCGTTCATTCTCCTCAACATGGAGAGAAACTTGCAACTGAAACACAGATTGTTCCACCGGCGTAACAGCTTCTTCTATTGGCAGAACAACGAATCATCAAAGTGTAAGTCGCGAAAAAATCGCGCCGGATCTGGCGCAGCATTCCTCGCCGAAGTGCGACCGCACTGGCTTTTCCGACATCGGGTTTCATTTCTCAGGTAATTATCGACGTCGCAGACGGCGAAGTGCGAAACCGCACTCGCTTTTCCGACCTCGGGTTTCAAATTTCTACCAGGTAATTATCGAACCGTCGCGGGTAAATATCCGGCACACCTCCGCCCGGAGAGCCGCGCACTGAGGGCCACTGAAAGACACTTTGGAAATTCAGCGCCGGACTGTCTGCGATAGCGCGTCGCACGTTGGCGCACGAGATCGCATCGTTGTAGTAAGTCTCTTGAATATAGACGGGCTTGTCTTGCTGACCGAATTGAGTCAGCACTGGCATTATGCCTGTCAATGCCTGATACTCGAATCCGTAAGAGTCAATGCAGTAACTACCGGGGAACGCTAGCTGCTGCTGATGGAATCGCTGTAACATCGGCGTCAATCCAGTGCCGCCGTGAATCACTGAGAAGCCGCACGAAATCGCCGGGTCGAGGCCCGCGTTCAGATACGCCCGCCACAAATTCATGCAGTAAATTCGATGCGTGGAACTATCGCGCCACACTTCCCAAGCGTGCTCGACGCCAAGATCGTAAATCACCGGCAGAGCGCCCTTGTTAGCCTCAACGAGCCTGATCGTGTTAAGAACAAAGTCCCGATTCTCGTTAAACTGTGTTGGTTGCCAGCCGTTCCATTCGCGAACCATCGCCCGCCCTTGCGGTCCAAAGCGAAGATGCAACTCGTTGTAACCAGCCAGCTTGATGGCCTCGACCAACGCCAGCAGGTTCGCCTGATGCTGCTCACATAGAGACCCGCCAGTCGAATCGCAAACGTGATGCCAGAGATGATCGCTGGCAAAGCCCACTGGCCCGTACCATAGAAGCAATGTGATCTTTCGCTGGCCGTGTTCGAACATGCTCTGCAAATCGGAAGCAACGACTTCCGGGTATAGATGATAAGTTCCAATCACCGGGCAATTCATGCTCCCGTTTATAGTGATGTAATTTGAACCGCCTGTTTTCATGCTGCATGCCTCCCTGTTTTGACCTCATCCCGCAAACAAGCCGCGGATCTCCTTCGAATGATAAACGCGCTCGATCTCGACCACGCGCGGTCGCATTTCCTCCGATCTGATGTTTGCACCAGCCTACCGCGAGGCGTGGGTTTATGTTCGAATGTACCGCTCGAAGTTAATCGGCAATGCAAATGTGGCTCGCAATCTCGCGCACACATAGGCGCATTCCTGGTGTCGGCTACGAAACTTTAGGTACCATGAAAGCGTTATTTTCAGTATTTCTCGCGTTCGGCCTTTGCGTTGGCAGCGTCCACAGCGCTCAAGCTGGGCCTGTCCGCACGGCGAGGAACGTGGCGAAAGACACGGCGATTACCGCGAAGAACGTCGCCCATAGTACAGTAAAGGGCACAAGGAGAGCGGTGCACACTGTGGTCCACACAGTGACTCGATAGTCGGGCTTACAAATTCGCCATTCGCAATCGTTTCTTTGACACGGCTGCCACTGAGACAAGGGGCGATTAGACGAAGCACAGTTTCGAACGCAAACTGTTGGAAACTGTCGAAGGGTTTCGTCTTTCGTGTTTTGGGAATGATCGCACAATCGCTCTGGGGCCATACACTAATTTCGACGCGCGCTCGTGAAATTGGCCTCCGCATTTTCGCGTTACTTTTCATTTTTGCTCTTTTCATTGGCGGCGTTCAGCTCCGCAGGTGGACTGGGCAAAACACGCGGCATGTGCGTTATCAGCACGACATCGTCAACGCTTTTTATTGGGGACAAGAGACGCTCAAAGAAGGGCGCCGCCTGTCCCCCGGCGGCGCGTCAGCCAATTCGTGGACAGGATTATTTCGTGGATATTTTGCGCTCTACGATCGGGTGAAAGAAGAGGCTTACGACAGCGATTACGGCCTCGATTATCCACCACTGCGACTTCTGACCATGGCGATCTGGAGCAAAGAAGTACGCGATGGATTTCCGTGGGTCGACAACGAACATCCGAAACTTGTTAACCCCCTGTTGAAAATTAACCTGGTGTGCGAACTGGTTTCCGCCGCGGCGATTTTCTTTCTCGTCCGCTTATGTGTGCAGCGGTCCGTGCACGCGCACTCAACCTGGCCGACCTGGTTATCGCGAGAACATCGCGCCTCAATCTGCGGTCTCGCCGCAGCCAGCGCGGCCTGGCTCGAACCGTCCATGATCCTCGATGCGCATGGCTGGCCACAGTGGGATGCGTGGATCCTGCCGTTTTATCTCTTCGCCGCGCTCGTCGCTTTAAAAAATCGCTGGTTCTGGTGCGGCTGTCTGCTGGCGTTCGGTGCAATGTTCAAAGGACAGCTGCTTTTTGTGGCGCCGTTTTTTGTCCTGTGGCCACTCTTGCACAAACGATGGATAAGTGCGCTTCGCATACTGGCGGGGTTCACGGGAACCGCAGCGATAATAGTTTCACCATGGCTTCTGCGAACGACCGGGGCTTGGATCGCGTTCGCCGCTGTAGCTGGCGTTAGTCTCTTGGTCGTCTTTCGATATAAATTGCCGCACAAAGGCGCGTGCCTCACTGGAACTCTCGGGTGCGCCGCGTTTATAATCGGCGCATCGACTGGCGGCAGCTTCGCGTGGTTTGAGATCGGTTTTCTCTATGGAACCAAACATTATCCGTATCTTTTCATCAGCTCTTGTTACAATCTTGCGTCTCTACTCGCCGCGGCCGGTTCGTCTCTAAAAGATGATTTGCTGTCGGCTCATGTCGGATCGGTACACTTTCATCTCACTCTGCAATGGGCGTTGCGTCTGTTTTTCCTGGGCGCAGTGGCGTTGTGTGCTCGCGGCGCGGCGCGACATCTTCGAAATCGCGATCCGCGTGTGCTGATTGCGATCACTGCCCCGTGGTTGCTGATGTTTGCGCTGCTAGGTCAAATGCATGAGCGCTACCTCGTGTGGGGCGCGGTGGTTAGCGCCGTCGCATTAGGCGTCAGCGTCCGGTTGAGCATTATTCATTTCATCATCTCAGCTGCGAGCACAGCGATGATCGTCCACGTGATGTTGGTTGATAAAAAGCTCGACCCGACGCTGCGCGCGATCGACGTATTGCACGACATTCGACCGTACGCATCAGTTTTGGTGCTTGTTTGTGTGGCTCTTTACTTCTGGGATGCGATCGGTTGGCGGATTCCGGCGTTTCGCCGTGGAGCAGTCAAAACGGCCACCGCCCCTTCGCTCTCGCTCGCGCCAAAGCCGGAAGAAGCTTGAATTCTCTTGGTCTCCTGATATACGCCGTTCCCTGCCGACGCGTGGCTTAAAAATAGAGCACCGTAGGTCCGAAAACGAGTCCAAGCGGCCTTTAGAATGAACTCCCAAGTTCGCTCTATCTGTCTTGGAAGTTGCTTATTTCCGGTGAGGAAGCGATGTGTAACTGCTTCCTCGTCAAGGAGATGTTCGTTGCCAATTTCTATCTAGACCGGGTTTTGAGCGACTTGGCACGGATACTGATAAGAGAGATAGCCAAAGTGAGTGCACCGAAGAACAAGGAAAAAGCGCCCGCCGCCGGAGAATCAGGAAGTCAAAGGCCTAAGCGCAGGAAAGATAAATTGATTCGCTTGGATGACTTGGTTCCAAAACAGGACGTTACAGGCGGGCATCAATTGCTGTTCGGTGTCACTGACAAAACAAACAACCCTGCGAAGGACAAATAACAAACATGCAAGCCAAGAAAAAGAAAACGAATATCAAATTCAACGACCTGAAGCCGAAAAAAGATGCCAAGGGCGGTGTGGCAACCCACGTCAGCACCAACGTCAACTCGAACCGTAGCATCCAGAGTCGCCAGCAGAACCAAGCTAACTACCACATCTAAGGAAAAGGAGCCTGCACTACGGTTCGAATCCCGCGTGCGGTTCTTGTCTATTTTTTCTCGACTCTCAACAAAGGAGAGTCTCACGAACCGGAAGGGCGGCGGTTCCCCCCGTCGTCGTGTTCCCCCCCTCTCGCACGCGACTTTTTCTTCGCGGAGCCGAGAGTGCCACTCCCCGAATTTAAGGGACGTACATTCGCCGACGCCCATAGGGCCGTGCCTATAACGTTTGCGACCGATTATTGCCGCGCCAGACGGCGGAACAAAAGCACGCCCAGCACGATAAACAGAACATTCGGGAACCAGACCAGCAATTCCGGATGCGCATGTGGATTCCCGCGCAACGTGTCGCCAACGATTACAAACAAAAAATACGTCGTGGCAACAATCAGCCCCATGGCAAACCCAATTGACGTTTCGCGGCGATGCGCCGTGACGCCCAGCGGCACGCCAATGATCGCAAAAGCCACGCATGCGAACGGAAACGAAAATCGTTTGTTGATTTCCGTGCGGCTGGCGCTGCGTTCGCGTGTGTTCTCGCTCTTGAGTTGCTCCAGCAATTGCTCGATCGACAGAGCGGAACGACTCGGTCGTTTTTTCTCTTTGTCGTACAGTTCTTCGAGGCTGATCGGCAACGTGCCTTCCACCATATTGATGCCGTCGTGGATCTTGTGAAGGTCGAGCGGGTCTTTTGAGTCACGCTCCTGGTAACGAGCCCCATACAGATGCATCAGGATTTGTTTGTTGGCCAAATCTGCTTCGAGCATACCGGTGCGTGCGTACGTAACCTTCACGGGCAGCGCCCTCTCGTTCAGCTCGAACACGGTAATGTTCTCGAGCTTGTTTCCTTCCTTTTTGCCCACATAAATCCTGCGGCCGGGAAATTGATCGATGACCTGATCACTGCCAAAAAGCGCCATGGGATTCCTAGTGGCGAGATCAAAAATGGTACTGCGCAATCTCTCCTGCGCGGCAGGGGCAACCTGCACGTTGAGCCAGAGACAAATCGCCGTGCAACCAATCGCGATGCCAGCAAGCGGAAGAGACACACGCGTAACGCTCACGCCGTTGGCCCGTAGTGCGATCAATTCGTTGTCCGCAGACAGCCGTCCGTAAACGAGAAGGATCGCAGTCAACAATCCCCACGGAATTGTAAAAATAAGCGAGAACGGCAGCACGTAAGCGATGAACGTGATCAAATACTCCATCGGAACATCGTGATTCACGAGCAACGGCAGCAGCTTTCTGAAAATATTTCCGACCACGAGCACCAGGCTCAGCACCGCGATCGCAAATGTGACGTTCACCAACAGCTCGCGGCTAATAAATCGATCGATCAGCTTCATCTTGCGTCGCAAACGGTAGCATAAATCTCACATCAGGCTGCGCCCCACACAGTTCACGACGGCGACATAGGCCTCTTGTCATTCTGATCCCGCAGTCGCGGGAGAAGAATCCAGCTACTTCGACCACTTCGAACTCAGTCTTCTCGGAACAAAGCAGCACCCGTGATAATTGAAGTAGCTGGATGCTTGAAGCCTGGCCTTCCGCTTCGGTGTTGCAAGGAACGACGGCTTGCCTGTCCGCCGTAGCCTTGGCGGAGGCGGGGCCAGCCGTCGATTTTTAACGTGACGGCTGGGAAGCCGTCACTCCTTGAACGCGATCAGCGTAACGCTACCGTCATAGACCGTGAGCAGCAGCATATACGATGTCGCAATTATAGGAGGCGGACCGGCCGGCAGCACGGCCGCGGCGCTGCTCGCGCGCGCCGGACGTCGCGTGGTTCTTTTCGAGCGCGAAAAGTTTCCGCGCTTTCACATCGGCGAGTCGCTCTTGCCGTTCAGCATGAAGGCATTTAGCCGGCTCGGGTTGCAGGAAAAATTTTCGCGCGCCGGGTTTATAAAAAAATACGGCGGCGAAATCATGGGCGCGTGCTCCGACACTGGAACGAAGTTTTACTTTAAGGACGGCTACCGTTCCCAAACTGATCACGCTTATCAGGTGACACGCGGTGATTTCGACAAGTTGCTATTGGATCATGCGGCCGAGTCCGGCGTGGAAGTGCACGAGCAGACGCCAGTTGAAGCAGTCGAATTCTCAAATCAGGGGGTCGAGCTGGCGGCGCGATCGAATGGCACGGCTAATTTAATCCAGGCGCGTTACCTCGTCGACGCCAGCGGACGCACATCGATGCTCGGAAGGCAATTCAAGATCAAGAAGACCTATGATCATCTTCAGAAGCTCTCGATCTTTGCGCATTACGATGGTGTATGGCGTCCGGAAGGAATTGACGGCACGCTGACAGTCTTGGTTCGTGCCGTTGATCGTTGGTTCTGGCTGATTCCGCTTACCGATGAGCGAACGAGCGTCGGAGTCGTTCTCGACAGTGATACTTTTCGTAAATCCAAGCTCAGTGCCGAGGATTTTCTCGAGCAAGCGTTGGCGGAACAGCCAACCATTGCGAAACGGATGACGAATGCACGACGCGTTTCAAAGACATATGTCGAAGCCGATTTTTCCTATCGAAGCGCGCGTCTGTACGGCGATCGTTGGTTGCTTACGGGCGACGCCGCCGGATTCATCGACCCGATTTTTAGTAGCGGCGTTTTTCTTGCGGTGTTCAGCGGTGAAAAATGCGCCGACGCTCTGAACGAAGTGCTCGATCACCCGCGTAAGGCAAAACGCTTGTTCGCGCGCTACGAGCGATCAGTGAACCGCGCGATGGACGTTTATCTTCGGTTCGTCAATGCGTGGTACACGAAGGAATTTATCGAAGTTTTCCTCGCGCCGCGCAATGTGCTCGGTCTCGCGCCAGCGGTAAACGCAGTGCTTGGCGGAAATGTGGGCAACAGTTTCCCGATTCGCTGGCGAATGTGGGTGTTTTATTTTTTGGTGTGGTTGCAACGCCACCACCCGATCGCACCGAAGCTCACCCTGTCGCCGAAGAAAGAACACACCTCTTCGCCCATGGAAATCGCACAGACGGCCCCATGAGATCACGGGTAGTGGCGATTCAACGAATCGCCCGCGTATTTGTGCCTTTTGTGCAGGCGATTGAGGGCAATCGCCCCTACCTCATTTCCATCGCAGCGATCACTTGTTTTTGCCTAACAAGTTGCGCATCGGTCTCACACCATCAATTCTCCGAGCCTGCTGCGGGGTGGCAGTCCAAAACTGGCCAACTCATGTATCGGACAGCCAAAGCGACACTGATCGGCGAGGCAATAGTTCGCTGGTCGAAGACGGGTGACTTTGAATTGACGGTGTCGAAAGGCCCGGGAATCACGTTGTTGTCCCTCCGACAAGACGCGCAGTTTGCGGAATTCAACGCAAGCTTCACGGGCCAGCATTGGTCTGGTCCTACATCAGGCGCGCCGCCGCAGCTGCGCGGCTGGATCGCGTTACGCGATCAATTCCTTCGCGCGCCGAATCAAAAAACGCTGCGATACGTCAGCGGCGTGGAGACGTTTCTGTTTCGCTTCTGAGGTTGGGTTCCGCTGAGGACAGCGGACGCTACAGCATCGGAACTTATCGATCTCATTAACACCGGTCTTCTGGCCGGTGTTAATCGCGAACCGGACCGAAGGCGTTTCGACGCCTTCCTCCGATCAATGAAGCGCGAAAGCCGTTGGCGCGATACGCACCGGGCTGAAGCGGTGTTAATGAGATGACCGGCTACGCCATTGTAAAGCCGCCGTGGTTGCAGAACACTAGCCCAGCTCATGCGCATCAGTAATTTCATCGCCCGAACCGTCACACAGCGTCGCCACCTGGTTTGGTTCGGTGTGGCTGCGCTGACCATCGTTTGCATCGCGATTCTCGTCACGTCATTGCGGCTGGATTCTGAGATCTTCAATGTTTTGCCAGGCAAATTTACATCGGTCCAAGGCCTGAGAATGTATGATCACGATTTCGAGCAGACACGTGAGCTGACGTTCGCGCTTGTCTCCGATCCGCAGGATGTCGATAAGCTGGAGGAATTCGCGCCGGTGTTTGCGGAACGGTTGGGCGGACAGCCGTGGTGTGCGCGCGTGCTCGCGGGTTCGCCCATGACCACCGCTGATGGGATTCGCGATCTGCAATCGATCGCGGTCCCGCTGCTTCTCAACCTGGAACCAAGCGCTTTCGACGAGGCAATGTCGATGCTGCAACCGGACAAGATTCGCGATCGCCTTCATCGGTTGCGGGAGCAAATCGAAGCGGGCTCGCCGCGGCCGCAGTTCGAACTTTCGTTCGATCCGCTCGGATTGATTGCGCCCGCGCTCAAACCTTTTGCTCAAAGCACCGCGATCGAACAGGAACAACCCCTCACATCACCAGATCGCACGATGCGAATCTTTCTTGTGGTGACGAATCAAAAGTCGATCAGCGCGTTTGAATGCCAGCACTTGATGCGGCTCGTCAACGAGTTTCGCAAAACCGCAGCCGACGGATGGGACGGCAGCCACCCTTTGCAAATTCTCGTGACCGGACGCTCGGCGTTTGTATCCGAAATTTCGTTGAGCATGCGATACGATGTCGTTGCGACATTGCTGGGCTCAGTCGTGCTCGTGAGCGTGATTTTTTTCGTCGGGTTCCGCCGATGGCTGCCTCTGGCGGGCATGGCATTTTGCCTTCTTCTCTCGTGTCTGGTAGCGCTAACTGCGGGACAGCTTCTTTTCGGCCGGCTGAGCATGATCAGCGTGGGCTTTTGCGCCATCCTCGTCGGACTCGGCGTTGATTTCGCGATTCTCACAATCGGCCGCTATCACCAGGCGCGCGCGGATGGCGAACCGCATCAGCAGGCCATCGCGACCTCGGTGGCAAAACTTGGGCGAGCGGTTTTCTTTGGCGCGCTTACGACAGCGGTAGGCTTTCTCGCGCTGGTGCTGAGTGGCGCAATGAGTTTTGCCGAACTCGGTGTTCTGATTGCGATCGGTATTTTCGTCGCCGGCCTGTTCATGTGCTCGATCTTATTTTTGTTTGTCCGCGAGCGACAAAGCGCGATTGCTCGCGACTGGCTCTTTGATCTGGTAGCGAGATATGTCCGACGGATTGTACGCAGACCGGCACCCGTACTGATGTTTTCCTCCGTGGTTTTGCTGCTGCTCACTGCCATAGGCTTTTCGCCCATTCCCCCGCTCGAGTTCGAAGCCAGCACGCGTTCACTCCAACCAAAAAATATTCGCGCAAGCCAGGCGCTTGAAACAATCATGAAAAAAATGCCGGTCCGCTGGGAACCGGTGCTGGCGATCGTTCGCGCGACAAACTCGCAGGAATTGCATGACTACTGGCAAAAAATTTCCGCACATTGGCGTGAATTCCAGGCAGCGGGAAAGATAAGGGGTTTTTCTACACCCGCGGCACTTTGTCCGTCGCCGATCTGGATGCGAAAAAATCGCGATCATTTGCGCGCTGCAAATTTCGAGGCGGCACACCAAACATTGACCGAAACTCTCGAGGCCGAAGGGTTCAGCGTAGAAGCCTTTGCTCCCGCGTTCGCGTTGCTGGGAGACTTGCAACGCATGGCCAATCCCGCCGTACCACTGCCGAATTGGCGAATCCAATTACCTGAATCATCGAGCTGGTGGTTTTTGATCGACCGCTATTTCGGGCAAGACCCGTTGCTGACGACTGGATTTGTGATGACTAACGGACCGCTCACAACACACGAGCAAAGCCGGGAGCTGCAAGCCGGTTTGTCCGTGCCTGGCGTTCCTTTGATTCTGACGGGCTGGACCTACGTGCTCGCGGATCTCCAAGCGTGGTCGCACCATCAACTTCTAATCATCAGCGCGTTGATGGCCATCTTCGACATCTCATTGCTGGCCATTTTGTATCGCGACGTTCGTTTGTGGCTAATTCAAATCATTACACTCGCGTTCGGGATTGGAGCGATGATCGCTACCATGAAGTTGCTGAACATCCATTTGAATCTGCTGAACGTGCTTTCATTCCGTCTCGTGCTCGCCATTGGCGTGGATTACGGGATCTACGTCGTGCTCGTCTGGCAAAAAACGCACGACGTCCAGCATGACGTAGCCGGTGTGCTGAAACCGGTCTTGCTTGCGGGACTGACAGCGATCAGCGGCTTCGGGTCGCTCGCTCTTGCGCGGAACCCAGCGCTAACTGGGCTGGGCATTGCGTGCGCCATCGGAATTTTCTGGAGCCTGATCGCTACCGTTTTTTTCACCCTACCTGCGATGGCGGCCGTTAAGCCCAAGCGCTAACACCATGATCGGTAACCCCGCCGTTGTTCCGACACTTTCCGTTCAGCTAAAGGCCTGTTAAACTAGCAGGCAATGCGCCGTCAGGGATTGCTGTGGCTAAGTGCGGCTTTATCCGTTATACCCGCTTCGCTTTTCGCGGGATCGGCTATCGAAGGACGCGTGGAGCTTCCGAAATCGCGCTCGGCGCCGGTTCAGGCAAAACGGTACGAGATCGTAACCAAGGCCGGAGTTCTTTCAACGCAGCCGCCCCTGGCCGTGATCTATCTTGAGGGCAATTTTCCGCGAGCCGCTTCGTTGCCGACTAAGGAAGTGGAGCAAAAGGATTTAACGTTCGTTCCAGCGCTTCTGCCAATAGAGGTGGGAACAAAGGTCCAATTCCCAAATCTAGACGACCAATATCACAACATTTTTTCCTATTCGCCCGCCAAGCGTTTTGATCTCGGCCGTTATCGCCCGGAGGAACGGCCGATACCTTCGGTGATGTTTGATAGGCCGGGGTTGGTGACTCTGCGCTGCGACATTCACGAGCATATGCGCGGATTGATCCTCGTGTTAAACACGCCGTACTTCGTGATGACAGACACGGCTGGCCGCTTTCGATTAGACAAGCTCCCAGCAGGTCGCTACACACTAAAGGCCTGGATCGACAGCAGAACGACGCGCGAAAAGTCAATCGACTTGAAGGAAGGCCAAACGCTGCACGTTGATTTGCCATGAGCGCTACGGTTGCGACGAGGAGCCAGGGCGTCGCGAGCTTTCGCACCCGATTGTTCACCGCAATCATGGTAATCGTAGCAACGTTGACTGCGCTCGGATTTTATCTGGCACAGCGCAGAGTCACTGCCGACGCGGAGCGCAATCTGCAGCAGACATTTCAGACCGAGCTTTCGTCGATTCATAAGATCGAGGAACTGCGCCACGCCGCGCTCGCCGACCGCTGTAACACACTCGTAGCGAAGCCGCGGATTCATGCCGCGATCGAGGACGACGCAATCGATCTTCTGTATCCCACCGCAAAGGACGAGCTGCGCGACCTGATGGAAGGCGAGGAACCGCCTCCGGAGCAGGCAGCACGATCGCTTCACGCCAGGTTCTATCGCTTTCTTGACGACACCGGCGCAGTCATCAAGCCGCCCAATCCCTCAGATGTGGGAGAACTCGACGCAGCGACAGAAGCTCAACTTTCGCTCAGAAAATTGCCCAATACCCGACAGATTGGGTATATCCAATCTGCTGGCGATATCCATGAGGTGATAGCCGTGCCGATCTTTTCGACCGACACAGGAGATCTGGTTTCGGCGCTCGTGATAGGGTTTAAGCCACTCGAGCTCGAAAACAAAAACACCGGAATGCAAAGTGGCGTTTGGGTAGATGGCCACCTGCATCTGCCGGCACTTGCGCGCTCCGCGCAAAGTTCCCTCAACGCGAAGATAACACCTGCCCTCGCTAATTCTGACAAAGAGCAAAACTATTTTCGCGTGCAAGTAGCTGGAGCGCCTCAGCTGTTGTTTCACAAGCGGCTCAATCCGGGGTCGCTGTTTCCACCCGCGTACGAAATTTTTTTGTATCCCCTCGCTTCATGGACGGCACAACTGAATCGTCTACGCTGGCAAATTGGCGGCGCCGGCGCGCTTCTGTTGTTAGGCGGATTCATCGCAAGCCATTTCGTGGCCCGCAGCATGTCTGCGCCCGTGAATAAACTAGCGCTCGATTCCGAGGAGAATCGCGCAGAACGAGAACGCGCCGAGGCGGCTTTGGCATCCACCGCCGAGGAACTGGAGCGATCCACCAGATATTCAGCCGACGCGTCACACCAGCTGAAAAGCCCGATGACGGTCCTTCGGATTGGTCTCGAATCACTGCTGGAACGCGAAGGATTTAAACCAGAAGTCTATGAGGAGTTGTCCACTCTGCTTCACCAAACACGTCGGTTAACCGGTGTTATTGACGATTTGCTTTTGCTGTCGCGGATGGATGCCGGTCACCTTCGAATCGCATCGACACCCGTGAATCTGAGTCAGCTGGTGGATGAATGGTTGGATGATCTTGGTGCGTTGCCTGAATCGCCAGATGTCAAAATTGAAAAGGAATTTCCGCGCGGGCTTTTTGTGGCTGGCGAGAAACGCTACACATCGCTCATCGTGCAAAATCTTCTGGAGAACGCGCGAAAGTACAACCGTGCGGGTGGACGAATTCGGGTTAGCGCGCGTGGCAATGGCAAACACGTAGTGCTGACGATCGGAAACACTGGTCGTACGATTCCGCCGGGCGAAAACATCTTTGAACGATTCCATCACAGCTCCAGCCCCTCGGCGGCATCGGGTCATGGGATCGGCCTCAATTTGGCGCGCGAACTGACACGACTGCATGGCGGTGAGCTGCGCCTGGTGCGTTCAGAAAGCGATTGGACTGAATTCGAAGTGCGCTTTTCTGCCGCAAATGGTGTTAAAGCAGTTACATGAAGACGCAGATCTTCAGCCTGTGCATTTTCGCGTGCACGGCATGCGCGTTCGACATCGATGATACTCTCGACCGGCTCGACAGCACACTGACGATCTCCGCGTTTCAGGATAATTTTCGCGCGCGATTGAGCGGCACAGTCGATCTGGAATTTTACAATTTCCAACAGCCCGCGCCCGGTCTCATAGATTCTGAAATCGACAATCTCTTCAATCCGCGTCTCACCCTATTTCTAGACGCGCAAGCGGGTTCGCAAGTGTATTTCTTCGCGCAAGCGCGACTGGATCGCGGGTTCGATCCGAGCGATCACGGCGCCGACGTTCGGTTGGACGAGTACGCGCTTCGAATCACCCCATGGCAGGATGGTCGTTTTACATTGCAGGTCGGCCAATTCGCGACCGTCGTCGGAAATTGGGTCCCGCGACACCTACCGTGGGACAATCCGTTTATTAAGCGCGCCGTTGGTTTACGAAAATGTGACAGCCATTCAGGACAAGTACGCGCCGTATTCGCCGCTGTATTTCATCTATGCACCTTACTACTATGGAAAGTACGCGTTCAATCCGGTTATCTGGGGACCCAGCTACGCTAGCGGGATTTCTGTTTCCGGCCGATTGGGTCGATTTGATTATGCCGTCGAAATGAAAAATGCCTCACTCTCCTCGCGTCCTGAATCCTGGTATGTTACCGAGAATGGCTTCGAAAATCCGACTTTTAGCAGCCGGGTCGGATTTCGGCCTAACGAAGCGTGGAATATCGGATTCTCGGGTAGCGAGGGCCCATATTTTCGGGATGAAGCGGAATCGTCGCTGCCGCCCGGTCGGGACATTAGCGACTATCGAGAGTTTGTTCTTGGACAAGATATCAGCTTCGCATGGCATCACCTGCAACTGTGGGCCGAGTTTTATGAAGCGCGTTTTGAAGTCCCCAATGTGGGAGATGCGGACACGTTCGCCTATTATATCGAAGTGAAATACAAATTCACGCCGCAGCTGTTTGGCGCTATTCGTTGGAACCAGCAACTATTTAACACAATCGATGATGGCTATGGCGCTAAAGAACACTGGAGTCCGGACCTTGGCAGAATCGACGTCGCCGTCACCTACCGTCTCACGACGCACGCGCAGCTAAAATTGCAATACAGTTTCCAGCATGAAACCACTGCTCCGGGCCAGGACAATCACTTGCTGGCCACACAGTTTACCGTCCGCTTCTAATGATCCAAGGTTACCGATAAGCTTGTGAAAATCCTGATCGTTGAAGATGAGCTTCCCGTGGCGCGGCAAATCGCCGCAGCACTGACTGAGGATGGTCATGACTCGAAAACCGTTCCTAGTGGTGAAGCCGCGTTGGACGAACTGAGTAAGGGGCCTTTCGATCTAATTGTGGTCGATGTCGGCCTTCCTGGCATCAATGGTTTCGAACTGTTAGGGCGCCTGCGCGAGCAACATCTTGCCAGCCGTGTACTGTTGCTGACCGGGCGTAGTGCCGTCGAAGATCGAGTAACCGGTTTGCAACTCGGCGCGGACGATTATTTACCCAAGCCATTTGCCATGCGGGAACTCGTCGCGCGCGTCCGCGCACTCGGTCGCCGATATCCCGAAGAACCCGTAATGTCTTTGCGCGTCGGCGATGTCACGCTCGATCTATCTACTCACGACGTTCATCGAGACACGCAGCGGATCGAGCTTTCTCCACGCGAGTTGATGTTGTTGAAGGTGTTAATGCGGGAACCGGGCCGTGTGTTCACGCGCACGGAGCTGTGCGAACGCGTGTGGGAGCACGCACACGAATACGATACCAAGCTGGTTGAAGTGTTCATTGGCCGCCTCAGGAAAAAACTCGGTGAACCTCCGCTGATTCATACCATTCGCCACGTCGGCTATACCATCGGGCGCCCAGAGGGCAAAACTCGGGTTCGCCGTGCGACGAACTCGCAACGGCGAGGCTGACTCTCCCAGAGCAGATGCGAGGTGTAGCAAAACTGTAGGGGGCTATGCCTGCGCTGGCTCGCATTTAAAGTAACAAGTGCGTTACCTTTGCGACATTGCAGCCAGTGACATATAACCGCACTCTCACATCGTTGATTCGGTGAATTTTTACCACATGGGGTGCATGCAATGACAATCTTTTCCTGGCGTTTTATACTAGTCGTAATCGCGGCTGTTTCGTTTATCGGTTATCCCAAAGCGGCAAGGGCAATGACAGTTGACGTCACTGTTGGCCCCGGCGGTGAATTGGTTTTTTCACCTTCGTCTGTCACGATTCATCCGGGCGATCAGGTGCGCTGGACGTGGGGTTCGAACGGCCACAGCACAACCTCCGGCTCCCCGGGGCAGCCGAACGGTATCTGGGATTCTGGAATTCATAACCAGGGAGCGACCTTCACTCGCACCTTCAATAGTGCCGGAACGTTTCTGTACTACTGCGTTCCGCACGGCGGATGCTGCAGTATGGTAGGGACTGTAGTAGTCGAAGCTGAGACGCCGACGCCTACACCACAGCCGACTGCGACGGCTACACCTCGCCCAACCGCGACGGCTACACCTCGTCCGAGCGCGACGGCCACGCCAAGGCCAACCGCGACGGCCACGCCGAGACCGACCGCGACTGCCACGCCAAGGCCAACCGCGACGGCCACGCCGAGACCGACAGCTACACCAACTCCAACGGCTGCGCTGACGAACATCAGCACTCGCTCGTTTGTTCAAATAGATGACAATGTGATGATTGGCGGCTTCATTGTTCAAGGAACCGAACGTAAGACAGTGATCATTCGTGCCATCGGCCCGGAGCTCACCCAATTTGGTGTTCCCCATGTGTTGCTTAATCCAACATTGGAACTGCACAATGCCGCCGGAGCTCTCATTGCCTCTAACGATAATTGGCAGACAACAATAATCGGGGGCATCATCCTACACAGCCAGGTCCAACAAATTATCAACAGCGGTCACGCTCCCATGGACCCCAGAGAATCTGCCATCATTGCAAATCTGCCAGCTGGTAACTACACAGCCATCGTACGTGGTGTGAGCAACACCAGAGGAGTTGCACTGGCGGAAGTGTACGATCTTAGTCCCGGCAGTGATTCCAAGCTAGACAACCTCAGTACTCGCAGCTTCGTACAGACAAACGACAACGTGATGATTGGCGGTTTCATCGTTGCAGGACCAAAGAGAGTGATCATTCGCGCCATCGGCCCCGAGCTCACTCAATTCGGCGTTCCCAACGTTTTGGCTGATCCTACATTGGAACTGCACAATGGCGCCGGAACTCTAATTGCCTCCAACAATAATTGGCAGACGACCATCATCGGCGGGATTATCATGAACGACCAGGTCCAGCAAATCATCAATACCGGACGGGCTCCAACAGATGGAAGGGAATCTGCCATCATAGCGAACCTACCAGCAGGCAATTACACAGCAATCGTGCGCGGTGTTAATGGCACTACGGGAGTAGCTCTCGTGGAAGTGTACGATCTGGATTAATGTTGGTGTTAACCCGGCCGCGCAACGCGAGTCAGCTTTGTAATTGCCCAACCTTAGTCTGATCGTGTTAGCCGCGTTTTTATAGTAAACCCACCCATGTTAATTCCGCGAATATTGATTGAAACATCACAAACTATTTTGTTGCGGCTTGGGCTCTTAGCCGTGCTCACATTGGCCTACTCAGATGGTCCGGCTCAGGCAGATTCAATGTCTGGAAAATGGCTCAGCCCTGGTCCAAGCGCGGCGAAAAAGAATCCGGTCCCGCCGACGCAGGACTCGATTGCTGCCGGGCAGAAGATCTATTCGAAAACGTGCGCAATGTGTCATGGCAAGAGTGGCGACGCAGACGGCCCCGCGGTGATTGAGCTGAACATTCACCCGGCGAAACTATCCGACCCGCAACTGGCAACGGAATCTGACGGAGCGCTCTTCTGGAAGATCACAACCGGAAAAAAGCCGATGCCCGCATTTGGCAAACGATTTTCCGAAACCGATCGCTGGCATTTGGTGAATTATATTCGCACGCTTCCGAAGCGATAAACACACTGTTTGCTGACCAGGTCCCGGCACGCCCGCGCAAACAGCGACGTTTACGACCAGCGTCCATCGAAAGGTAACAACGACGTCACCTTTCCAATAAGGATGCAGACCCGAAATGATGCGATGTATTATCAACAACATCTAAACTAGGGACGCCGCAGATTTGGGAGCGCACGCTACCTTGACCGTTGTCAAAGGGTGTTGTCCCGGCGAGGGCGTGCGCTCGCCATCTTTTGTTCCGTCTACTGGCACCAAGTGTAACAGCTAGCCCCAGCCCAACTGCAACAGCTACATCCACACCTACAGCAACTCCGCGGCCATATCCCACACCGCGACGGCGGCCAATTCCAAGACTTCAGTAGCGATCAGCCGGTGAATCAATTATGCAAGCTACCGTAGAGACAATGAAATCCCCATTGCGTAGCACGGTCTTTTTATTTTTATCCGAAGCAAATCCTCGGCGTAACAATATTGTTACTAATCGCGTCTCGTAGCTCAACATCGCCTTGGGTGGCGTTAAACGATTCATTCGTTAAACGCAATTGAGCGCACGTAATGAAACATCATCGCTTCATAATCGACGATAAAGCTACTTCCATTGAATCAGACTCCTCATGGCTTGCCAGTGCAAGCACATCTGGAAGCTCGCGCCATAAGCGTTGGGCTTTAATCGGAATCGCAACTGCTATGCTTGCAAGTTTGATACTGGTCGCGCCGAAGATACCGGCTGCGGCAGGTGCTCCGAAGTCTAGCTTGCGCGATGGCGCTGCCGCACCATGGGAAAAAACAGCGGGACCGCCAGGGCTACAGACAAACGTCATCTTCGAGTCGAACAACATTGTCTATGCAGGGACAGAAACGCAGGGAGTGTACAAGTCGACCGATAACGGGTCGAGTTGGGTGCCGGCAAATGCCGGCATCGAGCGCGCCTCAATTAGCGATATCATTGCTTCAGGACCCAATTTGTTAGCTGCTGCCACAAGCTCGCTGCCCCGTTTACTTAAACATATTCAAATCCACAGATAATGGAGCGACGTGGAGCGGCAACGAGCGGGCTAGGCGGGAAACGTCGTGAATTCCTTCGCAATCAAAGGAAGCACTGTCTGGGCGATTTTTCTTTGCACTTCCGAATGACAGCGGCATCGCGCGATCAACCGATAACGGAAACACGTGGCAGGTAGTTCCTTCCATCATAACGGATGCAGGAGAATCCATCGTCAGCGACAACGCGATCATTGTCGCGGAAGACAATTTCATCTGGCGCTCCACGGACGACGGAGCGAGTTGGGATGTCGTGGAGCAGTTTGCGCTGACCGGTATCGGCTCCTTCGCCAAAGCCGGCACAAAGTTATTTGGCGCAGCCAGGAGCGGCATTCAGACGTCCACAGATAATGGTGCGAGCTGGAACTTTGAACCGTTTTCGGATGGTGCATACTCTTTCTCTTCGAATGGCAGCACGATTTACCTCGGCTCCGGCAGCAAGGTTTTCAAATCGACCGACCTGGGCGCGACTTGGATAGACGTGAGTACCGGCCTTGGCCACGGAGGCATCCAGGCATTGTTGTATGACGGCAGCACTCTTTTCGCGGGCACCCCGGCGGATGCAGCAGGAATATACAGAAGCACTAACGGCGGGCACGAGCTGGGAGCCCGCTGCGGCGGGGCTTCCTGTCGGCCTCACTGATTCGCGGCCAGATAGCTTTTGGAGCGTACGTGTTTGCAGGAACGCAGGGTGACGGAATATATCGGTCCAGCGACCACGGAAACACGTGGACGAAGACCGACGTGAATAACAGTTTGCTTGCTCACCAGCTGGTTTTTGCCTTCTGCGTAAAAGACAACGCACTGTATGCCGGAGCTGACCAACGGCATTTACAAATCGACCGACGGCGGCACGACGTTTCAACGGACCCTAAACGGTTTTCCACCGAACATAAACGTGACCGCATACTCCTTAACCGTCGAGTAGCGGCAACATTCTCGCGGCGGTTAACGATCTCGTTTCTCGCCTCAGATGGCTTGGAGGGAATTTTTTACTCGCCGGACGACGGAAGCAACTGGCACCAGGCTAACCTGCCTCTTGACCCAACGTTCGTTTCGGCAGTGGCCTCGGATGGAACATCCCGTGCCTATGCTGGAGTCTATGGACAAAGCTTTTCTGTTACAGGCTTGTACCAGTCTACGGATGCCGGGATTACATGGGTCTCCAGGACGGATGTTCTGCAGGTCGACATCGAACGTCTGGCAGTAAAGGGAAGCAATGTGCTCGCCGCGACGCTATTTAGCAGGCTTTTTTTCCACGGATTTTGGTGAGACGTGGGGATCCAGCGATCACCAGGTTTCTGTGCTCCGTTCGGCTGCGGCATCGCCACCTATACGCTTCGAGACAATTCGATATTTGCTGGAAATTCGGCGGGCATGTTCTTGTCCACCGACAGCGGCGCATCATGGACGGATATCAATCAAGGCTTCCCGACATGCCCGGTACCAGATGTCGAAGCCTCTTGCGCCGATAATGATTACTTGTTTGCCGGCACGTTTGGTGAAGCTGTGTGGCGCAAGCTACTGGGAACTGGAACGCCAACGCCGACACCAAGCCCAACTGCGACTGTGACGTCGACCCCATCGTCCACACCCACGCCAACTGCGACTGCGACGACGACTCCATCGTCGACATCTACCCCAACTGCGACTGCGACGTCATCGTCGACGGCAACACCAAGGCCGACCCCGACACCGCGGTTTAACCCGACGCCACGTGCACGCCCGACGCCACGACCTCGGCCGTAGGTACCGACGTTAGAATTCAAACAGCACTATTACAGGCTCTATGCAGGGCGTCACTATTTCGCCTAAGACCGATTCTCGGCGCCGGGCGTCAAGCCTCAGGAGGCTTTCGCGAATACACAGGCATTCAGACAGCAAATTCGCAAAACAAACGACGGCTTAGATCTTCGCCTCGATGCAACAGAAAGTTAAGCGGCCCGGATGCGCTGCGTTAAGCGTTCTGGATCGACTGTTCCGTACTTGATGACCAGGTTTTCAAAATCGGCTAACGCCTGGGGCAAACAATCTGAGGGCGAGAGTATGGACGAAGTTACCATCACACTGTGTTGCCGAGGTGAATTTGGGTGATCGCGGAACGGTCGCACACATTATGGCGACACTTCACATGATTTTAACATTGTCGCTTGAAGAGGAAAAGAGCCAGAATCCCGCACATATGAAAACGAAACATCTCTCTTTGGTCCTTATTCCCGTGCTCGCCTTCTTTTCGCTCCTGATTACCTGCTTTGCTTTTGCACCGATGGCAAAAGCTGTTGTTCCACCTCCCGATGGGGGCTATCCCAACTTCACCACGGCAGAAGGGCAGAACGCGCTTTTCAGCCTCACCACCGGCTCTGCGAACACAGCGGTTGGTTGGTTTTCGCTCTTTAGCGACGCCAGCAGGCAGCTTCAATACCGCTACCGGCGCAGGGTCGCTCCTTTTCAACGCCGCAGACGCTAATACGGCATTTGGTGCGGCTGGGCTTTTATTCAACACCACCGGGATCAACAACACCGCCGTCGGAGCTGCCGCCCTTTTAAACAATACAATTGCCGAGGAAAACACAGCCACTGGCGCATTCGCCCTTTCTAGTAACACCGAGGGCGATTTCAACACGGCCAACGGGGCGTGGGCGCTCTATTTCAACACCATCGGTGAACGCAATACTGCCATCGGTGATAGTGCGCTGTATCAAAACAGCAATGGCAATCGCAACACAGCCATCGGCAATGCTGCGCTGGTGGTTAATACCGAGGGCGACGATAACACGGCCGTCGGGGTTGGTGCGCTCCGGAGCAACACTACTGGCATCGTGAATACCGCTACCGGTTCTCAAGCGCTCGCAAGCAATACTAACGGCACGAGCAACACGGCCACCGGGGTTGAAGCACTTCAAGACACCACCAGCGGCGGCGGCAACACGGCCACTGGCTATCAAGCGCTCCTACACAACAACACCGGGGACTACAACACGGCCATTGGCCTTTTTGCCCTGGGTAACGTCACTACCGGCACCAACAACACAGGCTTGGGCCGTTCAGCCGGCACGAGCGTGACCACGGCCGATCACGTTATTTGTATCGGCTCTAACGTTAGTGGTGCCAACGTGAGCAACAGTTGCTATATCGGGGAGATTTTCGGTGTTACCTCTTCCGGAGGGACTGCTGTATTTATTAACTCAAATGGAAAACTTGGGACTACAACATCTTCCCGACGGTTTAAAGAGGAGATTAAGCCAATGGACAAGTCCAGCGAAGCGGTCCTTGCGCTTAAGCCAGTGACATTCCGTTACAAGAAAGAGGTGGATTCCGATGGCATCCCGCAGTTCGGCCTAGTGGCCGAGGACGTGGAAAAGATAAATCCTGATCTCGTGTTGCGCGACAAAGAAGGAAAACCGTACACAGTGCGTTACGACCAGGTGAACGCGATGTTGCTCAACGAGTTCCTCAAAGAGTACCGCAAAAACGAACAGCAAGAATCAAAGATCGAGGAGCAGGAAGCGAAAATTGCGCGTCAGGAAAAGCAAATTGAAGCGCTTACTGCGGGTTTCCAGAAAGTGAGCGCACAACTCGAAGCGAGCAAACCTGCACCGCAAGTGGTCGTCAACCCCTAAAGCAGCGCCATATCGCGGTGACGGTAAGCTCGTAAGGTGCTCAGGAGCACAAGCCCCGAAATCAGACCACTTCGAAACGGGTGGCGGCCTCAGAGCCGGCGACTCGCGAAGTCGGCGAGTTGGAGGAGGGTCTTTTCCACATTGCTAAGGGCGGCTCGTCGGCGGAGCACTTCCTCGAGCAGTTTGGGATCGTCGGTAATGATGTTGTCCGCACCCATGCTGAGCACGGTATTCATGAGGGGAACGTCGTTCACCGTCCAGACGTGCACTTCCAGATTCCGGCGGTGGGCGCGGGCGATGAGGTCGCGCGTGACGGCGGACGAGCTAACGCTGAGAACGTCCGTTTCCAGTTCGGTGATATCCCCAAGCGCGGAAGTCACGATCACGCCAGTGCGAATACCCGAGCTGGCGGCGCGCACCTGGCGGATGCCGTCGTACTCGAGCGATGTAACAATACAGTCGCGAGCGAAATCGTGCTCGTTGATGATGCGCACGACTTCGCTGGCAAGTTTCTGGTCGTGGCCGTTGAATTTGAGTTCAATGTTTAGTTTCGCGCGGCCCTTCACTGCCTCGATGACCTGCGCAAGGGTCGCTATGCGTTGGTCGGCGAATTTGGGACTGAACCAGCCGCCGCTGTCGAGATCCTTTAGTTCGTCATAGGTGACTTCCCAGATGCGGCGGTTGATGCCGAAGACGCGATTGAGGTCCTTGTCGTGGGCGAGGACCACGGAGCCGTCCTTCGTTTCCTGGACATCAATTTCGACAAAGTCGGCGCCCTCTTTGATCGCCTGCAAAATGGCGGCCATGGTATTCTCTGGTGCGGCGATGGAACTGCCTCGGTGGGCGGTGATGGCGGTCGCGTCATGCAGATGGACTGCATTTACGAGGCGCACTCCAATGTAAATTGTCATGGCCGTGAAAATGGCAAGCAGCGCCCAGCCGGTGCGGAGGAATCCCGCCGCTCGGCGCATGAGCGCTGTCTCCTCTCCTATCAGCGATTCCGGCAGGGTAACATCAGGCCGGTGCTGCAAAAACCGCACCGAAACCTTGCAGGCCAGCGCTACCATGGACAGGATCGCCGCTGCTATACCAGTTAGGAAGTGAATCACCACCAGTAGGGCTGTCATCGTCAGGACCACGGCGGGATCGTTCCCCGCGGCACCAAGGAGCACCCACTTCAATAGCAGAGTAAGCAGCCATGAGGCGCTAAAAAGTAGTGCCACCAGCGCTAGCCAACGGAGCAACATCATCACCGTCTCTCGCTTCCGCGTTTTTACGAGCCTGCTACTCTCCCGCAGCGCGGTAGCCGGCGATGCGTTCGTAAAGAGCAGCAGCGGGACCGAGTAAATCCAGCGCACAAAACGCCGCACCGCGAAGAAGGCGAATCCGAGGCTGGCGACGATGCAAACCGACAGGGCAATCCAGAAAGGCGGCGGCTTGGCATAGAGGTAATAGTTGATGTCGTTTTCTGTGAGGAGCATCCAATATGCTCCTCCGGCGAGAGCGAGGAATGGCAGTGCGATGGCCAGGTAGATCAGGAATTGTTTTACCGAAAGCCGCCAAAGACGCGGAAGCGCGAGGCCGAGAAATCCGAAAAGTTGCCTCATCCGGATGCGCTCGCGCCGCTGCAGCGAAATCGCCAGAGCTGTCAGTCCGCCAAATTCGAAGAACGCCAGCGCGAATCCGATCGTGACTACCACGATTAGATAACACAACCCTTTGAAAGAGAGAAAAAAGCCGGCCAGATCATAATTGCTCACCGCTCCACTTCCCGACCACGCGATCAGGCGGCTAGTGAGCCATGCCGTGGAGGGGATGAAAACCGCCAATCCGAGCAATCGGAACAGTAACTCGAAGCCCGCGAACTGCGGGAGTCCTCTCCTCAAAATGGATCGTGCGGCGGCGACAGGACATTCGTCCCCGGTTTCACTGAATGTTTCGCCCTTCCTCCCTGCAGTTTCCGAGACTCCCGACAGGCTTGGGCTACGGGTTCCTTGACGTTGAATCCTTTACAATGTGAAAAGTTGAATGGCCCGACCATAGGACTTTGGTCCAATCCGCGTTCAAGCGGCGATTGTATCAAACGCCGGAATTATGAGACAGCGTAGCACAAGCGCCTTATACAAAACGTCCAAAGGATTGCGGGAGCGCGTGAAATAAGTCGACAGATTGTCGCCGTGCGGGTAAAGGTCTCTTCGATTAGGTCATCCGACGTTTCAACTTACGTCCGGCGCGGCTGAATAATCTAAGCTCGCGACCTACTCAATCTCCGCGGTGATCTCACCGTTGACGTCTTTCAGCGTAACCGTGTCAACGCCTGACAGCTTTACCTTCTCGAAGGTTACTGAGAGCCCCTCATCGTCTACCAGGTTAAAATCCCAGGTTTCTGATTTCGCTTCATTTTTGAAGCGCACTTGGATGCTTCCCCCAGCGGCCAGCACTTTTCCGTCGAGAAGGATATTTGCGTCCCAATCTTTGTTGTCAGAGGCGGTGACATAGAGACCTTCAAAGCTTCGGCCTGTCTGGTTCACAAGGGTGAAGTCGAGATCTGACGCGAACGCGTTTGCGATGCTTAGGAGAAGGATGAAGAGAAAGAAAGGAAATTTCATGAGTGGATCTATTTCTTCTTTTTCTTCTTATGAGAGGTGGTCTTTTTGTAAACCGTGCGACCGTATTGGTTCTTCACCTTTGTAGTCTTGAACACCTTGTTGCCTTTTCTCTTCTTGCTTGTGTATTCGTAATAGCGTGGTTGGCGGTAGATTTTAGGCTGGTTGTAGTAGGGGTCGAAGTCGCTCGGATATGGTCGGTCGCCAACATACACGACGAGCTCGCCTGGGAGGAGCGAAGCATGGCTTACTTTGGCACAACCCCCAACAACAACAGCCATAATCACAATGTAGGAGATACAGCGAAAAATCACGGTTGTCGGTCTATCAGCAGCGTTTTGGCGAGTCAACGCAAATTAGGCCATACGGGAATCGACGTCCGTCGGCCGGAATCAAGAGGGCTCACATGTAGCGCATTCCAGCTTCTGACATTAATACACTCAGGTATCGGGCTGCGTTATTGGAAAATTAATCTCACAGTGACACCTTTTGCTGCCCCAAAGAACCGGCCTCTTTGCTGTTCGCCCCAAAAGAGGCCGAACAAAAAGGCAAGACAGACAGAGATGCCCAGATGTTAATCTGCTCAAGGATTACACGATCGACGACCCTATTCTGGCCGGTCCGCCGCACTTTTTTCCGCGGGTAGTCGGGAGCTAAGGCCCCCGTTTGCACAATTAAGCAAAGAGTGTAAAAATGTGCCTCTCCCCGTGGTGGTACGCCCGGAAATCTCCGAAGAAATTTATAGAAAATCATAATGTTCCAAGGAAATGAAAATTAGGAATTTAACCACATTCGTTCTGCTCTCGGCAGCATCGCTGACGATGCTGTTCGGCTCACCCGGCACACAATCAAGCAGCAACGCTGGGGCTGAAATATCATTGCCCGGCATGATCTCGAACAGCAGCGACAGTGCAGGCATGCGTACTCGCGCTGACACGGATCTACCGAGTGTACGGTACGGATCGCACATAGATTTGAACCACACGAGCGTCACTTTGGAACAATTAGAGGCGCGTTCGCTGACGCTGGAGCCGAACCAAATAGGGATCAACAGAAGTGTCGCAGTGTCGCCGAATACGCGTGCGCAAAAATTCGTTAATCCAGATGGTTCTCAGATAATTGTGCTGATCATCAAGAGCTCGGGCGCTTCTGGCATAGGCGCACATTTCCGCAACTTTGCCCTTGCCGACGGCGACGAGGTGTACGTGTATGGCGCCGCGACCGATAGCATTGTTTTTGGCCCGTTCACGGATAAGGGACCGTGGGGCAGCGGTGAATTTTGGTCTGGCACTGCCGATGGTGACACGATCGTTATCGAATTCTACAAGAGAAGTGATGAAAACGGACAGGGATTCGAGATTTTTGAGACATCACATATTTTGGCCGAGGTAGATTGGCGACTCCGTTCGAATGAGCCCGACGTTCTGAATTGTGAAGTTGACGCCTCATGCTACGGCGACGCCGAGAAAAATGCCGTCGGAAGATTTGTATTCAACAACAACGGGCCGCACGTCTGCACGGGCACTCTGCTGAACAATCTTGCCCAAGATTCGACTCCCTATTTTCTGACCGCCAATCATTGCGTCAACAGCCAGGCAATCGCTCAAACTGTTGAAGTATATTGGTTTTACCAGACGACCAGTTGTAACAGTGGCGTTTTGCGAGATTGGGTCCATTCTCCACCGGGCGCCAATCTCCTTGCGACGCAAGCCTCGAATGATTTTGCGCTGCTACGGCTAGCGAATAATGCTCCTGCGGGGGCGTTCTTTTCCGGATGGACTTCCGTGGCCCAACCAATAGGCACCAGCGTTTTCGGGCTTCACCACCCCGATGGATACATCCCGCCATCTGTCCCCTCATACTTACGGCGGGCGACTGGCAGTATTACCAACACCTTTGACAGTTGCCTCGACTTGGTAAACGGTTATGGAATTGCTTGGACTTCTGGGGCCGCCGAGCCCGGGGCGAGTGGATCAGGCCTTTTCACCTCGAACGAGCACTACCTTGTGGGCACCCTAAGTTGCGGGCCTGTTCCACCCACGTGCAATAGTTCACCCGGGTATAGCAAGTTCGCTAACTTCTATTCCCAAATACGACAGTACATATATTCAGGCGCGCCGTCGGCGCCAATAGCTAATCGGGCGACGTTTGTGTCCAGTCACAGTTTCAGAGCCAATTGGAGGAGCGTGACCGGCGCAACCGGTTATACTCTGGATGTAGCTACAAACAACTCGTTCACTAATTACGTAACAGGCTATCACAATCTCAACGTCGGTAACGCGCTGAGCCATGTCATTGCGGGCTTAAGCCCAAGCACCACTTATTTTTACCGGGTGCGCGCATACAACGGTGGCGGCACGAGCGGCAACTCCAATGTTGTAAGTGTAACTACACTTTCACCAACTGGGCTTCCAGCCGTCATAACGAATCCGGCAACTTTGATTATGAGCCATTCAGCCAGGCTTAACGGAGCAGTAGATCCCCACGGTTTGACCACCACGGTTTATTTTCAATATGGAAGAACCATCAGCTACGGGTCCAGAACGCCCAACCAGATCAAGACCGGCAATAATTATCAGAACGTCACGGCGAACATCTCAGGCTTGACTGCGCACACCACGTATCATTTCCGGGTTGTGGGCACAAACAGCGCCGGCACCAGATACGGCAGCGATAAAACATTCGTCACACCTTAGCACACAATTTTATCGGCAATCGATTTTCATAGCCTCTTGGGGCTGAAATCGGTCACAGTTATTCGCCGCCGAACCTCTGTCCATCGAGGGAGCCAGCCCGGTAATCACAGTTGCTATGGTCGATCTATTCGCGCTTCACCTGTGGTGCCCCTGCTGCCCTCACGCGTTGCGGGTTTGGATTCGCCCGCAATACGCCTGCCCCCTTTCACGTCTTTTGCCGGCTTTAGGTCACGAATTATGGCTTCCATCATGTCCTTTTTGACTCGACGCCACGCGGATCGAACCATGTTGATGTTTGGGATGTGTCTCTTCATCTTCAAATGGGCCCCCAAAATTACTTAACAGCGACGTTTTACCGACGACTCGCGGCCGGAGCAAGGCGAAAAGATGTTCGGCAGCGTGCGTGACTTGACGCAACGAGGAGAGAGAAACTTCCAGAGGCTACGAAGCAACGACAGAAGGAATTCGAGTCGCAGATCGCACACCAGGCAAATTGAAGTTCTTGGTGTTCGGCCTGCAGAAAATGGACGCACAGCTTGAAATTGACCAGGTCCCGACCGAAACGGTCCCGAGCGATCAACAAAGCTGCCCAGCTCGTTCCAATAAATCCTCGCCATCGCGCCCTCACTCTGATACGAGTCGCCGGTATGAACAGAAACATCTTTTACATAATTGGAGTAATTGTCGTCATCGTAATCGTGCTCAAACTGCTCGGCGTATTTTAGATTCAGCCGTGCGGGCCAGTTCGTGCTGCCCAAAACATCTCCGCTGCTCAGGCTCATTGAACGGCAGCGTTTCGCTGTCGTGCACTGTGGAATGAACGACGGTTTGTGAAGGCGAATAGATTGGATCAGCGTTACCTGCAGGAGGCTAACCGGGTGCTACTGGATTGATCCGGTACGAGACATGTCTAACACGATGCTCAAGCCGGGAGGCTTGATATTATGTGGTAGGTCAGCTCCTGCCTTCCAAGGCGGCGATGTTGGCCAACTATTAAGACGCTTGTCTATCGTAATCTCCTGTTCTGTCGGCGGGTCTGAAGCGTATTGAATCACCGTAACTATGTTGAATTCGGTCGTAAGTTCAGTCAGCCTGAAGCACACTAGGTACGAGCTGCGATCGCGCTCTGCCCCGGCGCCTGCACTGGCGATGACAACGTGAAAGAGGTAAAAAGGCCAATCTTTGTCTACAAGGTCTACCTTCTCGAAACGCGCTGAGAAGGAATGCGACACACCATCCCACACCAAAAATTGGGCTTGCTCGCGTGCGATCTGATAGTTGCTACCAACATCAAATAGCCAGTCGACACTTCCAGCAGGCGTTTGGAATGTGGGGATCGTTAGTGCGATCAGTATAAAAGCGAGCTGTCGCATAAGAATCGCCGGGGTCTAATTTGCCTGGCTTCGCTCGTGACCGCCCGATAAAGCGGAATCAAGGAACTTTATTTTAGCGGGAAGGCGAGGTGATGCGAGCAGAACTTTACCATCTTCGTGTCTTTTTGACCGGCACAGCCGACGAAGATTCAATTGCGCCCAGCTGAGGAAAGGAAATCGACCGTTTTATGTAAGATGGACTCTTTTTTTAGTCATTTCAGAGCGTAACAAACCAATGTTCGCAGTGACAATGATCATGTCTCGATCGATACGCGCCCGCTGGTGTCCAGTGATAAGCCGTCACGCCACGGCGTGTAATTTCTCCCTCGATAGCTTGCTTTTCTTCGAGATCTTCCCCGACGTCATTATATGCGTTGCTCTGCACTGGTTGCTTGTCCCAACTCGTGCGCGCCATGCTCAAGCAATGCTTGAGTTCGTAGCGTCGGAGTTGCAGATCGGAGGTATATGAATGTTGAATGTCATTCCGCGTCGAACAACAGCCCGCCACGACAAGCCCGGCTATCATTGAGAATATCATCTGTTTCACGCTTCGTCCTCCGGTTCACTCCTGCACCATCCGATGCAGGCTTACGAGTTTCTTAATACAGTCCCAAGATCGGGTCAATAGCGATACTCCACCTCAATGTGTTTTGTTTCGTAAAACACGCATCGCTCAACTAATCGTGAAGCTAGCCCCTGGTGGTTTACTTGGTCACGCGACTTCCTCGCGCCGTTACAAAGAGGACATCAAGCCGATGGACAACTCCAGCCAGGCGCTGTTTGCGCTCAAGCCTGTAACCTTCCGATACAAGAAGGAGATCGATCAAAGCCAAAGTCTTGAATATGGCCTCGTCGCCGAGGAGGTGGCTCAAGTCGATCCTAGCCTCGCAATCCGGGATAAGAACGGGCAAATCGACAGTGTGCGATACAACGCGGTCAACGCGATGTTGCTCAACGAGTTCCTCAAAGAGCATCGGAAGAATGAGGAACAAGAAAAGACGATCGCAGAGCTAAACTCTGGAATGACGGTCCTCTCAGCAACGGTGAAGGAGCAGGCGGCGCAAATCCAGAAGGTGGGCGCACAGCTTGAAGCGAGCAAACCTGCGCCGCAAGTGGTCAACAATCCTTAACGCCGTGCTCTGAGCAGTTCGCAATCAGCCGTCACGTTTCATCGTGTGGCGGCTTTTTGTTTGCGTTGGCCGCCTCAGTCCGACCGCATAACACGAGTGATTCTGACCGACGTAATGGAAATCCCATGGCCACCAAACGTGGCGGAATAATTGGCTGGTACAAAAACCGCATCCTGACCAGACGCCTCAGCTGAACCGTGTACTTTTGTGCCGTTATACGAGAACTCCACTCGGACATGATATGCGTTCGAGTTTTTGAAGCGCGCGACTCGGGAGCTGCCCGAGCTCTCGTACGAAACTGTTACACCGTCTTTTCTGTTTTGCCCCGTTACAGAAGTCACTTGTAAAATCAACGTGAAAACACAAACAAAGACAATGTATCGACCCGCTCTTTGGAAAATCGTCATAGCTCTTTCAACAACAAACTGGTTGCCGATGTCAATACTGGAAGCCGTGGATTCACGAAACGCCCTGAGTTCGCGGGCGTTCAACTGAGCCATGGTCCGGTTTGAGTTGTCAAACCCGCGTCGTTACATTGAGCCGAAGGAAGAGGATTAAGAAATGAAAAGCTACATTCGACAAACCGGAGCGACTCTATTGTTGGGCGTCTTTCTACTGCCGGCTCTAACTCCGTCGGTTCACCCCCAAACACGGCCGTGGTGGTTTTATGGTTGCCCTAAAGGGGTCGTGGCACAAATACCCGGCGATGTACCAGGCCCAGGCACCGCGGGCTGGACCCAATACCAAAGCTGCTTGCAACAAAACCTAAGCGTGTCGCCTCAACAGAGTGCCCAGATAGCGCCCATTCTTTCCAGCGAAGGAAAAAAGGTAATGGTAATCAGAAACAACAATTCGCTGTCGAACGTTCAAAAAACGCAAGAGGTTACGTCCCTCCAGAAGCAGTCCGATCCGCAGTTGAAGGCGATTCTCTCATCCGCTCAATACGACAAACTAAAAGTCGTCCGCTACCAAGTGGTCCGATGGATCACTCAGAAAAGACTCGGTTGGCAGTAAAGCGGCAAGGGACGTTGGGCGGACCGCATCATCGAGAGCGTTGCCGGATGCTCGCGATTCGTGGACACCGGGCGGATCTGCACGAGCTTAGAGAACGAAGCGAAGGCAGCGAAGCGGGGTGCGTGGGGCAAAGTGCACCGATGACCTCTGGGCACCGGCCCCTTCCCAGAGCGCCGGAAAATACTGCTTGTCAGCGGAGGACCACAAGGCAGAAGATGCTTGCAATCGAAGAATCACAACCCCGTTTCGGAAAGGCATTCAATGGCGAAGTTACAAATTAGCGGACAGGTCCTCTACAACAACTTAACTCCTGCTCCAAACGCACACGTCGAGATCTGGGAGCTTGATCTCGGCCCCGGAGGCGGGAACGACAAAATCCTGAGCCGAACGACCAATGACCAGGGCCGCTTTTCTGGCCTTTCCTCGGAGTGGGACGACCGCGAAGGCGTGGCCCTCTTTGGGGTCTCCGTGCCCGACATCCTCAATCTCGAGTTCCGTGTCAGCGTCGATGGCAAGACTCATAAGGGCCCATTTGTCATGGGCCAAGGCACCTCGGTCCCGATTGTCCTTCCATTTGGCCCATCCAAACCAGTTTCGAAGTCCCAGCGTGACCTGGTTCAAATCATCTATCTTTCCGATTCATACACCGGAGGGGAACGAGCGCTCTACCAGTTCATTGAAGCTTCGAGTGAGGGTGTCGTGTCAGCGGGGTTGGGTCAGAAATACCGCCATATCCACGTGCTAAAGGGCGACGACGCAACGCTCGCTAAGTTCAAGAGCGCGCTGCAGACTGCCGGGAATGTTGCCGGCGTCGCGGCGGTGGACGTCATGTTCAATACGCACGGCAGCAGCGACAATGTGCACTTCAAGGATGGCGCCAAGAGCACGACGACCGTCAAGGACTCCCTCAATGGCCTCTCGGCCGGCGTGCGCGCCAAATTCCGCGCCGTCTTCTCCACGGCGTGCTTCGGTGCCACGCATCTGAACATGTGGACTAACGTCGGCTTCAGCACCGCCTTCGGTGCCGCGGGAATTTATGCCGACTCTGCTGTTTCCTTTGCTCCTTTGGTGGACAAGTGGGCTTCGGAAGCCACGTTCGCAGAAGTGGTGCAACTAGCGAACTCCGTGGGTGACGTGGCGGACAATGTGTCCAAGGCATACTACAACGCAAACGGTAAGCCCGATAAAGCCGCGCGAGTAGACAGCACCCGGACGATAGGCGGAAACGGTCAGGTCCGGCTCTACTCGCTGCCCTAACCAGTTCCGCAACTTCAATTCTCGGGCAGACTTCTTCAGTCATTCAGAATTGCTCTGTGAAAGCGATTGATTCCAAAGAGCGAACGATCGGGATCGTTCACGCATACCGCGACGACGGAAAACGGTTCGTTGTGCATGCCGATGGAAAATTAACCGCGTTTGTCGAACTCGACTCAGCCATGCGGAGTTGCGGCTAATCGGCTTGACTAGTTGGCGTAATTTTCTCCAGACTCGACGCCAGTCTCTGCAGTCTCCTGCATCGAAAGGAGGCCCGCGTTTGCCCGCACGTGTGCATGGTGGGCCTATAACGTCTTCAGATACTCGATCAACTGCTTCTTCTGCTCTGGTGTCAGATTCGTCCCAAAGTTATGACCGGCGTTGGAATTCCCCTTTAGCGTGGTCCTAAACAGGAAGTGCTTTACGCCGCCTTCCTCCGGCACGCTTGTGATGCCCACGTTGTTGGCATCGAACGTCCAGCTTCCCACGTAGAACTCCTTCACACGCTCGGTGTCCTTAGTCAGCATCTCCGCCAGCGTCGGCACCGAACCGTTGTGCAGAAAAGGTCCTGTGGCCCAGATGCCGTTAAGCGGACGGGCCTTGTACTTGTTCGAAAAGGAAGTCGGCTGGTTTCCGGAAAGCTTGTAGGCTTGCTCCATCATCTCCGCCGTTCCCTGGTAGTCCTCCACGGCTTTCTTGGTGTCGCCTTGAAGCGTCTCCAGCAGGTCGCCCAGCGGCAGTAGCTGTCCAGTTTTCTTCACGGTGTTGATACCGACCAGTTCTACGACCTTGAAATCGCCCGCGTGAGGAAGATAGGCCCCGAAGGTCACGTTCATGAGCACCTCGACGGCGGAGTCCTCCTCGCCGAATACGGTGTAGGGATTCAGCATCTTCGGCGTTTCCTTCAAGACCCCCGTCTTCACCGTCCGCAGGACGTTCCGGTTCAGCGTGTCGTCTGTGCCCACATTTCTCATCTGCGCCACAATCCGCCGCGCGGGTGAAGTCCGGTCAATAGGCAAGTGGCAAGCCGCGCAGCGTTTCTCGTAGAGAGGTTTACCCGCCGCGGCGAGAGCCTTGTCGATCGGCACCAGGTTTTCCGGCCACAGAGGCGAGGAGAGCGCCCAAAGGTCCTGCTCAATGGCGTTCAAATTTTTTGTCTCGATCGTCGACGTTGGATATTTGGGCAGTTTCCCTTTCTGCGGCGCAATGGCGACGGTCCCGAATACCCCGAACACCTCACCGATGTTGCGCAGCGCCGGGCCGGCTCCCGCATTCGGGATGGAGCCGTTCCACTGCACTACGTTGTGCTGCGGCGCGTCCCATAGATGTGGATACGAGACGGGCGCGTCCGTGGGCCGCGCGTTCTCCGCAATCCCCAAGTCGCCGGCGGTTACCTCGTTCATGATGTTGCCCAGCGCATCCACGCGCCCGAACCCCGGCCGGTTATCCGCCGGAAGCGGATTCCGTTTGAGGCGCGCCTCCAGCCGGTCCCTCCATTTCGCCAGGCCGGCCTTCAGCGCGGTGGCGTCGGCCCCGACCTTCTTCGCGAACCGGTCGAACTTGTCCGGCTGGTCGATCGTCTGCGTCATGGACGCCACCAACTCCTCGAGGAACGTCTGCGTATCCCCCATCGCGGGGCCGCCCTCTACCTGCACCGCCACACCTTTGATCATCCACTTCGCAGTGTGGCACGCCGAGCAGCTGAGACCCATGATATCGAGGCCGTCCACCTGCTCGCGATTTTTTACGTAACCGATCGGCAGGCCACCCGGGTTCCTGGCCGATTTTTCCGACACCGTAATGTAGCGAAGCCGTTCGAAATGGGCGTTGCCCGAGAACAGCTCCTGGCTGTTCGGCATTTCGAGTGCCAGGAACCAGTCGTACGGCACGATCTGCGACCCTTGTGATGTCCACCAGAAATGATCGGCGGTCTCCTTGCTCCATTTCTGATCCAGACCCGCCGCGGCGTACTGCTTTCTTGCGGAGTCGCCACATCCTGCCGCAAGCAGCAGGACTGCCAGGGCGAGCACGGGACGGGTCTTCATTGGAATCTGCATGTGGCCTACTGCCTTGAGCAAGAAGGGATACTGATACTGACAGGAAATTCCCTCTTTTGCTTTTAACGCTGTCCGGTTCACGGAGACTTGATTTCGCGCGGTGTTTCTTTTCGTCGAGTATACGCCTCCGTCGCCGGGCGACGAGCCCTTTTCCGGCCGAGCCTCGGGGAGCCCGCGTGCATTGCAACTGTGGATTGTTCGGGGCGAACGATCCTTGTTGCAGATCCGCACCGCGACGACGTAAGGCGCTTTAGTGTGCACGCGGATGATGAGCTGACTGCTTTTCTGGAGCTCGAATCTGCGACCTGCGCTTGCGACGAATTGTCTTGACAGACCGGGGAGATTTTTTCCACGCTCGACGCCGTTAAACGGATTCGAATCAGGCGGAGGACATTTACCCCCGCTAGGTTCTTCGCCGCTTCCGGACCCGCGATTCGCAAAAATCAACACGGCGGGGAAACAGAAAGGAAGAACCATGAATCCACTGATTCAATTCAGAAAATCAATTGCACTATCTCTCATTGTGCTTGTGCTCGCGTGCTTTGCCATTTCACCGATGGCACAGGCCGTCAGCCCGGCCCCGGACGGCGGATATGCCGGCAACAACACGGCGGAGGGGACGCAGGCGCTGCAAAGTCTGACGACTGGGATCCAAAATACCGCGCTCGGTTCTCACGCTCTCTATTCCAACACTTCGGGTAATTATAACAGCGCGGAAGGATTTCACGCGTTATTCATGAACACGAATGGCGACTATAACACCGCGACTGGAGTCAGTGCGCTTGTTACCAATGCGAACGGCATCTTAAACACGGCGATCGGCTTCGAGGCGCTCTATAGGAACGACGCAACCCGAAATACGGCCACCGGGGCCTCGGCGCTCCACAACAATACCTCCGGCGACGAAAACACTGCCACCGGTCTTAGCGCGCTCCACAACAACACCGCCGGCGGCCAAAACACTGCCAATGGCGCCTACGCGCTTTCCTTTAACACTGTCGGTGATAGAAACACCGCCATCGGTTACCAAGCGCTCCCATCGAACTCCAGCGCCTCCAATAACTCGGCTGTCGGCTACCAAGCTCTCTTCCACAATAACACTGGCATCCACAACACGGCCTGTGGGGTTAATGCGCTTTCGAACAATACGACCGGTGGATTTAACATCGCCCTGGGAGATCACGCCGGTGCGAATCTCACCATAGGCAGTAACAATATCGAGATTGGTCACCCCGGTTTTGCTGGCGAGCATAGCACTATCCGCATTGGCAACACTGCTCAAGCACGAACGTTTATCGCGGGTGTTTACGCAGTGAATGAAGGCGGGCCGGCGGTGCCGGTCTATGTAAGCAGTGGCGGTCAGTTCGGCACAGTCGCCTCCTCAGAGCGGTTCAAGAAGGACATCGCCACGATGGAAAAAGCCAGTGAAGTAATCCTGTCACTTAGACCGGTCACGTTCCACTACAAGACGGACACCATCGGTATACCACAATTTGGTTTGATTGCCGAGGAAGTTGCAAAGGTGAATCCTGCCCTAGTGCTGCCCGATAAAGAAGGAAAACCTTATACAGTGCGCTATGAGGCGGTGAACGCGATGTTGCTCAACGAGTTCCTCAAAGAGCATCAGAAAGTCGAGGATCTAAAGAAGGACTTTCAAGCCACAGTCGCACAGCTCACGGCGCAACTCAGAGAGCAGGCAGCGCAAATCCAGAAGGTGAGCGCACAGCTTGAAGCGAGCAAACCTGCGCCGCAAGTGGTTAACAATCCCTAGGGCCGGTTGGAGTTGGGGCTCCGTCTCAGCCGTTGATTCTCTATTCCGCGCGGTTGCGGCGAATTCGTTGACAAGCAGCCGAGATTCTTGCCAAACTCACCGCCGCTTAAGCGGATCTGAACCGGGCGGGAGACAATTCCGCCGCTAGATTCTTCGCTCCTTCCCGGACTCGCAATCGCAGAATCAACAGGCGTGCGCTGCTGCAGATTCATTCCACGTTAAGGAAAAATCTTGTCTAATTCTCTTACCAATCTATGGCTGCCTTGAATCTTTAGGCGGCCACTCAGGTAGGCCCATGAGACCTTGAGGGTTTTATTTGACATAGCAACCCAATCTTCATCGCTCGCTACAAACGTGACATTTGGATTGTGAATCTTTCCCCTACCCGCTTTGTAAGTTCCATCATTGACCATCAACCACCAGTCGCCTCCGTTGGGACCACTGAGCTCCCACTGGTAGCTAGCACGCACTCCTTTTGCCTTGTCTCCTTGAAAAGCGTCTTGCCTCTTATCCAACGCCTGTTGTGGTGTAGAATTGTGCTGCCTACTAGTGCCTCGGTGCTGCGCCTGGCATGGAGAAGCAAGCGCGAGCGCTGCGAATGCCAACAACAGGTAAGGCCTTTTGTTTGTCATCATCAAGAATTTCATATTACGATGGCCTTCAATTTGCAGATGCGATGCTCCGCGAGCAGCCTCTCCCACCAAGTGCTGCTGTTGCGTTTAGCAGTGCGACCGGCACAGCGAAAGATCGTTCGCCTGCTGCGAATATCGACGCAGATCGTGCGCTCATAGGTTTCAAAGAAATGCGAGGTACGCCGGTGGACACCAGCCACCAAGCGCTCGAGGTCACGCGTGGGAAAATCGGCGGTCTTGCCGTGGAGCGAGCCGCCCTCATAAATGACTCCCAGGGTTGTCAGAACCTTGCGCTCCTCGACAGCGTCGGGTTTGACTGATTCATTTGGGAATTGGACTAGAATCGCGGTCATTGTTTACCTTCCAATTCCCTGTTCAAGTGGCCGATGAATATCAGCGACGGACCCGTTGGATCCCGTTCGCGTGGATGTATCGAGCAGTTCCATGAGGCGCACCTCGTAAGAATCACACTCGGGGGAGTCGCCATTTGGTTGGACCCATTCGGGGTGTTGAATCCGCAGGTCGTGGTGAATCTGTCGCCGGAGTTGGGCGTAGGTGTGAATTTGGTGAGGCATGGCCATTGGCTTGGTGAGACTAACGAATTTCATAAACGCCTTTCATTTAGAGGTTGACTGCTCCAAATCCGGCGCAGAACGAGGAATCAATCCTCGCGAGGCGCTTTGAACAGCCACCTCGCTTTGGTCGACTCGTGGCTCCAGTTGAATCTGGAGATCGCGCTAAGCGGTGTCTCAGCGAAGGTTAAGCCTCCAGCCGGTTTTTCAGGCCAGCCGAAAGTGCGTCGAGGCGTCGGATGACGTAATCGAGGATGATGTTACTACCGGTGCCGACAACCGCAATAGGACTTTAGTCCAATGCGTCCAGGGAGCCGCAACAGTCGGCAAAAGGATCGGCGAAATCGCCAGATGTTTTTGAAGCGGCCGGGGACGTCGAGCCTGTCTTTTCGGCGAAAGCAGCATCATGTGACCGACTGTGAAACTTTGGAAATCCCAATTTCTGTTCTGGTATTCCCGGAGACCATAGGCATATAAAGTGTCAGCTAGAGGTGCGGAAGTAATATGAAACCATCCGTTCGAGATCTTGAACAGGCCTTATCCATTCGGCGGCAAATTAATACGTTGGAGAAACGCCTTGCCGCTATCCTGCGAGGTTCGATTGCGAAACCAAAAACGCGGAGGCGGCCGTACGAATACGATCACCACTACGGCTTGACCCTAAGCGGAACAAAAAAGAATCGCATCGGAAATTAGATCGACGTCGCGGTGATCTTTGCGCGGGCGGCGGACTTCGTAAACGTGTTGTGAGCTAGTCATCGCGACCTGCCAGCAGTTGGCTCCGCATTCCAGATGTCCACGGCGCAGCGCCATTCCCCGTCGGTTCCTCGTTGCCAGATCGTGACCGCACGTCCCTTGGTTGTGACAGGCTCACCAGTTGGGTCGTCCATCGTTACGGCATTATTGCCTAACAGATAAGCAAACTGTCCATCGGGTGAAAGGACAGCCTCGTCAGTGGACCAATTGATCTGAAATCCGGGAACTTGCAGACTGCTCTCGACGTAATTACGCAAGGCGGCTTTGCCAATAATCGCAGGAAGATCAGGTGGCAGAACGACGGCATCGTCGGTCCAAAACGAAAGGATACGTTCAATGTCGCGGCCTTCCGAAGCAGCGAGAAGCCATTCCGCGTCACGCCGGAGCAGGCGTGCTTTCTCTGCGCCGATGTCAGATTTCTCACTCACGGTTCAATGAACGTAAGAACTTCTCTTAACCCTAACGAAAATTAGACTGCATCTTGCAATCTATTTCCTGCCGTTGCGAGGGAAAGCGATTAAAAGGCTGCACGGCGAGAATCGTGCCGGATCATTCGGCATTTAGGAAGCGGAATCGTTTCGGCAACGTTACAAGTGCACTACGGCTCTTTGAACTCGCCCATGTGCTCCTGCGTTTCCATCGCATTGCCCGCGTGATCGTAAACGCGAATCCCAGCATCATATGAACGGCTGTAGAATTTCGCGTAGCCGATTGCATTACTCATTTATCACTTTCTCCTTGTCCTCCGAGTCCCTGGATGGCTATCCTCCGATTCGCCGTGGAAAAGCAAATTCCTATCAGCAACCCAGAGATTCTGGCGAAGATCTTGGCCACTCGGATCACCGGCACGATCGTCCTCCCCAAACAGAGCGGGAAGCTCGCGGGATTCGCGTGCGCCAACATCACCGTCGTCGCGACCAGCAAAGATCTCCTCCCGCACGACCCGAACCAGTTCGGCCAACCCAAGTGGGTGCGCACCGGCAAGGCGAAGATGATCGGGGGGCAGTGCAGATATTCGATCAACGTGCCGCCCAGCAGTGCGTTCTACTTGACGGCGGGCGGACACGGCAGGGGGTTCGCGTGCACGTCGATCGACGTCTTTCTTACGCCGACGGGTGCCGCGCTCGGACCGGTGTCAGTTCCACTTGGCATTAAGCGTACGTTCGATCTTGTGGTCAAGAAGGTGACGTGCAACATGCTCGCGTGATCACCGCTAGCGCGAGTCGTTCGCACAAACCAAACTCGAAGGCCTCGGTCCAGAGTTGGGGCTGCGTTTCAGCGGTTGATTCCAAAGGATGAACGGCTGTAGAGATGAAAAGCTGACTGCATTTCTGCGACTCGAACGCTCGTTACTAAGAATGGAGGTACGGCTTGAGAACCTTCGACAAAATTTGTTCAGCCGCGACACGTGCTGAGCTTCGCGTCAAGGGTTCGGTGGGTCCTTGCCAACTGAATATATCCGCTGGAGTGACCGCTTGTATCCCACTTGCATCGGTAGGCGGAAGCACAGCATCGTCCTTTTCAATCAAGCGGCCCTTGCGTGATAGTCTTGTGCTTCCTCTCTCTGCGTCCCGACAGCAGTTGGTGATTTGACAAAACATCTGTTAAGCGCCTTAAGTCCTGCTGGATGAAACTCACTCAGGTTCGATACTTTTCGCATGCGCCGATAATTGTTATCTGCTGCTGTATTTGGACCGCATTTGCAGCGAGTGTAGCGGCCACTCCTTTTGGTTTGCCGGATTGGATTGAGCTTTCGCCAAATGATTCTCCGTCGGCGCGTTCGGCCCTTGCAATGACCTACGATCCGGTTAGCGGGAAGACCATTGCGTTTGGCGGATTCGGCGGCACAGGCTATCTAAATGACACATGGAGTTTCGACGGCACAACCTGGACGCACATTGCCACACCATCTGCGCCTCCAGCCCGCGCTGCCGCCCAAATGACCTACGATTCTGTCGCTCACAAGGTGGTACTCTTCGGCGGGTACAACGGAACCAATTACCTGGGTGATACATGGCTTTGGGATGGGTCGACGTTACAGTGGACGCAGGCCACGCCAGCCCATCACCCGCCTGCTGTTACCGGTCCGATGCTATTTCCCGATCCTAATGGCAGGGCCGATCTTTTTGGCGGAATCATCGAGAGCGCTTTGATTGCGGGTTAATCTTGTCTGCGTTTGTTGAACTGGAATCAGCGATTGGAGCCCGGCAGAACGCCCCGAGGAGTGCGGAGCGCGTAAAATTAAGCTCGACAGACTATCGCTGATTGAGTAGAAGCCTCCTCGGTTACGTCATCCGACAGTTTCAACTTATCTTCGGCACGGCTAAATAAGCGCCAGGGGCTGGACGTTCGCTGAAACACCGTTTAGCGCGATCCCCCAGATCCAACTGGAGCCCCGACTTAGCCGAAGCGAGCCTGCTCCTCAAAAGCGCCTCGTGAGGATGGTTCCTGGTTCCGCGCGGACCTTGGGCGCAGTTCATGCAGTTCAGCTAACAACTAAGCACAACCCGCCGAGGGCAAACTTAAAAATGAAAAAATAAAGCATGAAATGCTTCGCAATTAGATGGACCGCTTTGTATCCCTCCATCAATTTGAGCGTATTACGCCTCCCGTTTCTTGTCCTAGTCACTGGGTTAGCTGGCACTACGATTTCAACCGGTGGTGAGATCCTGACAAACGGATCCTTCGAACCACCGGTTTCGACGCTTAATAGCACAAATCAATACGGCACTGTAACCGGTTCAATGCCGAATGGCTGGCACGATAATTCGCGGTATGGAAGTAGTCACACAAACGTAGCCTACAGCCTCGACCACGCAAACACGGTGGCAGGAAACGCTCTCAAAGCGGTGATCCGACTAGAACACGGTTTTAATTCAGGGATCCAATTCGATGTCGAACAATCTTTCCAGTTTATCGCGACTCGGCCGCTAACCGCGAGCGTCTGGCTACGCGCTGCTTCTAATATTTCCGCCGTGATCGGGCTCGGCCTGAACCAACCACCTTACACCGTGCTCACGCAGCAGACGGTCAATGTGACGTCCGTATGGCAGAAATTTACGCTGACCGCTACTCCAGCCACTTCCGCACCGGCGCGGTTCTACATCACGTGCAATGACCAGAGCACTACTCTCTGGCTGGATGAGGCATCGCTGACGACCCCGGGAACCAGTGGAGGCTTCTATGTTTCGCCAACTGGAAACGACCATAATCCAGGCTCGCTCAATCAGCCGTTTCGGACGCTCGCGCATGGTACAGCCCAATTATACCCCGGTGAAACGCTCTACCTTCGTGGCGGCACCTATCGAGAAACGCTTGCCATGGGTCAAAGCGGCCGGAGCGGCGCCCCGATCACGATCACGTCTTACCAGAACGAACAGGTCACGATTACCGGCTGCGACGTGTTGACCGGCTGGAATGCAACCGGCGGCGGCATTTGGCAAACCTCTGTTCCCTGGACCTTGGGTGTCGGCACTAATCAGGTATTTGTCGATGGGATAGCACTGCTGGAGGCAAGGACGCCTACAAACGTTAGTACGGACTGGCTCAATCCAACGACGGCTAGCGTTACCGTCACCTCCAACACGGTCACCAGCACTGCCTTTGGCAACGTAGCCCCCAATTACTATGCCGGCACGTGGTTCGTAGGAGGCATCGGGCTGAGCTGGGCGTGGCAATGCGCGAAGGTAATCGCATCGAACGGAAATACACTCACACTTGACGCTGCTACAAAATCGACCTGGTGGTTCACTGGCTCTGGTAGAGGATACGTCTTCGGAGGCCGGGCTTTATTGAACTCACCCAACGAATGGTATTGGCAATCAGGCTCGCCAATGAGCACCCTCTTCCTCCGTACATCGGACAGTACGAATCCTAACGGCCATCTTGTAGAAGCAAAGCGACGTGTATGGTCGGTAGACATAGGCTCTGGAGTAAATTATATCATTATTAGGGGAGTTCGACTCCGCGCTGGGGCCGTGAGACTCAATGGCAACGACAACGTGCTCACTAACTGCGACGCAAAGTATCTGAGTCACTTCACGAAGTTTTCTAATGGAGGATCACAGCACGGCGACGCTGAAGAGGGCGGCGGCATATCAATTGGTGGCAATTATAACGCGGTGCGCATGTGTGAAATTGCGAACACGGCTGCAAGCGGCGTTTTCGCTGCCTGGGAATCGGAGGGCAATGAGATCACCAGATGCAATATCCACGATATCGATTATTCCGGCACCTACGGCTCTCCTATCGCCCTGACGGGAACTCAGCATCGCGTGACTTTCAATACTTGCCACGCCTGTGGCCGATCGATCATTGCGCCTCAGGGGACCGGTCATGATATCCGATACAATGACTTGTTCGATCCTGGGTTAATGTGTAGGGATCTCGGAATTATCTACGGTGGTTACCAAGATGGAAGAGGCACAGGCACTACCCGCATTGCTTATAACTGGGTGCACGACTATTTGCGTCGCGTTTGAGGCCGCCGCCAGCGCCGGGCATTTACCTCGACAACTACAATCGTAACTTCACTGTTGATCACAACGTTATTTGGAATTGTGCAGGTTTCTCCGTGCTTGTCAGCGCACCGGCGGACAATAATAGGACGTACCACAACACGACCTTCAACTGTGATGTTGCCATAGGTCGGGGGAGTTATGATCCCTATCCGAATTACAATCCAGACCCGTCGTATTGGACGAGCGACCGATACTCCTCTGATGTGCGCAACAACTTGGAGCTTGGTACGGCAGCGACCTCTCAACTAGTTGATCCTGCGAACCGTGACTTCAGGCTCAAAGCCACCTCCTCCGCGATCAATGCGGGGGTTGTCCTGCCAGGTATTAATGGTGGATATGTGGGCGCTGCGCCCGATTTGGGCGCGTACGAGTATGGCGGTCCATCTTGGAAGCCAGGAGTTAATGGTTGGGCTGTTGACGCTCCGGTCGTGACTAATCCGGCAACGAACGTGGCCAGTTTTTCAGCCACACTCAACAGCTCGGTTCATCCTCTCGGATTAACCACTACGGTTCAGTTCCAATACGGCACCACGACCAGCTACGGACTCACCACTGCTCCCCAGAATCAGAGTGGAAATACGTACAGGAATGTCAGCGCCAACATCAGCAGCTTAAATGCGAGCACCGTTTATCATTTCCGAGTCGAAGGCCACCAACAGCAGCCGGCACCAGGTACGGCAGCGACAGGACCTTTACTACACTTAGCGCGACCGGACCTCCGGTCGTCACAACTAATCCGGCAACGTTAGTCGCGAGGTTCTCAGCCACACTCAACGGTTCACTCGATCCGCATGGGTTGACCACGAGTGTGCACTTCGAATACGGCACCACGACCAACTACGGACTCACCACTGCCTCCCCAGAGTCAGAGTGGAAATACGTAGAGGATGTCAGCGCAACAATCTGCATTAACATTGTGATGATCAGCCGCGGTTAATTCCATGTTGAGATCTGTCAAGATTTGTTGACGGACCCCTATTCCCCCAGCTCTATTCTTATTCGGTTTTCAGCGCCATGTTCCTCGCCGGAGTAATGGAAGACTCTCGATAGCGTGTTTGGCATCATCAAGAGGTTTAACAGCTTTCATTAGACGTTCGGCAAGCATTTCGGCGCTAGTCTCTCCATATGAGTCCGTAGTTGTTGTCTTAATCTCGTCGATGACCCAACGATTCTCTTGTCGGATGAAAGTTACGGGCGGGGTGCGGGCGTGGGACGAGGTCTCGGCGTTAAACCAGACCTCGGCGTAGGTGTCGGTCTCGGTGTCGAAGTTGGCGTAGCTGTTGCTGTGGCTGTAGCTGTAGGTGTTGCTGTAGCTGTAGCCGTGGGTGTTGCTGTAGCTGTTGCTGTAGCTGTAGCGGTAGCGGTAGCAGTAGCTGTTGCTGTTGCTGTTGCCGTGGCCGTGGGGGTTGCTGTAGCCGTAGCAGTAGGAGTTGCGGTTGGCGTCGGGGTTGCTGTCTCCTGCACGACGGTGTCCGCGGGGAATGAGGGAATACCGTTCGCGACCACAACCAGATCGCTTTCGCCTGCTTCGACGCTAGCCGGCACATCGAACTGCGTCGTCACGATTTCGCTGCTGCCGACCGCTTCGACGCCCATCCTGCTGTGGTTATGAGTGCGGGCGTAAAGGACGTGTCCAGTTGCATGGTTCCGGATGCGCACCAACGGATAGTTCGTCGACATCTGGGCATCGTCGCCGTACGAAGCTCCTTCCGAGAAACCGTTGAACAGCGTGCCTGAGATCGCGTAGGTATTGCCGGGAAGGACAGTTGAAGGAGCTTTCGTGATGACCGGCCTCCAGGCGTCCTGAGGCGCTCCGCCGTTCGAGTAGAGCACTACATCCTGGACATTCACGAGGGGCACGCTGGGCGTTTTGATCGGGCTGTAGGTTCTCGCGTTAGGCTGCAATAACTGGCTGCCCCCTTGGTTGTACGCCGTGAGGAGGACCTCGCCGGAAGGAAGAAGGAGCATGCGGCCCTGATAGGATATGAAGCTGGCCGCATTAGGCGAATCCGCGACCTGTGTCAGGTTGGTGCCGTCGAACTCAAAAAAGTGGCTTGGCCTGTTGAAGACGCCAGGGGTCGTCGGATACACGGGGCTGGCCATCACGAGCACGTTGCCATTCGGCAACAAGCAAGCCGGCCCATCGGCGACAGCGTAATGGCTCGCCCCGGGGCCGGCCGGGAAGTCTCCTGCCACGCCAGTTGCAGCCCACGTGCTGGTTGCGGTGTTGTAGACAGCGTTCTGACCGGAATTCGTGCCAGAGAAGGCGATAAGCGAGCCATCCGGCCGCAGGACCGCTGGTCCGACCTCCTTGGAATTGGCTGTGCCCGCCCCAGTATCTGCCAGGTTCACCACGGTGGATCCGCGGGTCCCCCACGAGTTGGTCGCGGAATCATAGATTTCGAAGGACGTTTGGATCCTTGAATCGATAGTCAGGAATGTCCCGTTCGGCAGTTGATTCCAGCCTTCCTCGCTGTTGATGTCGTCCTTGTCCGTCGGGGCGAGTGCACTGAAGGTCAGCGTCGCGGGATTGAACGACGCGATATCCCTGTTCCCGATGTTCGCGACAAGCATCGTTCCGTTCGTCAGAATCGTGGACTGGGCGTCGCCGATAGCTCCGGTGCCGCCGCCGCCGGCGCAGCACCACGTTGCCGGTACAGTTATTTGCGCTGACCATGTGTTCGCCACTGGATCGTACATGAACCCGATGTTGGTCTCCCGCACAACCAGATTGTTGTATTCGCCGCCGATGACAACCACTCGTCCATCCGGCAGCACCGCCGACGCGAAGTATAATGGCTGGTACGGGCAATTCACGCATCCAATAGTAGGGTCGTTGCCGTTTGGCATGTTCGCGACGGTAAAACCCGGCACATCCCACGAGCCATTTTGATAACTGCCGTTGATGTCCGGCTTCAGTCGATGCCACCGGTTCGTGTTGTACTCGTGGCACATCACCGTGCCATCGGTGAGGAGAAGGCATGTTTCGGCGAATCCCGATGGAAACGCATTCGCTAGCGGGGTCCATTGTGCGCTGGCGATAGACGACCAACCCACCAGGACGATAAGCGCGACTCCAGAGCTTGACATGTTTTTCAGACAGCGCTTTTGCATATGTGTGCCGAGGGGGACTTGTCAAGATTTGTTGACTGACCCTATTCTTATTCAGCCACTCATGCGCCTCGGAGGATATTCACGAGCATGTAGAGGATAAGTACGCCGACCATTACGTTGAATGTGGTCAAAGAAACCGCCTGTCGTTGGTCGAGGATTCGGTGTCGATATAGGACTGAGTCTATACCAAGATTCTTCAGTGCCTCGGCAATTTCCATTGATCTTCGTCTCGCCCGTCCGACCATCACGGCGAGATTCATCGTGCTCAGGACCACCACGACCCCGCCAGCGATTGCCATTCCAGGATGACCTTCCAGATAGTTCCTTGCCGCCTCACTAGTGACAAGCCACCCTAACACCAGGAAACAGAACCCAATACGCGTTTGAACCACGGAGAACGTGTCTCGTTGGAACTCACCAATTTCCTTCAGCAGCAGCGCGACTGTGCTTTCCTTTGAATTTAATTTCGCGCTCTGCGTGACCGCTTGAGCGTTCAAATTGTCGTCCGTAAGAGTGATTGCATCCTCCAGCCTGTCCGCTCCAACGCCTCTCCCAGGGTCTGGTAAAATAAAACCCTATCGGCTTCATCGTGGAAAATGCGTTGCCGTCGATTTCCGCGCGCCATCACGTGGTAAAACGCCCCGCCATACTCGACCCGAACCGCTCGTGACACGGTTCACTCTTAAATCCACACTGGGAGCTGTCAAGATTTGTTGACTGACCCTATTTTATCCCCCCTTATGAGCTCTTATGCCCCTGAGACAAACGGGCGTAGCTTCAGATGCTCGACGGTAATCAGACTACTGTAGGCAGGCGATCAGCCATGCATCCACGGCTTGTTCGCCAGACGCGTTTGCAGCCAGGAAATGCAAGATCGTGTTCGTCGCACAGACATAGGCGTGCAATTCCTCGCGCTTAGCTATTGCTGCATCAGTCCCAGAAAGCGAAGGCGGTCCTTCGATCATCGCTGAAATGACATCCCGCGGTGCCCCGCGACGCAGATCGCTGATAGGTGCTCTCAAAATTGCAACCGCAGCTGCTCGGGCCATACTCCCGCTTGTAGCGAACAGCTCGGCAAATCTCAATCGGATTCTTGAATATTTAGACACGACTCATTGCCGATTCCTCGTGGTATCCGAGCGTTGCAAGTTGGGACCGCACTCGCCATTCGCATATCCCGTATGCGCAGTAAGCTGGTCCCTCCGGCTCCTTCACTTGCACAGTACTGCGCAATCAAAGTGCAGTTGCCCTTAGATACGCATCTGTCATACTGCGCTCGTCCAGCTTAGCCATCGGTCGATCGCATGTCTAAAACAAGCCCCGTGATGGCGGTTGTCCGCCGAAGCTCGCGCAATATTCCATTGCAAACGAATGATCTGCCTTCATGGATCTGAAATCAAGGGGACCGTGCCTACTCAGCTACGAGATAATTCCGCGCCAAATTCATCGAATTGGCGGCCGTCTCCGGCTCCAGCAGCAGTGTAGTGCTCGGGATTGGTCGCCTTCAAAGATCCGTCATATCGCGACCCGCGACTCCAGTTCCAATTCGATTCAAACCGCTGCTAGCACGCACATCACCTCCAACATGACGGCACGCCGATGCGAAGGCCGCTCGCCATGGTCCCAGCGTTTTTTCCACGCAGCGTACACGTCCCTTGAATCTTCCGGCCATCGGCAGCAGAAAATCGCATCGGGTCAGTTGACAAGCTACAAGTGCATTAGAAAGCTGTCTGGAGGAGCGCTACGCATTAGAAACGCGCTGTTTCAGGGGCTGGGATGCAGCGAGGGCTAGCTTGATTTCGCTCGCCTGCCGGTCAGGGTCCTCGACCTTGTTCAACTGTTTAGTCACCGTCTGCCTATCTTTGTGCCGCACGTCAGATTCTCGCTGAGTTACAATTCAGGCAGTAATTGCGCTGCTGCTCCTGTGCTTGCCTATCTTCAGCTACCTTTCCAATGTCATCGCGATACGCAATCCATTGGTTACGATAATCTTTGTCACGCGTAACATGAGCGCACTAATCGGCGATTGGTATCGACTTTCGACCGATACTGCTGCGAACAGACTTCAGTCACTTGCACTACGATGGCCAGCATCTATCGCGAATCTTATGCTGCTGCATGATGCGGTTGCCGCACTAAGCGTCTTCGCACAGCGCAAACCGCGACCGTTTCGTAGCACTCTGCAGGGCCGCACCGGCGCGATTCTGCGAAATCGCTGCTCCGACAAACGTCAGCGGAGGAAACCTATGAGTAGGGAGGGAAAAAGGGTCGTGTCTAAACATTCAATAATTGGCACAAGCGGCGGAGGCGTTTGTCGCCGGTGATTGATTTTTCCACCCGTCGAACCCGCTCACTCACGGCAGGGTAATTCATTCCTCCGAACAAAGCGCCAATCTCGCGCAGTGACGCCAGCGGGTCGTGCTCAGAGCGCATGATTTCGACAATCGCTTCCACTTCACGAATCGCCTTAGTAAGCTTCTCTAAAGCGTCGTCAAGCTGCCGTTAACTCTTCGCGAAAACGCCAATCAGCGGACGGGGCGATGGCGTCTTAGAGCGAAAATCGCTCACAAATCCAGTCTCAGTCCGGATTTCCACATGACCGGCCGCGCTCTTGGCGCCGTAGACCAACACAGATCCTACAGGTGCCTCGTAGGGATTTGAGACGGGCAGTTTTTTGAATCCGTAATTGTTCACCAGCTCCTGGCCGGCTTGCTTCGCAAGGGGGGTTTGCGGCCGCGATTTCACTACGCCGGAAGCAACAAGCGCTTCCTTAACGAAACACCAGCACTTGCGCAGCGAGTGCGCACGTGCGCGCTCCTCAGCAATGGTCGCGGCCCGGCGCAATTTCGGATCAATCTGCGCATCTGCCTTGGCAATCGGCTGGACGATCTTCTTCGGATAATACTGGTCCACAACGTCGACCGCTTGTTTTTTGCCGGAGGCGTCGGTGTAATTGAATACTGCCAGCCCAACGTCCTGACCATGCACCATCGGCGCGAAGGCCATCATCAGCATTGTCATTACCGCCGACAGTAGCGCCATGTAGCGCAGCGTGACGCGTGCCTCTAGTTCCGCTTTCGCTTTGATTCTTCGCAATTTCACAACGCTTGGGCGCTGCACACGTCGCCAGGCCGATTTCATGACTTCAATGTTGTTGTTCATTGTTTGATTTCCTTTTTGTTAGTGGAGTGTTGATTCGCTCCCCCGCCGCCCCGCGCCTTTGCAGGCCGAGGCAGTTCGGGAGCTTACTTGTGGGGGGCATCAGCCGCTTATTGTATACGCCGATTATACGCTAATATGGCGTATGTCAAGAACAGTGTTTACGCCGACGCTTTTTTGGCGTATACTCTTTCAGCCTGCGAGATCGGCTATGAAGAACGAGGTGCGAAAAACTGCCAATGGCAAAATCCAAAAAGAACAACAATAAACCGAAGCTCAACCTGACGGTGCGCGATGAGCAACGGAACAAACTGGAACAAATGGCCTCTTTAGAGAACCGCTCCGTCTCTAATCTTATCGAGGTTATGGCCGATGAACGCTGGAAGCGATTGGCCGAGCAGCAGGGCGTTGCTTACGCTAAGACCGTCGCGGAGGCGATGAAGCTTAACCTGGACATGGACAATCCAGCAGACCGCGAGAAATTGCGCCGGGCGGTTCTCGATCTTGTCGCCGGGAGAAAAATGCCAAAGCAAAAAGGCGCTTCTCTGAGTCGGTGAGTGCTTTGGATGAAAGTTAACGCAAACGGAAATTGCGCGTCACGGGCCAATGATCCGATGCATTGGTTTGAATGACGGCGGGCTGCGATGTTGTTAGGCCCTTCGCAAATATGGGGTCCGAAAGGGTCGTGTCTAAACATTCAATAATTGGCACAAGCGGCGGAGACGTTTGTCGCCGGTGATTGATTTTTCCACTCGTCGAACCCGCTCACTCACGGCAGGGTAATTCATTCCTCCGAACAAAGCGCCAATCTCGCGCAGTGTCACCCCGCGCTGGCGCAACAACCACATCGCTACATTACGCGCTTGCGACCCATAGTGGCGCTCTTGCAACAGCTCCCTTGCCTCTAGACCGTGATGAGCAGCTACCCTCGCGATGACCGTCCGCGGCTCCGCCCATCGATGCGCCCGCCGCACCGCCGTTATCTCGCCTCTTTGCTCCCGGTGTGCTTTCAGTTTGTCTTTCAACCGCTGCACGAATGATTCGTCTCCAAGCGCCGCCTGCCATCGCACCGCTTCAAAGGGATTCTCGATCTCGCGCATCAGCCCTTCTTCCACAAAGCGCCGGTAACGCAGCTTGCGCTCATTCCGTCGCCTTCCGCCAAATTCCCCCAAAACCAACTCTTCGGTCACAAACTCGTCCTGCTTCGCCAAGCCGGCATAGCCGCGGTAACTGCTCCAGCGATAAGCGCGCAACCGAGCCCGGCGCGCTGTCGGGTTTCCGGCTCCGAGCACTCGCCCGCGCACCGGATTTAAGTGAATGTAACGGCTCAACCCCAGCAGGTATTGGCCACCTTGCACCAGCAAACTCTTGTAGCGCCCCTGAAACAAATGGCCGTTGCTCCGGTGCCGCCGGTTAAACCAAATACTGTAAGAAGCGATCAGCCAATGCATCCAACGGCTTAAGTTAGCCCGACGCGTTTGCGCCAGGAAATGAAAATGATTCGCCAAAAGCACATAGGCGTGCAATTCCACATCATAGCGCCTTAGCGATTGCTGCATCAGTCCCAGAAAGCGAAGCCGGTCCTTGTCATCGCTGAAAATGACATCCCGCCTGTCTTATCCATCAATTCAATGCAACCCTAATCTGACCCCTCTCTTCCCCCCCTCTCTCTTCCCTGCCTATTTGATTTCACAATCTATATTGGTTATCTGGTGCGGAGCACCACAAAGATGCCACGCCTCTTTTTCAGTTGCTACTCACCGACCCGTATCGCGATAACTTCTTTCATTTGCGGATCGAGTCCAGCGACATATGAGCGACTCCGTTGGACAACGTATTCTATCTCTATCGGTCGACCCACGGTGTACAGACTGGCGTAGTCTGGATCGCTGACTTGTTGTGTCCAGGTAGACTCTTTCCCATCCTCAGCGCGCATATCGAACGTAGGCCAGTCGTTATAACTGCCCTCCATGTAAACGCGAGTGATTGTGCCTTTCACACGATGCACAGGAAGTGTGCCTTCCCGGATGTTGTTCCACCACTCCGGAGAGCCAAAGAGGCCATGAGTTGGTTCGATACCAAAGTCCTCAGTGGTCAGCGTGGCTTCCTGCACTCGCTTGATATGCTCTTTTTCTAGCTGTAATCGGTAGATTGTGAGCATTTACCATTCGATGTTGTATTCATCTATTTCCTATTTATCTAGTTTGGCTGGAAAATGGCGAGAGACGAGGTCTAGATCAATTTGAGACGCGTCATCGAGACCGACGAGCTTGTTTACTCGTATCGGTTCAGCCCCCTCTCGCAGTGTAAACTCAACACGTTGATATCCGGTAAGACTTCCATATCCAGCTGGCGCTTGCGCCAGATTGAATTCGGCTCTATGCGTTGGCACGCTACCGGGTAGTTCAAGCTCCTTGTGAGCGACTTTTCCGAGAGTGAATTTTTCGTCGGTATAAAATACCGGTTTTGGTTTGTCTTTTAAGTCCACCATTGGAATAGTTTTTTCTCTAGCGATCGTTTGCGCCTCCCTTGTGCCGACATACCTATAGCCAGTCGTGGCGGCCTTATGTTCGGCAGACCTTCCAATCGCTCTTCCGATCTCAGTTCTTGCCAATGATTTGACTCCAGCTTTTCCGAGGGCCGTCAAGCCAGCCTTGGCCGGTACAACGTCACTCAGCGCCATCGCAACGTGGAATGCTGCCCAGCCATAATGGTGCTCGTTGTACGCGTCATAGGCCGTGTGTGCCGATCCCCAAACCGGGATCAGGCTTTCGCCAAAACCAACCTCCAAGCCCATTGGATCGGTGAAATCGATGGGATCATTGTGGCAGTAGCGGAAGAGATTGTAATCGCCGGCGTCGAAGAGCTTCGGATCTTCGCTCATGAATCGGCCGAGATCGGGATGATAAGCGCGGGCGCGGTATTCATAGAACCTGAATTCTGGGACATAGATTCCTCGATACGTCGCGGCGTATTCGCGACCGGTGAACAGGAAACGGTTGTTATAGGCTGTGGCATTGGGATTGAGGTTATTACCGTTACTGTCCATGAACGTAAGCCCTCCAAAGACATCGTAGGCGTATTTCTCGAGCACGTTGCCGGTTTGGGTCGCTGGCGTGCTGCGGCCATCCAGCAGATGCGTCACACTGCCTTCGTGGTCCTGTGCATAATACATCGGATAACCTGCGTTCACACCGGGATTGGTGCGCATCAGAATTTCGTCGATCCCTTTGCCGTACACGTTTCGCCCTACAACGCCGGTCGAGCTATATTCTAGAATCGGCTTCTCGCCGTCGTAGATGTAATAGGTAGTGTTACCCCCATTGGCGACGGTGGGGCTGCGTTTCACGCACCGGCCTAAGGCATCGTAGTAGAAATAACGGGTGCCGCCGCCGCCATCGACCGAGATCAGATGCCCATCGTTCAGATAATGGTAATTGACCCGTTGCGTGTCATAGAGTCCTTGGAAAGAGCTTATCTCATGCTCCAGGCCGTTGCTAATGCTGCACCCGCTCGCTGAGTTATACTGGTTGATGGTGTTTATTACAAAATTTGTCGTCGGATTCGCGGTATCTGTCACTTGCTGGCGATTGCCTGCTTTGTCGAAGTAATAACCGACTGAGTGTCCAGTCGGTAAATCCATCGGGATCAAGCCGCCCACCGGAGGATCGCTAAAATCGTCGGGTGGCGCAGTGGGCTCCAGCCCCTCCTGGTCCGGCGGCTGATACCCAGCGTTGGGATCAACGGTGTCGCTCGTGTCCAGGTCCGGCTCTTCCCCCTCTTGATACGCAGAATGCGGCCCGCCGCCGTAGGTAGCCGACATCAGCTCGCCGTCCCAATAAAAAGCAAAGAAGTCGGCCGAACCTCCTCGGTTGATCTCCACGATGCGATTCATGTGATCGTAGGTATACGCCTCGGTCGAAAAGGTTGTACCCTTCCTTTTCACCAGCCGGCTGGACATCCTATTCAGGCTATCTCGCGCGTAAACCTGGTCAATGGTCGTACTGTTGGGCAGATAGGCATAGCGATGGGTCTCATTCGAGGCGGCATCGTAAGCGTATTGAAAAAGCACTGAGCCACCGGTGGGCGTGATTTTTTCGAACCGCCCTGCCGCGTCGTAGCTGTAAGTGTAATCATAGCTCGCACCGCCTACGTTCATATTCGTCAGACGCCCGTCGTCATCGTAGCTGGAATAGTTCACGCTCTTCGTGCTACCGAGCCCGGTGACGTTTTGCTGTTCCCAATCGAGGTGGCCGGCATTGTCGTAGTGACGAGTGACCGTGGAGTTGGCGTTTGATGCGGTATTCAATCTGCTATCAGCGTAGTAAGTGTAGTGCGCCCAATCGGCATTGTTGTCCCAATGCATGTCCGTTTTGCGGTTAAGGTTGTCGTAATCGAAGCGTTGGGTTTCATTGCTGCCCGGGCTGGCGTTGCCATTCACGGTGGTCCGGCTCGCCAAATTGTGCGCGTTGTCGTACACCCACGATTGGGACTGCGTCCCTCCGGGATAAGTCATTCGGGTCTTTTCGTCCGATGGATTATATTCAAACGAGGTGGTTCTAGCGTTGGCATCTCTCACGTGGTCAATGGTCCCGGACGGATTGTAGTAAATATCCGTCCTTATATTGACGGAGCTCGGCGTCGGGCTGGCGCCCGGCACCTGTCTAGGCACGATGTGCCAGATCATGCGATTAAGTGCGTCATAGCCCTTGGTCTCGTGGATACCATCTGGGCGATCAATCTGGTTGATATTACTGGCCGGGTCATAATGCCAGACCGTGGTCGCCGCAATACTCGTGCCGTAGGCTTCCGTAGTGGACGTTTTGCGGTTGCGAGGGTCGTAGGTATTATGCGTGATCTTGCCCCGGGGATCGGTCACGTCTATCAGGTTGCCCACGTTGTCGTAGGCGAAAGTGGTCGGGCTTAATATACCGTCGGCCGGCGTCGTGGACGTTTTACGCCAGTTCTCATCATAGACGTTGTGCGTCTTGATGCCGGTGGGCAGGATAATCCACCGGGGCGAGTTGCTCGTGTGTTGCTGCGACTGGGTCGTGTTGCCTTGTGTAACCGCATAATCATAGCTGGTGGTTTTATTGAGCGGGTTTGTCGCGGTTAGCAGCCGATTGTAGTCGTCATAGGTGTATTGAGTAATCTTGCGTAATTCGTTATCTTCCCAACGTTTGTTCCCGTAAGCGTCGTATTTGAACCTTTGGTATGTGCCGTCGGCATGCGTGATCTTCGTCACTAAACCACGGCCACCGACCGCGCTGCCATTCAGATTTGTGACGCCACTGCCATCCAATGCGCGGTCGTACTCATACGTCTCGGACGCGACGTTATTGCTGACGTTTGCGGGCAACGTCAGTGTTTGTACCCGGTCTGTCCATGGCCCAGAGGTGTAATAGCTATAGTGCGTATGGGGATCGTTGCCGCCCGGGACAGTCGCCTTGGGGTTATACTTATCGGTGAGCAAGCCGCGACCATCATAGACAAAACTCTCCCATGCATTGTTTTTCATGTGATGAGTAAGCACCTGACCGAAACTATTATAACTAAACGTCTCGTTAGCGAGGAGGTTACCGTTGGCGTCCTTGTAATCGGTGCGAGTGATGCGGTGGTTCGCATCGCGAAAATGGTACGTAACTGCACCACGTTCGTTTGTAATCCGCTGGAGGTAATGTCCCGATATGTGGCCTGATCCTTCGCCGTAGTAGGTGTAATCAATGTGAGCGCCACCTGGATGCGTGATCTTCGTGATCTCGCCTATTCCGCCGCGGTCGTAGTATGTCGTGCATTGGTTGGCATCCCTAACCGAATTGACAAACCAATTGGAGTCATAACCCAAATGCGTACTGTTTCCTCGAAAATCGGTGTAGTCCGTGAGGAATTGCTGCGGTGCGGGATTAGTAATGGGGTCCTGCGTCCATCTTGCGCACGATTCGTCGGATTGCCGACCAAGGTGTAGTGGTGTGTATGTGAACGTGCGAGTGGGACCATCGCCACGGTGTTCGGTAAACAGAGTGTCGAAATTTGGGTCGAAAACGATCGGTGATGGCGCGGGTGGATCGATCCAGGAAACCGTTGGGCCATTTCCTTCATGACCTGAAATTCCGTCCCAATAATTTTCCCTCAAGATGGCGCCATGAGGTCCGGCCTGATATTCGTAGGAAATATTGCGCATCGGGCCCTTGTAGCGAACGTCCTTACATGTCTTGAGGACGGGGAACAACGCGACAGAACAGGGGCAAGGGTACAGATGTTCGAGAACGTTATCTGCCTGATAGGTATAGTATGCGTGCGTGCCGTCGCTGTAATCCACCGAGGTCAGGCAGTTCAAGTTGAGTCCATAGTGACCTCCCGCCGATACTAACGTGTAATGATAAGCGACCCAATCGATCCGGTTTCCCCGACCGTCGTAGGCATCCACTCCAGTTAACTCCGCGACTCCGTTCACTTGGGAGTAGTTAAACTGCAAATATCGTCCGCCTGGCTCCGTTACACGGGTCACATAGCCCAAGTTATCGCGCGCAATAGTTGTGGTCTGGCCATACGGATCAATGATGGAAGTTGCGAAATGATTTTGAAAAACGCACGGTGCCGCCGTCAGCCAGCCGAAAGTTCCCATTCCCGTTCGACGTGTGAGTTTCCCATACATCGGAAACTGCAAGAAGCCCTACTCCCCAATCCCCTAAACAAGTCGTATCCTGCTCGCTTCCGTTTGGGTAAGAGAGCTTCTCATCATAACTAGACGTGGTCCATGCGTACTCATGGCTCCAGCCCCCTAGTCTCAAAGGATAAGCACTCTCGGATCGGCTATTGTAGTAGCGTGTCATTTTTAGGCCATATTTTCCGATCGCGCCCGGCACGACGATATCGTCGATCTGCCGAGTGGCGGTGTGATTTAGCACGTTGTACGCGCCGCCGGTCGTAGTGACGCCTTCGAATGCACCTGTGACGCCGGCTGGAGTGTGGTCGTCGCCCGTGAGCAATCGCGGGCCGAGTGACGCAAAAAGCAAAACGAGAAGGAACTTTTTCATGTCGCGCGGAGGATAAACGGACCTGCGACTATTTGTCTGTCAGGGTAAATCCCTGAATTTTTGGCTTGGATTCGGTCGGAGTTTGCCCTACAAAACTGCTGCGGCTTAGGACAACCCGTTAGGCACGAGCATATGCAGCAACGCAAAAACAGACGGCACGCTGCGCGCGCGTTGAACACCCAACGCAAAACCGGAGGGAAACGGCGGCGGCCAGACAAGGCAACTGTGTACGGATTAAAGAATTCCCCGACGAAAGAGCCTGACGACGTGTCGGGGAAAAGCCCGACAAAAATAAAAGTGCTCGTTGTTCATCGAACCGGTTTTGTTCGAGCCGGCGTGCTCTCATTGATTGAGAAGAGCATGCAATTCGTGGTGTGCGGCGAGACGGATGAAGCGCCTTCAGCGCGTGAATTGTTTCTGCGTCATAAACCGCATTTGGTTGTGGTTGGGTTAAGGCTCTGCGGTGCTGACGGGATACAGTTAATCAAAGAATTCCGGAGTCTCAATCCAGTCGCGGCAATCCTCGCGCTTTCCGAGCACGCTGATCCGTTCTCGGCTCAACGCGCGTTCCGGGCCGGTGCGCGAGCATACCTGACCATCGACGATGCTCCCGAACTCCTTAGGGCGTTCGACAAAATTTTGGCCGGGCATCCGCACGTCGCTGCAAGCGTGTTGCCTCTAATCCTAAGCAACTTCGCGGCGGGGACTAAAAATTCTCGTAACCCCGACGTCAACCACCTGAGCGATCGTGAGCTGGAGATTTTCTCTTTTATCGGCAGGGGCGTGAGCGTTTCAGAATTAGCGAGCGAATTGCATGTAAGCGTGAAAACAATTGAGACACATCAGATGCGCATGAAGGAGAAGCTCGCTCTGCACACCGCCGCCGAGTTGCGACAAAAAGCTCGGGAATGGCTGGCTAAGTCTGCCGTGAACCGAATACGCGAAGATCCGGAATCAGAATAAGGAAAGGAATGCGCTTTGGTGCTGGTTTCGCGCGTCTTCCTGTCTGCGGCAGCTGGCCTTTCGTACTGGCAACTATGACGGAAGCGGCGCCTTTCAGTGATTGAATCTTCGCGGCGGATTGAACGCAGCAACACACGCGGGATTTCAAGGAGTTGCCGTCAAACCCGCAACCGCACTGCCAACTCCGTCAGCCCATGTCAGGATTGCTTTAGCCACAATCAATGGCAAGAAGGCGGCGGCGGAACCGGCAGCGTATCGCCGTCGTAGTGCTCGATGATCGGCAGGAAACCCTGGCCGAACGCCATTACGCGCGACCGGTAGTAAAGCTTTGACGTTACCGTGTAGTTGGCTTGGTCCTTCACCGATGCGAGATAGATGATATTGTTCGGAGTAACCGGCGGTCCCGCTGGCGGCAGCCTTCCAATCGGAATCGTTCCCACGTATTCCACGCCGTTCCACGATAGCGAGATGTAGCCGAAATCACGAACGGTCGAAGGCCTGCTATCGATCTGAGAGGCGTAATAGAGCTTCACCTGGTTGATTGGCCTTTCACCGGGAGGAGCGGTTACGTGAAAGACCATCGTGGTCGGTCCCGTATCCATGCGAACTGTCGGCGTGCCGGGTGGCACCGCTCCATCGTTGAAGCAATAGTTGAACCAGGCAGCGATGTCCTGGATGAGCTCAAGCGCGTCTTCATTTTGATGTCCCTCCCTCAGGACTCCATGCTTCCCGTTAGGCTTGATCATAATCCGTTTCCGGAATCGTGGTGACGTTCCTGCACTGACAATTCGCTGGTAGGTGGAATTGATGCCGGGCACGACGAAGAATTGGTCGTGTGAGCCCACGATCGTCAGCAGCGGGCCGTGCTGTGTCGGCGCATAGGCGATCGGATCAAAATAGTTCAGGAATGTGTTAAGCGTTGGATCGGTACAGAAGTTCGAGACCGTGTTTAGATGGTCCTGTCCGCTTGGCAGCCCGTCTCGCGTGTAATAGTAGAGACCGTGATAGAGCCAGGAACCCGGATAGAATGAGATGTGCCGCCAATCACCTGCCACTGCAATTCCCACCGCTCCCTTCACTCGATCGTCGACCCCGTTAATGTAATAGGTGAACTGTCCCCCCATTGAGGCGCCCATCACGCCCAAACGCGTCCGGTCAATGCGGAATGGGTTCAGGAAGACGCCTGACAATTTCTCGAAAAGGGTCAACGCCCGCATCCCTGCGTATGTGTAATGGTACAGATAACTCACGTAAGGGGCCGGCACGTTCATGATTTGTTCGACCGAAATCCATCCCTGTTCCGTGTCGGGCGGTCCGGTAGAAAGGCCCTGCCCCGGTCCGTCGATCGATAGTGCGACGTAACCGAACGCCGCCAGGGCCATCGCCTCTTCAGGGCTCCCATGCCCGTGGTGCCCATGACCGATGACGATCGCGGGATACGGCCCACCGACCAGTGGACTCGCCAAATACCCGTGAATGCGTATGTGCCCACCAGTGTGTATCGCGTACGGCGGGGTCGCGTCAGCCCACGTCGCATTGTTATTGGAGTCGAAGGAGACCTCGAAGTAGCCGCTCCGAGCGGTAATGCTGTAGTTCAGGGTGTTTCTATCCCGAATCCGGATCTGAGTGTCGGAAGACCAGAGGTCGAGAGGTGATTGCGCGAACGCGCGACCGGAAGGTCTGCTCAATAAAACGAGGAGGAGCAAACCGAGGATCGATATTTTTTTGAAGTGACTTAGTGGATTCATTGTTGTTCTTTTCTTTCCTATTCGACCGCTGAATTGACTTGTGGAATTGCGGGTCGGAAGCGGCGAAGAGGCCGACGGGGGCAAAGGCGTTCGCTTGATTCAAACCCGTTTATACGATTTTTACGAAAAAGCTCGCACCTTTGTCAAGAACAATTCTCAGCGACTACCAAAAACCTCGGGAATGGCCGGCTAAGTCTGCCGTGAACCGAATATGCGAAGATTCGGAGTCAGAATAAGGAAACCGAGTGTGTTTCGCCTCGCTTTGAAAAAACCGCATTTCGATATGAGCAGCGTGAGTAAGGCGCTTTGAGATTTAATGCAGCCGGATAAGGTCATCGCGTGCGCGTCTTCATCTATTGGATCTTGCTTGCTTTCGCGCTGACGTCGGTCGCAAAGAGCGCGCCTATTTCCGACAGTGAGCTCAAGAATCTGCTTGCAGCGGTTCGGCAGAACCGGTCAACGCAAGCTGATTTTCAGGAGCAACGAGTAATTAGGCTGATGAAAAATCCAGTCGTGAGTTCGGGGACGGTTTCCTTCCAACCGCCTAACAAGTTCCGGCGTGAAGTAAAAGGCAATTCGCCCAGTATCACGGTGAGCAGTGGTCACGAGCTGTGGATTTATTATCCGAACTTCAAATCAGCGGAGCGTTACCCGTTAGGCAAGGGTTCGCCGCTAGACGCCACGGTGGCGGCGATCAATTCGGCGCTGAATCTGGAAAACATCGAAAACAGCTTCAACATCACGGCAACCAAGAGCGACACTGGACATGAGCTTGCACTGCTCCCTCGCACCGCTGCGATGAAACGAGTGTTTCAAAAGCTCGATCTGCGAATCAACGACAAGTTTCGAGTAGAACGCACGGACATGCTGTTGCCGAACGGCGATCGGATCGTCACGACTTATTCGAACCAGACGCGTGCGGCGATTTCGCCGTCGACGTTTGAATTCAAGCCGCCGTCCGGCACGGAAGTGACGACACCGCTGGGACAATGATGAGAACGACGAAGCACGAATGTCGAATGATGAAGGTGATGAATTTATAGGCGTCTTTGCCAGACGCCGTGGCGTTTCACAGAAACGCCCTACAATAGTGCGACGTGCTAAATCCGTGTCTAGTGTGGTGCTTAGAATTTCAAACCGGCTGGATACGATGCGATGCATTTGCTTCGCAGTCGTTGTTGCTATTACGACAACACTTTTCGCAGAGCCGTCACCGACGCCAGGTCACATCGTTTCACATATTTCGCGCGAGCCGGTGCAATCGAGCGCGATCGCAAAGATTGGCTACAGCAAACGCCGTCACATTCTGGAAATCGAATTCGTTAATGGCGCAGTTTACCGATATCTCGATATCCCGCTTTCGGTGCATCGCGACCTGATGTCGGCAGAATCAAAAGCTCACTTCTACCATTCAAATATCAGGAAACATTATCGGTCGGTTTTGATTCGGCCGCGCGAACAACAACAGCACTAGATGCAGCAGAAAATGTCCCACTGCCCTGACGATACGACGTTGCTCTCGGCAAGGTTTCCCCTCGCCGTCTGCGTTGTAACACAGGCTGGAAGCGCCAGTTACTTGAAGTTGCGCTCTGCTGGAACAATTCGTGACTAAAAAGATCCGGCGTTTCAAATTCGGTGAAGTGAGGCAAATTTTTCGCCTCACGCCGACTGAGAAACGAGTAACCGTGTTCGTTGCCGCGGCTTTCGCGCTCGGCCTCATCACAAAATGTTATCGCGAAGTGCATCCCTCCCCTACCCCTATTCTAACTCACTCTAGCAAGAGCCGGGTATCGAGATCGTTGTCGGCGGATGCTGATCGACCGGGCGCCCGGAGTGCCGGCGAGACAGCCAGACGAATGCGAAGATCCGCAGAAAAACTTGATTTATCAGATTCAGCGACGAAACAAGAGCACCAGCAAAAGTAACAGGCTGGGAACTTCATTTCCCCCACCTCGTGTTTGCGAAAGACATTTTTCCCCCGGATCATCCCGGTGTGACCGATCACGTTGAGGCTTTCACGAAGCAAATTTGTGAAGTCATTGTAGGCAAGAACGAGGCAGTAAAGCTCGCTGTAGCCTGTCTGCTCGCGCGCGGCCATCTCTTAATTGAAGATATTCCAGGCGTCGGCAAAACGACGCTGTCCCAGGCGCTGGCACGCTCGCTGGCGCTGGCATTTCAGCGCATTCAATTTACGAGTGATCTGTTGCCGGCTGATATTCTTCGGTACTTCGATTTTCGATGGACCAAACAACGATTCGTGTTTCATCGCGGTCCGCTCTTTTCGCAAGTCGTCCTGATCGACGAGGTCAATCGCGCCACAGCGAAGACGCAAAGTGCGCTGCTTGAAGCGATGGAAGAACAGCGCATCTCGGTCGACGGCACGACCTATGATTTGCCCGACCCGTTTTTCGTGGTCGCGACACAAAATCCGCAGCACGCGGTCGGCACCTTCCGCTGCCAGAATCGCAGCTTGACCGTTTTCTCATGCGGATTGAACTGGGCGTGCCGGATCGCAGCAGCGAGCGCGCCATGCTCCTGGGAATGGATCGGCGCGCGATGCTCAAGGAGTTAAAACCTGTGATGAGTCCACAAACATTGATCGAGATTCAAGATCACGTACGAAGGGTGCACGCTGCACCGGCGTTACTCGATTATGTGCAGGACCTGCTGGATGCCTCTCGACAACGTCACATCACGGGGGCTATCCTCCGCGCGCAGGGCTCGCATTGCTTCACGCCTCGCAGGCTTGGGCGCTGATGCACGGGCGTGAGATGCTCCTTCCCGAAGATATCCAAGCCGTAGGAATGGCAGTCATGGCGCATCGGCTCGGGCACGATCTCGAACAGTCGGGTAAAGCGGACGGACACTCGCTGATAATCTGCTTCACACCGTGCCGGTCCCGTGAAAGCGGGAGGATTTTGGCTGGCGTATCCAACTGCAGGTTTCGGAGCGCTATTGTTTGTGCTTGGCGCCATGTGGAACGCGGCGTCGAGTCGAAAACAGCGCAGCAATTTACCTCCTCTTGTTTTTGCTGGCCTCGGTCTTTCTTGTATCGATTCCGAATACTCTGACCAATCTTGCCGGCGTTACCCTGAGGGTTGAATCCGCGAAGCCAACGTTTGCAGGCGATGAGGTGCATTTACCGGTTGAGATCATGGAACATGTCCCGTACGACACGTTACGGAATCGAGGTCGTCTTGCCCGACGCAGATAAAACACGTGAACGCGTCGACTGCATTCCTCGCAAGAGCGCCGCGCGCCTGACCGTTCGTTTTCCCGCGCGTCATAGAGGCGAACATGGATTCGGAAAATTAGAATTAACGAGTTGTTATCCTCTGGGTTTGTGCGTGCGTTGAAGAGATTTGCGTCCAATCAAACCTACTCGGTGTACTCCAAGCCGGCGGGAAGTTCTCAGCTCCCAACGAACCAGTCACGATTTGCCGATACTGGGTTCAGCAAAGCGCCGCGCAAGGCGACGATTTTGCGGGGGTCCGCGGCTACGTGCCCGGAGAATCACAACGTCACATTGATTGGAAAGCTGTGGCGCGTGGACGACCGCTGATGACAAAAGAGTTTGCTGCCGAAACGAAAGGCGCGGTGTCTCTCGATTTTTTCGATCTCCGCTTTGATGAAGCGGAAGAAAAGCTGTCACAGCTCACGCTGTGGGTGATCGAAGCTGAACGTGCACGGCAGCCTTATGGCCTTCGTCTTCCTGGTCTTGAAGATTTCTGCCCCCGCCACGGGGCAAATGCGCTTCACCGGTGCCTGCGCGCTTTGAGTCTGTTCCGACCAGTCCAGCATGAGTAAGAGCAGCAATCCGATCAAAAGGGACACAAGCATTCCACGGCGACCACTGCTTTGGATGGCAGCTGCATTGCTCTTCACAGGTACCTCCCTTCTTCGACTCTCTCGCCATTTGGGTTCCATTGCTGTTTCTCGCTTCGCTAGCACTAAAATTCTGGATGGAACCCGAGGGGTCACCGGCTTTGCTTGTCGTTTTGAAACTAATTCTTGTGGCGACGGCGGTTACAACGGCTTTTGTTAGTTACGGTTCTGTTAGAGGCGTCGAAGCAGGCATCTCACTCCTCGTGGTCCTCGCCATTTTCTGAAAGTGCTCGAAGCACCACACGGCGCGTGAGTTCCGAGTGATGGTATAATTGGGTGGATGCTTTGTTTGTGTGGATTTTTCCTTTCCCAAGATTTCACCACAGCGCTTTGTCTGCTGATCGCATTTCGTTGCTCGCGGTCGCTCTATCAGTTTCATCGCGGAGCGGCACCGGGGGCGGTGTGGCCTCCGTCGTCACGACATGCAAACTCTTCCTTCAGGCCTTGCCGCTTCTCATCCTTTTCTTTTTCCTGTTTCCCCGAATCAACGCCGGACTTGGGTTGACTTGCGTGCTTTCCGTTCGGCAAATACCGGCTTTTCCGATCAAGCTTTCTCCTGGAAGCATCGCAGCGCTTGCAAATTCTTCGGAGATCGCGTTCCGCGCGGAGTTTCCTGGAAGCAGCACTCGACCGTCTCGTCCGATGTATTGGCGCGGGGTTGTCATGTGGCGTTGCAACGGCATGGAATGGCGAGCTCCGTACGAGCCGCGGCCGAAGACACCATCCACTACGCCGGACGTCGCGGGCACTGCGGCGTCCCTGTTCAATCCCCGAACGCCAAGAAAATCCTGCAGCGGATCTCAGACTCGCGCCGAAAGGCGCGCGCTGGATGTTTGCGCTCGATCGCCGATCCAAACTGTTCCTGGTGCAATGCTCGCCCGGGGGGATTATCTCTCCAGCGTCCAGCCGAATCGAAAATCCCGCCGATACGAGGTGGTGTCATCTGAATCCAGGGGGGACGAGATCACAGCGAAGAGACGAGCGGAAGCGCTCGAGGTGCCGGCATCGATCAGTCCGGCGGTGCGCGACCTGGCACATTCCTGGACGGTGCAAAATCATGACTCGCGCGTCGTAGTAAACAGCGCGCTCGGTTCTTCCGGACACAAGGGTTCAGCTATTCGTTGACCCCAGGCGAATACGATAGTCTGGAGGAATTTCTTTTCCGTCGTCGCGTGGGTTTCTGCGAACATTATCGACGAGTTTCGCTACTCTGATGCGGTTGGCAGGAATCCCTGCGCGCGTTGTAGTCGGCTACCTCGAGGTGAGTCCGACGATTTTGGCCGCTTTTTTGTGGTGCGGCAGTCGGACACGCACGCGTGGTGCGAGGTTTGGCTTCCGGAAAATGGATGGACTCGAGTGGATCCAACCGCCGCAGTTGCTCCCGGAAGAGCGAGTCTCGATCTCAACACGTTTTTGAGACACGCGCCGCTTCGGGAGCAAATGGGAGTTAGCGGGAAAGGCTTGATAGGGCGGAGTTACTGCGGTCTGGCCTT
>CAWIWB010000005.1:0-114181 GCA_963839665.1 uncultured Verrucomicrobiae bacterium
TCGGCCGGTCCAGGCAACCGAGGATGTTCATGAGCGTCGATTTGCCGGAGCCGCTCGCGCCCATTAATGCGACGAATTCGCCTCGTTGGATATCCAGCGACACGCCGCGCACGGCCGGCACTTCCATTTCGCCGGTGCGATAGACCTTGTGCACGTCGAGGAGCCTAACGAGCGCGCCGTTGTTCATGGCCGACCAGTTGTCATTCCGAGCGAAGTCGAGGACTCCCGCAGCGTGAGCTTTAGGATTTCACCGCGGGATGTCTCGACTTCGCTCGACATGACGATCATGGAAATCTTCGCCCACCGCCGGAGAATGGATTCGCTGGCGTGGCTGCAGGCTGAGATTTTGCTGCTATCTCGGCGGTCACAATGCGATCGCCCTCCTTCAATCCTTCAACTACTTCGGTCACAACGCCGTCGCTGATTCCTGTTTTGATTTGCACGGGTGAAGGTCGGCTCCCGGATAAAATGTAAACCGTGCGCTCGCTCGTCCTCCGCTCGCGTCCACCCATCCACGTCCGCCACGTGACGATGGCGAGCGTGATCCCATTTCGGCCGCTCCCGATTCAGTAGGCCGATAACGCAGCGCGGCGTTTTTGATTTGAAGCACGTTGTCTTTGCGAGCGGCAATGATTGAAACGTTGGCGGTCATTCCCGGCTTCAATTTCAAATCCGGATTGCTTACGCCGATCACTGTGTCGTAGGTCACCACATTCTGCACCGTGATCGGCGCATTCCGCACCTGCACAACTTTGCCGTGGAACGTCTGGGTTGGGAAAGCGTCCACAGTGAAATCGACGTCCTGTCCGACCTGCACCACGCCGACGTCCGCCTCAGCCACATTGGAATCGATTTGCATCTTCGTGAGATCGTTTGCGATTTGAAAAATCACCGGCGCCTGCAGACTGGCGGCAACAGTCTGGCCGACATCGACGCTGCGCGAGATCACCACGCCGTCGATCGGAGAAGTGATCGTGCAGTGATCAAGATCGGCCTTCGCCTTGTCCAACGCACCTTGTTTGATTTTCACGTTGGCTTCGGCTTGATGCAGAGTCGCCATCGCCTGATCGAGGTCTTGCTGCGACGACGTTTTTCTGGCGAAGAGGTCCTGAGTGCGCTTCGCGTTCAACCTCGCCAGCTCGAGCGCAGCCTGTGCGCTGGCGACGTCGCCTTCGGTCTGAGTCACAGTGGCTTGGAAAAGCGCCGGATCGATCTGCGCCACTACCTGGCCGGCTTTGACCTGTGAATTGAAATCGGCGAACAACTTTGAGATGTTCCCGGAGACCTGGCTGCCCACCTGCACGTTGAGCACCGGATTGAGCGTGCCCGTGGCGGTCACCGCCTGCGTAATCTGGCCCCGTGTGACGTTCGCAGTCTGGTAAGTTGCAGCGCTGCTGGTTCGCAAGTGCCGAACAACAAAGGCAATGAGCAACAGTCGTGCCGATTACGATGAGCCAGGGCAAAAAACGTTTCATTCAATTCGCGGGTTGACGCGCCTAAAGTAAGAGACAGGACAAACCGATGCGCCGTTACATCGAAATCTATTCCATCATGCTGCGCAACTCGCTCATCCGGGATTTGAGCTTCAAGGCGAACTTCCTGCTGTGGATGGTGGTCGAGATTCTGTGGTTCTGCGGCCAAATCGTTTTTTTCAGCATCATTTTTGGGAATGTCGATCACATCGGTGACTGGACGAAATGGGAAGTGGTGCTGTTGATCGGCACACACCAGATTATCGCGCAGCTTTTCCAGGCTTTCTTTTTTGTGAACCTCGCAAACATCCCCGAGCTCGTGCGCATGGGAAAAATGGATTCTGTTTTGGTGTTGCCAATCGACAGCCAATTCGCGGTTTCGACAAAACAATTCGGTCTCGACAGCATTCTCAACGCCCTGCTCGGCGCCGTCGTGGTTATTGTCTCGCTGTCCAAGCTGAGCATCGTGCCGAACCCGCTTTCCGTTTTGCTCTATGTTGTTGCGCTTGGGTTCGGAGTCGCGGTGCATTACTCCATCATGCTCGCCCTGGCTGCGGTGAGCTTTTGGATCATTCGCGCGCAGGGACTGGTGTACGGCTATTTCAACTTTCTCAATATCGCGCGTTACCCGGATGTCATTTATCCGTGGCTTTTCCGGCTGATTTTTGGCTGGGTGATTCCGGTGGTGATCATTGCGAACATCCCCGCGCGCCTACTCATCAAATCACTCGGCCAACCGTTTCCTTTGATGCTGCATCTAATCATCGCGTCGACGATTGTGTTCTGGCTTTCTCGTGTGTTTTGGAACTTTGCGCTGCGACATTATTCCAGTGCCAGCTCGTGAGTTGTAGGGTGCGCTGTTTTCAGCGCATTGGCTAAGGGAATATCCGCTGAGGACAGCGGACGCTACAGCCGGGAAATCACGCCGTATTGACGAAAGCCGCCTCGACCGCGACGCTCGATTAGCTTAGGTAAATCTCGGCGATGATCATCGAAGTAAAAGTTCCGTCGGTTGGCGAGTCGGTGACAAGTGGAGTCGTTTCCGCTTGGCACAAAAAGTCCGGTGAGTTCGTGAACGAAGGCGAACCGCTTTTCGCACTCGAGACCGACAAGGTTTCCACAGATATCGTGGCCGAAAAATCAGGCGTGCTCGAAACAAAAGTGCCCGAAGGCCAGGAGGTGAAGATTGGTGAAGTCGTGGCTGTAATCGACGATTCGAACCAGAGGGGCGAAAAGAAAGCCCCCGAACCTAAGAAGGCTGAGAAGTCTCAACAAAAGAAGAAGGAACAATCCGAGGGAAGAAAGAGTGAGCCTGAGCATGGGAAAAAGGGTGTAGAAAAAGAGGAGAAGGTCGCGTCGCAGAAGGACGGTCCTCTTTCACCTGCAGTCCGGCGAATTGTCGAGGAAGAGCACCTCGAGGCGGAGAAAATTCATGGCACCGGCGTGGCCGGCCGTTTGACCAAGGCCGACGTGCTGACAGCGGCCCAAGACCGCAAATCTGTAGGGGAAGCTGATAGCTTCCCCGGGACGGCAGCGCCGTCCCCTGCGGTAGCTGAAGCGTCCGCCGATGGCCGCTTCACGCGCAAAAAGATGTCGCCGCTGCGCCGGAAGATTGCGCAGCAACTGGTGATGGCGCAGCACACCGCGGCGATTCTCACCACATTCAACGAATGCGACATGAATGCAGTGCAGGAATTGCGCAGGAGCAAGCAAGATGAGTTTACAAAAAAGCACGGTATCAAACTGGGGCTGATGTCATTCTTTGTGAAGGCGGCCGTCGAAGCGCTCAAAGCTGTGCCCGTCGTCAATGGCCGTATTGACGGCGACGATTTCATCCAAAATAACTTCTACGACATTGGCGTTGCGGTTGGAACTGAGCGCGGACTTGTGGTGCCGGTCGTGCGCGACGCGGATAAGAAAAGTTTTGCCGATTTGGAGCGCGACATCGCCGATTACGCGGTGCGAGCGCGCGACGGAAAATTAAAGCTTGAAGATCTCCAGGGCGGCACGTTCACAATCACAAACGGCGGTGTTTACGGCTCACTCTTCGCCACGCCGATTTTGAATCCGCCGCAAAGCGGCATTCTCGGCATGCACAAAATCATGCCGCGCCCCGTGGCGGTGGACGGGAAAGTGGAGGTCCGCCCGATGATGTATCTCGCGCTCAGTTACGATCACCGCGCCATCGACGGAAAAGAAGCAGTTACTTTCCTCATTAAAGTGAAGGAGTGCATCGAAGATCCGAAAAAACTTCCGCTGGATTTTTGAACAGCCATCCTCGTTATGTCGTGCGATGTGCAGACGCATGCTCCTGGCTCTGCCTGTGATTAACACCTGGCTTTAGCCAGGTGCTCCTGGCCACGAATGAGACGAGCCGTTTCAACGGCTTTCTCGAATACTGATTCAAAAAAGCTGTTGAAACAGCTGTCTCGGTTTTTTGGGTGCGTACCACCGGGCTAAAGCCACGGTGTTAATGAGAAGTGCTGAGGACAGTTGCGTCTGTGATTCTTTTCGCGAATGCTGAATGGCAAATAGCTATGGAAAAATTTGATGTTGTTATCATTGGTTCCGGACCGGGGGGTTATGTTGCTGCCATCCGCGCCGGCCAGCTTGGGTTGAAGACCGCCCTTGTCGAGAAAGACAAGGAATTGGGCGGCACCTGCTTGAACGTGGGGTGTATCCCGAGCAAAGCGCTGCTCACCTCGAGCGATCATTTCATGTTCGTCCAAAAAGAGGCGACGAAGCACGGCATCGTGATCGACGGCGCGCGCGCGGATCTCGCGAAGATGCAGGAACGAAAGAATAAGGTTGTAAAGACATTCAACAGCGGTGTGCGCTCGCTGATGAAGACGAACAAGGTGACGGTGATCGAAGGCCTTGGCACAATCAGCGCGCCAGGAAAAGTTTCGATCAAATCGTCCAGCGGCGAGACACAGGAGATCGAGACGAAAAATATCGTCATAGCCACCGGGAGTGCGCCGGTGGAATTGCCGTTCGCCAAATTTGACGGCAAAACAATCGTCAGCAGCACGGAAGCGCTGGAGTTCACCGAGCCTCCAAAGAAACTGGTCGTGATCGGCGCTGGCGCAATTGGTCTCGAACTCGGTTCTGTTTGGAACCGGCTCGGTTCGGAAGTAACGATGCTGGAATTTCTCCCGCGCATTGCACTCGGGTTCGACCTCGAGCTGTCGAACTTGCTTCAACGTTTGCTGACACAACAGGGCATGACTTTCCATCTCGAAGCAAAAGTCAGTGCGGTAAAGCTGGACGACGGCCGCGCTACTGTCACCGCTACCAAAGATGGCCAGGAACTGAAATTCGACGCAGACAAAGTGCTCGTTTCAGTCGGTCGTCGTCCGTTCTCGGATGGTTTGGGCGCGGAAAAAGTGGGCGTCGAGCTGGACGAAAAGAAGCGCATCAAAGTGGACGAGCATTACCGTACGAATGTCGAAGGTATTTATGCCATCGGCGATGTGATCGCCGGACCCATGCTGGCGCACAAAGCCGAAGACGAAGGGATCGCTTGCGTGGAAATCGTTGCGGGCAAAGCCGGCCATGTGAACTACGAAGCCATTGCCGGCATCATCTACACCAATCCCGAGCTGGCGGGCGTTGGTCTTACGGAAGATCAAGCCAGGGAGCAGGGGATTGAGGTGCGCATCGGTAAATTCCCATTTCGCGCCAACAGCCGTGCGCTTTGCAGCGATGACGTCGAAGGAATGGTCAAGTTCGTCGCCGATGCTAAAACCGATCGGGTTCTCGGCGCGCACATTTTGCATCACGCCGCTTCAGAATTAATCGCTGAAGCCGTTTCAGTGATCGAATTCGGAGGCAGCTCCGAAGATGTCGGGCGCACCACTCATTCTCACCCCACCCTGAGCGAAGCCCTCAAAGAAGCCGCGCTCAATGTTGAGAAACGGGCGTTGCACATCATTAACCGCTGAACGCGCCTGCTCGCACTTGTCGGCCCGAGGGCGGGCCATCTCCATGGAGCCGACGCGCCCTCGCGTCGTATTCCCGGTGCCCTACAAGTTATTTCGCATTCTGCGCCTCTCGTCGCCGAATCACGAACAAGGTCAGCAGCGCTGATGCGGCGCAAACGATTGCGCCGAATGCAAGCGCCAAGGGTGTGCCCGCGAAATGCGCAACAGCTCCGGCTTCGAGGCTTCCAAGCGGAATCATGGCGCCGAACACCAGCGACCACACACCCATGACGCGTCCCCGCATTTCGTCCGGCACAATGGTTTGCAGCACGGTGTTGGAAGTTGAAAAAAACAGCAGCATTCCAAATCCGGCGGCGAACAGGAATACGAGCGCGAGCGAAAAAGTTCTCGTGAACGAAACTGCCAGCATTGCTGCGGAGAATAGCCAGACGCCGCCGAGTGCGATCTTGCGCGGTGCGAAAAGATGTCCAAACGTTGCTACCAGCAAGGCACCCACAAGCGCGCCGGTTCCGCTCGCCGACATCAAAATCCCGTAACCATTTGCGCCGCGTCCGAGCACATCGCGTGCAAACGCCGGCATCAGCACCGCATAGGACCAGCCGAAAACGCCGACCGCTAGAAATAGCAGCAAAATTGTACGCACACGCGGATGTTTGATTGAATACAAGATTCCTTCCCACGCGTGCTCGCCCGCGGAAACGATCTCGATTCTCCGCTCGAAAATCGGCAAACGCATCATCCATAACCCCGCGATCACGGCGATAAAGCTGAGGCCGTTCAGGAAAAAACACATCGCCACACCGACGGCGCCTATCATCAAACCAGCGACGGACGGCCCGATGACGCGCGCTCCATTCACGATGGAGCTGTTGAGTGAGATTGCATTCAGCAAATCTTCGCGACTGGTCATTTCGACGGTGAACGCCTGGCGCGCGGGCATGTCGAACCCCATCGAAATTCCATTCAGCGCGGCGACGATGATAATGAACGGAGTCGTCGCGAATCCAAGCCATACACCTGCGGCGAGCAAAAACGCACAAATCATTTGAGCTGCCTGCGTCGCAACGAGGATCGAGCGTTTCGGATACAGGTCAGCCAGCGCGCCGCCCCAGATGGATGAAACCATCATTGGCGCAGATCCGACCGCCGCCACCACACCGAGCAGAAATTTTGAGTTTGTGATTTGGTACACGTACCAGCTCATCGCAGTCTGTTGCATCCAGGTGCCGGTGAGCGAGACGAGCTGGCCCCAGAAGAAGAGCCGATAGTTGCGATGCTGTAGCGCACGAAATGTATGCCGCCACGTGATTCCGCCCACGGGCAGACGTCGCTGCCGTCCGCTGATGTCTTCCGGCACGCGCGCGGTTTCTGTAGTTCCCGTGGGCATCACTCATCATGGCTGGTGAAAGAGATAACTGCAAAATCAAGGCTTGGAACAGCACGTCATGCCGAGCGGAAGTCGAGGAATCCCGTTGTGGTACCTCAAGGTAACGCCACGGGATCCTTCGACTTCGCTTCGCTGCGCTCAGGATGACTCTGCTTGCACAGCGCAACGCTGCGATGGTTCGTGTGTTACTTTGTGGCGAGTGGAAAGCACAGAGGCAATTCTCCTTCGCAAACGCAAATTCAGCGACACGAGTTTGATCGTGTCGTGGTGCACCGAATCGTTTGGCTGCGTTCAGACGATCGCCAAAGGCGCACGCCGCCAGAAAAGCCCATTTGCCGGAAAACTCGATTTATTTTTTGAGGCTGAAATTTCGATCGTGCGAAGCCGCAAATCCGATCTGCACACGCTCGCGGAAGTCGTTTTGAAAAATCCCTTCGCTGGAATTCGGAGCAATTACCTGCGCACGCAAACTGCCGCTTATTTTGTTGAGTTGGTTGAGATTTGCACCGAGCGCGATCATCGCGAGCCGGAATTGTTCGGACTGTTGCGCCGGGCTTTCGGTTATCTCGATACGAACAATCCGAATGCACGCGCAGTCGCGCATTTCGAGACTGAGCTGGCGCGAATCGCGGGCGTGCATGACACGAAATCTGTAGGGGACGCTGTTAGCGTCCCAAGGGAAGCTGTCAGCTTCCCCTACAGTGCGGCCTCTGCGCTGGGGAATTTGTTCGGCCGACTGCCTCTTTCGCGCACGCCACTCTTGAAAACACTCGCGACGGAGGCGAAAAACAGTGCGAAATGAGATTTTAACCCGTCTCGCAAATGCCGTTGTCATGTTGAGCGAAGCGAAACATCTCTGGCTATTGCTGGATTCAGAAAAGAATCAGAGATTCTTCGCTTCGCTCAGAAGGACATTATGAAGTGGTTTGTAGGCAATCTTATCGCAGCGCTCGTGATTGCCGGGCTCGGCGCAACGGCTTCAGCAAAGGAAAGCTACAAGTTCGATCCGTCGGGCTCCACGATCGGCTTTAGCGTTCATCAATTCCTTGGCACGACTCGCGGCAAGTTCAGGAGCTTCAGCGGCACGATCGAAGTCGATCGCGAACATCCGGAGAATTCTTCGGTCACTGCGCAGATCGACGTGAGAAGCATCGATACGCGAATCAAAAAGCGCGACGATCATCTCCGCAGCGCTGAATTTTTTAGTGTCGAGAAATTTCCCCGGATGACGTTTAAGAGCCGGAGCGTAAAACGCACCGGCCCGCAAAGCGGCGACATTCTCGGCGACTTAACAATGCACGGCGTGACGAAGCCAATTACGCTTCATGTGAAGCTGCTGACCCCGATTAATGAAACTGGACGGACGCGCTGGTCTGTGACGACTGATCCGATCACGCGGCGTGACTTCAATTTGATGTTTGCTGCAGCCGCTGAATCGGTCTCCGGCATCAGCCAGACGGTGGCGATCAACATTGAGATTGAAGCGAAGCGCGCAGAGTAAATCAATGGCTGTTATGCCGAGCGATATTCAAAGCACGGTCATCCTGAGCGGAGCGAAGCGAAGTCGAAGGACCCCGCGAAATTAGCTCTAGATTGTGCCACGGGATTCCTCGACTGCGCTCGGAATGACAGACTGATGGAAATCGTACCCCTCGGAGATTCCGCGCTTGTCGTCCGCGTGCGCGAGCAATTTGAGGATGCGCCAGACGAAACGCTGGACGAAGTACTCCGAGTGTTTCGTTTGCTTCAACATGCAAACATTCCGGGCGTGATTGAGCTTGCTCCGGCTTACATTAGCGTTGCCGTTTTCTTCGATCCGATCGCCGTTCTCAAGTCGAACGGCGCAGCGAATGGGGTGTTTGACGAGGTCGCGAAAAGAATTCGGAGCGCGATTATTCCTGCTTCCCGGCGTCATCGCCGCCAGACCGTAGCGCGTGGCCCGCGTTTAACCGAAATTCCCGTCTGTTATGATGCGGAATTTGGGTTCGACCTGAATCGCGTAGCTGAACACACAAAGCTTTCCGAACGCGAAGTCATCGATCTTCACAGCACAGGCGAGTACCGCGTGGCCTGCATTGGCTTCGTTCCTGGTTTTACATTTCTGGCGGGGTTGCCGAAGAATTTGGCGACGCCACGCCGCGATGTGCCACGCAAAGAAATTCCTGCTGGTTCGGTTGGAATCGGCGGTGCGCAAACGGGAATCTATCCGTTGCGTTCTCCAGGGGGATGGAATCTGATCGGCCGCAGTCCGCTGAAGCTTTTTGATCCGAGTAAAGATCCGCCGACCCTTCTGTGTCCCGGCGATCGCGTGCGTTTTCGGGCAATTACACGGGAGGAGTTTGCCGCCTTCACCGAGGCTACGTCGGCCAAGGAATCGTTGAACCGTTGAAACGTTTAAGCGTGCATCCTGTCATGTTGAGCGAAGCGAAACATCTCTGATAGCTCAGCGCCACCAAGACCAATAACTGCGATCCTTCACTCCGTTCACGATGACAATGCGATGAATGCGGTCATAACCCGGGCAGGATTTCTAACGTCGGTACAAGATTTGGGCCGCACCGGCTTTCGGCAGCTTGGGGTTTCGACCAGCGGCGCGCTCGATTCGTTTGCACTGCGCGTAGCGAACCTGCTGGTTGGCAATGATGAAGGCGCGGCCGGACTTGAAATCACGCTGGGCGGTTTGCACTTGCGGTTTGAGGACGAGCGAATCGTCGCCTGGTGCGGCGGCGAATTCGACGTGCAGATTGGATCACGGGTATTGCCGGCCGGGCATTTCGCGCATTTGCAAAGTGGTGACGAATTAAAATTTGGTCACGCTCAAATTGGCTGCCGATGCTGGCTCGCGATTTCCGGCGGAATCGATGTGCCGGTTGTTCTTGGCTAGTCGGTCGACCGATTTGCGTGCCAATTTCGGCGGATTTGACGGACGCGCTTTGCGTGATGGCGACGTCGTGCGGCTTGATCATCGATCGGGGTCATCCGCCTTCGCTAAAGCTACGGCGGGCAAGTCGCCCCCCGCTACGGGAATTTCCTCGTGGACGCGCACCACACGATTGGGTGAGTCCGGCGAAGCGGTATCCGGTTTTGCGTTTCGTTCGCGGCGTGGGTTGGAACTACTTCAACGCTTCAACCCTTCAACGTTTAACGAGCGAACCCTTCGTCGTTTCATCAGATTCAGATCGTATGGGGGTTCGCCTTGATGGTCCGGAATTGAAACGCGACGACAAAACCGATCTTATTTCCGAAGCAGTCGCGGCCGGCACAATCCAGGTTCCACCGAGCGGTAAACCGATTTTGCTTTTGGGAGATTGCCAAACCATCGGGGGGTACCCAAAAATAGCTCACGTGATCACGGTCGATCTTGGCGTTGCGGCGCAGCTTCGTGCCGGTGATGGCGTTCGTTTTATCGAAGTGTCGCTACAAGACGCTCATCGGCTGTTGGTGGAACGCGAACGTGACTTGGAGCGTTTCCGCATCGGCCTGAGTCTGCAAAGATCATGAAATTGTCTATCGATTTGAACGCTGACCTTGGCGAAGGCTCGGGCCATGACGCAGAGCTGTTCGAGCTGATTAGCTCGGCGAACATCGCGACCGGTTTTCACGCCGGCGATTCCGATACGATGCACGCCGCAATTTCTGCGGCGAAGAAAAAGCGAGTAGCTGTTGGAGCGCATCCGAGTTTTTTCGATCGCGAGAATTTCGGACGCAAGGAGCTGACCATACCCGCCGAAGAAGTGTTCGACGCCGTGGCTTATCAACTTGGAATTTTCCAAGCGATCGCGTCTGGACTGGATGTGCAACCGAATCATGTGAAGCCGCACGGCGCGCTCTATAACATGGCCGTACGGGATGCGAAGCTTGCAGACGCAATCGCGCGCGCCGTCGCATCGGTCGATCTGAAGTTGATCTTGTTTGCGCCGGACAACAGCGAGCTTGCCCGTGCCGGCGAGGCCCGTGGTTTGCAAATCGCACCCGAGATTTTCGCGGATCGTAATTACTTAAACGACGGCTGGCTTGTTCCACGCACGCGACCGGATGCATTGCTTCACGACCCGAAGGAAGCCGCTGAGCGTGTATTGCGGATGTTGCGCGAAGGCAAGGTCCGATCAATCGAAGGCCAGGATGTCGAGGTACGCGGCGAAACAATCTGTGTTCACGGCGATACACCTGGCGCCGTCGAATTTGCCCGAGAACTGCGCATACGACTTGAACGCGAAGGGGTGAAAATCAGCGCACCGAAGAGTTCGCGGTAACAAAAGCATTGTCATTCTGAGCGAAGCGAAGAATCTCAGATCAGTTTCCGGACGGGACCGCGGAAAATAGCCAGAGATGTTTCGCTTCTCTCAACATGACAGGATCGACTGACTCCGCTCTGAACGAAAAGATCGGCACTCAACCCGAGAAAACCAGTCTCGTCCGCGCACTCGGTCCGCTGGATGCGACGATGATTGTCATCGGCTCGATGATCGGGTCGGGCATCTTCATCGTGTCAGCGGAGTCATCGCGATTGAGTGGCGCCCCAGGTTGGTTGTTACTCGCATGGGCGCTCGCCGGCATGCTGACCATCACCGGTGCACTGTGTTGCTCGGAGTTGGCAACAATGATGCCGCGCGCAGGCGGTGTTTATGTTTTTCTTCGCGAAGCGTTCGGTTCTCCCATCGGATTTCTGTATGGCTGGACGTTGTTCCTGGTGGTCCAAACGGGGACGATCGCAGCGGTGGCTATCGCGTTTGCGAAATTTCTCGGCGTTTTTGCCACTTCAGTTTCACCAGATAATTACCTGGTGTCGCCAATCTCGTTAGGCGGTTACGCCATCAGCTTATCTACGGAACAACTGGTAGCCATAGCATTGATCGCGCTTCTGACGTGGACGAACACACGCGGGCTCGAGATCGGCAAAATCGTCCAGAACACATTCACATTCGCGAAAACCGTCGCGCTGACCGCAGTGGTGGTGATAGGTTTGTCGTTAGGCTGGAAAGCCAATTCTGCGGCACTAAGCTCGGCATGGTGGGATTCATGGGCCAATGGCTGGAATCCGCAGGCGGCACAGCCCGGCTTCGCCGTCACCGGCGCGCTGGCTATCGCGCTGCTTTTTGGCAGGTCGATGGTCGGCCCGCTCTTCGCCCAGACCGCCTGGACAAATGTGACATTTATTGGCAGCGAAGTGCGCGATCCGGGAAAGAATCTCGTCCGCGCGCTTGTCGGCGGGTGCGCGGTTGTGGTCGTACTCTATTTGCTGGCTAACCTCGCTTATCTGGCGGTGCTGCCATTTCCCGAAATCCAGCACGCGTCACACAACCGCGTAGCGGTAGCAATGATGGACACCGTCTTCGGCCGGCCAGGAGCGATGTGCATGGCCGCAGCGATCATGATTTCCACTTTCGGTTGTGACAATGGACTCATTCTCGCGGGAGCGCGGGTTTACTATGCCATGGCGCGTGACGGCTTGTTCTTCCGAAAAATTGGAAGCACAAATCGATTCCGTGTTCCGGCAGCAGCACTCGTGGCACAGGGAGTTTGGACGGCGTGCCTGGTTTTGCCGCGCACGGTTACAACCAATGCCGCGACACATCAGGTGACTTACGGAAACGTTTACAATCAACTGCTCGAATACATCGTCTCGGCAGACTTGATATTTTATCTTCTGATGGTGATCGCTGTCATTGTCTTGCGACGCAAAAAGCCCAATGCTGAGAGGCCATATCGAACATGGGGTTATCCAATTGTACCCATCATCTCGATTGTGCTATCGGCACTGTTGACCATTGATCTTGCATGGCTCGCGCCGGCAACGTCAGGAATTGGAATTCTTATCGTGTTGACCGGCGTGCCGGCTTACTTCTTCTGGCACAAGAGCAGTCGCGCCCATTCTTGAGATCACCTCGCAAAACCGAAATGCTCGTTAGGCGCGAAATTATTTTGTATGCCCGCAAAATCAAAGAAACAACAAATGGCAGCCGGAGCTGCGCTTGCAGCAAAGCGAGGCAAGCGTTCCAAGTCGTCGCTTAAGGGTGCGTCAAGCCAAATGGCAAGTTCGATGAGTGAAAGCGAATTGCGAAAAATGGCAAAGACGAAACGCAAGGGAAAGCCCACACGCAAAAGCAAGAAAAGATAGAACTCGTAATTGGCGACAAGATAGCTGGCCGAGCTGAAGCTCTACGCTCGAGCCGAAGAAATCTGGTGGCCGAAAAACATGAGTGGAGACGAAGATTTTCACTCTCCGGCGCTGTCGCTCTCCATAGCCACCCTCGCCTTTGTCAAGGGTTCCAAACTTACTCTGCTCGTTCCGGTAAAGGGATGATCAAGCACATAGACCAGGAATAAAATTGACGTAACCGTTACGGTCAATGTCGTGGTAATGAGATATTGGGCGCGTATGTTTTTCATGCCGAAGAAAAAGGTGTAGGAGACTGCGAACACGCCGCCAACGAGTAACACCAACCAGATGACCGGTGGCACGGTATCGTTACCGGCAAATATTCTCATCCGGCGATACTGAGCCAGGTTGTTCAAACATCGTAATCCTTCACCATACAGCTCCCGGTTGGGAATCGAGCTCGCGTCCACCTGAGCGAATAACACTCTGAGACTGTTGTGAGCTCCGCCGGAATAAAGCTGAAGGTCTCCCACTGCCATCTTCGGGACTTCATCGTCGTAGACTTCAGTGAGGTAATTTCTCAGTCCCTGTTGAATGATGTTCTTGGAAGGATCAGGAAAGCTTCCGGCAGTGTGAAAAATATCCAGAGCCTCGCTGGCCTCCATTTGCAGATTTTTGGTTGCCTCGTCATATCCGCTCCAGGTAACAAACACCACAAACGCTACCAGCACGCCATAGAACAATCCGAAGGCGTTAAAAATGATCGCAGCGACTTCGTGGTTTTCCTTTAGTACTTCGGCCGAATACTTTCTTCGCACCAAGTAAAGCCCGAGCAAACTGAGGAAGGTGGTAATCGCCGAGACGATGAAAAATGAAACCGGCGGCGGTAACTCAAGCAGGAAATGCATAAATTTATTAACCCTTCAGAAGACTTCCCACGAATCTTACTACTTTCGGTCTCTTACTTCACGTTTGAGCCGATACCCGTCGGCGTGAGCACCGTACCCGCTGGCGTATTCAACTAATCCCACGCCCTTTTTCCAAACGATTTTTTTGAAATGTCCGGAGGGATGGCTCGCCTCATAGATGCAGAGGTCTCCTTTCAATTTGATTGTTGTTTTCCACTCCCCCTCCTGGTGTTCGAAGTTACCGCTGGTGATGCCGTAAATGTCGTTCGGCTCGAATTTCGGTGGCTTGTCCAGTGCCGAGATCTTCTTAGCGGCAGCGTCATTGTCCTCTTCGTTTAGCAGGACGATCCGGCTATCAGTCACGATAAAATAGTCCGGCCGAATTTCGCGTGGTTTATCCGCGCGCGATTTTAGATCCCTGAATTCGAGTTTGAAAATTGCGCCCCACGGCATTTTTGCGATGCCCGTTGTCACTACTCTGGCAGTGAGAGGGATGCCTTCTTGCCCAATTTCGTCGCTCCATTCTGTCCCGCGAAATTTCGCAGACACCGGCTTATCGTCTTTGGCATCAAGAAACGGATTGGCCGCGAACAGAGAAAAGGGCACCAGGATCGAAATCGCTATCGTCGCGATCCGCCAGCGAATCATGTCGCAATGCTAACTACGAACGCGCTGTCAATGCACGCTGGAATTTCTTGTTGAAGGCTGAGCGCCAAACTGGCAATTGCTTAATACCACCGCTGCACCATGTCGGCACAGTTTACACTTGTAAATTTTCAGGTAGGCGAATAAAAAGTGGAGAATGCCTGCAGCGTTGTCTCCGCCAACGCGGGACAGCTTGTTCGCGTCCACGCGCTGGACAGTTATACATCAGGCCGCCGATTCCAAAACATCATCCGCGCATGCGCTCAGCGCCCTCTCCGAGCTCTGCCAAATTTATTGGCGGCCGGTTTATCTTTTCTTGCGGCGACAAGGAATCGGGCCACATGATGCGCAGGATCTCACTCAAAGTTTTTTTGCAGAGCTCATCGAGAATCGCGCCTACGCGAGAGCCGATGAAATGAAGGGACGATTTCGCTCGTTCTTGCTCGGAACGCTCAAGCATTTCCTGGCGCACGCGCGTGATCGTGATCGCGCGCAAAAACGCGGTGGCGGTGTCCTCGCAGTGCAATTGGATGAGACCGGGCTTTCCGAAGCTGAAAACCACGCGACGCGCGGGCAGAACTGGAGCGCGGATGGAGTGTTCGAGCGCGAATGGGCGGCTTCACTCCTGCGACAAGCGCTGGAGCGGCTGGCTCAGGAATACGCCGTCGCAGGCAAAGGCGCGTTGTTTGATGCATTGAAAGTTCACCTCAGGGCGGGCACAGCCACGGCGGTCCCGTACGAGGAGATGGCGAAGCGGCTCGGTCGTGTCGCTACGACGCTGCGCAGCGATGTGGCGCGTTTGCGCGCGCGGTACCGCGCAATTTTGCGCGAAGAGGTCAGCAGCACTGTGGTCGATCCGCGCGATGTCGATGAAGAGTTGCGCCATTTACGACAGGCAATGGCCGCATAGGAAAAATCACAATGGCAGTCGTAAGCAAAGGCGGGGGCGTCTGCGAAACCTGCGGTTCTTCAATTGAGACGACTAACTCAGGCGATCTCGGTTGTATGGTCTGTCTGTTCGACGCTGCATTGGATAGTGACTCAGAGGAGAGTGAAGGCGCGTTTGCATCGCCGTCGGACCAGTTCGGTGCCTACACGATCGAGCACCGCGTCGATGGCAGTGCGTGGGAACTCGGTCGCGGCGCGATGGGAGTCACCTATCGCGCCATCGATAAAGTGCTCGACCGCCCGGTCGCGCTGAAAATCGTCAACACCAAGCTTGGATCACGCAGCGCGGACGCCCGTGAGCGGTTTATGCGTGAAGCGCGCGCGGCCGCAGCGTTGCGCCATCCGAATGTCGCGACCGTGTATCACTTCGGAGTTCGTGAGGAAACCGGTCAATTTTTTTACGCCATGGAATTGATCGAAGGAGAGACGCTCGAGGAACGCGTTCGCCGCCTGGGCCCACTCAACGTTTCGACCACGATTGATATCGCACTGCAAGTGGCGGCCGCGCTGGCTGCCGCGGAAGAACGCGGCTTGGTGCATCGCGATCTCAAGCCCGGCAACTTGATGTTGATTGGCGGCACCGACAACGAGGTGTCCACGGTGAAAGTGATTGATTTCGGCGTGGCGAAAGCCGTGGCGGAGAAAACGAATCGCAATGGCGCTCACGCATGGCGGCTTCGTCGGCACGCCTGCGTTCGCCAGTCCGGAGCAATTCACCAATGCGCCTGTGGACGTGCGCTCCGACATCTACTCGTTAGGCGCAACGCTTTGGTTTTTGCTCACTGGCTCACATGCCTTTCACTGGTCAGAGCGTTGAAGAAATCCGTGAAGCCCACCAATCAAAATCATTGCCGATCGAGCAATTGAGAGCTGGGCACATTCCCCGCCGTTTTGTCGCGCTGCTAACGTCCATGTTAGCGATTCAACCAGCAGCGCGGCCAGCCTGGTGCGCGCGAGCTGGCCGCAAAATTGACGGCGATTCGCGATTCGATTACCGGCCGATCCAAAATTACGGTGCGATTTGCAATTGCCGCGGCCTTTGTTGCTCTCGCTGGTATAATCGCAGTTCGCGTCTTGCATTCATACCCGAAGGCGACGCCCTCCGGCGTCTCCGAGAAGAGCATCGCAGTATTGCCTTTTGAAAACTTTGGCGGCGACCCCGACCACGGTTATCTCGCAGAAGGGATTCAGGAGCAAGTCCTCACACGGCTCGTCAAAATCGCCGACTTAAAAGTCATTTCGCGTAGTTCCACACAGCGTTACCCGAGCAAGCCCGGCAACCTGTCAGAGATCGCCAGGCAGCTTGGCGTTGCCAACATTCTTGAGGGCAGCGTTCAAAGAGTGGCCAATCAGGTGCGCGTCAACGTACAACTGCTTAACGCTCAAACGAACTCCCATCTCTGGGCCGAAACGTATGATCGAGAGCTGAAAGACGTTCTTGGCGTCGAAAGAGAGATCGCCAAAGGAATCGCGGAGTCGTTGCAAGCGACGCTCACCGGTCGCGAGGAGCAAGCGTTGGAAACTAAACTGACGGATAATCCAGAAGCTTACGATGCGTATTTGCACGGCATTGCATTCCAAGGCCGCATCGGCGAGTCAACTCATCTCGCGCTGAAGACCATTGCTTCTTTCGAGCGGGCGGTGCAGCTTGACCCCAACTTTGCAGCGGCTTGGGCGCGGCTTTCTCGTGCACAAGCCTATCTCTACTTCCAGCGTGTCGACACCGCTCGGCCCGACGCGGCTAAAGATGCGTTGGAGCACGCGCAGAAACTGCAGCCAAACTCGGCTGAAACCCTGCTGGCGTTAGGCTATTACCAATATTGGGTGCTGCGTAATTACACGCTTGCCAAAGCTACCTTCCGCGTTGTCAACGAGCTCATGCCAGGCAGCAGCGAGGTCGCATGGGCCCTCAGTGCTGTTAACCGACGCGAGGGAAACTGGAATGAAAGCCTTGCATCTTTAGAGCCAGCCATAGCCCGGGATCCGCGCAACGGGGAGGTGTTGACGACTTCAGCATGGACCTATGCCATGCTTCGACAGTTCCCGACGGCGTTGAAACTCTACGACCGAGCGCTGGAGATTGTCCCGAATGATCCGGATGTGATGTCGCTGGTGGCCAGCATTTACCAGGCTCAGGGTAACTTGGAACAAGCCGCCAAATTTTTATCGGAAATAACCGTGGAGACCCCATTTGAAAATGCCTTCATGATCAAGGTGACTCAGTTGAGGCTGGAACGGAATCACGCTGAGGCCGTTCGATTGCTCAAAGCCCGACTGGCGCAATTCCACTTTACTTCTGAGCTCAATAGGGGCGTTACTCAGGTCTTTTTGGCTTTTGCCCACCGCCTTGCTGGCGACAATACCGCTGCAACGGCCACCGCTGAACAGGCGCGCAACACGCTGGAGCCGCTCTGGAAAAATCAGCCAGATAACTCTGCCTTTGCAGCAGCGCTGGCCTTGGCTAATGCCGTGCTCGCGAAGAAAGACCTGGCCGTGAATGAAGCGGAACGCGCAACCATGCTTCTGCCGAGTGTTAAAGATCGAGTGGATGGACCTGGCTTGGAAGAGAGACTGGCGCTAATTCAGACGATCTTCGGTGAAAATGACCGCGCGATCTCAACTCTCAGGCATCTGTTGCAAACGCCATTTCAAAGCTCGCTTTATGCCCCAATGCCTCTTACGGCAGCACACCTAAGGCTCGATCCACTGTGGGATTCCTTGCGCACCGATCCCGCCTTCCAACAACTCTGCAAAGAGAAGTAGCGGCCTGGCTTTTGAGAAATTGTCGCCACGCTCGCGCCGAGATAACGCAATATCTGAGAAGCGCAGGCTGCTAGCCTGTTCTCCCCCGATCCGTGATATCCGCGTAATCTGTCACGTCGGAGCCTTGGCGTACGCCGATCCGTCGTCAAAAAAAATCGAGCCGTCCAAACTTTTTTTGCAACACCGCCCAAAATTTTCGGAAGTGGATGGGTGAACGGCCAAAAACTGACCCGGCTAATGAGGAGTCAGGGAAGGCCAAAACAAACGGAAGGAAAATTAAATAATGAAAAATCGAAACACGATACTTGCAGCAATTTTGTCAGTGCTGGCTTGCTTCGGGCCCTTGCCCAAAGCGCAGTCTGTCGTCCCGCCCCCTGATGGCGGCTACCCCAACTTCACCACGGCGGAAGGGACCAACGCCCTTAAAAACCTCACCACCGGAGCTGCGAACACGGCAGTTGGTTGGTATTCGCTCTTTAACAATGGAGACGGCAGCTTCAATACCGCTGTCGGCGCGGGGGCGCTCGTTCTCAACGTGGGCGATCAAAGTGCGGGAGAGGGAATAGAGAATACGGCGGTTGGCACGGCGGCGCTCTTATTCAACAGCACCGGCTCCAACAACACGGCCGTTGGAGTGACCGCCCTCTTGAACAACGACACCGGCTTCAACAATACGGCTACCGGCGTTAATACGCTCTCTGGCAACACCATTGGTGTCAACAACACGGCCACCGGTGCCGGCGCGCTCGGCAGCAATACGACCGGTAATGCCAACACGGCCATCGGTGTCGGAGCGCTTGGCGGCAATACAGACGGCGGGGGGAACACGGCCACTGGTACCCTGGCGCTCAGTGCCAACAACGGGGCTCTCAACACGGCCACTGGTCTTGCTGCGCTCCAAGGCAACACGACCGGGGACAACAACACAGCCATGGGCGCTGGTGCGCTCAATTTCAACACGGGCGGTAGCGACAACACGGCCTATGGACATCAAGCGTTGTCGGACAACGGCGACAGCGAGAAGAACACTGCAATTGGGGCGGAAGCACTCCAGAGTCACACCACTGGCAACGTGAACACCGCCGTCGGCTTTGGGACGCTGACGAGCCTTACCAACGGCAGCGCCAACACGGCCATCGGCCCTGGCGCGGGCTTTAATCTGACCACGGGGAGTAACAATGTCTACATTGGCAACGTATCAACTGGCACCAGCGAATCAGGCACCACCCGGATCGGCAGTGCAAATCTGACACAAGCATGCTTTATCCATGGCATCTACAATAACATAATGCCTGTTGTTGGAGCCGTCGATTCCGTAACCATCGATTTTGACGGCAAGCTTGGTCGCCAGGGCTCTTCACGACGCTACAAGGATGACATCAAACCGATGGACGATGCCAGCGAAGTGCTCTACCGGCTCGAACCCGTCACCTATCGCTATAAGAAGGATATTGATCCAGTCCAGAGGGTCGATTACGGCCTCATCGCTGAGGACGTGGCGCAGGTGGACCCTAACCTGGCAATCCGTGACATCAACGGACGAGTCGACAGCGTCCGATACCTGGCCATACAGAACATGCTGCTCAACGAGTTCCTGAAGGAACACAAGAGAGTGGCAGCGCTGGAATGCACCCTCCAAGAGCGAGAAGCCATTATTGCACAGCAAGAGAAAAGCTTTGAGTCCAAGCTCGCGGAACAGGAAAAGCAGATCGAAGCGCTCGTATCCGGCCTTCAGAAAGTGAGCGCGCAAATTGAGATGAGCAAGCCTGCAACAAAAATAGTGGATGCCGGCCAGTAACAGGAATAGTGACAGGCTATTGAAATAATCGTGGCGTGATTGGCGCGACTCGGGTAGCGCACGCGTCTCGGGTGCTGGTTTTGGCGTCGCGCCGAAACAGGCTTTCCTTTGAAGCGATTAGTCCAAACCACAAGAAAAGTTCGCGATCGCAAGGACGCGCTCACCAACACGCGAGACGCGTGCGCTACCCAGTCACCGCCGCTTCACCACGAAAGTTGTTTCAATTCGTTGAAAGAACTGGTGTTCTTGATCCGTATTTATCTCATGAAGGTTAAAATGCCCCACTTCACGGGTCTGCCTACCTGTGTGCTGATTTTAACGCGGCCCCGAACATTTTTCCTCGCCGGAGTATTCGCGTTGACGGCAACGGTCTCGCGCGGCGACACCGAGATTGCGATTGCGATTCGCTATCTCCAACCCGAGGGCACCAGTCATTCACATCTTTACCTGTATCGTGAAGACGGAAAGTTGTTGCGACAGCTGACTAACGATAATTCCGGACAAGACAGCGATCCGATTTTCGCGTCGGATGGCGAGATGATCGTGTTCACCCGTGAAAAACCAAATGATGCGCGCGAATTTTGGAGCATCGATCCTCGTGGCACGAAGCTGAAGAAGCTCGATGCCGCGCCAGATTGGTACTCGGCTGCAAAAAGCTCGCCTTATTTCACGAGTGGCGGACAAGAGGAAGCGCCATCATCTTCACCAAGTCCGCCGCAAGAAGAGTCCGCCTCGCCTGCCGCGACAGGCGAGAGTACCGGGCAGCAGGAACACCAGAGCGTGACAGCACTCGATGCTGTGGCTGATGCAACAGACCGCGCTCCAGAAATCATTAAAGCGCCGGATGGATCGGGCGAAATCTTCTGGCGCAAAGGGAAAGAGGGTGAAGGCCCCGATGAGGCGCTGAACTGGGTGATGTGGTTCCGCGATTTAAAATCGGCTCAGGAAACACAGATCGGCAGGCTGCGCGGCTTCCCATCGTTCGAGCCGCTGCACATTAGCCGGGAAATAAAGATCAACACTTTCTTTTCGAAGGGCCACTGCGGCTAACATTCTTCAGCTGCCATCTCGACAGCACGAATGGCAGCACGGTCGAGGCCTTCGATTTCAACAAGCGAAAGCTTGTCCAGTTATCGCCAAACTGGGCCACCCCGATTCCGCTTCCCGGAGAAGCCGCATTTCTCACGCTCACCGAAAATCGATACGTGCCAATTCCTGGCAGCACAAAGACGGCGAACTGTTCCTACATCGAACGTTGGACCGCGAATCTGAAGGAATCGTGTGACAACTATGAGGCGTATCTGCGATTCCACGGGGTGAGCAGCGATGAAGTTGTCGAAGGTTTTACCCGCGACGAATACGAGAAGCAATTGCGCGAGAATAAAGAAAAAGGGCACGAGTGCTACGGACGGCCAGAAGTGCGTTACGCGCGCAAAGGGAGTGCCGCGATCTGCTACGGCGCTTCCATGTATCGCCCCGGAAAAACTCCGGCCGTTATCACCATCCGCAACGGAGCGGATTAGAACCGAATATGAAAAAGATCATACCTCCTAGTGCAACTTGGATCTGGGCGATCGCTGCATTCTTCGTGGTTTCGAATGTGCCTCAGGGTTTCGCAAAGCCACAAAAGAAACCCGCCGCATCGATCCAGGAAAACGCGGATCCGCTTGTAAATGCGGCAATGAAAAACATGGAGACCGGAGTGTGGTCGGTGAACGGCACCGTCACGGCTAAAAAACCAATCAAGCTGCAGGGACTTCTTTCCGGCGAAGATTTTGATTTGACGATGGAGCCGGGCGTGAACCCAAACACTCCCATGCGCGAAATCGTGATCAAAAACAAAGCCTGGATTTGCTCCGATGGCGAGACGTGGCACGCCACCAGACCGGATGATCGTTTGATCTACAATTGGGTGCATGTGCCGATCATGGCCGATCGGAAGTTACCGTCATTTGAAAAAGTGGGCTCTGAGCAACGCAACGGACAGACTTGGTTACACGTACGGCTCAAAGTTCCCGAGAAGAACGTCAATCCGAAAGAGCTGCCCCAATATTGGCTCGTCCTCGATTCTCAGGGACAAGCTCAATACGTCGGGCACACCGAGATGCCGATGTACTCGCAAGCGCGCAAGGAAGTCATGTATTGCTCGTTTGATTATGCGCCGGCCAAGGAAAAGATCGCGCCGCCGCCACTCGCGGCACCAGTGGATGACAAGGCGTACGGTTTTAACGACATCGAGCAACACAAGTTCGATTGGAAAGGTAAAGTCGTTAGGCTCGAGGTAACTCCGAGAATTTTGGAGTCTAAACAAATTGGAGAGAACACATACCGCGCCTTTCTGAAGGATACCGCGACGCCGAATCATTACGGCATAGTCGAATTTCCGCACGACGCGCTGGTCAAGCTGGGATTCCTCAAAAAAATCGTGAGCGGCGCACACGCCTCGGAGGATTTGGAGAAGATGGGCGCCTTGGGTCGCACTGAAGGCGAGCCAGTTTCGTTTTATGTCCAGGTGATTCCAATCGGCGAGAAGCCCGCCGCAAGAGCTGTGGCCGTTGGTGCAAGGCTCATGCGCGATCCTGACGGAAGCGTTAGTTACACCTGGGAAGCCAATGATAAGCAGGCGGCGAAATCATCACCTGCTCCTGCCGCGCCGGACGCGTCTGACGGCGATCTCGTTGCCCGCGGGATCGAGAAAGCGAAGAACAATGACTTGGATGGTGCCATAGCTGATTTCAATCGCGCCGCCGAACTCGATCCAAAAAATGACGCGCCATATTATAACCGTGCTCAAGCGAAACGGCTGAAGAATGACACGGCTGGCGTCATTGCCGATTACACCAAAGCAATCGAACTCGGATCCACAAATCCGGCCGCTTACAACAATCGTGGCAACGCCAGGGCGGAGCTTAAGGATCGTGACGGCGCAATTGCTGATTATACGCGCGCCATCGAACTCAAACCGGACTACGCACGCGCCTACTACAATCGGGCGATGCTGAAGAAGGAGAAGGGGGATGGGGCTGGGGCTGACGCAGATTTCAAACAAGCCCAAAAACTGGACCCGGCTTTAGTAACAGAAGATTCGGCGCGGGATTCAAACGGCACCGCGAATGGCGAAGCGACAGGAACAACAGTCAGTCTGCTGAACGGCAAGCTGAAACTCGACATCCCGCCTGATTTTTCGCGCGATGCTGACGACCCGAAAAGTCCAAAAACGCTCGCCAAGTTTTCAGGACCCGATGGCGCGTGGGGAGAAGTCTTGCGCGGAACACACGGACTAACGCCCGATAAACTGGACGGTTATCTCAAGATGCGCGTGGCCGAATACAGCAAAGGCTTTAACTGGCTACCGAAAGATTCTCACCTTCAATGGCTGAAGAAAGACATCGTGACCGTCGATGGCCGCAAGTGGGCCGACTGGCGTTACGTTCCAATGCTAAAAGGAACGAAAGACTACTCGCACAGCCCCGTCTACACGCGCTTCCTAACCACTTCCTATGAAGGTCAGCTGTTAGAGATCACCTTTACTTCAAACCTAAACACCGCGCCCGAGTTAAAGCAGAAGATAGATCACATCATGGGCTCGGTGCATCTCGAAGAATGAGAGACACGAATTCGAAACTCGCTTGCTTCCCCGCTCGCTCGCCGCTACCCGTCGCGGTTTTGCCTTCTAGGTCGCTGATCCCCTCAGCTCCATTCACAAATCGACACCAGAATGATCATCTCAAACAAGGAGGTAACAACTGATGGTAATGACTAAGTCCTTATTCTCGCCTTGGTAACGGTGGTTGCGTCATTGGCGGTCGGCGTGGAGGACGCCCCAGAGGAGGTGATTCGTTCGCTTTACAAGGCTCACCGGCCGTGGGAGCACAAAGAACTCAACCTCGGCAATCGCGCTGTGCTGTCGCAATATTTTAGTCCCGAACTAACCAAGTTATTCCTAAAGAATGCGCAACTGGAGCGGGACTGTCCCAAGGGCGACCTTTGTGGACTCGAATTCGACCCAATCCTTGGATCTCAGGACTTCGACGACCACCTCGATTTTAAGCTTCACATCAGCGAGGCAACGCCGCCGCAAACTGGCCGATTCGAAGCACGCTTCAAATTATTTAACGAAGGGAAGCCTGAGCAAGAGCAGGTACTAGTTTTCCAACTTATTCAGGTGAAAAACGGATGGCGCATTGACGACATCATTTATACCAAGGATAACACCGCATTGAAGGCAGTACTTACCGCGATTATTGACGAGGCGGCTGCTCTCAAAAAATAACCGCATTTAAGCTCGGAGAACCCAACTCAAAGAACACCACTGACAATGGCTAGATCGTTTTTCATCTTCGTCGCGATCGTAAGCTTGCTCTTACGACCGAGTCATGTTTGGGCATGTGCTTGTTGCGCCCATCCAGGTGAATACCAAATGGAATTCGTCAAACCTGACGAGTTAAAACTTAGTGTCATGAAGCGAATCCGATTTGGCACAAAGGCAGACCTGTGGACAGGCGAGGCGGACGCAGAGGTAGCCGCTAAAGGTCTGGCTCACCCTGCGGATAGCTACTCCATGACTGGCTCGCTCGTGGGTAACGTTTGGAAGCTGACGTTCGGCAACGGAGATGAATCCGGCACACTCGATTTACCGTTGCCAGCCAAGATGTTGAGATATGCAGCCGACATTCACGATGGGCGGACGAAACCCGGGTACCCTGAGCCAGTGCTTTATAAAGAATGGCGTTTTGAGGGAGAGGTTAACGGAACGGGCGTTTTTAAGGCCGGAATCACTGCCCGAACCAAATACTCTCTCGTGTTTCAAGGCCGGGGCAATAGCTGCGACGGCGCCGAAGATTTTACTCATTGGCAATTGAAAATCACCGGCAAAAAGGCCGATTACTCTTTGTATGGTGAGCTCGGCGCTCCGGTGCCGGAGAAGCAATGAGTGAACGTCTTGCTCAATCGTTACTGCTGGGAGCGCTCATTCTGGTGTCAGTTAAAGGTGTCCAAGGCAGAACCCATCGGGGATCGAAAAAAGAGCTCGGAGAAGAACAATGAGATCGTCTTTTACCTTCGCCGCGTGCACCATTAGCCGTGGTTAATCAAATGCGCAGAAAATTCTACCGAAAGGAGAACACCGTGATTAAAGGAAAAGTGAGAGCGTCGGAATTAAATTCATTCGCGTCTATTCGCGCCTGCTGGCCGTGGCGGGTGATTAGCAGCGCAGACTTGGTTGGTCGGCATTTTGATTCTGTTGTTATTTCCAAACGCGTTTGCGGAGTCCGACTTTTCGGCATTCTGGCAGAAATTTAAATCTGCGGTTATTGCTGGCGATAAAGCGGCGGTGGCGGAGATGACGAAGTTCCCACTGTCGATGCGCTATGAGGTCAAAGCCGTAAAGAACAAGGCAAGAGTTCTTGCGCCGTTATGACGAAATTTTCAAAGGCGAGGCCAATGCCGCGCAATGTTTTGAAAGCGCCGAACCGCAAAAAGAATCCGACCGGCGGTATGACATCTATTGCCCTTTCAAGGAGACTCCAAACGACAAGGAAAACGCACCGATTCGCTTCATTTTTGAATTGACCAAAAGTGGCTGGAGATTTGTCGGCTTGGATAACGTTAATGAATGATCGCGGGCTAATGCAAGGCAATGAAATATCTTCAGCTTATTTAGAATCGCCACCTCTGTTACCTGCAGTTTGATGGTTCCTATCCCATGATACGAATTCGCTCGCGAATGAGAGCAGTGGCCGCGCTCCATGATGTTTCGTTCAACGCTGAAGGTGAATACGAGCTTCTACCCGCCGACAAAACCCGTGTCTTGAGCACGCAACCTGTTAAGGAACAAAAGACTGACGAGTAACATGATTCAATAATATGAAAGCAATAATGCGCGTCTGCGGGCTTCTAGCACTTGCTGTTTCCTCGAGCTGGACGCTGCTCGGTGAAGAAGCGTCACCAGATGGAAGTGTTTACGGGCCGAAGGCTGGCTTTAATATTAGTGCGCCCGAAGGCTGGGTTGTCGACAATGAGTCGGGCAAGGGACAGGACTTGCCGTGCGTTCTTTACCCCAAAGGTTCGTCGTGGTCCGACGCGAAGACGGTGATGTACGCCAAGGTCGCCAGCCCGGAATGGGAAGGTGTAAACGCATTCGTGGCAACGGCGATCAAAGAAATGAAGGCAAAGCATGGCACGCCGAGGGAGAAAATCGCTTCGGGTAAGACCAAGGACGGCCACGATTACTTCATCAACGAATACCCTGCGACCAAGACGTATTCTCAGTGGGAACGCGTCGGCTACGTGCAACTTCCGCTGGGAGTTGCTTACATCGTCCTCACATCCCGCGATCAACCCAGTTACCAGAAAGATTCCGGCGCGCTCGAGAAAGTTCTGAAGACCTTGGTGTACGTCGAGCCGAAGTCAGAGATCGCAAGTGGGCAGGAATACGCTCGTCGTTACAGACAGCTGCTAGATCAACATGCGGAGGCACAGATCGAGCCGCTGCTTACCGAATGGCGGGAAAAGGCGCCTGACGATCCGGACGCGTGGATCACGAGCGCGAATTATTATTTTAATCAACGCCAGACGAACATCTCGACGAAGAAACCCGGCCCAGGCGACATTACGTTGACCGATAAGAAGGGAAAGCTGGCGGGTAGCGTGTCGTTCGAGCAAACCAATGAAAACATGAAGCGAGCGGCCGATCTTCTTCAGGAAGCGACCATGAAGTTCCCGGACCACTTGGATATCTGGTGCGGCCTCGCGTTCATGTATCAGGAGAGCGGAGATTTTGACGAACGAATTGTCTACGTTGAAGAAGATGGTCGCGTATGCCCGCGAGCACCCGACCCAGCTCAAGTGGTTAAAAGGTGCACCGCTAACCAAGCCTGCCGACAAATTCGTTCCGGACAAGCTGCACGAATACGGTTCGTATTACGAGAAAAAGGAGAACGCCGAGGATGACAAGCGCTGGTACGAAATTTCGACACTGGCAACCGACCAATATCCAAATGACCCGCAAGGCTTCAAAGATGCAGCCGGTTATTGGGCGGATATCGGGGAATGGCAAAAGGCGCGCGAGTCGTTCGAAAAAGCGCACCAGCTCGATCCAAAATCCGCTGCCGCATTGGTTGCCCTCGGACAGATTAGCGCTGAGATGAAAGACCTTGTAAGCGCACGAAAGTATTACGAGGAAGCTTTGAAATTGGAGCCGAACGGCCAATACGCGCAGACAGCGAAGGAAGCACTACGCAAGCTGAAGAAGAAGTAACAAGCGACATGGAATGCGTCACAGTTTGCAACGCGTTCTCATTCTAACGAGCGCCGTGATCGCCAGCGCGATCCCGCTGGCTTCGTTCGCGAACGATCTTCGCTATTGGGTTTGGCAACGCGATGATCCGCTCGACGAACAGGAGTTGGCGGAGTTGGAGGCGCAAAAAATCGATACGATTTACTGGCAGGCCGGCGAATTGGAGAACACCAGAGAGACCTGGCATTGGAAAGCGCGATTCAATTTCCCATCGTCCAACGCCTCTCACATCCGTTTCGTGCCTGTGGTGCGGCTGGTTTCAAGAGAGCACCAACCGTTTTCCGACGCATCGATCACAGCGCTGCTGGCCAGTTTGTCTTCGGCGAGCGCGAACCATGACGAGTTGCAACTCGATTATGACGCGCCTGATCGGTTGCTCGCCGATTATGCGGGCGCGCTCAAGCGCATTCACGGCCTTGTTCCTCGATTGAGCATCGCGGCTTTGCCGCATTGGAGTCGCGCGGACTATCTGAAACTTTTGGAATCGAATGTCGATGAGCTGCTGCCGATGCTCTACGATTTCGAAGCGGAACCGGTTCTGAAAAATCAATCGCCTCTGCCGCTGCTATCGCCGGAAAAAATATCGCGGTTGATGGAAAGCTGGCGAGCCTGCCGCAAACCCTGGCGCGCAGGCCTTCCCGTTTTTGCGCGACTAAGCGTTTACGATGCGAACCAAAAGTTACGTGGACAAATCCGTAACTGGAATTGGGACGAGCTCTGTTTCAATCGGAGTTTTCAGATCGCGAACAGCGGGCAATTCGGCACGTCAATTTTGCGCGCGACAAGATCGACTTCGATTGCAAACACTGCGATCCATCCCGGCGACGAAGTGATCGTGCGTGAGGTTGATCGCAGCGCGCTGCGAGGGGCGATCAACTCTGCCTTGCGCGCTGGCGCGCAAGGCGTCGTCTTTTTCCGTTTACCGGATTCGACGGCGTCCAGCGGCTGGTCGCTGCGTCAACTCGCACATTTGGAAGCGGGGCCACGATTGATTTTGCGGAAACCGGCTGACACCGAAATGCTCGAGTTATCGAATATCAGTGACGGCGATCTCGAGCCGCGCTTTGCGAGCAGCGGTGTGGAGGCGGGGGGTTACGCGCTGGAAATCGAGGCTCCAACGCCGATTTTCCGCGAAGCGCAATCCGGCGATTTCGCCAGCATTGATGCCTTCGCAGGCACGAAACAGGCGAAAGTGCCGTTTGCAACACGGCTGCGATTCCAGTTCGCTCAGCTTCGGGCAAAAGAAAATTTGCGCACCGGGCTGATTCAGCTCGCGCCAGGAGCGGATTTCACGCAGACTCGCTACCGAATTCTGAACATGGAAGGAGCGCCCCCGTGGAAATCTCTGGAATGAAAACTGCCGTATTTGCCGCGGCTTGTTTTCTCGCGGCGACCAGCTGTTACGCAACCGGCGGTGATTCGTACGAATATCCGGCCAAGTTGTCGGAGACGCTCGCTATTTTGCCAGGCAAATCACTCGGCGAAATTTTTCTCGAAACATCTCCAATCAAGCCGCCGACGAAATCGTGGGATTCTGCGAAGTTACGTGAGCTGGCGGATCGCATCGGCAAAGAGCCGCTGCCACAACTGCTGAAAACTGCAGACGATTTGATCGCGCAGGCGCGAGCAGCCTACACACCTGGAAGCGACTCGTGCAACCTCGCGCACGATGTTCGCGACGCCGTCGCCGTCTCTGCTGAAAATCCGAGCGCAGCACGCGAATATATTTTAGAGCGGCTCGGCGGGAATCTTTCCGGCGGCGAGCTCGAGCAACGCGCGGAATCGGCCAGGGGCGCAATTAAAGCTAACTGGTTGTATTTGTGCGGCGCGCAGCGATTCGCTGGCGGCGACCGCGACGAATGTCAGGATTGGTTCAACCGCGTGACGAAAGAATTTCCAAAAAGTCCGCGCGCTGAGATGGCGATGTTCATGAGTGCGCGTTGCGCGTTCTCAGCCACGCGCAAATTACAGGAGGCGGCGGAGAACGAAGAAACGCTGGCGAACGCGCGCAAAATCGCGATCGGGAAATTTGAAGCTCTTCGCAAGCGCTATCCGCATGGCCGGTTCGACGCCGACGCGCTCGGCTGGCTGGGCGCACTGGCCTACGATTCAAACGATTATCTCAAAGCGCTCGATTATTACATCGCGCAAGCGGAAACGCCGGGTCATCCGGAAACGCTCATGAGCGCCATTTATAACTGCGAGAAAACGCTTGCGCACCTGGCGCCAAAGCCAGGAGGCGACGCCGCTTTCGCACTCATCGCGCGTCATCCGCGCATGGCAATGGCTTTCACGTACCTCGTGCTCGCCTCGCCCGAAGCGGACAATTACGACGGGAAGTGGGACAATCCTGCGGACGTACGCAAGTGGCGCAGGACTATTTTGCCGCGCATCGCCGCAGCCGTTGCCAAACAAAAGGATAAATACAAATCAACTGACTGGCAGCCGCGTTACCTGGCCATGCTGGTGCATGCGTCAAGCGCCAGCGGGAATCATGCTCAGGCGCTGCAGCTCTCGCAAATTTCTCCGGATCAATTGAACCAAAGCGATGATTTGCTATTTGCGCGTGCGATCACGCTGCAACGCGCCAGCAAAACGAACGAAGCAATCGATGCTTTCCAAACATTTCTGAAAACCTTCCCGAAATCGCGAATGACGCCGGGTGTGAAAGTCAGGTTGGCCCTCGCATTGGCAGACAACCACCAGGCTGGTGACGCCATCGCTACGCTGCGCGATTTGCTCGCAAAAGCTTCTCCGAATTACGAAAAATCGTCTCATGCCGCAGAAGAAAACGCTGATAAGGATAACTCCGCATCAAGTGATGAAGATGAAAGCGCCGACGAGGATAAATCGGCATCGAGTGACGAAGACGATGCCGAGCCGAATCCCGGAAACGGCAACAGCGATGAGAACAGTTCCGAATCTGAAAACAGCGCGACCGGACACGGTCAGCTCGACAAATTTCCAATCGCCTCGCGTCTGTACATGTCAGACAGCCAAGGGTATCCCACTGGTGAAGTGCACTGGAACGCTGCAGACAGCGCCGTTTACGGCAACATCTCGGGTGCCGACGAAGAACAGATTTACCAATTTATTGATACGCTGCTGAATTTCGCGCCGTTGCCGGAATTGCTAACAACGCCGGAAGACAAAAATCTGGACACTGCTGGCAAGGGCAAGGTACGTGCCATCCTCGCGGAGCGTTATCTCGCAGCTGAAAATTTTGCTGAAGCAAAGAAATACATTGTCGATCCACACAAGCAGCAGATCGTCAACCAGCTGGAGCAACTGACCAACGACAAGGACGGCACGCCGCAACAAAAAGCGGAGCGAATGCTGAAACTCGGAGACACTTGGGCGGAGGCACGCGGTTTGCTTTTACGCGCTCCACTCGATACGGATCTGCACGAAGAGGCGCCAGTTTCCGGGCTGTTGCGGCGCGAGAATGGTCATACGCTGGGCCTGCCCAATGTCGAAGATCAACTCGACGACCGCGACGAACTACACCACGCATCGCGCTGGTGGATGCGCGCTGCGCGCGCTCTTCCTGGAACGCCGCTCTCGGCAAAAGCGCGATTGAAAGCATTGGAGGCGTTACCTCAAATTGCGCGCTTCTCGCTCTACGCCGAGCAACGCGCGCGCGAGATCAAGCTCGAAGCTGTGTCACGCGAGATCTACGACAAACTGCGCGCGGAGTCGCCTAACTCGCCGGAAGCGCAACGCTTCGCCGCGTATTGGAGTTTGCCACCTGAGCAAGAGAAGTCGGAGGAAACAATCTACGACGTCTCTGCACAATCTGACCAAACGGCAGTTGTTGAGTGCGACGATAGTGCCGCGCCTTTGGGCTATCCGATCTCCGATAAGAATGCCTTTGACGCGTTGACCCGGAAAAATGCCAGCGGGAGTTCCGAGGAACAAGAGCAACCCGATCACGTGTGGAATCATGTCGACACACACGTGAAGGAGCTGCGTCATACAGCGGATGCTGCCGAAGTGAAAGAACTTCAGCAGTTGGTCCGCAAGAACATCAGCGCGCGCGAAGACGTTACTCTGGCGAATTGCCTGGACGACCTCGCGCAATTTCTCGCCGAACCCAATCTCCCCGACGAGGCTGCGCGCGTCGCGTATGTGAACCTTCGCCTCGATCTCTTGCATCGCACGCATTGGCCCGATTCGCCCGTCGATCCGGATATTTCCGTGCCAGACAGCGATGACGCGGTCGCAGCAGAAATTGATGAGGTCGAGAAAAATCCCGCACTGCAATCATTCCACGATTATCTGGATTTTTGCCGCATCGGTCTGGTCGCGGGCAAACGGATCGAAGTGAAAACTGATATCCCCGGCGGCAAAGAATTGGATGGAGTCACGTATTATTCTCGTGATTTTCCAAAAATCGAAAAAATGACGCGCGATTTTCTGGCCAAATATCCGCGCAGCCACAAACGCGAAGCAGCAACGTTTGTTCTGGCGCGCGCGATTTACTCGCTCTCCTGTCCGTACATTCTTTGCGACACGGCCGCGCCATCCGGAAGCGAAGAATATCGTTTGGTCGATGTCGTCCAGAAAACACATCGCGTAGAGCCGTTCGATCCGAAGCGCGTCATGCAAGCTCTGGACGATTACGACCGCGAATTCCCCCGCGGACGATACGCTGCCGACGTGCGTGATATGCGGGCCGCGACCTTTTGGCGGATCGGCGACTGGGGCAAAGCGCTCGATCTAACGCTGGCACAGATTAGTGATCACGTCAGTGGTGATCTGTTAGGCGACGCGGAGACGCGGCTGGCAAATATCTTCGCCGAGCTCGCCAATGTCGAACACCGGCCGCAAGTTCTCGCAGCCATTCGAGACCATCCGGCTTGCATTCCGTATCTCGCCGCATACGTCGGCGCCGCCACGAAAGATCGAGCGCATCCGCTGCGTTACCTCCAAAGCTACTTAAGCGACCAACTGCATTTCAAACTCCCGGCACCGCCGCCGGTTGAGCCTGTCGCTGCGAACTAGAGCATTTTAAATGAAACTGTGGCCGCTGTAGCCACGGCCCTGTGGGCCGTCCTCCCCGGAATCCGAAAGCAGTGCCGAGTGAACCGGCCATAGGCCGGTGGCTACAAGATTTCTCAAAATGCTCTAGGACGAGATCGGTCGCGGTAAACTTCCCGGAAAATGCGCAGCAAGCCGATGTCGTATTTTCCGCCGAGCAATGCGCTGATATCGGCAAGTGTTCCGTCGGGCACCTTGCGAAATGCGGCTGCAATTTCGTTCTCTTGCGCGGGCGTGAACAACCGCTCCCGTGCCTGCGGGAGCTTGCCGGATTCGATGGCGGCCAACAGATGGGTGTAAATCGTGCTGCGCACAAAACCTCTGGCGCGCGCGATTTGTTCCACGGATTCTCCGCTTTGGAACCGTCGTAACGTTTCGGTCTGACTGTCGTTCAAACGCGACCGCCGTTGCGGAACAACCGAATCATTACCGTCGGAAAATGTTCGGCGCTCATTCTTCCCCAGGTAGTCCCGAATTTCGGCGAGGAAGGGTTCGGAGAAGTCTTTCAGTTTCTGCTCGCCTACGCCAGCAATGCGGCGGAACTCGCCCGCGGTTACCGGATAATTTCTCGCCATCTCGCGAAGTGATACATCGGAAAAAATGATGTAAGCCGGTACCCCGCGTTCGTCGGCGACCTTGCGACGCAGGCCGCGCAAGCGATCGAAAAGCGCTTCGTCGCATTCGAGCGCGCCTGGCCGGGTTCTCGCGGCTTTCTCAGCGATGTCGATTTGCTTGGTTAATGTAATGGACGTCCGCTTGCGCAATGCCTCCAGACCCGCAGGCGTGAGCGATAAGGTGGCAAACTTGCCCGGCGCGGATTCGATGAGCTCCAAACGCAGCAGCTCGCGGCCGATTGCCTGCCATGCTTCGCGTTTCAAATCCCGCCCAATGCCGTAAGTCGAAAGCTCATTGTGACCTCGTTGCCTGATCGCTTCGGTATCTGCGCCACGGAGAACATCGACAACGTGATTCAATCCGAAGCTGAAGCCGCTTTTTGCGTGAATGCGATGAACGCAGGAGAGAAATTTCTGCGCCGGAATTGTGCCATCAAACGTCTCGCGCGGCGTGAGACAGTTATCGCAGCCTTCGCATGAGGACTCCGCGTATGTTTCGCCAAAATAACCGAGCAGCACCGCGCGCCGGCATTCGCGTGTCTCGGCGTAATGCACCATTTGCTGAAGTTGCGCCCGCGCGATGCGCGCTTCGTTCTCACTTTTCTCCTCGATGAAGTGGATTTGCTTGGCCACATCGCTGGCGCTGAAAAGCAGCACGCATTCGCTGGGCAATCCGTCACGCCCTGCCCGGCCTGTTTCCTGATAATAGCTCTCCAGATTTTTCGGAAGATCATAGTGCACGACAAAACGAACATTCGGTTTATTGATGCCCATTCCGAACGCAATCGTGGCAGTGATCACTCGTACATCGTCGCGCAGAAACGCTTCCTGATGTTTGGTGCGCTCTGCAGATGTGAGACCTGCATGGTATGGTTTTGCGATGACGCCATCTTCATGGAGATTTCGCGCCACTGATTCGGTGCTTTTTCTGCTGGCGCAATAAACGATGCCGCTGTCGTTAGGCCGACTGCGGATGAAAGCGAGAAGTTGTTCGTACGGCGCCGTTTTCGGAACGACACGATACGCCAGATTCGGTCGGTTAAAGCTGGCGACGTAAGCGCGCCCGCCGCGCAAATCTAATTCTTTGATGATATCGGCGCGCACGCGTTCCGTCGCGGTGGCGGTGAGCGCCATGATCGGCACATCGGGCAAATGTTTTCGCAGCTTCTTAAGCTCGCGATATTCAGGCCGAAAATCGTGGCCCCATTCGCTGATGCAATGCGCTTCATCGATGGCAAATTGCGCAATGTTCCAGTTGAGCGCACGCTCTAAAAACGTGTCCAGCATTAGTCGCTCAGGCGCGACGTAGAGCATTCGATATTGACCGCGATGCAAGCCGCGCCAGCGCGCCTTTGCTTCGTCCCGATCCAGCGTTGAATTTAAATACGTTGCCGGAATTCCACTGGTCTGCAGCGCGTCAACCTGATCCTTCATTAGCGCAATGAGCGGCGACACGACGATCGTTAACCCATCGCGCATCAATGCTGGCAGTTGAAAACAAAGCGACTTCCCTCCGCCCGTCGGCATCAACACAAACACGTCCTGCCCAGCGAGTGCATCCTCGATGATTTCCCGCTGCAACGGCCGGAACTGGTCGTAGCCGAAATGTTTCTTTAACGCACTGAGCAATTCCACGACTTCTTATTAAAAGAATTCGCGTATTGTGCACAGCGAATTTGGCCAAAAAGGCTTCACGGCTTCCAAGCCGTCAACAGCCGCCAATCTTACGATCTCTCATGCTCCGCACTCGACCGAGAGCACCGCTTCGATCTTGTCCGGCTGGCAGCGGAAGATGGTCGTTTGGCCACCTTCGTAGTAAACCGAGTGGACGATCACTTCGAGTTTGCCGTCGCCATTCAGATCAAGGACCGCGGCGATCTGGTACACGTTCGGAGCGACAGGCTCGTCCGGCTTCGAGTAAAGCTCGCCGGTCACAAGTTGCGTTTGAACTTTGCCGGCGACTACGCGTCGCAAAATGACGATGGAATAACTTCCAGGCCGCGGAGAGTCTATTGGCGCCTCCGGGAACGGCGCTGCTGAATGGTCCGATTTGTCTTCGGAAAAATAATTTGTCGCGCTGATCAGCACTTCCTCTTCGCCATCCCCGTCCAAATCGACGCGCAGGATCCGTGTGATTTGCACTTTGGGATCTGCGATTCCGCGCGCTTTCAAGAAATCGCGGACTGCCTCCACGTAAACGGACTGAGTGGCATCAGCGATTACGGGCTTCCTCGGCAACGCGTTCCATGTCGCGGCCAATCCGATCACGCCATCTTTGGGTTTCGACGAGAGCGAGACCATCAATGTGTCAGGACACGGTTCGTCAACAGATTTTGGTTTGCCTGCTGTGATTTGGCCTGCCTGTTTCGTTAGGCTGTAAACTTGGTAAGTTGTTTTCTTGCCTGTCGATTTAGCTGCCTGGTCAGCCTTGATCCATTTTCTGTTTTCGCTTCCGCCGAAAAAGTAGCCTGTGTCGATTTCTATGATCGGGTGCAGATCGGCCGCGCTGACCGTTTCCGCGCTCAATGGCGCAAGAAAACCAAATAGTGCTGCTGCTGTCTTGATGTTCACAAAGTGCGTTTTTACCTTGGGCGGCAGCTGTTTGCCTGGAATTGTTTGCTTGTGCATCGTGGCGAAACATTGCAGAACGTGAGATCGGCGTGATCAGATCAGTAGGATTTATTTGCTGTTGTTTGAACCAATCCCTGTTCGTCCTCACGGTGTGCGCGGTTGCGGTCCTCGCAAATGCCGCCAATCCGGATTATCAAATTTATGACGAATCGCCGGACGGACGTTTCGGGTTTCGAGACGCGTTCGCGGGCGCTGCAAAAACCGAAGAACCGGAAGAGGACGCCGTTTCCGCGATTGACGTCGTCGAAATCTCCTCAAGGCGAGTTGTCCTGCCGTCGCCGAAAGAAGCGCTGACACCCATGCACGTGCGGCGGCAACCCCAGGCTTGGTCAAGAGACTCGAAGCATGTGGCCCTGAATTTTCAAACAGGACCGCGGACGTGGACAACGAGGCTCAACGAATGGGATGGAAATGAGTTTGCCGAGGTGTCGTGGCCGCGGGATGCCATCCGTAAGCGGATGGAGGAGGAACAAGCCGCGCAATTGAAAGCGCTCGGTTTGCCTGACCACACGCCTCGGAAGCTTGTCTATGAGGGCTTCACGGCTTTGGAGTGGGTGGATGCGACTGCTGTTAAAATAATCGCAGAACGCATAGATTCGGTCGTACTCTCCAAAGATCAGCCTCCAGCCGAACTCGATTCTCGGTTTATTTTTGTCGTCAAAACTCGTGATCCGCAGAATGCGGAAATAACCGACGCCACTAAGATTCTCGGCACCTCCGACTATGGCGACCAACTAGACAGGGTCGAGGCGCGGCTCGCTGACGAGCAGCCTGAATCGTCCTATCTGGTCAAAGATGTGGAGGAAGGCCAACAACCTTTCCGTTTGTATGCCTTGGAACGGTTCTGGGTCGTTGGTGAGAAAGGAAATGAATATGTGGTGGAAGACGGCTGTAATAACAAAGGCAGAATTCCCGGGCGACTCGTTCACAAATTTCCATCGGCCTTTTCAACTGGTGAGATAGACTCGAGCGCCGAATCCCTGGGCGTTTATTACTATGTGCTCGTGAAGGACGCAGAATCAGGGTACCTTCCCGCGTTGCGGGCGGTGTTCGCATTTGGTGAGTTTGACGGCGGGGCTGCCGAAGTTCACGACGGTTCCATTATAGACATCAAGAAACTCGTAAGCGCTCGGCGGATTTCCGAAGCAGAAAAATCGTTTTCCAATGCGGACAGCGGCACCGTCACACATTCCAAATCATCCGCTATTCGGACGGGCAAGCGGACCGATTTCACTCAGGTCTTAACAAAAGCAAATGCCTGCGGGCGCCTGGTGGATGAAAACGTTGGTGGATACATGTTTGTCACGCGCGTTCCCGCCGGCCGAAAACCATTTAAGCTGCGCGGAGGGGAATATTTTGCCATCACCGGCGAGAAGGAAAACGACTACATCATCGAAGATGCCGCAGGCAATCAAGGGTATGTGGCAAAGGAATTCGTGGAGACAGTGCCAAAGCCCACGACGGAATCCGCGATGCTGTTGCCCTTAATGGGGCTCCACTACCTGCGAGTGGTGAAAGGGACGCAGAGTGAACGCGATTCCCCAGACACGCAGCGTTTGATGTTGTCGCTCGATCTCACCGGGCAGTCCGGCGCGGAGCACGCCAAAAACCTGGAGAAAATGCTCGATCACCAGGGCGCTGTTTCGCTCCTGCTAAAAGAGTTCTCCCCCGCTCGCGTGAAAGCCATACGCGCCATGCTGCTGCAAGGCAGGACTGAAAATGATAAGGCCGAACTGATAAGGAAATACCCGCAGATCTTTCACGGCGATGCGCCGCCCAAGAGTCCTGCAAAAAAGAAGTCATAAATCGTTTGAGCTGCTATTCGAGATCGGCCGCTGTCGCCGCAGCGCTAATCAACAACGCACCGAGTGCGGCAATGAATTCATGAGCGACTTTCTTCGATAGATCGCAAGATCTCTGCTATCGCTTCTGTACGTGATTTGTGCCGATCAGTAGTGACCTTGGACCATTAGCGTGGGGTATCCGCTGACGGTTTCGTACGAGGCATGTGCTCTGTGGTCGGATCGTATCCAGGCAGCTTTCTTGCCCGGTTTCTTTTCCTGCTTGTTGCCAGCAGAGTTTCCCTCAAGGCCGAGATATTTTAAAAGTATTTTGTTGCTGTGGAAACCGAATATACCATAATAGTTTCCACGGTGACGGTAATCGTTACGCTCATATCTCCCTGCGAGCCTGATCGGATAACTGAAGCCATGGCTGCTGCCAAACGACGCTAATGAAGGGCACGAACAAATCGCGACCGGGAAGCAGAGAGAACTCGTCTATTCGACAACGAATAGTGGATGCGGCGCGAGCACACTTTTTCAGTCACGGATTCCGCAGTGTGACCATGGACGATCTGGCGGATGAATTGGGGATCAGCAAAAAGACACTTTATGCTCATTTTCCGGGCAAGGTCGATCTGCTCGAGGCTGTGCTGGCCGACAAATTCCAAGGTGTGGAGACGATGCTGAAAGAAGTGACTCGCGCACAACCGCACGATTTTCCGGCGACTTTGCGCGAGTTGCTGGCCGGAACGCAACGCGAATTGGATGAGATAAAGCCGCCGTTCGTGCGTGATATGCGTCAGAAAGCGCCGCACGTGTTTCAAGGTATCGAGCGCCGCCGGGCTGCTTTGTTTCAGAAGTATTTTGGAAACCTTCTTCTCGCCGGGCAACGGGCGGGAATGGTGCGAAAAGATGTTCGGGCGAACCTTATCATCGAGATTTTGCTGGCGATTGTTCAGGCCATCATGAATCCGGCGAAGATGGAAAAGCTCGGGATGATGCCGAAGGAAGGTTTCGCCGGAATCCTGAAAATTGTTCTCCAAGGTGCGCTTACACCAAAAGGAAGAAAACATGCGGCACTGTTCGTTAGGCGCTGCGCACAGTCACTAGTCCCGGGAGCTGCTGCATTGCTGCTCTTGTTGGCGGGCTGCGGGACGCGAAAAAACGCCGTATCCGGAACGATCGAAGTGGATGAAGCACACGTGGGCCCGCGGTCTGGCGGCCGCGTCGAGAAAATTTTGGCGTGGGAAGGCGATCGCTTGCACGAAGGTCAGGTGATCGTGCAACTGGATGCGTCGGAGCTGCGAGCGCGTCGCGATCTTGCGTCTGCGCAAATCGACACGGCTGTTCACGATGCCGACGCGCAAGAAGCGCAACTGGTGTTCTTGCACGATGACGCGCGGCGCCAGAAGGATTTGCTCAATCGCAGAGTCGTTTCGGCGACTGATGCAGAGCGCGCCGGCAGCGCGGCGAAAGCGCAGGAGAAAAATGTGGCGGCGGCGAAGATGCGCGTCGCACAAGCGCGTGCGCAACTGGCGGATATCGATTCGCAGCTGGCCGAAATGCAGATCATCGCGCCGGCGGATTCCATTCTCGAGGTGCTCAGCGTAAAAGTGGGCGATGTGCTGCCGGCCAATCGCGAGGCGGCCACGCTGTTACTGACCGGACATCTCTGGGTGCGGGTTTACGTCCCTGAATCCTGGCTGGGTTTGATCAAGCTGGGCGAGCACGTCCGCGTCCGCGTGGATTCTTTCCCGCACACCGATTTCGATGGCGTTGTCGAGCAGATCAATCGGCAGGCCGAATTTACGCCGCGCAATGTGCAAACCGTCGCTGACCGCATCAAACAGGTGTTTGGCGTCAAGATTCGATTGCCGAGCGACGACGATCGTTTGCGCGCAGGCATGGCGGCGGATGTTTACTTTCCAAATGTGAAATGAATCTAAAAGCCGATGAATAAATCTGGAAGCCAGGAATCCAGAAAGAAGGGAAAGACGGAACGGTCGCCGCGGCGACTCTCCAACACGTTGTCGCGGGGCCGAGGCGGCGGCGAGCCGATCCACCTTCTGATTGGTTTATGCCTGAGCCGATGATCGAAGTGCAAGGGCTGACGAAGCGCTTCGGCGCTTTCACGGCTGTCGATCATGTTTCGTTTACCGTCGGCAAGGGATCTATCTTCGGTTTTCTCGGCCCGAATGGTTCGGGAAAAACAACTGTGATCCGGATGCTATGCGGAATCCTGCAGCCGACTGAGGGCACGGCGCGAATAGGCGGCCACGATGTCGTGCGGGATTTGGAGCCGATTAAGGAAATGATCGGCTATATGTCGCAAAAATTTTCGCTCTACGACGAGCTGACTGTGAATGAGAACCTCATCTTTGCAGGAAAACTTTATGGCTTGAGCGGTCGCGAATTAGACCAGAGGCGGGACGAAATGATCGCCACGACCCATGTGGAACCGTACATCGACAGGCGCGCTGGCCAGCTCTCCGGTGGCTGGCGTCAACGTCTAGCCATGGGTTGTTCGCTTATGCACAGGCCTAGTGTGCTTTTCCTTGATGAGCCGACCGCCGGCATCGATCCGGTCGCACGGCGCGAGTTGTGGGATTTGCTTTTCGAGTTCGCCGGAAAAGGCATGACGCTATTCGTGACAACCCATTACATGGATGAAGCCGAGCGCTGCGATCATGTAGGCTACATCTACCTCTCGAAATTGATCGTGTGCGGTGAGCCAGACGATTTGAAAAAACTGCCGGACGTGAATCCACCCGGCACGCGTCGGCTTGACGTCACTTGCGATCACGTGACCGCGGCACTCCACGCCATGCACGAGATGCGCGGAGTGCGCAGCGCCACAATTTTCGGCCAATCGATGCATTTGCTCGTCGATGAAACAGTCAAGCGTGCACAGATCGACGAACAACTGCGCAAAGTCGGCGTCGCTCACGCCGAGATTCATGAAATCGGTCCTTCGCTGGAAGACGTGTTTGTGGAGCTCTCGGCCAAACACGCTGCTGAACGAAAAGCAGCATGATGTTTATGCGAATCGGCGAAAGGGCGAGACGGCGAACCGGCGATGTGAACAATGCCGATTCAACGATTCAACGTTTAAGCCGTTTAACAGGGCGGAGCGCAGCGCACCCATGAAACACAAACCGTTTCGCGGCCTTGGCGCAATTTTATTCAAAGAGTTCATCGTCGTCTGGCGCGATCCGCTGACTCTCTTTTTCTTCTTTTTCCCGCCGTTGATCGAGATGGTCGCCTTCGGCTATGCGCTCGACAACGATGTGAAGCACATGGCGATGCTTGTTCTCAATGAAGATCGCACGGTCGAGAGCCGGCTTTTGATCGATCGCTTCGTCAATACGCAAAGCTTTCGCGTGGTCGGCGAAGTGCCAAGCCTCGATCAGTTGAAGAGCGAAATGCGCAAGGGAAGCGCGTACGCCGCGCTTTACATCCCGCCGAACTTTACCCGCGAACTGATGGCAGGTCACTCCGCACAGGTGGAATTGCTTGTTGACGGATCCAATTCCACCACCGCATTGCAGGCGCTCCAAACCGGCCTCGGCGTGGCGTTGACGCAATCAATGGAATCGCTGATGCGCGATACTGGCCGGAAAGGAATGCCAATCGATGTCCGGCCTCAGATGCTTTACAACCCGGCTATGCGCGCTCCGAATTTTTTTGTGCCCGGCGTGATCGGCGTCGTCTTGCAAATTGGAACAACGGTTGCGGCGGCCATGGCTTTGGTCCGCGAACGCGAACGCGGCACGCTTGAACAATTACTAGTAAGCCCATTGAGCCCCGCCGGGCTCATGCTCGGTAAGCTTGTTCCGTATCTGTGCATTGGCATGACTATGTCGATTGTCTTGTTCAGCATCATGCGCTTCGTGTTTTTCGTTCCCATCGAGGGCAGTGTATTCGCCATGATGTTTTCTACGCTGGTCTATGTGTTCGCGCTGCTAAGCCTGGGCTTGCTCGTCGGCACCAGAGCCGAAAACCAAATGCAGGCGCTGCAAATGTCGATGGTGTTCCTGTTGCCGAGCGTTTTCTTTTCTGGGTTCATTTTCCCGCGTGAGACCATGCCGTGGATTTTTTATGCACTCGGTGCGCTGTTTCCCACGACGTATTTCATTGCACTCATGCGCGCCATCATTCTGCGCGGCGCAAATTTTTTCGAATACTGGCCGAACCTGTTAGTGCTTATTATCATGTCGAACCTGCTCTTTAGTCTGTGCGCTCTGCGTTTCCGCAAGAAGCTCGCGTGAGCGATGCGTCTGGGTAGCGCACGCGTCTCGCGTGCTGGCGATGGCGTCCTCGCCATCGCGGACTTTTCGTGTAATTCCTCCTTCCGTGCGGCTGATGCGTCTTATGAAAGCTGTTTCGGCGCGACGCCGAAACCAGCACGCGAGACGCGTGCGCTACCCGGAAGTGCAGCGCGAACACGTTTTCAATAAGGACACGGCTTTCGTAATTTAAGCTAACGTGTACCGACGAATCTTCTTCAGCGCGCTGCGCATCACCATCGTCGCCGTCGCCGTTCTGATGTTACTCTGGTGGTTTGGAATGAGGATGCCCGGGAAGAATGTTTCCAAGGCGGGACCGCTCTCGCCGGATGAAGTTGTGTTGCGCGAAGAGCTCCGCGCGAATGTGCAGAAGCTCGCGGGAGAAATCGGTGAGCGCAACATGAGGCATTACGCACAGCTCAATGCCGCTGCCGATTTCATAGAAGATTCGTTCTCGCGAGCCGGGCTGCGGACTCGCCGAGACAGCTACGACATCCGCGGACAAGCCTGCCACAATATTGAAGCAGAAATTCCGGGAAGCCTGCAAGGAGCCGCCTCCGCTGAAGCTACGGCGGCCAAGGCGGCGGTCTCTAGTGCGCCGCCGATCATCGTGATTGGCGCGCATTACGACTCCGTCTTCGGCTCACCCGGCGCAAACGACAACGGCACCGGCGTGGCTGCAATGGTCGCCTTGGCACGGCGGTTCGCCAGCGCAAAGCCGAAGCAAACGTTGCGCTTCGTCGCATTCGTGAATGAGGAGCCGCCTTACTTTTTGTCGGGTGAAATGGGCAGTCAGGTTTATGCCCGCAGATGCAAAGAACGCGGAGACAAGATCTCCGCGATGATCAGTCTGGAGACGATCGGTTACTTTTCCGATGCGCCGAACTCGCAAACGTATCCGTCGCCGGGCCTCGGCCTGTTTTATCCGAAAGTCGGCAACTTCATCGGTTTCGTTAGCAACGTCCATTCACGTGCATTGCTAGGTCGTGTTATCGCGCTATTCCGCAAACACGCAAAGATCCCATCTGAAGGCGCCTCGCTTCCAGCGTTTATCCCCGGTGTGAGTTGGTCGGACCAATGGTCATTCTGGCAGCAGGGTTACCCGGCCATCATGGTCACTGACACGGCGCCATTTCGTTATCCGTACTATCACTCGTCCAACGACACTCCTGACAAACTTGATTACGATCGGTTCGCGCTAGTGGTTAGCGGTATGGAGAAAGTCATCGCAGAACTCACTCGATTGTAGTTGACGCGAACGTTCGCGCGACCAGCGACCACTCCGCATCGAAGAATCTTATGCAACGGGCGTTAGCAAAGGAATAACATGGCGACCACGGCGTCGGTAAACTTTGAAGTCGCTGGCATCGACAGTAACAACTTTGCAATCCCACCATTGCTCACTCATCGCGACCATACACGCGTCCGCCAAGTCCATTGGTTGATCGGCGTATTTGCGAATCAATTCACGGACACGCGCGTGATGATCGCAGAGGTCCCACGGACAAAGCAGTAGGCCATCCGCAACTGCTCCGAGAACAGCATCGCCGCTCCCCAGAAAATGCGCAGCTTCTGTCAGGACAGGCTCGCAGGTGTAGAGCGGAGTTGGAAGACGGCGTAACATCTCCTTGGCCCAACGGCCAAATTGTGCTTCCTCGCGCGCGAGCGCTGACACGAGGGGTCCGGTATCCAGAAGATAAATCATCGCCTGCGTGTACGCCGTCGAGCAAAAGCCTGGCGAATATTGGAATTGGTCGGTGGCGGAACGGCTGCTTCGGCAGATCCAAGATGTTTGTCCCATGCGCAGCACTGACCGCGTTGGCGGACGGCGTTGCGTACATATTCTGCGACTGTTTCCTTTACAGCGGCGGCGGCACGCTCCCACTGGGCTTTCTCTTCGGGTCGTAAGCGGATGCTGAGTGTTTCACTCATGACACGAATGTCACACACTGCCGACGAGTGTCAACGCATCGGAACAGAATGCAGGCTACAGCATCACGCCGCGCATAATCACCAGCGCGATACTGAAATAGATAATTAGGCCCGTTACATCGACCAAAGTTGCAACGAACGGCGCAGACGACGTCGCCGGATCGGCTCCGATTCTGCGCAGAAGAAAGGGAAGCATGGAACCGGAAAGCGTTCCCCAAATTACGACACCGACGAGCGAAATTCCGACCGTGAGGGCGACGAGCGGCCAATGCGGACCGTACGGCTGTCGATGCAGATATTGTTCGCCGATGATCGCCCATAGACCTACGCGAACAACGCCGATGGCTCCCAGAATCAAGCCTAACGAAAGGCCAGCCTGCACTTCTCGACTCATCACTCGCCACCAATCGCGCAAATTTACTTCGCCTAAAGCCATGGCGCGAATCATCAAAGTCGAAGCTTGTGATCCAGAGTTGCCGCCGCTTGAAACGATGAGCGGCAGGAACAACGCCAGCACAAGTGCCTTCGCCAGTTCCTCCTGGTAACTTGCCATTGCTGTCGCGGTTAACATTTCCCCGAGGAACAAAATGATGAGCCACCCGGCGCGCTTACGGATCATGCGCCATAGCGGAATGCGCATGTAGGGCTCCTCAAGCGCTTCCATCCCACCGAACTTTTGGATGTCTTCGGTCGCTTCTTCCTCGGCAACGTCCAGCATGTCATCGGCTGTGACGATCCCCACGACTACGCCGTTTGAATCGACTACTGGCAAAGCGGCGCGATCGTACTTGCGGAAAACATTCAATGCGTCCTGTTGCGAATCAGTGACATTCAACGCGCCGAAGGTCTGATCGCGAATCTCGCTCACCTTCGCCGTGAGTGGCCGGAGCAGGAACTCGCGCATCCGCACGTCGTCGATTAATTTTCCGCGGTCATCGACAACATAAACGAAGTTTAGCGTCTCGCTGTCGCGGCCGTGTTCGCGCACGTAATCGAGCACTTGCTGCACGGTCCAGTCTTCATGCACCGCGATAAAATCCGGTGTCATCAAACGGCCCACGCTGTCTTCGGGATAACCGAGCAGCGCCGTAGCGACGCGTCGCTCTTCCGGGGTGAGCAATCGGATTAGTTGTCGCGCGGCCGCGCTAGGCAATTCCTCCAGCAGCGCCGTCCGATCGTCCGGCGCCATCTCGTTTAGAATCCCGACGACCTGCTCGTGTGCCATGGCGCGCAGCAACTGCTCTTGCGCCTCGAAGTCGAGATATTCAAAAACATCCGCTGCCAGATCGTGCGGCAACACCCGAAAGATGATGACTTGTTCGTCTTCCGGCAGATCCAGAATCACTTCGGCGACATCAGCGGGTGGCCATTCGCGAAACACTTCACGCAGCGCCGCGAAATTGCGCGCCTCGATCATGCTCCTGATCTCTGGTTCTAAAATCTTGCCGACCATAACTCTTGTTTCAGCCGCGACTGCCGCCGAGTTTTAACACTCACGCTCTCCGAAGGCAACGGAGCAGCGATGGAATAATGGAGTGGTGGAGTTATGGAGTAATGTCACGAACGCATTGGTCGTAAGTGTCTCATCAGTGTCCATCACTCGATTACTCCGCTACTCCAGTGCTTCTCCTCTTGGCATTTGCCGGAAACGTTCCAAAATTGAAGTTAATGCCCACAGTTGCTACCGCTCCAATGATTCGGCGCGAGACCGGTGATGATCAGATTTGTGTGCTCACGTTCGATCGTCCCGAATCTGGCGCGAACGTTTTCGACACCGCTACTCTCGATGACTTGAATGAGCACCTCGATGCTGTGGAGAAAGATGCTTCGCTGCGAGGTCTGATCATCGCATCGGCAAAAAAATCCATTTTCGTCGCGGGTGCGGATCTGAAAACGCTGTTACAAGCAGCGAAAACCGGCGAGATGCGCGAATTTATTGAGCCCGGGCAACAGGTTTTCAATCGCCTGGCTAATCTTAAAATTCCAACGGTAGCCGCCATTCATGGCGCGTCGGCCGGCGGCGGCTATGAAGTTGCGCTGGCCTGCGACTATCGCGTCGCATCAGATGCTCCGGCAACACGGATCGGTTTGCCCGAAACGGGATTAGGACTTCTTCCCGCGTGGGGCGGGTGCACACGATTGCCGCGGTTGATCGGCGCTGAAAAGGCGGCTGAGGTGATTTTGAAAGGCAAACTTTATTCCGCTCAGGAAGCTTTGAAAATCGGACTGGTCGATGAGATCGCGCCGCCCGATCAGCTTCTCGATCGCGCACGTGAAAAGCTGCGCGCTGGGAAACGCAAGTTAGAGGGCGGAGGTCCTGCTACCTCGGGCTCACGACAGGTCGGCCCACCAAAACAAAGCGGAAATCCTGCGCTCGCACGTGCTTACGAAATCATCAACAAAACCCAGTCGATTTCGCCCAATGAATCGTTGCGCTTGGAGCTTGATGGGATTGTGGAGCTTGGCAAGACAGAGTCGACGCAAAATCTGATTCGCAATTTCTTTCTCGCGGAGAAATACAAGAAAGGAACGTCGCGAACGCCGTCCGAAAAAATCGTGCACGCCGCGGTGATTGGTGCCGGTGTGATGGGTTCAGGCATCGCGCAATGGCTCAGCTCCCGTGGCGTCACCGTGATTCTGCGTGACGTCGCGCGCGAACAGATTGATCGCGGATTGGCAAACATCGAAAAAATTTACGGCGACGCCGTGAAGCGGGGTTTGATGACTGACGAAAAGGCGAAACAGGGTCGCGCCCGCATTTGTGGTTCCACCGCGCCCATGGAGTTGCGGGATGTACAATTCGTCATTGAAGCGACTTCTGAGAAGATGGAGATCAAGAAAGAAGTTTTCCGCGAACTGGCGATGGAAGCCGGCCCGAAGACCATCGTCGCGACAAATACTTCAGCGCTGTCTGTCAGCGAACTGGCCGAAGTAACGGTTTCGCCTGAGCACGTGATCGGATTGCATTTCTTTAATCCGGTGAGCCGGATGAAACTGGTGGAAGTTGTTATTGCGAAGCAAACATCCGACGAAACGCGCGACCGGAGCCTGGCTTTTGTGCGGCAGATCGGAAAACTGCCGGTCATTGTGCGCGACAGCCCCGGCTTCCTGGTGAACCGCGTTTTGTTTCCGTACTTGCTCGATGCTGCTGAGCTTTTTGAGAGAGGCGTGGACGCGGAGCGAATCGATCGCGCGCTGATGGAATGGGGGATGCCAATGGGACCGTTGCGATTGATCGATGAAATCGGCGTGGATATCACTATCGATATCGGCAACACACTCGAGAAGGCTTACGGGCAGCGCGATCACGTGCCAAGTGTCTTGCTCTGGCTGCGCGACCAGCAGATGCTAGGCCGCAAAACGGGCGCAGGTTTTTACAAATACGAAGGCAAGAAGCAGACGCCTAACGACTCGCTTGAGGAGTGGCGGCGCGGCGTCGTAGCCGGCGGCGCCGACCCCAGCCGCCCTGCTGTGTCACCGCGTCCAGAGCCGGCGTCAACGCCGCCGGCTACAGGTGAAGAGCTGAGTCACCGGCTCATTTTTCTAATGGTGAATGAGGCCGCGCGTTGCGTGGAAGAGGGAATCGTCGATTCTCCCGAGGATGCGGATTACGGGATGATCTTAGGAACCGGTTTTGGGCCGTTCCGTGGGGGGCCATTGCGATTTGCGGAACATTTTGGGATAAAGAAGACCGTCGAGGAATTGGAACGGCTGGCCCGAACTGAAAAGAAATTTACTCCATGCGAAATATTGAAGAAACATGCGCGTGACGGGACAAATTTTTATGCCGGGTAATTTCATTCCGTCATGTCGAGCGAAGTCGAGACATCCCGCAGAGTTAAGCACGGAGTGCCACAGCATTCCTCGACTCCGATCGGAATGACATACTGATGATATGAAATCCCCGCTGGAAGCACCCGAAAAACAAATCGCTGAGGAAACGACAGCAAAAGTAGAAAAGCCTGCGCCTTCCAGCGTCATCGACACCTCGAAGATGTCCAAAGGCAAGCGCGAAGCGCTCGAGCTTGCCGAGGCCTCGCGCGATCCGCTGGACGAGCGCGGCAGTTTCGCGAGCAATCTTTTCATCGGACGTTACGATTTCGATCGGATTTATCCATGGCCGGAGCAAAGCGCCGAGGATCGCGAGGCTGGAAAGGAATTTCTCGCGAATCTGGAGAAGTATTTGCGTGAGAATGTAGATGCCGACGAGGTCGATCGCACCGGCGAAATTCCGCAGAAAAACATTGAGGAGCTGTTCGCGTTGGGCGCGTTCGGCGTAAAAATTCCGAAACAATACGACGGGCTCGGCTTGTCTCAGGTCAACTATGGCCGGGCTGCGATGTTACTCGGAAGCTGGGACGAAAATTTAACCGCTCTCGTTTCGGCTCACCAATCCATCGGTGTCCCGCAACCCTTGCTGCTTTTCGGCACCGAAGAGCAAAAGAAAAAATATCTGCCGCGCGTGGCGCGAAAGGAAATTTCCGCATTCGCGTTGACCGAATGGAATGCCGGGTCGGATCCCGCGAACATGAGTTGCCGGGCCGAGCCGACCGAAGACGGTTCCGCGTTCATTATGAACGGCGAAAAACTCTGGTGCACAAACCTGATCAAGGCTGGGGTGCTTGTGGTTATGGCTGTCACGCCGCCTAAAATCGTGAAGGGCAAGGAACGCAAACAAATCACTGCCTTCATCGTCGACGTAGACTGGCCCGGCGTGGAGATCACTTATCGTTGTCGGTTCATGGGTCTGCGCGCGCTCTACAACGGCATCGTGAAATTCACGAACGTACGCGTGCCGCGCGAAAACATGATCGCCAAGGAAGGGCAGGGGTTAAAAGTCGCGCTTACGACGCTAAACACGGGTCGCCTCACCATCCCGGCGGCGTGCGTCGGGTTGTGCAAACGGTTGCTCGAAATTTCACGCAAATGGGCGAGCGAACGAATTCAATGGGGTGGACCAATCGGGAAACACTCAGCCATCGCCGGGAAAATTTCAGAAATGGCGGGAAACACGTTCGCGATGGAGGCGATCACATTTCTCACTTCGGGGTTAGTCGATCGCAAGGTCGGCGATCTGCGAATCGAGACCGCGATGTGCAAGATGTGGTGTACGGAAACAACCTGGAAAATTGCAGACGATGCAATGCAGGTGCGCGGCGGGCGCGGCTATGAAACTGCGCAATCGTTGGAAGGTCGCGGCGAACCGGCGATTCCAGTGGAGCGTTTCCTGCGCGACTGCCGGATCAACACGATTTTCGAAGGTTCGAGCGAGATCATGCGTTTGTTCATCGCGCGCGAGGCGCTTGATCCTCATTTGAAAGTTGGTGGCGCAATTTTCAACACCACGTTGCCAATGTCTGATCGAATGAAAGCAGTGTTCAGTTCCGGAAAATTTTACGCCGGCTGGTACCCGCGTCAGTGGTTCTCCACCGGCGCGGGCAAGATCGACAATTTGCACGGCACATTGCATGGTCATGTTGATTATGCGGCGCGCACAAGCAAACGGCTCGCCCGCGGTTTGTTTCATGCCATGGCCCGGTTCGGTCCGAAACTTGATCGCGAACAACTGCTGCTCTCGCGTTTCGTGGGTATCGCCACCGAATTGTTCGCGATTAGCGCCACGTGTTCGTATGCGCAATGGCTGCTCGGTCAGGGGAAACCAGCCGATGAAATTCTTTCCGTCGCAGATTATTTTTGCCGCTCCGCCCGGATGCGAATCGATCATCATTTCGCCGGCGCCTGCGCACAACGCGGATAAACGCGGTTACAATCTTGTGCAGGAGTTGCTCGCCGGAAAACACGAGCTGCTGCGTCAGGGCATAGTCTAACTACTACGCCCGTGTGCCCTGGCTATTTTCTAGCGTTCCGCTGATAGCCTCGGACGGGGCGATGGACGCGGGCGCGGAGTTGGCAAATGTTGGAACGCGAGGAACTGCGGATCCGTATTAGATTTAGCAGGCACAACGGCAAAAACACTTCTGTTGCCCTCCGGCGTAAACTTCAAAATCTCTCCAGACCCAATCCCGTTGACATCGGCTACGAAGAGATTGCCGCTTCTGTCAAACGCCAAACCTCTTGGATAAGTAAGTTCTGTTGCGAACGTGGTTCTCACTCCTTGCGGAGTAAATTTGAGAATCGTGTCATTGCCAATAAGTAGCTGCTCGCTCTCGGTCGACACAAATAAATTGGCGCTCCTGTCAAAGGCCAGTCCCGCGGGTCCTGTATCAGGGTTAAATGCAGACGGGCCAACAAACACACTCCTTGTGCCGTCCGGTGCAAACTTGAAGACAGTTTGATTAAAAGTATCAGCTACAAAGAGGTTGCCTGCCTGATCAAAGGCAAGGCCGAAGCTTTGGCTCGGAGTTGGAATGGAGCCGAACGTGCTCTGTACGCCGTCAGGAGTGAATTTGTAAATTATTGAGGCAAAATTGGGACCCGATGTAAGGGCCATCACAAACACATTATCGGAGCTATCGATCGCTAAGCCTGCGAGGTAAAGGTCGCCGTCGACAGAGGCAAAAGTAGTCTGCACGCCAAGTGGAGTAATCTCCAAAATCGTGCCCTGATATGATGTCCCATCAAATGTCGTACTCGCTACAAACAGATTGCCAAAATGGTCAAAGGCCAGGCCGTTAGGACGGGAAACGCCAGATGCGACCGTGCTCTGCATTCCATCTGACGTATATCGATAAACAAAACCGCCGCCGTTTACGCCGGTGCCGGTGAGGGAAGCGAATAAGTGTTCCAACTCACGATCTGCAGTTGCTGCATCTATAGCGACAACAGCAATGGCTAACGAGACGTAAGCTAGCTTACGAATTGTTTTCATGTGCTTCTTATTCACCCATTCTTATCCGGACTCTCCCAGACGAAGAAGTCGAAAATCGTTCCGAATCGGAGAATTCCGCGTTTAGTACATGCGGGTCGCTTTGTTGACCGGGCGTTTCGCCGCAGCTAATCTCAACAATGAGTATCGCACCCCTCCTCGCAGAGACACCTCCGACTCGAAACCGCACGCCAAAGCGCGAAGCAGAAAAGGCAATGGCGCCTTCGAAAGTCCTGCACACGATTGAGCAGCACATTCTGGTGGATGGTTTCAAGATCGTCGTAGATCTCGACAAAAGTCGCGGCTCATATCTGCAGAATAGAGTCGATAATCGCCGCCTCATCGATTTCTACGGATTCTTTGGATCGACGCCGGTTGGGTTTAACCACCCGCATTTCGATGATCCGCAAGTACAGCGCGATCTGTTGCGCGCAGCGAAAGTGAAGATTGCCAACTCGGATATTTACTCAGCCGGCTACGCTGAATTTGTGGCCACGTTTGAGCGCGTAGTCGGTTTGCCGCCACTCGAACGTTATCTGTTCATCGAGGGTGGCGCGCTCGCGGTGGAGAATTGTTTAAAGGCGGCGATGGATTGGAAAGTCCGGAAGAACATGGCCGCGGGTCACGGCGAACGCGGCACGCAAGTTTTGCATTTCCGGCACGCTTTTCATGGGCGGAGCGGTTACACGATGAGTCTGACCAACACCGATCCGCGCAAGACGGATTTGTTTGCGAAATTTGATTGGCCGCGCGTCTCCTGTCCTTCCATCGATTTTTCACTTCCGGAATCGAAGCGCGAAGCGGATGTAATCGAGCGCGAACAAAAAGCGGAGCAGGAGATCCGCGATTTTATCGAACAACGCAACATCGACATTTGCGCCATAATCGTCGAGCCGATCCAGGGCGAGGGGGGCGACAATCATTTTCGCGGTGAATGGCTGCAAACGCTGCGGAAAATTTCCGACGAAAACGATATCCTGCTGATTTTCGACGAAGTGCAATGCGGAATGGGCGCGACCGGCCGCAATTGGTGTTGCGAACATTTCGATGTGTTGCCCGACCTGATGGCGTTCGGGAAAAAAGCGCAGGTCTGCGGTGTGATGGCCGGTCCACGCATCGACGAAGTGAAAGACAATGCGTTTCGCCTACCCAGCCGTTTAAATTCTACATGGGGCGGAAACTTTACCGATATGGTGCGCTCGACCCATTATCTGCGCATCATCGAGCAGGAAGGTCTGGTCGAAAACGCCGCGAAAATAGGCGCATATTTTCTCGATCAACTGCGCGATCTGCAAACCGAAGAGCCGCTGATTTCCGCGGCGCGCGGCCGCGGAGTATTTCTCGCATTCGATCTTCCGGATGCGAAAACGCGCGAAGAATTTTGGCACGGATTCTTCGAACTTGGTGTTTTGACGCTTCGATCCGGCGAAAACTCGATTCGATTTCGTCCGGCGCTCGACATCACTGCGGAAGTAATCGACGAAGCGATGGAATTAATGCGCAGATATTGCAGGAAGCGTCGGTAAAGCGGGGCCGCGACGTAAAGCGACGGACGGTCTCCCGCACCCGCGGGATCCCTACCATTTTCAAACATGAAAACACCTCTGGAAAAACTGGGTCTCACCGACGACAACGCGGGCGTTTTCGATGGCGAATGGCGCGGCGGCGGCGCGACGATCGACAAAATTTCGCCGGTAGACGGCAGGCGACTCGCCGGCGTCCGCACCGCTTCCGACGACGATTACAACCAAGCAATTTCGCGCGCGCACGAAGCTTTTCTGAAATGGCGCGTGACACCCGGACCGGTGCGCGGCGAAACGGTTCGCCGCCTCGGCAATGCGTTGCGTGAATTGAAACATGAGCTCGGCCAGCTTGTGACGCTGGAGACCGGGAAGATCATCGCTGAGGGCGAAGGCGAAGTGCAGGAGATGATCGACATTTGCGATTTCGCCGTCGGCCAATCGCGAATGCTGTATGGCCTAACGATTCAATCCGAACGTCCGAGCCACCGGTTAATGGAACAATGGCATCCACTCGGAGTGGTTGCAGTGATTACTGCTTTCAACTTTCCGGTGGCAGTTTGGTCTTGGAACGCGGCGCTCGCTGCCGTTTGCGGTGACGCAACAATTTGGAAGCCATCGGAGAAAACTCCGCTCACCGCAATCGCGGTTACGAAAATTGCCGAGCGCGTTTGTCGCGAGACTGGCGCTGATCCGGCGATCTTTACCCTGCTGGTCGGCGATCGTAAAACGGTCGGCCAAAAACTGGCGGATGATCCGCACATTCCGTTGGTGTCGGCTACCGGCTCGACCAATATGGGATTTAATGTGGCCAAAGCGGTTAACGGACGGCTGGGTCGGACCATTCTGGAACTCGGCGGCAACAACGCGCTGATCGTCACGCCGAGCGCCGACCTGGAGATGGCGGTGCAATCGATCTTTTTCGGCGCAGTGGGTACAGCGGGACAACGTTGCACTTCGACACGCCGGGTCATCATGCATGAGTCAGTTGCATCGAAGGTGCGCGATAAACTTCTTAACGGTTACAAGACGCTACCGATTGGGAATCCGCTCGATCGTAAAACCGTTATGGGTCCGCTGATCGACAGGCAGGCTGTCGACACGGTGCAAGATTCCATTCAGACGATTGAAAGATGAAGGCGGCGAGGTGCTTTACGGCGGCGAGCGGCTCACTGTTCCTGGCGACGCTTACATGAAGCCGTGTCTGGCTGTTGCGAAACCAGATTTTGAAATCGTGAAACACGAAACCTTCGGGCCATTGCTTTACCTGATGACGTATCGCGATTTCGACGAGGCGATGGCGATTCATAATGATGTGCCGCAAGGATTGACCTCATCGATTTTCACCAATGACGTGCGCGAAGCGGAAAAATTCGTGAGCGCCGTCGGTAGCGATTGCGGAATTGCCAACGTAAACACCGGCACAAGCGGCGCAGAAATCGGCGGCGCGTTCGGCGGCGAAAAACAAACTGGTGGCGGTCGCGAGAGTGGAAGCGATTGCTGGAAGAGCTACATGCGGCGTCAGACGAACACGATCAATTTCTCGACAGAGCTTCCGCTGGCGCAGGGAATTCAGTTCGGCGCGGGCGAGGGGAGCGAGACGGCGTAATGCGTAGAAGTCAGGCTTCCAGCCTGACTCGGCCGATAGGCAGCTTGCCTGTCGTTTCGTTGAACTCACCAGAATAGCAGGCTAGCAGCCTGCTTGCCGAGACCGGCTGGCAGCCGGTCTTCCGTGGCGGCTAGCGCGCGATCGTCAGCGCCAGAAGTTCGTCGAGCTTTCCCGCAGTTTCCAAATTCATGATGCACTGACGCAATTTTCCGCATTGCTCTTTTCCGACCACATCGCCGCCAAGCGCCGTGAATTTCACCGCGATCTCTTCCTCGGTCATCGGATCGCGCGGATCGCCTTTCGGGACATCGACTCGCGTCGAATACTCCTTGCCATCATTCGTCGTGATCGTTACCCGACTCGGCTGAAATTTCGGAAAGAGCGCTTCGAACTCGTCGTTCGCGACGACTTTCACTTTGTCCATGATTGGAAGGAGCGATTTATCGAGCACCCGCTCCTCTTTGAATTGCAGCGGCGTCACCATTCCGTCAACGAGTCCCACAGCCATGCAATAGGGGAGGGAATGATCGGCCGTTTCTTTTGAGTCTGGTCGATACTTGTGCGGATCGCCAAGAATATCCGCGGCGCGCGCGATCACTTCTACTTTGATTTCTTTCACGTCATCAGCCTTAACCTTGTTTTCCTTGATCGTTTTCATCATGGCAGTGAGCGGCGCGTGACTCAGCGCTTCGATGGGAAAACTCTTCATCCCGCAATCGAGAATCCGGTAATGCGATGCCGGTGAGGTTGGCAGATCTTTGACCAGGCCTTCGCCATCGAAGCTTGCTGGTTGTCCTTTGTATTGGACATGGCCGAACACTGCGAACAGACCTTCCTTGCCATCGATCATGTGCTCGGGTCCGGAGAATCCTTCGCGCGCGAGCAACGCGCTCTCGGCGCCCATGCGACCGGCCCACGGATCGACCGTGTTCTTCATATTGGTCAATTTGCCGGCTGTGACCGCGCCCGGACAAAACGTTCGTGCGGCACTGATGCCAATTGCTGACACCATTTGATCGCGCGTCAGATTAAGCACGCGCCCGGCCGCAACGGGCGCCGCGAACGCGCTCAACGTCGCGTGATGCCAACCGTATTCGCGAACTCCCGGTCGGCCGATTTCGCAAAGCCGCATCTCAATTTCGTAGGCGGTGATCGTGGCGAGAATCAGATCTTTGCCGCTCAATCCTTCGCTTTCGCAGAGCGCGAGAGGCGCGGCGATGAGATCGCTCGGATGACATGGATCGGCTTTCCAATAGATATCGTTGTAATCCATCGCGCGCATCATGTGGCCATTCAAAAAAGCTGCGTCGACTGGGTTGGTCTTAAAGCCGGAGACGAATGCCGTTGCTTTCCCATTTCCGCCGCTCATCGCGCGATAATGTTTGAGCAAAATCGTCGCATCTTCCTGCTGACTTCCGCCCAGCGCGCATCCGATCGAATCAAACCAGAATAACTTCGCTGCCTGAATTGCCTGCTGTGAAAGATGTTCATACTGAAGCGAGCAAGCCCATTCCGCGATGGTGTGCGACAAGAGCTGTTGAGATTTGGTTGCATTATGTGTCATGAAAACCTCCTATTTTTGATTTATGATTCGGCGAGAATTCTTAATCCGGCGACGACGAGAAAGCTAATCTCGTTCGAAGCCCGAATCACATTCATCCAGCCGAAAAGTCCTCGTCCCGCGATTGATATTTGCCCGGCCGTAACGCGAAGATATTTTTTTCGGACAGGATTCAGACGGCAATTTCTTATGATACCCACTGAACCGATTGGAAGTATTCCGCGACCTATTCGTTTGATCGAGGCCTTGGCGCGCGCGGACAGCGGCGATCCAACGCTGGAGCCCATGTACGAGGAAGCGATTCGCGACACGATTGAGAATTTTGAGGCAACGGGCTCACCCGTAATCACCGACGGCGAACAAAGGAAATACCACAACTTCGGAACCTACTGCGTCGACGGGCTGCCAAATATCGCTGCGGACGGATTCCAGCTCCCTTTTGTCAGTCACGTCCGCCGCTGGCCTCGTCTTGTTTCCGGCCCCTTCCGTTACAAGCGATATGCCAGCAGTTTTCTTGATGTCGCCAAACGGTACGCAACGAAGCCGGTCAAACAGGCAGTTATCTCGCCATCCGCGTTGAGTCTGATGTACCCGGTGGATGGTATATGTGATTATCCGCGCGAAAAATTCATCGATGATTTGCTCGCCGAACATGAAAAAGAGGTTCGGAGTTGTCTCGAAAAAGGAGCGCACACAGTGCAGATCGATTTCACGGAGGGACGACTGGCACTCAAGGTTGATCCTTCCGGCTATTTGTTGAACAGCTTCATCGACTTAAATAATCTTGCCCTTTCGCGTTTTTCCAAAGAAGAGCGCAAGCGTATCGGGGTTCACACCTGTCCCGGTGCCGACCGCGATTCGACTCATAGCGCCGATGTGGATTACGCCGAGCTGCTGCCAAGCTTATTCGAGTTAAATGCCGGTAATTTCTATATTGCGCTGGCTGCGGAAAAGGATCCGGTTCGCGTGCTAAAAACGATCCGGAAATGCATGAAACCGGACCATCGCATTTTCGTTGGCGTCGTGGCGCCGATTGATCCGCACATTGATTCGCCGGAAGAGGTGCGCGACCGCGTGCTTGAAGCGGCGAAATACATCCCGGTTGAGCAACTCGGAACGACAGACGACTGTGGCTTTGCGCCTTTCAGCGACGACACCTCAACTCCGCGAGAGGTAGCGTTTGCCAAAATCCGGGCGCGCGTCGTCGGCACGGATATGGCTGCAAAGATTCTTGGGCGAAATTAATGGAGAGCGAGGAGAAGGAAGAGCAGTTGCTCAAATCGGCTGCGCTCCAGACCGCGAACGCGGTTCTGGTTGCGCGTCGCCGCGCCGAGCAGGAATTGGTCGAGATCAAAGAAGCGCTCGAGACAAAGCGCACGGAGCTCACGCATTCGCTTACGATGTTGAACGCTACTCTGGAGTCGACTGCGGACGCTATTCTTGTCACGGATGAACACGGGCGAGTGATTACATGGAATCAAAAATTCCTCGAAATATGGCCCATCGCATCGGAACTAATTGCCTCGCGCGAACACCGAAAACTGCAAAAGACCACGGGTAAACAATTCGCGAACCCGAAAGCGTTTCGCGAGCGGATCGCTGAAATCTATCAGGATGAGCCGGAGGAAACCTTTGATGTCCTCGAAACCACCGACGGCAAAGTGTTTGAACGCTATTCCAAAATCCAATGCGTAGAAGAACGAAACGTAGGTCGGGTCTGGAGCTATCGCGACATCACTGAGCGCAAACAGGCGCAAGAAGCTGAGGCGCATCTCGCAGCGATTGTCGAGTCTTCGGATGACGCGATTATCAGTAAAGATCTTAACAGTATCATAACCAGTTGGAATCGTGGGGCCGAACGGCTTTTTGGTTATACGGCGCAGGAAGCGATTGGCCAGCCGATCACGATGCTCATGCCGCCCGAACGCGTCGACGAAGAAGTGGGCATCCTGGAGCGCATACGCCGTGGAGAGTCAATCGACCATTATGAAACCGTTCGCCGACACAAAGACGGCACGTTGCTTCAGATTTCGCTGACCGTCTCTCCGATGACTGATCGGAACGGCAGGATTGTCGGCGCGTCAAAAATTGCCCGCGACATCAGCGAGCGCAAGCAGGCTGAAGTGAACGCGAACAGTTGCTGGCGAGCGAACGCCATGCGCTGGAAAGAGCGGAAGCTGAAGCACGCATGAAAGACGAATTTCTCGCCAGCCTTTCCCATGAGCTGCGCACACCGCTCAATGCGATTTTCGGTTGGGCCAATATCTTGCGGACAAGCGATGATCCTGTCGAGATCGCCGAAGGTTTGGAAATCATCGAGCGTAACGCGCGTGCGCAAACCAAAATGATCGAAGATCTGCTCGACATGAGCCGGATCATTTCCGGAAAGGTGCGTTTGGATGTGCAACGGGTGGACCTTACCTCCGTGATCAATTCCACCATCGAATCAGTCAAACCGATGGCGACGGCCAAACAAATCCGACTCACCTCCGTGCTCGATCCGCTGGCTAGTCCAGTCTCGGGTGACCCGGCCCGTCTGCAGCAGATACTTTGGAATCTGCTCACCAACGCACTCAAGTTCACGCAGAAAGCCGGCCGTGTTCACGTTGTTCTTGAACGAATCAATTCACAACTCGAGATCAGCGTTCATGACAATGGACGAGGCATTCCCGCGGATTTTCTGCCCTATGTGTTCCATCGTTTTCGTCAAGCCGATGCCTCGACCACACGCGAACAGCGTGGGCTTGGCCTCGGATTGGCCATCGTGAAGAATCTGACTGAACTCCACGGCGGCAGCGTTTCCGCCAAAAGTCCGGGCCCAAACAAAGGATCGACGTTCATTATTGCTTTACCGATGGTTATGAACATTGAAGCGGACCCGAACCGCCAACATCCGCGCACGGTCAGCCCGGAGCTTTTTGCGGAGACGCTCCATCTGGATGGCGTGCGGGTGCTGGCGGTAGACGATGAAGCCCGATGCGCGGCATCTCATCAAGCGGATTTTGAGCGGATGCGGAGCCCAGGTCCAAACGGCAGATTCCGGAGAGGCTGCCCGCCGATTTCTGCGCGAAAGAAAACCAGACGTCCTGATCATGGACATCGGCATGCCGAACGAAGATGGCTACGAAGCGATAGGAAAGAGTACGCCAATTGCCGAGTGAGGAGGGCGGCAAAGTTCCTGCAATAGCGCTCACGGCATTCGCACGGTCCGAAGATCGGAGACGGGCTATCTTGAACGGTTTTCAAATGCACGTCGCCAAACCGGTTGAACCATCGGAGCTCATTGCCATGGTCGCGAGCCTCGCCGGACGAACTAACAATTGTCGTTCTTAGCGATCGCGCCGCTCTCGATCTTGTGGCGTGCTACCGCCGCCATCGGTCATGCTAAGCTACGGTGCTTTAAAACTGCTCCCTTTCCGGGACCCGCTCCGCGGCGATCCGCGCTTCGAGAAAATCGTTCAGTCACTCGTTCCTAAATGAGGTAGCGACGGTTCACCGAACCGCCTGACAGGCGATTGAGGTCAATCGCCCCTACCAACGAACCACGGCGTAGCCATTGTTGTAGCCGGGGGCGGTAGACCTCGGCCTCGAGGGATTTCGCCGCACCCAAGCACGATACCGGCGTCATCGCTGCCGGTTACAACCGCCGCATCGGCCAGCCTGAGCTACGACGCCTGAACTGTGCGTCCGTTCACCTGCGACAAAAGAATAGGCTAGAGAGGGTTGCGCTCAGCCACTAGAGTCCCGCTTCATGGCTGACGAACAGAAGGCTAAGCGCCTGGAGATTGCGCACGTGCTCTTCATGGACATCGTCGGCTACTCCAAGCTACTGACCGACGAACAATCAGAAGCGCTTCAGGAGTTGAACCAGATTGTGCGCAGCACTGAAGTGGTGCGCCAGGCGGAGGCTGCAGGAGCGCTTACCGTTTTGCCGACGGGCGATGGCATGGCGCTGGTTTTCACCGGTTCAGTAGAAGAGCCGGTCGAATGCGCCTTGGAGATTAGCCGAGCTTTGCGCGCGCAGCCGAGTTTGCCGGTGAGGATGGGAATCCACAGCGGCCCGATCCATCATGTGAAGGATGCAAACGGGCGCGAAAACATCGCCGGCGTAGGCATCAACATCGCGCAGCGAGTGATGGATTGCGGCGACGCCGGCCATATTCTCGTGAGTAAACGCGTTGCCGACGATCTGGCACAACAGCGTCGATGGCAGCCGTACATCCATGAACTCGGCGACGTGGAGGTGAAACACGGAGTTGTTGTCTCGTTAGTTAATCTTTACGCCGAGACACTTGGCAATCCCACGCCGCCGACGCGATTCGGGAAAACACGCGGCAGCATCTCCCGGCTCCAGAGTTGCGACGCGCAAAGGACTCTCTCCGCTCGCGCTGGCGGTCTTCGTTGTCGCGGTGTTACTTCTCGCGCTTTGCGATCGTGTCAGTGATTTTCGCGCCAGCGATCATGCGCACGCTCGACCAACGCCGGTCAGCGACGCTGCCTCAACCGACCGCCACAGCGGTTCCTTCGTTGGCCGAGACCATTCAGAGCGCAGTCGCCAAACAGATCACCGATGAGTTGCAGGGCGAACTTTCTCGTAAGAAAAAGGCCGCGACCGAGCCATCCCCTGGCAGTTCGGCGATCCCGGAGAAAAGCATCGCTGTCCTGCCGTTTGGCAACCTTAGCCGGGATCCCGATAACGCCTACTTTGTGGAAGGGATCCAGGACGAAATCCTCACGCGCTTGTCGAAGATCGCAGATCTTAAGGTGATCTCCCGCACTTCGACGCAGAAATATAAGAGTGCTCCGGACAATTTGCGCGATGTCGCGCGGGAACTTGGCGTGGCGAACATCCTGGAGGGCAGCGTGCAGAAATCTAACGATCAGGTGCGCGTGAATGTGCAGCTGATCAACGCGCTGACTGACGCGCATCTTTGGGCCGACACTTACGATCGAAAACTGACCGACATGTTCGCGGTCGAAAGCGAGATCGCGAAGACGATCGCTGAGACGTTGCAAGCAAGACTCACCGGCTCGGAGAAAACCGCCATATCGAAAAAGCCGACGGAGAATCCTGAAGCCTACGAGCTTTACCTCAAAGGCCGGTTCTTCTGGAACAAACGCACCGCGGACGATCTGCGGAAATCGATCGACTACTTCAATCAAGCGATCGAAAAGGATCCGAACTATGCCCAGGCGTATGCCGGTCTCGCGCAATCGTGGAAGCTGCTCCCGGCTTTCAATGGAGGCGCGCCGAAAGATTGTTTTCCCCAAGCCGAGGCTGCGGCGAAGAAAGCGCTCGCGTTGGATGACACCTCGTCCAGTGCCCATGCTGCTCTGGCCTCGCTCAAGGGACTCAACGTATTCGATTATCCCGGCGCGATCAGCGAGTACGAACGGGCTTTGCAATTGAATCCGAACGACGCAACCGCGCATCAATGGTTCGGCAATGATACGCTGGCGAACATCGGTCAGAACGAGCGCGAACTCACCGAACTGAAACGCGCAGTCGAGCTAGACCCACTCTCGCTCGTCATCAACAGCAATCTCGGATTCGCCTACATTCATTTGGGGCGTCTCGATGAGGCCATCGCGCAGTTGCGAAAGACGGTGGAGATGGACGGTGCATTCTACTACGCCCGCTACTCGTTAGGGTTAGCCTTGGAGTTGAAAGGCGCCGTTCCGGAAGCGATCGCGGAATATCAGAAGGCGATTGCCCTCAGCGAGGATCCCGTTCCCCTCGGAATGTTGGGCCGTCTTTACGCTGCGCAAGGTCGAAAAGATGACGCGCAGAAAATTCTTCAACAGCTGCGCCAGCGACGAGAGCAACATTACACTGCGGCTTACTCACTGGCTTTGGTTTATCTCGGCATGGGTGATCACAACGAGGCGCTCAACTGGCTCGAGAAAGGTTATCAGGAGCGCGACGGTTTTAACATCGGGCCAATTCGTGTTGATCCGCTCCTCACTCCGCTTCGCGCCGATCCGCGGTTCGAAGCGCTCGCTGAGAAGATTGTTCCGGCGCGCGAATTCCGCGCGTCTTCGAAATGAAGAGCGGCAACTTCTTTGCTGAACTGAAGCGGCGCAATGTCTACAAGGTTGCGGTCGCGTACGCGGTGGTCGGTTGGCTGCTGGTCCAAGTTGCTACACAGGTTTTTCCGTTTTTCGAAATTCCGAATTGGACAGTGCGCCTTGTTGTGCTTGCAATCGTCATCGGATTTCCCATCGCGCTCATTGTCGCGTGGGCGTTTGAATTGACGCCGCAAGGATTGAAACGCACGGAAGATGCCGATCTCATCGCGCAAGGACACAGGAAATCGCACGTATGGATTTACGTCGTCATTGCGGGCGCATTGCTCTCGATCGGTTTGTTTTTTATTGGTCGCTACAGCGCGGGAACGAAGTCGCCGGCGGCCTCACCAAATCAATCAGCGGCGAAATCGATTGCCGTTCTTCCGTTCGCAAACCTGAGCGCAGATAAGAACGACGAATATCTAAGCGACGGGATGACCGAAGAATTGCTCAACGTGCTGACGAAAGTAAAAAGCCTGCGGGTGCCCGGGCGCAGTTCGTCGTTCGCTTTTAAGGGCAAGAATGAGGACGACATCTTCCGTAAAGTCGGCGAACAACTTCACGTGAACGCCGTGTTGGAAGGCAGTGTTCGCAAAGCCGGCGATAAACTTCGGATTACCGCTCAGCTGGTCAATGTAGCCGACGGTTTTCATCTCTGGTCCGAAACCTACGATGGCGACATGAAAGACATCCTGGCTGTGCAAAGCGATGTGGCGAAACGCGTCGTCCAGGCATTACAGGTCCAGCTAGGTGTCGACGAAACGCGCGCCTTTGCCAAGAAGGCGACCGAGAATCCGGAAGCGCACCGTCTCTACTTGTTAGGTCGTTATCATTTCGGGAAATTTACGCGCGCTGGGTGGACCAACGCCATCCACTCCTATGAAAAGGCGCTGCAAGTAGATCCCAACTTCGCTTTAGCTTATTGCGGACTAGCTGATACTTACGGCTGGGCGGGAGGACAATTAATGCCGGGCCGGGAAGCTTGGGCCAAGGAAATGGAACTGGCGCAGAAGGCGCTGGAACTCGATCCGAATCTCGCCGAAGCACACCTGTCCATGGGCACAGCTCTCTTCAGCGTGCTCGGTCCGCACGCCTCCGAGAAGGAACTCGACCGCGCCGTGGAATTGAATCCCAACCTGGCTCTGATTTATGATCAATACGGTTGGACGTTTTCGGCACTGGGTCGGTTCGACGACGCGTTCGCGGCAGAAAAGAAGGCGCTGGAACTCGACCCGCTAAGCACTTTTCTAAACACGAATCTCGCTTTTTTTCTTTACTGGGCGCGCCGTTTTGAGGAGGCAACAACGCAAATCCGCAAGACCTTGGAATTAGATCCTAACAACGCTTTCGCCCATTCGATCATGGGGTGGTGCTTGATCGCGAAAGGGAACAAGGCTGAGGCGAGGTCGGAGTTCGAAAAAGCTACCACGCTGGATGACCTGCCATGGTATGTCAGCTCGGTTGGCTACGCCTGTGGCGTCTCGGGTGATCGCGCGAAAGCCGAGCAGGTCCTGCGCGACTTAGAAGAGCTCGCGAAGCAGCGCTATGTGTCACCCGCGAACCGAGCGGCAGTTTACCTGGGACTCGGCGAAAAGGAGCAAGCTTTGGATTGGCTGGAGAAAGCATACGAAGACCGGGACCCTATTTTTTGGTGGATCAACGGCGATCAGCTTTATGACAGTCTGCGCGGTGCGCCAAGATTCGAAGCGCTGGTCCAAAAGGTTGACAGGACCAAAGCAGAGTCAAGGAAGTGAAGATCGACAACTTCTTCGCGAGCTGAAGCGGCGCAATGTCTACAAGGTCCGTCGTGCTCGCAAGTCTGCTGTAATTGTCACGGTTTTCCGCGAATCCAGCGGCTTGTGATCGCGATGGGCATTTGAATTGACTCCGCAAGGATTGAAACGCACGGAAGATGTCGAAACAGAACAGTTCCGCCTGGCCGTTTAACTGACTCCTGTTTGCCATGACGAGTACTTCGTAAATTTTTTCCACGAAATATCTGTTCAATGCGTCCGCCGCCATCCAAGCACGCTTCCAAGTTCGGTGTGATCAAGCTTCACTTTCGAAAAAGAACCCGCACCCTCACCTACGAGCAAAGAGGAGGTTGGCAAAGCACGGCGGACGCCAACGGTATCAGCCTCCATGCGCATATCCATGCGCTCTATGGGCTGGTGTTACAACACGCCGGGAAAAACATTCTCATGATCGGGTGCGGCGGCGGCACTCTCGGTACCATGCTGTCTCGAGCAGGGAAGCGGGTATCGATCGTTGAGATCGATCCGGTCTCAATCAAGCTCGCAAAGCGCTATTTTGGTCTGCCGCGAAATGTTGCATGTCACGTGGGCGATGGGTTGGCATTCATGCAAAAAAAGCGTCGGCACTATGATGTGCTCATTGTGGACGCTTTTACCGGCGAGAATATCCCCGACCACATGAAGGATGCGGCATTTTTTGAAGCGGCGGGCCGCTGCCTGCGACGCAACGGCCTTGCCATGGCCAATGTTTGTCTGCACCGGAAGTCAGATCCGACGGCAGATAAAATTGCTGCGGGATTCAAAGAAAGGGGTTGGACCGTGCGTCTTTTGGATAGCCCGGGCGCCGAGCGTAATGCCATTGTGCTGGCGGGAAAGGTGAAAGGCCTGCGACGGCCCCGGTTGCTGCTCGTACCTGAAGCCGGCGCGAAACAGACAGGCAAAGAATTGACCGCCATGCGCTTCCGCCGGCGACGGATCGATCTGCTGAAACCGCGCAAGCGTCCGGCTGACGGCTGCTTAGATTGCTGTCGCTTTCACCAGCCTTTTGGCGAGACGATACACAGGGTAGCTGACTGCAATTCCTATCATAGCATACAGACTGTTTTCGGCGCTACTCACGAGGAAGGCAATCAACAGGATACCAGCCCCAACAAACACGATTGCTGGAAGCACGGGATAGCCGCGGGCTCTGAACGGTCGCGGAAGATCCGGCTCTCTCCAACGCAAAACAAAAATCGTGCCGAACGCCGCTACGTCTACCAGCACACTGAACAAGGCGGTAAAGGCGAATAGCTTCTCGAAACTGCCGACGCCCGCGAGCATGATCGCTACCAGAGCTGTTATAAGCAAAGCCATGGTAGGTGTGCCTCCGGTGTTTACCATCGCACCGGAACGAAAAAAGAGCCCATCGCGGCTAAGAGCGAACATCACTCGCGGCGTGAAAAGGAAGGAAGCATTGATAATCCCGAGCAGCGACACTAACATGATGCTGGTCACGATCTGGCTGCTATAGCCGCCGAACATCAACTGAGCGGCATCTGCCGCCGCCAGTTTTGAACCTGCTAGCTTTGATATCGGCAAGGCATGTAGTATGCCGAGGTTAATGAGCACATAGATCGCCGTCACCAAAACGACGCCGGTAAAGAGCGAACGAGGAATGCTTTTCGCCGGATCGACGTTCTCCTCGGAAAAGTAAACCGGCGCATGCCAGCCGGCGTAAGTGCCCAGAATGCTTTGCATCGACAAAGCGATGGCAACAAACAAAAGCTTCGGATCGGACAAGAGCGACGGCTTTGAGCTTGCGGCAGCACTTGAGGTTCGGGCTGAAAAGAAAACAGGCAGCGATAATGACGAAGAATGCGATGACTTTAAACAAGCTCATGATTTCCTGAGCCCGACTACCGACACGCAGACCGAGCCAGTGAAACGCGGTGAAGAAGATCAACACGGCAATTGCCGCCGGTGTTATGACAGCGGGATTATGAAAGAACACGCCAGCAGCGTATTCCGTCAAAGCTACCGCCAAGTATGCCATGGAACTCGTCCGGAGGAGCCAATCGCTCCAGCCGACCAGAAATCCACCGAACTCGCCATACGCCCGACGAGCAAAAACATAAGGTCCGCCGTCAAGCGGCAGCATTGTGCCCAGCTCAGCGTAGGTATTGGCGCCGGCGAACGCATACAGTCCCGAAACTATCCATGCGCCCATGATTAGTCCGCCGTGGCCGAGCTGGGCCGCGACGCTTCCTGGAATCCGCAGGATGCCAATTCCGATTGTTCCGCCGATGCCTACCGCGACGCCAAAAGTCACTCCCAGAATGCGAAGCAGCCGTTCTTTGCCAAGCGAGTTCGTATTAGCACGCGGTTGTTTGGCGTCCATGTGTTCGGCTTATCTGATTCAGCCTCACATAACAAGAGCACATGGCCAGGTCACGCCGGTGTGGACTTCCCTTTTCCTTCTGTACAATTTGCCGTTCATTACTAGCTAAGCGTGAATCCAAGCCATTTCCTAGCCGAACTCAAGCGACGCAATGTTTACAAGGTTGCGGTCGCTTATGCCATCGCCGGCTGGGCGCTTGCGCAAGGCATCGCGCAAGTTTTTCCTGTGTTCGGAGTTCCGAACTGGATCGTTCAACTGATTGTCTTACTGATCTTCATTGGTTTTCCGATTGCTCTTGTTTTGGCTTGGGCGTTTGAGCTGACCGGTGAAGGACTAAAACGAACGGAAGACGCGGATCTTGCGCGACCCCGCGCAAAATCTCACGCTTGGATTTACGTCGCCGCTATCGGCGCTGTTTTGTCGATCGGATTATTTTGTCTCGGTCGCTACTCGGCTGCCCCTACGCAACACGGAGCTGTCGATACTTCGATAAAATCGATCGCGGTTCTGCCGTTTGAGAATTTAAGCGATGATAAACAAAATAGTTACTTCGCCGACGGCGTGCAGGATCAAATCCTGACGAATCTGGCCCGGGTTGCGGATTTGAGGGTCATCAGCCACACCACCGTGCGCCAGTATAGAAGTGGTGAGCCACGAAATCTGCGCGAGATCGGTCGACAACTCGGCGTTACTCACATTCTTGAGGGTTCCGTTCAGCGCGCAGGTGATCGCCTTCGTATCGCCGCGCAGTTGATTGATGCTCGCACGGATTCACAAATCTGGGCCGAGACGTACGACCGGACCGCTGCCGATTTGTTTGCGATCCAAACTGAGTTGGCAGAATCAATCGTAGCTCAGCTTCAGGCGAAACTCTCGCCTGAACAGAAGGCCGACATCGAGGCGCGTCCAACTCAGGATTTGGTTGCGTTCGAGCTTTATCTTCGCGCGAAGCAAATCGTGGACAGCTATCTCATTGCTGACGACGTCCGAGCTGCACTACTCTCCGCTCTGCAATCGCTGGATCAGGCGATCAAACGCGATCCCGATTTTGTCTCCGCGTACTGCTATATCGCGCGCGCGAACGACCTACTTTATTTTTTCGATCTCGATCCGACACCCGATCGAATCCTTCTTGCTGAAGCAGCAGTAAAGGCAGCGCTGCGACTTCGTCCTGACTCAGCCGAAGCACACTTCGCAATGGCTGACTTTCTGTTCCGTTGCCACCGGGACTACGATGGCGCTCTACGGGAACTTGCGATAGCACGTCCCGGGCTGCCGAATGACACGGCGTTCTTCATTCTTTCGGGTTACATCAACCGGCGTCGCAACAACTGGGCTCAAGCCGAGCGAGACTTCTCTACCGCCGTGGCGCTCGACCCTCGAAACCCGAATGCTTACAACCTGCTCGCTGATACATACAACCTGCAACGGAGGCATCTGCTCGCAGCGCAAGTTTACGAGCGCGTCCTTGCTGCTGGCGAGCGCACGCCAATTGTATTTTTCCGGAAGGCCTCCGCCATTTTCTACGGAACAGGAAATTCAACAGAGTTGCGCGAGGTGCTATCGAAAAACCCCGACATGGACATAGGCGGTGCACAAACTCCCGCCCGAGTGGCGTTGATCGACGATAATTTTGCCGAAGCAGAACGTGTACTTGCCGCTTCACCCCGTGAAGATTTCCAGGACATCGATTACAGCTTCTACTACCCCAAAGCGTGGTTTGAGGCGTTGATTGCGAGAGCAAAAGGCGACTCCGCGGCTGCGACCGCTGCGTTCTCCACCGCGCGCACAATCTTGGAACAGAGATTGGCCGTTAAACCGGAACACGCACGAACTCTTGCCGTCCTCGCTCAGGTAGACGCCGCTCTCGGCCACAAAGAATTGGCGATTCAAGAAGCGAAACACGCCGTCGATTTGATGCCAGTTTCCAAAGACATTTACGATGGCGCGTTAGTGCTTGAGGGATTAGCGCAGGTCTACACGTGGACCAATGAGCCTGATCGTGCCATCGAACTGTTGCAAAAGCTGGTCACAATGCCGGGTTACACTAACTACGCTCGACTCAAACTGCATCCCATGTGGAATCCGCTTCGCGGCGATCCGCGTTTCGAGAAGATCGTTAACTCACTCGCGCCCAAAGATCAGAGCAAGTAAACTCGTGCGATGAATCCGAAGATATTCTTCGGCGAGCTGAAGCGGCGCAACGTGTACAAGGTCGCGAGTCGCGTACGCGGTCGTCGCCTGGCTGTTGATGCAGGTCGCCAGCCAGATTTTTCCATTCTTCGAAATCCCCAATTCGGTGGTGCGCCTTGTCGTTCTTCTCCTCGTGATCGGTTTTCCGATAGCGCTCATCGTCGCATGGGCATTTGAAGTGACATCCGAAGGGATCAAACGAACAGAAGCTGCCGATGCAGCGGGACTGCGGTCTCACGGCGGCACTTGGATTTATGTTGTCCTGATCGGGGCGGCGCTCTCGGTCGGTTTGTTCTTTGTCGGCCGTTACACTGCTGGACATGCAACGGCACGACCCGCCTCGGAAGAACTATTGCGTGGCAAGCAGAGCGAGAGTGGCTACAGCGAGTCCGGACAAGTCGATCGCGGTGCTGCCATTGATCAACGAAAGCGGTGATCCGAAGGATGAATACTTTTCGGATGGATTATCGGAAGAATTGATTGCAGCTCTGGCTCAAATTACCGGACTGAAGGTCATTGGCCGCAGCTCTTCGTTCCGGTTCAAAGACAGAAAAGAAGACCCCAAAACAATTGGTGAAAAGCTGGGCGTGACTACGCTTTTGGATGGCACAGTCCGGAAGCAAGGCGACCGGGTGCGGATTGTAGCTGAACTCGTGAATGCCGCCGATGGGATTCAGCTCTGGACGCAGGCATTCGATCGCCAACTAAAAGATATTTTCACCGTTCAGCAGGAAATTGCTCGAGCGGTCGCCGAGTCATTGAAGGTAACCTTGCTGGGAACTGATAGCAGGTCGGCGCAGGCATCGGCTACTGACAATGCAGAAGCCCATAACGCTTACCTTCAAGGGCATTTCTATCTCGTGCGTCGTAACGCCGAAGATTTTCGCAAGGCTATCGATTACTACGATCAGGCGATCCAGTTCGACCCCAATTATGCCCTTGCTCATGCAGAGCGCGCCGAAGCATTGGTATTCATGGGAGATCTCACTGGCCAGCGCCCGACGGCGTATCCAAAAGCCCACGCTGATGCGGAGAAAGCTGTCGCCATTGCGCCCGATCTGGCGGAGGCGCGCGCGGCTCTCGGCTTCGTGCTATGCCTGGCAGAATGGAAATTTACTGAAGGCCTTGCCGAGCTAAAGCGCGCGAAAGAACTATCACCGGCAAATCCCACTGCCAACGATCTGCTGGCGCGAATCATCGTTTACCTGGGGCGCTTCGATGAGGCTGAGCGTCAGGCTCGCCAGGCGGTGGAACTCGACCCTCTTTCGACTGTAACGCACGGCAATCTGGCGCGCGTTCTTTTTTATGCTGGAAAACTCGATGAAGCAGACTCGGCTGCACGCAAGGCCGCAGAACTGCAGCCGACTGGGGCCGGCAGCCATCGATTCCAAGTGCTCATCGCTGCCCAACGCGGTGACCGCGAAGCGGCCTTGCGCGAAGCGCAACTGGAGCCTGATCCCCGCTTTCGCCGATTCGAGTTGGCGGTGGCACATTACGTCCGAGGCGATCGGAAGGCAGCCGACGCCGCACTCGCAGACCTGATCGCCAATGCCCGGGAGGGTTTCGCTTATCAAATCGCCCAGGTTTACGCGTTGCGAGGCGAGAAAGATAAAGCTTTTGAATGGTTACAAACCGCCTTTGATGATCGGGATGCCGGAATGCTTGGGCTATTGGTGGACCCGTTATTACGCGGCTTGCGCGACGATCCGCGCTACAAGAACTTCCTCGCCAGGCTCGGCTTGCCCGGATCGTCATGAGCGAAAAGCCTTCTTTCTTTGCCGAACTAAAACGCCGGAATGTTTACAAGGTTGCGGTCGCCTACGCTGTTGTGGCCTGGCTGCTGATGCAGGTCGCCAGCCAGATTTTTCCATTTTTCGAGGTCCCCAACTGGATTGTCCGCCTGGTAATTCTCCTCCTCGTGATCGGCTTTCCGGTCGCGCTGATCATTGCATGGGCTTTTGAAATGACATCCGAAGGGATCAAACGCACAGAAACTGCCGATGCAGCGGGACTACGGTCTCATGGCGGCAGTTGGATTTATATTGCCCTGATCGGTGCGGCGCTCTCGGTCGGTTTATTCTTTGTCGGCCGGTATATTGCTGGACATGCAACGGCACGACCCGCCTCCGAAGAACTACGGCGTGGCACGCAGAGCGCAGTGGCTACAGCGAGTCCGGACAAGTCGATCGCGGTGCTGCCGTTGATTAATGAAAGCGGTGATCCAAAGGACGAATATTTTTCGGATGGTTTGTCCGAAGAATTAATCGCAGCTCTTGCGCAAATTAGCGGGCTAAAGGTGATTGGTCGCAGCTCTTCATTCCGGTTCAAGGACAGAAAAGAAGAACTGAAAACAATTGGTGAGAAGCTGGGTGTAACTACGCTTTTGGATGGCACGGTGCGCAAGCAAGGCGATCGGGTGCGGATCGTAGCCGAGCTGGTGAACGCCGCCGACGGAATTCAGCTCTGGACGCGAACGTTCGATCGCGAATTAAAAGATATCTTCGCCGTGCAGCAGGAAATCGCGAGGGCGGTCGCCGAGTCACTTAAGGTCACGTTGCTTGGCTCGCAGGATAAGTCGACCCAAATGGCCACAAAGAGCGTAGAGGCGCATAACAGCTTACCTTCAGGGCCATTTCCATTTCCTGCGTCGTAACCTTGAGGATTACCGCAAAGCCATCACTTACTTCGATCAGGCGATCCAATTTGATCCTGATTATGCTTTGGTTTATGCGGAGCGTTCCGAAGCTTGGAGTCTCCTTGGCGATCTGGCTGGCGAGCGGCCGAGTGCGTATCCGAAAGCCCGAAGTGATGCGGAGAAGGCCGTCGCGATTGCGCCGGAATTGGCCGAGGCACATGCGGCTCTTGGCTGGGTCCGCTTTCTGGCCGAATGGAAGTTTGCCGAAGGATTCCGAGAACTAAAGCGTGCCAAAGAACTTTCTCCCGCAAATCCCACTGCCAACGATTTGCTGGCGCGAGTAATTGTTTACATGGGGCAAATTGACGAGGCCGAACGTCAGGCGCGAGAGGCGGTGGAGCTCGATCCTTTGTCGGTCGCTGCACAATTCAATCTGGCCAGGGTGCTGTTCTATGCGGGAAAACTCGATCAGGCAGACGCGGCTGGGCGCAAAATGGCAGAGTTGCAGCCGTCCGCCGCGTCGAATCGTCGATGGCAGGTGTTTGTCGCTGTGCAGCGCCACGACGCCAAGGCAGCTGTGCGCGAAGCGCAACTCGAGCCGGACGCTGCTTTCCGCCGTTTCGAGCTGACACTTGCATATGACCTACTGGGAGATCGCGAAGCCGCGGACGCGGAATTAATGGACCTCGTCGCCAATAGTCGAGATCGCTTGTCCTACCAAATTGCGCAGGTCTACGCGACTCGAGGCGACGCAGACAAAGCCTTCGAGTGGTTGCAAATCGCGTTTGATAATCACGACGGCGGCATGCTTAGTCTTGCGGTCGATCCATTGTTGCGCGGCTTGCGCGATGATCCTCGATACAAGAACTTGGTCGGCAAAATCGGTTTACCTGCAACGCCATGAATCCAAAGCCTTCTTTGTTCTCCGAGCTGAGGCGACGCAACGTCTTCAGGGTCGCACTTACTTATACGGTGATAGCGTGGCTGCTGATTGAAATCGCGTCGGTTCTTTTGCCCCTGGTCGACGCGCCAGAATCGCTCATCACAGCATTCGTGGTGTTGCTGGCGCTTGGATTTGCGGTGGCGCTGTTCATTTCGTGGTCTTTTGAAATGACACCAGAGGGCCTGAAACGAACGCAGGATCTTTCGCCTAACGAGGTCATTCCTTATTGGAGCCGACGCAAGTTCGCGACATTCATCTTTGGCGTGGCAGGCACTGCGTTTTGTCTTTCTGCTTACCACTTGTTGTTTCCCGCGCCAGCGCGGATCGTTTCAAGCGAGCCGCTTTCGATTTCACAAGCATCGCCTTCGGAAAAATCGGGCAGCACCCAATCGGTGGAGCAACTTCTTCGTCGTCTTGATGGCGACTGGGCGAAAACGGCAGCATCTAAAGATGTCGAGCAGACAGTCGCCTACTATTCGGATGACGCGATCGTATTCCCTCCGAACGCGACGAGCGCAGCGACGAAGGAGGCGATTCGAAATGGCTGGAAAGAGATGTTTGGCAGTCCCGGCTTCGCCATCACTTGGCGACCGACCAGAGTGCAGATCGGGAAGGCTGGCGAGATGGCGTGGGTGAGTGGCACGTACGAAGTGACGATGAACGACGCGAGCGGTAAGCCGACTAACGATCGCGGGAAATACCTCGAGGTCTGGGAAAAGCAAACCGATGGAAATTGGAAATGTGCCGCCGACATGTGGAATTCCGATCTCGCAGCCTCCGCGCCCACACCTTAGAAAAAATAGCCGGTCGGTCAGCTTCACTTTAAAAAGCGAAACAGATCTGAATGAACTGGGAAATGGTCACAGCCATCGCTCAATTGGCTACGGTCGCCGTTGGAATTCCTTCTCTGATTTACTTCGCGGTTCAGCTCCGCGAGCAGACCAAGGAACGCCGCCAGGAGGCGAGGAATGCCCTGACGGTTCAATGGGGAGATCTCACCAAGGCGTTGCACGAGAACGGCGAGTTTGCCGCGATCCACTCTGCGCGGCGTACACTCTTTCAACGATCTGGATCCCGTTTCAAAGCTGCGCTTCAGCGCATTTCAAAACCGTTTCTTCAAAAACTTCGAGGGCATGTATTACTCGCGTCGCGAAGGAATATTGAGTTCGGAGTTGTGGGATGAGATCGAACGCACGATGAGCGACTTCCTTGCCTACGACGGCGTGCGTCAATGGTGGGAGACACGCAAGCACTGGCACACGGAAGCTTTTGTCGGTGTCGTAGAGGCTATTATCGCTCGGGGCGACGAGCCGACAGCCTATTCCGCATACAACGTGACAGATGTCGCCCTGCCTAAACACGGCTGATGAGCGAAATTCGAGAGTGGCCGCGAATCGCAGTCGTAGGCGCGGGCGCGGTCGGCGGGTATTTCGGCGGGATGTTTGCCCGCGCTGGCGCGCCCACTCTTTTCATCGGACGAAAACATTTCGCTGCCGCAGTTAACTCGAAAGGTCTTGTTCTCGATAAATCAGAAGGCCAGGAACGAATCGCGATTAAGGCGACAGTCCACATGAACGCCGTCCGAGATCGTTCGCTTATTCTTTTCTGCGTTAAGGCGAACGATACGGCAGCGACGGCGACACAAATGGCTCCATTCGTTAGGCCAGATGCGACAGTAGTTTGTTTGCAAAACGGCGTCGATAATGCGGACCAGGTTCGCGCTATGGCGAAGGTGGTGGCGGTGCCAGCCGTTGTTTACGTCGCGGTGTCGGTGCCCGAATCCGGCCGCGTGAAACACCTCGCACGTGGTGATTTGATCATCGGGCCGCCGTCAGAACGAATAACGCATCTGGCAGATATTTTCGTTCGCGCCGGTATTCCGTGTCGGGTGTCGGACAACATCGAAGGCGAACTCTGGCTGAAACTGCTGCGTAATTGCGCACTGAACGCGATCTCCGCATTGGGACACGCCCGTTACGGTCAAATCGTGCAAAGTGACGATGCAAAAAAGCTGATGGAACAGATTGTGGATGAAGTGCTGGCGGTGGCTCGCGCGGCTCGCGTCGTTTTGCCGGGTGTTGATGACCGGCAGTCCGGAATGGCGGCGGCGATGGAGCTCGCCACGCAAATGGCAGACGCATTTTCTTCAACCGCGCAGGATTTAGATCGCGGCCAGCCGACAGAGATCGATGCACTCAACGGCTACATTTCCCGTCGCGGTGCGGAGCTTGGTATTCCCGTGCCGGTGAATCACGCATTGTTCACTCTGGTGAAATTGGCCGAACAAAAAGGCGCGATCTAGTATCTATCTTTTTTTCCCACGCGCGACGCGGAGCGGCTTCGGTCATAGCGGCACGCCGGCCTAATAATCTCAGCCGCAGTAAACCGTGTGAAAATAATGTAAAAAAAAGCCTTGCGCGTGCAATAGTGATATAGTTAACTATAACACTATGACAAGGGAAGATAGCATGCGGTTCCGGTTCCGGTGCTCACGTGATTTATGAAATGGAAGCGAATCCTGAAACGCAGCGCCGCTTGTGGTTCTCGTGCTGCTCTTCGCCTGGTTTCAATTCGCTTATTGGACTTCCACCAACGACTGCCAGCGGAGCGGTCCTCCCGGAGGTGAGCGCATGAAAGCGATTAAGTTTTGCGAATACGGCCCTCCCGATGTCCTAAAACTCGAGGAGGTCGAGAAGCCGGTGCCCAAGGACAACGAGCTTCTGGTCAAAGTTCGCGCGGCATCGCTTAACTTCATTGACGCCGGCCTGGTCCGCGGCCCGTCGGTCCTCCGGTTGATGTCCGGTTTGCGGAAGCCAAAGTTCACCGGCTTTGGGCGCGACTTCGCAGGTGTGGTCGAGGCGACGGGTAAGGATGTCACTGAGTTCAAACCGGGCGACGAAGTCTTTGGGTTAAGATGGGGCGCGCTCGCGGAGTACGTATGCGCTCGCAAAGACCGCGTGGCTTTGAAGCCAGCCAACATTACCTTCGAGCAAGCGGGTGCGGTTGGGCTCGCGGGCCTGACTGCGCTGCAGGGGCTGCAGAAAGGAAAGATCCACGCTGGCCAGAAAGTACTGATCAACGGAGCATCTGGCGGCGTCGGGACATTCGCAGTTCAGATCGCGAAGGCGTTCGACACCGAGGTCACAGCCGTGTGCAGCACGCGTAACATGGAGATCGCGCAAACGCTCGGCGCCGATCACGTCATCGACTACACCAAAGAAGACTTCACCAAACGCGAGGAGCGCTACGACCTGATCTTCGATAACGTCAACAATCACTCCTTTTCCGAACGGCGTCGCGTCTCTAAAGCCCGGCGGCATCTGCGTCCTCGCCGGGATTGGCAGCGCAGGATTGCACAAGGGACAGTTGGGGCGGATCGCTGGGAACTTCACGGCTGCATGGCGATCCCGCTTTGTGGACCAGAAGTTCGAGAGCTATGTCACCGCGTCGAACCAGGCGGACCTGAAGTTGCTTAGCGACTTAATGGCGGAAGGAAAGGTGACGCCCTTTGTGGAGAAAACCTACTCGCTTGATCAAACCGCGGACGCGCTGCGCTATTTCGAGGAGGGCCACGCCCAGGGGAAGTTAGTTATCAAGATCGCCGATGTTGTGACCAGTGCGGTCGAGCCGACGACTGATGAATACGTGCCGCGCGACCCGTTTGTGGTCGGCGGATATGGTGCGCAGCGTTAGCCGAACGAGGGAAGTGAACCATTAAGAATGAATCGTGAATGGAATGATGCTCAACCAATCTATCGCCAGCTTCGCGATCGAGGCGTGCATATGATTCTCGATGGCGTGCTCAACGAAGGCGATCCTCTGCCATCGGTGCGCACTGTCGCAGCCGAGTTCCGGGTCAATCCGCTTACGGTGCTGAAGGCCTATCAGCAATTAGTCGATGAAGACCTGGTCGAGATGAAGCGCGGCCTCGGTATGTTCGTAAAACCGGGTGCGCGTGATCAGTTGCTGAAAGGCGAACGCCAGAAATTTCTAACCGACGAATGGCCGCGGATCGCGGAAAAGATCGAGAGGCTCGGTCTCACGCAAAGAGAGCTGGATGCCGCAGCAGCGCGCCGCTCCTCATCAAGAAAACGTTAATGCCATGGCGACAATAGAAGCACGCGGTCTTCGCAAGGTGTTCGGCACGACTGTAGCACTGGACGGCATCGATTTGCATGTCGAGGAAGGTCGCATCCTCGGGATCATCGGGCCCAATGGTGCGGGCAAGACTACCGCGCTGAATGCTATTCTCGGCCTCACTTCATACGAAGGACAATTGAAAGTCCTCGGTCGCGATCCGTGGAAATCGCGTGATGAGCTGATGCGCGATGTCTCCTTTATCGCCGACGTGGCGGTGTTGCCGCGCTGGATTCGGGTCTCACAGTTGCTCGATTACGTCGCTGGCGTGCATCCGCGGTTTGATCGCGCAAAGGCGGAAAGCTTTCTGGCAAGAACTGAGATTAAACGCACGAGCAAAGTCAGGGAATTATCGAAAGGAATGGTGGCGCAGTTGCATCTCGCCATCGTGATGGCGATCGACGCGCGCTTACTCGTGCTGGATGAGCCTACACTCGGCCTGGACATTCTTGTATCGGAAACAGTTCTACGATTCGCTGCTGAACGATTACTTCGACAAGAGTCGGACGATTATCGTAACCACTCATCAGGTCGAAGAAGTTCAAGACGTGCTGACCGATCTGATCTTCATCAATCATGGTCGGATCGTGCTCCAGTGCAGCATGGAGGAATTCGAATCGCGCTATGTCGAAGTGATGGTGCATCCCGATCAAGTTGCTGGCGCACACGCACTGAAACCGATGCACGAACGGCAAGTTTTCGGTCGCAGCGTGCTTTTGTTTGACGGCGCGGATCGCAATCAGTTGGCGGCAGTCGGCGACATTCGGACACCGAGCATCGCGGATTTGTTCGTCGCGGTGATGAGCAATTCAGCCATCGGACATCAAGAGTCGCAGGTCAGAGAAGCAAAATGAATGCGGAATCGAACATGACAGTCATCACAAGATCGACAACGCGGCCGATGTACTGGTCCGTGCTCCGCGAAGTGTGGGAGAACAAGTCGATCTACATTGCCCCATCAATTGTTGGGGCTGTTATTCTCTTCGGAGCGTTGATTAGTTCGGGTCATCTCCCGGAACGTCGACGCAATGCGATGTTGCTTGACGAAGTGCGCCGGCGGGCCGCAATCGAGATGCCTTACAACATTGTCGCGATGGTGCTCATCGTGACCGCGTTTATTGTCGGCTTCTTCTACTGCCTTGATGCGCTTTACGGCGAACGCCGCGATCGCAGCATCTTGTTTTGGAAATCATTGCCCGTCTCGGACGTCACGACCGTTCTTTCCAAGGCGATCGTTCCGCTCGTGATCCTACCAGTCGTAATTTTCGGCGTCGCCGTCGTCACGCAATTCATCATGCTGCTTATCAGCAGCGCCGTGTTGGCGCCGAGCGGTCTCGCAGGAACGACTTGGGCAAATTTTAACCTGGCCCGGGAATCGGTCGTCCTTCTGTATGGCCTGATCGTGATCGCGCTCTGGCATGCGCCGATTTACGGCTGGGCGTTGTTGGTCTCCGGAATCGCGCGGCGCGCAACGTTTCTGTGGGCCGTTTTGCCGCCGATCGCGATCAGCATTTTTGAAAAGATCACTTTCAACACCAGTTACTTCGCCTCGATGTTGAAGGACCGATTGACTGGCGCGGGCGACACGGCGTTCGATTTTCATATGCATCGAAGCATTTCGATCGACTTGTTGTCGCAACTCACTCCCGGCAGATTTCTGATGACGCCCGGACTCTGGATCGGGTTCTTGTTTGCCGCTGGTTTTGTGATCGCTGCCGTCCAGCTGCGCCGTTACCGCGGACCTATTTGATTCGCTGCCCTCAATCGACTCAGAACAAGGAGAAAGCCATGCATCCAACCAAGAAAGCCGCACGCATCGCCGGATTCATTTATCTCTCGATGGTATTCACAGCGCCATTCAGTCTGATTTATGTCCCGAGCAAACTGATCGTTCGCGGAAACGCCACCGCGACCGCCGACAACATTCTCGCGCACGAGACCATGTTTCGCCTTGCGATCTTTGGCGATCTTGTTGGGCAGGTCATTTTCATTTGCCTCGCCATCGCGCTCTATCGGTTGCTGAGCAATGTGAACAGAACCTGGGCGCTGTTGATGGTTGGCTTTGTTCTGGTTTCGGCCGCCGTAGGCTTTCTCAACACGCTAAACAACATCGCTGGTCTTATTCTTTTTCGCGGCGGCGAATTTCTCAGCGTGTTCGACACGGCCCAGCGCAATGCCTTGGGCATGCTGTTCATTCGTCTGCATTCTCAGGGAATCTTTATCGACGAGATCTTCTGGGGCGTATGGCTCTTCCCGTTTGGGTTGTTAGTCTTTCGCTCAGGGTTTTTACCCCGCTTCATCGGTGTCTGGTTGATGATCAATTGCTTCGGTTATGTGGCTCTCAGCATGATTGCCTTGTTCTCTCAGTCTTACTACAACGCCGCTTTTGGCTTCCTCCAACCAGTCTTGTTTGGAGAACTGGCAATAATGCTGTGGCTCTTGATTAAAGGCGCAAAGGTGCCGCCGATCGGCCTTGCCGCAGTCGAGATGAGGGCGGCATGAACTTGATCGACAATTCGCAACGCATGGCCGCGAAAGTCGCGGGAGTTACAGGCCTGCTCACTTTCGCAATCGTGGTAATCGGCAACTACGTACTGCTCAATCCTCTTGTTGTTCCTGGTGATGCCGTGGCGACAGCTCAGAACATGGTGGCGCACCAAACACAAGTTCGGATCACGGTTGTTTGCTTTTTGACTTACAGCCTGGGCGTTATCGTTCTCCTGACCGCGCTTTATGTGATTCTTAAGCCTATCAATCCCGGTCTCGCGCTGGCCGGCGCACTCTTCCGCCTGGTATTCGCTCTGTTGTGGCTTCTTGCACCGCTCAATCTGCTCGGCGCGCTGCGGCTATTGAGTAACGCGAATTACTTGCAAGTATTTGAGCCGGATCGATTGCAGGCATTGGCGCGATTACATCTCGGCGCGAATTTCGATGCCTACTATGTGGGCCTGCCTTTCTTCGGATTGGCGGCAACAGTTTGCGCCTGGCTGTGGCTCAAGTCGAACTACATTCCGAGGGGATTGTCGATCTTCGGCGTGATCGCCTCAGCGTGGTGCGTGCTTTGCGCTTTCATCTTTCTGATTTTCCCGCACTTCAACAAAATCGTGAACGACTACATCTTCGATTCGCCAATGGCTCTGTTCGAGCTGGCCGTGAGTTTTTGGCTTCTGTTCAAAGGATTACAGCCATCTGATAGTTACGATTCTCGGCACACACCAACTAGAAACGTTTAGTCATCAAACCTTATCGTACACTCTTATGAAAACACTCATTGCTGTTAGCACCTTGTCACTTTTCCTTGGCGGCGTCATTTTTGCTTCCTCTTTGCAGGAACAAAACAAGGCACTGGCGAAGCGCGCATTCGAGGAACTTCTCAGCGAAGGACGATTCGAGCTCGCAGAGCAACTTTATGCCAAAGACTTCGTCAACCACGGCATTCGTCGAGATATCAGCTTGGAGGAAGACCAGGCCGCCTTGAAAGGCTGGCACCAGGCATTTCCCGACGTCGCCATCGTGCCTAGGAAGCTGATCGCTGAAAACGACTTGGTTGTGGTCTATTGGGTTGCCAGCGGCACCAATACCGGCGCAGGTAACGGGTTGCCTGCTACCGGAAAGAAAGTGGAACAATCCGGGATTACGATCTGGCGGATCGTAAACGGCAAAATCAAAGAGGAGTGGTCTGCGTTTGATCAACTTTCGTTGATGCAACAGCTCGGACTTCTGGATCAAAAACCAGGCGGCACAGGTGACACCAATACAACAGACAAGAAGAAGGAATGACGCCACAAATGAACGAGAAAACCAATCTATGGGAATGAAAGTAAAAGGATGAGTTATGAAGGTGTTAAAGCGTGTACTAAAGTGGATTACAGGTGCGATTTTAGTGTTGTTGCTGCTCGCATTCCTGGTGGGATTCATCGCCTACTGGCGATCGACTAACGACTGCGGCAAGGCGGAAGCACACACCAATCCGATGAAAGCCATTGTTTATTGCGACTATGGTGTGGCCAATCTCAAGTTGGAGGAGATCGAAAAGCCTGCTCCGAATGACGATCAGATTCTGGTCAGAGTTCGCGCCGCTTCCATTAACCCATACGACTGGCACTTCGTCGAGGGCACGCCTTACGTCATGCGCGCGATGGGAGTAGGTCTTCGCAAACCAAAGGACACGCGACTGGGTGTCGATTTTGCAGGGACGGTGGAAGCCGTTGGAAAAAACGTTACCCAATTCAAACCCGGCGATGAAGTCTTCGGCGGCCGCAGCGGCGCGTTCGCGCAATATGTTTCTCCGCGTGCAACCGGGGCGGTCGCATTGAAACCAACGAATGTGAGTTTTGAGGAAGCAGCCTCGGTCAATATCGCGGCAATCACCGCATTGCAGGCGCTGCGCGATAAGGGAAAAGTTCAACCGGGGCAAAAAGTTCTCATCAACGGCGCGTCCGGCGGCGTCGGCACGTTTGCAGTCCAGATCGCGAAATCGTTAGGCGCGGCGGATGTGACGGGCGTTTGCAGCACGCGCAATGTCGATCTTGTGAAATCGCTCGGTGCCGATCACGTAATCGATTACACCAAAGAAGATTTCACCAAGAGCGCGGAACGTTACGACGTGATGCTCGACAATGTGGGAAATCATTCGCTGTCGGAGTGCAAAGGCGTCCTGACTCCCACAGGCAAATACGTCCTCATTGGCGGCGGCGGAGCAAGCGATCAAGGCTTTCTCGGCGGACTCGGCAAAGCGCTTTGGGCGATGGTATTCTCAAAATTCGTAAACCAGCAGATGGGCATGATGATGGCAGACGCGAATCAAAAGGATCTGACTGTTCTGGCGGATATGATGCAGTCCGGGAAAGCTGAAACCGGTGATCGACCGCACTTACAAGTTAGAGCAGGTGCCCGACGCAATTCGTTACGTCGAAGAAGGACACGCTCGCGGGAAAGTAGTCATCACTGTGGAGTAACAAACTCGAGTTATGATCGCGATGCGCGATGCAGCGAGATTCCATTTTATGAGCGGTTTTTTCGAGGAGTTGCGGCGTCGAAAAGTCTATCGAGTGGCGGCCGCCTACATCATTGCCGCAGGATTCATCATTCAGATTGCATCGGCAGTTTTCCCGGCATGGGAATTACCGACCTGGACATTTCGTTTGCTGGTGATGCTCTTACTGATCGGCTTTCCGATAGCATTAATTCTCGCATGGGCGTTCGACGTCACGCCGCAAGGAATTCGAGCGACAAAGGCAACTGCCGCCGAAACGCATCTTCGGCGCAATATGATCATTCTTATTGCAACCGGCGTGATCGTCTCAGCCGCCGCCGGTTTCTTCCTCTTGCCGCGCGCTTCCGCCGGCAAGATCGACAAGTCGATCGCGGTGCTGCCGTTCGAAAATCTGAGCGATGAAAAGGAAAACGCCTATTTCGCTGACGGCATCCAGGACGACATTCTGACAAACCTCGCGAAAATCGGCGATTTGAAAGTGATTTCGCGGACGTCGGTCATGCCGTATCGCGGCAGCGCCATGCGAAACGCCCGCGACATTGGCAAAGCGCTTGGCGTGGCCACGCTTTTGGAAGGCAGCGTTCGCCGCATCGGCAATCGGGTGCGCGTGAACGTGCAGCTGATCAATGCCAACAACGACGAGCACATTTGGGCCGAAGATTACGACCGCGATTTGACCGACGTCTTCGCCATCCAAACCGATCTTGCCGGAAGAATTGCCTCTGCTCTTCAGGCGAAGCTTTCGCCAAATGAAAAAGCGCGTCTCGATCGCCGGCCGACGCAAAATCCAGACGCTTATCTGCTCTTCGTCCAGGCACATGGTTACGCCAGCCAGAGAGAAATGTTCAACGACACCTCGTTGAAAGCTGAGCCGCTTTTCGAACAAGCTATCAAGCTCGATCCAAATTTTGCTTTGGCTTTTGCTGGTCTCTCCATGGTGGAGAGCTGGCTGTATCACACATCCGACCCGGTACCGGCGCGCCGGGAAAAAGCGCGACTCAATGCTGATGAGGCCCTGCGATTGCAGCCAGACCTTCCCGAAGGCCATCTCGCACTCGGTTTCTCTTATTATTATGGCGACCGCGATTACGAGCGCGCTCTCGCCGAGTTCGAAATCGCCAGACGCGGCCTGCCTAACGAGTCTCAGGCCTACCTTGCTATCGGCTCCATTCAGCGGCGCCAGGGCAAGTGGGCGGAATCAAACGCCAATTTGGAAAAAGCGGCCACGCTCGATCCGAAAAACACAAACGTCCTGATGAACCTTTGTTACAGTTACATGGCCCAGCGGGATTTCGAAGCCGCCAATAAGACTGTTGATCGCCTGATTGCGACGTCGCCACAATCGTTTCAAGCACGCGCATTAAAGGGATTCATCGCGCTCCAATTGAAAGGCGATCTGAGCGCGGCCGAGAAAGTATTTTCTTCCATCCCGCCTGAATCCGATCCGGGTCTTACGACATTGGCCCGGTATTGGATTCTGAGGTTCAAGCGGAACTTTCCCGAAGCGCTTCAGGTGCTGCAACAATTTCACGGCGACACATTGCGTAACAACAGCACTGCCCCCGCTCCGAAGGCTTTCCTGGAAGGGGAGCTTTACCGGGTTCAAGGCGATGAAGCGCAAGCTACGAACAGCTCTCGAACACGCCCGCGTTGTCTCAGAACAGTTGTTGCGCGAAGCCCCTGAAGATCCAGCTCGACACGGGCAGCACGGCCTCATCCTTGCAGCGTTGGGCCAAAAGCAGGAAGCCATCACTGAAGGCAAGCGAGCAGTTGAATTGTTACCCGAATCCGAGGACGCCTTTGATGGACCACGTGTGACCGCGACGCTCGCCCAGATTTATGCGTGGACCGGGGAATTCGACGAAGCATTTCGACTTCTCGATCATTTGCTCGTTGTCCCGAACGGGCTCACCGTTCCAATGCTCAAGCTCGATCCGGCGTGGGACGCGCTGCGCAAAGACCCGCGCTTCCAAGCTTTGATCGACAAGTACAGCCCAAAGACCTAGCTAAAAAACCTCGCGTTCGGAGAGAGTAGCTGGTCTCATTATCACGTTTATGAAAATCGTCTGCATTCTCATATTGGCGCTCGCTGCTGCGTGTTGCATTGCGGCGGAACCGACTTGGAATCCGGCTGATGCCGTGAAGGAAGCCGAACAAGATATTCGGTCAGGACACATCAAGTTCTATTGGGCGGGTAGCATTGCGTCCAGGCCAGTCGGTGTGCCGATCGAAGTAGCTAAAAATTATCCCAAGGCCAACGCTGGAATCGGCTGTGTTACCAACGACATACCACTTCGAGAACGACAGGAAGAATACGCCCGCCGGTACAACGAGAAGATTTACGCCTATGTTACTCAGAAGCACTAGCAGCCATCTTCGACTGTCATTCTGAGCGCAGCGAAGAATCTCTGATCATTTCTGGACCGATCGTCGCGGATAAGTCAGAGATGTTTGAAAGCCTGGCCTCATGCTTAGCATTTCGTTGCAGCGCTTCGCTGCTAATGAACACGGCTGACCGATCGCGTGGTGGAACATAGGCCTGTGGCGTGTGCCCAGCGGAGATGTTCTCCGCTGCTCCAATCAGCGGGTACAAACCCGCTGGGCGCAGACTGGAAGCTATGTTCCGTTCACGGGCTTGCCGCGCACCGATGTGATCCCCACAAAAATCACGCCCAACGTGTTGGGAAACCTCAACATGACACCGCTGTTTAAGAAATAGATAGCGCTATTCTGGGAGTAATCGAAGCTTGCGACTGGAAATGAGAGCGGTGCGACTCGTCCAGGTCAAAAAACCGCTCGAGAAGGCGGATATTCCAATTCCCGAGATCGGACCGACGGACGTTTTGATTCGCGTTGCGGCTGCCGGCATCTGTCACTCGGATGTGCATTATCGAGAGAACATTTCCAAAATTGATCGTTTACCGCTGACTCTCGGGCACGAAGTCGCGGGTCGCGTGGAGGAAGTCGGCAGCGATGTGACGCACCTCTCAGCGGGAGACCGCGTTTGCGTGCATTACCTGGTCCACTGCGGAAGCTGCGAGTTTTGTGTGCGCGGCTTGGAACAATTCTGTCGCAGCGGACAGATGATCGGCAAACATCGGGACGGCGGTTACGCGGAATTCATCAAAGTTCCCGGCGCGAATGCGTTTCCGCTTCCCGATGAGATTCCATTCGAAGTCGGCGCAATCATGATGTGCTCGTCGGCAACTGCGCTTCATGCTCTGAACAAAGCGCGCTTCAAAGCCGGCGAGTCGATTGCGATTTTTGGCTTCGGCGGACTCGGATTTTCGGCATTGCAATTGGCACGCGCTTTCGATTGCGGAGATGTCTACGTGGTTGAAATCAATCCTGCGAAGCTCGCGTCAGCCGCCAGCATGGGAGCTATCGCGATCGACGCCAGGTCCGCAGATCCGGTCGAGCAAATCAAAGAGGCAACCGCTGGAAGAGGAGTCGATGTCGCACTCGAATTGATCGGCTCTGCAAAAACGATGCGCCAGGCCGTGCTCTGCCTGGGTCCTCTCGGACGCGCCGCTCTTGTCGGATTAACCGCCGAATCGATGTCGATTCATCCCTACACTGAGTTGATCAACAAAGAAGTGGAGATCATCGGCGTCTCCGATCATCTCGCGACTGAACTTCCAGCACTCATCGAATTCGCGCGCAGCGGAAAACTTCGATTTCCGCCAGAGACATTGCGTGTCGTCGATCTCGACGCCGCCCAAATCAATGCGGCACTAGACGCACTTCAGGATTCCATTGATCACGTCAGGACAGTAATAAAAGTGACGAGTGGCGTGTGACTAGTGACGAGAATACCAAACTGTTTACCCAGCGTAATCGGCGACGGCCTTCGCGACATCAAGTGTCGAAGCGTCGCCGCCCATGTCATACGTGCGCACTTTGCCTTCAGCGATCACGCGCGCGATGGCGGATTCAAGGCGCGTTGCGCGCTCGGTTTCGTTGAGCCAGTCGAACATCAGCTTCGCTGTTAAGAGCATCGCGATTGGATTGACCTTGTATTGGCCTGAGTATTTCGGCGCAGAACCGTGGGTCGGTTCGAATACGGCGTACTTGTCGCCGAGGTTTGCGCTTGGCGCGAAACCGAGGCCGCCAACCAGACCGGCGCAAAGATCGCTGACGATGTCGCCGAACATGTTTTCCGCGACGAGCACTGAGTAGTCCTGCGGATTCTTGAACATCCACATGCAGATGGCGTCGATGTTTACTTCGTCGGCCCAGATGTCCGGGTAATTCTTTGCCACATCGCGGAAGCAGTGTGTCATTAATCCACCGGTCTCGCGCAGCACATTCGGTTTTTCGATTAGCGTGACGCGTTTGCGCCCGGTTTTTTTCGCGTATTCGAACGCTTGTTTGCAGATGTTGGTGCAACCTTGCACACTCATGATGCGAGTGGAGAGCGCGATGTTTTCCAACCCAGCCTTGTCCTTCCACTTCTTCATTTTCGGATTTGCACACAGCGCGGTGTAAACCGACTCGGGTAACGGGAAAAACTCCACGCCGCCGTACATCCCTTCGGTATTTTCCCGAAACACGACCTGATCGATCGGCACGTCTTTACCACTCGGATTCGTGATTTTGTTACCGCGGTAATTCAGCGGGTTGCCCTGATAACTCTTACACGGGCGCATGTTAGTGTGGAGATTGAAAAGCTGACGCAGTCCCACGATAGGCGAAAAATAGGAGAGTCCTTTGCCTTTGAGTTCCGGACTCAGCTCTTCCTTCGCTTTGTCTTGTGGCTTGCTGGTGATGGCGCCGAATAGCGCGCAGGTCGTGTCCTTGAGCGCTTTCACCGTGCGCTCGGGAAGCGCGTTACCTTCCTTGCACCAAAATTCCCACCCGATGTCGCACGGGATGTACTCCGCATCAAAGTTCATCCGATCAAGAACGATGCGCGTCGCTTCCATCACATCGTTGCCCACGCCGTCGCCCGGCATCCACGCAATTCTGTATTTAGCCATAGGAGTATGTTCCCTGATAGAGGTTCAACAGTGAAGCGCCGGAAATACAGTAGGCGCGCCGAATGGTCAAGCGCGGGCCGCGATCGGGTCCGATCGCCTCTACCAATTCGGATTGACGAATCGGTGTTGCGTTAAACATCTAGAATGCTTATAGATTAGCATACGGCAGCGCGTAAGAAGCCGTCCTACAGTCAGCTGTCGCGCCTATTTTCGAAGCCAAGCGCGTCACAACCGTCGGTCGCGAAGTTCTTCGCTGAACCGTTACCGAATCGGAAACCTCAACACAAAGGAGATAGCAGTCATGCCCCAAGGATTTAATCCGAATAAGCCCGTACCGGGGCTCTCAAAACCCGGATCCTCAACAGTCTTCGTCCCTGATAAGCCCGTACCGCATGTGGTGACTCCAGAGGGAGCCAAATTGGTGGAAAGGGCCGAGGGCGAGTTCGGCGACAAAGTGGCTATCGCCGGTTTTAGCGTCAGCAACTTTGGCATTTTCGCGTCCAGCGAACAAGGCACCGGTTTATTTGCCAAGGGGGCCGGGCTCGCGGCCGAGTTCGAAGGGAGCGTCAAGGTGACCGGCGCCTGCGACGTCACTGGCGACCTTCATACGAAAGGCGATCACATCGTTGATGGCGACATCCAACTGTCCGGAGCTGACTATGCGGAGGACTTCGACATTGTCGATCCTGACGGCGCAGCGCCTGGCAGCGTCATGGTACTCGACGATTCGAGTGGCGTCCGTATGAGCAACCAAGCCTATGATCGTCGCGTGGCCGGCGTCGTCTCCGGAGCAGGAAACTACAAACCCGCGGTGATCCTCGATCGTCACGCTACAAAAACTCCGCGCCGTCCACTAGCTCTCATGGGTAAAGTCTACTGCAGAGTAGACGCCTCTGAGTCCCCGATCGCGATCGGCGATCTCCTGACGACCTCCGCAACACCGGGGCACGCAATGAAGGCGGAGAATCCTGCATTGGCGTTCGGCGCGGTCATCGGCAAAGCGTTGCGACCGCTGGCCAGCGGTCGCGGCCTTGTTCCCATACTGGTGGCGCTCCAATGACGTCGCTGCGAGCTAGCATCGCGACCCTTCAACGCTATCCGGCCGACGGAACCCTTAATGTCGTCGCGGTCGCCGACTTCCTTCGCATGGAGCGCCCGTTTTCGCTCAACGCTCTCGTCGCAAGGATCGCGTCGCTGCCTGATTCCGTTCCCTTTCATTCGACCATCGTCACCGGTGGCGCGCTGGGCGGCGAAGTTTCCATCACACTGAATCGCGATGGTAGCTATCGCTTTCGCGGATTCATGCGAGCTACGGGCATTCCATCGTTCCAGTTTCGCGTAGGTGCCGTCGTCCGCAGCGCAACCTCGCAAGTCACCGTGGCCGCACAGCATAGCGGCAAGGTCTTCGGAACGGACACGCCCGGTGATCGCCAAAACGACTGGGACGAAATAGGAAACAAACCAAGTGAGATGAAGTTCATCCGGAACCTCTGGCCAGATATCAGCGCCGGAAAAATGGTCGTCAGCCATTCTTCTGAGTTGAGCGGTGTATTGGGAACCGCAACTGACATCATCAAGGACGCTGCTGAATTTTTGTTGGTCGCAGAAACGTTAGGGGCCAGTCTCGCGATCTGTTTGGTGATCGGATCGGAACTCGGCGACGCAGGTGTTTCAGTGCCTGGGCTCGGCGGCATCGTGGGTGTCGGCGTCGTCGGTGGCGCGCTCTTCATCTGGGGGCCGCTCGCTATCGGCCCGGCAATCATACTTGGCGTCGCAGCCGGCGCGATCGTGGACGCGATGGTCAAGATCCGCCGCTTAACAACGGACGAAGAGAATTTCGCCAAGCGCGTATTCGGCGACACGCTGGACTTCGATCGAATTCGGCTCACCAACCTCGTTGGCCTCAGCGGCAGGCCATTCACTATGCCAACCATAGACGATCATATCCTCATCAACATTGGCACCAGCGATGACATGTTCGATGCACCGACCAAAAACGCGTTCCCGGACATCAAGAAGGCAGCTCGGGGGCAGCTTCTCATCCATGAGCTCACGCATGCCTGGCAAATCCAGCACGCTGTTCCGGAAGACGGATACGTACCCGGCTGGCTGTGCGAAGCAGGCATACGCGAACAGGTCTTCCTAGGCAAAGCTGCGTACAACTACGGGCCCCCCGGACCCCCGTGGCGTTCATTCACGCTCGAAGGTCAAGCCCACATGGTTGACGATTGGTTCGCTGGTACCGGCCGACAGCAGAACGATGTGCTCCCCCCAGGCTTCGAACGTCCTCCCACGGGTCTGGATCCCGAAGACGCCACCGAGTTCGAGCAGAAGCACGCACAAATGGATCCAGAAAGCCCCTACTTCGGCTACATCGACAACAACATCCGCTCCGGCGTCGCATAACGCTAGTGTGCCGCCACCGGGAGCATCTTCGTCGGCTCCTGCCGCTGGCGAGTGTCTTGTGTCCGTTGCTCTGAGCGCACGCGAGCTGCGTGCGCTCCCCAGAGCCAATGCGCTGTTTTCCCAGGTAATCGGCGATTGCTTTTCGCATGGTTGCGAGCGCTGCGCTCGCAAGCAATGGTCGGAGCACAGCCATCTTGGCTGTAGGGCCGGCGGGCATCTTGTCCGCCGACGATACAGAGCGACCAGGCGAGACGCCCGGTCGCCCCACAGGCAAGATGCCTGTGCTACGCTTTTCGCAGCCGCGCCGCGACGAGTTTTTCAGCGCCGCCGGCAACGATCAATTCCTGCGCGGCGGGACTGAGCGGCGGGAAGGGGAATGATTTTCCGTCAACGGTGAGAACGGATTTCGCGTAGTCGATTGTGATTTCAGGGCCAACTGTCGTCGGCGCACGATTCAGTCAGCGTATGCGCGCAAGTGCGTCACTAAGCTCCGGGCATTCGAACACAACGAACCCGTTGTTGAATGCGTTGCGCTTGTAGGTTTCGGAAAAACTGCCGGCGATGACGCACGGGATTCCTTTGAACTTCAACGCGGTGGCTGCCTGCTCGCGACTGGAGCCGCTTCCAAAATTGAGTCCGCCCACGACAACGTCGCCCTTTTGATAAAGCGTGTTGAAGTTTGGATCGTAATTTTCAAATGTAACTGCCGCCATCTCCTCTGGCGTCATATCGTCGCGGTAAGTGTGTTTGCTCCCGTAAATGCCGTCAGTGTTCAAATTGTCTTTGTCGATAAACAGAATCCGGCCGCGCACGCTGGCCGGAAAACCTTCCATGATTTGCACAGAAGCTGCAGACCTCGCTTTCTTCTCAGGGCGCCGCGTCGCTGTGCCTGCGGGTTTGTCGGCGAAAGTCATGGGTGCACAGATGAAACCCGCTAGCGCACTAGCGGCGACGACCGCGGGGGAACCGAGATAAACGAACGCGTCGCGATCGCCCATGCGTCCTTTGAAATTCCGATTCGTGGCGCTAATGGCGTTTTCGCCTTTTTGCACGAGACCGCGACCGAGTCCGATGCACGCCCCGCAGCCAGGCGGCAACGGAATTGCGCCAGCACCGATCAGCGTCTGCCAGTCACCACTAGACTCGGCGCGCGCCTGTGTCTCGGCGCTGGCTGGCGCAAGATAAAATTCAACGCCGTCGGCGACGCGTCCGCCCCGGGTGCGAATGACTTCCGCGGCGTCACGCAAATCTTCGAAGCGCGCATTCACGCAGGAGAGCAGATAGGCCTTTTGGATCGGCACGTGTTTGCGTTCCATTTCCGGCAGGGAGACCATCGTTTTTACTTCGTTAGGCCCGGACACATGCGGAACCACCGTGGCGAGATCCAGCTCAAGCTCGATCGCATACTGGGCGTCGGGATCGGCGTTTAATTCGCTGCGATTTTTCCACCACTCCTCGATATCGAGCGTTTGCGTAACCGGACCGGCTCTTAGCGCCGCGTGTTCCCGGACGTTTCGGATTGGTGAACTCGGGAACGCGTGAGCGCAGGTAATTCACCGTAATTTCATCAAACGGAAACACGCCTGCGAGCGCGCCCCATTCCGTAGTCATGTTCGCGATCGTCATTCGCGCTGACATGGGAAGATTGGCTGCTCCGTCGCCGACGAATTCTACTGCGTGATTGAGCACCTCGTCTTTGTTGAACAGTCCGCATAACGCGATTATCACGTCCTTCCCAACCACGCCCGGCAAAAGCTTGCCATTAAGCACGACTTTCGCGACCGGCGGGACCTGCCACCATGTAACCCCGGTTGCCCAGATACTCGCGGCATCGGTGCGTACGACTGGCGTTCCGAGTGCCGCCATCGCGCCGTAGAGATTCGAGTGCGAATCACTGGCAACCACCATCGAGCCGGGAACGACGTAGCCCTGTTCGATCATCACTTGGTGGGAAATACCGGTTCCCGCTGGGTAGAAATCGATGTCGTGCTCGCGCGCGAAAGCTTCGATCTTCGCATACTTAGCCAGATTTTCCGGCGAAGTATTTTGAATGTCGTGATCGATGGCGAAGACCGGCTGCGCCGGGTCGGCAATCGTTGTCGCCCCGATCTGTTTGAATTTGGGAATCACCGCGCCGGTGTTGTCGTGCGTCATTACGTGGCGCGGACGGATCGAGATGAAATCTCCACTCCGAACAACCGCGCCAGCAGGGAGTCCATCCGCGTGGCGCCCAGCAATCTTTTCAACCAGTGTCAAACCCATACCCTCACGCAGGGATGAGATCTGCCTCGAGCGGTTTATCCTTTTTGAAGCGGCTCACGCCGAGAATACTGAAACCGATGATATTTCCCTTCTCGTCTACTCGCTCCATCACCGCGTCATGGCGCGTTTCTTTTTGATAGCCTGGGGCGTCGGAAAACCGCACTTCAAGATAATCCGCCTCTCCGTCGAACCAGACTTTTACTTTTTCGGCCATAGGTCTTCTCCCGCTTTCGGTTTGTCGGTCAAATATGCTGTGACGACAAACGCATCGCTCGTCATGTACTTAACCACAACGCAGAGCCATTTACCACGCACAATTGTCTGCGGATAAAACTCGTAGAACAGCCGTACTGCTGCATCAGAGCGCGAGCGCCGCACTATTTGTGGTTGCTGCACCGCTCTCTCAATTTCCACTTCCATCTCCTTCATCTCCGGATGATCCAGGATGTGCGCTAGCCGCTCGTTTGTTATCCGAACCGAAAAACCGAAGCAGTCCCTGAGCTTTTTCATTTAGCTCATCCGCACGGCGACTTTACAAAACCGCTTGCTATGTTCCGGCGCCCTCCATGGTCGATTTTTCGCTAACGCGCGTCACTTCTTGCCGGCGCGTTTGCCGAGGAGTTTCGCGATGTCGAAGTCCACAAAATCGGCGTGATGAAAAATGATTGATTCGATCGAGCGCTCCATCTTGTCGCCTTCATGACTATGCGTGGAGATGATGTGCAGCACTTCCCCGGGAATTCCGTGCTTGTAGGCGAGCGCGACGCCGCTAAACGGATGCCGCACCTGCTGCCCAAACTTGCCTTGGATCACGTTGCCTGACGCGTCCTTATCAAACTCCAGCGGTTTGCCCACATCCGCCAGAAGCGCACCTGCGATGAGGTAGTCGCGCTGAATGGGAATGCTACAGCGGAAAGACTTTTTGAGCACATCGGCGATGGCGGTGCATTGCCGAGCACAGGAATTGAGATGCTCGACGAAAGTCATCTTAATGTCGCCGGCGAGCAGGGTGAACTTGACCGCGCGTAGCTCCTCGAACGTCCAGCCCTTGCCGCCGCATCCCGTGGTGATGGCCTCGCTCCAGACCGCAGCAACCTTTTCGCGCAGGGACTTGCTCTTGATCTTCCTGATGCTGGGAAAGAGTTGTGCGATTTTAGTGACGCCGTGGACGGTTGGTTGGTTTGTTGTCATGGTGATTACCTCGATATCAGTCGATATTTTTGAGGCTTTGAAGCGGTTCTTTCGATTATTTTCCTGGCTTCCAAATCAAGCTTAACGGTTTCGCCATACCAACTGATATTTCCTGAGAACTTGCCTTTTAAGCTCTTATTAAGGCGGCTGAACAAGTCGGTGTGCGTGAGCTCATCTTTCCGCAGGGCTGACAAAATAGCCTTCTTAAGTGTGTCGTATTTTTTTCTATCGATATTCTTCCCGCTTTTACCCAATGGGTGTTTCGTCAGTATTTTTTCGGCGGTCATTTTCCTCCTTGCGTGTTGATACTCCTGTTCCCACTGACATTCATTTCCGGAACCCTAACAAAGCATGCGTTTGGAACGGCTTTGGTCAATCAGGGATCAGCGCGGGTTGAATTGTGATTTTGTTAATGCAGACTTCCCACCGGGCTTCTGAGGGCTTGGAGCCTGGATTGCTTATGCCAACCTACGAATATTCGTGTCAGAAGTGCGGAAAGACTTTTGACGCATTCCAGTCAATGCGCGACGAACCTTTTCGCGAATGTCCGAAGAAGCTTTGCCGGTTACCGAAGTGGGGTCACGGGAAGGTGAAGCGTTTACTTGGTACCGGCGCAGGTCTGATTTTCAAGGGCTCGGGATTTTACAGCACTGATTATCGCAGCGAATCATACAAAGCAGCTGCCAAAAAGGAATCTGCGCCGAAAGCATCCGAAAGCGGCGACAAATCCTCAAAAACCGAGCCAGCAAAACCTTCTTCGTCCGGGGAGGCGAAAACAACCGAGAAGAAGTCAGCAAAAGAATCCGCGTGATGTTTTAGCGACAGCCGCGCGAATTTCCTCTACGCAATCGATCCGCGAGCGATTTGGATCGGGTGAGCTTAACCCTTGGGCAATTTTTGCAGCTGTTCGATGAACGCCTCGGGGCCGCCGGGGAAATAACCATCGAACTGCCACACCTTTTGCCCGCTGCTGTTCAGCACGACGATGGTGGGAAATCCAAGAACTTCGTACTGCTGGGCCAGTTGCACGTTTTGCTTTCTCTCTTCTGTAGGCTGGGATTTTTTGCGAGGAAAATCGAGCTCCACCAGCACGAGATTATCGTGCGCGTAGTCCTTGAACTTCGGCTGCGAGAAAACGTCCTTGTCGAGTTTGATGCACCATCCGCACCAGTCTGATCCTGTAAAATTGAGGAATAGAAGTTTGTGGTTTGTCTTCGCCTCTTCCTGCGCCTTGCTGTAATCATGCTGCCAATCGGATTCCGCGCGCGCGAAGGCAGCGAAAACAAGCGAGACCGCTGCTGCAAAGAGAAATAATCGGGGCGTTTTCACTCCACCATATTCGATGCAGTTGCAGCCCGGCGCAAGAGCGATACAGCGCACCGCCCGGGGCAGCTATTATTTTTTAAGCGCTGCAATAGCCCGACGCGGCAACGCCGGACTATTGGAGGAAATCCTGATTTAGCGGAGATGCTTCGAGACGAGTTTGGTCATCTCGAACATGCTCACCTGGCTCTTGCCATTAAATACCGGCTTGAGCGCGTCGTCGGCGTTGATCATGATTCTTTTCTTTTTGTCCTGCAGACCGCGCCTCTTGATGTATGCCCAAAGCTTTTTTGTAAGCTCCGGACGTGACAGCGGCGTCGAACCGACGACGGCAGAAAGCTTATCGTCCGGTTGTACCGGTTTCATGAAGGCGGGATTCGGTTTGCGCTTGGAAGTTTTTTTGGTTTTCGGCATGGACGCTGACTAACGTTTTGCCTGCGGGAGAGCAAGATTAATTTTGAGCTAAATAAAAATTTTTTATTGTCGATCTTCCCGGCGCACGGCGATGGCTGCCACATCATCGGGAGCAGTCTTCGCAGAATTCTTGGAAGCTGTTTGCGCTACGATCCGTTCGAGCAACGCCTCCGCGGTGGGCGCGGAATGATCCAGAAATTTCTCGAGCTGTCCGGGAGTTACCCGATGACGCTCATCTTTCGTCCAGCGGAACAAGCCATCGGTGTAGAGGAGGAAAGCATCACCGGGCTCAAGTTGGATCACTGTTTCAGTGAATTCCGTTCGTTTGATCAAGCCCAGTGGCGGCGCGACCGAAGCGACGGATTCTGTAGTGCCGTCGTGATGAACGACCAGGAGCGATGGGTGCCCTGCGCCAACGACCTGGGCTCGTCCAGTCGCGGGATCAAGGGCAACACACATCGCAGTCATGAATGAGGTCGCTCCGAAGATGCTACGAAAATCATTATCTACCCCTTCCATCAAAGTCGCCGGCGAATCGTGATCCATACTGCCGTATTGAAAGAGAAGTTTTGCCAGTGTGGTAAGCAAGGCGGCAGCCGCACCGTGTCCTGTGCCATCTGCGATCCAGAATAATACCCTGCCGTCTTTCATCCGAAGCCAGCCATAGATGTCGCCTCCGACCTGGATGACAGGATGGTAGCACGTGGCGATCTGCCAACCCGGCAACGACAGCGGTTTCTGTGGTATCAATGATTGCTGCGTTAGGCGCGCGGCTGCCAGGTCGCGCTCCAGTTCGCGGCGCCACTTCTCCAGTTCATCATTTTGCTTCTCCAGTTGTCCCCGCATTGAACGAAGCCGAAGTTGAGTCTCGATTCGCGCGCGCAGCACCGATGCATTGACAGGCTTTGTCACAAAATCGTCCGCACCCGCCTGCAGACAGGATACCTCGCTTTGCTCGCTCCCATGTGCCGTCAGCATGATAGCTGGGATTTGGGCCACCATTGCATCCTCGTCGGAGCGAAGGCGTCTAAGCACCTCGGCGCCGTTGAGACCTGGCATGTCGAAGTCCAGAAGCAAAAGCGAAGGCGGACGCGCGTGAATTGCCTCCAGCGCTTCAGAACCATCGTTTGAGACGCGGCACTCGTAACCACCAGCGGTGAGTAGTTGGGCCAATACCCTGCGACTCATCGCGTCATCATCGACGACTAAAATCTCCGGATGTGAATTGTTTTGCATCTGTACTTCGGATTCGGATCACGCACATCGGCGTATTGTATTTGGGCTCCTCTTTGTCAATAAATGGAAGCAGTTGAACAAAGCACGATTTAATCATTGGCATCGAGTCTGACTGCGGATACGATTAGCAAAATTTTCGCTATGAAATTTTCAATCCCGCTCGCTCTCCTCGCGGTTTTCTTTTTGGCCTCATGCGCTGAGGAGCCGCCACCACCACCACCGCACCATCGGCCGTCGGCTTACGTCCCGGCCCAACCGCAAGAATATCCACCGCAGCAGCAGCCATTTAATCCGAACGGACCGGTTCAGCCCATGACTACACCGCCGCCGGTGGTCGCATCTTCACCTCCGCCCGCGGCCGCGCCGCCGACAAAGGTGGCAAAGGGAGATTATCCTTACGGAATTCCCGTGCCCGGCAAACCGCATTTAGTGGAGAGCCCGTATTCGCCCGGCAAATATATCGACGTGGAAGGATTCCCTCCCGGCACTGAAGTGAAGGATCCTTACACCGACAAGATTTTTCTTGTGCCGTAACGCGAGCGGTTCCGGAATTCCGCTCATGCAGGGACTGAATGCCGGATTAACGCTACACGGCATTTATGCGAACATCCGGGCAGGAATATCAGGACGTTTAGATTGATTGTATGGAATTGCGGATAAAACGAGCGCCGCGAATCGATCTCGAAATCACTGTGCCGGGCGATAAAAGCATTTCGCATCGCGCCGTGATCGTCGCCGCTCTCTCCAATGGCGTATGCACGCTGCGTGGATTTCTTCCGAGCGAAGATTGCATGCATACGGTGAATGCAATTCGCGCACTGGGAATTAAGATCGAACAGCCTGAGCCGACCATATTAATCGTTCATGGAAAGAAACGAGTCCTCACCGCGCCAAACCAGGAAATCAATTGCGGCAATTCCGGCACGACCATGCGGCTTCTCGCGGGTCTGCTGGCGGGACAAAAGTTTGAGAGTCGGCTGGTAGCGGATCCTGGCTTATCTAAACGGCCCATGGCTCGAGTCATCGCGCCGCTTTGCGAGATGGGCGCGAGCGTTGTTGCCGAAGGTCCTGACGGTACCGCGCCGTTGCGCATCCACGGCGGGTCACTTCGTGGAATTCAATACCGCCCAGCGGCAGCGAGTGCACAAGTGAAAGCCGCACTACTTCTGGCCGGTCTCTTTGCGAAAGGCAAGACCACCATTGAAGAACCACTGCCGACGCGAAATCACATGGAGAAGATGCTTAACTATTTCCTTGTGCGATCGACGAAGGAAGATGACGGCAGCGTTAGCGTTTTCGGTGAGCAAGTTCCCGAGTCACGGGATTTCGACATTCCCGGCGACATCTCTTCGGCAGCGTTTTGGCTGGTTGCCGCTGCGGCGCAGAACCGTGGACATCTGCTGATTCGCGACGTCGGATTAAATGATACGCGAACGGCGATGCTGGGTGTGCTACTCCGAATGGGTGCGCACATCCGAGAAGCCGTCGAGGATATCGAGCACGTTGAACCGCGTGGAGTGGTGGAAGTTACCGGAGTGCCGCTTAAAGCCACCGTTATTCAGGGGAAAGAAGTGCCACAGCTCATTGACGAGTTGCCGGTTTTATCCATAGCAGCCGTTCTGGCGAGCGGCAAAACGACCATTCGGCATGCAGAGGAGCTGCGCGTCAAAGAGACCGATCGCATTGCGGCGATCGCGCACAATCTGCGCACCATGGGCGCGCAAGTCGCCGAGCTAAGTGATGGACTTGAAATTTATGGACCAGCGCCGTTGCACGGAGCGCGTCTGCAGAGTTTTGGCGATCATCGCATTGCCATGGCCTTTGCGGTAGCGGGCTTGTTTGCTGAAGGGGAGACGATTATTCAGGACGCCGAATGTATTCGTGAATCGTATCCGGGGTTCGAAGCAATTCTTGAAGAATTTACCAACCCGAAACGGATGCAGGTCAGCACGCCGGTGATCGGTTCACTCGCTCCGGTGCCCGCACAGGAGTAGTTTCGTTAGGCACGAACTACACATGGGATCTTATTCTTCCCAACATCGTGTGATTGCCATTGATGGTCCTGCTGCCTCGGGAAAGAGCAGCGTCGCGCGGCAGCTCGCTCAACAACTCGGATTTATCTATGTGAACTCGGGTGCAATCTATCGAGCGATTACCTGGCATCTCCTCCAAAATAGGATTCGGCCTGACGAGGAGGAGCGCATCTCTGGAGCGCTGGATTCAGCCGGCTTTGCATGCGTTGTTCTGGAAGGCGAGGCGCGCATCGTTGTGGACGACGTCGATCTCGCCGAGCATTTGCGCGAAGACGAGGTGAACGAAAACGTTTCTCGTGTCAGTAAATTACCGCGAGTTCGCGACATCGTTTCAGAGAGACTTCATGACTGTGCTGAGGGGCATGACGTCGTAATCGAAGGCCGGGACATTGGGTCGGTCGTTTTCCCCGGCACCCCGTACAAATTCTATATCGATGCTTCTCCTGAGGTGCGCCTGCAACGTCGTGCCGCACAAGGTGAACGCGACGAAATCACGATTCGCGATCGCGATGATGTCTCACGGGCCGTTTCACCACTGGTAAGAGCGAAAGACGCGCACCTGATAGACACTTCTGATGTGACGGTCGAACAAGTGGTGACGGAGATAATGAAGCAGCTTGAGCAAGCGGGTTTGCCGATGAGCGATATTCAGATCGCGAATCGCGCGCTCGGCGAATGAATTTCTATTATTGGGTTGGGTATCATCTGAGCCGGCTGCTTGGCCGATTGTTGTTTCGGTTTCGTGTCATTCATCGGGAGCGCATGATTCAAACGGGGCCGGTGATTCTGGCCATGAATCACCAGAGCTATCTCGATCCCCCGCTAGCCGGGAGCACGTGTGATAGATCGATTTATTTTCTCGCGCGCCGAACGCTTCTTGACGTGCCGCTGTTGGGACGTGTTTTGCCGAAGCTGAACGTGATCCCGGTAAATCAGGAAGGCGTTGATCGCAGCGCGATTAAATCTGTGATCCGCCTTTTACAGGCTGGTAACGGCGTCCTGGTATTCCCGGAAGGCTCGCGCACCCTCGACGGCAACCTCCAGGCGGCGGAGCCGGGCTTGGGTTTGATAATCGCCAAAACTCTCGCGCCGGTCGTGCCGATGCGAATCTTTGGCGCTCGGGAAGCGCTGCCGCGCGACGGCGGCCGGCTTCGGCTTGTGCCTATTACGATCGTGATTGGAGAACCGCTATTTTTTAGCGCAACCGATCTTCAGCTGTCAGGGAAAAATCTGTACGCCGAACTGAGCGATCGCGTCATGAAAGCCATCGGCGCGCTGAGCTTGCAGTGATGCGCACTGCTCCGCTTGCGCTTGCGATGTTCACTTGGATACTGCGTAGTGAATTTGCCAGACGAAAGCAGCGGAAAATCGCCAACACCCCAAGCTCCCAAAACCGCGGTTCTTCTAATGGCAGTGATTGTGATTTGTCTGGCGATGCTGGCGGTTTTTGCCAATGTCCAGCATTCCCGACGAGATGCCGTCGAAATGGTCGCAGTTAAATCGACAACTTCGCCTACGCCTCAAGAACGTTAACTTTCGTTTGACATCGAAATCCTGTCCGATTTGCTCGTTATCCACCAAACAAGACCTAATCCACCGATGATATGGAAAAAACTCTCGCCCTGTCATTGCTGATTCCTTTTGCGCTGGTTTGCTCGTGCGAAAAGCAAGATTCAACTGCTGAACAACAACTCGCTCAACGGAAAACGGAGTTGGATGCCCGAGAGAAAGCATTGGACGAAAGAGAGCAAGCATTGGCGAAAGGAGAAAAATTGGTCGTTAAACCGAGAATTGCTCCAGTTCGTCGAACGGCCCCCGTCCCGCGTCAGCGGCCCGTTCCTGCTGATCACCAAGGCCGCATGGCAGATCCCTCCCAGCTAAGCACTGAACAAGAGCAACGAATGCAGGAGCGGCTCGCCGAAAGGCGGCGCAAGATGGAAGAGGTACAAAGAATGAGGATTCCTCCCTTACTACGCAGCCAGGCAACGGCTCCTGCCACCGAACAAGCTGCTTCGCCGAGTCCATCGCCTACGCCAGAGTGATTCTGAACGTCGTTAGGCGCGCTTTCCTGAAGAGTTCTGCGAGGTGGTCGACTGCATGGCAAGCTCGCGCGCGTATTGAAGCGTGTCGATGGAATCGGCGTTCTTGTCGCGTCGAATCGCCTTAATTCTAGGGAAACGCAGTGCCAGCCCACTGGCGTGGCGAGTGCTAGGCTGGATTGAATTGAAAGCCACCTCGAGCACGACATTTGGGTTCACTCTGCGATGGCGGCCGTGGTCGGCTATTGTATTTTGTTTAAAATGTTCCGTTAACTCTGCAATTTCTACATCGGTCAATCCGCTGTAGGCTTTGCCAATTGGCAAGAGTTCACCGGTGGTTTCGTCGCGCACCGCGAAGGTATAATCGCTTAAAACATTGTTGCGTTTTCCATGGCCAAGCTCAGCCGCGACAACCACCACGTCCAAGGTCGCTAATTCGCGTTTCAGTTTGAACCAAAACATTCCGCGGGCGCCGGGGAGATAAAAACTTTCCGCGTCTTTGATCATCAAACCTTCATTCAAACGCTGACGCGCATCCTGAAAAATTTGCTCAATTTCTGTCGCAGAGCGCGCTGGGGTTACTTTCGCCCTCTGAAATTGTGGCGGCAATGTGAGCGTGCCGAGTTGTTCCCGCCGCTCACGAAGCGGAGTTTTCAAGAGGGAGCGTCCGTCCATCCAGAGAAGATCGAAAATCACAAAGGCGACCGGCACATCCGCTGCCGCTCCGGTAAACAAATCAGCGGTGTGGTCCTTGCGTCCAAGGCGCTTCTGCAAATCGAAGAAGGTCAGTCGTCGCCCTTCGTCAAAAGCGATGATTTCGCCGTCAGCGATTAGCTCCTGGTCGAACCTCCGGGCTTGGTCGACCAGCTCCGGAAATTGCGCCGTAATTCGTCGCAAATCCCGCGAAAAAATCTCGACCTTATCTCTGCTGCGATGAAGCTGTGCGCGAATCCCGTCGAATTTGTCTTCCACATATACCGTCCCTGGGATCGACGAGCCGGAGCGGTCGCGGTCGGCCACTTCAATAAAGCGGTTCCAGACAGCATCGGCGCTGGGTTCGGGAGTGGCGAGCATGCATTTGATAGGACGAAACATCGATAGCTCGGCAGTGTGCAGCTCTTTTCGTGAGGCCAGAAGCGCCGTCCGGCCGATGTCGCCTAACAACATGTTGGTCTGTTTCACTTCTTCGAGCGAAACATCAAACGCCTTGGCAATGGCTTCCTCCACCAGGCCTTCGCGCAAGCCGATGCGCAGGTCGCCAGTCAAAATCTTGACCACGTACTCGCCTTCGCGCGGGGATAAAATCGAAAATCGCTCCCGTAGCAGCTTTGCCTTGGCGATCGGACCACGCGCGCGCTGAAGATTTTGGAACAACTCAGCCGATTCGAGAATGGTGAATGGTTCCGGCGCCGTTCGGCCATCAAGAACTTCAAACGCGCTCTTGCCAGCGTCGCCATGTCTGCTGGCGATTTCGTGAAACTCCGAATCGTCAATTTTGGTCGCATCCTGCAGCGCGCGAAAGATTACGGCCCATCCGACCTGCAATATGCGCGGATCGCTCTGGGCAAATGCTCTTCCGGTGAAGTAAGTCGCTGCAATCGGAAGCTGTTCACTTGTTAGGGTGCGCAGATAATCGGACAGCAACCGAACCTTCTCCAACTTTGCCGGAGTAGCAGTGATGTCTTCACCGACATTCGCGAAATCCAGAAATTCGGAGTGCTGCGTAGACTCGGAAGGAGGCTGGGCTGCATCGCAATTTTTCGGCAGAGATTGCAGTATGATGTCCCTTCGTCCGAAGTGCAGTTCCAACTGATTTTCTTCGGTCAGCGCCCATGCCTCGAGGCCGCGTGCGCGAAGATCGGAGGCAAAAGCTGCGGCGAAACCATGGAGCGTTAATACCCGCCGCGGCTGCACCAGTTCGACGTATCGAAGCAAATCATCGTAATCCGCATGATCTGACAAAGGAAATGCCGCATCGACCTGGTAGCGATACACCGCGTGAGGATCAACAGCCCATCCACTGATGAATGCTACACGTTTGCGCGGGATCTTCTCCAGCATCATTGAGCGATTCGCGCTGGGCGGACAGATCAAAACTTTGCCGGCCACGTCGTTGCGATTGTATCGCACATACTTGCAAAACGATTTCCCCAGCTGTTCGTAGATGCGCGTCATCTGATAAACCGAGCCGTGCAGCATGGGGGTCAAACCGACGCCCTCGAGCGCGCAGAGGATTTCCTGCGCCTTCCCTAACGAGTAACCGAGCAGCACCGGCACTTCACCTGCGTCAATCGTTTCGCTGCAGAACGCGACCATTCGGTCGATAACCTCTTTTGTGGGCGGGAACCGATAGCGCGGCACGCCGAAGGTTGTTTCCATCACAAGCGTGTCAGCATGACGCCACTCTGCCTGCTCGGCGGATTTGCCGGGACGCAGCTTGAAGTCGCCAGTGTAAAGGAGCGTTTGCTCGCCAGCGAAAACAAGGCACTGCGCTGAACCAAAGATATGCCCGGCAGGCAATAACATCAGGTCGACGCTCCGAATAGATCGTCTTTCCCCAAAGGGCAGTGGATGCTCGATGCGCGCACCTGGCAGACGTACCTGCATCAGGCGCGCTGTGCGCTCGGAAACGATCACCTCCTGGTGCGGGGCGATGTGGTCACTGTGCGCGTGCGAAACGAACGCGAAACGTTTTGCGTCCCATGGGTCCAGCCAGAAATCCTGTTGCGGTAAATAAACACCGCGCTCGTAGCGAACTTCGATCACGCAGAAAAATTACTTCGCAATTGCGTGAGTTCCATAGCACGGCTGATGCCGATTAGCAGTGTGGGTTGCGCGTTGACACCTGCCTTAAGGACCCGCTTTATTACGCAAATGAGATTTGCCGCCGCTTCTCTGGTTTTGACTTTCCTGATTGTTTCCGCTCTCGGAAGGAGCGCACGGGAGGAACCCAGGCTCCTGGAGAAAGTTACGGCGCTGCCGGTGGCATTGGACCCAAATTTCGAGTTTCGAAAAACCAAGCTCTTCTTTATGAGTGAGAAAGGGCTAAAGCAGAATGAGAGGGCGCACGATTCGACGAGCAAGATTGGCGGGAAAGCAAATACGCCGAACCAGAAAACTTCTGTGCTTCAGGATGCGCCGATCGTTTTTGAGAGGCAATATCGTCTTTACGGCGCAGTCACCGCAGTCGATCAACGGCAGCGTTTCGGTAATTACTTCGATTTTTTTTGGCGGGCCAAATACTCCTCGGATGTCACCGTGCGTCTGGAATATCGCCAGGAGAAATTGCACGAACACCTCCAGGCGCAGGAGATCACGTATAGGAACGTGCGCGGCACTAACAAAACTGAATTTAAAGTAATCGGCGATGATTACTTTGATGACGGCCGCGTGATTGCATGGCGCTGCGTTTTAATCGCGAACGGCCGAATCGTGGCGGAAAATCGCTCGTTTCTGTGGGAATAACCAGGGGCAGACGGGCGCGTTAGTATTTTTGCGCCCGCAGGCCGTGCATCGAAGATTCGACCTATGCAGCTCATTAAGAACTGCGTTCTGAATCAGTTGATGAGAGATTTCCCATGCGCGTGAGGTTTGACAGCATGGGTTTCGGACTGGTATCGTTTGATAGAGTAATTGTGGACTCATCTATTCAAGTTGGGGTAAGAGGGCCGGCCGTCTGGGTCAAAGTGGAGGGAAAAGGTAGCTTCCTCAATAGCGGCAACCTCAAGGAGTTCTCGCGCGAAATGTTGGACCGCGGGTATCGCGAATTTGTGGTGGATCTGGCGGATTGCGCCATGATGGATTCCACCTTCATGGGAACTATGGCCAGCGTGGCATTGCGGCTAAAGGAACTCGGGCGTGGCCACCTTCACATCGTTCATTGCGGCAATCGCAGTCAGCAACTTCTTACCGGGCTGGGATTGGATCAGATATTCGATATCCACAGCGATGGCAGTGGTGCACCTGAATGTGAAGCCTTGGAACAAGCCTCCAGAAGCGATTCCCGAAAGAAGGAGCAGACAGAGACCATGCTCGAAGCGCACGAGGCGCTTTGCGAGGCGGCACCCGAAAATATATTTCGCTTTAAGGACGTTCTCGATTTCCTAAGACAAGATCTTCATCACGAGACGTCTTCGAAGTAAGCTGGCCTCGCGCAATGTGGCCGACTCTTTTCCTTGGACTCCTTGTCGCGTCGCTGGCCGGGTGGGGCATCACCGCCTATCTCCAGAGTCGGCGAATCCGCAGACTGGAGCGCTCGCATGAGGAGATTCAAGTCGAGGAGACGCTCGTCTTCGATTTCCTCCACGGCTTGGGCGAAGCATTCCGGGGAACAATTAGACCTCAGGAGTTACATCGACTGATCGTAGAGGGGGCAGTACGCATTCTCGACGCACAGGGCGGCGCGCTCTACGTCGCGGATCGGACAGGTGGCAGGCTCATGCCTGGATTTATATCGAAAGGTTGTCCGCCGCTGGTAGATGTCCCGCAAGATATTCTACAACAGGCGGCTGCCAATCCCGTTACTCTTGAGACCTTCCTGCGGCTTCACATGGTTAGTGCGGATGAAGGACTGATTGGGCGCGTTTGGCAAACAGGTCAGCCTGTTTGCATCAACGAATTCTCGGAAGCGCCGGAGTTGGCCAAATTGCGAGGGAGCGCTTTTGGCAGCGTCTCAGTCGCGGTCACGGCGCTTCAATATGGCGACCAAAACCTCGGCGTTCTGGCGGTCGCCAACGGTCCAATGGGTGCGCCCTTTTCGCAGGCTGATTTTGTCGTGTTTAAATCCATCGCGGAGCAATCGGCTTTTGCGCTTTACAACGCGATCATTTATTCGATGGCGAACGAAAAAAAACGGCTGGATCACGACCTCGAGATCGCACGAGACATTCAACGCATCCTCCTCCCATCTGAAGCGCCGGCCATTAATGGGTTCCAAATCAGCGGGATTAATGTCCCGGCTCGCCAGGTAAGTGGTGACTATTTCGATTACATCCAAGTCGATGAAGAGCGACTTGGCGTCGCGATCGCAGACGTTTCCGGCAAAGGCGTCCCAGCATCGCTGATCATGGCGATTTGCCGCAGCGTGTTGCGTGCGGAGGCGGCCCGGAATCCGTCTCCGGCGGATGTGTTACGAAAAGTAAACCGGCAGCTTTATCCAGACATCAAAGAAGACATGTTCATCAGCATGGCGTACCTGGTGCTGGATCATGAGCACGACGGAGTTACGCTTGCGCGAGCCGGACATGATGCGCCGTTATTGTATCAGCAGCAGTCGCAAACTGTAACGCCTATAAAGTCGCCGGGAATGGTGGTGGGAATTGACAGCGGAAGCGTGTTCGATAGGATTACGGTCGATTTTTCGGTACCGCTCGAGCGCAACGATTGCCTCGTTCTCTACACCGACGGTGTGACTGAAACGCTCAACTCCGAGGGAGACGAGTATGGCGTTGATCGCATGGCGCAGTCGGTTCGCGCCAGCGCGAACGATGGCGCACAAGCGATTGTAAAGACGATTATCGAGGATGTACGCGAGTTTACCGGTTCGGTGCCGCAAAACGATGACATTACCGTGATAGCCATCCGCAAAACATGAAAAAGATTCCGTCCCGTGAACGCGAAGAAGAAATGAATTCGTCAATGCAGGCGAAGCAGTCATCCCCAATGGCTGCAGGCGACGCTGATGCCGACGATGCAATGGCAGGCTTGCAAGCCGATCTCGACCGGTTCCGCGATCTCGCGCTACGCAGCCAGGCTGATTTCGAAAACTACAAAAAACGCGCTGCCCGCGAAAAAGAGGATGCGGTGAAATACGCCAACAGTTCGTTGCTCCAGCGTTTGGTCTCAATTCTCGACAATTTTGAGCTGGGTTTGGCAGCCGCAAAAACGGAGAGTGAGCGCTCTCCGATTTATGCCGGAATGGTTCTCGTTCAAAAGCAGCTGAACGATTTGCTCGAGGAAAACGGGCTGCAAGCGATCGAAGCCGACGACAAAAAGTTTGATCCAAACCTGCACGAAGCGATTGCGCACGAGCCGAGCGAAACCCCCGAAGGAACAGTCATTCGCCAAGCCCGTCGAGGTTATCGGTTTAAGGATCGTCTGCTGCGACCTGCGCGTGTCGTTGTTTCCAGTGGCCCGCCGAAATAGTGAGCATCCCTGTTCGCCTGGCAGATTAGTCTAATTCGTCACCTGCTACCTGCGCTTTGATGGCTACCGAGAAACGCGATTATTACGAAGTGCTCGGCGTCGAACGAAATGCCGCCGGCGAGGAAATCAAACGAGCCTATCGCAAGCTCGCAGTAAAGTTCCATCCCGACAAGAATCCAGACGATCCGCACGCCGAGGAAAAGTTTAAAGAACTCGGCGAAGCGTACGACGTCCTGATGGATCCAGATAAACGCGCGGCGTACGATCGTTTCGGTCACGCCGCGTTCGCGCAGGGCAGTGCCGGTTTCGGCGGCGGGGGTTTTCATGATCCGTTTGAAATCTTCCGCGAAGTGTTCGGCGGCGGCGGATTTGGCGGGGGGATTTTCGAGACTTTCTTTGGCGGCAGCGCCGGAGCGCGCTCCGACGATCGGCGTCGTGGATCGGATTTGCGGTATGACATGGAAATAAAGTTGGAGGAGGCGGCTTTCGGCGCAGAGAAGACAATTGAGATTGAGAAGCTTGATGTCTGCGATAAATGCCACGGCAGCGGCGCCGAACCGGGTTCGCGCAAAACAAGTTGTCCCACGTGTGGTGGACGCGGACAGGTGATCAGTTCGCGTGGGTTTTTCCATGTCTCGCAAACATGTCCACGTTGCCACGGCGCCGGTGAAATCATCGAAAAGCCTTGTCCCAAATGCCACGGCGAAGGGCGTGTCGAAAAGCTAAGCCGAATCAAATTGAAGATTCCCGCGGGAATTCGCGAAGGCACTCGATTGCGTTCGCCGGGAAATGGCGAGGCGGGCATTGGCGGTGGCGCAGCCGGTGATCTTTATGTCGTGGTCCACATCAAGGAGCACAACATTTTCCATCGCGAAGCCGACGATTTGTATTGTGACGTGCCAATCCCGTTTTCCGTTGCGGCATTGGGCGGGGAGATCGACGTGCCGACACTTGAAGGCAAAGCCTCTGTTAAAGTCCCCGCGGGCACGCAAAGTGGACAAATGTTCAAACTCCGTGGCAAAGGCATAACAAACGTGAACGGCCGGAGCCACGGCGATTTATTTGCCAGGCTGATCGTTGAAGTGCCGTCGCGGCTTAATCCAGAGCAACGCCGGAAGCTCGAAGAGTTCGCCGCGCTTTGCGGCGAGGAGAACACTCCAATGCGCAAAAGTTTCTTCGACCGCGCAAAGGAATTTTTTAAATAAGCGTCCCAACTCTGTGGTTCGCAACGCCGTCACACTGATCGAATGCCCACGCGACGCGTGGCAGGGCCTCAGCCGGCAAATTCCTACCGAAGTAAAAACCGGTTACCTGCGCGCCCTGATTGATGCCGGATTCAAACACATCGATGCGGTCAGCTTTGTTTCTCCCAAGGCGGTGCCGCAAATGGCCGACAGCGAAAACGTGCTGGAACAAATCGACGTGCCTAACGACGTCGAGATCATCGCGATCGTGGTGAACGAAAAAGGCGCTGAGCGCGCCATTGCCACGCAAGCGGTTTCAACCCTGGGTTTCCCTTACTCCATCTCCGAGACCTTTCTGCGCAAAAACCAGAATCAGACAGTGGACGAATGCTACGAAGTTTTGCAATCGATCAAACGAAAAGCAGACAGCACAGGACTAAGCACTGTGGCTTACATTTCGATGGCGTTTGGAAACCCGTATGGCGATCCATGGAATGAGACGAGCGTTCGCGAGGCGCTCGATAAACTTGTCGGGCTCGGTATACAATCCGTTTCACTTGCTGACACAGTCGGCATGGCACGTCCTGATTTAATTCGAGATGTCTTTGAATCAGTGACAAGCGATTACCCCGACCGCGACATCGGCGTGCACCTCCATAGCGCGCCCGCGCAAGCTGAATCCAAAGTACTCGCCGCGTATGACGCCGGCTGCCGCCGTTTTGATTCGGCCATCAGCGGCCTGGGTGGCTGCCCATTCGCGCAGGATGCATTAGTTGGGAACATTCCTACAGAATCCCTGCTCGCCGCTTTGAAACAGCGCAACGTAGAGCTGCCAATCAGCAACGCGCTCCAACACGTTGTGTCGCTAAACGCGCTTATCGCGGCCGACTACTCGTAGGTAACTTCAACCCGTCGCCGATGCATCGCTTCTACGTTGCGCCTGAAAACTGGGATCCTCTGGGACTCGCATTATGCGGATCCGAAGCCCACCACGCGCGCAACGTCCTGCGCATGCAAGCTGGAGACAAGCTTGTCCTCTTCAACGGACAAGGCCGCGAGCTCACTGCAGAAATTACAAATGTCGCCGACCACGAGATTCGGCTGCGAAAATTGCACGAAGCAGAAACGCCGCCGCTGCGCTGCAGGATTGTTCTGGGGCAGGCAATCCCAAAAGGGAAAAACATGGATCTCATCGTGCAGAAGGCCGTCGAGATTGGTGCAGCCGAAATTGCACCGATCATTTCCGACCGCACCATTGTTCAGCTCGATTATGAAAGTGCGTCGCAAAAACAGGGAAAATGGCAGCAGATCGCCATCGAAGCCGCCAAGCAATGCGGCCAGAATTGGCTGCCGCGCGTTCAGGCCCCCAAAAAATTAGCCGAATTCTTTTTGAGCTCGGATCAGCCATTCGATCTTCGTCTGATCGGATCGCTCCAGCCCGATGCGCAGCAATTAAGAAAAATTCTGGAAACCTATTCGAGCGAGCACGGTGATCGTCCTCGAAGCGTATTGATGCTGGTTGGGCCTGAGGGCGACTTCACTCCCGCAGAGCTTGCGCTCGCGCGTCGCTGCGGCTGTCAGCCGATCACGCTCGGCCCGATCATCCTGCGAGTAGAAACCGCGGCAATCTATTGCCTGAGTGTTCTCTCTTACGAACTGTTGATCTAGTTATTTTGGAGTGCGCGGACGTGTCCGCGCTCCAAAGCCGCGACATGTCGCTACACTGCGAACGTCAGCCAGCCGAATTAAGCCGCGTTTCAAACCGGTAATCGCACGGCGGTTATGCGTAATAGTGACGCTGGGACAGCAGACTCTTATCGCTCAGCAACGGGAGAGTTTTGAGCGCAGACTTGCGGAACAGGAAAAGCAAATCAAGGCACTGACGGGCGTTGTTGAGAAGGTCAATGCGCAGCTTGAGATGAATAACAGCGCGCCGCGAGTCGCGGCAAGCGACCGGTAAAGCTGCTTACAGCGGGCAAATCCTGTTCCGCCAAACGATCTCCTACTCGGCTATAGCCGCTTGGACGCTGGTTTCGGTGGGAAGAGTAGGGGCGGTCGCGGTCTGGTCCGGCGGAGCGGGTTGGATTGAGACGATAGTAAATTGAGCGGCGCCCTCGTCTCTGTTCAGTGAAATAGTCTCGCCGACTTCATGACCGAGCAGCGCCTGTCCAATTGCGGTTTGATAGGAAATGATGTGACGATCGGGATCGCCGTCCCACGCGCCAAGGATTGTGTAGGTTTCTTCGTCGTTCGTCGCAGCGTTACGTAGTCTGACGATTGTGCCGATCGACACGCGCGACGTGTCCGGATTTTCAAATGAAGTGCCGCGCGCATCGTGCAGCATCTGTTCCAGCTCGGCTTTGCGTCGCATCAACACGCTTTGCATTTGCTTCGCCGCTTTGAATTCAAAGTTCTCGCTCAGATCGCCGTAAGAACGGGCAATTGCGATCTCCTTGGTGTTTTCGGGAATTTTTACCTTCACGATCTCTTCATGTTCCGCTCTGCGTTTTTCCAAACTGCTCCAGGACACAATGAGCGGCGCAGTCTTTTCCTGGGGTTCCGCGCCGGCGATCATGCTTTCCAGTTCCGGATAAACTTTGACCATGCGTGCCAGGAGCGATCGTTTAGTCAGCTCATCGAACAAAGGGGTGACCTGCAGACGCCGCATCGCATCGCGCGCCAAGCCCACATCGACTTTCTTAAAGATGTCTCCAAGCAATTCCCGGTCATCAACGACTGCCTTCAGCAACCTGCTGCCGCGACCGGTAGAACTATGCTGTTCGCGCTCGAGCGCGGCGAGGATCGCCCACAGCAAATCAGGCGTAATCAGATCGCCCCAATTCTTTTTTTCGCCGCACAACCAAATGAGCATCTCGCTCGTGGCTGAATGTTCGCGAATGCTTCGCTCCAGCATCGTCCGAAGCTCGGCATGTTGCCCGGTTTCGTTCAAGATGCGCGGAATTTGCGCGACCATTCGACCGTGTCTCCCTTCCATGAGACGCAAAGCCCGCTCTGTCCAGCCTGCTCCCAGCGCGGCCGGCAGCGCTTGCAAGACGCGTTTCTCTTTTGCCGCTGGCAAGTTTGGCAGAATCAGTGTCAGACGCTTTTCTTCCTCCACAATCAATCTGGAAAGAGTCAGACCGATATGTGTGGTGTGCAGTGACGGGATATGCGCGAGCAACTCATCCCGCGCCATGATGAGTTGGAATGCCAGCTCGGGATGCAGTTTCTGGTTGCGCGCTGCTGCATTCTCGATCGCCACGACGATCGGCTGAAGTTGTTTTTCAGGTTCCTTGAATTGCTCGTACGATTTTAGGATCTGCTCGAATGCCGCGATTTGTTGCTTCGGCTGTTTGGCCTTGTTGAATGCCGCCAGTAGCTCATCGGCATGCGACACTCCTTCTCCGCGAATTTCGATCGGGTCCGTCTTTTTTGCAGGAATGGAAAACCCGCCGCTTGCCTTAAGCGCTTTCCTCGTTGATTCCCACCAGCGTTTCCACTCCGCTTCTGTAAAGACATCGCCAACGAGCCATTCTGAGATTTGCTGTGCGCTGGCCTTGCCGTCCAAACTTTCCAAAATGTTTTGCACCAGCGCCACCGGATTTTCCTTCGCCAGGCTTTTAATCGATCCGATGTCCGTCGACTTGCGGACTAGAAAATGTTCCGGCGCTAGCGGCGCCAGATTCTCTGCGGCGTATTGCGCCTGCATCGGATGAGACTTTTTCGTTGCGAAATCGATGACGATCTGATTTAGCAACAGATTCCATTCGCGGACGCGACCGAACCCCCAGCTTTTGTGCAGGCAAAATGTACCCGGTTTTAACCTTTCCAGTTGACCTGCAGATTTCGTAGTGAGTTTGCCAGCTTCGACCAGTTTTTCTAATTCAGCATCCATTTGTGGGGACAGATTCGTCCCTGTGACGTATAGGTCCCTTCGGCGCGTCGCGCAATTTGCGATTGCCGCACGGCTTTGCGCATGAAAACCTCCCCCGCGTGACGACGAGCATCTGGTTCTGGATCGCCTTTCACGTTGGCGTGTTCGTTGCCATCGGTATCGATCTGCTGACATTCCGCCGGCGCGGCCGCGAATTGAGCATGGCCGCAGCGGGGCGGCGCAGCGTTCTTTGGGTGATCGTTTCGTTGGCGTTTAACGCCGTCGTATGGCGCGTGAAAGGGCCGCATCACGGGCTCGATTTTCTTACCGGCTACCTGATCGAGTACTCCCTGAGCATGGACAACATTTTCGTGTTCGTGCTCATCTTCACGCATTTCCGGGTTCCACCCCGCGCACAGCACCGGGTATTAGTCTGGGGAATTATTGGCGCTCTCGTCATGCGCGGCACCATGATCCTGTTCGGGATCGCTTTGGTGCAACGGTTTCATTTCGTTCTGTACATCTTCGGTCTTTTCCTGCTGATCACTGCAGCTCGCATGCTTTTCGGGAAACACCTTGGAGAGGATTTCAGGGAAACACGCGTGATGCGCTTATGTCGCCGAATTCTTCCCATCACAAATGAATTTCATAATCAAGATTTCAGAGTGCGTGTGGATGGCCGCTGGATGTTCACGCCGCTTGCTCTGACAATGATTGTGATCGAAATCACAGACCTGGCATTCGCAGTGGATTCGATCCCAGCCATCTTCGCGATCAGTCAAGATCCGTTCATTGTTTATACGTCCAACATCTGCGCGATCCTTGGCTTGCGATCGCTTTACTTCCTGCTGGCCGGTCTGATGAACCGCTTCATTTATCTCAGAACTGGACTGGCATTGGTGCTCGGGTTCGTGGGCCTCAAAATGATTACCGCAGAATTTCTGCCGTTCCCCCGAATCATCTCGCTGGGAATCATTGTGCTTATTCTCGGAATTACTATCTGGCTTTCCATGTTGAAAACACAAAACGACGCCGCGCGGGAAGCCCCAAAATAAAGTATTGCCTTTGCTGTTTGGAATCATTTAACTGCTTACCAGCCCCTATGAAAACTATTCTTGCCGCCGCTGCGGTCGTTAGCCTTGCCATCGGAGCGTTCGCTGATATTCAGGACCCGCCCGGGAACGATTACGGTCCGACCCGCAAGCTAGGCCGCGGTATCTCGAACCTTGTCATCGCTCCGACTGAGTTCTTCACCACTGTTAACCAAATCAACCAAACCGAAGGTAATTCCGCCGGCGCCGGGTATGGCGTTTGGAAGGGAGCCGCACGCACAGCGGCGCGCCAGGTAGCCGGTCTTATTGAGATCCTGACTTTTCCGTTTCCAATTTGGCGCGACAGCTATCAACCTTTGCTGCCCTCAGACATTCCTTATATCCATGGCGGTTACGCGGAATTTCCGCCTGAAGTCGGCAACGAGTCGAAATACCCGTACGTGCGCGATACGCACCACGATTTCAATTAGCGTCCGCTCCGCAGAAAGCGCGTAGTTTTTCGATTGCCTGAGCAAGACAGGGTAGTCGCTGTGTTAAGGCGATATTGACCCGCGCTGGCGTCTGCTTCAAACTAACCGACACTAAAGCGGTTGGGACCATGCAATCGCGACGTTTTTCCGGGCTGCCGCTCATCGGCGCATTCGCAATCATCTACCTCATCGCCGGCAAAATCGGCTTACACCTGGCATCGTTGCACGCGAGTGCATCACCGGTGTGGCCACCGGCAGGAATCGCGCTGGCGGGAATACTCTTACTTGGGTATCGAGCGTGGCCGGCGATTTTTGTTGGTGCGTTCCTTGTAAACCTCACGACGGCCGGAGACGCCGCCACATCAGTTGCCATCGCGACCGGCAACACACTTGAGGCCATAGCCGGCGCGTGGCTGGTGAACCGCTTCGCGGGCGGCAAGCATGTTTTTGATCGACCACAGGGCGTTTTCAAATTCGCGCTCGCCGCAGCGATCAGCGCTATCCTAAGCCCATTGTTCGGCGTGACCAGTCTTGCGCTGTACGGCTTTGCAGACTGGAGGAACTATAGCGCGATTTGGATTACCTGGTGGCTCGGGGATGTAACGGGCGACCTCATTTTCACTCCGCTGGTTCTTCTTTGGGGCATTAGGTGGAAATTAACCTGGAAAAAAGAGGAAGCGTTAGAAGTTGGCGTGCTCCTTCTGTTGTTAACGTTATTGAGTGCAATTGTGTTTGGGGGGTGGCTGGAGATCTCGGCCAAAAATTATCCCATCGCTTTTATTTGCGGCCCGATTGTGATTTGGACAGCTTTCCGCTTCACTCAACGCGAAACTGCCACGGGTATTTTCATCCTGTCCGTAATAGCGGTGTGGGGAACAGTGCGCGGCGTTGGGCCATTTGCTGGTCAAAGTGAGAATCAGTCGCTGCTCACTGTGCAATCGTGGACAGCAGTGCTGGCCATAACGGCGATGGCACTTTCCGCTGGCATGGCTGAGCGACGGCGTATCGAGGAAAAGCTTCAGCAGCAAAAAAGCATCGTTGCAGCGGCGAATCGCACCAAAGACCATTTTCTGGCGATGCTTTCGCATGAACTGCGCACGCCACTTACTCCGGTCATTTCTGCGCTGGACTCGCTCGAAACAGAGGCGTCACAAACTCAAGATACTAAAGCATCGCTGGCGATGATCCGTCGCAATATCGAATTGGAAACGCAGTTGATTGATGACCTGCTCGACTTCACCCGAATTGCCAGAGACAAAATGCAATTGCGTTTCGCTCCAATCGATGCGCACCAGGCGCTGTCGAACGTGGTCGAGATTTGTCGCGCTGAAGCGAGATCCAAAAAACTTAATGTGCATCTCAATTTACGGGCGGAGACTCATCATGTGACTGCAGACACCGCGAAATTTCAGCAGATCATTTGGAACTTGCTCAAGAACGCCATCAAATTCACGCCTGAAGGAGGAGACATCACAATCTCCTCGGACAATCCATCCGAAGCAGTTTTCACCGTTACCGTCCGCGACACCGGCATCGGCATGGAGCCTGAAGTCATGCAGCGCATTTTTGATCCTTTCGAGCAGGGCAACCGCTCATTTGAGCATCGTTTTGGAGGGCTCGGTCTGGGTCTGGCCATTTCAAAATCTCTCGCGCAAGCCCACGACGGCACGCTGACTGCACAAAGCGACGGATCCAATCGCGGCTCAATTTTTACGTTATCGATGCAAGCTTTGCCGCAGGGTGAAGCAGCCAGCGTCGCTTCAAAAGTGGTTACTGATTCCGCACGACACGCTCTGAAGATTCTGCTGGTCGACGATCATCACGACACCTGCGCTGCACTGGAGAAATTGCTGGCGCGTCGCGGGCATCTGGTTGCGGTGTCGCACGACGTCCGATCGGCCATGGATGCTGCCGTTCGCAACAAATTCGATCTGCTTATCAGCGATATTGCCCTTCCGGATGGAACCGGAATGGATCTGATGATGCAATTGCGTGCCATCGCCAATGTTCCGGGGATTGCGATCAGCGGCTTTGGCAATAATGACGATATCGAACGAAGTTTGCAGGCCGGCTTCTCCCAGCACCTCATCAAACCCATCAAGCTCGACAAGCTAGACGACGCCATCGAACGGGCGCTTGGCGCGACCTAACAACTTTCGTCGCCCAGTTACAACCACGTTTTCGCCGAGCCTCTCATTAACACCGCGGTTTAGCGCGTGCTCAGCGCGCGTGCCCGGTGTAACCGCTTCAGCGGTTTCCCTCAGCGTGGAAAACTGCTAAAGCAATTTAATACCGGTGTCGTTGTCGGACACACCCAGCTGAAGCAGATGTTAATGATATGCACGTTGTCGATCTGAAAATCGAAGACATTGCTTTTGGCGGGAAAGGCGTGGCGCGGGAACAAGGCAAGGCTGTTTTCGTTCCTTACACCATTGAGGGCGAACTGGTTTCCGCCGAAATCGTGCGGGAAAAGAAGCAGTTTGCCGAAGCAGAGCTGGTCGAAGTTAAGCAGAGTTCGCCGAATCGCGTCGCGCCAGAGTGCCCGTATTTCGGCCGATGCGGTGGCTGCGCTTATCAGCACATCGATTACCAACATCAGCTCGCGATTAAATGGCGACAGGTGCGCGACGCGCTTCAGAGAATCGGCAAATTGAAGGATATTCCCATGCGGCCGATAATCCCGTCGCCGAGACAGTACGCATATCGCAACCGCATTACCGTCCACGCGCTGGATGGCGTGATTGGTTTTTTTCGGCGCGATTCGCATCGTTTGATTGATATCGAGTGCTGCCCAATCTCTCGCGACGCCGTTAATCAAGCGCTAGCGGAGTTGCGAGAACAAAAGCATGTGCGCGATGGGCATTACACACTTCGGGCCGCGTCCGAGCCGCGCGTGTTTTCGCAGGTAAACGACGAGATCGCACACACGCTACGGGATTTAATTGTCGATCTCGTTCCGCCAAATCAGGATCTGTTAATCGACACTTATTGCGGCTCGGGATTTTTCGCAAAAGCGTTAATCGACAAATTCGAGCGGGTGATTGGGATTGATTGGGACCGGTTCGCTATCGCCGCCGCGAAAGAGAACGCTACGGCGAAAGAAACGTACATCGCAGGCGATGTGGAAAGCGAACTGCAAAAGGTAGGGGCGGTTCACCTGAACCGCCCGGCACGTGGGAACGACACGTCGAACGGGCGATTGAGGTCAATCGCCCCTACCACAATCATCCTCGATCCACCCGCAACGGGACTCACCGAAGGCAGTTCGCAAGACGATAAGCGATCTCGCGCCGGAAACATTGATTTACGTGTCGTGCAATCCGCCGACGCTGGCGCGCGATTTGAAGGATTTGCGCGAGAAATTTGCCATCGAATCGGTCACGCCGCTCGACATGTTTCCGC
>CAWIWB010000006.1:0-22925 GCA_963839665.1 uncultured Verrucomicrobiae bacterium
TGCGCGCCGACGCAGCCTTGGTCCGGAAGCGCGGGATATTGTATTGAACGCGTGGCGTCATTTCCACAATACGCGGTACGAACTCTTCGCCATCTGCGTCATGCCGGATCATGTGCACGCCCTGTTTCAGCCCTGGCCGAAAAACGAAGCTTCGGGAGAGGACACGACATTCTGGTCATTGGCAGAGTTGATGCGTTCCTTGAAATCGTTTACCGCGCGAGAAATCAATCGCGCCGAACGCAAAACCGGAGCGGTGTGGGAGAAAGAAACGTTCGACCGTTACATTCGATCGGATCGGGACCTGGCGGAAAAGTTTCATTATATCCTCCGAAATCCGTGGGATGCGGGTGTGGCCAAACAAAAGGAGGAGTATCCATGGATCTGGACGGCGGAGGATGAAATGCGCGCATCCAAAAGTTCGTCGCCGCAAAATGCGGCGACCAGCACGCTGCAAGCGTGCGCTTCCAGATGATTCCGGTATCTAACGGTCCTCAAATCATCGTTGGGACGCATGCGTTGCTTTACGAAAGTGTTTCATTCTCAAATCTCGGGCTGGCAGTGATTGATGAGCAGCACAAGTTCGGGGTGGCGCAGCGCGCGCTGCTGACTGCGCGCGAGCCGTCGCCGGACGTGCTGGTAATGACCGCGACCCCCATCCCGCGCACGCTAACGATGACCATTTACGGCGATCTCGACGTTTCGACGATCGATGAAATGCCAGGGAACCGCGGAAAGATTGTCACCGCAGTGCGTGAAACATCGAAGCTGGGCGAGGTTCTCAGCTTTTTGCGAACGCAATTGGAGAAGGGACGTCAGCTCTATGTGATCTATCCATTAATTGATGAAAGCGACAAGCTGGACGTGAAAGCCGCGGCGGCGGAATACGAGCTATGGCGTGAACGCCTGCGTCCGTTTCGATGCGAGTTGCTTCATGGCCGAATTCCGGCGCCGGAAAAGCAGCAAATTATGGATCGCTTTCGGCGCGGTGACACAAACGCGTTGATCAGCACCACTGTGCTCGAGGTCGGCGTGGATGTGCCTAATGCAGCTATAATGCTGATTGAAAATGCCGAGCGATTCGGTCTCGCGCAGCTGCACCAGCTTCGGGGCCGAGTTGGCCGCGGCGAACACAAATCGTATTGCATTTTGCTGAGCTCCAATCAGACGAACGAGACGTCGGCGAAGCTCGCCGTTTTGGAACAAACAACTAACGGGTTTGAAGTGGCCGAAGCGGACTGGGAATTACGCGGCCCGGGTGATGTGCTCGGCACAGCACAAAGCGGCTTGCCCGCGCTGAAGATTGGCGATTTGAAACGCGACGCCGAACTGATGCGGCGCGCTCGCGCGGCTGCCATGTCAATCTTCAAAATGGACCCACGTTTGGAGCAGCCTGAGAATCAACGTTTCCGATGCTTAATTGTCGAACAAGACGGACAGACTTATTCCCACATTAGTTGATGAAAAACCTCGCAAAATTTTTGCTTTTTGTGCTGCTGTTGAGCGCTGGAATTTCGCTGCTTTACGATTACCGCCTCAAACATGGCGGTTTAAAGGTTCCCTCCGGGCGCGCACCGGAGAAGTACACACTTGCGGCCGAGCCGGCGGTCAATCCCAAACAAGTCGCGTCGCTCGAATCATTGAATCAGGAACGGCGTGCGCTCGTGAACAGCGTCGTGCCATCGGTCGTAGCCGTGAAGACTTCCACCAAGCTCGCTATTCGGCGTGAATATGGAATTGATCCGTTCGAATTCTTTTTTCCGAATCAGCGAAGATCTCGCAATCCACGCGACGAAGCGCTGGTGCAGAATTCACTTGGGTCTGGCGTCGTCGTCACGAATGAGGGGCACATCATCACCAACAATCACGTGGTGACCGACAGACAAGGCCGTCCCGTCGATCAAATCGAAGTGCAATTGAGCGATGGCCAAACCAAGAAGGCGCGTCTCGTGGGCGCCGATGAACAAGTGGATCTCGCCGTGCTCAAGATCGATGAGCCGGGTGTCAAACCGCTCAGGCTCGCCGATTCTGACATGGTACAGCCCGGAGATTTTGTCCTGGCGATCGGTAATCCGCTTGGATTTGAGGAAACCGTAACCGACGGGATCATTAGTTCCAAAGGGCGGCCCAACCGCAGCGATGCTTTCGCTGGTCTGCTGCAGACTAATGCGGCAATTAATCCCGGCAACAGTGGCGGTCCGCTGATCAATATTAGGGGTGAAGTGATTGGGATTAACACGGCGATCGCCTCGACCACCGGCGGCTCGCAGGGACTGGGTTTCGCCATTCCTTCAAACACAGTCCACATGGCGCTGGAAAGCTTGTTGAAGCAGGGACGGATTATACGCGGATATCTTGGTATTCAAACGGGACCGTTGCAGCGTGACGCGAGCGGCTCGAATACTGGAGGCGTAACTGTGGGCGAGGTCGTCTCCGGATCGCCGGCGGAACAGGCCGGGCTGCAACCGGGCGATGTCATCCGTCAGTTCGACGGTCACGAAGTGCAAAATCTTAGGGCGCTTCGCTCGTTGGTCGCCCAAGCGCCGTTAGACAAGCAGGTAGAGCTTCAAATTGTCCGCAACGGCAAACCGTTAACGGTAAAAACGCAGATTAAAGAGCAACCAGTTGATTACGAAAGCGCGCGCGTTCTACCTCGCGGAAACCAGCCGCAGCAACCAGCCCCGCAGCAGCCTAACGACCAGGAAACAGTTGATAGTCCACTCGCCTCAATTCACGTGGGTGAGCTAACTCCCGAAATCGCGCGCCAGCTTGATCTGCCTCGAAACGTGAAAGGTGTACTGGTCACCGACGTCGATCCCGACAGCGGAATGGCAGAATTGCAGAAAGGCGATGTGATTGAAGAAATCAATCAACAGCCTGTTACCGTCAGTATCGGACTATAAGAAGATTGCTGGATCGCTCGACCCGAACCAGCCACAAGTGTTATCTGTCTGCCGCCATCGGACGCGGTCGTTCCTGGTTTTGCGACCGCGATAAACTTGATGACGGTTTTGTCGCGGCACCGTCAGCACGCAATCGCGTGACGCCGGCATACGCCGGAAAGCATTTCCCAAAGCGCGTCGAGGACGCGATTCACGGATGCTCTTACGGATTCACAATTACGATTGCCTACGTAGCCGCTCAGCAGTCTTTGCTCGGCGGCAGAGTGTTCGCGGTCCGCTTCAATGTGCACGCTGAAGTATTCGTAATGTTTGGGATCAGCGAAGCCGTAATGTTTTTTTAGTCCGTCAATTTTGGATTCACAAATGACTGGGATTTGGCTTTCGTATGCATAAAGCGCCGCCAGACCTTCTGCGGTTGATCCATCGCGGCATACCGATCGGAATGTGTCGACCAAGCTCTTTGTTTCAGGCCATTTCTCTGCGTTTTGTGCATCTCGGGCAGAAACGCCAAGACCTTCGGCAAAGTTGAGCCAAAGCTCGGGATGATTCGGTGACCCAGCCTCCTCGTCGATTAAATTGTTAAGCAATTCCTTGCGCGTCGCTTGATCGTCACACTTTGCGTGAATAGCCGAGAGATAGGTAGGAAACGCCGCAACGTGCTGATAATACTGTTGCGCATAATCAGCGAGGGCCTCTCTGCTCAGTTCCCCACGCGTCCACGCGAGATAAAACGGATGTGTTAAAAGATGTTTCGCCGCGATGTCATTATCGATTTGGTCGAGATATTGATTCATAGATTTTGTCTTCCGCAGATTACGCAGATTTACACAGATTTATGCGATCTGATTTCATTAATCGATGGTTCGCGCAATCTGTGGATCATTTTCATGCCGTTTGCAAAATGTGTTTAATCCCGCGAATGGGGATGAGCACCCAGCTTGGGCGATTATTTAATTCGTAACCGATTTCGTAAACGGCTTTGTCGAGCAGGTACGCTTCCAGCATGACCTGGAGATCGTCGCTGTTTTTGGGAATGAACATCGCGCCGGTGGTCGTGTGCAGATAGCTTTGCAGAAACATGCTGCTCGTCTGGCGATACCAGAGATCAGCCCAGCGCTCAAGGAAAGGCACGTCTTCTTTGCGCATCGCCTGCTGCCACAGGGCAGCGTACGCGGCATATTGGAAGGAGCGCATCATGCCAGCGACGTCGCGCAGGGCGGAACGTTTCATTTTACGGTCGCTCAGGGGACGCGCAGGTTCTCCTTCGAAATCGAGAATGACGAAATCTTTGCCGGTGTAAACCAGTTGCCCCAGATGATAGTCGCCATGAATCCGGATTTTCGCTGCGTTTGTTCGGCGATCCAGCAACCGTTTTTCGCGCTCTAATATCTCTTTTTCCGCAGCGAGCACTTCCCGGGCTTCACTTCGAAATTTCGCAGGAACATCCGACAATTTTTTATCCAGAGACGCGAACGCGCGGCGCAGAGATGTGCGCATGCTTTGGTAAACGGAGCGCTGTGCCATGGCGTTGAACGGCTCCGGCGCGAACGCGGGATCGTCATTCCTTGATGCCAGTGCGAGATGTAGTTCGGCTGTCCGCTGCCCCAACAGCTTGACCTTCTCAGGATACACGCCGCCTACCAGTTCCTCGAGAAGAGCACCGGATGGCGCCATTTCACTCTGAAAATCGCCTTTGCGCTCCAGCACACGATCGTAGTAGCGGCCGAGGGCGTCCACACTCAGCGTCCAGACGTTGCCTTCATTGGCGATCGCGCGTTGCAGGAGACAAACAACCACTGGGTCCGCCTTTGGACGGCGATATTCGAGCGCTCCGACGAACGCTGGCACGTTTGGAAAATTGGTTTTCTCTGTCAGGAATCGCGTGATTTCCACGTCTGGGTTCACACCGTCCTCGAGCTTCCGATAGAGTTTCAGGAAAAATTTATTGTCAAAGAGCATTGAGGAGTTGCTCTGCTCCGCGTTCAGGACGTGGGAGTCGGCGGAGAGATCAACGTGTTGCGACTCGAAACCCGAGGTTGTTAGGCCGACAAATTCTCCTGCCTGAGTTTTTAGTGTGCGACGTCGCACAATAACGTCGAACAATTGCGAACGAAATACCGCGTCCCAAATAGCATCGCACAGTATGGCGCCATTCTTTCGCCCGAAATGCGCTACGATCGCATGTGATGTGTTTTGCGTAATAGACTGCGCGGTTTCATTCGCGGCGATCTTTACCGGTAGAGCGTATTTTTCGGTCGGAGCATCCAGATAATTTACATCGACGAACCAGAGTCGCGCACCATCGGCATCACCCGAAAAAGCGACCTGCTCCGTCACTTTCAGGTCTCGAAAGGTGCGCGCTTTGGAAGCGAACCAGCGAGAATTCTGGATATGATTTGGGAGAACATCGCGCTCGAGCTGTTCGCGCTGGCTATTGCCAAGCAGGACGTCCAACTGCGCTGTGGCTTTGATGGTCGGGACCACATATTTCTTCGATGCGCGGCGCGCGTCGATCGGCGCTTGCAGCACGAACCAGTAATACGCGTGCGGGCCAAGTGTAATGACGTACTGCGTTTTCCTGATCGGTCGAAATAGATTGCGGCTAAAAACTTCCATCGGCACGCAGCCCGCAAAACGCGAGAGATCCAGCTCGGCCGACTGCGAAAATCGCGAAAGATTCGCCACCATCACGATCGTCTCGTTTTCAAAGCGGCGAAGGAACGCCAGGACTTTCGGATTGTCCGGATTCAAAAATTCGAGTGAGCCGCGCGAGAACGCCTTGAAGTTTTTCCTCATGGCGATCACGCGACGTGTCCACCATAAAAGTGACGACAGATTTTTCTGCTGGTTCTCAACGTTAACCGCTTCGTAGTGATACTCGGGATCAATGGTGACCGGCAGATAGAGCTGTTGCGGATTCGCTCTTGAAAATCCTGCGTTGCGGTCCGGGCTCCATTGCATCGGCGTGCGGCAGCCATTGCGATCGCCGAGATAAAAATTGTCACCCATGCCGATCTCATCGCCGTAGTAGATGATTGGTGTGCCGGGCATGGAAAAGAGCAGGGTGTTGAGCAGCTCAATTTTTCGGCGGTTGTTGGCAAGCAGCGGCCCAAGCCGCCGCCGGATGCCAAGATTGATCCGCGCGAGCGGATCGGTCGCGTAAACTCGATACATGTAGTCGCGCTCCTCGTCGGTCACCATTTCCAGCGTGAGCTCGTCATGGTTGCGCAGAAACATTGCCCACTGGCAATTCTCCGGAATCGCCGGCGTCTGCTCCATGATGTCGATGATCGGAAACCGGTCCTCCATCTGGAGCGCCATGAACATCCGCGGCATAAGCGGGAAATGAAAATTCATGTGCGCCTCGTCGCCCTTCCCATAATATGCCGCCGCATCCTCTGGCCATTGATTGGCCTCTGAAAGCAGCATGCGATTCGGGAATTTCGCGTCGACGTGGGCGCGAAGTTCCTGAAGATACTTGTGTGTCTCGGGAAGATTCTCGCAATTCGTGTCTTCCCGTTCGTAAAGATAGGGGATCGCATCGAGGCGAAGTCCGTCGACACCCATCGACAGCCAGAAATCGCAGACCTTCTTCACGGCATCGTGCACGGCTGGATTATCGAAATTCAGGTCCGGCTGATGTGAATAAAAACGATGCCAATAGTAGGCCTTCGCCAACGGGTCCCATGCCCAGTTGGATGTCTCGAAATCTTTGAAAATGATTCGCGCGTCTTTGTATTTGTCCGGCGTCTCGCTCCAGACATAAAAGTCTTTGTAAGCGAGGTCATCATCGCTGTAGCCGGCGTCGGCGACGCCGATCGCTCTTGCGCTGCCGCCGTTATTGCCCACTACAGGGCCGTATCGCGCGACTGCGCGTCGCGATTTTTGGAACCAGGGGTTTTGATCCGAAGTGTGATTGATCACCAGTTCGGTGATCACGCGCAGATTTCGGTCATGCGCGGCGTCGAGAAACGCGCGGAAATCATCGAGCGTGCCGAACTTCGGATTTACGTCAAAGTAATCGGCAATGTCGTAGCCGTCGTCGCGCATCGGAGACGGATAAAACGGCAGCAACCAGATCGCCGTGACGCCAAGTTCCTGCAGATAATCCAGCTTTTCCATGAGCCCGCGAAAGTCGCCCATTCCGTCGCCATCGCTGTCGCAGAATGTTTTAACGTGCAGTTCGTAGATGATGGCGTCCTTGAACCACAGCGGATCGACGGCTGTATTGGTATCCCCCTGTGCCATGGATTAACTCTTGACGCACGAAACGTGCGGCGCAATTGCATCTTTCGAAAGCAATGCGTCCGTTCAGCTTAACACACTCGATTACCGTATCAGTGCCCGATGACCGTTATTGACGGCAGCTTTTATCACGCATGGAACCTTCGGAAATAACTTCTGCTACCACACGCAAGCCAAAGAAACGTGGCCGAACGGCACATTCGCGAGTCGGAGCGCACACGATCGCCCCGCCAGTCGAACCCGGAGCGCCGACCGACTTCGAATTGATGAAGGGCATCCAAGCCGGCGACGCCGATGCGCTGTCTCAACTCTACGACCGCTATAACGGCATTCTGAAGGCGCTGATCCTGCGAGTCATTCACAACGAGGCTGAGGCCGACGATCTCCTGCAGGAGATTTTCATGGAGATCTGGAACCAGGCCAAAAATTTCTCCGAGCAAAAGGGCAAGCCGCTTGGCTGGATGGTGACACTCGCCCGGCGACGGGCGATCGATGGCCTGCGCAAGAAACAGGCTTACGCGCGTGCAGAGGAACGTCTGCAAAGTGAAACGGAACAGCAGCCAGACGCATGGGTGCACAATGCCACCGAAGAAGAAATTGTGTTGGGCGACACGCGCGTGCTGATACGCAAGGTGATCAGCAGCCTGCCACCCGCCCAGCAACAGGCAATCGACCTCGCATTTTTTAGAGGCATGAGCCAGCGCGAAATCGCAGCGAAAACGAATACACCATTGGGCACCGTAAAGACGCGGCTTGAATTGGGCCTGAAAAAAATATATGACGGCCTCAAGGACCTGAAAGATGAACTTTGAGCAGTTTCAAAATCAGTCCCGACTTTACGTGATCGGCGCGCTGGAGGCGGAAGAACTTCAAGAGTTCGAGGAAGCCCGGGAAAAATTCGGCAAAAAAGCCGAAGACTTCATCAGCAAATGCTATGCGTTGCACGAAGTATTCGCGCTAAGCCTGCGCCCGGCGAAATCTTCCGACGCAATCAAGGAACGCCTCATGGCCATGGTAAAGGCCAAGAAGCAAGCGTGACTGCTACCCTTTCTTCTCTTCAGCAGTCCAGCTCGCGGAGAATAAATTCCTGCAGAAAGCCGTAGAAGTTCACCTGGAACAAGCTTAGGTCGCGGCGGGATCCAATCGGTGAACGAAGGTGGTCGCCCAGTTCCAGTTCCGTAAAATTGTTTTTTGCAGCGATCACCAGGCGGGCCTGATTCAGCGCGCTCAACCACGCGTCGGCATGTTTCGTCGGAATGCGCAGAGTGCGGTTTGCGAGACTTTGTTCGTTTCCGTTTAGTTGCTCCAGATCGGCGCCCACGGTCTGAGTCGCGGTCTGAAATAGACGGCGCAATTCAGGTTCGACGTACACTTTCCACTCAGCGCATAGTTCCGTCTCTTTTCCGTTTATCGGGACGCTGAAGATACGTTGTTCAGCGGCAGGCGCTCCTTCTGTATTGGTGCTTGCAGGAATTTGCCGAAGCAGTTCGGCAAGAAACGGGTCAAGCTCGGAGAGTTCGATCTGGTTCTTGCGCCGGCGAATCTCCATGACTATGAAACCTTCTCAATTGTCGCGAGTAGAAGGTAACCGTGCAGTTGTTGCACATAAAGTTCGGCTCGTTCCCGCATGCCGCTCCATAAAATCGAACGTCCTTTTTGATGCACTTCTAACATGTGTCTCTCCGCTTTATCGCGGGGATAACCAAAAACGCGCTGGAAAACCATCGTTACATAGCTCATCAAATTTACCGGATCATTGTGGACCACGACCTGCCACGGCAGATCGAGCTCCTCTTCCGTACGTGTCTCTTTTTCAATCGTTGGCGCGCCGATAGTGGACGGTCCCCCACTCTTTGGGCGCGAAACTTCGGGAGCTAGGGCGACCGCCACTTCTGTTGCAAGTGGCTCCGCGCTCATAAAAAAATGCTAACATACGCGGCTATCAGTTCAAACCTGGGGAAGCCCCAAATCCAAAAGGCCAACGGCTCGTGACGCAATTGTGATCCTGAGCGGAGCGAAAGCTCTCTGGCATTCGTCCCAGCTTGCACGCAAAAAAATCCAAAGATATTTCGCTTCGCTGCTAATAAACACGGCTGGCCGATGCGCGTGGTGGAACATAGGCCTGTGGCCTGTGTGCCCAGCGGAGATGTTCTCCGCTGCCTCCCAATCAGCGGGTTACAAACCCGCTGGGCGCACAGACTGGAAGTCTATGTTCCGCTCACGCGGGCTTACCGCCGCAAGCACCCGATGTTCTTCCCCGCATCAAAAATCACGCCATTGTGTTGGGAAACCTCAACATGACAATGCACAGCGGAGGATTTTCTCCTGCGCGGCTTTCATCTTATGGGCCTCGCTGGGGTGTGATCGTCGAACCCGTGCAGATGAAGCAGCCCATGGACGATGTACAGCTTCAACTCTCGCAGGAGCGAATTTCCAAAGGCGCGCGCGTGACGTCGTGCGGTTTCGACGCTGATGAAAATTTCGCCGTGTTGAAAGGTCAGTACGTCAGTCGTCCCCGATTGTCCGAGAAACTTCCGATGCAAAAGCGCCATGCGCCGATCTGAAATCAACCAAATAAAAACTTCGCTCAGTTTGCGTAAGTCAGTTTGCTGTCGCGGGTGCAACCGCAAAGAATGCTGCACGGCGTTGACGGCGAACTTTTCGAGTTCGGCAACATTAAGTGAGATTTTTCGCTGTGAATTGCGCACCGTAATGCAGGGCCATGTTCCCATTCAATGATTGAGCGATTAAGTGATTTAGCGATTTCGCTTGGCGGTTGCGAGCGACGCGGAAAAGATCTTGAGCAGTTCGTGACATTCTTTCATCAGCGGCTCGACCAAATTTTTGTCGGCTAATTCAGCCTCGACCAGTAATTCGAACCAGAAGAGCGTTTCATCCGCCTCTTCCACAACGATGCTGATCTTGGAAATGAAATCAGCAGCGGACCGCGCCCGACAGGCAGCCCGATAATTAGCAGCGAGAGAAGTTCCCGAACGGAGAAACTGCCTACCGATTACGCGAACGGCTTCGTCCTTTGGCAGTCTCGCAAATGCCTTGATGATGCGAACTGCGAACGTCTTCGTTCTGTTCTGCAACAACTTCGCTTCATCGAGTGTGCTCACAGCCGATCGTTAAATGCCTAAATCGCTAAATCGCTAAATGCCTTTCACGCTGGCGGCCTCTGTTCCGCCTGAAAATTGCGCGTGATCAAACGGGCACCTTTATCGAAGGATAAGTACGCCCACGCCCATTGAAGGAGCACGAGCAGCCGATTGCGGAACCCTACAAGGAAGATGATGTGCACGAATAACCATGTCAGCCACGCGGGAAGCCCGCTGAGATGGAAAAATTTCAGATCCGCAACGGCCTTATTGCGGCCGATCGTAGCCATACTTCCCTTATCGAAATACCGAAATGGTTTGGGGTTTTCACCGCGTATCATTCGCAAAATGTTGCGAGCTGCGTGGCGCCCCTGTTGCATCGCCACAGGCGAGACGCCCGGCAAGGGCTCTCCAGTTTGATGCGAAAAGTTTGCCAGATCGCCAATTACCTGAACTTCCGGATGTCCGGGGATGGTGAGGTCGTCATTCACAATAACCCGGCCAACACGGTCAACCGGTACGCTGAGCGTTTTTCCGACGAACGACGCAATGTTGCCGGCCGCCCAGATTTTCACGCGGCACGGAATAAATTCGCCGTCCACTTGCACACCTTCCTCGGTAATGTTCGTCGCGCGTGCGTTCGTGCGCACTTCCACGCCAAGGTCGCTCAATTGTTTTCGCGCGCTCTCGGACAAGTCCGGCGGATACGCGGCGAGCAGGCGCGGCGCGCCTTCGATGAGGATCACACGTGCCTGCGACGGATCGATGTGGCGAAAGTTTTTAGCGAGCGTGTAGCGTGAGATTTCCGCGATCGCACCCGCCATCTCAACACCGGTGGGGCCACCGCCAATGATCACGAACGTCATCGCCGCCTTGCGCGCTGCTTCGTCTTCAATTTTTTCCGCGTATTCGAACGCTAAAAGGATCCGTCGGCGTAGCTCAACGGCGTCTTCAAGACTTTTTAATCCCGGCGCAAGTTTTTCCCACTCGTCATGCCCAAAGTACGAGTGGCGCGCGCCAGTGGCGAGGATGAGATAGTCATAATCGAATACCCGGTCTTTCGTTTTTACTTTTCTGGCTTCCACATCGACGGACTCCACCTCGGCGAGGATGACTTCGACATTTTTGCATTTGCTCAAGATTGCGCGCACTGGGGCGGCAATGTCAGCAGGCGAGAGCGCCGCTGTTGCCACCTGATAAAGTAAAGGCTGAAACAGATGGTAATTTGCGCGGTCGATTAGCGTCAGACGCACATCTTCACAGGCGAGCTTCTTCGCTGCCTCAAGCCCGCCAAAGCCTGCCCCGACAATGATGACCTGCGGCTGTTTACGTGCGGAAGATTGCATCCTGGAAATTGTAGGGCGTTTGACTTGCTCGCGCCAGCGGGCCATTCCGGTGTCTCATACAAACGCCCTGCAACAAACCGTTTGTCATTGCGACTGGTCCGAATTAACTTTCCCGCCGTATGCCGAAGTCTATTGCACGCAGCAAAACGCGCAAAGCAGTGGCGAAACGCTTCAAGATCACTGCCACTGGCAAGGTCTTGAGGTCGCGTTCCTCGCGACGCCATCTGTTGTCGACGAAAAGCGCAAAGCGCAAACGCCGGCTGGCCAAAGCAGCGCGCGTCGACAACACAGATGTGGCGCGAGTAAAGGCCAATCTTCCTTTCGGTTAAAACGTAACTCAGGCATCCTTGCCTGATGCGCCGCGCAAGCTTTTCAGCCTGACGAGCCTTCTGCGTGCCTGGCGCCCAGCTCGGCCACAGCCATATGGCTGCCTTCTGTCCGGTCTCTAGTAACGGAAGTCCGGCGCAGCAATCTCGCCCGCTGCTCTTTGTGTTTGGATTGTCGTCGTCGTGCTTATGGTCGTCCCGTACCATTGCCGGGCCGCTTCTAACGAATCAGGGCCAGGCTCGGGGCTGTAAAGATCACGCCGATTGACAAGCGTTGTGCACGATGTCGCGGCAACCAAAACAAAAACAAGCAACAGAAACGCGAGTAATTTCACGCGCTCGATCCAAACAGAAGCGCAATGCACTGTCAATGCGCTGATGCGTTACGGAATCGCGCAGACAATCGCACCGACATGGTGCTGCGTTTTCAGTTGCGCATCTCTTTGGGACGAGGAAATTTCTCCTCCGTCAGGGGCTATGGATTGAGGACTTACAAATCCCGCCAGGGCAGGAATGCAGCAACGGTAGTATGATCCTCCTTGCCGTAGTTCTCTGGCGGGCTTCTTTTTCGCTAAATCGCTTCATTCGGTCCGACGAGTCCAGCGATTCGCAATGAAACTTCTCAAGATCAAAACAGCGCGTTTCTCCCAGATAGTTGAAAGCTGCGGTAAGCCACAGGTCTACACGCTATGGCAGAAGCCGTCCGCTGACCGCCATCTTCAATCGCAAATCAAGAAAAGCCGTGCCATGACAATCCTGAAGAGCGAAAGCGGAACCGATTTCGGGATAATCGGCTTTAAGGAAAGCAGGGAAGCGCGATATCTCATCTTTCCAAAATCGCTAAAGCGCTTTGCGGAAAAGCGCATCATCGGGGTCGACTGGGCGCTGTGTGTGAGTAGCTGGCACCGAATTCGAGGCCATCGCTCGTTTGCGCTGAAGGCGCTAGATCAGGTTAGCCTGGGGAACGCCCAGGAATCGGTTTGCCCGTTCAGCCCAGCGCTGAAAGCGCGACTCAATGCAAATCGGTGGTTTTGAATCCGACAGATCAACGCTTGTTTAGATGGCACCGAGTTACCGCCGCTGCTGCAGTGTCCGGCATCAGTGAATCGCGCTTTCAGCGCTGGGTTTTGCATTTCAGTCTGGGGCGCTGCCCCAGGCTCTTAGTGAATGCCGCGCCTTTGGCGCTATAGCGCGCAAGAGAGCTTTATCCAGGCGGCCACGCCAGTGCGCGTTTGCCGAGCAGATGCACATGCAGATGCGGCACGCTTTCACCTGCATCAGGTCCACAGTTGATCACGACTCGATACCCGCTGGAAAGCTCCAACTCCTTCGCAACGTCGCGAGCCACAAGAAGCAGTTTGCCGAGCAACGCAGCATCCGCGTCGGTCGCGTCCGCGAGACGCGAAACGGTTTTCTTCGGCACGATCAGGACATGCACTGGAGCCTGAGGGTCGACATCGTGAAACGCAATTGCATCCTGGTCTTCCCAAATGATTTTGGCCGGAATTTGACGCTCGATGATTTTTTCGAAAATCGTCATGAGCACTAGCGTTTCATTAGCGCAGTGAACAATCAAGCCGCGCCCGATCAGTCGCGAACACCAATTTTTCGCGAACGAAGCAGACAATTTCCTCGCGCAATGCGTCGCAGGCACGCGTCCAGGTTTTCGTGCCGCGGAGATGTTTCACACAAAGTTGCAGCGACGAAAGGCGAAGGTTGTCAGCGCCGGCTTCGATCAAGGCGTCGATTCGTTTTTCCAACAGACTGAAAAACGCCAGCTCGTAGCCCGCACCAGCGGAATAAGCAATTTCCACCAAAGAAATAGAAACGGGCGGCGGTGCGGGCGTAAAGTGCCGACAGATTTCCTTGTATCCGATTGCCTCTAAAACTTCGCGCACCGTTTGCGACAGCTGATTGAACGCGACGACGTTTTCGTCATTTCGCAGGTGCAGATAAAAGGCAATGCTTTCGGTCACGTGTTCGGTGAGCCACCAGCCTGGGTAACCCGCTTCGTTAGCGGCCCGACTGAGCGCCGCGTGAAGCCAGTCGCGGTTGAACTCGAAAAGCTGTCCCGAGGTCGTCCGGAGATATGGAAATTCTTCCTTAAACGCGACCATGATTTTTGATTGCGCCCTCGCGCGAACGGCGGGCGACGTTCGCGTTCTCTTTCGTTGCGTCAGGGGGAAATAATTCCCGTTGAAGCGTATTGGGTTTTATTCGGCGGCCCAATGTGTGGATGGCATCTACGAATTGATCGACGTCCTGAAAGCGCTGGTAAACCGAGGCGTAACGCAAATAAGCGACCTCATCGATCGCGCGCAGCTTTTCCAGCACTCTCGCGCCGATCAGCGACGAGGGAACTTCGCGTCCGCCGGTCTCGAGTTCATGCACGATGTCGTCCACCATGTCCTCCAACGTAAGCAGACTCGTGGAACGCTTCTCGAAGGCTTTGGCGATGCTGGCGGCAAGTTTGCGACGATCGAACGGCTCGTGTGTTCTGTTGGTTTTTATCACGCGCAGGTCCGAACGCTCGACCTCTTCATAGGTTGTGTAGCGGTATTTGCACTTTAGACACTGGCGGCGACGACGGATGCTGGAACCGTCGCGCGATTGACGGGAATCGATGACTTTGTCGTCACGCGACCCGCATTTGGGGCAACGCATAGTGTCTGAGGCTAATTAGCACACTATAAATTGTGGCGTCAATGTTTTCGTTTCGATTTACGACGAAAAACACTGAACGCTGAATGAATTAACAACGCCGCCAATTGAATTCGAAGTTGGATGTTCGATGGCGATGATATAGCGGTAGCGCCAGGAAGCCACCCGCAGGTCCATGCACAATCACAAGACACGCACAGCCAGCTATGGCCCGTGGTTGGTCGGCCTTGGTGCTGCGCTGTGGGGAACAGAAAGCGCATGGCGCATCCCGCTAAACGAATTGTTCGACGCTAAAGTAATCGTTTTTTGGGAACACGTTTTCATCCTGATCATGTTCCTGCCCATCCTGATCTCGCGACTGGACGAAATCCCGAGAGTGAGCGCACGGACATGGGGGTTTTTGATTTTCTCGGGGTTTGCTGGTTCCGCGGTGGGCACCATCTTCTTCACGCTGGCGCTGAAGTACGGCAACCCGACTGTGGTAAACGTGGTCCTGAATGTTCAGCCCGTTATCTCAACGCTCGGCGCATTCTTTCTTTTCGGTGATCGGCTTGCTCGCCAGTTTTTCCTGTTCGCTGGAATCGCAATTGTCGCAGGCGTATTTGTATCGGTTGCATATCCGACCGAAATCGGAGTCTCATTTGAGCGTGCGGGCCTGAACTTGGGTACAGGCTACGCGCTCATCTGCGCGTTGTTTTGGGGTCTTTCCACGGTCGCCGGACGCGGTGTGATGGTTGGCATGTCCCTGCGACTCGCCTCCAGTTTGCGCATCGTAATCGGACTCGCTTGCATGACGGTTATTCTCTTAACTTATGGAAAACTAAACGGTGCCGCGCTTTGGCCGGAGGCCGCGCAGACGCATCCAATGAAGGCCATCGTATTGTTGCTTTTCCTCGCGTCGATTTCAGGCGGGATTCCGCTCCTATTTTATTTTAAAGGGCTGCATCTCACCCGCGCATCCACGGCCGGTTACTTCGAAATGATGCAAACGCTTGCTGCAGTGTGCATCACCTGGGGTTTCTTCCACGCCAGTCTTCACCCACATCAGGTAATCGCGGCCATCGTTCTGATTGCCGCTGTAGCCATGGTGCACCATATCCAACAACGGGTCGAACCTGATAACTGATCGCGGTCCAAATGAAACGCATCCGCTGGCTCCTGATCGTTTCCGTTGTCCTTCTGGTCGTTTACGGCGCGTCGCCTTACTTTTCGTTTTGGCGATTCGCGGCCGCCGTACGATCGCGCGATGCCGAGGCAATCAGTAAGCGCGTTGATTTTCCTGCCGTCCGAGCTTCTCTGAAAAGGCAACTGGTGGCGCGTTTCGCCAACCCGACCAGCAGTCACAAGCGCTGGAGCAATCTTGGACCAACGCTCATCGATGCCATCATTGATGCTTACATCACACCTGAGGGAATCGCCGCGCTGCTCTCAAATCCCGAAGCGCTGAAGAACCTGAAAGCGCCGCGAGAGTTCCATTTCGAGCTCGGGAAAAATGAAGATTTGTCCAAAGTGAAATACGCCTTCTTCACCGGACCGCGGAGTTTTGTCGTCGATCGTGACGGAATCAAGCTTCGATTCCATTTCACCGGCTCAGGCTGGCAGCTTTATGACGTCGACCTCGCTTTAACCGATGCGAAGCGTTGATTCCTGACGTCGGTTTCCGGAATGGTTCGCTCGACCGCGATGCAACTTCTTACACGAGGCTAAACTCCCGCGCTCGCTTTGGCAGCACTCGGTGTTTTGAGCAAAGATCTGCAAAAGTCTGTAACCCTTGCTTTTCGCGAACTCCAAAGGCGAATCGAAGATTCTCGTTGTAGTAACGATCGAGAAATTCCCGCGTGATTTCCTGTTTGTTATCAGCCACATCTGCCACAGCGTCTGACGCGATGGCTTGGATGTCGGCAAGATTCTCGTCTCGTAGTCCGCGCAGGCGTTGAGCGATGGACTTTGCATCTCCGACTTCTGGCCGGATCAACCAGAGCGCGTAAACAAAGGGAAGCCCGGTAAGTTTCTTCCATTGCTCACCAAGATCCCAGAATTCAAATTCATCAGCATGTTTTTGCCGGAAGCTAATCGCCTGATCGCCGATGATGAGGCGCGCGCGATGTGCTGCCTGGAACATAGGCATTGTGCCTGTGCGCCCAGCGGAGATGTTCTCCGCTGTTTTGGACTGTGCGGGCTGCAGTTGCGCAGAATCTGCGGGTTGCAAACCCGCTGGGCGCACAGACTGGAAGTCTATGTTCCGTAGCCTTTCACTTGTGGATAGAATGAACTCTCCGTTACGCAACCGTGCTTTCGCAGGATTTTTGGCGATGTAAACGCGACAGCGCACGAGAGCGTCCCAATCACGAATGATTCGGTCGAAGCTCTCCTGCATCCAAACCGTGCCGGAACGACCAAGGAGCTTATTGAGTTGGCGTGCGGTATAACTTTTCCACGAACGAACGATGTCGGATAGATGAAATCCAGTAAGAGGCTGGACCAGGACGTGAACGTGATTGGGCATCACGACGAATGTATCGAGGTGATAGCGTTGACCGTCGAAAAATCTTATCGCGTTGGCCACAATTTCTCCAGCTTTGGGATCGCGCAATAGGCAGCTGCCGTGGCCCTGATCGAGCCAGTCCTCACGCGGCTGCAAAAATCGTTTTCGATACTCCGCTGCTACTCCCGCGTCCCATGGCTCAGGATGAAATTTGCGCCACGTTTCGAGTTCTTCCCGCCATTGCTTTGCCAGTTCAGCAGGAACGGCGTCCGCTAGTCGAAACGTTACAAAATACGTAGCGCCTTGCTGTTCCCAATGAGGCAAATTGCGACGCGTTTGCTCAATATCGGCAGATTTATCGAATGCTCGGAACGCAGGGCCTTCTGCTGGACGGAACATAGGCATTTTGCCTGCGCGCCCAGCGGAGATGTTCTCCGCTGTTTCCGAGGCAGCGAGTTGCGATGCGGCAGAATCAGCGGGTTGCAAACCCGCTGGGCGCACAGGCTGAAAGCCTATGTTCCGACTTAAGCGCGGCTTGAGTCCCCGCTCGGCAAGAAGACAACGCAAGAGATTCACCGCAGTCTCAGATGCCGGATCAAGTTCGATTTGCTCGATGTTCGAGAATTCGCCACGGTGCGCGACTACTACACTGTAAACCGGGCCGTCAGATGAAATGGAAACGTCATCAACGATCCGATAGATCGGGTTGCGCAGAAATTCGAAGCTGGAAACAAGCGCGACGTCAAGCTGGCCGTTCGCGAGTCGCTGACACAAAGCGGACGGATGGTCGAACTCAACCTCGCCCGGCCAGCCGCGGATGAGCGGACGAGCATTGAGATATTTTACGCAACCGACACGGACGGATTTCAACGTAAATCAATATTTGTAGGGCGTTTCTGTGAAACGCCAAGACAATCAGGCGTCTGGCACAGACGCCCTACAATTCCGGCGCGATCATTTACGCGCACGCAAGCTCTGCAGACGCTGGTGCCGGGTGTGTCTCCATCGCCCGCGGCGAAATGTGCCGGTAATGACTGTCGCGCTGAACAGGCTCACGGCCAGCTTCGCGAATGGCGTGTTCAAGCGCGGCGATAGTTTGCTGCTGCGGCGTGGTGGCGCCGGCCATGTGGAAAATTTTTTCCTCCAGGATTGTTCCATGGAGATCGTCCACACCGTAGCTCAACGAGACTTGCGCCAGAGGCAATCCGAGACTGACCCAATACGCCGTCAGATGGTCGATGTTGTCGAGGTAAATACGGCTCACCGCGAGATTGCGCAGTTGCTCAAATGCGGAGGCGCGCTTGATGTCGGCAAGGATTCCGTGGGATTGCGTCGGCTCGAACGCAAAAGGAACAAATCCGGTGAACCCGCCGGTTTCATCCTGGAGTTGCCGCAGTTGGCGCAAATGATCGGCCCTATGAGCAAGCGTCTCGATGTGTCCGTAAAGCATCGTGCATGTGCTGCGTCCGCCCATCGAATGCCAGATGCGATGCACGTCGAGCCATTCGGCGGCGGTTTCCTTGCCGCGGCAAATTTGGTCGCGCAGGATCGGATCGAAAATCTCAGCCCCACCCCCGGTGATCGAACCAAGCCCGGCTTCACGAAGGATTTCCAGCGTATCGCGAATCGGCATCTTGAAGACTCGCTGGGCCAAATGACGGACTTCGATGGCAGTGAATGCCTTTATATGCAGCTGCGGATCAAGCGCCCGGAGTCTTTTCAACAAATCGAGATACCAATCCTTTTTCAAGGTGGGATGCAATCCGCCAACCATGTGCACCTCGGTGACGCCGAGCGGAAGCGCATCCGTCACGGCCTGAACGATTTCGTCGATTGCGTATTCGAACGCGTGGGCGTCGCGTTTCTTGGCGGCAAACGCGCAGAACTGGCAGGATAAGATGCAGATGTTTGAGTAGTTGATATACCGATTGTGGATATAGGTCGCGTAATTGCCGTTCTTTAGCTCTCGCACCACGTTGGCGATCATTCCAAGGGCGTTAAGATCATTTGTTCCATAAAGCGTCAGAGCATCGCCTTCAGAAATCCGTTGCTGCGCCTCGACCTTCTCCGCGATCGGTCGGAGTTCTTTCGGAATGAGCTGGTAGTTCATCGGCAGACTCTGGTTAATCGCGCGTGAAGCATGCACAGAGCGTCCGCCGGTTGCAACAAAAACGATGGCAGGAGGATTGCGGATGGCCTAGCGGCATTTTTCTGGCAAGTTTTGCCGTGCGTCAACGTCTAAGTCACGATGTCTCAGAACGATCGAGGAAACCAGGGCAGATCGGAAGAAGATGCCGATGACGTGCGCCTGATGCAGTTGGTCGGACGGGGCGATACTCGGGCGTTTGAGCAGCTCATCGAGAAGCATCAGACCTTGGTCGCGGGCACGGTCGCCCGCATGCTCGGCAGCAGTTCTGACGTGGAAGACATCGCCCAGCAGGTCTTCATCCGGGTTTGGAAAAGTGCGCGCCGATATGTTCCGCGCGCCAAGTTTACGACCTGGTTGTTGAAAATCACACGCAACCTGGTGTTTAACGAGATGCGCCGCACCAAGCGTCGACCTCATGTTCCGCTGCAATCAGAGCCGGGCATCGAGGATCTGCCTTTGAAGGATGAGACGAACCTCGCGCCCGACGCATCCCTTTTGGAATCGGAACTGCAGCAGGCGATCGAGGAAGCGATTCAGCGGCTCCCGGAAACCCAGCGGATGGCGCTCGTGCTGCGCAGATATCAACAGCTCAGCTACGAACAAATCGCCGAGGTCCTCGATCTCTCGGTGCCTGCGGTAAAAAGCGTGCTTTTTCGCGCGCGGACTGAACTCCGGTCCCGGCTCAGCAAATATCTCGATTAAGCCGCAAATCCAAACTCACCGCGGTTCCTCGTCTTCAAGGACCCGACCTCGAACGCGGCGCGTCTCGGTGTGATGGGTCAACACATGCACGCGTCCATCGCTCCCGCGGAAAAATGCGCTCAAGACCCAGCTGACGAAGCTAATCACGATCGCGCCCCAGAATGCGCTCCAAAAGCTGTCCACATGAAATCCGGCAACGACACTGGGTACTAGAAGCAGCAAGAGTCCGTTTAAAACCAGAATGAACAAGCCCAGCGTAACGAGAATGAGCGGTGCGCTGAGGATCAACAGAATCGGCCGGACAAAAGCGTTAAGAATCCCCAGCAAAAGTGACGCCCCGATGAGCGACGCGACAGTGTCGTAATGGATTCCGTGAATGAGGGACGAGGCCACCATCACCGCAATCGTCGTCGCAGCCCAGCGGAGAATGAATTGCTTCATGTCTCCCGCAATTTACCCGATCTTGTAAAGAGGGCGAGAAAGCACTTGCTAACGAGCCGATGAACGATAACGAGTTGAAATCATTTAACCACTGAACACCCTGTGCCAAAGAAAAAGAAAACTGCCGAAGCCGTAAATCAACCCTCGCCAAACGCAGACGCGCCGGCTGCAACAAAAAAAACCGGCAAACGCCAGACGCCACCGCGTGTAGCCACGGCGAAAAAGCCGCGCAAGCCGAGCGGGATAAAGGACGCGAGTGAGCAAACTGCACACATTTCGACCTCTCCACAGGCCGACGTAACGCCGATGCCGGAGGACCCTTCAGAGGACGCCGTTCGCCTTCGAGCCTATTTCATTTCCGAACGCCGTCGCAGATTTGCTTTGCCTGGCGACAATGAGTCCGATTGGCTTGAAGCGAAGCGCCAGTTGCTGGCCGAGGCTCGTCGCTGAGCCGAGCGTTTGTCCCGGAAGAATTGTTAACCACGGATTTCACGGATGGGTACGGATGAAATCAGATATCTGCAGGCACCAAATTTCTCATCCGCGTTATCCGTGTAATCCGTGGTTCTTGAACCAATGAAAAACGAGATTGGCGATCTTCGTGACGCACTGCGAGAACGTCTCGCAGTGATTCGCGACGAGGAAAGCCGACGCGATGAGGCAAAACACATCGATCGATTGCGCGCCGTCTCGGAAAAGATCGAGAAGTTGCAAGCGACCCTACCGCAGCCGATCGATCCACGGTTGGCGCATTATCTTCAGCGTCGCAGCTACGACAAGGCGCTCGAATTCCTGGAAGAGTTGTAGCAGCGTCACGCAGACAATCTTGTCTGCGAGTCACCGGAAATCGCCGAACAGCCAGGAAAAGTTTTTAACCACGGCTCTCCAAGAAGCGGGGAGCGCCGTGATTGCTGCTGCGATAATGGCCGTAACGAAAACGGAAGATCAGCCGCTGAAAAAATCGAAAGCGAGCAGTGGAAGCGGAAGCGTTCCGAAATCACCACCAACCCAAAACCTAACAAGCCTATGTAACCACCATCTTAAAACTTACCTTTGACACCCTTCATAGGGGTTAGGCCTGACGTGTGGAAGCGTCCAAGAACTCACGATAGATTAAAGGCTGTCCGGAGAATCTGAGTTACGATGGCAGCACAAACGGCCGGCAAAAGCCAGACGAATATGCCAAACCGCAGAAGCCCAACGCGACGACGGAAGAATGGGACACTAGAAGCAATGGCTACAAACCAGAAGAGAACAAAGACAATCGCCGGCGATGAGTTATGCAAGGAAATCCAGACAACCAGGGCAAGCCAAGCCCACAACGGGAGAAACCATGGGATGTTCTCTGGCGCAGTCACCCTGCCCATCCAAAGCCTTCGGAAGTATGCATGCAAATCCACCGTGGCTGCCATAGGCCTAACGAGAATTAGACGAAAATTTTCGTCTAACTAGGCTTTTTCCTGCAAACGCTCCATAAAAGGAGCACATCGTGACACGCTTTTAGCGTGAATACAGCTCGACGACTAGCTGTTCGTTGACGATCGGCTGCATTTCTTCCCGGGACGGGATCCGCGCGACTTTGCCGCTGAGACCATCGCGATCGACTGTAAGCCAGTCGGGCACGGGAGCAATCTGCGTCAGATCAAGATTGCGCAGCACAAGTTGGCGCGTTTTCGGCTTGTCCTTGATCGTAATTTCGTCGCCAGCTTTCACATTGCACGAAGCGACGTTAACGCGACGCCCGTTCACGAGCACGTGCCCATGGGACACGAGCTGGCGCGCTGCACTACGCGTGTTAGCGAATCCAAGCCGGTAAACAACATTATCGAGCCGCGTTTCCAATAACTGGAGAAGCGTTTCACCGGTTACACCACGCTTGCGCAACGCACGCTGGAAAATGCGCCGGAACTGTCGTTCCAGCAGTCCGTACTGATAGCGCAGCTTTTGTTTTTCACCGAGCGCAATAGCGTAATCGGATTGCTTGCGGCGGGATCCTCTCGGGCCGTGGATGCCGGGCGGATAATTCTTCCGCTCCAACGCCTTCGAGGAACCGAAGAGTGGCACCCCGTAACGCCGGCTTACTTTTGTTTTTGGTCCTGTATATCTGGCCATGGGTTCGTTAAAGCGTTAAACGGTTGAAGGGTTAAAGCGGAACTATACTCGACGTTGCTTTGGCGGACGACAACCGTTGTGCGGCACCGGCGTAACGTCGCGAATCACCGTGAGATCGAGCCCGATCGCCTGCAAAGCGCGCACGGCGGATTCGCGTCCTGCTCCCGGTCCTCTGACCAACACTTCCACTTCTTTGAGTCCATGGCCCATTGCCTGGCGCGAGGCATCCTGAGCCACCATTTGGGCAGCATAAGCAGTGCTTTTGCGCGAACCTTTGAAGCCGACCTTGCCGGCGCTCGACCATCCGATCACGTTGCCTTTCACATCGGTGATCGTCACGATCGTGTTATTAAACGTGGCGAGCACATGCGCGACGCCTGAATGAACGTTCTTGCTTCCTTTGGCTTTGACGATCTTCGGTTTGTCGACCTCTTCGCTTGAGAGGGAAAGATTTTCA
>CAWIWB010000007.1:0-16996 GCA_963839665.1 uncultured Verrucomicrobiae bacterium
CGAACACTACGCCGGCCGGCCCTCGAGCTCGGGCTGGGGCCAGCCGAGGCGTGCCGCACCAGCAGCAACCAGTTGTCGCTCAGGAAGACTCTGCCTCTTGTCAGCGGAGGGCGGCCCGGTGTCGTCCCCAGACGGAGAGGAGCAGGCAGATGCGGCGTCACGTCATTATCGGCGGGTCGGCCACGATTCGGACTGGGTGTGATTCTCGGAGCAACTGGTGTCCGGACGAACATCGCAACAGCGCCGCCTGGCGCAGGCGGTGACGGTCAGTAACACCCCGGCCCAGGCGGTGCCAGTGCGGGAGCAGAACACCGACAAGCGCCGGAGGCGCGATCGCGGTTCACGAGCAAGGCACGGTGAAAGTGAGCGTTAGCAACAACTCCTCGGACAACGTCCCGACGAGCACACGATCGACTTCAATCCCGATGCGACGATCTGCGGTAGCAACCTGCTCGTCTGTCGAGTCGAATTTCCGGCAGTGCCCCCGGGCAAGCGCTTGATCCTCACCTACGCCTCTGCCCACTACGGCCTCATACCGGGCGGACTCTTTCCGTCGGTCGAAATCGCGGACAGCAACTCCAGTTTTGGATACTGACAAGGATCGCGTTGCCTGCGCCTATCCGCGAGGGCACCGGACGGGAGATCATGTTCGCCGCCGGGCCGATCAACCTGTACGCCGGACGCGCAAGACCAGCCGATGATCCTCGTCGCCGGCGAGGCCGCCAGTTCCAGCAGATCTCGCCGAACGGCGAATCTGGTTGAGGATCGCGTCCACGACGTAGCGGATGACTCGCTGACAGAACTGATCTCGACCACGTGGCGGCGCCTCCACGGCCCGCCGCCGCTCGCTCTGCCCTACATCGAGTGACCCAGCGGGTGGCACCGCTTGCACGGTGGTCGGCCTTGCTCATTGCGGGTGGCCTGAGCTGCGCAGGCGCCAGTAAGCCCGGTGCGGGGGTCGAACACTACGCCGGCCGGACGAGCGCTTCCCCGGCAACCGCCGGGCCGACTCAGGACGCTGACGCGTCGCCGCTGCCGTCCGTGCTGGAGTCGCATCGTTCGGCGATGGCCGCGAGCATCCCGTACGCGCCTCCTCATGTGACGGTCCACCGAATGCGGAGAGACACGACGCCGCCATCGTCGCCTCCTCGACCGTCAGGCTCTCGACCTCCTCGAAATAGCCGCAAGAGCCCCGAGATGGTCGTCGACTCCACTGCCGACGACCCAGTCATCTACGCGCTCTTGTAGGGCTCAACGCTACCACCCTTCGGGGGCGGCCCGGCAAGAGCATCGCCAGCTGTAACTGCCGCCGCCATCAACAAACAAGCCGCCAGGAAAGCTCCGAATTTCCGACCCTTCCGATGCCTGCACATTTCGCGTTCCCCTCCTCCTAGTCGTGGACTCTTCGTAATCACATCCACCCTCGACCGATCGAGCTCCCCGCGGTATCCCTCGTCGTAGCAACATCGCGCGAAACCGGTCGCCGTTTTCGCGTTTCAATCCGCCGTGTTGCTTGAACCATTCGACCGTGTCGGCGTCGAGCACTTCGCTCCAGAGGTATGAGTAATAACCGGCCGAGTAGCCGCCGGCGAAAGCGTGTGAGAAATAGAAGCTGCGATAACGCGGCGGCACTGGCGGAAAATCAACCCCAGCTTTGTGCAATGCTTCCTCTTCAAACGCAATTGCGTCTTTCGGAACGTCAGATGGATTCAGTTGATGCCACGCCTGGTCGAGTAGCGATGCCGACAGGTATTCGGTGGTCTTGAATCCCTGATTGAATTTTTCCGCGGCCTTGACCTTGTCGAGCAACGCCTGCGGCATTGGTTCCCCGGTCTTGTAATGTTTTGCGTAATTGGCGAGGACTTCCGGCCACGGGGCCCACATCTCGTTTACCTGCGACGGATACTCAACGAAATCGCGCGGCACGCTCGTTCCGCTGAACCGCGGATATTTTACGTTCGAAAACATGCCGTGCAGCGCGTGTCCGAATTCGTGAAACGCGGTCCGCACTTCATCTTGAGTGAGCAGTGTCGGTTCGCCTGGCGGGGGCTTCGGAATGTTAAGGTGATTCGCGACAACCGGTTTCGTCCCGAACAGATCGTTTTGCGGGACGTAGGCATTCATCCATGCGCCCCCGCGCTTGGACGGCCGCGCGTAGTAATCGCCGATGAAAATTGCCAGCGGTTTTCCATCGCGATCGTAAACTTCGAAGACGCGGACATCCGGTTGATAGACCGGCAAATCGTGGCGTTCCTTGAACGTGAGCCCGTAAAGCTTTTGAGCGGCGTAAAAGACGCCATCAGTGATGACGTGGTTCAACTCGTAATACGGACGCACTTCCGATTCATCGAACGCATATTTCGCCTTGCGCACTTTCTCCGAGTAAAAGTCCCAATCGCACGCCGCAATTTTGAATCCGCCTTTCTCTTCATCGACAATTTTCTGCATATCGGCTGCTTCGAGTTTTGCATTGGCGACGGCAGGCGGCGCAAGATCGGCCAGAAGTTTGTTCACAGTGGGCACATCGTGCGCCGTTTGGTCTTCGAGCTGGTACGCCGCCCAGTTTGAATAGCCGAGCAGCTTTGCTTTTTCGGCGCGCAGCTGCGCGGTCCGCAAGACGATACCGCGCGTGTCGAACTCGCCGCCTTTGCTGTTGCGCGATAGCGACGCTTGCATGATCCGCTCACGCAGAGGTCGATTCTGCAATGAGCCGAGCAACGGCTGGCCGGTGGTGTTCTGCAGTTGAATGACGAACTTGCCTTCCTTGTGTTCTGCCTTCGCGGCATTGATCACGCTCTTCATCTGATCGTCCGTGAGGCCGGCGAGCTCTTCTTTTTTATCGACGACCACAGGCGACGCATTTCGCTCCTTCAAAACATTTTGCTCGAAATCCGTCTGCAACTTGGCCAGCTCGGCATTGATCTTTTTCAACTTCTCCTTGTCGGAATCGGACAGCTTGGCTCCCGCGCGCACGAAATCCTTGTAGTAACGTTCAAGCAAATACGCCGAATCGGGATCGAGTCCGAGCTCATCGCGCTTCTCATAAAGCGCCTGGACTCGCGCGAACAGCTTTGGGTTTAAAAAGATCTCGTCATGGTGCGCGGCAAGCTTCGGCGCGATTTCTTTATCGATCTTCTGGCGGGTCGGATTTGTATCGCAGGCGTTGAGGTTCGAAAACGTGCGCTGGGCGCGATCGAGCAATCGTCCGGTGCGCTCAAGCGCGACGATCGTGTTGTCGAACGTCGGTTTCTCAGAATTCTTCGCGATCGGCTCGATTTCCTCCAGTTGCTCGCGCATTCCGGCCTCGATCGCGGGGACGAAATGTTCGTCCTTAATCTTGTCGAAGGGCGGGTATTGATATGGCAGGACACTCTCGGCTGCTAACGGATTGTCCTTGAGATCGGCGGCGAACACAGCGGTGATTTGCGCAGCGTTGAGCAGCGCGCAAGCAAAGAAGCAAAGACGCAGTGACATAAGAGGTAAACTTGTCGTCACGTAACGCCCGGATGCAAATGTGTGTTGCGCGAGGCGTGCAACACTGCGGGCGAGGCGCCCGCGCTCCCGATAATGGTGACTATGCCGTCGTCGGCAGACCGGCCGCTTTCCAGGCTTTCAAGCCGCCGGCCATCGAGCGGACGTTTTTGTAGCCCATTTTTTGCAAGGTCTCGGCGGCAAGAGCGGACCGGCCGCCGCCGCCGCAATGACAAATGATCATTGCGTTTGGGTCGGGCACCTTTTCTTCGATGTCGAGCTCGATCGTGCCTCGACTCATGTGAGTCGCGCCGGGAATGTGTGCTTCATCCCATTCGTCTTTGTCGCGCACATCGACTACGACCGCGTCGCCGCTGTTTAATTTCGCAGCGGCATCTTGCGGCGAAATCTCGGTTATGTGTTTCTTCGCTTCCGCGACGAGTTTTTGAAAACCACTGTGCTCAGCCATAACTGAATTTGTCCGCAGATTTCGCAGATTCACGCAGATTTTTAAAAGACGCCGCACAGCGGCGTGGCTACAGGGTCGGCGGTCGGGACCGCCGCTAGCCAATCATCGATCAAAGCAATCTGCGGAAATCTGTGAAATCTGCGGATGATTTTGGGCCCAATTCGCGTATCCAGGCATCAGTAGCTGATTCCCTTTTTGGCGGCTTGGGAGTGAAGCGTTTCAGTCACCTTTTGATCGAAAGCGTCGCCTTTGCCTTCGGCCGCAAGACGTTTGTTTTCCGATTGGATATATGTTTCGCGTTTCTTTGACACTTCTACGATCTGTTTTTGCAGGTCAGCGCGTTCGTCGCGGGCTTTACCGATTCGCTTTTGCAGCTCGTTGCGATCCAATTTCTGTAGCTCGGCCGGAAGTTGCTTCTGGTCGATCTCGTCGAGCTTAACAGTTTTGTCGTTAAGCGCGTCGACTAACTCACCGCGGCCCTGCACGGCTTTACCGGTCTTGCTGTTGTAGCTGAGTCGATCGGCCATTGCGGCAACGGGAGCACTGGCCGCCATCGCATATTTCGCATTAACTTCGGCCTGCAGTTTACTGTCGCCATACGGAATGAGAGTGGCACCGATACGTTCGTTCAGCCGGCTTAGCTCCTTGTCCATCGGCGTGGAAATCACAGCGACGTTGCCGGATTGCGAAATGCCTGCATAACTGCCTTCCGCCATTTTCGCGATCTCCTGCCAGATCGGTTTGGTCTCAGCCATCTCGCCACATTGAATGGTATTAATGATGAGATCCTTTTTCGCTGCTTCCCGGCAAAGATCCGGATACTTCGGCGCGTTCGGATAATCCATGTGCGGCGGCGCGTCTCCGACCAGAAAGATGATCTTCAGCACTTTGCTGTCGTTGCTCCAGGGCATCTTGTGAATTGCTTCGGCAAGCGCTTCGTTCACACTCTCCGGTCCATCGCCACCGCCACCGGCCTGGAACTCGCGCAGATGTCCGTAGATCGCATCGATGTCGTCGGTGAGACTGAACGATTTCACGACGTAATCATCGCCGCGATCTCGATAACCAATGAGTCCGAGCTTCAACTCCGGCGTTGGTTGCGCGTTGATCATTTCATTGGCGATCGACCAGATCTTTTGTTTCGCGCCTTCGATCAAACCGCCCATTGAACCGGTGGTATCGAGAACAAAACAGACCTCGATGCGCGGTTTGGATTGAAGTGTTGGCGCAGTCTTGGCGAATAACGGTTGCCAGAAGCCGAGCAGTGCAGAGACAGATAAGATTATCGGCAGGATGCCGATGCTACGAGTTATTAGTGTTTTGATTTTCATTGGATTGTTATTCAGCGATTTCATAAACAGTGTCGTCGAGCGTGAGCACGACGTTTTGACCTAACGCCAGCCACGGGCCGGCTTCGGGATGTTTTGTCAGGAGGTTGAAGTATTCTTCGGAGTTAAATTGGATGCGCTGGCGTTTAGCGGTGTTCTGCGCGTTTGAATCGATCCATTGATTTCCGTTTTGGAAAAATGCGCGCCCGTTCACGAACCTGGACTGTTGAGTGTACTGACCAAGGCGCGCTGCCGCCGGTGTGCCAGCGGGCGCCGCAGCAGCAAATCCCCGCAATGATTCGGAGGCGCCGGATGTGATCGATGCCGGTGCCTGCTGCGCGAACTTGAACGCATTCTGGCTGCGCGCGTTGGCAACGCCGTCTTCACCTTCTTTCTTGTCCTTGAATCCGGTCCAGGCCTTGGCGACTTCGGCGCGCGTCGCTGCATCGGCGCTCATGCTCTGCATGGATCGATCAGCCATCGGCACGCGCCGGCGATCTTCGTCCTCTACGATCAGATACGCGGTGTAGGGCGTAACGATTCCGTATTTCCGGGCCAACTCAGTTGTTTCATCGCGAAGCTCGGCGGTTTCGCCGTGGATGCGGATTTCATCGAGAAGAAACCCGACACGGCGCGTCGCCCAAAGCCGCGGCACATAATCATCGGTCGTTTTGCGATCGTCGAAATGCAGCTTGTAACTAAATGTCTGTTCGCGGCCACCGACGTTGCCGGTCAGCTTTCCTTCGACATCCCCTGCGCCGCTGTATCGACCCGCTACGACCAATTGGTCTCCTTTGAACAGATCCGGCAGATCTGCCGGATACATTTTGGTTGTGCGAACACTACCGCGCGAGATCGAGCTTTAGATTCGTTAGGGCCGGTTCTTTGATCCGCGTGTAGAAGTTCGAGACTTTGAGCTCGAGATCTTCGTTCGCGAGCACGTATTGGCTGAATGCGCGCGTACCCTCGGCGATTTGATCGAGCAACTGTGTGTTTACGTCCGAGCCGATCCCGAATGAAAAGATCCGAACACCGGTCGCCTTTTTGATGTTTGCAACGATTTCTTCCGGATTGCGTGTTCCCACCGTGGGCAAACCGTCGGTCAGGAAGATGACAAGAAATGGGCGATCGCTTTTGTCTGGTCGGACCTTGAGAGCGCTTTGCAGCGCATCCGCAATGGCGGTGCCGCCGATTGGCTTGAAGTCGTCGATGAAACCGTTAGCGCGTTTGCGATGATCGGAATCCGCTAGTACCAACTCGCGGAAAAGGGGCTCAGCTTCCGTCGAGAACCGGACGATCTCGAAACGATCGTCGGCATTGAGATTTTCCACACAGAACCGCAACGCTTTTTGCGCCTGCTGCAGTTTGGCGCCAGCCATTGAACCGGACGTGTCCACGACAAAGACGACGTCTTTGGCTGTCGGCTTTGTTTCGTTGGTGACCGTCGGCGCAGCCAGAAGGAGGAAATAGCCGTCGTCACCGTCTGGTTTGTAAGTGATTAATCTGAGGCCGACATCACGTGTGTCCGAGCTGTAGACGAGCTGAAAATCTGTGTCCGGCTTTTCGTCTTTGCTTTCATACCCGATGACGGCGCGGTTAGGGCCATCGCGCTTGATCTCTACTTTGTGGCTGGGCGAATAAATTGAGGCGAGCGGCTCCGCACTCTTGAGCTCAATTTTCAGGCTAAGATTCTTGATCGGTCGGGCGGAGAATTTCTCGGTGCTCAGCTGGTAGAGATAAGTAACCGTCCCGGCGTCGGAGCGAAGCAGTTCGGTATAGGAAATCTTAATAGGCTTCCGGCTGCGCGGTTCGATCGGAAAGATGCGGACCTTGAAGAGGTCGCGACCGGCGTACTCGAGCAGCGCCGGATCGCGCATTTTTCTAACAATGTCCTCATAAATTCCACGCGCCTTGTCAGCCGGGAGCAACTCGGCATCGACGCTCTTGCCGCCGATTTCCATACTGAATTTGTCGATATGCGCCCCTTTTGGAACAGGGAACATGTAAAAGCCTTCGAGCCTTTGATCGTTAGGATTGTAGAACTCCTGGTCGATCGATGTGATGGCGACCTGACCATCAATTGCGACGTTAACGTGATGACTGGTGACTTCGAGAGGAGCAAACGGAAAGTGGCTCGGCGGAACGTAGATCGGACGCTCGACGACAATGAAACCATCTCCGCGGGCTAGAGAGATGCCTCCGAGGAGGAAGAGCCCGATCGCTACGATCAATTTTTTGTTCATAAAGCATTAGTCGGGAACTCCGGAAAAATGCTCCCGGCCTGCCGAACCCCAGGCGTTCAACGATTCGAACCGGAGGTACTATTTTTGATCAGAAGGCCAGGCGCGACAGTCAGACATCGATAAGATGCTCCGTCCGCGAGGAGTTGTGATCGATCAGGAGCTTTCCAACACAGCCGCACCGCTGCCAACGGCGGATCTATCAGCTTTGGCGTCGGAAGCTCAGATGATTGCCGACTGCCGCTCGGGAAACACGGCGGCGTGGGATTCTCTGTTCGATAAATATTACGCGACGGTCGCCCGGTTTGTGTTTCAGCTCTCCGGCGATTTCAGCCACGAAGACACGGAAGAGATCTGTCAGGAGACATTTTTATCGCGTGGTCAGAAATCTATCTTCCTTTCAGGGTCGAAGTTCATTTCAGACGTGGTTGCTGCGAATCGCGGCGAACAAGGCGATGGATTATCGCGAAAAAACGCGAGCCGCGAAACGAGGTGGAAACGCGGTGCACATCTCAATCGATGCCGCTCGAACCGATGACGAGCCGCCGATTGATCCGGCATCTGGAAATCCTGGGCCCGATACGTTGTTGCAGATTGCCGAGACCTCACGCCTCGTGAGGGAAAGCCTTGATCGGCTCGGCGAGCCGTGCCGCGAAATCATCCAACTGCGGTACTACGGCGACTTGAGTTACGAGGAGATTGCAGCGGAACTGCGTCTTAATCCGAAGACTGTCAGCTCTCGCTTAAGCAAATGTCTGGATCGCTTGCTCGTTATCGCCCAAGAAATTTTTCCACCGGACAATCGTTTGCCGTCTAATTTATAGAAGCAATGGCATCGGAACCAAAGAAACCCATCGAACAAATGCTCGAGGCGCTGGCAAAAGCGCGTCGCGCACAATTTGGTGACGACCCCAAAATGCCGAATCCGATGCGGGCGCGCCTGCATGAGGAGATCGCGCGAGTGGGAGCGGCGGAAGAAGAAAACGTCGAGTCACGACCGTCATGGGTAACAATGTTCTGGCCACGAGTGACGGTGGCGGCGGCACTGGCAACGTTGATAGTGCTCGTCCCGGCGATTTGGTGGAATCGATCCCACCCTCTTGTCGAGTCCGGCGACCTTGCGCTTCGTGATCGCACTGCTGGAGCAGTCGATGGACTAAACCCCGCTGTCCCCGCGGAGAATACTCTCGCGAAAGCTTCGGCGGCGAGCGCCACCGAACCAACAGTGAATCTGGCAGACAACAGTCAAATTAAAGTCGAACCCGCGGCGACGCCGGCCTCTGAAGCGGAAGCTTTAGCCTCTTCAACTCACGTTGCACAAGGCCGCGCTGCGACCGAGTTGTCACGTCAAGTAACGAAAGATGAGTTTGCCAGCGCAAAAATTCAGTCGGCGCCTGCGGCTGTAGCTGCAGACGGCGCGGATTCAAAAGCCAAATCAGACACAATAGCAGCAGCCGCTCCACCGGACGCGCAACCGTCATCAGCCGGCAGCCTCGGCATGACGCAGCAATTTTCCCAACAATCGGGCATCCAATCTTTTCGGAATAAGGCGCAGGTAAACGGCGCCGCGAATGTCCTGAACACGTTCCAAGTTCAGCAACAAGGGAATGAAATTCGCGTGCTCGATGCTGACGGCTCGACGTACACAGGTAAAATCGAGCAATTACCGAAGAATGCGGAGACCGATTCACGCCTGACTATGAGACGCGACGCCGCGAAGCGGACGCGAAGTTACGCTGCTAAGGCGACCCCTGAACACGAATCAGACGCTCCTCAATTCCGGGTAACTGGATTTAACGTCAGTCTACAGAAGACGCTCGTTTTCGAGGGCAATTACGCGTCGCCGCCGGCGCAACAGCCAGCTGCGGGGATACCTAACGACAAAGAGCGAGCGGGGCAAAACCGCGATCAGGCACGTATCGTGGGAACGGTGCGCGTGAATGGCGAAGCGCCGGTGGACGTGGATGCGGTAGCGGAGACATCGGAGCCGGCCGCAACGAAGAAGAGCGATAAGTGAACAGATTTCTAACCACTAATGGACACGAATGAAGCACGAATTTTACGACGGATGACGCAAATCGGAAAAGCGGCGTCAAGCCGCCGCACTCCAAAGCGCTTCGCGCGAAATTCTGATTTCCGACCTCAGATCTCTGATTTCTAGACCGTCCGTGTTATCCGCGTAATCAGCGGTCAGGAACTTCTACTCGTAGCGGAGCGCTTCGATGGGGTCGAGCGCGGCGGCTTTGCGTGCGGGATAAAAGCCGAAGAACACGCCGACAGCGGCGCTGAATATGAATGCGATGGCGATTGAGCTGATGGAAATAAGCGTTGGCCAATGGGCATAGCTCGACAAGACCCTGGAGGTGGCGATGCCGCAGATGATTCCGATCACGCCCCCAACGGAACTCAGCGTCACGGCTTCGATCAGAAATTGTGTGAGAATGTCGTTCCCGCGGGCGCCGACGGCCATGCGCACACCAATCTCGCGCGTCCGCTCTGTTACGCTCACCAGCATGATGTTCATGATGCCGATGCCGCCCACGAGCAGTGACACTCCTGCGATTGCGCCGAGAAGCACCGTCATCACCCGCGAAGTGGCCGTGGCGGCTTCAGCGATTTCCTGCTGGGTGCGCACGGTGAAATCGTCGTCACGGCCGGGGCGAATGTTATGCCTTTGTCGAAGCAACGAGATGATTTGTTGCTGCGCGGCTTCGACCTGGCGGGCATCGCCAATCTGGACGTTTATGTTGCGCAATGTAGTGCCACCGATCACGCGTTTCATCGCGCTGGTGTAAGGCATGACAACGATGTCGTCCTGGTCCACGCCCTGAGGGCTCAGGCCTTTCGGCGTGAGCACGCCAAGAATCGTGAACGGCACGTTCTTAACGCGCAAAATCTGGCCGATCGGATTTTCGTTGCCGTAAATTTGCATCCCCGTCGTACGGCCAATCACGCAAACCTTGTTCGCGCTGCGGACATCCTGTGCCGTAAACGGCACGCCGTCGGCCAGCGGCCATTGACGAATATCGAAGTAATCCGCTGACTCTCCGTAAATCCGGGTAAACCAGTTCTGATTTCCAGCGGCCACCTGAGTCGTCGAAACAACTTCTTCGCTAACGCTGATGACGCCGGGCACTTCTCGGCGGATTGCTTCAGCGTCTTCAATTTTCAACGTGCCTGCTCCGCCCCAGCCGGTACGGATGCCGCTGGAGGTGGTACTTCCGGAAAAAATCAGGATCACGTTTTCGCCGAGGCTGGCGATCTGTGATTCGACCTGTGCCTTGGCACCGTTGCCGATCCCGACCATCGCGATGACGGCGCCGACGCCAATGATGATACCCAGCGCAGTAAGCACCGAACGCATTTTATTTCGGCGGAGCGCGCGGTAGGCAACGTTAAATGTGGGACCGATTCGCATTGATGCGTTGAAGAGTTACAGCGTTAAACAGGTTGAAGCGGATGGCTGTTGAAGCTGTGTCGCTGCGTTCGTGCGTTGTGAAACGAGACGATCATCCAGAATCAGCCCATCGCGCATGATCACGTTGCGCTTCGCATAAGCGGCGATGTCCTGCTCGTGCGTGACCATGATGATGGTGATGCCGTGCTCGTTGAGTTGCTGGAAAATAGCCATGATCTCGATGCTTGTTTGGCTGTCGAGGTTTCCGGTCGGTTCATCAGCCAGCAGGATCTCCGGATCATTAATCAACGCGCGGGCGATCGCGACGCGTTGTTGCTGACCGCCGGAAAGCTGACTCGGGAAATGGTCCTCACGACCTGCGAGCCCGACCGATGCCAGTACGCGATCCGCTTTTTCGCGGAGTTGCGCATGTGACAGGTGCTGCGCGCCGTAAATCAGCGGCAATTCCGCATTCTCGCGCGCCGACGTGCGGCTCAGCAGATTGAAACTCTGAAACACAAAACCGAGCTTGCGATTGCGAATCTCCGCGAGTTGGTCGCGATTAAGTCCCGAAACGTCTGCATCATCCAGGAAATACTGGCCGGAACTCGGCCGGTCCAGGCAACCGAGGATGTTCATGAGCGTCGATTTGCCGGAGCCGCTCGCGCCCATTAATGCGACGAATTCGCCTCGTTGGATATCCAGCGACACGCCGCGCACGGCCGGCACTTCCATTTCGCCGGTGCGATAGACCTTGTGCACGTCGAGGAGCCTAACGAGCGCGCCGTTGTTCATGGCCGAGTAGTTGTCATTCCGAGCGAAGTCGAGGAATCCCGTAGCGTGAGCTTTAGGGTTTCATCGCGGGATGTCTCGACTTCGCTCGACATGACGCATCACGGAAATCTTCGCCCACCGCCGGAGAATGGATTCGCTGGCGTGGCTGCAGGCTGAGATTTTGCTGCTATCTCGGCGGTCACAACGCGATCGCCCTCCTTCAATCCTTCAACTACTTCGGTCACAACGCCGTCGCTGATTCCTGTTTTGATTTGCACGGGTGAAGGTCGGCTCCCGGATAAAACGTAAACCGTGCGCTCGCTCGTCCTCCGCTCGCGTCCACCCATCCCACGTCCGCCACGTGACGATGGCGAGCGTGATCCCATTTCGGCCGCTCCCGATTCAGTAGGCCGATAACGCAGCGCGGCGTTTTTGATTTGAAGCACGTTGTCTTTGCGAGCGGCAATGATTGAAACGTTGGCGGTCATTCCCGGCTTCAATTTCAAATCCGGATTGCTTACGCCGATCACTGTGTCGTAGGTCACGACATTCTGCACCGTGATCGGCGCATTCCGCACCTGCACAACTTTGCCGTGGAACGTCTGGGTTGGGAAAGCGTCCACAGTGAAATCGACGTCCTGTCCGACCTGCACCACGCCTACGTCCGCCTCAGCCACATTGGAATCGATTTGCATCTTCGTGAGATCGTTTGCGATTTGAAAAATCACCGGCGCCTGCAGACTGGCGGCAACAGTCTGGCCGACATCGACGCTGCGCGAGATCACCACGCCGTCGATCGGAGAAGTGATCGTGCAGTGATCAAGATCGGCCTTCGCCTTGTCCAACGCACCTTGTTTGATTTTCACGTTGGCTTCGGCTTGATGCAGAGTCGCCATCGCCTGATCGAGGTCTTGCTGCGACGACGTTTTTCTGGCGAAGAGGTCCTGAGTGCGCTTCGCGTTCAACCTCGCCAGCTCGAGCGCAGCCTGTGCGCTGGCGACGTCGCCTTCGGTCTGAGTCACAGTGGCTTGGAAAAGCGCCGGATCGATCTGCGCCACTACCTGGCCGGCTTTGACCTGTGAATTGAAATCGGCGAACAACTTTGAGATGTTCCCGGAGACCTGGCTGCCCACCTGCACGTTGAGCACCGGATTGAGCGTGCCCGTGGCGGTCACCGCCTGCGTAATCTGGCCCCGTGTGACATTCGCAGTCTGGTAAGTTGCAGCGCTGCTGGTTCGCAAGTGCCGAACAACAAAGGCAATGAGTAACAGCGTGCCGATTACGATGAGCCAGGGCAAAAAACGTTTCATTCAATTCGCGGGTTGACGCGCCTAAAGTAAGAGACAGGACAAACCGATGCGCCGTTACATCGAAATCTATTCCATCATGCTGCGCAACTCGCTCATCCGGGATTTGAGCTTCAAGGCGAACTTCCTGCTGTGGATGGTGGTCGAGATTCTGTGGTTCTGCGGCCAAATCGTTTTTTTCAGCATCATTTTTGGGAATGTCGATCACATCGGTGACTGGACGAAATGGGAAGTGGTGCTGTTGATTGGCACACACCAGATTATCGCGCAGCTTTTCCAGGCTTTCTTTTTTGTGAACCTCGCAAACATTCCCGAGCTCGTGCGCATGGGAAAAATGGATTCTGTTTTGGTGTTGCCAATCGACAGCCAATTCGCGGTTTCGACAAAACAATTCGGCCTCGACAGTATTCTCAACGCCCTGCTCGGCGCCGTCGTGGTTATTGTCTCGCTGTCCAAGCTGAGCATCGTGCCGAACCCGCTTTCCGTTTTGCTCTATGTTGTTGCGCTTGGGTTCGGAGTCGCGGTGCATTACTCCATCATGCTCGCCCTGGCTGCGGTGAGCTTTTGGATCATCCGCGCGCAGGGACTGGTGTACGGCTATTTCAACTTTCTCAATATCGCGCGTTACCCGGATGTCATTTATCCGTGGCTTTTCCGGCTGATTTTTGGCTGGGTGATTCCGGTGGTGATCATTGCGAACATCCCCGCGCGCCTGCTCATCAAATCACTCGGCCAACCGTTTCCTTTGATGCTGCATCTAATCATCGCGTCGACGATTGTGTTCTGGCTTTCTCGTGTGTTTTGGAACTTTGCGCTGCGACATTATTCCAGTGCCAGCTCGTGAGTTGTAGGGTGCGCTGTTTTCAGCGCATTGGCTAAGGGAATATCCGCTGAGGACAGCGGACGCTACAGCCGGGAAATCACGCCGTATTGACGAAAGCCGCCTCGACCGCGACGCTCGATTAGCTTAGGTAAATCTCGGCGATGATCATCGAAGTAAAAGTTCCGTCGGTTGGCGAGTCGGTGACAAGTGGAGTCGTTTCCGCCTGGCACAAAAAGTCCGGTGAGTTCGTGAACGAAGGCGAACCGCTTTTCGCACTCGAGACCGACAAGGTTTCCACGGATATCGTGGCCGAAAAATCAGGCGTGCTCGAAACAAAAGTGCCCGAAGGCCAGGAGGTGAAGATTGGTGAAGTCGTGGCTGTAATCGACGATTCGAACCAGAGGGGCGAAAAGAAAGCCCCCGAACCTAAGAAGGCTGAGAAGTCTCAACAAAAGAAGAAGGAACAATCCGAGGGAAGAAAGAGTGAGCCTGAGCATGGGAAAAAGGGTGTAGAAAAAGAGGAGAAGGTCGCGTCGCAGAAGGACGGTCCTCTTTCACCTGCAGTCCGGCGAATTGTCGAGGAAGAGCACCTCGAGGCGGAGAAAATTCATGGCACCGGCGTGGCCGGCCGTTTGACCAAGGCCGACGTGCTGACAGCGGCACAAGACCGCAAATCTGTAGGGGAAGCTGATAGCTTCCCCGGGACGGCAGCGCCGTCCCCTGCGGTAGCTGAAGCGTCCGCCGATGGCCGCTTCACCCGCAAAAAGATGTCGCCGCTGCGCCGGAAGATTGCGCAGCAACTGGTGATGGCGCAGCACACCGCGGCGATTCTCACCACATTCAACGAATGCGACATGAATGCAGTGCAGGAATTGCGCCGGAGCAAGCAAGATGAGTTTACAAAAAAGCACGGTATCAAACTGGGGCTGATGTCGTTCTTTGTGAAGGCGGCCGTCGAAGCGCTCAAAGCTGTGCCCGTCGTCAATGGCCGTATTGACGGCGACGATTTCATCCAAAATAACTTTTACGACATTGGCGTTGCGGTTGGAACTGAGCGCGGACTTGTGGTGCCGGTCGTGCGCGACGCGGATAAGAAAAGTTTTGCCGATTTGGAGCGCGACATCGCCGATTACGCGGTGCGAGCGCGCGACGGAAAATTAAAGCTTGAAGATCTCCAGGGCGGCACGTTCACAATCACAAACGGCGGTGTTTACGGCTCACTCTTCGCCACGCCGATTTTGAATCCGCCGCAAAGCGGCATTCTCGGCATGCACAAAATCATGCCGCGCCCCGTGGCGGTGGACGGGAAAGTGGAGGTCCGCCCGATGATGTATCTCGCGCTCAGTTACGATCACCGCGCCATCGACGGAAAAGAAGCAGTTACTTTCCTCATTAAAGTGAAGGAATGCATCGAAGATCCGAAAAAACTTCCGCTGGATTTGTGATTTAGCGGTTTGTCAGGCCGGAAGACATGATCAGAGATTCTTCGCTTCGCTCAGAATGACAGCCCTTGCTACCATTATCTTGCCATGTTGCGCGATGTCGAGACGCATGCTCATGGCTCCGCCTGTGATTAACACCTGGCTTTAGCCAGGTGCTACTGGCCACGAATGAGACGAGCCGTTTCAACGGCTTTCTCGAATAGTGATTCAAAAAAGCTGTTGAAACAGCTGTCTCGGTTTTTTGGATGCGCAGCACCGGGCTGAAGCCACGGTGTTAATGAGAAGCGCTGAGGACAGTTGCGTCTGCGATTCTTTTCGCGAATGCTGAATGGCAAATACTTATGGAAAAATTTGATGTTGTTATCATTGGCTCCGGACCGGGGGGTTATGTTGCTGCCATCCGCGCCGGCCAGCTTGGGTTGAAGACCGCCCTTGTCGAGAAAGACAAGGAATTGGGCGGCACCTGCTTGAACGTGGGCTGTATCCCGAGCAAAGCGCTGCTCACCTCGAGCGATCATTTCATGTTCGTCCAAAAAGAGGCGACGAAGCACGGCATCGTGATCGACGGCGCGCGCGCGGATCTCGCGAAGATGCAGGAACGAAAGAATAAGGTTGTAAAGACATTCAACAGCGGTGTGCGCTCGCTGATGAAGACGAACAAGGTGACGGTGATCGAAGGCCTTGGCACAATCAGCGCGCCAGGAAAAGTTTCGATCAAATCGTCCAGCGGCGAGACACAGGAGATCGAGACGAAAAATATCGTCATAGCCACCGGGAGTGCGCCGGTGGAATTGCCGTTCGCCAAATTTGACGGCAAAACAATCGTCAGCAGCACGGAAGCGCTGGAGTTCACCGAGCCTCCAAAGAAACTGGTCGTGATCGGCGCTGGCGCAATTGGTCTCGAACTCGGTTCTGTTTGGAACCGGCTCGGTTCGGAAGTAACGATGCTGGAATTTCTCCCGCGCATTGCACTCGGGTTCGACCTCGAGCTGTCGAACTTGCTTCAACGTTTGCTGACACAACAGGGTATGACTTTCCATCTCGAAGCAAAAGTCAGTGCGGTAAAGCTGGACGACGGCCGCGCTACTGTCACCGCTACCAAAGATGGCCAGGAACTGAAATTCGACGCAGACAAAGTGCTCGTTTCAGTCGGTCGTCGTCCGTTCTCGGATGGTTTGGGCGCGGAAAAAGTGGGCGTCGAGCTGGACGAAAAGAAGCGCATCAAAGTGGACGAGCATTACCGTACGAATGTCGAAGGTATTTATGCCATCGGCGATGTGATCGCCGGACCCATGCTGGCGCACAAAGCCGAAGACGAAGGGATCGCTTGCGTGGAAATCGTTGCGGGCAAAGCCGGCCATGTGAACTACGAAGCCATTGCCGGCATCATCTACACCAATCCCGAGCTGGCGGGCGTTGGTCTTACGGAAGATCAAGCCAGGGAGCAGGGGATTGAGGTGCGCATCGGTAAATTCCCATTTCGCGCCAACAGCCGTGCGCTTTGCAGCGATGACGTCGAAGGAATGGTCAAGTTCGTCGCCGACGCTAAAACCGATCGGGTTCTCGGCGCGCACATTTTGCATCACGCCGCTTCGGAATTAATCGCTGAAGCCGTTTCAGTAATCGAATTCGGAGGCAGCTCCGAAGATGTCGGGCGCACCACTCATTCTCACCCCACCCTGAGCGAAGCCCTCAAAGAAGCCGCGCTCAATGTTGAGAAACGGGCGTTGCACATCATTAACCGC
>CAWIWB010000008.1:0-30329 GCA_963839665.1 uncultured Verrucomicrobiae bacterium
ACATGAGCGTTCGTGAGCCGTGAATGCCGCCACAACTGACACATGAACAGGTTTCAAGACGACTTCGCTCGGTTCGAGCACGAGGGCTGGCAACGCGTGGCGGACAAATACGATTTCGTATGGGCGCCGCTGACGCGGCAATTCATTCCCTCGCTTTTGGAAGACGCCAGCGTTTCGGCAGGGATGTTAGTTTTGGATGTCGCCTGTGGCCCCGGCTACGTCTCAGCCGCAGCGAAACAATTGGGCGCGATTCCCACAGGAATTGATTTCTCCGACAAGAATGGTCGCGATCGCGAAGCGAATGTTTCCGGAGATTCGATTCAGGCAAGGCGACGCACACGACCTGCCATTTGACGACGGCAGTTTCGATCGTGTGCTTATGAACTTCGGGTTGTTGCATGTCTCACATCCAGAAAAAGCATGCGCCGAAGCGTGTCGCGTTTTAAAACGGGGAGGCAAGTTTGGTTTTACTGTTTGGGCCGGACCAGACCAGAACCCGGGCGCGAAGATCGTTAATGACGCGATTGAAGCTTACGCGAATTTGAATGTCGGCTTGCCCGAAGGTCCGCCGAAATATTTGTACGGCGAACGAGAGGAATGCCGGCAGGTGCTGGAACGAGTCGGGTTCGACGGCACTTCGATGAGCTATGAGACGCGCACGGTTGAATGGAGCTTCCGCAAGCCCGGGTTATTATTTCGAAGCGGAACGGAACGCGGGCGTTCGCACCGCGGGTATCCTGGCGCGGCAATCGCCGGAAACATTGGAAGAAGATTCGCGTCGCCATTGAAAACGGAGATCAAACAATACGCGCGAGGAAAGAATTGTTTCCGATGGCAGCGCATGTAGTTGTGGTGTCGAAACGGTAGAGGCGGTTCGCCTGAACCGCCGTGGTGAGAATTCTTATTCCTCGCGCTCGAAAATCTAGGCGATTGAGGTCAGTCGCCCGTACCTCCTGGCGCTGTAGCCGCCGCCCTGTGGGCGGCGCGCACGCTTCGCACAGCGAAGCGGCTACAGGATGGCACTACACGAGCGCGCCGCCGCAACTCGAGCCCGCGCCAGCGGTGCAACCAAAACAGTGATCGCCGGTCATGATCTCGCGATCTTCGAGCGAATCGGAGTTGACGTCCCACAAGAAAACCGGTTCGCCCATTGTTCCACTGCATCCCGAGCTGCTGATTAAAATCGCAGTCATAAACTTCACCGCGCCAGCCAACGCTGATCGTGTTGCGGCACATTAGGCCTTCGATAGTCGCTGGATTGAACGCCTCGATCAAAAGTTGCATGTACTCGTCTAGTCGATTGTTGTGGCGCAGGTAAGCGGCGAACCGGCCGATGGGAAGATTCGTAAGCGTGTAAAGCCGGTTGAACACAACGCCGAAATGCTTCTCCAGTTCCCGTTTGTAATCCGCCTCAAGCTCCTCTTGCGGCGATGGCAAAAAATCGCCAGCCGGATTGTAAACAAGATGTAACGGCAATGCAGGATCGATTCCGTAGCCTAACGAATTCAAAAGTTGTAGAGCCGCGATGCTGCCTTCGAATACGCCGTCGCCGCGTTGCGCATTCACATTCTTCGCCGAGTAACACGGCATCGAAGCGATGATTTCCACCTGTTTAGCGGCGAGAAGCTCGGCGAGATCGTGGTACCCTTCCTCAATCAAAATGGTGAGATTGCACCGATCGATCACGTGACGTGACGGCTCTAGCTCTTTCACCCGCTCGATAAAATAACGAAAATCCGGAATCATTTCTGGCGCACCACCAGTGAGGTCAACCGTGGGGATGTTCGTGTTTGCCAGCCAATCGAGAATCCGATCAATCGTCGCGCGTGTCATGATCTCCTTGCGCTTCGGTCCCGCGTTCACATGGCAATGCACGCAAGTGAGATTGCAAAGCTTGCCGACATTGACCTGCAGAATTTCAGGGCGGCCGCGGCGAAGCGAGATCGATTGGTCTTTTAGCCTTTGCGCGAAACGGTTCACGGCCAGAGCAACAGTAAGTGTGATGTCATAAAAGTCATTCCGGGCGGAGTCGAGGAACCCGGTGGCATAAGTCTCAGTAATTTCGCGGGATTTGATTTCGCTCATTTCCCGTTCGCTCAGCCTCCGGCCTTCCCGTCCATGTCGCGGCTTCCCCAGCCGCTCCATTCTCGACTTCGCTCGAGATGACAGACTGCTTAGCGATCTATTCAGCGAGCTCTGCACCTGGTTGCGGCTCGCGCTCGGGGATCTCGCCATTTGGTAATCGCCACTCGCGCTGCGCACGAAACGGCAACGCAAAAAGTTTGCCCAGGGTAAGTTCGTTTTCCTCGCGATATGCAGCGACACCGACCGTGATGTCGTCCTGCGGCACGTCTCGCCGTAATGTGCGATGCAGCTTATCCCACCAGCAAAAGATCGTGCCCCAGTTTGAATTGGTCTCGCGCTGCACGATGGAATGATGAATCCCGTGCATGCGCGGCGTGACGAGAATCAGGTTCAAAACTCGCTCAACGTAAATTGGCAGTCGCCAATTGGAATGATGAAAAAGGGTCGCTGCTTCAAAAGTGGCGAAAAACGTGACCAGCATGATCGGACCGATGCCGAAGATCACCACGGCTAACGAGAGAAAGCCGGTGGAAAGAATCATTTCGCCGAAGTGAAATCGAGCGGCCGTGCTCACATCGAGATCCAAGTCGGTGTGATGCACGTTATGAAATCGCCAGAAGAACGGCACCATGTGCATGGCCCAGTGCCACCACCAATAGGCGTAGTCCATCAAAAGGAACGTCGCGATCACGACGGCCCATGTTCGGAAGGTGAATCCAATTGAGTAATCCGACGTGTTGCTGTTGCGCCCAGATCGCGATTGCGATCGGAATGGGCAACATCGCGAGACGAACAATCGCGAATCCTGGAATCGAGAGCACAAAATTCCGTACGAGCCGGTGTAGTATACTGAAATGTCGGCGTCGCAACGGGAATCGCCATTGAAGCCAGAGCAGGACAAGAAACAGGCAAATCAGCAGTGGGTTGCCGATGTAATCCATCAAGGGAATTCTTGGGCATATCAGGACAGACAGATGAAGCGCCCGTGATTTTAGCATCGGCAGACTGCGTTAGCGACAATAGGCCGAGCTGGAGCACAGGCATCTTGCCTGTGGGGCGACCGGGCGTCTCGCCTGGTCGATGATTCTTCGGCAGGCAAGATGCCCGCCGGCCCCACAGCCAAGATGGCTGTGCTCCTGAGTTACGCACCAATGCGCCGGAACTCGAAGGTGGTCTCGGGTTTTACGACCTCACCGTTCATCTCAAGCAGCGGATAAACCAGGAAATTGATTGGTCCGCTTTCAGGCTCCGGGTCGACCACGAGATCGCGACCCTTAGTCAGCTCAAACCGATTTGCCGGATTATGACCAAAATAATAATCCGCCAGGTTCGGGTTCTTCCAAGCTTCGCTGATATCCACCGGCACCCACTGACCGTCCGCGAGAAATTCGGCCCAGCAATGGTAGCCTTCGATCTTGCCTTCCCTCTTGTCGGCTGGAATGGTCGCGCCTATGGCGAAACGCGCGGGTATGTTGATGCTTCGCGACAAAGCGATGAAGTACGCGTGGAAATCACTACAATTGCCGGTGCGAGCATCGCAGGCGTAGACCGCGTCTCCACGGCCCCAACCAGTACCTGATTTATCATACCGCATGCGGCTGATGACGTGATCGTACAACGCTTTCGCCCGCTCGAGGTCATCGGTCTTTCCGGCTACCGCTTTCTCGGCAAGTGTTTTAAACGTTTCACTTACTGGCACTAATTTTTCAGGCTGGAGATACCGCGCGGCGTCTGCAGTGCCTGCTGGATAGGCGGCTTTTTCCTTGCGCACGACCTTGTATCGCAGCTCGATCGTCTTGCCACTGTCCTGCGGCTGGGCATTGACCACGCAAATATCATTGCCGTAATCGCGATCCTGAACCTTGTCCCATTTCATCGGGATGTTCAGTTTTTCCACGCTCACGGTTTGAAAAGAATCTGTCTTCGCGAGCGGTATCCAGATACGAGCGGACGAGGTGATTTCGGGTAGTTTGACGCGATAAACGAACTCAAATTCATCGGCGCCTTTGATGATGCCGGGCTCACCGGCGGCATGAATGGTGAGCGCGCTGGCGAGGAACAGCGCCAGAGCAAGCAATCAACCGCATGGTTAGTTTTACCATTCGCTTGCTTAGCTCACCGGCACTTTGTTCCACTTGCCGTTTTCTTCTTTCCAATTGTAAAGCGGTTTGCCGTCGATCTTGTGCACCGCCGTCTCAGTGACTTTCATTTTGCCCGGCTGCCCAGTTAGAAAGAAATCGATGTCGTAAGTTTTTCCATCGGTTCCCTTCATATCGACGCAGGCGAAATATTTTCCGTCGCCGAGGTCCTGCAATCGATCATCATGGACCTTTACTAAATCGAGAGCCAGATCCTGGTTTTCGTGTTTCACGTGGAATTTTCCGTCGCTCTTGTTCGTCTCGGCGGTGATATTCTTCTTTATCCCCGCGGAAATATCAGCGGTGCTAACTTGCTTTTTCGCGCCACCTGCTTTCGGATGCTCGGGATGCTCCGGGTGTTCCTGCGAAAAGAGCGCCGGTATCGGAGTAAACAATAATGTAAGGGCTGCTGCGATGATGATTTTTGCGATCATATGAGTTTCTCAGTTAAGTTTTGTTGAATTCTATTCGTCGAAGAGACGTATCGAGCAACCATTTTATTTTGAGACATCTCTTTGGGCGCGTTGTCGCAAAAAGAAGTTCAGCCCAAAATCGTCAATGCAGGTCTCGATTATTATTCCGGTCTTTAATGAGGCGACGTTGATACGCCCGTTTCTGGCGCATCTACGCGAGCGAACCGGTGGGGCGGAAATTATTGTCGTCGATGGCGGGAGCACTGACGGCACCGACCGGCTGGCGGAAGGCCTGTGCGATCAAGTTATCAGGAGCGCCGCTCGTAGCCGTGCGAAACAAATGAACGTCGGAGCCGAGGCAGCGGGCGGCGAAATTTTGTGGTTTTTGCACGCGGACGCTGAAGTGCCATTGGAATCCTTGAATGAGATTGCGCGCATAATGCGCAATCCAGAAATCTGTGGCGGTTTCTTCCGGATCCGCCTGCCGGCCGCGCCGGTCGTCTACCGGCTGACGGACGGCTTTGCGCATTACGCAGGGCTCCTGCTCCGGATGCGATGCGGCGATCATGGAATTTTCTGCCGGCGGAGTGCGTTCGTTGACGCTGGAGGATTTCCAGACGTGCCGCTCATGGAAGACGTGGAATTTTTTCGGCGACTTCGCCGTTGCGGTCGCGTCGTATATAGCAACAAACGAATTGGGGCGAGCCCGCGGCGTTACGAAACAGTGGGACCGGCACGCCTCACATTCGCCTTCGGATCGATTGCGACGCTTTATCTTTTCGGTGTCTCCCTGTCGACGCTCGCCCACATTTACCGGCGCATGTGTTGTGGTCCGCACGAGCAGGCGATTCTGCGCAGAGTAGCGAGGCATAGAAGCCAATTTAGATCAACGCGCTGCGGTCGTGCGCGCGATGACGCTGCCTGATCCGATCCGATATTAGGAGGAAATCAACAGGAGGAAGAGAACATGAAAATTGCGAGTTTGATTGCTGCTTTGGTTGCGACGGCCGCGCTGACTGCGCTCGGCCAGGAGGGCGTGGTTCAAGACGTCAAGCACGGCGCGAAGAAAGCCGGGGAAACAATTAAAGACGGACTCGAAACAGTAGGTGAGAAAACAAAGGAGACTGCTAAAACGGTTGGCAAGAAAACAAAAGAGACCGCCGAGACCGTAGCCACAAAGACAAAGCAAACCGTCGATGGCACGGGCGAAAAAGCATCCGAGACTACTCAAAAGACGCACCACAAGTCCCGGAATAGCGCCGGCAAAGCGAAGGCCCAAACCACGGAAGAACAGACGACAGATCGCGACTAAAATACGCCGGCACCAAGCCCGACGCCCTGACAGTGAATCTAGCGTCGGCATCTTGCATGTTGAGCGGAGCATCGTAACGAAATCGAAGTTGAGACCGCCTCGCGGACTTCATCCTGCGTTGCAGCTTCGCTTCGCTGAGAATGACAGTGACGCAAGATTTTGCTCGTTCCAACTTGCTCACATTCGTCGAGTGAGTCCTATTTGGCGCGATGAGCAGTCTGCGTCTGGGAGTGAACGTCGATCACGTGGCGACATTGCGGCAGGCGCGCTATGCCACAATGCCGGAATCGAAAAATGCAGAGCCGGATTTACTTGTGGCCGCGCGGATTTGCGAGCGCGCAGGCGCCGGCGGGATCGTCGCCCATCTGCGGAGTGATCGGCGCCACATTCAAGACCACGACATCGAACGTCTCCGCCAGAACATCATGACGAAATTGAATCTCGAGATGGGCAACACGCAGGAAATCATTGACGTCGCGCTTCGCATCAAGCCGGAGGAGGTCTGCCTCGTGCCGGAAAAACGTGAAGAAATTACGACGGAAGGAGGCTTGGACGTCATTGCGCAGCGCAAAGAACTCGAGCCGACCATTAGACGGCTGCAGGTGGCCGGGATTCGCGTCAGTTTGTTCATCGATCCCACGCTGGAACAGGTGGATGTCGCAGCGGAGCTGGGTGTGGAAATGGTCGAGCTACATACCGGCAGGTTGGCAAACGCATTTACGGAAAAGATCCAGAAGCAAGAACTGGAACAATTGCGAGCAGCCGCGCGCGCTGCATCAGAATCCAATATGCAGGTCAACGCCGGCCACGGCATCAATTACAAAAACATCGCGCTCATCCACCAGATTCCATGTTTGAGCGAACTCAACATCGGCCACGCAATCGTATCGCGCGCGATGTGGGTCGGATTGGAAAATGCCGTCAAGGAAATGCTAGCCGCTATGGCAAATTATCCCGAATGAAGCGTCAACCGCGATTTGTAGGGCGTCTGTGTCAGATCGCTCACGCCCCGGCGTTTCACGAAACGCCCGACAGTTCTCGTCAAATGAGCGTGATCGGTATCGGCGTTGACGTGATCGAATGCTCGCGCATCCAGCGTTCGATCGAACGATTCGGAGATCGATTTCTGCATCGCGTCTTCACAGATGGTGAAATTGAATATTCGATGTCGATGAAATTCCCGGAACGCCATCTGGCTGCGCGTTTCGCGGGCAAAGAGGCAGTGGCAAAAGCGTTCGGCACCGGGATCGGCAAAGCGATGGGCTGGCGCAACATTGATATCCGCAAAAAAGAGAGCGGCGAACCTTTCCTGGTTTTTTCAGGACCGGCCGAAGCTTTTGCCGCAGAAACGGGGCGTCACTTCGGCGCTCATCACTCTCAGCCACACTGAAAATTACGCTGTCGCGTGCGCTGTCCTCGAAGGGTAATTCTCTGATACCAAGGCTGCTCTTGTAGCCACGGCCCTGCGGGCCGTCGTTTTATCTGTTATTGGTTGCAATTCGAACAGAGACCGGCCACAGGCCGGTGGCTACATTATCGCCTAACCAGCAGCAGGCCGCACGAACAGCATTGAAACGCAGCGCGCTTTCCGGCAAGTAAGGTGTTCATGGAAAATTTTCGACAACTCATGGAAATCATCGGCACGGCTGTCGATGGCGTCGGCGTGTTCATTGTCGCTGCCGGTGCGCTCGTCGCCACGGCACGTCTCCTGGTGCGTCTCGCGCACAAGACAGGAAATTACTATTCGTCTTATCGGCAGGACATCGGCCGCGCGATTTTATTGGGCCTGGAGTTTTTGATTGCCGGCGACATTATCCGAACCGTTGTCGTCGCACCCACGATTCAAAACGTGCTTGTTCTTGGGTTGATTGTGCTCATCCGCACGTTCCTGAGTTTGTCGCTCCAACTGGAAATCGAAGGAAGATTGCCGTGGCGCCGCGAAGGACTACCCCCAGAATAATATGCATCCGTGTGCCGAGAGGGAACCAATTCCACCTCTTTTAACGAAATAAGTAAAAAGGAGGCTATCAAATGAAAAACGTACTTCGCTCAACGTTTGGAACGCTGGTGGTGGCAGCTTTTTTGGCGATTGCGCCGCCAACGTATGCCCGTGGAGGTCACGGCGGGGGTCATGGCGGACATCGCGGTCACGCTGGTGGGCATGCTGTCAAACATGCCAAGGCGGGCCATGTTAAGGGCGGACACGCTGGTTTCCGTGCTCGTGGTGGACGCGGTCACTATGTAGCGCGGGCCGGCGCGGGGGCCGCGCGCGCTATGCGGCTCGCGCATATAATTGGAATGGCGGCCGTAACTGGGGAGGCCGTAACTGGGGAGGCAATTATTGGTATCCGTCCTATGGATATTCTCGGGTCGGCTATTACAGCTCGGGCTATGGCTATCCATACTACGGAAGTGGCTATTACGGTTCCCGTTACGGTGGCTACTATCCGTACTACGGAAATTGGGGATACTACCCTTACCTCTACGGATACTGGCCGTCCGTGAGCTTCAGCTTCGGGTATTAAGATCAAGTCACCACTAACGTAAGTCGGGCCGCAGTAGCCGCTCGCTAATCTCTCACGTCGACCCATTCAGGCACGCAGAGCAAGGCTCGCCACGAACAGCCGCACGGCCTTCCTTGATCAGAAATGGGATAAGCGCAAGGGCGGCGACGCTGTCGAGCCACCACCAACCGAGCAACCAAGTCGCGGCCAAACCAACCATCAAGACAATGGAGAGGTAGCCGCACGTGATCGATTCAATGGCGTCGGCTCGCAAGGCTCGCGAATTGAGGCGCGCGGCGACTTTCAATTTGTATGCGGCTAGAATGGGCATGCCAATCTTCGCCACCAATCCGATCAGAATGCCCCAGACGCTTTCGTGCGTGTCGGTAATGCGTTTGGCGATGAACAAACCGTAACCGGAATTAAGCACGACATACACGACTAATATGTACAGCGAGTATCCAACGTAGCGCGCGGCGCGACATTCAACTTCTTCGGCGCGCTCCGCGCTTGCCGCACCGCTAGCCTCAACGCGCAGCCGCCAAAGCAAAACGAACCCGCTGAACAACTCGATCATGCTGTCGATGCCGAATGCTTCGAGCAAAAGACTTTTTGACGCCCAGCCGAGGAGCAAAGACGCCGCTCCTTCGATCGTCATCCACCCAATCGTTATGTAGGTTAGCAATAGCGCGCGCTTAAGATTGTCGGCACGTGACGAATCCGATTTGAAATGAGTGGCTGTGACTGAAGTCATACTGCTTGGGTGTTGGACGTTGTCTTTCGTTCCGCCCATTCATATAAGACAGGCAGGAGGACGAGCGTGAGAAACGTCGAGCTAATAATGCCTCCAATCACGACCGTCGCGAGCGGGCGTTGCACCTCCGCCCCTGCGCTTGTCGAGAGCGCCATCGGAATAAAACCGAACGCTGCGACGGCTGCGGTCATAAGCACCGGACGCAACCGCGTGAGGGATCCTTCGATTACAGCGGTGCGAACATCACGACCTTCTTCGCGCAGTTGATTGAAATAGCTGATCATCACGACTCCGTTGAGCACGGCGACTCCGCTCAACGCGATGAAACCTACCGCCGCGGAAATGCTAAATGGCATATCGCGCAACCACAGGGCAAAAACGCCACCTGTCACAGCCAACGGAACGCCGGAATACACAAGCAGCGCCTGGCGTACACTGCCGAATGCCATGAAGATCAGGACGAAGATGAATACAAGCGCCGCGGGCACAACAATCGCCAGTCGCGTCTTGGCTTCGCGAAGATTCTCGAACTGTCCACCAAATTCGAGCGTGTAGCCTTCCGGCAATTTGACGTGCTCGCGCACTTTTGCGTCAGCCTCTCGCACCCAGCTTTCCACGTCGCGGCCTCGCAGGTTCACCATTAGCGCCGCGCGGCGTTGAGCTGAATCGCGCAAGATTGGCGACACCGTTTTAACGCGTTGGATGTCGGCGAGATCACCGAGCGGCAGCAGACCGGAGTCTCCGACGCGGACTGGCAATGCGCGAATCGTTTCCAAATTCTCGCGATCGGCTTCGGCAAGCCGGACTACAATGTCAAAATGCCGATTCTCTTCGAGCATTGTTCCGACAGTCTGTCCGCCCAATGCGGCAGCGATGGTTTGGTTTACATCGCCCGCGTGAAGATTGTATTTTGCCAGCACGTCGCGCTTGACTCGAATCTCCAGCATCGGGGCGCGTCCGGTCGTTTCGTATTCGACCTCGCCTTCGCCCTCGCGTGTACCCGGAATTTGTTCCAGCACTTCTTTCACTTCGGAGCCGAGCCGCTCCAGCACGTCGTAGTCATCCCCAAAAATTTTCACCGCGATGTCCGCGCGAATGCCTTCCAGCATTTCGTTGAACCGCATCTCGACCGGCTGCGCGACCATCACGCGAGCACCGGGATTTAACGATTCGATTTCAGTCGCGATGATTTTCGCCAGGTCTTCTTTGCTTATCGGGTTGTTGTTTATCTTTCGCCATTCGTTTTGCGGTTTGTAGTAGATGTAAAAATCGCAATCGCTCGGCGGCATCGGGTCAGTGGCAATCTCAGCGCTGCCGATTCGCGAAAACACGTGCGTGACCTCAGGGACACGCTTTGGGATTTCTCGCTCGGTCTTCCGTTGCTCTTCGATGCTTTGGTCGATGTTGATGCTGCTCGCCCTAAAAACCATCATGGTGAAAGTTCCTTCATCGAGTTTCGGAATGAAGTCGGCACCGAGGTGGCGAAAGATGAGCATCGCCAATACGAATAGCGCGATCGCACCGAGCACAACGAACCAACGTAGTTGCAACGACCAGCGAAGGGTGGGGGAGTAAGCCCTCTTGATGAGGCGGACGATCAAATTGTCGCGTTCGGCGATTCGTCCTCCAAGTAGAAATGAGCACAATGCCGGCATTAAAGTAAGCGCCAGAACCAATGATCCGCCCAAGGCGAGCATTACCGTCAGCGCCATCGGGTGAAACATTTTTCCCTCGATGCCCGACAAGGCGAGAATCGGCAGATAGACAACCGCGATGATGAGGACACCAAAGAACATCGGCGTGCCCACTTGTTTGCTGGCGGCTGCAACGGTGTGCAGCCGTTCTTCGGTTGTCAGGCGTCGCCCAAGCTGGTGCTGTTTTACTCCAAGCTGTCGAACAACGTTTTCTACGATGACGACAGCGCCGTCGATGATGAGCCCAAAATCGATAGCCCCAAGACTCATCAGGTTGCCCGAAATTCCGAACCGGGTCATGCCTGTGATCGCAAATAGAAGCGCCAGTGGAATTGCCGCTGCGACGATGAGTGCAGCGCGCCAGTTCCCGAGAAGAAAGAGCAACACCGCGATGACAAGTAACGCGCCTTCGAACAGGTTCGTTGTCACCGTGCGAATCGTTCGATGCACCAGGTTTTTCCTGTTGTATTCCGGGCTGATGATTACGCCCGATGGCAGCCGCTTTTGAATTTCCCCAATCTTTTCAGCAACACGCTCCGCAACCGCGTGACTGTTTTCGCCCATCAGCATCATGGCCACGCCGAGCACCGCCTCTTGTCCACCGTGGGTCGCAGCGCCGGTGCGAAATGCATGACCAATCTGAACTTCAGCGAAATCTTTCACCCGCAGCGGCATAACCCCGGCAGCGAATTTTACTGGTAGCTCTGCAATTTCCTGCCGCGACGAGACTCGGCCAACGCCGCGAATAACAACTTGTTCGCTTCCCGCGTTGACGATGCCGCCGCCCGCGTTCTCAACGTTTTCTCCGACAACTTTTGCGAGGTCGTTAACTGTGAGGCCCGCATCGCGAAGCTTCGCGATGTTCGGCTGCACGACGATCTGCTTAACGTAGCCGCCATAAGCGTTGACCTCAGCGACACCGGGAACGGCACGCAGGTGCGGCTTGATTATATATTCCTGCATTTCCCACAGCGCCATCAACTGCGCCTCGCGCGTGGGCGGAGCATTTGGCGCATTCGGTGCGTAGTCGATGGTGTAATAAAATACTTCGCCCAGTCCTGTTGTAATCGGAATGAGCTTGGGTGTGAGCCCGGGTGGCAGAGAATCGGCCGCGCTCTGCAAACGCTCGGTCACGAGCTGACGTGCACGGTAAATATCGCTCTTGTCGGTGAATTGAAGTGTGATCTGTGACAGACCGAAGCGCGACAGCGAACGCATTTCGGTTACACCGGCCACGCCACCAAGGGCCATTTCCAGCGGCACGGTCACGAGCTTTTCCACTTCATCCGGCGCGAGCGCTGGCACCGTCGTATTCACTTGCACCTGGACTCCAGTGATATCGGGAATGGCGTCCATCGGCAGTTTCGTTGCCGACCAGAGGCCGCCGAGAAGAAGCGCGAGAGCGCCCATAAGCACGAGGACTCGCTGGCGAATAGAGAACTCCAGAATGTTGTCGATCATCGCTGCGCCTCTTCGCCGTAAAGCTTGATCCCGGTCAGGATCTCCAACTCTTGCGCGGCCTGTAGCGCCTCTTTTTGCAACTCGGCGAGAGCGCCGACCAGCTCGAGATATTGCTTCTGTGTTTCGACGTAGATAGTCAGCGGAACAGCGCCGAGTTGGTAATTGCGATCCGCTGTTTCCGATGCTTCGCGAAATTTCGCCAGCTCATTCCCTTTCAGATTGTCGATCTCAGCGCGCTTCGCGGTAAGGATGGCGGCGTTTTGCGCAACTCGTCGTTCGACTTCGCGCTGCGTCATAGCCAATGAAGCCTCAGCCTGCTGCTGACGCGCTTTACTAGTCGCAATGTTCCCGACGTTGCGGTCCCACAGCGGCAGCGGCAATGAGATGCCGAGCCCTGCTCGCTGCTCCCGGTCGATTGCATTTTCCATCGAGTAAAACGGCCCGACGGAAATGGCTGGAAATCGTTCGTTTTTCGATAAGGCGACCTTGAAGCCTTGCTGAGCAAGCTCGACCTGCCGGATGCGAACATCGAACGCATTCGCACGCGCAGCACTGAGAAGTCTAGGAAGCGATGCCGCACGGAACTGCACTTTGGCTGCGGCCATTGTGAGCGGCGCGTCTGCGGGGCGCCCGCAAAGTTGATTTAGCTCCGCTAAAGCTGTTGCTATTGCTAATGCTGCATCGCGTTCCTGACGCCGAAACGCGAGCGTGTTTGCATCGATGATTCGCGCTTCCAACTGCGGCGTTACGCCCGCTGTCGGCCGCTGTGCCAGAACATCGCTCAGCGCTTGGAAACGGCTGGCGACTTCACGCGCTGCGACTGACTTTTGTTGCGCGCTCGAAATGCCGTACGCCAGCGTTCGCACTCGCGCGGCCAATGTGAGACGAAACTGTTGCAGATGAAGTTCGGCAAGCGCAACATCGTGATTTGCAATCGCTTTGCGTAGCGCAATTCGACCGGGATACTCGAAGGTTTGGCTGAATGAGAGAGCCAGGATCGCGCCATCGCCGCTCGCTCCTCCTGAGTTGTCCCGCGAATTCTTGTAGCCAACTTCGCTGCTTAACTCGGGGTTGCGAACGGTTCCGGCAGTTCGCACCGCGCCTTTCGCAGCAGCGATCTCAGCGACGAAGAAGTTTAACTCTGGATTTCGCTGGAGCGCCTGTTTGACCAGCGCCTCCGGCGTTTCGGCAAGCACACTCGCGCACACGAGCACAATGGCGCTCGCTACAAATGGTTTGGTATGTGTGTAAATGGACATTGTTTGGCAAAAAATGGCGGAAACCCACAACGCGTCTGCGTTGTGCCGATGCAGGACACCTGAGCAGAAGATGCGCGGAGACACCGCGCCTGCGCTCAGTTGTTAGGCGAGCTGAGGCGGATGATCAATTGCCGCAGGTGGACCCACCTGCGCAGGCTCATCGCGTATCAAGATGAAAACGGATGGTTGGACGTCCGCGCTAACGTGCACGCCATTATTAGCAGCGATGACACTGCCGTTGTGAACGGCGCATGAGCAGTGGGAACAAGGTGTTTTCTCGTGGTGAGAATCCGATGGGCATGTTTGTGCAGCACAATGTTCCCCGCGCGAATCAACGATCGAATCCGCAACGATATCGCCGGCGAAACATAGCGCAGCGAAACACGCCACGAGCTTCATGATCCGTGTCGCACGAAAGAGTGACATCAGAATCGCAATAACTGGTAGAAGAGGGATTTGTCAAACCGCCTGGGCAAGTCAGTAAGAGGAAAGTTTCCAATCCGCTCTTCTATCTTGCCTGACTGGAGACCGCTGCTCGTTGGGTTCCGAGAAACTGGAATCTGAAATCGCCATTAGTAACATGCGTATCCGCGGAAGTTACGCGCCAGACCACTTTGTAAGTGCCCGGTGTCAGCGCCGGCATTAGGGAGACACAAAGTGCGGCCCGATTGGCGCGATCTGAATGCGTGTCCTTCTTGTCCACTTGCTTTCCGCTCACATCAAAAACTTTGATGCTGCTCACGCCTGCTTGAACCGTCTCGCTGAACCAAACGCGCACCTCAGTTGGGGCTTTGTTCACTTTGCTTCCGACCCGCGGCTCCGTGCGGACTAAAAATGCGTGCGCCTCCACTCGCGCCACTGGCGCTATTACACTCAGAACTGCGACAACAAAGGGAACAAGCCGTTTTTGCATTGTTTTCTACCTGTAACCAAATAATGGCCGGCCGAGGCTCCGCGGAAACAAATCGTCGAGATAAAAATGCACTTGCCCGATGACGCCCACTGATTCCCCGGTTCGCTTGTTAATTGGTATCACTGCTTCCACGCCGAATTGTACGTACTTGCTCGACCAGATCATGCCGGGATTAATGGTGCCCGTTGTCTGACCGCTCTGTCCGCGGTTCAGCGGCGTCTCAAAGGAAAATTCTACGAGAGGAATAAGTCGATCGAACGGAGCACTCAGTCCGACGTCCCTTACCTGTTGCTGCAAATAGATGAGCGAGTACTCCAGTGCGAAACCGTATTGCAGCACGTTTGGATGCCGCTCAATTTCACCATCGCTGTTGCGCGTGCTGGCGCTGGTTGGAAAGGAAATGCCAAGCAGACCGGTCAGTGCAGCCGGTCGCAGCAGTGAGAGAGTGTCCGGCAAATCGCCCAAGCCTTTGCCAAAGAAGAATGCAGGCGTCCAAGTGCTGAAACTATCCGCGTCCACTCGCTCCTGCCCTGTTCCGCCGATTTCAACTTCTGCACCGAGTGAGAGAATTGCCTCATGCTCGGCGCTCGTGAAGAACTGGTACTTTGCGCCAAGCTCAAGATTGCCAAAGCCGCTGGTTTCGCGCTCGTGCTTTGGATTCAAGGCCAAAAATTCTTCGCTCAGTTCGATGCCGAGATTTGGCGTAATTCGTTTGGCAATTTCCAATGAAATATTTGTCTCGCGGCCTTCCAATGTTTCGATTGTCGAAACAGTTGGAAGCGACAGTTCGTCGGCCACGAAGGGATCGTCTGTCGCCAGCGTGGCGGGAAAAAAACGTGCGCCAGCAAAACCGTGACCCGCTGCAGGATGGGGCAGCGCGAGCCTGACAAGCAACAATATGAATACCGCTGCGCTTCTGAAAAATTTCATCTCATCAACTAATCAAAAAGCTTTGTTTTAATTGCGACCGCCGGAATGCTCTTAATAGATCGTCACCTATGCAAGACTCGTTCAGGAAACAATCGTGGATTCGGATCACGTTGGTCGTGATTGCTCTCGCGGCAGCTGCTGCCGTCGTTACTGGCGAGATCGTCCGTAGGAAGGCGGAGCGCAAGCTGCGCGAGGCGATTCTTGCGGAGCTTGAGCCAGTCGCTTTGAAAAACTGCACGCTTAAGCGCTTTGGCAGCGCCAATGATGGCGGTTACCTGATGTGCGAGAATCTGATTGAACCGCTCGATACAGGGTACTCGTACGGTGTTGGCCCCAACGACGACTGGGCATGCGAGGTGTCGCGCCGATATCACGTTCCGGTCCACGAATACGATTGTTTCGATCCGGCGAGGCCACGTTGCGACGGCGGCAGATTTGTTTTTCACAACGAATGCGTCGGAAATCGAACGGGCAATAGGGATTCGCGCTTCTTCGACACGCTGGAGAACCAGATCAGCAAAAACGGCGATACCGGCAGGCGTGTGCTCATCAAGATGGATATCGAAGGCGGAGAGTGGGAATCGCTCCTTGCGGCGCCAGACGAACTACTCGCATCGATTCCGCAGCTCGCGATGGAAATGCACGGGTTCGACGATCCGAAGATTCTCGACGCGCTCCGTAAACTGAAGCGGAACTTCTATCTCGTGAACCTCCACTTCAACAACTGGTCGTGCACATCGAAAGCAGCGCCGCTGCCGGCGTGGGCGTACCAGGTACTGTGGGTGAACAAGCGCATCGGCATCATCGATCCGACGGTGCCGGTCCCCGCACCAATGAGTCCGCTAAACGCGCCAGACTCGCCGACGTGGCGCGATTGCCAGTTGCCTGTCACCAAGGCCGTGCACTGAACGTCTCCGACATAGCGCGCAGTGCGTGCGGTTACTTCCCGCCGATTTCCGCGCTGTAGGGGAAGCTGACAGCTTCCCCGGGACGACAACGTCGTCCCCTACAAACAGAGAGGCTGCCCTTGATCAGACGCACAGCCAACATTTTCAAACTTGCGACGAATTTGTTACTGGCAATTATGGAGAGCAACAAAAACCCATCGATAAGGAGAAGAAGCATGAAAACTGACGATTTGGAATCTGTAGCGAGAAAACTGGTCGCGCCGGGCAAGGGGATTCTGGCAGCCGACGAAAGTTCGGGGACGATCGAGAAGCGATTGAAAAGCATCAATGTGCCTTCGAACGAGGAGAACCGGCGGATGTATCGCGAAATCTTGTTTACCACAAAAGACGCCGGCGAATTTATCAGCGGCGTGATTCTTGTTTGATGAAACGATTCGGCAGAAGACTCGCGACGGACGGAGTTTTGTCGAAGTGCTGGAGCAGCAGGGGATCGTTCCCGGGATCAAGGTGGACAAAGGCGCCAAGGCCATGGCCAATTTTCCCGGCGAAAAGATCACGGAAGGTTTGGACGGACTGCGCGAGCGATTGACCGAATACCGGAAGCTTGGCGCGCGTTTTGCCAAATGGCGCGCAGTCATCACAATCGGCGACGGAATTCCCACGCGCACATGCATCGACTCGAACGCAGAGGCGTTGGCGCGTTACGCGGCGCTTTGTCAGGAAGGTGATTTGGTGCCGATCGTCGAACCGGAAGTGCTCATGGACGGCACACACACTCTCGAACGGCATTTCGAAGTCACCGAGCAAACTCTGCGAAGTGTTTTCGATTCTTTAGCTGACCACCGCGTTGTGCTCGAGGGAATCTTGCTGAAGCCCAACATGGTGCTTTCGGGCAAAGAGAATCCAAAGCAGGCTTCGGTGCAGGAAGTCGCTGAAGCTACAGTTCGTTGTCTGAAGCGAGCGGTTCCCGAGGCTGTGCCGGGGATTGTGTTTCTTTCAGGCGGCCAAACCGATCAGCAAGCAACCGAACATCTAAACGCAATGAATCGCATGGGAGATCTACCATGGCAGCTAAGCTTTTCCTACGGGCGTGCCTTGCAAGCTCCGGTTCTCAAGGCGTGGAAAGGGGACACAGCCAACGTCAGTGCTGCTCAAACTGCATTCCATCACCGCGCGTGGTGCAACAGCAAAGCGCGGTTCGGCAAATACACCGAAGAAATGGAAACCGCGAAGGCCGCATAATATTTGGCGCGGCAATCGTGCGCCGATGTTCGTTAGGCACGCCAGCTCCCTGGTGATATTCTCAGGGGCGCTGTACAATCGGCGCCAGAGCGCGAGACGTTGTCCATCTCACGCATTTTGCTCTCCTTCGTTCAGCGGGCAGCGGCAGCCGGACGTGGATAAACAAAGACCGCACCGCGGGGAATCGAACCACGGTGCGACTTTCTAACGGTTATTCCTTATTGAGGCAGCAGGAAAATGCCGTTGACATTGCGTCGGGCCTGCCGGTGCAACCCAAAGGCGTTGCCGCGGTGGCAGCGGTTGCCGCCTCTGGGGTCTCTTGTGGGCGTCAGGTCACGGACTTGGAGAGTTTTCTTCGCTTTTTTCTCTTTCATTTTATTTTTCTTTCTCGTTGTCTTGGCCTTCCGTGAACTCTCGTCTTGAGAACTCATTTCTGGCCGTTCACAGAGGTAATGCGTAAAGGGCGGCGCGAGGTTACGCGGAAAAGTGATGGGTCAATGGTCGCCCGTTCGTCATTCGACATTCGGGTTTCGTCATTCTATAGACCTGAAAGCTCGGAGTTGACGCAGCGACAACGAATATTCGTCAAGTCATTCAACGATCCGCCATGATCTACACCTGCCCGATGCATCCGCAGATTCAGCAGGATCGCCCGGGAAATTGCCCGATATGCGGCATGACTCTGGAGCCGATGACGGTGGAAGGGGGGGACGAAGAAGAGCAACACGAAGTCAAAGCGCTAGCACGCAAATTCTGGATCGCGCTCGTGCTCACGATCCCGGTGCTGATCATCGCGATGGGCCATTCAGTTCCCGGACTGCACGTTGATGCGATTGTTCCCAGGCAAATCGGTAAATGGATCGAGTTTGGCCTAACGACCCCAGTCGTTCTTTGGGCGGGCGGCTTTTTCTTCACCCGGGCCTGGCAATCGATCGTCAACCGTAGCCTCAACATGTTTACGCTGATCGCTGTCGGCGTCGGCGCAGCTTATGTCTACAGCGTCGTTGCGGTGATCGCGCCCGGAATTTTTCCCGAATCCTTCCGGCGGCATGGGGAGGTCGATCTTTATTTTGAAGCAGCAGCGGTCATCACGACGCTCGTTTTGTTAGGCCAATTAATTGAGGCGAAAGCGCGCAGCCGCACCGGCCAGGCAATCAAAGCCTTGCTCGGCCTTGCGGCAAAAACCGCGCATCGCGTCCGCGATGGCCAGGAAGAAGAGATTCCGGTGGACGCAATTGAAAAAGGCGACCTGCTGCGCGTGCGTCCCGGTGAAAAGGTGCCCGTCGACGGCGTGATCGTTGAAGGCCAAAGCAACATCGACGAATCGATGATCACAGGCGAACCGATGCCGGTAAGCAAAGGCGCAGGTGACAAAGTGGTCGGCGCCACGGTGAATCAGACCGGCTCGTTCTTGATGCGTGCGGAGCGAATCGGATCGGAAACGCTGCTGGCGCAGATCGTGCAAATGGTCGCGGAAGCGCAGCGCAGCCGCGCGCCTATTCAAAAACTCGCCGACAGCGTTTCAGGTTATTTCGTTCCAGCGGTCATCAGCATCGCGGTAATTACTTTTGTCGTGTGGTCGATTATCGGGCCGCCGCCGGCCATGGCTTACGCGCTCGTGAATGCCGTTTCGGTTCTGATTATTGCATGTCCATGCGCGCTCGGGCTTGCGACACCAATGTCGATCATGGTCGGCGTTGGGCGCGCTGCGCAGACGGGGATTCTGGTAAAAAACGCTGAGGCCATCGAGATCACCGAAAAAGTGACGCACCTGATCACGGATAAGACTGGCACATTAACAGCCGGTAAACCGGAAGTCGTCAGCCGAGTTAGTGACAAAGGCACGAGCGAACGCGAACTCTTGCAGATTGCGGCTTCAGTGGAAGCGCACAGCGAGCATCCGCTTGCTCGCGCAATCGTGGACGCGGCCAAAAAGGAACAAATAGCATTGCGCGACGTGACGGATTTTCAGTCAACGACTGGTAGCGGCGTTTCCGGGCAGACCTCGATGGCAGCCGCGTGCTGGTCGGCAAAGAGAAATTTTTGGCTGATTCGAGTGTCACGTTTTCCGAACGAGCTGAAAAGAAAAGCAGATCGCTTGCAGGAACAAGCGCAAACAACCGTTTGGATCGCACTGGATGGACACGCAGTCGGAGTCCTCGGCATCGCTGATCCCATCAAGCCGACGACTCGAACAGCGATTCGCGCGCTTCACGACATGGGCCTGAAAATCATCATGTGCACCGGCGACAATCGGCGCACTGCCGAATCGGTTGCGCGCGAGTTGGGGATTGATGAGTTCCACGCCGAAGTGATGCCCGATGAGAAAATCGAAATCGTCAAAAGATTGAAAACCACCGGCGCAGTTGTCGCAATGGCAGGCGACGGAATTAATGACGCGCCTGCGCTCGCGGCCGCCGATGTGGGAATTGCGATGGGTACGGGGACCGACGTCGCGATCGAAAGCGCCAGCATCACGCTGGTGAAAGGCGATCTAATGGGCATTGCCAAAGCGATACATCTCAGTCGCGCGGTGATGCGAAACATCCGGCAGAATCTATTCTTCGCGTTTATCTACAATGCGCTCGGCGTGCCGATCGCTGCCGGTGTTCTTTATCCTCTATTTGGCATTCTTCTAAGCCCGATGATCGCTGGCGCCGCGATGAGCTTTAGCTCGGTTTCAGTGATTGCGAACGCGCTCCGGTTGCGATCGGTCAAACTGTAGCCGCTTCGCTGTGGGAGGCGCATTTCCGTGTCGAACACACGGGCGTTGAACGGCGCCCGCAGGGCAGCGGCTAGAAGCAAGCGAAGCGCTTGCCCTACAACGATTCGTCCGGCAATCTGCTTGCTATGACTACACGACTTGCTGCCGGCGTATTGATTGCACTTCTTTCACCTGTTGTGTCGCTTCGCGCTCAGGAGCATCCCAGAGCTCAACAGCAATCCCAATCGCAACAATTGCCGCAGACAACAAAAGGCGCTCCTCAAGCTGCGATGATGCAACCGAGCACGTCGGAAGTTTCTGATGGGCTAAAGAGATTCATCAGCGGTTACGCCGCGAAATCTCCCGACAATAAATTTCATATGCCATTTCAGCGTAAAGATCTCGCGCTCGATCTGATCAAACTCCACGACGATCGGCTCTCGAGTCTGGGCGGCGATAAATATTTCGCCTGTGTCGACATGAAAGGCGCCGACGGAAAAATCTACGACATTGATTTCTTCATGGCTGTCCAGGGTAGCAAGTTGAATATCACGGAAACGTCCGTTCACAAGATCAACGGCAAAGCCCTTTACAACTGGAAGCAAGAAGGCGGCGTTTGGAAAAAAGTGAAGGTTTGAGGCGAAGCAGGAGTAGTGCGCAGATTTACGTTGTAGCCACGACGCTGTGCCCTGTATCTGTTTAGCGCCAACGGCGCGGTATTCATATCAGCCTGGGGCGACGCCCCAGGTATCCTGGCCAGGGATTCATCAGCGCTGAAAGCGCGATTCAATCCTGCAACGATAAAACAAGAGACGAAATGAATCGCGCTGTCAGCGCTTGCGCCTCAGGCATCACCTGAATACCTGGGCGTCGCCCCAGGCTAACCAAGTGATTGCCGCGCCTTCGGCGCTAATCGTATTCGAATCACGAGCGCGCACTGTAATGGCGATCTCTGACCGCCGATGTTTGCGACAGTCACAGACTGCCGCTACAGATGATGCACAGAAATGCCGAAGACGTTTTTCATCACCACGGCGATTGATTATACGAATTAGTCCCTTTCAGATTGGATTTATGTCGTAAAGGACTCGTCCAGTAACTCCTGGATTTTCTTTTCAAGAAGATCATAACCGGGTTCCCCTTTGAAAAACGCTCCTCCCGGATGGACATGTCGGATTACACCGTGCCGATCGAGAAGGAACGTGACGGAGGTCCAGCCGCGATCGTGTTTATCGAGCCACCAACGGCGCAGCGTCTTCCAATCCGGATCAATTGCCACCGGGAACTCAAAGCCGAACTTGCGGGACTGCCTTTTCACATTGGCCAAACTTAGAGGCTCCGATGACTTATGATGGTAAAATCCGACGACAACCAATCCGCGGCTAGCGTAACGCCTCCAGAAGTCATTAAGAGCCGGTGCGCTGGCTTCACAAAACGCACAGCCGGGCGCCGTCCACCAACGCACCAGCACCACTTTGCCGCGGAGCGCGTCTAACGTCAGCGGTTCTGAATTGATCCAATCGCGGGCTGTCCAACCGTCCGGGCGGATGCCGATTAGGGCATTACCTTCATTCAACGGAGCCGAAAAGGTCTCGACGCCGTCAAGGCACGGCGGGCGGTCAGCTAATTGCGCCTCCGCTGCAGCGTCTAATGGCAGGCCAGGCATCAACCCTGCAATTAATGGGATAGCCAAAGTTGAAGTCATCCACCTGCACAGCATCGTCAGATTCTACACCGAAGAGTCGAGTCGGCGTCAAACAAGTCCACTTTTCCGAGGCGGAAGCTAAGGACAACCGAGCGAGAGCCTGGATTGCCTACACGTGGATGACGACCCTGCGTCGGCAAAATTAAGGTAAGTTGCGCGGGCGGTCTCCGTCCGCCAGTGTGTCACGCGCATGCCAAAAACGTTTTTCATCACTACGGCGATCGATTACACGAATTCGCCACCGCACGTCGGTCACGCTTACGAAAAAGTGCTGGCCGATGTGATTGCGCGCTATCACCGGCTCAAAGGCGAAAACGTTTTCTTTTTGACCGGTGTTGATCAGCACGGCCAGAAAGTCCAGCAATCTGCGGCGAAAGCGGGCGTGCCACCGGCTGAATTCGTTAAAGGCATCACGCAAAAATTCATCGATCTTTGGAAAAAGCTTGATGTCCGATACGACGACTGGGCAGAGACAACGAGTGACCGGCACAAGAAAGTCGTTCAAGGCATTCTGCAGCGGCTCTTCGATGAAGGCCAGATCTACAAGGACAAACAGTCCGGCTACTACTCAGTTCGTCAGGAACAATTCCTAACCGACAAGGAACGCGGTCCCGACGGCCAATTCGGCCCGGAGTGGGGCGAGATCGAGTTTCGCGAAGAAGAAAATTACTACTTCAAACTCAGTCAGCACAAAGATTGGCTGCTTCAGTATCTCGACAATCGAGCAGACGCAGTCATTCCCGATTTTCGTCAAAAGGAATTGCGAAACGCCGTCGAGAAAATCAGCGGCGATCTTTGCATCTCGCGGCCCAAATCGCGGCTCGATTGGGGAATCGAGCTACCGTTCGACAAAGATTTCGTCACTTACGTCTGGTTCGACGCCCTAACGAACTACATCAGCTTCGCCGGCTACGATCCAACGTAAATCTGACAACTTCGAACGCTCAGCCGCTCGAACTTCCGCGACAAATGGCCTGCCTTACAGATCATCGGCAAAGACATTCTCGTTCCCGCGCACGGCATTTACTGGCTGATCATGCTGCACGCGATCGGATTTCCTGACGATCAAATGCCGCAATTGCTAGTGCACGGCTGGTGGAATCTCGGCGGCGCCAAGATGAGCAAGAGCGTCGGCAACATCATCGATCCATTTGTGTTCATCGATAAATACGGCTCGGACGCCTTGCGCTATTACTTGATAAGCGACATGACCACCGGGCAGGATGCCGATTTCTCTGAAGAGCGCCTCGTCGAGCGTTACAACACCGATCTCGCTAACTCGTTAGGCAATCTGCTTAATCGTTCTTTAACAATGATAGAGAAGTATCGCGCCAGGAAGCTAACGCGTTCTAAAAGCGTCGAGTCACACCCTATCGAAGAGTACGGTCTCCGTGTTTCGCCAATATTAGGCTTAATTGAATACGTCAATGTTATGACGAGCCACACTCCACATCTCGCATGTCAAGTCGCCCTTAATCTAACTTCGCAGTGCAATCAGATTGTGGATGCTGCGAGACCCTGGGCGCTGGCAAAAGATTCTGCAGAACAGGGACATCTTGATGCAGTCCTTTACACTCTTGCTGAATCGCTTCGCATCATTGCGATCTTGATTTCGCCGGTCATGCCTAAAGCCGCGCATGGAATTTTCGATCAACTGAATTGGAAGATGGAGTTGAGCGGAAAGGAAGAACGGTTCTCACTCGCAGATGCAGAGTGGGGGAGATTGCCGGATGGACATGTGGTCGGCAAGCCAATGCCGCTGTTCCCTCGGATCGAGATCAGCTGAAGGCGTTTGACATAAACGCCCTACAATTTGATCGGATTTTGTAGGGCGTCTCTGTGAGACGCCAATCTATCTATCATCGGCCCGAGGATCTTCGTGGGTGATGCGTCCTCAAAACGAACATGAGCGCTAACCGCCAAACGTCACGATTACTACATTGGAGCAGTTGTTTGTTCCAGGCGCGCACACCGTATATGTGAAAGTGGCGCGACCCTTTATACCGGTGTTATCGGTATAGGTTCCGATGTTCGGCACTGTCGCTTTCAGCACGCCGTTGCGATAAATATCGATGTTATTCGATGGCGCTCCGGTCCAGAAGAGATTCGTTATGTCAAAGCCTTTGTTTTTATAGCCGGTGGCAGTGAGCGTGATCACCCCTGGCGTTGGCGGCGTGGGTGTGGCAGTGGCTGTTGCAGTTGCTGTCGCCGTCGCCGTTGGAGTGTGGTGTGAGAAGTTGCAGTTGCCGTGGGCGTAGGTGTGAACGTGGCGGTAGCCGTTGGCGTAAATGTTGCAGTTGCCGTAGCGGTGGCTGTCGCCGTCGCGGTCGGAGTTGATGTCGCTGTCGCCGTGGCAGTCGCCGTTGCTGTGGGTGTTGGAGTAGGCGTCGGCTCCACCTCGAAAGCGCCGATATCAATACGACCGTTCACCACGCGATCAAAACCGGGCCCGCGCTGATCGTAGTTAGGTGGCGGAGTAAAGCTTGGGTTGCCCATGTTAATGGCCGGGCTGCCCGGCAACAGCTCATGGGTGAAGGTCGGGCCGCCGTTGTCTTGCAACGGGCCGAGCAATGGTGCGGTGCTGACCTGGTCGCCGGTCGCAGTCAGGAAGCCGCCACCGAGATCGCTGCTCAAATTGTAACCATGCGAGGTGACCGTGCTCCACGGCGGAACCTGGTTGTTGTCGATGGAACGGCCGGCGCTCAGGATGGTACCCCCGATCTCCAGCGTCGCGATGCCCAACGAACACGTGCCGAAGAGGCAGAAACCCGAACTTTGGATGTCGATGTTCGAGCCGAAGATGTTGCCGCTGAGGGTGCTGGCGCTCACCGAAACCGCTGCGGTGCCAAAAATGCTAGCGTAGTTGGAGATGCCGCCGCCGATGTTATCGCTCAAGGTGCTGTTGGTGACGGTCAACGTCGCGGTCCCGGGGAAGCCTTCCGAAATGTTGTAGATACCGCCGCCGCCGGAGCCGCCGTTGTTGCCGCTCAGGGTGCTGTTTGCGATGTTCAGCGTTGCGGGGGGCACCCCGTTGTTGCTGCCATAGTTGAAGATTCCGCCGCCGCGGTTGCCGGCCGAGTTACTGCGCAAGGTGCTGTTGGTTATCGTGAGGTTAGCGTGATCGTTATAAATGCCGCCCCCATCGATGGGGAACGCGACGTGGCCATTCGTAACAGTCAGTCCGTCGATTGTGACGGTCTTGCCGGAGCTAATGTAAAACACACGGTCATTGGCGTTGCCGTCCACGGTCAGATTGTTCGCGCCGGGTCCGCTGATGGTCACGCTGTTACCCACCACCAGTTGGCCCGTGGTCAGCGTGATGGTGGCCGGGTACGTGAGATTGAAGTCAATCGTGTCGCCGTCATTTGCATCCGCGAGGGCCTGGCGCAGTGAGCCCGCGCCGCTGTCGTTTGCATTGGTGACCGTGCTGGTCGCCGATTGACACGCGTCGCCAATACCATCGGCATCGCTATCCTCCTGGCCAGGATTTGGTATGGACGGGCAGTTGTCACAAACATCACCGATCCCATCGCCGTCGGTGTCCTCCTGGTTGGGATTGATTACCGTTGGGCAGTTGTCCTGCGAATCGGGAATCCCATCGCCATCGAAGTCGGGGAGTGCCAGAGCGACGTTGAAACTGGCTGTCAGTAAGACCGCCGAAATAGATAGCAGAGCGACCAAGAGCAGCGATTTGAAAAGGATTAAAGCGCGTGAGGAATCATTTGGTTGTTTTTTCATAGGAGTTCTTTTCTGTTCATCCCCTTACAAAAGAAAAAAATCCGGAGCGTTTCAAAAAAGATGAAAAATCTTTGAGGAACCACGGATTTACGGGCGGGACGTGTTTCGCGCCAAAGGCGCGCGCTCATCGGCAGCCTGGGGCAACCCCGAAAGCTTCCGGGGCTGAAAGCGCGATTCATCACTAGCACCGATTTCGATCGAGTAGCTCGAATTGAAACGCGCTTTCAGCGCTTCTATACACGGCAATTCGAATTCCTGGGGCGATGCCCCAGGCTCAGAGTGACAGAGCGCCGTTGGCGCTAAAAGATGCCGATTTCGCGGATTTCATCGATGAGAGCTTAAAACCAGGAATGAACACGAATTTACATTAATTAAGAAGGCGGAAGCTACCAGCTACAGGAAATTGGTGTTCATTCGTGGTCGAGGCTTCGTTAATCACGCTCTTATCCGCGTTATCCGTGCAATCCGTGGTGAAATTATTTCTGCTTTTCCTCGCAGAGTTTTTCGAAACGCGGATCGCCGCGCAGTGGATCGAACATTGGATCGAGCCGGAGCAGTGCGGGAGTGAGCGGCGTAGTGGTGAATGCGCCAAAGTACGGGATCGAGAGTAGTTTCTGTAAAGCGTCGATGGCGCGGTCGGTCTCCCCGGTTTGCGCTGCCACCCGGGCGAGGATCTCGAGTGCAAACGGACCATTGACGACGTCTTTCTCGGCCGGCCTCGCGGCCATCGCCTGCTCGGCAAGAGCCAGTGCGGCCGGTTTGTCGCCGAGGCCCATGTTGGTCAGCGCGAGAACACTGATGAGTTCCGCATTTTGCGGTTGTTCTTTAAGCAATGGCTCCAGTTCGCTGCGCGTCTGTTGCCAACTTTGCCGGGCGGCGGCATCGTCGCCGGCGACTCGTTGCGCCCAGCCTAACCAAAAACGCAGTTCACCATTGAAGAAACCGAACGCTGGATCAGTCTTGGCTAGTATCTCCTTTAGCCGGGCGATGATCGGTGCAGGTTGGCGCTCCAGGACGGCCTGGTAAGTTTGTATTTCCCACGCGCCGAAGTCGTGGGCGTTCGGATGCAGCGGAGCCAGAAGAGAAGCAGCCCGGGGCAGATCGCCCTCGGCTTGCGCGATACTGGCCTTGATCACAGAGGTGTCAATGTCGTCCGGTGTAAGATCGAGAACCTGATCAAGTTTTCCCAGCGCTTCGGGGAAGCGACGTACAACGATCAGGGAAAGAGCGTGCTGAGTAAGCAGGTTAACGTTGCGTGGGTCGAGCCGCTCGGCTTCGTTGAAGTAGGCGTCGCTCCGGTCCCATTGGCCTCGGGTCCGCTCGACATCGGCGAGGGATTGAAGAATCCGGCTGTTGTTAGGCAGCAGCAAATGTGCCTGCTCAAGGTAACGCACCGCGGTGTCGTGATCCTTCAGGCAGGCGTAATGATAATAGCCCTTGGCGAGCACGGCCTCGCCGAGAGTGGGCTGAAGCGTGAGCGCGGTTTCAGCTGCCTGGCGCGCCTCCTCAAGAAGGGCGAGCGTCGGTTGAAGATTTAGTGTGTGGTAGCCGACGCCATCGGTGTATGCCAGCAGCGCCCAGGCGAGGGCAAACTTCGGGTCTAACTGCACTGCTTCTCTGAGATACTTCTGCGCGCCAAGGGAGTTGGCGGGTGTGCGTTGCGTTCTCAGACTATACGCCAGACCACGCAGGTAAGCATCGTAGGCTTTGGGATTCTCTGTCGGCTTCATTGCTAACGCCTGCTGCTCGCGCCCGGTCAGGTTGGCGTGCAATGACTCGGCTATTCGTTTCGCGACCTCGCTCTCGACGCTTAAGATGTCAGTCAACTTCCGATCGTAGGTTTCTGCCCAGACATGGGAATCAGTTTGCGCGTTGATCAACTGAACAGTGACCCGCACCTGATCGCCCGCTTTTTGCACGCTGCCCTCAAGAATGTTCGCTACGCCTAGTTGCTTCGCGATCTCGCGGAGATTCCCCGGTTTGCTCTGATATTGCTGCGTGGAAGTGCGCGAAATAACTTTCAAGTCTGCGATGCTAGACAACCGCGTCAGTATCTCCTCTTGAATCCCGTTGCCGAAATAGGCGTTATCTGGATCGCCACTCAGATTTTGAAATGGTAATACGGCAATACTTTTTGCCGGTACGACTTCGCTCGCAGCGCTGGAGACGAACTTGCGTTGAAGAATGTACGAAGCTGCCAGGACGCAGGTGATAATCACAGCGGCCGCCAACGCGCTGTAGGCGAGTCGGCGGCGCTGCTTTTGTTTCGCGCCATCGATTGCGGCGATGGAGTTGTTAAGTTGCTGCTTCAACTCCGCGGGCGATTGCGCACGCTTTGCTGGATCGGGCTCAAGCATGCGCTTGATAAGATCGACAACCGTGCGCGGAATGCCTTTCAGTTGTTCGATGGGCAATGCGCCGCTGAGTTGCTTCTGGCGAATTTCGTCACGCGTGCCATCGAACGGCAGTTTGCCCGAGAGCATATACCAAAGCGTTACGCCTAACGAATAAATGTCAGATCGTGCGTCGGTTGCTTTGTCTGCGAACTGCTCTGGACTTGCGAAATGCGGCGTGCCAATGAAGCCGGTCCGAACTGGACTGCCGCTCGCGGATTGATCGGTGATGTCTCTGACCAGACCGAAGTCGATTAACTTCGCCACAATCGCGCCATCGGCTTCGCTGCAAAGCATGACGTTTGAAGGTTTGACATCGCGATGAACAAATTGCCGAGTGCCGGTGGCAGTCAGAGCACGCGTGATTTGTAAGGCGATGTCCAGGGCGATCGGGCAGTCGATCGGACCTTTGTGGTGAACCCACTCTTCGATGGTCTGGCCTTCAACCAGTTCCATGGCGTAAAAGTATTCGTCACGCTTGCTGCCGAGGTGAAAAACCGATGCGATGTTGCGGTGACGCAGCTGTGCGGCGGCTCGCGCTTCGGACAGAAAACGCGCCCGACTGGTTTCGTCCGCGAGATCGCGCGGATGGATCACCTTGAGCGCGACTTCGCAACGCAGGTTGGTGTCGAACGCCTTGTAGGTGACGCCCATGCCACCGCGGCCGAGTTCAACTGGCTCGCCATCACTGCCATTGACGAGCTCATATTGGTCGAACCGCTGCGCTCTGGCGACGTGCTCGACGTCTTCGTCATCCAGCGCGGTGTGCAGCAGACAGTTAAGACAAGACTCTTCCGTGCCCTCGGATGAGCTAAGCGATGAACCGCATTGAGCGCAGACGATTGGAGGCGGCCTGCCCTCAGGCCGTTGTATTGTTTTCATCCCTGCGTGTACGGCGTGAGGGCACGCCGGCTCCATTCGTGCCTTTCTCGTTCATGCGGCTTGCGCTAAAACGTCGCAAAGATAACGCAGCTTCTTCGTCAACCTCGTGCGGTGATGAGACCGTGCGGCCAATCTCGCGACGCACAATCTCGCGATACCGCTGCCGCAACCGATAAACGTGCGTCTTTACTGTGGCTCGCGGAAGGTCCATGCGGGCCGATGCATCGTCATACGAGGGAATAACGCTGCCGCCGGTAAGAAAGCTTCTTTAGTTGTTCGAAAAGCTCGAGCTTGCCTTCGGCGCGCAATTCTTCACGCAAAGAATCAAGCGCGCCCGCGGTGAGTGATTTCGCCCAGCGCAATTCGAATAAACGTTCCGCCGTTGAATCGGATGCACTTGCAGCGTCGTAAAATGCTTCCGCGGTCTCTTGATTGAGCGAGATTAACTGATAGCCGCCGCCGCGCCGGATTGCTTGATTGCGGTCCCAATCATTTGCAAGGAAATTTTTGACCGATGCGAGCACGAAAGAGCGAAATTTGCCGTGGAGTCGGTCCGTGCGCGCATAGGCTTTGGTTCGCAGGAAGAATGCGAAAAATGATTGCGTCAGGTCCTGCGCATCAGACGGAGCGTAACCACGCCGACGGATGAAACTGTAGATTGGCGGCCAGTACAGTTCGCATAATTGGGTGAGAGCATTTGCCGCCTCGGGTACATCTGTCAGCGCCGACTGCGCAACGACGCTCCAGTGCGTGGTGGCAAAACTAGCGCCACCTTCCTGGAGGGTGCCGGGGGTCGCCTTCAACACGCCAAGGCTACTAAATCACGGGTTTATAGCAATACGTTTACCGCTGTGTTCGCGAATCGCACCGTCACTGCTTGTAGGGCAACCGCATCGGTTGCCCGGCAGGCGAAACGCGTGCGCTACCAAGCTTTTCGCGCGATTATTGTGCGCATTCTTCGAACGCAGCCGGTTCACCGCGCAGATCGGCGAGAACTTCGCCAGCGAAATGCAGCGAGCCGGTGATCAGGATCGGATTCGGTTTCTCACGCGCAAGCATCAGCGCCTCGCCAATGGTTGAAGTGATGGAGTGGGGGAGTGATGGAGTAATGATGGAAAAGATTTTCGCCAATTCCGCCGGTGCGACAGCCCGTTCACTGCGGATTTTCGGTAGGATCACCGAACGCGGCAATCGGCGCGAGCGCTTCGCAGATACCGCGCAAATCTTTGTCGGAAAGAACCGCGAGCACTAGCGTCGCTTTCTGATCACCAAAAACTTCGCGCCACGTTTGAGC
>CAWIWB010000009.1:0-333584 GCA_963839665.1 uncultured Verrucomicrobiae bacterium
CTGGCAACCGGACGTGGCCAAGGAAGCGTGGGCCGACATTCAAGGCGACGAAGTAGTATTTCATAACGTACGCAACTGCGACTACCGAAGCGAGACCGACTACACTCCGCGTTGGGAGACGCGTACCGTACACATCTCGCAGATCACTGGTATCGACCTCGCGATTAATTACTGGGGCTCGCCCTGGATCGCGCATCCCATCGTCAGCTTCCAATTCGCTGACGCGCCGCCGCTCTGCTTCTCGATCGAGATTCGGAAGAAGCTTGGTCAAAGTTACTCGACTATCGGCGGACTCTACCGGCAGTTCGAACTCATCTACATAGTCGCCGATGAGCGCGACGTGATTCGTCTGCGCACAAACTATCGCAAGGAGGATGTCTACCTTTACCGTACGACTGTTTCACCAGCGAAGGCGCGCGAACGATTTCTCGAATACATCCATTCGCTCAACACTCTGCGAAGCACACCGCGTTGGTATAACGCCATCACCACTAACTGTACAACGAGCATCCGCACACAGCATCCACCCAATGAGCGCGTGCCGTGGGATTGGCGGATCCTGCTCAATGGGAAAGGCGACGAACTGATGTACGAACGCCATGCCATCGTGACCGGCGGACTTCCTTTTGCCGAGCTAAAGGCTCGAAGCCTGATCGACACACGCGCCCGCGCCGCTAACGACTCTCCTGATTTCTCGCAACTGATCAGGGAAGGTCTCCCCTTTGCGCCGCCGCCCGATGCAACACGGTAACATCGCCGCTCAGCTGAAACGTGATGCGGAACGTTGGCTCAGTGCTGTAAATCAGCCATCACAGCGTCACCGGCTGCAGAAGCTGGAACTGCAGCAGAGTTTGAGGATTCACTACTGTCGTGCCGGCCGTATGGCCGTAATGCGCCTGGCGCCCGGTTTGTGGAGGACCTGCTGGCTGAACGTCGTTCGTCTTTACCGTGGTCCTGCGTCCATTCAGATCAATTGAGGCAAGTTCCACAACGAGTGGTCCGGATTTGCGAGAATTGGCACGAGAAGACGTAACCTTTCCAAAAACTTTGGTTCCGGCCTTCAATACGACGTTTCCTTTCACCGAAACGTCCTTCGCGATCTTCGCCTCGAAACTTCTGCCCACGACGGTCTGTGAGCTAATGAGGCTGACTGGTACTTACTGTCAGCGTTGTTCCGGCAGGAATCGTAGCCGCGGTCACAGATGAAGCGGCGACGCACACACAAATGCCAAGGAGAACTGCAATAATTTTGTTTTCTCTCATAAGATTGTGAAGAGTGGATGGTTGAGTTTTCAATCGGGTGTTTCGTAAGGTGGCTCGTCTGTTGCGATCGGGGTCGTTTGCATCGGCGGATTGATTAGCTGGAAAACAATGGCTGCAACAACAGCAGCAGCCAAATCGGCCAGCAAATAGATCCAAATGTTTGCCCAAGTTGAAATCCCGAGGATGCAGATACCCAGAGCTACCGCGGGATTGAATGCGCCGCCTGAAATGTCGCCGACGGCAAATGCGCCGGTCATCACGGTCATGCCTATGGCCAAACCATAAAATGAATTTCCTGAAGTGCCTTCCGCCGTGGCGGCGTTCAACACCACATAGACAAGCGCAAATGTGAAAAGAAATTCCGCAAGCAGCGCCGGACCAACATTCGGCGCGATGGGAGTAACAGCTACACCGGCGCGAAAGACCTTACTCACGATCAGCGCCGCGACGGCGGCACCGGCGAGCTGTGCCACCCAGTAAGGCACTACGTCGCTCGCATTCACCTTGCCCCGGATCAGGACGCCGAGCGTGACTGCTGGATTATAATGTGCTCCGGAGATGTGGCCGCCGGCAAAAACCATTACCATCAGCGCTGCGCCGATGGCGAGCGGCGCGATGACCCCAGCGCCAGCACCAATTCCCGTGCAGCCAATTGTCAGGACGAGAAAAAATGTTCCGATAAATTCGGCGATATACTTGTTCATAGACTCCATCTGTTAACCGATAGAGGCTGACAAAAGCAAGACACATCAACAATGGGACTTTGGTCTTATAGCGGTGCGGCAATGCCGAGGTGCCAAAAATCATCGACGAGCTAATGCCAGCCGGAAAAATCGATCCCGCGGCAGACCAATTGCTGCCGTCGCTATTGCAAAGCCTTGCCGGTAGTCGTCGAGCGACCAGTCAGCTCAAGAATAGCGGCTCGTAGAGTCGGTTGTGCCGAGGGCTTCTGACATGGTTTAGATGCTTGGCACAAGCCCTCTACAACGAACGCATTCGAAGACAGCAAATTGATCTATTCAACCTGCCTGTCTTGGTTGCCGATCTGTTGTTAGCCGCTCCAGCGGTACGCCGAGCCACTCGGCCGCTTCTTTTCGATCTTTGAAGATGCGTACGTGGATCGGCGAACCCTGAGTCAGCAATGCATGCAACCGAGCATAATGAATCATAGTTGCATCGGCGGCGAGAATTGCCGACTTCACCGGTGGATGGCCCGCGTAGGAAAGGCGTCGACAGAGAGAAACTTGAATGACGTATTTGAAGTTAAGTTCAACTTCATCGGCTCCTAGAGTATCGAAAAATCGATTGAACGGCTTCTGGAGCTTGGCTTCGAGATCTTCGAGGACATCCACAATTTTTTTAACAGCCGCCTCGTCGATCACACCGTGCGGTTGATAGGTGAGCAGATGGAGATCGTCATGGAATTCGAGCTCAGGTGGGAGTTTCATCGTTCGTTAACAGCAGATCCGTTTGGTTGATTGCCGCTCTCGTCTGTCGCTCGCGCGGAATTCTCAGCGAGCCGTTCCAGCGCAACACCCAGCCATTTCGCGGCGTCTTCTCGTTGTTGGAATATTCGAACATTGATCGGCGACCCCTGAGTGATTACGGCATGCAATTGAAAATAGTGGCCGACGGTGGGCTCAGTCGCGAGAATTGCCGATTTCACCGGTGGCCGATCAGTGTACGAAAGCACTCGATACAGGGAAACCTGAATGACGTATTGGTAATTCAACTCGACTCGATCGATTGCCGACGTATCGGAGAACCGATTGAACGGCTCCTTTAGCATTGCCTCGAGGTCTGTAAGAATGTTAACGGCTCTGGTGACCGAAGCTTCATCCAGTAAACCCCGCGGTCTGTAAATGAACAGACGAATGTCTTCGAGAAATTCGATGTCGGGCGAAAGAGTCATCACGCGTTACTTTCGTTCAGGCGATTTTCAAGGTCACCTTTTTTGAATCGGCAGCCAAGCGCGAATATCAGAATTTCAAGTCAATGAGTCGTGTAGCCGCCATCGATCACAAACGTCTGGCCAACAGCGAACGAGGCAAGGTCGGAACAAAGAAATAAAACCATGCCGGCGATTTCGGCCGGCTGTGACACACGGCCGATCGGCGTGTTAGCGGTGAAATACGCGCTCATATTTGGATCATCGAACCAGGCCTTGGTCATTGCGGTATTCACCAGGCCGGGCGCCAGCGCGTTAATGCGAATGCCCTTACTTGCGTATTCGACGGCAGCCGCTTTGGACAATCCAATGACGCCATGTTTGGCGGCGATGTAAGCGCTGATTCCCGGCTCGGCGATCAGGCCGGCGATTGATGCAGTATTCACAATTGCGCCGCCGCCGCTTTGCAGCATGTGCGTGATCTCGTGCTTCATACACAGAAACACTCCTTTGAGATCGACAGCCAACGTCTGATCGAAAGTGGATTCTTCCATCTCAACGAGCGCCACCGTCGGAGGCAAAACACCGGCGTTGTTGAATGCACAATTCAATCCGCCGTAAGTCTTAACCGCTATCGCAATGAGCTTCTTCACATCGCTTTCGTCTCGCACATCGGTCTTTACAAAAACGGCTTCGCCCCCATCGCGTTTGATCGTCTCGACCGTTTCATCTCCCGCAGGATCAACATCGCCGATCACAACCTTCGCGCCGCTCTTTGCAAAGAGTAGCGCGGTCGCGCGACCAATGCCTCGACTCCCGCCCGTAACAAGCGCGACCTTTCCTGAAAAATCGAACGTAATCTTGGGCACGTTCAAAATTTCAAGCTTGCGGTAAAGTTGAAACCGTCTTGGTGAAACTCAATGTCAGACGGAAGTATCATCGCTTTCTAATGTTTCCTGTGCTGTGTTGATTTATTGGATTGCCGGTTAGATAGCGATCACCGATTACTGCTGAAAATTGTCCGCACGCGGCTGGGTCACCGGCCGGAGGGCAAGCTGTCCTTTGCGCGAAAAGTTGATCGACTCACCCAGGATTCGCAGTGCTTCCTGCGGTGCGTGGAAACCGGATGAGTTTTCCGCCTCAACGAAGTCGAGATAGAATTGCGCTTTACGCTGGAAATCCTGCGCGGCAGAGATTTGCGGCTCCGGTGTATTGGCGGCTCGCGCGGACTTAAGATCGCCGATCAATTCCACCAGTGCGTCCATCGCAAGATTGCGCATGTTTTGGGTGCGCTCCTGGATGGCTTCGGCGCGGTCCTTCAACTCCGACTCCGGCCATTTATGACACGTCTGGCAGGCATGATTGATGTTCAATAACGGACTGCGCACGTGATGATCGCTGATCTTAAGAGCTCCTTCGCGTTTATAAGGCATGTGACAATCGGCGCACGCCACGCCCGAACGCGCGTGGATGCCCTGATTCCACATCTCGAATTCCGGATGTTGCGCCTTGAGCACTGGCGCGCCGGTATCGGCGTGAGACCAATCCTTGAATTGCTCGGCGTCGTAGTAGGCAAGAATCTGTTCGACCTTCAATCCATTCGCCCACGGGTAGACTAACCGCTTCTCTGGTCCCTTGAAGTAATACTCAACGTGGCACTGGCCGCAGACGAAACTGCGCATCTCCTGTCGAGTGGCGTCGCGGTTCACGTCATAGTCCTGCACGCCTGCGCTGGTCTTCAATGCGCGCATTCCTTCGATAAAGCCTGGCCGCGTCACGCGCAGTTGCATCGTGGTCGGGTCATGACAATCGATGCACGCGACCGGATGCGTGACGAGTTTGCGCGCCTCGGCAAAGGGCATCTGGTTGAATTTCTCGTAGCCCTTCATCAAGTCACCGTTGCCAAGTTTTGTGTAAGGGACCTTGATTGACGCGTGGCAATGCAAACATGTACCGGGCTGTTTCGCTGCCTGCTGACGTTCGGTGTAAGTCTGATCGTCGAGCATGAAAGCGTGCCCGCGTTCTTCGCGGAAATCTTTCGCAAAGGCGTAACCGGCCCACATGGTTTTCAGACCGCGGATCCTCTTCGATGCGCGACTGCGCGACGACCGAGCGGGGATCAGCGTGCGTAGGCGTGCGCTCCATGGCTTCGCTGCCACCGTAACGTGTGCGCTGTTGATCGACTGTGCGGCGGTAGTCATCGTATTGCAGCGGGAAATTCTTTCCCCAAACGGCGGGGTCATCGATTTCGTCGTTCAATTCCACGACGCGAAAGAACGGATTCTTCGCCTCCTGTTTGTGCTGAAAAATCGAGACCAGAAGAATCGCACCGAGCATCGCGCCCGCACCGGCGAGGATGACGAGCACGGCAAAAACAGCAATGGGACGGCGCCGGTAAAAACTCAGTAAACCATCTCTGAATTTGCTCATATGCGTTTACTCCCAATGGCCAACATTGGCGTGGCAGCGGATGCAGGACATCGCGCTATTACTCGTTAGGCCGGTATCGATTTGGTGGACGATGGCCTGATGACATTTCCGGCAGGAACTTTCCGTCACGCGCAAACTGCGCGACTTGATCTGGATCGGGTCGTGGAAGTTGCCCGTGGTGAAGGCGAGCGAATGAAAGAAGCCGTGCTCGGCCTTGGTGAAATACTTTTGCACGAGGCCAGGTGGCGTGTGGCAATCGTTGCAGGTCGCAACCGCGCGATGACTCGACTTCGCGTAGGCGTCCAGATGATCGCGCATGATGTGGCAATTCGCGCAGGCGTTCGGATCGTTGCTCAAATATGAGTAGCCCTTCGCATAAACGAAAGTGAATCCGCCGAGCCCGAGCGCGGCGCCGATTGCGATCGCGATACCGGTCGCGAGTATCATCGTCAGCATGGTCTGCGGTTTGCGAGAGCCGGCTGATCGTGCCGTTTTCACGGGCGTCGAATCGATCCTAACGATTCATTCCGTCTCTTGCGGCGGCTTTGCGGATCAACCATCAGACCATGATACAAAGCGACGAACGGACGAAGGCCGAGATCAGGTCCGCAAAGGTGATCTTGATCTCGGCCCATGTTCGTCTAAAACCCGAAGCCTCTCCTGGCGTTCGCGGCCCCTTTGGTCTCAGCAACTGGTGCTGTTTGAATCGAGACTTACGTCTTTAGCCTCAAACGTTCACCACCATAACGCTCCCGGACCCCATGCTCCGTACCAGCCGAATGCGGCTGCACGGTCCATTTCCGCTGCCATGTAATAGTTTTGGGCAATCTGCTGCTGAACCGCCAACTCGTGATAACGATGGTATTCCTGTTCCCGACCGACGTAGGCAATTCCTGCTTTCTCGTCTTTGTAGACGTAAAAAACATGTCCTTTCACGGTGGCCCGCTCGACTTGGTAGGGCGGCAGGGCAGCGTAGATTTGCTGTTGCGTCGGCGTCTGCGGGGTGCGCGCGCGAAATCCCGCCGCAGTAAGCAGGGATGTTGTGTTTCCTGATCCCACCTCGGCACAACCAGCTAGGAAGAGCGCGGTAACAGCCGCGGCGAAGATGAGAATGACGTTTAATTGCGATTGCTGTGTTTTCATAATGCGTGGCTCTTTTAAGTGAATTGGGCAGAGGTTGTCGAGAAAGAAGAACTTCCGCGCTAGCTGAGCGCATCACGAACCGCGGCAAGGAACTTTTCGTCATTGAACGGCTTCATGAAAAATGCGACGGGGCCAATGGCCATCGCCGTGGCGCGCGCGGCCAGATCTTCACGCGCAGTGATGACGATCACCTTTGTGCGCGGTGAAATGGCACAGAGTCGCGCAAGAAGTTCCAAACCGGTCACCTGATCCATCCAGATATCAGTTACGACCACCGGCACATGATGAGATCCGGCGTGCGCCAGAAAATCTTGCGCTTTATTGAACGGGCGGACGTTGAATCCTTCGGAGGCGAGCAGGTAATGCATCGATTTGAGGACGGAAGGATCGTCATCCACGATGCAGACCTCATTCGCTTGCGCGTCAGCCGATTCGGTCATGCTGCCGCCTTGCTTTTTTGCATTTCCCCGCGAGCTGCAGGAAGGCGAACAACCATGCGCGCGCCGCGATCAGGGGTGTTCTCGCCGGTGATTGTGCCGCCGTGAGCCTCAATAATTGATCGAACAATGGCGAGACCCATACCCATTCCTTTTTGTTTCGTGGAAAAGAAGTGATCGAAGACTTTGTCAGGGCGATCCTTTGGCAGTCCCGTTCCGAAATCGCGCACTGTAATTTCAGCGACGTCGCCTTTATCGGAGCGCGTACTGACAATGACACGCCGTTCTGCCGGCGGAAGTGCTTCCATGGCGTCGAGTGCGTTAATGATGAGATTCAGCAATACCTGTTGAATTTGAACGAGAGTTCCCTTCACTCCAGGCACGCCAGGGTCGAGCTCAGTCGTGACAACACTTTCGCGATTCAATACGTCGGAGCTGACGAGCCGCACGGTATCTGAAATAATTGCATTGAGATTCAACAGCGTCTGCTCGGTGGTTTCTTTGCGCACCAAACTTCGAATGCCGCGCATTACTTCTCCGGCACGCTGGCTGTCCGCAGCGATCTCCTGCAATAATTCCCGGAGCAATACAGGATCGATATTTCCACGGTCGAGAAAACGACGCGCCGCAGAGGCTTTGTTCGAGATTGCGGTCAGAGGCTGATTGATTTCATGCGCAAAGGACGCAGTCATTTCGCCCATTAACGCCACACGATTTCGATGCGCCATTTCTTCGCGTTGAACCTGAAGCTGAAGCGCCGCCTGCTTTTGCGCACTCACGTCAAGCGTTACTCCAATGGTTTCCAGAATGTTGCCGTGTTCATCTCGCAAACAGCGTCCCCGCATAATCACCCAACGCGTTTTGCCGTATGGCAGAAGAAGGCGATGCTCGGTCTCAAACGCTCCACGCAAAGCGCACGCACGATCGTACTCGGCTTTCACTGCGGCTCGTTCATCGGGGTGAACCCGAGAAAGAATCAACTCACAGGTCAAAGGCAGGTTGGAGTCGAAGCCATAAATCCTGCGTCCCTTATCGCTCATCCAAGCGTCGCCTTCCGGATACAAAACCCAGAAAGCAAGGTCGGCGGACTCAGCAGCGACGCTGATACGGGCATCGCGCTCCCGCAGAACCTCCTGCTGCCGCTGACGATCAATCGCGATCCCGGCAATATGTGTGGCGATTTGCGTGAGCCGCGTTTCTTCAGGCTGCGGTCCTCGCGTTTCCTGGCGATACATCGCAAACGAACCCAATACCTCGCCCTGAGGAGAAAGGATCGGACTCGACCAGCAGGCGCGAAGTCCGCAAATCTTCGCGAGATCGCGATAATCTCTCCAGAGCGGATCGGTCATGACGTCAGTCACGATGACTGGCTTGCGTGTGAACATCGCAGTGCCGCAGGAACCGTTGCATGGCCCGATTGCCGACCCGTCCACCTCTTTCACATAAGCTTCGGGCAAATTCGGTGCTGCACCATGGCGGACATGTTTCCCATCGCGGTTCAATAGAAGAATGGAACAGCGTAGTCCTTCTGCCTGACCTTCCATGAGAAGAACAAGGCTGGTAAGCACCTCGGAGAGCGGTGCGTCGGCGGCGATCATTTCCAAAACTCGGCTTTGACCGGCACGAAAAAATTCTTCCTCTTTGATTTCAGTGATGTCCCGGCAAACGATGACGCCACCTAACAAATCACCGTCCGCGCCACGCAGCGGGCGACCGGTAATTCGCGTCCAGATGCCGTGGGGAGCCTTTTCATGTCGTACGAACATCTCAATGTTGTCGACTTCCTCACCACGAATCGAGCGCGTCATGGGCAATTGATCGTGCGGAAACGGCGTGACCTTGTCCGGCAGATATAGTCCGTAATGCTGCGACCATTCGAGTGGCGTCGTTTCCATTGCACCTTTTCCAAACATGCGCTCCGCCGCTGGATTGAAGACCAGAAAGTTATTGTCCTTGTCGGCAACGATGACGGCATCGCCCATGTTCGACAGGATGGAGCGCATGATCTCGTTGGTGCGGGAGAGCTCGGTAGTGCGGCGCGTTACTTTTTGCTCCAACTGGTCCCGACTCTCGCGCAATGCCTGCTCCAAGTCCCGTTGCGCGGTGATGTCGGTGTTAGTTCCAAACCAGCGCGCAACTTTGCCCTCTGCATCGAAGATGGGAAGGGCACGCGAAAGGAACCATCTGTATTCACCGGTTTTACTCTTCAGTGGAAACGTGTCCTCCCACGGCTCGCCGGTTGCGAATGCGATCTTGATACGTTCAACCACTCGATCCACTTCGTCCGGGTGATGGACCTTCTGCCAGCCCCATCCCTTCATCTCCTCGAGCGTGGTGCCGGTGTATTCGTACCACCGGTCGTTGTACCAAAAAATGTAACCTTCGCCGTCGGCCATCCAGGCGAGCTGGGATATGGAGTTTGCCAGAGTCCGGAACTGCCGCTCTCTAGCAGCCGCCTCCGCGTGCGTGGCGCGATGAAGCAAATCTAATTGGCCGGCGACTGACGCGATCACGTTTAGCAAGCGCTCATTTTGGGCGCGTGACTCGCGCATAAAAAATTCGAGGACAGCGATGACCTTGTTGCCTGAGAGGATCGGAATTCCAACCCCGGTCTTTAAACCTGCGATCCGGGCGGCCGCCGATCGCGGAAAATTTGGATCATCAGTGACGTTCTCAACCCAGGCCGGCCGTTTCGATTCCCACACGCGTCCGGGAAGCCCAACGCCCGGTTCAAAATGAGACGCCTCAGAGACGGTCCTGAAAGATTTCAGCTCAGCATCACCGCAATGCCATGCCGAAACTAAATCAAGAGCAGTTCGTTCGGGATTTAGCACCCATGCGTGTCCGAGCACCCAGCCTGTTTTCTCGCAAACGTCGCGAAGGACAACTTCCAAGGCCGATGATAGATCTTCGGCTGTCGTCAATTGCGTTGTAATCGTTTGGAGCAAACTGAGCTGCTCTTCACTTTCGTGGCGCTTCTGTTCCGCGCTTGGAGATCGATCAGCTTTCTTAGCCTTGCTGCTCATAATCGTGGGCAATGTTGGATTCCGAACGATCGAACGGAATCGGGAGTAATTTTCCTCAACCTGCTTAGGGTGAGTATTGGACTTTAGGCCTATTGCCCACAAGGCAAAGGCGGATGGTATTCAGCCGGTGACTACAAGTGTCACTCGTTCTAGGAAAGCGACACTTTCAATACTGAGCAATCGTCGGGGGGTGGCGTGCCATTGAGGTGCTCGAGCGTGCGATTGCGAACCTCGGCGATAGTCGGGCCATGGCCATTACTCGGCCCGACGAGAAAGTCGACAAGCCGATCGAGAGAGGCGGTCTCCTGTTGCCGCCGGGTTTCAAAAACTCCATCCGAAAAGAGATACAATTCCGTCGGAAAGAGCAGCGGAACTTCTAATGTCGGGTAATTGGCATGCCCGAAGCAACCGACTGGCGGGCCGCTCGCGGCTAACTTCGGATTCTTGCATCCCGCTGCGCGGAGAACTGCGGGAGGATGGCCACCACCAGCATAACGTAATGTTCCGTGTGCCAGATCCGCGATCCCGTACCAGATCGTGAAATAAAGGTGATCATGCGATTGCGAGAAGTAAACCCGGTTCAACGCGCGCAGGACCGCACCGGGATCGTTCCAATCAGTATCTGCGAGGCCGCACGTGCGCAGCGTGTCGATGATGGAAACTGCCAGCAATGCGGATTTCACACCGTGACCAGAAACGTCGAGGAGATAAAAGGCGAACCGCTCCGAATCGATCCAATGATAACCAAGCCCATCTCCGCCAAGTTGCGCGGAAGTGGTCATGAACCAGTCTGCTGAGAGCCGTTCCTCAGCGATGGGGCGAGGCAGAAGCGACATCACATAATCCACCGCGCCCGCGAGCTCCGCATTCAGCGTTTCCTGCGTCGTGCGCAGAGTATCGTATGCCTGCGTGATTTCCTGAGCGCGTTGTTCCGCCGCGACTTTGGCCACGCGCAGTTGCTCTACAGCGCGTGCACGTTCAATCACGATGCCCGCCAAATGAGTAGCCATGCGGATCAGCTCTCGATCGTGCTCGCTGGGTTGGTGCGGATGGCGATAATACATGGCAACAGTCCCCAACAGCGCACCGTCGCTGGAGAAAACTGGCGTCGAACAGCAGGCGCCGAGCCCGAACGTCGCAGCGAGCCCAGCGTAATCCGCCCAATGAGGATCGGTGGCGATATCTGTCGCAAATACAGGTTCGCGCTTGTAAGCAGCGCTCCCACATGAACCGACACATGGACCGATGTGCACGCCGTCCACGATTCGATTGTATTCTGCCGGCATGCTGGGCGCCGCCCCGTGGCGCAGACATTGCGCCGTCTTCATCGAAGACCAGCACCGTGCACATCATTCCGTCACATGATTGCGCCTCGACGCCACGCACCAGGACATCGAGCACCGTCGCGAGCGGCGCGCCGGATGCGATTTTTTCCAACACTCTTTTCTCATTGGCAAGCGCGTCCTGCGCGCGTTTGCGTTGGGTGATGTCGCGGAAGCTCCATACACGGCCAACGTTTCGTTGTTTGATCAGTTGAATTGCCGAATTCCGCTCGAAAACGCGCCCGTCCTTCAACTCTAGAACGTCGAAAGTTTCGGGCGAGGACGAGGCGATGATTTCGTGGATGCGCGCCAGATACCCAGCTGGATCTTTCAGCTGCGGGCTAGTATAATTCCACAGCTCGCTAGCATGAGCCGATATCATCATGTGAGGCGGGATTCCCCAAAAATTGAGGTACTTCTCGTTAAATTCCCCGACGTAATTCGCCTCGTCGGTGACGAGGATGGCGTCCGTAGTGGACTCGAGCGTGGCGTGCATGATCGCCAGCGCCGTGGCGAGTTCATCGGCCCTCTGTTCACCACTTACGCCGCTGTCTTTAGGCCCTTGGACGCTTAGGCTCGTTGCTTGCGGGCCTTGCCCAGCCGACACAACATTTGTGGAAAGGCCATGATCTTTCATCGCGTCACGTAACGCGACGCTGGCACGCTCAAGCCCTGAGCGTCGCAATACTTCTCAGTTATAAAGCGATAACCGAGAAGAAGGAAGCAAATCTGAAAACGCTTCTGTGGTTTTGTTGACCACCAAAGGTGATCACTTGGCTGCGATTTGCGATGGAGATTTCACGCACCGGAAACCGAGATGGTTCGTCCCAGTGTTCACTTCGCCTTTGCCGCGTGTGCCGACGATGTAGCGAGAACAATAGTGCTCATTGCAAAGAAACGAGCCGCCGCGATGGACTCGCTTCTTCTCGTTAGGCTCAGCAGGATCAAAAGGTGAGTCCGGCCCTTGCGGGTTGCGCGCCACTCCGCCTTTGTCTGCGAGCGTTTTATAGTAATCAGGCCGATACCAGTCGCTGCACCATTCCCAAACGTTTCCGGCCATGTCGTAAAGGCCGTAGCCATTCGGCGGAAACGATTTTACAGGGGCGACACCGGCGTAACCGTCTTCGCCCGCATCTTTCACTGGAAATGCTCCCTGCCAGGTGTTGGCCATCCATTTTCCGCCGGGACGAAATTCATCGCCCCAGACATATGTTTTTCCTGACAAACCGCCGCGCGCCGCAAATTCAACCTCCGCTTCGGTCGCCAAACGTTTGCCTGCCCATTTCGCGTAAGCTTCCGCGTCAGAGTATGCAATCTCCACCACGGGATAGTTCTCCTTCCCTTTGATATCGCTTTGCGGACCGAACGGGTGACGCCAGCTCGCGCCTTTGATGTAGGTCCACCATTGGTAATGATTGTTGAGGGGAACTTCGTGATCGGTCGGCGCAAAAACGACTGCACCAGCCACGAGATTCTCCTCAGGTGCAGTCGGAAATTCTTCTTTTGAGGGGGTGCGCTCGGCAATTGTGACGTAATTCGTCGCCCTAACGAACTTCTCAAACTGCGCATTGGTCACGGGCGTCGCATCCATCCAGAAGCCGTCAACATAAACGCGATGGACGGGCTCTGAGTCATTAGAAGCCATCGGCATTGCATGACTTCCTTCGCCGCCGACCGCTGCGCCCATGGAGAATTCGCCACCGGGCACCCACACCATCCCTTCAGGCCCTTTGCCTGCCGGGCGATTCTTGTTTGCAACAGTCGGCTGAAATGCCGCCGTGCCGCAAAACGCCGACGTTTCGGTTAACGCGATAATCGCGCAAAGGACCAGCGTTCGATGCGTTCGTTGTTTCATTGAGGCTTCCGTTTAACTGCGGCCCAGCAGCCGGGCGCTATTCGGTTTTTCCTGTGGGCTTGTCTTTTTGTGCCACGAGAATTTGGAAGTTGGGAGGGCTCTGGGTGGTTGGATCCACCGTCCTGTCTGTGAAGACAAGTGTCGCGCCCGGTGTGATAACGGACTTTGCCTTATCGAGGAACGCGGTTGGCAGCCCGCTTTTCTGCGCCGCCACAAAAATATTCTCGTTCGATTTGCTCTCGCCGGTGGCTGTCACTTCCGCCCAGCGCAGATGCCCTTGCGGATCCGTTCCCTGAAGGGCGCTAAACACAAGGTCCTTCAAAGGCGCAACGACCTGCGGATTTGGTATTCCCGCCCGACCGATTTCCACGCCGTTTCTGTAGATGTACACTGTTTTGTCTGCGCTGCTGATAATCACAGAGACTGGACCGGTGGGAGACTTATCCGGGTCCCAATTAAACTGGCCAGCTGCAATCGGCTCACTCTCCTCGCCGCTCTTGGAAAAGAAAAGCCCTGGATGCACTGTCGTCGCAGGCGCGGAATGTTGGTTCGCCAGGATTACGGTGGCACCTTTCATCGTGACTCCGAACAACAGCTTGGAAAATTCAAGCGGAAGCCGGACACACCCATGGGAATCGGGGTAACCTGGCAGGTCTCCTGCATGTAACGCGATCCCGCCCCAAGTCACGCGCTCCATGTAAGGCATCTCTGCCCCTTTGTAGATACTTGAGGTATGATGCACCTCTTTTTCTAGAATGGTGAAAACGCCGGTGGGAGTAGGGTGACCCGGACGCCCAGTACTAACGCTTGAGCGCGCGATGCAGATACCGTTCCGATAGACATACGCCACCTGCTCGGGAATGCTGGCGACGATCAAAAGTGGTCCTTCCGGCGCCCGCTCAGGTTCCCAAACATATTGGCCGGGCTTCAGACTAACCGTTTCCGGGGAGACGCGAGTCCCTTCGGTAAAGGTCTCAGCCAACATGAATGACCACGCAAGAACCAACAAGCCGGTCAGGATGGCGATCGATGACGGGAATAAAGATTTCATGGGATTAATGGACTGTTGACGACTACGCGTGATGCTTCAGATCGCTCTCGGCTGTCAATCCTTTCTGCTCTGGCGCAAGTCGGGCTTACCGTGCTAGGCAGCCGGCTCGGAATGTAGTTCTGGCTTTTGTCGTAGATCGGCAGCCGGCAAATCAGACTCAAGAAAACCGAGCGCGTGCGGCACCTTGATAACACGCACTCCAGCCCTGCGCTGTTGCTCGACAATTTGATCCCGGAACGCTTGCATTCGAGTCCAATGCACCTTCGGCCGGAAATGATGTTCGGCATGGTAACCATTGTAGAACCACGTCCAGTTGTACAGCTTGCCGTAGGTGCTCACGCCCCATGCAATCGGTTCGTCTGGATTGCCCCCATAATGCCGGTAGTAGCCATTCAGATAGGAGAGGCAGTGACCAAAATACCAAAACGGGAGAAGGAAACAGATGTAATGCCAGTTCAGTATACCGAGGATCACAAAAGTCGTGACGAAGCACACCAGCTCGAACACTCCCCAAAACGCGTCGCGCGGATTTTTTCGTTTTAGTTCCTTCAAGACGGTCTTGGGATCCTCGCGGAAGAAACTTACGAACGTGTATTTCAACGGATGTTCCGCTTCCCCGTCATGCCCGTGCTTGTAAATCGAAATCCAATCGATCGTGTCACCATGATCGTCGGGCCGGTCGGCGTTGCCCTTGTGATGCTGCAGGTGGATGCACTCGTAAAAGACCTGGCCGAAACCAACGGTAATAGATTCCATGATGCTGAATAACCGATTCAGCAGCGGCGAACGAAAATACCGGTTGTGAATAAAGTTGTGAGAAATTCCGTTGATGTTCCATGAAATGCTGACGGAATAAATAAAACCGAGAATCAGCATGATCCAGAGCGGGACGCGCTGGAAAAGATAAAACATGCCGAAGAAGTAGATGCAGTGCAGAACGGCTGCCGCGACAGGGACGATGTCCCAGCGGGTGTGCGCAAAAATCCTGGAATTTGTCTTCGGACGCTCGATCGCGACTAGTTCACTCGAAGAAGTTGGCATTGTGTTAGAAACCCATGTTGGAATACACAATTTTCACGGATAAATCCAGTCGGAAATTCCTGTTCCGGTTTACAGCCGGGTCGAACGGACATCACATTGCGCAAAGGGCCAGCCGAACCGCGGTGAGAAATTCCTCGTCGTCGAATGGCTTGGTGAAAAAAGCTGACGCGCCGCCTTTCAACGACGTGGAACGAACGAGCGGATCGTCTTTTCCGGTAAACATGATTACGCGCGTCGACGGCGAAAGCTCCCGCAACCGCGATTGAACTTCGAGGCCGTTCATGAGCGGCATCCAAACATCAATGATGGCAACCGTCGGCCTATGAACCTTCACGTAACTCAAAAACGCGTCCGGCTCGTTGAACTGTTCGGGCTGCAAACCTGCCGACATGAGAAGCCGATTAAGGCCTCTCAGCACGGAAGGATCGTCGTCGAGAAGACAGATCAAATCTGGGCGTGGAGCAAGCAAAACAAGTGAATACTACGCTCCAGTTCGACGCACCCATATGAGACTTTAGTCTCACCTCGCCTACGGAATGCATCCGACTTGCGGCTCAGCTTTTTTATTACGCGTTTTGAAGTACATCTGACGGTGTTTCCCCAGTGCTCGCTCTGATACCAGCCGCCTCACCAGGTTTTCGAACAGATGTGTCAGTCGTTGATCAAAAAAATGCGCTTTCCGCACTCATCCTGGAGAAAGCCCGTTGACCGGAAGGATAAATTCAAATCGAGCCCCACCACCATCCGCATTTTTCCCGGCGATGGTGCCGCCATGAGATTCAAGAATCGAACGTGCAATTGCGAGGCCCATTCCAAGACCATCGTTTTTAGTAGTGAAGAAAGGCTCGAACAGAGAATCCTGCATCTCCGCCGAAATTCCGACACCATAATCGCGCACGCTGGCGCAAATTGTACCATCGCCGTTTGATTGCGTTGCGATCACGACCTTGCGCCTGGAGCTCGGTGTGTCTCGCATGGCGTCAAATGCATTGATCACAAGATTCAGCAACACCTGTTGAAGTTGAACCGGGTCGGCTTCGACGGCCCGCAAACTCGAATCGAGCGATGTTTCCACCTGGCACGACCGCAGCACGGCATCGTGAGATACCATGCGCACAGCGTCCATCACAACCTCGTTCAGATTCACCGAGCGACGCGGCACTTGCTCCTTCTTGACCATACCCCGAATGCCGCGAACGATGTCACTGGCGCGGCGACCATCTGCAATGATGTCACCAAGTAGTTCGTGTATTTCTCCCTGATCAATATTCCCGCGATCGATGAAGCGTTGTCCTGCTGAGGCGTTACTGAGAATTCCAGCCAACGGTTGATTCAACTCATGAGCAATGGACGCAGACATTTCACCCATTAACGCCACACGACTGAGATGACTGAGCTCGTCACGTTGCCGCAGTGCTTCTGCTTCAGCGAGCTTGCGCGGAGTTATGTCTATGGAAACACCAATGAGCCGAGCGCCTTTGCGATTGTCCCCGGCTACGCTGCGCGCGCGCCCGCCGATCCAGCGCTGAGTTCCATCCGGTAGCAAAACACGATATTCGATTTCGTATCCACCGCCGGTTTCGATTGCGCGTTTGACGGCGGAATCGCGAAGCGCACGATCCTCCGGATGAACGCGATGTTGAAAGGCCGCGTGGTCGAGGGGAGTCTCGGAATCAAATTGAAACAAATTACGCGCGCTGTCAGACATCCAAAGCTCGTTGGTGCCCGGGTCCATCTCCCACACCCCGAGATGAGCTGCTTCGGCTGCGAGAACGACTCGTTCCTCGAATTCGTGCAAAGCCTCTTCCTTTTTCATCAATTCTGTGATGTCCACGCATGAGCCGATGTAGCCGGCGAACCCTCCCTGCGCGTCATGGCGTGCCACACCCTGATCCGAAAGCCAGCGATACTCGCCATCGTTTCGCCGGAGCCGGTACTGCATAACGAATGGCTGCCGCGCATCGAATGCCTCGGTGTAAACCTCGAGGCACTTTTGCAGATCGCCAGGGTGCACGCCTTCAGCCCAGCCGTTTCCAAGCTCCTGTTCGATGCTGCGGCCAGTAAACTCTAACCACGGCTTGTTAAAGAAAGTGCAGAGCTTATCCACGCCGGCCATCCAGATCAGGACGGGCGCAGCATTCGCGACGTTCCGGAAACGTGACTCGCTTTCGCCCAATTCCGTTGCTCCGGTTGCGCGTTCCTCGATGACTGTGGCCAGAAACAACAACGGAATCGCTAAGACGATGAGAAATATTTGGATTGAAAGAGCATCTCGATCAGCTGGTCCGCCGGAGAAAGGTCCATGCCCGTGGGCTGCGCTCCAGATCGCCAGGAAGCTGACAATCGAAATAGCAGTGCTTGCTCCCAGTGAGCCGAATCGTACCGCCGCCCAAAGAAGAAATGGGAGCGGGAGAAAGAGAAGAGCCGAGTCCGTTCCCGATCCGAATTTGTAAAAGACAACGTAACTTACGAGCAACAGACCAACAAATAGCGCGCATGCCTCCAAGTAACGCGATAGTCGGGCTGTGCGCAGGGGCTGGATTTCAATCGTCGCCCACGTCACGACTAACGGCACAATTATCAATGCGGCGAGGGCGTTTGAAAAAAGGCGTACCCGGATCAGCTCCCAGTAGGTGTCCTCGCCCCAATGGTTCCATACGACAAGCGCGGCGTCTAAAAACGACGACAAAAACGGGGCGATGAACACCACGCAAAGGCAAAACAGGCCCACGTTGCGAAGTGTTAGGAAACGAATAGGCCCGCCCACCAGGTACCGCATCAACCCGGCGCCGATCAGTGCTTCGCAGGAGTTGCTGAGGAACCAGCAGAAAATCATCAGCGGTGGAACATGACCCTGCAATTGAGCCGCCAGATGCGCTGGAAGCGCAGCCAATAGCACGACCCACCAGTTGCGCGGCCGCGTCAATAAAAGCGCCGCGACGAGAACAGAATTCGGAGGCCAAAGAACAGAGACAGGATGAGGTTGAAACGTGAGTGCAAACCCGATTTTGCAACCGAGATAATATCCAGCGAATACCCACAACCCGATGATCAAAAGATGCCGGTCGAAAACGGCGCTGCGAGTGTTCTCGTTCCGCGCTGCTGATTGAACGTTCGCAGCTTCAAACGATACGGAGATACCCTTCATATTCAGCGAACCTCAATTGACCATTAGCTTCGAGGGGGACGCTCTGTCGGGTAACGGAGAAAAATGTACGGGATGCAAAAATCAGTCGCGATGTGACTGTCGCGATTGCGGTGCCCACAACCACATGAATGCCTGCCCTACGCTGGCAACTTTTTCCCACGGCATCCCGCATTATTACAGGTCTGCGTCCTTAAGAAAGCGTTATCTTTGACGTCGCTGCCAGTGGTCATCTTGTTGAAGTGCCAGGGAGGGGACTCGAACCCCTAAGGATTGCTCCACCAGATCCTAAGTCTGGCGCGTCTGCCAATTTCGCCACCCTGGCAAATTGCGATGGTCACGAAGTTCGCTTTGTTGGCCGCTTCGGGCAAATTGCGCTTGTAAGCTTCCTCCGGTTCCTGCGACAAATCGAACGATGCCTGCGCAAGAGTTTGCCCGACCCGTTTTCATCCCGGTCATTATCGGCACCCCGCGCCAAGGCCGCCTAACCGAACCCGCGGCAAAGTTCGTTTTCGGGGAAGCGTCGAAGCGCACCGATATCAAAACGGAATTGATCGATATCCGGAAAATTTCTATTCGCACGGATGACGCCGGCGAAGCACTAAAGGACAGCCAGTTCTGCGCCACGGTCGAGCGCGCAGATGGCCTGATCATCGTAGCCCCCGAATACAATCACAGTTTTCCGGGACTGCTGAAGCATGTGCTGGATACAAATCTCAAGGAATACATTCATAAAGCAGTTGGCGTTTGTGGTGTGTCGGCTGGACCATTCGGGGGTGTGCGAATGATCCAAAGTTTGGTTCCGGTGCTGCGCGAGCTCGGCCTCGTCACGATCTTTTGGGATGTCTATTTCAGCACGGCAGGAAAGCTCTTCGATCCAGCGACGGGCAAGATCACCGATCCAGCTTACACCCGTCGCGTGAAAAAATTTCTGGATGAGCTTGTCTGGATGTCGCGCGCGCTGCGGTACGCGCGCGAAAACATTCCAGCGCCGTAACGCTGTTCCGCGTCCGGGGTTTTTAGGAAGAAGCAGGTGACGGCGACGGCTTGTCTGCCGAAGCTTTCGTCTCAGCGGTTGCAGCGGCAGCTGCCTTCGCTGCCGCGGCTTTCGCCGCTGCTTCAGCTGCAGCTTTCTTCTTCGCTTCGGCGGCGGCTGCCGCGTCCGCGAGGTTCTTATCAACCGCCTCTGCTTCGACGGGATGGATCTTGTGGTAGTACCCGTTCGATTTGGAAAGTTGCTCTTTGCGTAAAAGCAAGTGATCAAATCGCTCGCGTTGACTCAGCTCGAATTCCTTGTCCATCTTGATCGCCTCGAATGGGCACACCTCCACGCAAATCTGACAGCTCATGCAGACCGAAATATCGATGTCGAATATCTTCGGGTAAAACTGCGGTTTGCCCATGTAATCGGGCTTTTTGTCGTCGCTCTTAACGATGTAGATGCACTGGGGAGGACATTCCTTCTCGCAAATCTTGCACGCCACGCAGCGCAAGCCCGCGTGCGGATCGTTGTCGTCGAAAATCAGGATCGGAAAATTTCGGTAATTTTCCGTAAGAGGAATTCGCTCCTCCGGGTATTGCACGGTGGTCAGGCGTTCCTTCTCGAAATAACTTCCGACGAAGTTCCGTGCCGTGACGGCCATTCCCTTGAGTATGCCTGTGCCAATCATCGATCCACTTCTCCCATTACGATATCGACGCTGCCGAGGATTACCATTACATCGGCGACAGTGTGACCGAGGCACAGGTCCTCAAGCAGGGTGAGATTAATGAAGCTTGGTGGACGAACGCGGTAACGATATGGGTTCGGAGTGCCGTCGCTGATCAAATAAAATCCAAGCTCACCCTTTGGTCCTTCGATTCGACCATACGCTTCGCCCACCGGGGGACGAAATGCGCGCACTTTTACTTTTGGATTTACAATGGGGCCGGGTGCAATTTGCGCGAACGCCTGCTGCAAAATCTCGACGCTCTCGCGCATCTCCAACGCCCGCATCATCAGGCGATCATATGTGTCGCCGTGCTCCCCGAGCGGGATCCGGAATTTGAATCGTGGATAAAATCCGTAGCCGTCTACTTTGCGAATGTCGTAATTCACACCGCACGCCCGCAACATCGGACCGGTGATGCCGGCATTGATCGCCAGTTCGCCGGACAGTTTGCCGACATTTTGGGTGCGACCGATGACAATCTCGTTGCCGAGGATGAGTTCCCCGAACTCATCGAGGAACTTCGGGAAGCGATCGACGATCTTTTTCGCGCGGCCGAGCCACTCATCGCTCGCGTCCACGCGGCAGCCGCCGAAACGCATGTAATCGCACATCATCCGCGAACCGGATAACGACTCAAAGAGGTCGAGAATTTTTTCGCGCTCGCGGAAAGCGTACATAAGTGGCGTACCCCACGCGCCCATGTCGCTGAGCAAAAAACCCAGGAGCGAGGCGTGATTCTGCAGTCGCGTCAGTTCGGCAAGAATGACGCGCAGATACTCGGCGCGCTCGGGAACTTCGATTCCGGCGAGTTTCTCAACGCTAAGGGCGTATGCCCAGTTGTTAGTCATCGAGCACAAATAATCGAGTCGGTCTGTGTACGGCATCGAGCCGAGGTAACTGGTGTTCTCTCCGATTTTCTCGTGATTTCGATGCAGATAACCGAACACCGGCTTGAGCTTGCGAACGACCTCGCCTTCGAGCGCCACATTCATCCGAAACACGCCGTGCGTGGATGGATGCTGCGGTCCCATCGAGACTTCGAGCAATTCGCCCTCGAGACGCGAGCCCATGCTCACCGGCGGTCGCTCGAATGCTTCGATTGTTTCAACTGTCGCGGTCATTTCCGGTTCAACGCTTCAGCCCTTCAACGGTTCAACGATGCCTTCCGCGCCATCGATCTGTGGTCGCGGCTGGTAATGCTGCTTCGCCTTCTCCAGCACGTCATCGTGCGGCGTCGGTTCCCATTCGTAATCGTCCGGCTCACGATAATCTTTCCGCATCGGATAATCTTCAAACTCATCCCACATTAAAATCCGGCGCAGATCGGGATGACCGTCGAAACGGATGCCGTACAGGTCGAAAATTTCGCGCTCCTGAAATTCGGCGCTCCGCCAGATCGGCGTCAGTGATGGTAAACGCGCGCCCTCCTCACGATCACGAGTGCGCATGCGAATGATGACTGGGCCGTGTTTATGCGTCATCGAGTAAAGGTGATAAACCGCTTCGAGATAACCCGGAGTTTTCTCCTCGGTGGTCTCAACGATCTCCTTTTCCTCGCCGTCGATGACCTTCTTTACCTTGGTTGTTTTCTTCACCACCCGATCCAGCCAATCGACGCCGGTGACGTTGGAGCACAAATCGAGGCACAGCGTGGGATCGACGCGCAAAAATCTGGCAATCGCGACCGCGTGCTCGTTGTCCACCAGCAATGAATGCTGCTGCGATGGACTGCCGTTCGGCACAATTTCGATCTTCGCCCCAGGCACCGCAGCCTCTATACGCGATTTGATTTGGTCCAACGATTCCATCGTTACGCCGGAAATAGGCCGTATCCGCGCACCCAGTCGAGTTGCACGCCGCTGCTTGCGTTAGGTTCCACCACGCGGATTCCGGTCGAACTCCGCTTCGCTCCGCTTCGGAAGACAAAGTCGAGAACTCATCGTCTTTCGACGACCGCTGGATGAAAAACGTCCGGATTCGCGGGTGGCTCCAGATCATGTTCGCCAAACTTCGGCACGGGGAACTCGCTTGGTTGATCCGGCTTAAGAAACTGGGCCTTATTAACCCCGGTCAACTTTTGATCGTCGATCTTGCGTTGCAATTCCATGAATGCGTGAAGGAGCGCTTCCGGACGCGGCGGGCAGCCGGGGATGTAAACATCGACGGGGATGTAACGGTCGATGCCTTTGAGAACGTTGTAACCCTGTTTAAACGGCCCGCCTGAAATTGCGCAAGCACCCATCGCAATCACGTATTTTGGATCAGCCATCTGATTGTAAAGGCGCACGATTTGCGGCGCCATTTTCTTCGTGACCGTTCCAGCAACGATCATGAGATCGGCCTGACGCGGTGAAGGACGGAACACTTCGCCACCGAAGCGCGCGATATCATAGCGGGATGCCGCAGTGGCGATCATTTCAATGGCGCAACACGCCAGACCGAACTGCAGCGGCCAGATGGAGTTCTGACGTCCCCAGTTGTAAAGGTCCTGCATCTTCGTCACCCAAACTCCCTGCCGTTGTAACTCGGTGCGCAGTTGTTCGTCGATTTGGCTCATGGATTCTCGTTAGAAGAGTTACAAAGGTTTACGTTGCAGCCAGGAAAGCTCGCAGCTTGTAACAATGTAACTCTTTTAGCTTTTTTAACCAGCGCGTGAGCGCGCTAGCGCCCCCATTGCAAACATCCCTTGCCCCAGGCCCAGACAAGGCCTTCGATGAGCAGCAGAAGAAAAATCAGGATCGCAATAAACGCTCCGACCGGCAATGCGGTGAATGCGACCGCAAAAGGCACGAGAAACACGGCCTCAACGTCGAAGATCAAAAAGATTATGGCATAGAGATAATACTGCGCATGGAACTGAATTTGTGCGTCGCCGATCGATTCGACGCCGCATTCATAGGTGGAAGTCTTATCGGGGCCGGGCTTTGGCGGTTGGAAAAATCGCCGCCACAGCCAGGCGAGCGCCAGTGGGAACAGCGGAAACACCACCGCCACGCCAATGAAAATGATGATGAAGAAATACGGATGCGGATTCATCCAGTCTGCGATCAAATTCGCTCGGAAGTCGTCACTGCCAAGCTTATAGTTACGATGTGGAGAAAACAGCGAGAAAATTTCGCAGCTTTTCTGAGGCTGAGAAAGCGGACCGCGATTTTTACAAACAACTGACCGGCAACGAACGCTTGCAAATTCTGGTGGAGCTCCTCAATCATGGCCCTGAGCAAAGACTGGCGAGAGTTTCTCGAATTATTAAATTCCCGCGGCGTTGATTACGCGGACCTCGCCTCACCAAAGGCTAGTATTCCAATGCCGACGCGGGCTCAGGGCCGCGCGGACGACAACAGTCGCACCGCCTAGAACTGCACGAACGCCGCGACAGCTAGTTTTAGCTGTCGTCTGACTTTCGTCCGAACCAACGTCGCTTCTTCGGCTTCGGTTCTTCGGACGGCGGCGCGGCGGCTTCCTCTTGCTCCGGAGCGGGAGCTTCCGGCTTTGGCTCTTCTTCTCGCGTGGTCTGCTCCGCTTCAGGCGTTATCTGCTCGGATTCTGCCTCTGGCTCTTTGTGTTTCGCCTTCTTTTCCTTCTTCGGTTTTTCCTCGGCGATATGCTCTGCGTCCACCCACTCGATAAACGCCATGCGCGCAGAATCGCTCTTGCGCGCGCCGAGTTTGACGATGCGGGTGTAACCGCCGTTTCGTTCCGACGAACGTTGCGCGATGTCGTCGAATAACTTTTTCACGATGGCTTTCTGCCGTAACACGGCCAGTGCCCTGCGACGCGCGTGAATCGAGCCGTTCTTACCGAGCGTCACCATCCGTTCAGCAAGAGGACGAACTGCTTTGGCCTTTGCCAAAGTCGTCTTGATTCGCTGATGTTCGATTAAAGCACAGACCTGATTGGCAAGTAACGCCCGGCGGTGGTCCGCGGTGCGCCCCAGCTTGACCGTCTTCTTTTGATGTCTCATACGCGATGGAACGCGATCTTCGCACAGACGTTTACTCTTCGCCAGCAGCAGGTGCGGCCACAGGCGCAGCGCCATCGGCACTTATCGGTAAATCGATCAAGCCTGGCTCGAACTTCTGACCCAAACCCAACCCAAGGTGTTGCAATTTATCCTTGATCTCATTGAGCGATTTTTTGCCGAAGTTGCGATACTTCAGCATTTCAGCCTCGGTCTTTTGGGCAAGCTGCCCGACCGTAGTGATATTTGCATTGTTCAAGCAATTGGCTGCGCGCACGCTCAACTCGATCTCGTTCACACTCATGTTGAGGAGCTTCTTCAGCTTGATATTTTCTTCGCTCACGCCAGCCGGCGTCTGATCGAATTCAATCACTTCCTCGTTGTAGTGGACGAAGACATCCAGGTGATGCCGCAGAATCGCGGAAGCCTGGAGCAGCGCATCATCTGGGGTCAAGCGGCCGTCGGTCCACATCTCGAGAATGAGTTTGTCGTAATCAGTGCGCTGACCAACCCGAGTATTTTCCACTGCATATTTCACCCGAGTGACGGGTGAAAAGATCGAGTCTATGGGAATGAGACCGATCGGCTGATCGGCGCGCTTGTTTTCCTCGCCTGTGGCAAATCCGCGGCCGACGCGAACCTCGAGTTCCGCGTCGAACTTGTGTTTTCGATCAAGGGTGCAGATCAGTTGCTTGGGATTCAGCACTTCAAAACCTTGAATCGTCTGAATGTCGCCAGCAGTGACTTCGCCTTCTTTGTTTACGATAAGCGACAATTTCTTGGGCTCGTGGTCCTGACCATCCAGTTTGAATTTCACTTTCTTGAGATTGAGGACGATGTCGGTCAAGTCCTCAACCACGCCGGGCAATGTGGCGAACTCGTGTTGCGCGCCGGTGATTTTTACCGCGGTAATTGCGGCGCCTTCGAGCGAGGAAAGCAGGACGCGCCGAAGCGAGTTCCCAACGGTGTGACCGTAGCCGGCTTCAAACGGCTCGGCGATAAACTTTGCATAGGTATCTGTGGCCGTGCTCTCTTCTTTGGTGAGAGTTTTCGGCATTTCAAAACGACCGTAACGGATAGGCATGATCTTTATCTGGAGTGATGGAGTGCTGGAGTATTGGAGGGCTGTGAAGACAGCACCTCTATTTCATTACTCCATTACTCCTCTACTCCATCCTTCTTCACCGGGTTCCCCCTGGCGAGCGCGATCTCACATCCAGCGACGGAGACCCAGGGACCAACGGCGTAATTTCAAAAACTCGCTGCGGAGGTCAGAATAAAGCGTGGATCCGGCAATTTGCAAGCAGCTGTCCGTGTGCACTCCGCAACCAGCCAATTCTTATTAACACCGCGCCTTCAGGCCGGTGGGAAGCCAGCGCGAAATAAAAGCCGTTTCAACGGCTTTCCTGGCTGTTCCGAAGCCGTTAAAACGGCTGCCCCGACTGGGCCCAGGTGTCACCTGCCTGAAGGCATGTGTTAATGAAAAACGGGTTAGCTCTCGATCACGTCATTCGGCAGTTCATTTGTGTCTCTAACCGTCTTCGGAAACTGCCTGCGCCAGTACGCTGCCCACTTCCTTGATCCCTTCTACCAATGCATCACTGAACTTCTCATTTTGAAAATGCGTCCGCATTCTTTCCACAACGCGTTGCCACAATTCATCACCGCATCTTTCTTGAATGGCATGGTCGCCGACGACCGCGAACTTATGAACACGCGGCGCGACGAAAATGAGCACCGCATTACGTTCGCGCGTCCTGTGCATACCGAGCCGCTGAAACTTCCTCAGTGCGGCAACGAGAGGATCACTCTTCAATTTCCCGCGCTGGATCAAAACGCGAATCTCACCTGAGGTCTTCGATTCGACTTCTCCAATCGCTCGAATAATCCGGTCGTGCTCGAGTTTACTGAGGAATTCTCGTGTTCGCATTTGATCACCAGCTCGATCCGGCGCCGCCTCCGCCGAAACTCCCGCCGCCACCCCCGAACCCGCTGAATCCTCCGCCCCCACTGCCGCCGCCAGATGACCAGCCTCCGCCGCTTGGGATGAACACAGGGCCACCTCGTCGCGATGAATAGCCGTACCCACCCAGTTTTCGTGACAGGCGCGAAAGGATGATCAGCACAATGACGAAGATGATGAAGGGCAAGAGATTGGTAACCGCGCCGCCGCTGCCCTTGAGTTCCTCTACTGTTTTTCCTGATCCTTTGTACTCGCCACGGATCGCTTTGCAGATCAGATCGATTCCTGTCGCCAGCCCAGCCTCATAATTGCCGGCCCGAAATAGTGGCTTGATATGACGCTCGGTGATGTCGAATGCGGTCGCGTCCGGCAGCGCGCCTTCCAAGCCGTAGCCGACTTGGATAAACATTTTGCGATCCTGGGTGAACACAAAGAGAACGACACCATTGCGCCGATCCTTTTGTCCCACGGCCCACGCCTGTGCGACGCGCTGTGTGTAATCAGCGATATCCGAGTCACTCTGCATTTTAGGAAAAACCGCGACCACCACCTGGTCGGAGGTTTCTCGCTCGAATTGAGCAAGCTGCTCGTTGAAGCGAGATGCGGCTTCTTTTGAAACAACGCCGGCGTAATCGTTGAAGTACGCCTTGGGTGTTGGCGGGATTACTTCCGCGGCGTTCGCACTGATCGCGAACAGAACAGAGAGCGCGAGCGTGATCGCTGGGGAGCGCACGCTTGTAGCGTGCTGGCGATTGCGTTTCGCAATCGCGAACTTTTCTCTGCTGCCTTTATTCATCCAACGTTCGCGCCGAAAGGAAGATCGTTTCGGCGGAACGCCGAAACCAGCACGCCAGAGGCGTGCGCTCCCCAGAATTCGCACTGCCCTGTTGGTGCGCGACCATTCGCGTACCACTACGGGGTGGTCGCGGGCGCCGCTGGAGCGGGCGAATTAAAATTGAATTGCACCGGCGGCGGCTTTTCCGCTCCCGGTTGTGCAGTGAAGAACGGTTTTGGTGGAAAACCGAGCATGCCCGCGATCAAATTTGTCGGGAAACTGCGCACCGCCACGTTGTAGTCCTGCACCGTCTGGTTGAAGTTGCCGCGCTCGACGGAAATTCGATTCTCGGTTCCTTCCAATTGCGCCTGTAGACTCAGAAAGTTCTGGTTCGCCTTTAAATCCGGATAGCGCTCTGAGACCAGAAGCAAACGCGACAGAGCGGCGCTCAACTGCCCCTGTGCGGCTTGAAACTGCTGCAGTTGTGCGGCGTCGGCCGGCGCTTTGTTCGGATCGAGTTGCATTTGAACGCGACCGACACTGGCGCGGGCATTCGTCACTTCGACAAGCGTTGATTTTTCGAAATTGGCTGCACCCGACACCGTGTTCACGAGATTCGGGATCAAGTCAGCGCGACGCTGATAGACATTTTGCACCTGCGCCCAACTTTGATCGACAGCTTGTTGCAAGCGGACGAGACGATTGTAACTGCCTCCAATTGTAATGGCAGCAACTACGACGACAACAAGCAGAATGGCGATAAGGACGCCGCAACCGAGCGCGAATTTGTTCATATTAATTATTGGTAACTGTGAGCGATCATTTTTCCAAGACCGGAGTGATTTGTGAAGCGATCACCTTCCATTGATTACCCTGCTTCACAAATGTGTCGGTCCAAACGAATTTTCCGCTGAGAAGATCTTGTTTTCCCTGGCGCGCTTTGATGATGCCCTCGCCAACGACGATTCCAGTATCGGCATAAAGGCGCACGTGTAGATTCTGAATCTTGAATTCGGAGAAAACGATGTCGCCAGTCATGCTTTGTAGATCGCCTCGCTTATTCATGATCCTGCCGTCTGGCCAAACGATAGTGCAATCGTCCGCCTCAATGCGACGCGTGTATGAACTATCACCTTTGACGCGCGCTTCGGCCCATTCGTGCTGAATCTTCATGAGCGCCTGCTCATCCTCGGAATGCTCTCTCATGACGCTCTGATCGTTTGCCAGACCAACGAGCAAGTCAAACCTGCCTGTTCATTACATTCGCCCGAGCACCAGCCGCAAAAACTGGGCGTCGGAAAAATTTCCGCCCGATCCTTGACGGACAATAACTGCTTTCAACGATGGAATAATAAACAGACGCTGGTAATGCGACCCAAGCGCCACCACCATGTCCGAAGGCGCATCCTTGCAGATACAAACGCCGGCCCATTGCGCGCTTTGCCATGGCAAATCGAGCATTCGTTCCATATCGGCTTCGCGTCCGTTCGGTGCCTGCTGGTTCAACCAGAAAGTCAGTCCGTAGGCCGAATTCACCTGCGAACCAACAAACGCTTCTCGCAAGAGATTCGACGGGACAATTTGGCGTCGATGGTAATTGCCGTTACCAATTACAAGCTCGCCCAGTCGCGCCCATTCGCGCGCTGTTAGTTCAAAACCGGTAGCAGGCAGCGGATTGCCGCGCGCATCTTTTTTGTATTGAAGATCGTGTAGTCCAAGCCGGTTCGAAACGTGTGCTTCGAAGTAGCTGATAACGTTGCGCCCTCGTAGTTTTCGACGCAGCAGTTCGGAAAAAATCTGGAGGTGACTTGGGCCGTAGATAAAAGCCGAACCAGGTTCAGCCATGCTCGGCAATCCGATCGCCATCGCGTTTCGATCGCGAATCGAAGGCCGCTGAAGATGCGACGCGCCCTCAATGCCGTCGGTTTGGCTGAGCAATTGCCGAATCGTGATCTGTGATTTTCGCGGATCACTTTTCCACTCGGTGATCGTGTCCGACACCGGATCGTCGAGCCTAAACAGCCCCTCTTGAACAGCCGCAAGCGCTGCAATTCCCCAAAAACTTTTTGTCCCGCTGAAGATGGGCCATCGTGCGTTCGCAGATCCCCCGTTTGCGTAATGCTCGAAAATTGTCCGGCCATTTTGCATTACCAGCACCGCACTCCCACGCCTGGTCTCAGAGTATTTTGCAGCACTCTCGCAATCCGATGCTTTGATTTCGGCGAAGGCAGCCGGCGACGTTGCGAATATGGCAAGCAACAATCCGCTGTAGCCGCTTCGCTGTGCGAAGCGTGACCATGAGAAGCCATTCATACGCCGATCGCGTCGCCCGCAGGGCGACGGCTACAGATTCGTTGTAGCCGGGGGCGATGACCCTGGCTCGCCGCCATCATCCCGACTTGTCGGGACTTACAGGTTGAGCCACCGGCAAATAACGTCTCCGCAATTCTTCCGCGTTTGGCAATTCGTCAAGATTGCGCAGACCGAAGTGATCGAGAAAAAATTGTGTCGTTTCGTAGAGGAGCGGTCGCCCCGGGATTTCGGCGCGTCCGGCGATTTTCACCAAACCGCGCTCCATCAACGTTTGCAGCACGCCATCGATATTTACGCCGCGAACTGCTTCTACGTCCGAGCGGGTAATCGGCTGGCGATAGGCAATGATTGCCAACGTCTCCAGCGCAGGCGCACTCAAACGCGCCGGCTTCGGTGCCGGGAAAAGCTGCCGGACCCATTTTGCAAAGCCAGGATCGGTGGCCAGTTGCCAGCCTTCTGCTTTTTCGACCAGTTGAAACGCGCGACTCTGCTGAATGTATTCCACCTTTAGTTGTTCGAGTGCGGCGGCAACTTCAGCATTTTTTACGCGCGCAAACTCGTTAGGCGTCTCACTCGCCTGATCGCTTTCAGCCCCTTTGATCGCCGCGGTGATTTCTTGAATGGAGAGCGGCTTTTGTGCGCTGAACAGAAGCGCTTCTATAACGTGTGTAAGGCTCATACTGATTGTCATCCCGAGCGGAGCGAACGCGAAGTCGAGGGATCCCGCGAAATTATCCTCAACCTGTCGCAACGGGATTCCTCGACTTCGCTCGGAATGACAGTGTTCATCACGCTCCGATCGCCGTCTGAATCGCGTCCGCAATCCGGTCTGCTTGTTTGTCGATCATTTCAAACTCGCGCCCTTCAATGAGTAGACGAATTTTTGGCTCGGTGCCGGAATAACGCAGCAGCACGCGGCCTTTACCGGACAACTCTTTCTCGGCCTCTGTTACCAACTTCATGACAGAATCCAGCTCCGCCAACGGGCGCTTGTCTTTCACCGCGAGGTTGCGCTGGGCTTGCGGATATTTTTGCAAACACGACTTGAGCTTGCTCAGTGGCTGACCGGTCTTGTGCATGACTCGCAGAATTTGGAGCGCGGTAATGATGCCGTCGCCAGTCGTGGTGAAGTCGCGAAAAATGACGTGACCGCTTTGTTCGCCACCGAGATTCAGTTTTTGCTCGCACCATTTCTTCAATGACATAACGATCGCCGACTTTCGTTCGCACGACTTTGCCGCCACGCGCCGCGAGCGCTTCGTCCAGACCGAAGTTGCTCATGACCGTTGCCACGACAGTGTTTTGCTCCAGCCGGCCTGATTCCAAAAAATCCAACGCTGCGATCGCCAGGATTTCATCGCCATCGACAATCTCGCCGTCCTCGTCGCAAAGAAGAACGCGGTCAGCATCGCCATCGTGACTGATGCCGACGTCTGCGCCGCTGACTTCGACAATCCGCTGGATTTCCGTTGGATGCATGCTGCCGCAGCCGTCGTTAATATTGATCCCGGTCGGGTCATTGTGCGCCACGGCAACCTCCGCGCCTAGCTCGCGCAAAATGCACGGCGTCGATTTGTATGCCGCGCCGTTTGCTACATCTACTGCGACACGCATTTCCTCGAGCGACATTCCCCTCGGAAAACTCGCCTTTGCAAATTCCACGTAACGTCCCAGCGCGTCATCGATTCGTGTGGCTCGACCAATATTATTCGCGGTCGGCCGAATCGAATCGATTTCGCCCGTGAAAACGAGGTTTTCGATTTTTTCCTCGATCTGATCGTCCAGTTTGTAACCGTCGTGCCGGAAGAATTTGATGCCGTTGTCCTGATAAGCATTATGCGACGCGGAAAGGACGATGCCGGCATCTGCACGCAGTGAACGCGTGATGTAAGCAACGCCCGGTGTAGGTAACGGCCCGATGATCAAAACATCCACGCCAAGCGAAGTGATTCCGGCGACCAACGCGTTCTCCAGCATGTAACCGGAAAGACGTGTGTCTTTTCCAAGCACAATTTTTGGCCGTGAGCCGTCAGGCGTCCTGCGCGGGTTCATCTGCGCGAACACATACGCCGCAGCGCGTCCAAGTTTCAGCGCCGTCTCCGCCGTCACCGGCTCCACATTTGCGACGCCGCGCACTCCGTCCGTGCCAAAGATTTTCCTCTGCTCCGTCACGGCCCTAATTGAAACGCTCAAACCGCGATTCGTAAACGCGAAATTTCGCAGTGCCAAAGCCAAGCGCTAGCGAGGCCGTGGCTGAGTATGGAATTAGTTATCGATAATTCTGGCAGCGGCTCCTCTACGTTGCGTCCACGCCTTCGGCAGATTTTTTCGCAACATTCATTTCGTTAATTTTGCGATGAAGCGTGCGGCGGCTGATGCCGAGTTTTTTAGCAGCGGCGGTGATATTGCCGGCGGTCGCAGCAAGCGCCTGGGCAATCAATCTTCGCTCCGTCTCGTGAAGATCGAGCGGGCTGGTCTTTTCGCCGAACGCTTCAGTTGGTGACACGCCGCCGGGTAATTTTGCTGTAGCAACGTGACGCACGGCCGCTGGCATATCGCGTAAGGTGATTTGTTTTCCTGTTGCCATGACGACGCCGTGCTCTATTGCGGTGCGCAGCTCGCGGATGTTGCCGGGCCAATCGTACGCAAGGAGCGCGTCCATGGCATCCGGCACGACGTCGAGAAGCGGTTTCTGGTTTTCCCTGCAAAAATGGCGCAGAAATCCGCGGACCAGAATCGGGATGTCTTCTTTTCGTTCGCGTAGCGGTGGCATAACGATGCGCACGACGTTGAGGCGAAAATAGAGGTCGTCCCGAAATTTTCCTTCGTGCACCAGTTGTTCGAGGTTCTTGTTCGTGGCTGCGATCAGGCGCACATCGGCACGCAATGTTTGGTTGCCGCCGACGCGTTCGAATGCACGCTCTTCGCTCATGATGCGTAGCAATTTGACTTGCGTGCTCGAATCGATCTCCGCGATTTCATCAAGAAAAAGTGTGCCGCCATTGGCCTGTTCGAAACGGCCGATGCGCCGTTCATGGGCGCCAGTGAACGCGCCTTTCTCATGCCCGAACAATTCGCTCTCGAGTAGCTGCGGCGAAAGCGCAGCGCAATGTACAGCCACAAATTTCGTTTTGTTCCGCCGACTCAAATTGTGAATCGCATGCGCGGCTAATTCTTTCCCCGTGCCGCTCTCGCCTTCGATCAACACATTGGCCGATGAAGGCGCGACTTGTTTGATTGTCTCGAGCACCTCATGCAACGCGGGCGAATCGCCCCAGATATTTTCAAGCCCGTAACGCTCGTCGACCTGTTCGCGGAGCGCGCGATTTTCCTGCTCAAGTTTGCGGCTTTGCACCGCGCGCGCGATGAGCAATTCGACCTTGTCGAGGTTCAGCGGCTTGGTGACGAAATCGTAAGCGCCACGTTTCATCGCCTCGACTGCGACATCTACCGAGCCGTAAGCAGTCATCATGATGCAGATCGGCGAACGGGACATTTTCAGTGCGCGATCGATTAGGGTCATTCCATCTTCGCTGCCGAGGCGGAGGTCAGTTAGAAGCACATCAACCTGCTCGCGTTCCAGCACGTCCATCGCACCGGCAATATCGGCCGCGACGTATACGTCGTAATCATTTTCGAGCAAACGCCGCAGCCCGTCGCGCGTATGCTTCTCGTCGTCAACAATCAGAACCGTACGCTGAAGATCCATAAGGGAACCAACAACTAACCGCAGAGAACGCAGAGTTCATGGAGATTCAAAACATTTCTGTGGCTCGCGCGAGGTCCACGCTGTGACAAAACCTTGCCACTCTGTGGCGCTTGCGCCCGGAAACGTGTATCATCGCGCGTGCGTCAGCGAGTCTTTCGGGGTCTGATGTCGATTGTTCTTGTCGGCTGTCCCGCTCTGGTTGCTGGCGAGGACACGACTGGAAAAGCGTGGCTCATGACAAAGACCTTGAAATCTACAGCCGGCTGCGCCCAGGTTCGCCGCACAAGGAATTCAAAGCAGTCGGCCCGATCGAGGCGTCGACCCGTGCTGTGGGCGCTGTGATCGACGACTTCGAAAATTATCCAAAGTTCATGCCTTTCACGACGGAATGCCGGCTGATTAAACAAGATGGCGACACGATGATTGGGTATCAGCGGCTGTCGCCGAAGATTTGCGCAGATCGTGATTACACACTGCGCGTTTCGAAGAAGTCATTGCCCGTACCGAATGGTGTGGTCTATACGAGCCGGTGGTCGCCAGCGAATGAACTCGGACCGCCCGAAAAGAAAGGTGTAGTGCGCGTAAAAATTTGTGAGGGCAGCTGGCGGCTTGACCCTGAAGGACCCGCCAAAACACTTGCCACGTATTCCATCTACACGGATAGCGGTGCCCCTTTGCCAGCCTTCATCGACAACCAGGTAAGCCTGACTGGAATTCGAAGGTTGTTCGCGGCCGTTCGCAAACAGGTAAAGGAGCCAAAGTACGCGGCGGCTTCGCAGGCGTCACCAGCGCCTGCCAAGCCCTAGCAAAACCTTTTTCGCGAGTAACGCGCGCGAGTATTGTCTGTCCGCATGAAATCCAATTTCTTCCTGTGTCTGGTCGCCGGTGCGTTCACGATCAACAACCCCGCTTTGGCAGAGAAAGCACCCGACACTCCAAAGAAACCAGTTACCACCGAATACCATGGAGTAACCGTGGAAGATCCGTATCAGTGGCTCGAATCGGACGAGGACTCGGAGGTGAAAGCGTGGTCGGACGCGCAGAACCAACGGACACGTCAAAACCTCGACAGCTTCCCCGATCGGGCGGCGATTGAAAAACAGTTACAAGAGTGGTACGCGAAGACTTCGCCGAGCTATTTCTCACTTGTGTCGCGTCCCGGAATTTTGTTCGCGATGAAATTCCAGCCGCCGAAACAACAGCCGCTGTTGGTGACGCTCGCGTCGGCAGACGATCTTAAGTCGGAAAAAGTGGTGCTCGATCCGAACGTCCTCGACACGAAAGGCACCACTGCGATCGACTGGTTTGTACCGTCCTTGAACGGCAAATACGTCGCGATGTCACTTTCCAAAGGTGGCAGCGAAGACGGCACACTTCATTTTTACGAAACTGCAACGGGCAAAGCGCTGTCGGACACGATTGCCCATGTCCAATATCCCACGGCAGGCGGCAGTGCGGCTTGGAACCCGGATGGAACCGGCGTTTTTTACACGCGATTTCCCAGGAAAGGCGAGCGGCCGGATGCTGATCTGAATTTTTATCAGCAGATTTACTTTCATAAGCTCGGTACGCCCGACACAGACGACAAGTATTCGATCGGCAAAGATTTCCCACGAATCGCAGAGATCGCGCTCGCCGCTTCCCGCGACGGCAAACACATTCTCGCAACTGTAGCGAACGGCGATGGCGGGGACTTCGCGCATTATCTGCTGTGCGCCAGATGGAACATGGAAGCAGATCACGCAGTTTAGCGATCAGATAAAACTCGCGCGCCTCGGCCGCGATGACGCGCTTTATCTCCTTTCGCGCGCGGACGCGCCGCGCGGAAAGATTCTGCGTCTGCCGCTCGATGTGCCGGAATTGAAAAATGCTGCGGAGATTATTGCTTCCGGAGAAGCGGTGATCGAGCAGGTCGTGCCAGGCACCGATGCGCTCTACGTTGCCGATCTGCTTGGAGGACCATCGCAAATCCGACGCTTCGATCTGAATGGCAAGAATGAAACTAAGATCTCGACCCCACAAATCTCTGCTGTGCAGGAATTGCTCGCGCTCGAAGATGGGTCGCTCCTATTCCGGGATGTGAGCTATACCGATCCGGCGGCTTGGTTCCATTGTCTCAATGGGAAAACCGAGCCGGCGAAGACGGCCCTGCAGAGCACGTCCCCTGTCTCGTTTGCTGATATTGAAGTGCGGCGCGAGTTCGCCACCTCAAAAGACGGCACGAAAATTCCACTGAACATCCTTTCTCGAAAAGGAATGAAGCGCGACGGAAACAACCCGACGCTGCTCTACGCGTACGGCGGCTACGGAATCAGCATGTCACCCAACTTTGATTTTACGCGGCGGCTCTGGTTCGACCGCGGCGGCGTCTACGTGGTGGCAAATATTCGCGGCGGCGGCGAGTTCGGTGAAGAATGGCACAAAGCTGGCAACCTAACGAAAAAGCAGAATGTCTTCGACGATTTTGCTGCTGCGGCGGAGTACTTGGTCAAAGAGAATTACACGCGCCCGGCGAAGCTTGCGATTCAAGGTGGAAGCAACGGTGGCCTCTTGATGGGCGCGATGATCACGCAGCATCCTGACTTGGTCCGGGCGGTTGTCTCCTCGGTAGGAATTTACGACATGCTGCGCGTGGAACTGGCGCCAAACGGTGCATTCAATGTGACCGAGTTCGGCACGGTTAAAGATCCCGAGCAATTCAAGGCTCTTTACGCTTACTCGCCCTATCATCACGTCGTCGACGGAACGAAATATCCCTCCGTTCTAATGATGACCGGCGCAAATGATGGACGCGTGGCGCCGTATCACTCGCGCAAGATGACGGCCCGCCTGCTTGCTGCGAACAAATCTGAGAACCCGATTCTTTTGCGAACCAGTTCGAGCGCGGGTCATGGGATCGGCACTGCATTGAGCGAGCGCATCAAACAGTCAGCCGACATTTACGCGTTTCTCTTTGGGCAACTCGGCATGACAGGCAAGCGGGGTGACTAGTTACAACAGCTACGAGCGATCTTCTAACTAATCTCTGGCTTTTCCTGCTTCCAGCATGCGAATGCGTTTGTCGAGGAATGGCAAACGGATCGTCAGGGTAACACCTCTCCCTTCGCTACTTTCGATGGAGAGCTCGCCACCGTGCTCGCGCACGATGCGACGTACAATCAACAATCCAAGCCCGCTGCCGGATGCTTTGGTTGTGAAATAAGGCTCAAATACGCGACTCAAGTTTTCCGCCGACATGCCGCCGCCGGTGTCAACGAATCGGACGATCACATGCGTATCGGCCAGATCGGTCCGAATGCGCAACGTGCCGTGGCGGTGCATGGCTTCGACGCTGTTTTTGATCACGTTGTAAAACGCCTGCTTCATCTGATCGCGATCGAGCTGAAGCAACGGCAGATCCGAGCGCAGCTCTTGTTCAACGATTATCTCACGGTCCTGAAGCTCAGGCGCGAAAAAGCGAACTGCTTCTTCGACGATTGTATTTACATTTTCCGGCCGCAGTTGCGGACGTGATGGCCGGATGGCTTTCAAGAATTGCGTTACGATGGAATCCAGCCTGTTGACTTCGGAAAGGGCGACATCGATCGATTGCTCGAGCTCCGCTTTTTCACCGTCGTGGAGCTTTTGCACACTGCGCTCCATCAATTGCAAGTGAATGTGCAGTGAGTTGAGCGGATTACCGATTTCGTGGGCAACACCGGCAGCCAGCAACCTCAGCGCATTCAAACGTTCCGATTCAATAGTTTGCTGCGCATTGCGGCGGCTTTCAGTGATGTCGCGCAGGATGATTACGTGCCCAACCTCTTCCGCTGCTGTAGCCGGGGACGGCTTGTCCGCCGTAGCTTTAGCGAAGGCGGATGACCCCGGCCTGCCAGGTTGAGGAATTGTTGCTTCGTGCCCGCCGGAGTCATCGCCTCCGGCTACAGTCCGTTCGCGCTGTTCCATCATCAGCGGCACAACGTAGAAATTGATGAACCGATTTTGCGGATAAAAGATTTCCATGTCGTGGCTGACCGGGCCGCCGCTCCGAGTCAGCGATCCCCAATCGAGACCTCCAATGCGTTCGTCCAGCCGCTTGCCGATTGCTTCGACCGCTTCGAGTCCAAATAGGCCGCAAGCCGCATCATTCAGGTAAGTGATTCGGCTTTTCGAATCGACGACGATGATGCCTTCCTGAATGGCATTGAAAACGGTTTCCAGGAAACCTTTCTCTTGCGCCAGGCGCAGAAAATAATTCTGCACATCTTCCGGTCCGATGCGGCCGAGGCGCTCGATGAGTTTTTCAAGAAAACCCGCTTTCATCAGCTTAGGTCATGGTGGAATGCGCGAGTCGTTGAGGCGTTGCAACCGCTGCGCTGCGCCGATTTAACTGTTTAATGACTCAACACTTCAACTTCTTCGTGTCGAGGAGGCACTTCCACCGTCAGCATTTCCACGCGCAAATAATTCAGTACCACCGGCGCGAGGATTAAGCCGGGGATCCCCATGAGTCGTTCGCCGAGGATAAGAGCGATTAACGTAAGCCAAACGGGATTGCGAATCCGGTCGCCGATGATTTTGCTGTTCAGCAAATACTCGAGCTTATGGATCACGATGAGAAAGACGAGCGCGGAAATCGCCATCTTCAGGGAGATCGTCAACGCGACAAAGACAATGATTGTGTTGCTCAAAAGGTTCCCGACGATGGGCACGAGCCCGCAAAGAAACGTGGCCGCAATGAGCAGCGGCGCGTGCGGCATGTGAACCACCGTGAGGAAGATCGCGGTCAACGCGGTATTGATGAGAGAAATGGTGATTTGCGCGCCCATGACGGTCTCAAAGCTTCGATAAAAATCGCGGAAGCGTCTCGCGACTTGTTCGCAGCAGATGGAGTAAAGATTATTCTTCACCCGATGAGTGCCCCGGTACGGGTCGAGGCCGGTTTTGAAAAATAGGCTCGCGGCTGCGACGATTCCAAGAATGCTGAAAACCACGTTCGTGGTCGTGGCTTTGGCAACGTTCGCTACGTTGCGCAGATAATTTGCTTCCTCCCCGAGCGTGCCGATCACGACCTGCCTGAGACTTTCAAAATCACTGAAGGGCAAATCGATTTGCCTCTTCTGAGCCCATGCGCTGGCCGAAGGAATCGAGGTATCCGCAACATCTGGCAACGCCAAAATAGCAGCCCGGGTAAAATAAACCCCAGCGCTGCCAATCCCCGCCACAGCGATAATGAAAAGTGCCAGCGCCAGCCATTTTCTTCTGGTGAAAGAATATAGTTGGCGCAACGCAAAATACGAAAACAGGACTACCAGCTAGCGGCACACCAAGATGAAGAATCCCCGCCAGAATGATTGCTGCGGCGAGCACTGCGTAGGAAACTCGCACCGGGGTAATCATGACTCAGTCACCCTTGTACTCCATCCGTGCCAGATATTGTCAACTACGGCGTACCTTGCTGTAGAGTGCGCTGTCCTCAGCGTACGAGGGTTTACGCTACACAAAAATCGAAGATCGCTGCCGGGCGATCACAGGGAACCGTTTCGTACGTCTCGCTCCGCTACTGGCTCCAAAGTCTGGCCTGTTTCTTGTTCCGCGCGTTCTTTCAACGCCGCCTTGCGCGAAAGTTTTACGCGGCCTTTGTCGTCGATGCCGATGCATTTCACCCAAATCATGTCACCAATCTTGACCACGTCCTCAGTGCGTTTGACTCGAAAATCCGCGAGCTCGGAAATGTGCACCAAGCCGTCTTTGCCGGGGAAAACTTCAACAAATGCCCCGAACTCCTTCGTCGTGACGACGCGTCCCTGATAGGTTTGCCCGATTTCGATTTCGCGGGTCATCCCGCCGATAATTTCCTTCGCGCGCGCCATGCTCTCGCCAGTCGTTGCGTAGATGTGCACTGAGCCGTCGTCTTCGATATTAATTTCGGCGCCGGTTTCCGCGACAATGCCCTTGATGGTTTTGCCGCCAGGCCCGATGAGCGCGCCGATCTTCTCTGGATTGATTTTAATTGTCTCGATCCGGGGCGCGTATTTCGACAACTCTGTGCGCGGTTGATCCAGCGTGCTACGCATGATCTCGAGAATCTTCGTACGCGCTTCTTTCGCGCGCTGAATTGCTTCCGTCATGATTTTGTGAGCGACACCGGGAAGTTTCAGGTCAAGCTGAAAACCCGTCACGCCTGCGTCCGTTCCGCAAAGCTTGAAATCCATATCGCCGTAATGATCTTCGGACCCGATAATGTCGGTGAGCAATTCGTAGCGCTTCAATTGCCCGTCATCACCGGCCTCGCTAACGAGGCCGATTGAGATTCCGGCAACCATGCCGTTCACCGGCACGCCTGCGTCCATTAGTGCGAGCATTCCGCCGCACACACTGGCCATCGATGTCGAGCCGTTGGACTCCATGATCTCGCTGGAAATGCGAATGGCATAACGAAATTCGTTTTCGCTCGGTACAACCGGTTCGAGCGAACGTTCGGCCAACGCGCCATGACCGATTTCACGTCGTCCAGGTCCGCCTGTCCGGCCGGTTTCGCCGACACTAAACGGTGGAAAATTGTAATGCAGAATAAAGCGCTTTGACTGTTCGCCGCCGCCGTACGCGTCAATCATCTGTGCTTCTTCGATCGGAGCCAGCGTCGCAAGCGCGAGCGCCTGAGTTTCGCCCCGTTGAAAAATTGACGAGCCATGTGCCCGCGGCAGCACGCCTACTTCGCAAGTGATCTGGCGCAAATCCTGATAGCCGCGCCCGTCTACGCGTTGCTGTTTTTCCAGAATGTTGGCGCGAAACAGTTTCTTTTCGACAAACTCGAATGCCTGAGAGATCGCAAAAGAATCTGCCTCGGGAAATTTTTGGAGAATCGCCATCTTTACCTCGTCTCGCAGGGCGACGATCGCTTTTGCGCGCGCACTTTTGCCTTCAGTGCGCAGCGCCTGTTCGAGTCGATCGCCGGCGACCTGGCGGGCGATATCAACCATCTCCTGGTTTACGTGGAGCAACTGAACGTCACGCTTTGGTTTACCCACTCTCGAGGCCAACTCTTTCTGGGCCTGAATCATTTCACGCGCATGTTCGTGCGCGAACTCCAGTGCTTTTGTAAATTCAGCTTCGGGCATTTCCTTTGCCGAGCCTTCGATCATGATCACGTCGTTTTCGGTGCCGACGTAGACAAGATCGAGATCGCTCTGAGCGCGTTCGTCATGTGTCGGGTTGGCAACGAACTCACCGTTGACGCGACCAACGCGCACCGCTCCAATCGGGCCTGCGAAAGGAATGTCCGAAATAGAGAGAGCGGCGGATGCGCCGTTCATCGCGAGAATGTCGGGATCGTTCTGGCCATCGGCGCTGAGGAGGATGGAGATGATCTGGGTATCGTAAAAATATCCCTTCGGAAAAAGCGGCCGCAAAGGCCGATCGATCATTCGCGATGTAAGCGTTTCCTTTTCCGCAGGACGACCTTCGCGTTTGAAATAGCCGCCCGGGAATTTTCCGGCGGCTGCCGCTTTCTCGCGGTAATCAACTGTTAGTGGGAAGTAATCCTGACCTTCTTTGATTGCCAGGGCCGAAACCGCGCTGACAAGCACAGTGGTGTCGCCGCACGTAACGATGACTGCGCCATCGGCGAGCCTGGCGATTTTTCCGGTTTCGATAGATATTTCATTGCCGCCGATTTTGGCGGTGACCTTTTGTTGCATGGTTATTTTCCTGGATTCGCGTTCCAGGCGGTCACCTCGACTGTAGGTTTTAAACCCGTTGTCCGCCGCGGCGGACGCGAAACTAAAACCTAAAATCCAAGGTGATTGCTACGCCTGGACTGCTGATTGTCTCTTTAGTTTAGTTGTGGCTTCGAGCGAACCTGACGAAACGATCGCGGTTACTTCCGAAGGTTGAGCTTCTCGAGTAAATTCTTGTATCGATCAGCTTCCGTTTTGCTCAAATAATCGAGCAGACTCCTGCGTTGCGCGACCATTTTGAGTAAACCGCGCCGCGAAGAGTGATCTTTCAGGTTAATCTTGAGGTGCTCAGTTAGATGCTCGATCCGGTGCGTGAGAAGTGCGACTTGCACATCCGCGCTGCCCGTATCTTTATCATGCAACTGGAACTCCTTGAGATCCGACGTTTGGTTGCTCTCTGCCATAACGAAGCGCCTATTGTAGCCGAAGAACCCATCTTCGCAACCGCGCACAAGCCAGCCGCGCCTGCCCCACCTGGCCTGTTCTTAAGCTGGATGTCTTTCTCGTTTGCCGTCGTACCAAAGGCTGAGCTTTGCACGCGAACGGACTCCGCGGGAACCGCGAAGGATTACGCCAAAAAATTTGCGCAGAAAATCTTTCGCAGGATACATGCGCAATTTCCGGCCTGATGTGACAACCGGTTCGCGCAGCACTTTGAAGCCGCCCACCTTTTTGAGCTCGATGGAAAAATAAACTTCTTCGCCAGCAAAGTACTGCTCATCGAATCCGCCGATAACCTCGAAATTGCGTCGTGTAGTGAAAAGAAATGCGCCGGCCCCAAGATTCAGGCCGAAATAAACGGACGAAAACCCGCGCAACAGCATGCGTCCCCAAATGGGAATGAATCCGTCCATCGCCACTCGGGCGCTGCCTCCGGCATAACCAGCTTCCAGAGAAGCGATCCCGCCACTCACATGCGATCGATTGATCCGCGTGTCAGCGTCGACGAAGAACAAATACTCGCCATGCGCAGCGCGTGCGCCTGCATTCCGGGCCGCCGCGATTTGGCGTCGACTGATTGAGATCACCTTCGCTCCTGCGTCCGAAGCGATTTCCGGCGTCGCGTCCGTTGATGCGTCATCAACCACGATGATCTCGTAAGGCTGTGTTGCGCCAGATGCGGCCTCTCGAATCGCAGACAGAGTGTCCGAAAGCTCGTGCTCTTCGTTGTAGGCGGGAACGATAAATGAAATCATTGGTTTGCTGAGGCGAGCCATATCGCCTGTGATCAACAGACACGCAAGTCGCCGGCTCGCACGGCGCTACTTTGTCCGGGCGTAGAGCAATGAATCGAGAACTTGTCCGTCCTTCACCACATTGTTCTTGAGGCGTCCTTCGAAAATGAAGCCGGCTTTTTCCAGCACGCGCGCAGAAGCGCGATTGTTCGCAAAAGGCTCTGCATAAATTCGCCGAAGCGAAAATCTATCGAAACAAAAATCAGTGAACGCTCCAACCGCTTCCGTCATAATGCCGCGTGCCCAGAACTGCTCGCCGAGCCAGTAGCCCAGTTCGGCAGTGCGCCGATGCACATCACTTCCTAAATGAATTCCAATCCCGCCAACAGCGGCGCCGTTAACCTCAATACAAAAAATTGTGATCGGCTCGAATCCGACCGTTGCTTCCAAAAATTTGCATGCGTCCTCGGTCGTGTACGGGTGTGGAAACTTATCGCGCAATGAGAGCCAGACTTTGCGATTATTCGCGTGCCTTGCCAGCGACTCGGCATCATCCAGTCGCCACGGGCGAATCGTGCATCGTTCAAGCACAAGTTCCATCCTGACACCTCAACAAATCTGTTTGTCCGCGACGCGGTGCACCAGAGGAACATAGACCTCCAGGTCTGTGCGCCCAGCGGAGTTCAACTCCGCTGACCAAGAAACAGCGGGTTTCAAACCCGCTGGCCGCACAGGCTACAAGCCTATGTTCCGAATTTAACCCCCGTTTTCTGCACCTCGCGATAAGGCAACAGCCACACCAGTGACTCATCGTGAAGATCGACCACCTGAATGCGATTTCCCCATGGATCGCGAAAGTCGCAGCGGAACGGCGGCTCCAACTTGAGTTTGTATTTCTGAGTAAGCTTCTTTCTGACTTCCTCGAGCTGCGTTTCATCGCGAACCATGATCCCGAAATGCCGCATGTTTGCTCGCTGAACCTTGTCGACTTCGAAAATCGCCAGAAACTGATGGTCACCGAGTTTGAAGAACGCGTCGCCCTCGCCGCCGCTCATCTGTTCGAGGTTGAAAACATCTTTGTAAAAGGCCACCGCCTTTTCAACATCATCCACCTCAATCGCGACATGATTGCATCCATAGACTTGCACGCTCATATGTCAGCTTAGTCGAAAACGAAATCGTGTCTGCGTTCGAGTTGGGTGTTGAACGTTGAGCGTGTGCTCTTCAATCGCGAACCGCTTTCATCCCTTGCCGGACGATTCGCTCGATGAGTTGCGGATATGACAGGCCTGCCTTTCCGGCTGCGAGCGCGAAGTCTTCGTCGGCGGCGAGAATGGGATTCGGATTCGCCTCGATGAAATAGAGTTTGTTTTCGGCTGTCAGGCGCAGATCGATTCGCGCGTAGCCGTCGATTGTAAGCAAGCGGTAAATCTCTTTGCATTTTTCCTCGATATTACTGACGAGCGCGGGATCGAGGTTTTCGGCGAACTGGTTCTCCAAACCCCACCGTTTTCGATATTCTTCGTCCCATTTGGCTTTGAAAGTAGCGATCTTCGGTTCATCGGGCGGCACTTCGCGGAACACAAGTTCGCGAATCGCAAAAACTGTCAATCGCACATTACCCATCAGACTCACGTAAAGCTCGCGACCCTCGATGTATTCCTCGGCAATGACGTCGCTGTTGTGTTTCTCGTGAATGAAAGTTACGCGTTCGCGAAACTGCTCGTCATTTCCAACGAAAGACGCTTGTGAAATCCCATACGACGCCTCTTCTTTCACTGGCTTCACGATGAGCGGAAACTTTGGCTGCTTTAAACGCGCGATCCGCTGACCGCGCGGAATGACCATGAAATTCGGCACGTGAATGCCGTGATAGTGCAGAATCTTTTTTGAGATGCCTTTGTGCTTGCAAAGCGTCAGCCCGGTCGAGCCGCAGCCGGTAAACGGCAGGCCTTGCATCTCGAAAAATGAAACAATGTTCTGGTCGAATTCAGACTTGTTCCTGAATTGTTCGACCAGATTGAAAAGGACATCGGGCGCGAACGTCTCCAGTTTTTGCCGTAGCAGATCGACATCGTCGTAGATGGCCAGATGCTCCGGTGTGTGGCCTAACGTCCCGAGTGCGTTCATCACATCCGCCTCGGTTTTCCACTCTTTCGTTTTCAGTTCGTTACTGAAATCCTGGTCAACGGTGGTAGGACTTGTGCCGTCGAACAGGACCAGAACTTTGAGCTTCTTTTTCATGTTAGGTCATTCCGAGCGGAGCGAAGCGGAGTCGAGGAATCCCGTGGGGAACACCTTAAGGTTTTGCAACAGGATGTCTCGACTTCGCTCGACATGACGATTATTTCGTGCGCTTGAATTTGCCGGTGAAAAGATAATTCATCACCAGCGTCGTGATAAAAGCGGTAACACGAAAATCCTGCTGCGGATCGTCATTCAGCACATGCAAGCCAAGTTCATCACATCGACTGGTAAGTCTCGCGAGGAGCTGGTTCACGGAGAATTTCTTTTCGTTTGTCCATTGGCAAACCGCATTCAGTAATCGCCGCCTCCGTCGGCGCAAATAGGCGCCTGCCTTAATCCCAGCCGGTGCGGCGAAGAGCTGTCGCAGATCGGCATCGTAAAAATCTGGATACGTATCTTCGTTAAGCTTGCGTTTGTGCGCGTAATACGTTTTGAGCTTTACGTTGAGACAATCGTAATCGGCGACGCGATATTGCGGCGTGTGCACTGGTGGCTTGCCTGCGAGCGAGCGCATCAGCTCATCAATGTATTCCATTTTTCGTAGCGCCGGCCAGCCAGCGTAATTTTTGCGCCAATCGAGCTCCGGCGTGAGCCAGACCGCAAATGTCTCGGCGAAATCCTCGTCCGGATGACTCTGCGCATACCAATCCTCAAGGTGAACGACGTAACTACGGCTGAACGGGCGTGGCCGGTAAGTGTCCGGTGTTTCCTCCCGCGATGTTTGTCCGAAACAGTCCTTCCATTTTTTCCGACGCGTCAGTTGATAAGCGTACATGTAGGCGTGCCCCGCTTCATGTCGCATTAACTTCATGAACCACTCCGGCGTCCCACCTTCCACTTCGAGCATCATCGTGCGCTCGAGCACGCGTAGCCGGTCGTGCACCAGAAAAAACGGAACAAAGATCGCAGGAATCCCAACTGGGACGAACCATTCATCGCCAATATGACACGGCGGGTGAAACACCAAGCCTCTCGCTGAGAGCTCGTCGTAAAGCTGCCGTATCAGTGGTTCGAGCGCTGTTTCCTCGAGGCGTAAGCCGAGTGTGGAGATCCGGCGTTCGAGAAGTTCGGGATCGCTCAGTGACGCCCAATCGACAGCTTCCATCTCGCGCAGGTTATCACCGGCAAAAGCGCTGTCACGCTTTCACCACAAGGCGGGGCGGGCCAATGGCCATGTTATGCGTCAAGCAAACCGGCGGTCATATTCTCGCGAGATACATGTCAGGACCGACGAATATTCCATTTCGGTCCTAATGAGATCGACCCATTCGAACGAGAACGGCTTCGGATTCGTTCACAAATAAAAACGCGCGACAGCGCCGACGCGATAATGCGATCGATTGACAAGTCGACCAACTCGTCTATAGAGAGGCCGGCTCGCCGCGTGCGAGTCGTTGTCAGAAATCGGCGCGTCCCCCAAGGGCTAGCACGCCGGTGCTGTTCCGAATCCGAAGTAAAAGCTGCATTCCTGCGGCTTTCGGCATCGAGAATAGCGTGCTCCACCCGAGACTCGACAACATCGGAGCAACCCCCAAACACCATGAAGCTATTTTACACAGTCATATTTTTCTTATTACTGGCATCGGCTGCTTTCGCGCGCGAGGAGTCAATCCTGGCTCGTGTCACCAGTTACTGGGCGGGTGAGGGCTCCAAATTCGCCAGTACCGGCCGACGACTACACTCCGGACATTGCGCCGTCGATCCCAAGCGAATTCCGTACGGCAGCAAAGTTGTTTTCCCTGATCGCGCCTGCACCGCGGTCGACACCGGACCGGCGGTCATTAGTCGCAAAGCGGCTCGTCTTTGCGGACGAACTACGAACCAACTAAAGGCCATCGTGGTCGACCGATTTTTTGAAACAAAGCGAGAGGCGATGGCGTGGACGAACGCGCATCCCCACTTTATGACGCTTCAAATTGTCCGGCCCGGATCTCACTCAGAACCGCCCGAGCTATGATTAATTGGAAAAATATTCGTAATCGCTTCTCCCACGACGACAGGGACTTACAGCTGAAATCTTCGGCAGACACTGGACAAACACGGAAACGGCTGTACATGAAGGGCCGATGAAATTGATCAACGCGCCGATTCGCGCTGCCCGCTGGGGCGGGCGAGCGGCATAGAGGCACGTAGACTTCGCCAAGTTGGAGCCCGCAATTCGCGGCACCCCAGTGGTCGAATCTTACCACGCGCGGATTTTTCGCGCGGGTATTCCGAACCCACTTCGCAACCACACTTAACAACGTAAAAATTATGAAACCAATAGTTCAAATCAGTCACAAGCAGCGCGGCTCACGTCGCGACAATCGCGCACGGCGTCATCACCAGAGTTTTCCATTAACGGATTACAACTATCGTCCAGCAGCGGAAGCAGAGACGATTTCTCCCGCTGGCCAGCCGGCCATTAAGTCGCCAGCCTTCCACAAATTAAGCAGTGAATTCCTGGGTGCAGAAACAAGCCGGGATTACTTCGCTGAGCTTTTGTTTTTCGTTCTGATCATTGGGATCGCGGCATGGCCAGTCGTCTCGATGCTCATCGCAGTGGTTCGCATGATCAGGAATTACTAAGAGGCCGAATAATCTAGCGACCGTCAGCAGGCTGCCGCTGACACCACTTCATGTCTTTGCCAGCCGCAGGCGTGACTAGCTGCGACAGAACCAAGATCAGTCGATCTGACGTTTTTCCAGGCCGAGGAAGAAACCTACAGCTTTGCGTAAACGCCCATCAACGGGCGACGCGATGGTATCTGTGAACGGAAGTCGCTGACGAAACCATCCTTGGTGCGAATTTCAACATGACCAACGCTTCGCGCGGTACCATAGACGAGCACCGAACCAACAGGCGCAGAGAACGGATCCGTTATCGACAGTCTTTTGAATCCGTAATTGTTGACGAGTTCGGACGCAGCGTCTCTGGCAAGCTCGGTCTTCGGGCGGGAATCGATGACTCCTGAAGCGAGCAACGCATCTTTGACGTAGTGCCAGCATCGCGACCGCGAATGCGCATGGGCGCGCTCCTGAGCGAGCGTTGCTGCCTGCACTAATCTGTTGTCGATTCGCCGATCGACTTGGGCAAGCGGGTAAACGATTCGGTTCGGATAATAGTCGCTAATCACGGCTACGGATTCCTTTTTACCCTGCGGAGATCTGAAACTGAAACGGCTGCCATGCTGCACCGTTTGAGTTACGGCCGGCTGATTCATCGGGCGCACCGGATCCATCGTGAAGGTCGAGCGGGCGGGCGCCTTCTCGACTTCTTGCGTCGGCTTTTGCGCAGCTACCCGCATCGGCTTTTCAGCGCTCGTGCGGACCGATTCTGTGAGGAGTTTTCGCGTTTTTTTAGAGATCGCCGGCGCTGTCTTCGCCGTGATCACCTGGACTACATCGTTCGTGGCTTCATCGCTTCGACTGTCGCCGCCCAAACTGGTCGGCGCCAAGCCTTGGGCACGTGCACCCGCGCTGAACGTCACCGAAACCAATGCAGTTGCTAGTGCTAAGAAGAGTGGTTGTCTCCGCACGAGCGCGAGGTATGCCGGAAATCACAAACCGTGGCAAGCTTTTTTTTCGATAAAAATCATTGGCGGCTGGTCAGTTACCGAAGCCGCGATTTCGGTGTGCGCGCGAATCAGGCTACCCCGTTTCAATCGTCAGGGGAGTAATCGGGCTCAAATCCGGGCGGAGGACCGAACATCTGATCACGGTCAATGTACGCCCGGTTCCGATGGCGGGGCACGGATTCTTCGCCGTCTGGCGCGACGATGGCAGTGCGCCCGGAAGGCAAACGCAGGATCAATCGCCCATCGGACGTAATACCCGTAACGCGGCTGCGCACCGAATGAGTGCGGCCTCGCCCGGAATCCGCGGCCGAACTTCGGCTGGAGGCAGGGCGTTTGGCTGTTGACGCAACAGATTTCCTTTTATTCTCAGCAGCGGACCGGCTTGCGGTAGCTGGCGGCGGTTCAGTGTTTGCCTGCGCTGATGAGTTTGCGGCTGTGTCCGTCGAAGTAGAGGTGTCGGGTGTAGCTACCACTGCATTCGCCGCTGCACTCGGCGGAGCGGCGCCGTGCGATTGAGCGTTCGCTATTTGAGCCTGCTGAACATCGGCCGGTGAAACATGAAACGGATTCGGAGTCGTCGCGGCAGTTGCCGGAGCCGGCGTTTCAGGTAGGGCATTTGGGTTCACCGGTTGCGACGACACAACGGCGGGAGGCGATGTCGAAGTGTTTCCAGTGACTTGAGTCGTTGGCTGACTCGCCGCTGGGGAAGACTCCGGGACACCAACCAGAACGCCAACTTGCTTTGGCTCTTGCATGCCGCGAATCAACTTGCCGATTGAGTCAGGGAAAACCACGGGCGCGATTGCCGCTGCCAGCAACAACAGGACGCCAACCACCACCGCGGTTCGCACAAGTCGCCGCGGCTGCGCTTGTCTCGGCGGCGGAACGCTTGTCCTAAGCGGGATACCGTACCGATCGGATAGTGTGCGCCGGCGCTCGATTTTCCCAAGCGATTCCCGAATCATTTCCGTAACGACGAGCAAATCCTTTGGACGCTGATTGGGGTCGCGATGCAACAACCGGCCTAATACGACTCGCAACGGCTTTGGAAACCCTGAAAATTTTGGTCCGCGCTGAAGCGCCTCGGCTGAGAGCGCAATCCCGGTCAGCAGAAAATAGAGGGTCACACCGAGTGAATAGATTTCCGAACTGATATCGCTCGTCGGGTCGCTGAATTGTTGATCATCCACGACCTGTTCGATGGCGGGTTTGCCAGGCACATCAGGTGCGATTGGCTGAGGCTCGGACTGAGGCATGAGCGCCGGCAAGCCAAAGTTGGTGACCTTCACCAACGGCCAAGTGCCCTCCGCTGTCTGCCCTGGCACCAGCATGATGTCCGAGGGCTGAATGGGCGGATACGGGAGCTTGTGGAAACTCGCCGAGGATAACACACTCACGATCTGTTCGCTCACTCGTAGTGCAGCGTCAGCCGGCATCGGTCCGTGGCTGCGCACCCATGATGCAAGTGGCTCACCTGCAAGCTGCTCGGACACGTAAATGTAATCGTCGCCTTCGCGTCCGAAATCGCGAATGCTGGCGATATTAACATGCTGCAGCTTCTGCGCCGACGATATATGTTTTTCAAATCCCTCGCGCTCGGCTCGATCGAAACTGGCTGCCGGGATTAACGTCACAGAGACTGGCTCCCCGGTTCTCTCATCCACAGCTTCGTAGCTCGTTGCGGGACCGGTGCTCAGGGGTTGGTACGGCGTACCGTCATATTGAAGACGAATGCGGTAATTCTTGAGGAATGTCGTGCGCTCCATAACCGGCCTCATTGGCCGCGGCACAACTACGATCTGGCTGCACCGCCATTCATTCAACCGTGATTTTGGCGGCTAGTTGCTCGGCGTTTGAGCCTAAGAGAGCTTGATCTCCGGATCGCGTATTTGAAAGAGCCGCGTTTTAGCCACACCCGAATACATTTTGGAAATTGCGGCCGCGGCGAAATTTGCGAATCTAAACCGCAGATCCTACTACCCCGTGGTTCGACGGTAACACGGTCCTAAAGCTTTCGGGGTTATTCTTGGTTCGAATCCAAGTCCGTCGAACAGTTTCTTAATTGCGATTTGATCCAAAATGGCCAATCTAAGTTCTCCTTTGAAATACCCCGTGGTGTAACGGTAACACAGCGCCCTTTGGAGGCGTTATTCATGGTTCGAATCCATGCGGGGTAGCCAGGTAAAAGCGTTTTCGAGCTCACGTGGCTCCGCCGGTGGGGCCGCGCTTTGCCTCTTTCGAGCCGCGTGAGGCAAAGCCTTTTACGCGGTTCGCAAATCCCTCGAACTGAAGTATAGTTTGGGTCCGGCTTTATGAACGAATTGAGAGTAGAAAATCTACGAGTCGCCGTCGCCGATCAGGAAATTGTGCGCGGCCTTACCCTGACTGTTCCGCGCGGCGAAGTGCATGCATTAATGGGCCCTAATGGCTCGGGGAAAAGCACGCTGGCGAAGGTTTTAGCCGGACATCCCGATTACCGCGTAATCGCGGGAAAGATTTTGATGAATGGCGAAAATCTTCTGGAACTTGATCCGGATGAACGGGCGCGACGCGGTCTGTTTCTGGCTTTCCAGTATCCGAGTGAAATTCCGGGCGTGACTATTGCCAATTTTCTCCGGGCAGCATTGCAAGCGCGTCTGCCGGAAGGCGAAGAGCTGGAGGCCACTGATTATTACGCCAGGCTCTACGAAAAGATGGAATTGTTGGGCATGGATCGTTCGTTTACTTCGCGGTCGGTTAACGAAGGCTTCTCCGGCGGTGAAAAAAAGCGCGCGGAAATTCTGCAAATGGCCATGCTCGAGCCACAATATGCCGTGCTTGATGAGACCGATAGCGGCCTTGACATCGACGCGCTGAAGACCGTCGCGCACGGCGTCAATTCGTTGCGCGGGCCGAACCTTGGCATACTGTTAATCACGCATTATCAGCGGCTTTTGAACTACATCGTTCCCGACCATGTCCACGTAATGGTCGGAGGGCGAATCGTCAGAAGCGGGCGAAAAGAACTCGCTCTAGAACTCGAGGAAAGAGGTTACGATTGGGCACGCGAGCAGGCTGCCGAACCCGTATTTACCAGGTAAGAACAAATGAAAAACGAAACCACAGCCATCAATATCGATCGCGGTAAGGGCGACTTCTCTTACCCGGAAGCTCACGTGCGCGACGCGGGCGCGGGTTTGAGCGAGCGCACGATCCACTACATCGCGGATGTGAAGGAGGATCCGGATTGGGTGCGCGATTTTCGTCTGCGCGCTTTGAAGACATTCTGGGAGAAACCGCTCCCCACGCACTGGGCAAGCAAGGAACTCGAGGCCATCGACTTTGATAAGATCCGTTATTATCTCTCCCCGGGCACCGAAACGAAGCGCACCTGGGAAGAAGTGCCGGATGACATTAAACGCACCTTCGAGCGACTCGGCATTCCAGAGCAGGAACGAAAATTTCTCGCAGGCGTCGAGGCGCAGTTCGACAGCGAGGCAGTCTACTCCAACATCAAGAAGGCTGTCGGCGAACAGGGTGTGATCTTTGTCGGCTCGCGAGAGGGGCTCAAGAATTATCCGGAAATTTTCCGCCCCTGGTTCAGCAAAGTCATTCCGGTTGGCGACAACAAGTTCAGCGCGCTGAACTCTGCTGTGTTTAGCGGCGGTTCTTTCATCTATGTCCCGCCCGGGGTGAAAGTGAAGCATCCGCTACAGGCATACTTTCGTATCAATGCAGAGAACTTCGGGCAGTTCGAGCGCACCCTCATTATCGCGGATGAGGGCTCGGAAGTCACTTACATGGAAGGCTGCACTGCGCCGAAGTTTAATACGCCAACGCTGCACAGCGCTGTCGTCGAACTCGTGGCACTTAAGGGCGCGAAAATTCAGTACATCACGGTGCAGAATTGGGCTTCGAACGTTTTCAATCTCGTGACAAAACGCGGGCTCGCGCAGGAAAACGCGGAGGTGAAATGGATTGATTGCAACATCGGCTCCCGCCTCACGATGAAGTATCCCGGTGTTATCATGAAAGGTCGCAAGGCGCGCGGCGAAGTTTTATCCATCGCGCTTGCCAATGATGGTCAGCACCAGGACACCGGCGCGAAGATGATTCATGCCGCCGATGAAACGACCAGCAACATCATTTCCAAATCTATTTCGATCGGGAAAGGACGTGCCACTTACCGCGGCTTGGTGCACGTGCCGAAACATTTAAAGAACTGTAAAAACAATACTGAGTGCGACGCGTTGCTCATCAACGCGACGTCGCGCACGGACACCTATCCGGCAATCACCGTGCGCGGGACTGGTAACGCCGTGCAGCACGAAGCTAGCGTCAGCCAGGTTAGTTCGGACCAAATTTTCTACATGCAACAGCGCGGTCTCAGCGAGGCGCAGGCGATGAGTTTGAGCGTGAACGGTTTCGTCAACGATCTCGTGCGCCAATTCCCAATGGAATACAGCGTCGAGCTCAAACGGCTGATCGAGCTCGAAATGGAAGGCTCGGTCGGCTAGAGATTTCGGCCTAACGAATCTGTTGTAACGGCGGTCTCTGACCGCCGTTCTAGTCAAAAGCTTTATTATGTCCTCAGTCGTCGATCACGAAAAAACGCAGACCGGATCAATTCTTTCCGGCGTCGCCGAGCTGCGCGATTTGCCCGAGTGGTTCCGCGATCAGCAACGCGCGGCATGGGATCAATTCGAATCCCTGCCGCAGCCGACCCGAAAAAATCAGGCGTGGCGATTCTCGAACGTCGGTCTCCTCGATCTGGCGCCGTTCAAGACCAGTCCGCCGCTTTCTGAAGACGACCGGAAAAATATTCTAAAATATTCGCGCGGCCTCGAGCAGTACGCGGGTCGGATGATCTTCGCGAACGACCAATTGGTTGAGCGCGACGTCGTCTCTGAAGATCTAAAAAAACGCGGCGTAATTTTTCAGCCGCTCGAGCGCGCCATGGTGGAGCACGCCGATTTCTTCCGGAAATATTTCATGTCCACCGAAGCGAAGCTTGGCTCGGCAAAGTTCGCCGCGTTACACAAAGCACTCGTTTCGACGGGAACGTTCCTGTTCGTGCCGCGCGGACTGGAAATCGAATTGCCAATCGAAATCTTCCATTGGCTGCGCCACGACAATATGTCGGTTTTCCCGCATCTGCTCCTCGTGGCCGACGAGTTAGCTAAGGTCACGGTGATCGAGCATTTCCGGTCGTGCAGCCGAACCGCGCCCGGCTTCGCTTGTGGCGTGAACGACCTCATCGCCGGTCCTGGCGCAAAGGTGACATACGTGTGCGCCCAGGAGTGGGCCAGTAACGTGATCGCATTACAAATGAACTCCACGGTGGTCGATCACGATGCTTCAGCTATGAGCCTGAATTTGAACGTAGGAGCAAAATATTCGCGGTTCGAAAGTCTGAGCCGTCTCATTGGCGAAGGCGGTCGCAGCGATCTGTTGGCTGTCGCAGTCGCAAAACACCAACAGGAATTCGACGCCCGCACCTTGCAGGACCACGTTTCGCCGCGCACGGCGAGCGACTTGCTTTACAAAAACGCGCTCGACGATCGCGCTCGCACGATTTTTGGCGGGCTCATCCGCGTGGAACCGCACGCTCACTTCACCGACGCTTATCAAAAAGTTCGCAACCTTCTCTTGAGCGACGACGCCGAAGCCAATTCGATGCCCGGCCTGGAAATCCTCGCCGATAATGTTCGTTGCACCCACGGCGCAACCTCTGGCCAGATCGACGAAGACGAACTCTTCTATCTACGCACCCGCGGCATTCCCACGAAAATCGCTCAGCGCCTCCTCGTCACCGGCTTTTTGGACGAAGTGATCCAACGGCTCGATCAGCCCGTGATAGCCGATCATTTGCACCGCCTCATCGAACAGAAATTCGCCGCATAGGTTTGGCAAGAGCGCGCCCGTCTTGCGGGTCGCTTTCGGCCTTCTGGCCGAAGATTCTTCGGATCAGTTCTCCTGTTTCTCCTCGGTATTCAGTTCGAAATTGATTTTTACATCGTAATGATCGCCCTTGATTAGCCCCGTCGGCGGCGGGTCAACCTGGCTGATTTGTTTCGCAACCGCCACCACCGATTCATTCACTGTGGCGTTCCCTGATGGTTTGGCGATTTCGAATTTCGAAACGCGGCCGTCCTTTTCGATTCGCACGTTCACGAGCGTGGAAATTTTCGCGCCCGACGGCACGTTGGTAGTCGGCTGGATCCACGCACTGTAAAAGCGGTCATGCAGCATGTTGCCGTACCACCCAAATTCGGACGCACTGCTTCCGCCGCTCGCGCTGCCAGCCTTGCCTGTTGATCCGCTTTGCCCGCTTCCGCTCTGAGGCGCGGAATCCTTTTTTGCGAGGACAATTTTGTCCTCTTTCTCTGACTTAGCGTTCGCTTTCGGTGGACTCGACTTCGGTTTTGCCGCCGGTTTTGGAGAAGCTTTCGCCAGCAGCTTTTTCCTGGGAGTTGGCCCGCCTGCAACGTTATGCGCAGCATTGCGGGCAGGTGTTGGGAGTGGATTTGGCGTTGTCTTGGCTCTTACAGCAGGAGTGGCGCTCGGCTTCGGCAGCGGTGTTGCTGTTGCCGTCGGTTTCGGAGTAGCCGTTGGCAATTCGATTTCGCTTTTTGCGGTTGTTACGACAGGCTTTTCGTCTACGGCTTCATCCTTTTCGGACTCGTTGGATTCAGTGTCAGTGGCTGGCTGCTTTACTGGTGGCGGTTCTTGTTTTTCCGTTTCGTTTGCGGAGAGATCTCCCTGGCCACCTAACCACACGATGCTCTCTGGATTCGATGAAGCCCGCGCTGCAACACTCCAGCGGATTAGTCCTGCAATCAGCGCGACGTGCGCCAGCGCGATCAGGAAGACGTTTCCCCAAAAACGCCCGCCTGGCGCACGGTATCTTTGTGAAGGCGGCCCGTTCGCCATTTAATTCCGCTCTGCTTTGGTGGCGATACCTACCTTCGTCACTCCCGCGCGTTGCAACGCGTCCATCACGCCGATCAATTTTTGCACGGGCAAGTCATGATCGGGTCGAATCACAATGGCGATATCCGGCTTCGCCTGTTTCAACTGCACCAACTGCGTCGTCAGACTTTCCAGGTTCATCGTCTGATTATTGAACCGGATCACGTCCGTCCGATCGATTGAGACAGTTTGCACCTGCGACGTGTTGATGGGCGGATTTTTCGTGCCACTGGATGGGATGACCAGGTTCATACTGCTTTCAAGCAGCGGCGTAGTAATCATGAATATGATTAGCAACACAAAAGCGAGATCTAGCAGCGGAGTGATATTGATCTCGCTCAACGTGGAGAGATTCTGGCGTTGCGAGTAACGTCTCATCTGCCCTTTCTTCGACGTTCGGAGTTGGACGTTGGGCGTTTGACGTTGAAAAGGATTTGCAGAAAACGCCGAACGCCCAACGCCGAACGCTCAATGTCGAACCAAGAAAGCATGCTTCTCATCTGCGAAACGCGGATTCCCGCGACCCATGATCGACGTACTTGTGCTCGAACTCGGATGCGAGCTCGGCCGCGAAGTTGTCCATCTCCACGATGATCCCGCGAATGCTGGTGACGAGAAAGTTGTAGCCGAACATTGCCGGAATCGCGACGCAGAGCGCCGTGACGGTCGTAATTAACGCGCCGGATACGCCGGGTGCCATTGCGACGAGGTTGGGTGAGCCCGCCTCAGCAACGCCAACGAACGCATCCATCACGCCCCATACCGTGCCGAGCAATCCAAGAAAGGGCGAACCGCTCACTGCGGTAGCGAGCAGAATCATCTGCGATTCGAGCGAAAGCGCTGTCTCGCCTACCGCACGTTCCATTGCGGCGTTGACCGCGCCCATTTGCGCCGGTGAAATCTTGTCAGCGATCTCAAGACGGGCGCGAAAGGTGTCATCCACCTCGGATGATCCGAGCAGATGGAATGTCATTTCCTCACAGCCCGCGCGGTACACATTGAAAACGGGCGCGCCTGGAAAGCGCGCGTTTTTCTCAAATAGGCGAAGCGGCTGTCGGTCTTTGTGAAAAGCAGCGAGGAAACGAGCGTTCTGTCTCCGGGCGAAACGGATCACGCGAAGTTTCGTGATCATGATCGACCAACTGAAAATCGATACGACAGCCAGAAGAGTGAGAACGATTTTGCCCGCGATTGTCGCGTGATCGAACGCAAACAGCAGACCGCCGCCGGCCGCTACGATTTCCGGAACGAGCATTCCCCAGTCACCGGGATTAGTAATAACGCCGTTTTGCGGAAATGCCACCCCGAAACGCGCTGTCATCCTGAGCGCAGCGAAGCGGAGTCGAAGGATCCCGCGAAATTAGCGATACGTTTTGCAACGGGATTCCTCGACCTTGCTCGGAATGACTATCTCCTAGTCGGGAACGTGGGTCGCCTCTTTGCCGCCACGATAAATGCGGCGCCAATCACAATCAGGAAAAACGAAAAGAATTGGCCACGCGTGAACGGCCCGATCAGTTCGGCATCGGGCTCGCGGAAATTTTCGACCACGATTCGAAAGATCGCGTAACAAATGAAAAACAATCCGGTCAGAACGCCGTTGGGTTGGCGCGTTCGCGTCCGCACAAACCACAAAATTGCGAACAACGCGAGGCCCTCGAAGAAGGCCTCATACAGTTGCGACGGATGCCGTGGCGACAGAATTGAGCGCAGCGCATTCGCCACCCCTGACTGACTGCGCACTGCGCCGATGATTGCATCTGGTGTGGTCAACGATGGATCGATCTGGGCGCATGCTGCGACTGCACTCGTCGCTTCCTGGGGATGATCGAACAGTTCCTTCGGAAATTGCATCGCCCAGGGGACATTTGCGATCCGCCCGTACAGCTCGCCATTTATGAAGTTCGCGCATCGTCCGAAGAACAATCCGAGCGGCGCAGTTACGACAAGATTGTCGCCGAGGTTCAGCCACGAAATTTTGTGCCGGCGCGCGTAGTAAAGCGTGAACAGCAACAAGCCAACCATCCCGCCGTGACTCGACATCCCGCCTTCCCAAACACGCAAAATCGACAATGGCTCGCGCAACATTTCCGGCTTGTAAAAGAAAACGTAGCCGAGACGTCCGCCAACGATTACGCCGAACAGCGCGCAGCCGGTGATGAAATCGCTAACGCGTTGCGGCGGCAGATCGGCATATCCGCGCTTGGACAGCCAAAGGAAAAGGAAATAGCTCGATACAAATGCAGCCACATAAGCGAGCCCATACCAGCGCGGCCCAACATTGTCGTAGATCCGGAAAATGATCGGATCGAGATTGTGCAGATAGTACGCGAACATTTGCGCCGCGATTCTGTCTGTCATTCCGAGCGAAGTCGAGGAATCCCGTTGCGAAACGTACAGCGAATCCTTCGACTCCGCTTCGCTCCGCTCAGGATGACAACGCTGCTTTCGAACGCGGTGTCTTCAAAATTTTTCGCAAGAAAGGTGCGGTCCGGCTGACTCGACTCTTCGCGACCTGTTCCGGTGTTCCGAAAGCGACTACTTCGCCTCCATTGGCGCCTGCTTCCGGCCCGAGATCCACGATGTAATCGGCTTCGGCAATCACACTGAGATTGTGTTCGATGACAATGACGGTATTTCCTTCGTCAACGAGCCGGTGCAGCACATTGAGGAGCAATTCAATGTCTGCCATGTGCAGTCCAATGGTTGGTTCCTCGAGCAGATATAATGTCGATGCGGGCTTGCGCATTTTTCGAATCCGCTCGTCGGCTGCGCGACTCACACCGCGTTTCAATTGCGTCACCAGCTTAAGGCGCTGCGCTTCGCCGCCGCTTAAAGTGGGACTCGGTTGCCCGAGCTTCAGATACCCAAGGCCGGTATCGACCAGGAGAGAAAGTGGGCGGGCTATTTTCGGATGCGCTGAAAAGAATTGCGCAGCTTCTTCGATAGTCATTTCCATCACGTCGCCAATCGATTTCTCATTGTAGAGAACCTCCAGCGTCTGCGCGTTGTACCGCGAGCCGTGGCAATCTTCACACGAGACGTAACTGCTGGGCAGAAAGTTCATCTCGAGCTTAATCACTCCCTGGCCCTTGCACGCCTCGCAGCGGCCGCCTTCCGCATTAAACGAAAATCGGCTCGGCGAATAGCCGCGCATTCGTGATACAGGCAATTGCGCGTACAGATTTCGAATTTCGTCGAACACTTTCACGTAGGTACCCGGCGTCGAACGCGAGGTTTTTCCGATCGGCGACTGATCGACTTCGTACACGGCGGCGATGACGCCGACATTCTGGGGAGCGCACGCTTGTAGCGTGCTGGTTGCCGCATTTTGCGGCAACGAACTTTTGTCCTTTCGCGGCTTATCCGGCCACAGACGCAATTGCGAAGTTCGTGAAGGCAGAATGCCTTCACCAGCACGCTGAAAGCGTGCGCTCCCCAGAGTTTCCCGAACACGCGGCAACAACACATCATGCATCAGCGTTGATTTGCCCGAGCCCGAAATTCCGGTAATCACCGACAACCTGCCGACGGGGAAACGTACATTGATGTTTTTCAAATTGTTCGCTCGCGCACTCCTGATCTCGATCCAGTTTTCGACATCGCGCAGCGAGCGGCGTGATCCCCGGATCGGATGACACGGCTGCGATTTCAAGCAACGCGCGGTTTCGGAATTTGGATTTTTTTGGACATCGCTCAGCGTTCCGCTCACCACCACCTCGCCGCCGTGGATTCCCGCGCGCGGTCCGAGGTCGACGATGTGATCGGCACGCCGCATCGTTTCTTCGTCGTGCTCGACCACGATCAATGAATTGCCCTTGTCCCGCAGCGTAGTGAGCGTGTCGAGCAAGCGCTGATTATCGCGCGGATGCAAACCAATCGTTGGCTCGTCCAGGACATAAAGCACGCCGCGCAAATTTGAACCGAGTTGCGCAGCCAAACGGATTCGCTGCGATTCACCGCCGCTTAATGTTTTTGCCGAGCGTCCAAGCGCGAGGTAACCGAGTCCGACGGTCTCCATGAAATGCAATCGTTGTTGAATCTCGGGAATGAGACCGGCGGCTACCGTCTGATCCCTTCCTTTGAATCTTAGTTTCGAGATCGCGCGCGACGCTTCACCCGCCGAGAGATCCGTGAATTGATCGATGGTATAGCCTTGCACCCGCACATGACGCGCCTCCGCGTTTAGACGCGAGCCGTGACAACTTGGGCATTCGCGCGCTTCGCTTTCGTCGATCCATTCGGATTCGCGTTCGGCCGCCAGCTCGTTTTCCAGAACAGATTCGCCATCACGGTTCGCGCCCGTTTGCACATCGTGGTCCCAAATTTCACCAAACCCGCCACATTCTTCGCACATCCCATGCGGCGAATTGAAATGAGAACAAACGTGGATCGAGTTCCTCAAATGCGCGGCCGCAGTTCGGGCAACTCATCTCGGTGCTCATGATCGTGAGGCGATTTCTTGCATCGAGCAGGCGAGCTGTGCCTCGGCCAATCTCGAGAGCGCGTCGCGTAATCTCGCGCGCACTGGCGATTCGCCGTCGATCAATCACGCCGACCACCACGTCAATGGTGTGTTCTTTGAAACGCTCCAGTTTCCGAAACTGCGTTACGGGGAGTAGCTTTCCGTCTACGTACAGAGTGTCGAATCCCTGGCGTTCTGCCCATCGCGCGACATCGGTGTGAAAACCTTTGCGAGCTTTCACCAGAGGCGCGAGCACCTTCAATGGACCCCGTTTCGCGGCCGTCTCGATCTGTTTCACAATAGAAGCCGCGCTTTGTTTTTCGACAGACAAATCGCAGTCAGGGCAAAACTGTGTTCCGGTTTTTGCGAACAAAAGGCGCAGAAAATGGTAAACCTCCGTAACCGTCGCGACCGTCGATTTGCCTCCGCCGCGAGTCACACGTTGCTCGATGGCGACAGTCGGGGGCAATCCGCTCACCAGATCAACATCTGGTTTTTCGAGTTGCTCCACGAATTGCCGCGCATAAGGCGACATGCTATCGAGGAACCGGCGTTGTCCCTCGGCGAATAGGATGTCGAAGGCGACCGTCGATTTGCCGGAACCACTCAGGCCGGTGATGACCACTAATTGTTCCCGTGGGATTTTTAGATCGATGTTCTTGAGATTGTGCTCGCGCGCGCCGTGAACATGAATCGCGCCATTGCGATTAGCCGCGCCAGAATCGCGGAGCTGTTTCTGCGGCTCGCGCTAACTCTGCTCTGTCATCCTGAGCGTATGCGAAGGACCTCTCCAACTCGTGCAAGATTTCGTGAGATCCCTCGCCGTCTTCGCGGCTCGGGATGACATGCAACGGTTTGGGAAATTTCGATAGAAGGCGTCGCAAGAATCTCCCGGTGTGTGAATTTCTTGTCGCCGCAATTTGTTCGGGCATCCCGGTTGCGACGATTTCACCGCCTGCATCACCAGCTTCCGGGCCAAGATCGATGATCCAATCGGCGCACTTAATCACCTCCAGGTTGTGCTCGATCACCACGAGCGAATGCCCGCGGTCCACAAGCCGCTGAAATAATTCCAGCAGCATCGCCACGTCGTCGAAATGCAGTCCCGTGGTTGGCTCGTCGAAGATGAAAAGATTGCGGGTGCCGGAAGCGTCCGACAAATGTCCCACTAGCTTCAGCCGCTGCGATTCGCCGCCTGAGAGCGTGTTCAACGGCTGACCCAGCCGCAGATAACCAAGCCCGACTTCGTCGAGTACTTTGAGGCCGGTAGAAATCCGCGCGCACGGATCGACCCTCACCTGGCGCTTCGCGTCCGCGCCTTCCTGCCAGGGAGAGGATTGAGGTGAGGGTGTCTCGCCGATTTTCTCTTCCCCGAGCCGAGCAAAGAGCTCGATGGCTTCACTGACCGTGAGTTCAAGGACGTCGTGAATCGATTTGCCATGGAGTTGCACCTTCAGCACGTGCGGCTGGAAACGTTTGCCTTCGCATTCTGCGCAGCGCACATAAAGGTCGCTCAAGAATTGCATCTCGATCTTTTCATAACCTGTGCCGCAGCAACGTTCGCAACGCCCGTTACCGGAGTTAAACGAAAAGGCGCCTGCCGTCAGTCCCTGAGCCATCGCCTCCGGTTGCGCGGCGAACAATTCACGGACTTGATCAAACAAACCGAGGTAAAGAATCGGAGTTGAACGCGGGGTGCGAGCAAGCGGTGACTGATCCACCATCACCACATCGCCAATTCGGTGCGCGCCGGTAATCGATTTGCATGCGCCAGATTCCTGATCTGAGGATTGTCCCTTGGCGCGCAGCAGATTTCGGTACAGCACATCGTGAACCAGAGTGGATTTGCCGGACCCGGACACTCCAGTTACGCACGTGAAGATTCCGAGTGGCAACTCGACGTTGATATTTTTCAAATTGTGCTGTCGCGCGCCAAGGATCTTGATCGACGAAGTCCATTTTCGCCGCGTTTTTGGAATTGGAATGAATTTGCGATTCGTCAGGTAATCGCGCGTCAAGGATTGGGGAGCGCACGCTTGTAGCGTGCTGGTCGCCGCATTCTGCGGCGACGAACTTTTCTGAGCACGAAATCGCTTTTGCTTCGAGCTCGGCACTGTTCGAGTGACCTCCAAAAGTTCGTGAAGGCAGAATGCCTTCACCAGCACGCAGAATGCGTGCGCTCCCCGGATTCGCCGGACCACGCGCTAGGAAGTTCATCCAGCGGTCCATTCCAAACCAAGTCGCCGCCGTGTTCACCGCGGCCCGGGCCGAGATCGATCAAATTGTCCGCTGCGCGAATGATTTGTTCCTCGTGTTCGACGACCAGCAAGGTGTTGCCTTTGTCGCGCAGATTATGCATCACGCGCACCAATTGCCCGACATCGCGCGGGTGTAATCCAATGCTCGGCTCGTCCATCACAAAAAGCGTGTTTGCCAGTGAAGCGCCGAGGCACGTGGTGAGATTTACGCGCTGCACTTCACCGCCGCTTAATGTGCGCGTGGACCGGTCGAGCGTGAGGTAACCGACACCGACTTCGCAGAGATAGTTGAGGCGCGCGCAAATTTCGTCCCGCAACATGTGCGCTGTTTTGTCATCAGGCGAACCTTCGATCGTGCGTAGAAGATCGCGAGCGTTGGAAATCGAGAGCGCCTGGAATTCGGGAAGCGTCAGAAGAGTTTCCGGCGAGGCACCGGAAAAAGCAGGCGAGGCCGCGTGCGCTCCGCGGACCTTATAATTCCGCGCTTCGGGCTGGTAGCGACCGCCGTTGCATTTAGGACAGGTGACATATGCGCGATAGCGGCTGAGCAACACGCGGACATGCATTTTGTAGGTCTTGCTTTCCAGCCAGCGAAAAAAGCCGCGTACTCCATACCAGCGATCGTCTTCATAGTCTTCGTCGGTGTATTCGGCTGATCGCCTCTCTCCTTCGATTACGAAATCCTGATCGGCCTTGGGTAATTCATCGAACGGCAGGTTGATATCGATGTCTTCGCGCGAGCACGCGCGTAGCAAATCCTTCTGTGATTCACCAAACTCGGCGCCGCGAAAAACGCGCACCACGCCTTGTTTAATGCTGAGACTGCGGTCAGGAATCGCTTTGTTTAGATCAATGGCGATGGTACGGCCGAAGCCGCGGCAGTCGGGACATGCCCCAAGCGGATTATTAAAACTGAAAAGGCCCACTGTTGGCGGGCGAATGTCCAAATCGCACCAGGCACAGTGCCAACCAGTGGAGAATGGAAACTCGTGATCAGTTCGGCGGTGGGCATTCGCCGTTGGGCGTTCGTCGTTTTCTGAAATCTGAACGACATTGATTTTGCCTTTCCCAAAGCGAAGCGCGGTCTCGATTGCTTCGACCAATCGCGTCGCGATTTTTCTCACTGACGGCGATCCGATCCTGAACGACCTGAACACGCGCACCAAGCGTTTTGGTTTGTGGATTCGGGTCGTCTACCCGCACGACCTTGTTGTCGATCCAGATGCGCAGATAGCCCTGCTGCTGGAGGAAATCAAAAAACTTTCTCGGCTCCGTTTTCGAGGGCACCGGGATCCAGAAGGTGATGAGGATGGTTGCCGCTTCTTTGTCTTTGTCATCTCGAGCGGATCCTGCGGTCGCGGGAGGAGTCGAGGGATCCCGCGGAATTACCGATCGGCTTCGCAGCGGGATTTCTCGACTCCGCTCGAAATGACAGAATACCTGCGCAGCAATCGATTGCGCTGTTTCCGGTCGAATTTCACGATCGCAGCTCGGACAGAACGCATGCGCGATGCGCGGCCAGAGAAGTTTTAAATAATCGTTGATCTCCGTCATTGTCCCGACGGTTGATCGGGAACTTTTGACGGGGTTCGACTGCTCAATGGCTATCGCGGGCGGGATGCCGCGGATCTCGTCGACACGCGGCTTGTCCATTCGATCGAGGAACTGCCGCATGTATGGACTGAACGTTTCGACGTAACGCCGCTGGCCTTCAGCATAAATTGTTTGGAACGCCAGACTCGATTTGCCGCTGCCGCTCGGGCCGGTGATGACGGTCAATTTTCCCAGCGGAAGATCGACATCGATGCCTTTGAGATTGTTCTGGCGCGCGCCGCGAATCTCGATGCAATCATTCGGCGCCGGAGAAATGACCCGCTCCTTGTTCCCGATCTTCGAACCCACTGGAGACAGTTCCAGATTGCCGCTCGCTTCGCAAATTTCTGTAGCCGCTTCGCCTATGCGAAGCGCATTTCTCGTCGACCACAGTCCGCGCCGCATCGCCCTCAGGGCGACGGCTACAGATCAAACCCTGCGGCTAGTTGCTCGCGCTGCTTTTGCAATTCTTCCGGAACCACGCCGCCTAACGAATCGAAAAATTCTTTGTGCGCGGCGATCTCTCTTTGCCATTCCTCGTGATCGAGCCCAAGAAGTTCGTCAACGGCATTGTGATCGATGTCGAGCTCGGCGAGATCGAGATCGTGCGGGCTGGGTAGCCAGCCGATCGGCGATTTGAGTGCGCCACCGTTTCCCTCGCACCGATCGATAATCCATTTGAGCACGCGCATGTTTTCACCAAAACCGGGCCAGAGGAATTTTCCGTCTGAGCCTTTGCGAAACCAGTTCACGTTGAAAATCAATGGCGGAGTGGTGAGTTGCTTTCCAATATCGAGCCAGTGCTGAAAATAATCGCCGATGTTGTATCCGCAGAAGGGCAGCATGGCCATTGGATCGCGCCGGACTCGGCCTACTGCACCAGTAGCGGCTGCGGTGGTCTCCGAAGCCATGGTAGCGCCTAAATATACGCCATGGTTCCAATCGAACGCTTGATAAACCAGCGGCACGGTATCACTGCGGCGGCCACCGAAAATGATCGCGCTGATCGGCACGCCTTCACCTTTCTCGACGTCGGAGTCGAGCGCTGGGTTGTTGCGCATTGGCGTCGTGAACCGGCTATTCGGGTGCGCAGCTTTTTCGCTTGATTGCGGTGTCCATTCGTTTCCGCGCCAATCAATCGCCTGCGCAGGCGGTTCGCCATCTTTGCCCTCCCACCATACGTCGCCGTCATCGGTACGAGCCACGTTGGTATAAATGGTGTCGTGCGCGATCGATCGCATCGCATTCGGATTCGACTTGTGGCTCGTTCCAGGCACGACCCCGAAATAGCCGTTCTCCGGATTGACCGCGTACAAACGGCCGTCGCGAATTCGCATCCAGCCGATGTCATCCCCAACTGTGGTCACCTTCCAGCCTTTGAAATGCGCGGGCGGAATGAGCATCGCAAAATTCGTTTTGCCGCACGCGCTGGGGAATGCAGCAGCTACGTAGTGCTTGCGCCCTTCCGGCGATTCGACGCCGAGAATCAGCGTGTGCTCCGCCATCCAATTCTGTTTGCGCGCCAGATACGAGCCTATGCGCAAGGCCAGGCACTTCTTGCTCAATAAAACGTTGCCTCCATAACCTGAACCGACGGAGATGATCGTATTGTCCTGCGGAAAATGACAGATGAACCGCCGCTCGGGATTTACATCCAGCAATGAGTGCACGCCGCGATTCCATTCCGCGCCAGGATCATTGCCGAGCCGTTTGAGGGCGATCTCGCCCATGCGCGTCATGATCCTGAGGCTGAGCACGACATATTTGGAATCGGTGATCTCGAAACCGATCTTGGCCAGCGGCGAATCCGCCGGGCCCATCATGTAGGGAATGACGAACATCGTGCGTCCGCGCATCGCTCCCATGAGCAGGTCTCGAAGTTTCGCGTAAGTTTCTCCCGGCTCAGCCCAATTGTTCGTCGGCCCGGCTTCCTCTTTTGTTGGCGTGCAGACAAAAGTGAGCTGCTCGACACGCGCGACGTCGTTAGGACTGGATCGGTGCAGATACGAGCGCGGAACTTTCTCCTCGTTCAGCTCGATCAGGACGTTCTGCTTCAGCGACTCAGCGATTAGAAACTCCTTCTCGCGCTCCGAGCCGTCGCACCAGAAAATATTCTCGGGTTGTGTCAGCGTCGCAATCTCTTGTACCCAGTCGAGCACAGCCTTGTTGGAGGGTTTGGCATCACCGATCTCCTTCGGCGGGAATATTGCGGGGGCGAGATTCTTCATCGAACGAAACTGCCCACTTTAACCATGAATCTGCCCCCGTCGAGACTATCGGCTGACAGGTACACACCGATTCAGCACTTACAGAAATCACGAAGCAGAATACCGGCGGAATTTGAGACACAGAATCTGTCGTTTCACTTGCACAAGCACATTGCGAGGCATTAATTGAAAACATGTTCGGGGTGACCACGTCCGATGATTATCGGCCGGTAGCGTGGATGGGTCGGTATCCTGTCGATGTGACCACGATGCTCGTCGGGGTACACGTGGCGGCTGCGATTTTGGCCGCCCTCCTGGTAGCGTTCGGAGCCGGGTCTATTTTGCTTTGGCTGCAATTCGATAGTGCCGCAATCTGGTCGACCGGCCAGGTGTGGCGGCTGTTTACCTACGCCTTCGTTCATGCCCCATCAGGGCTGCTTTGGTTCGCCGTCGAGATGTACCTTCTGTTTGTCTTCGGGCGAGAAGTGGAACGTTTTCTGGGTCGGCGCGCGTACATCGCGCTCTATGCTTTTTTGCTGGTCACACCCGCAGCGCTACTGACGGTCTGGGGACTGTGGGAACGGTGTGCAATTGCCGGTTCGCCGGAATTACACTTTGGAATCTTCATTGCATTCGCCACGATCTACCCGCGTGTCGAAATGATGCTGCGGATAATGGCGAAGTGGATCGCGCTGATTCTTGCCGCCGTTTACACCTTTCAACTGCTGGCTTATCACGCTTGGAGCGATCTGATGGTGCTCTGGACGAGCATTGGTGTCGCGTTTCTTTTCGTCGAACTGAATGGTGCCGGCCCAGAGCTCGCCTGGTGGGACGCCTTCAAAGCGCGCTTTGCCTCCAAGCCGAAATATCATGTCCTCCCAAAACCACGAGCGCGTACCGCCGGCAGCCGCTCGGACGCGGAAGACGTTTATACGTCAATTGATCCGATCCTCGACAAGATTTCCAAGTTTGGAATTGGAAGCCTCACCGCAGCTGAGCGGCGACAGTTGGACCGCGAGCGCGAACGGTTGCTGAAAAATTCGGAGTAATCTGTAGCCGTCGCCGCGTCGGCGCTATGTGTTGCCCATCCGCGCTTCGATTATCTCGCACAACACATGCAGCAAAAGCTGGTGGGCTTCCTGAACTCGTGCCGTTGAATCGCTTTTGACCACCAGATCGAGATCAGCAATGCCAGCCGTCGATCCGCCATCGCGGCCGAGAAACGCGATCGTTTTTATTTGACGCGATTTCCCTTCTTGCAAGGCGCGTACCACATTTTTGGATTTACCCGAAGTGGTCAGGCAAATCAGCACATCGCCCGGAACACCGAACGCCGCCACCTGACGCGCAAAGATCTCGTCGAAACCATAATCGTTCCCAGCGGCGGTGAGAATTCCGCTATCGCTCGTGAGACAAATCGCGGGAAGCGCGCGTCGATCTTTAACGAAACGTACGACCAACTCCGTCGCAAAATGGGATGCGTCAGCCGCGCTGCCGCCGTTCCCGCACACCAGCAGTTTGTTCCCTGTGCGCAAACATTGATGGATCACATCGGCAGCTTGCGCCATCTGTGGTTCGAGGCTGGAAAGTGCGCGAAGAGTCTGCGTTGCCGCTTCAATCGCATCGCGTAGTTCCGGGAATTCAGACATTGGCTACAGGCTTAATCTTGAAGCGATTGCTGTTGATACAGCTTTTCGATGCTCGAAGCAAAATCAATGCGCAGCTTGCCCCCGAGGCGCTCGTACTGGCCTTTTATCTTGTCTCACATTTCTCAAGCCAAGAAAGATAGCGGCAACACGGGCCCCACGTGAACAAACCAGCTCCAAATGAAAACGGCCCACAAGCATCCGGCATTACCAGCGGCGCCGTCGACTCCTCCTTCCCCCAGCTAACACGGCTAATGACTGGCTACTGTTAAGCGTCGTTTTAAATACGCTCGGCCGAAACCGGTCTTCAGTTGCCTCTCGCGCATGCGCGCACAGGATTCGGAGCGGCAAGCTTCGTAATACTCCAAGATAATAGGCAATCGGTGAGCGGTCGCTGGAACGCGCCCAGCGTGGTGCTGAGCGATTCTCTTTCGTAAATCGACCGTGGAGCCGACGTACAAATTCCCGTCAGCGCATCTCAGCACATATGTGTAAAACATCGACGCAGAAATGCGCGGTAGAGGGTTCGAACCTCTGACCCCTACCGTGTCAAGGTAGTGCTCTACCACTGAGCTAACCGCGCGTTGAATGAGCGATTATGGGATGTGCTGCGAACCTACGCAACTGACCCCCACCCGCAACGCTTCGCGTAGCGATGCGGGCGCGGCCTACCGTGTCAAGGTAGTGCTCTACCACTGAGCTAACCGCGCATGGAAATCAGAAGTGATAACTGATCGGTGATCAGTAATCAGTCAAGACCCGGGAGAACCAATCACAGGCCCTCGTCACCGATCAGATCGATACTGGACAACCAGAGCACCTCAGACGAACATTTCGCTCCGCGTGAGCACACTTTTTTTCAAGCGTTTCCTGAAGCGTCCGTTCCAAATCGCTTCGATTGTACCCAGCTCAAAGGCGATGGTGGAACGTGTCGCCAGCAAAATGGATTTCAGCCAGCCGCGCGTGATCGCGGAGTACGGGCCTGGCGAAGGCGTGCACTCGCGTGAGATCGCGCGACGGATGACTCCGGATTCGCATTTACTCCTGTTTGAACTCGACGGGCAGCTGGCGAGAGCACTGGAACGGCAATTTGCAGGCGATCGACGCGTGCATGTGATTCATGGCGATGCGGCCTCGTTGCCGTACGAGCTGAAACGCCGCGGATTCGCTTCGTGCGATTACATTCTCTCCGGCATTCCGTTCAGCATTCTCAAAATCGAGAAGAAGCGCGCACTGCTGCGAAAGACGTACGATGCGCTTAAGTCGGACGGCAAGTTTATCATTTACCAGGTCACCAATGAGTTGAGGCAGCACGCCACCGTTTTCCAGCGCGACGAATCGGAATATTTTCTGCAAAATATCCCGCCAATGTTTATCACGGTATTTCACAAAACACCGTCGGCACAGGGCGCTGGGCGCACCATTAAGAAGTCGAAGAGCCGTTCGCGCCTCGCCGGCGTCGGCGCAGAGCGTTCGGCATGACGGAAAAACCGACGCGAATCGAAAAAGATTCGATGGGCGAGATGACTGTGCCCGCGGACGCTCTCCACGGCGCGTCCACGCATCGTGCGGTTTTGAATTTTCCGGTAAGCGGTTACCGATTTCCTCGGCCATTCATTCGAGCGTTGGGTCTGATTAAATGGGGGGCGGCGAAGGCAAACCAGGATTTAGGTTTGCTAGACCCCAATCGAACGGCGGCGATCGTCCAGGCGGCCGAAGAAGTCGCCGAAGGAAAACTCGACGATCATTTTCCGCTCGACATTTTTCAGACTGGCTCCGGCACGAGCACCAATACCAACGCGAATGAAGTGATCGCGAACCGGTCGGCGCAACTCTCAGGAAAATCGATCGGATCACACGACCCTGTTCATCCCAACGATCACGTCAACATGGGGCAATCGAGCAACGACGTAATTCCCTCAGCGATTCACATCAGCGCCGCCGAGGAATTGAAGAATCATTTGATTCCGGCTCTGGAAAAATTGCACGGCGCGCTCGAAACCAAGGCCAAAGAATTCTGGCACGTCATGAAGATTGGGCGCACGCACTTGATGGACGCGACACCAGTGCGACTCGGACAGGAATTCTCCGGCTACGCGCAGCAGGTCGCGTATGCGAAGGCGCGCGCGGAGAAAGCGATCGAAGCTTTGCGTGAGGTTGCGCTCGGCGGGACCGCAGTCGGCACCGGTCTGAATCGCCATATCGATTTTCCGAAGAAAGTGCTGCACCACATCAAGGAGCGGACCGGGATAGAATTCTACGAAGCAAAAAATCATTTCGAAGCTCAAGGCGGCAAGGACGCAGTTGTCGAGGCAAGCGGCCATCTAAAAACGATCGCCGTAACTCTCTTCAAAATCGCAAACGACATTCGCTGGCTCAGCAGCGGGCCGCGGTGCGGCATCGGAGAAATTCAATTGCCCGCCACACAACCCGGCAGCTCAATCATGCCGGGAAAAGTGAACCCGGTGATGGCCGAATCGCTCATGATGGTTTGCGCACAAGTCATCGGCAACGACGTGACTATCAGCTGGGCCGGCGCGAACGGAAACTTCGAGCTCAATGTGATGATGCCGGTAATGGCGCACGACATCCTGGAATCCATCCGGTTGCTGGCGAACGTCGTGGATATCTTCACCGAGAAATGCGTACAAGGCATTGTCGCGAACGAGGAACGTTGCCGCGAACTAGTGGAGCTTTCGATGGCTATGGTAACCAGCCTGTCGCCAAGGATTGGTTACGATCGCGCGGCGGAAATTGCCAAGGAGAGCGCCAGGACTGGACGAACGGTCCGCGAGATTGCGCGAGAAAAAAAGATTTTGCCCGAAGACGAACTCGAGCGCGCACTGGACCCGCTCAAAATGACCGAGCCCGGCGGAACCGGCTAGAGTTAATGGAGTGATGGAGTGTTGGAGTCTTGGAACTTTGAGAGCGCAGTCGCGCTTAGGACGATTCAACAATTTAACGGTTTAACCGTTTAACGTCGGCGAAGCCATGGTTGCCAAACTCGAAGGGCCGCAGTTTTCAGGCGGCGCGAACATTGCGATCAAGTGCCCAAGCCACACGTATGAGCAGACCGTTGCCTTCTATCGCGACACATTGGGGCTGCCATTGATCGAGGAGGAAAAGGACGGCTGCATTTTCCAATTCGGCCCGAACCGGCTCTGGATCGACAGCGTGCCAAACCTGAGTCATCCCGATGTGTGGCTGGAATTGGAAACAAACGACACCGAAGCAGCCGCATCATTTTTAAAAGTTCACGGCGTGTCGCGCCGTGACGAAGTCGAGCAGTTGCGCGAAGATTTTAACGGCTTCTTCGTCTCCGCACCCAACGGTGTGATCCACCTGGTTGTGGGACCGGAGGAAGTGTAATTCGAAACGCGACATGACAGCTTGGGTCTGTCATGTTGAGCGGAGCGAAACATCTCTGATTTCGGATCTGTGACAGGTTAAGCGCCGAAGAAAAATTCAGAGATTCTTCGCTTCGCTCAGAATGACAAACGGGCTCTACGCGTTAGCGGCTTGATGATGCGCACCGCCACGCCATCGTCCGACCCATGTGCTCCAGCCGTAAAAGCCCAGCGGCTCCAACAAACCTTCCGCCAGTAATGCATCCACGTCCGCGCGGCTTGGCGTGATTTTTTCGTTGGCATCAGCGCCGTAGATGTCGTCGATAACCATCCAGCTCCCCTCGGCAAATTTGTCGCGGTAACAGTCGATATCTCTGCGTTTGGAAGCATCGGCATCGAGGATTAACAGCCCGATTTGATCGGGACCGAGTGCTTGACGGACAGCGGACATCGTTTCCGGCTTAAACGACTTTCCTTTGACCAATGTGACCATGTTCGCCACACGCTCCCTGGCGATATTGCGCTCCAAGTCGCGCAAGATATTTCGAGTGCCCAGCCGTTTGTGTTTCACGCTGCCGCCGGGTTCGACCGCGATCAATTTCTTCTCCTGACTTGAATCGCGCACGCCTAACGCTGCGGCAATTGTTGCTCCTCCAACAAACGCGCCGATCTCGAGAATCGCGCCGGAGCAAAGCTTCGCAAAATGATAAATCAAAATCAACACGTCCAGATGGAGCATGGAGTATTTGTCGCGGATCTTCATCAGCTGCGAATGAATTGGCTCATGGCGGTACGCCATCAACCGGTGCATCAGATCCAGGCACTCGTTATCCATTCTCGTCCTCGTCCTCGTCCTCGCGCTCGAATTCTTCTTCCCGTGCCGCTTCTCGGACCACCGACCGGGATGACGAATCGAAACGCGTAATAAGCTTCGTGAGCATCGAAGCGGTCCGTAGCAAGAGCTGTTTGCCATCCTCGATTTCTTCTGATTTGCAAATCCCTTTTGCGACCAGTGCATCCAAGCAAGCTGCGCATTCCGTAACCGACCCGCGTGCATCATCGAAAAACTTCGCCCGCGTTTGCCGCTGTCGCCGCCCATTGCCCTCGGCTGTATTGAGCAACGCGGAGAGGCTGGCCCGGTCAAGCTGATCGGAAACTTCAGCGATTCGAGCGCCGATCGGACATTGCTTGATCTTTGCGAGTAGGCCTGTCACCCACGAAACAAACCGAAGCTCCAGTTGATAAACATCGAGATTTTCATGGTCAAAGTACGTCCTCACTTTAATCTCCTCCTCGTCCTCGTTCTCCGCGTCGGCATTCTCGCCGAGCTCTCCGCCGCCCCGTCGCGAGGACGAGGACGAGCACGAAGGCGATCTTTCCAATCACCACGCTGTTTCACGGCTTTCGCTTTTTGACGGGGCTTGGCTTTGCCGCGGGTGAACGTGTTGGGGCGACTGTCGTGCCGGGCGAGGCGGTCTCAGCCGGGGTGGAAACCGGAAATGCGAACGTCGGCGCGGGCGACGGAGAGGGTGTTCCTGACGCAGTTGACGAAGGAGACGGCGATGGACTCGGAGTCGGGCTGGGACTGGGGGAAGGGACAATGTTTTGCCAACGATGCAATGGCACGCTCGCGCCCCCGATCTCTTTTACCAGCGTTTCGCAACGCGCGTGGATTTTGTCGAAGTCAGGAGGACCAAATGGCTTCTCAGCCGTTCCTGGGAAAATAACATAACTCACCTTCAGATCGCTCACCGGCCGATTGTAGGCTGTTGCAAGCGTGTTGAGTTCTTTTGCGATGCGCAGCGACGCCTCGCCGACTTTGTCATTGGGACCGACGTCTCCGACGATGGCTGGATAAATCGCGTCGCCAAAAACCACGAGCGCGTAATCGCCCACTTTCACCGGATCGGCGCCACGGGTAAACGTGCCCGGAACCACGATGAATGGATCGGTCGCGCCGATCAGGAAACTAAACTTTTTTAGCGTGCCAATCTCGTTGCGTAATTCTGCGATTGTGTTGCGCAGCTCGCGTTTGCGCGCCGGCGCGGTACTTGCCAGCGCGTAATCGTCTTCTGCGCGTTTCAATCGCTGTTCAGTCGCAGCGAGATACGGATTGGGCGCTTCCGTTTTCTTGTCCCACCGATAACTGGTGGCCGGCTTGAAATTTGCCGGTGCACCGGTACTCACAGGCAGTCGGTCGGAATCGGAGCCATCGGCGTCAACATCCATCTCCGCCTGGAGGAGAAGCGCTTTCCGATGGGTTTGAGGATGCTGAAGCTGTAGAACGGTCTGGCAATCGAAAAAATTATGGCGCGATAAAAGGAGATCGAGACGGCCAAGATTCTCACGCAGGATTCTGACTTTTGTGTCGTAAAGCTGCGCGAAAAGCGGCGAAACGGATTCAGCCGACAACATCGACGCCAAACCGGGCAAAAGGGTTGGCAACTTGGGACTGACTTTAACCAGTTCGTCGATCGTTTTGTTCGGTGAAGGTACACGCGCCACCAGCTTAAGATCCAGCACGTAACTCTCCGGTTGGACGCGTTCGGTTGCAGCGTCTGCGCCGGGAGTCGTTTCAACGGTGGAGTGAAGTGTGATGCCGTTGAATAGTTTTGCGGTGTCGAACTTCCCGCTGATGACTGGTGACCGGGTTGCCGTCGGTGTCGGAGTTGGCGTTTCCGATATCTCGATGGGCGCGAAGCGTTGCAGTCGCTCAAGCGATATCCAGCGATAGACAATCGCCGCGAAAATCGCGGCAAATAGAACCAGAACCAATCGCCGCCACGTACGAAGGCGAATTTTTCCCACGCGATTACTTTCTGACCCAGACGACGATCGCTGCAATGATCCCGATCACGCTCAGCACTGACATCATGCCAGCAGGCATGACTGCGCCTGTGCTCAAATATTTGCGGATGAAATACGCCGCCAGGAAAAGCGAGACGACGAGCGCGGTCGCTAATCCGGCGACGCGGTGTTCAGGCAAAAGAAATGCCGCTACAAGCAGCAAAACCCCTGTGATTGATCCGGCAATGATCGACGCCGTGCTGCCGGCCTTAACATAGCCCATAACGCCGCCGACGATCGTGAGCAGGCCAAAAATAATGAAATAAATCTTCGCTGCTTCCATTTGAAACGAGCCATTTGGTAAGCCAACTGGACGCCGCTGTCCAGCTAGACTGTAGCCAGGGCGCTGACCCCAGCCTGATGATCGTGCTCCCTAGCGCCGGGATCACCGATCCCGGCTACAGTGGCGCGCGCACGCTCGCATCATTGTAGAATTCGATTTGCCGCCCGCCGAGGCGACGGATAATGCGCCAGCCATGGTTCCTTGCAAATTCACGAAGTTCCTCCTCCGACATGTTCCGCAGAACCCGCAACTCCGCAGGCTGGGTTACGACATACTCCGAGCTTATTGAAAGTCTCTCCCCGATCTTGGCGGCGAGAGCTGGCAAATCGTTTTGCATACGGGCAGCCTAGCGGCCAGCCGTTCGATCCGCGTCGGAAACCTTCTTCTTCGATGGAAGCGGTGGCGGTCGCTTGGGTTTGCGGTTCAATCTGGCTCCTAGTGCGTTAGCAGCTTTGCGGCCGGGCGAAGGACCGCGCGCGTTTGGTTTCTCCATATGAATCGTGCCGGTTGTAAAGACGGTGGTGTCAGTCGCATAAGTACCAACTTGGCGCCTGCACACAAGCGCCATGACATAATTTAGGCTCACTGGCGCGGTGCTTTTCCCTCGCTAACTTCTGTCGATGTTTTCGGAGACGATCGAGTTACGCGGTCACATCATTGATTCCCTCATCCTGCCGAAGGTGCTCGATCAAATTTTAACTCACGGCGCTAATTTTAAGATAGGCGAAATCACCATCGGTCAAAAGCGTGCTGACCAAAGCTTTGCGCGCATCGAAGTCTCGGCGGAGACAGGCGACGCGCTAGACGAATTGATTCTGCGACTGCGACAGCATGGCGCCGAAGTCGCCGAACGCGCAGACGCTCAGCTAGCTCCGGCTCCGGCGGATGGCGTTTTCCCGCCCGAGTTCTATGTGATGACGAACCAGCAAACGTTCGTCCGCGTTGATGGCAAGGAGATCGAGGTGCGGCCTACCATGATGGATACCGCGATCGCAGTGGACCGAAAAGGCGGCGCCGCGCGAGCGGTTAAATTCTTCGACGTTCATCAAGGCGACGAAATCGTCATTGGCCATCAGGGTGTGCGCGTGGTGCCTGTGCAGCGCGCGACGTCGCGCACGGATATTTTTCAATTCATCAACACGATCATCGATTCTGATGAACCGAAATCGGCCATTATTCGTGAATTAGCTGAGGAACTGCGACGGGCTCGCAAGACCAAAGGCAAGATAGCGGTTGTCGCCGGCCCCGCGATCGTGCGGACTGGTGCCGGTCAGCATTTGGTTCGGCTCATCGAGGCAGGCTACGTTGATCGACTTTTCGCCGGAAATCCATTTGCCGGTTACGACGTGGAACGGGCGTTGTTCGGCACTTCTTTGGGTATCAGCCTCGACCTGGCGTTCGCGCGCGGCGGCCGTGAGAACGTTATGCGCGCCGTTAACGCAATCCGCCAAGCCGGCAGCGTTGCCGCAGCTGTTGAGAAAAATCTCCTGACCAGCGGGATCATGCACGCCTGCGTCCGTAACAATGTCGATGTCGTACTCACCGGCTCGATCCGGGATGAGGGATCGTTTCCGGGCGCAACGACAGACGCAATTGAAGGCCAAAAAGTATTGCGCGAAAAACTCGCCGACGTGACGCACGCGTTGCTGCTGGCGAGCATCCGCCATTCACTTGCGGTGGTGAGCATGCTCGGGCCCACCGTGAAAATCGTATCCATCGATATTGACTCCTCGGCGGTTGAGCGGGTCGTCGAACAACAGCCGTTACAGTCAATCGGCATGATCACAGACGTGGAACCATTTCTGCGGGAACTCGCCGATTGCCTCACAAATCGGAAGGACTAGTTATGCGGACAGTTCGCTCGGCAGATTATTCGCGACAGCGAAAATGGAACATAGACTTTCAGTCTGTGCGCCCAGCGGGTTTGAAACCCGCTGCATCCAACCCAAGCCTGAACAGGAGGACACTCGGCTCGGGTTCAGCGGAGCACAGCTCCGCTGGGCACACAGGGCGCAGCCCTATGTTCCAATAGAATTGGCAATTCCATGCGCGAGCTGCTCCTTTGTCCGCCGGATTACTACGGGATCGAGTACGAGATCAATCCCTGGATGAGCGTCGCCCGCGGCGCCGACACGGCGATCGTTCAACAGCAATGGAAACAACTGCACGCGACGCTTTCCAAATTGAATTGCAAAGTTCATCTGATTGGGCCGCAACCGCGGCTGCCAGATATGGTCTTTACCGCCAATGCCGGGCTGACGGTTGGCCGCAGATTCATCCCCAGCAATTTCCGCCACAAAGAACGAGCCGGCGAACAACCGTTTTTCGCCAAATGGATGGAGCAACACGGTTACGATGTGGATTGGCTACCGGAGAAACTTTATTTCGAAGGCGAAGGCGATGCGCTCTTCGGCAACGACGCGCTCTTTTGCGGCTACAAATTTCGTTCCGACATTCAATCGCACCGCGCCATCGCGGAAATGCTCGGTTGTCTTGCTATCTCGGTCGAGCTGGTTGATCCGCGCTTTTATCACCTCGATACATGCTTCTGTCCGCTGCCCGATGGCGCCGCGTTTTGGTTTCCAGATGCGTTCGATGAATACGGTCAGCGCGCAATCCGGGCGCACGTGACTGATTTGATCGATGTCGCACCGGAAGAGGCGATGCACTTTTCATGTAACGCCGTCGTGATCGACCGCGACATCGTTTTGCCCGAAGGCGCGCCCCAGCTCGTGCAGAAGTTGCAAGAGCGCGGCTACAGATGTCACGCGTTGCCCATGAGCGAATTCATCAAAGCCGGCGGCGCCTGCAAATGTCTCACCATGTTTATGCCGCAGCGCCAAGCGCAGGAGTGATGGAGTGTTGGAGTAATGGAGTAATGATTCTCACCACTCCAACACTCCACTACTCCATTACTCCGCAAGTTGTCGCTTAGCCCGAAGCGCCTCTTCGATTTTTCCAAGCGGCAAACAATTCACCACGTCCTCTTTGGTGAGCCAGCCTTTGCGGGCAATGCCGATTCCGAACCACAAATCTTGTAGTCGTTCTGTGCGGTGAGCATCGGGATTGATCACACATTTAGCGCCCTTTTGTTTGGCCAGTGGCCACCAGCGCCAATCGAGATCAAGTCGCTTGGGCGCGGCATTGAGTTCAATCCATGTGCCGGTGCGCGCTGCCGCGTCGAGCACCGCGGGAATATCGATTTGGTACGGGTCGCGTTTCAGAAGCAATCGGCCAGTCGGATGTGCCAGCATCGTTACGAACGGATTTTCCAGCGCTCGAATAACACGCCGGGTCATCTCGGACTCGCTCAGATTGAACGCGGAATGGACTGACGCCACAACGTAATCGAGTTGCGACAGCACCTCGTCGGGAAAATCGAGTGAGCCGTCGCGCAGGATATCGCATTCGACTCCGGCAAACACACGAAATTCGTCGAATGTCTTGTTCAATTTCCGAATCGCAGCGACTTGCTCGAGCAACTTTTCCGCGGGAATCCCGTGACCTTGAACGGAGCTGCGGCTGTGATCGGCAATGCCGAGATACTCCAGGCCGAGTTCGCGAGCGGCTTCGGCCATCTCTTCGAGTGTGTTGTGACCGTCGCTTGCCACCGTGTGGCAATGAAACGTGCCGCGTAAGTTTTCCTTCTCGATGAGCTTTGGCAGCGAATGCTGTTTGGCCGCTTCGAATTCGCCACAGTTTTCCCGTAGCTCCGGCGGAATGAAATCGAGATCGACGGCGCGATACAAATCGGCTTCGTCCCGCACACTCGGGATTTTGCTCGGTGACTTTTTCTTTTTCGCATTCGAGCCGCTGGTAGGGGCGATTGACCTCAATCGCCCGGCTCTGCCAGATGTCGCAGGCGGTTCGGGGGAACCGCCCGTACCTTCTGTGGGGAGCAGCGCAAGCCGATATTCGTTGAGCGTCCAGCCTCGTTGCAGTGCGCGGCTGCGCATCTCGATATTGTGTTCCTTGTTCCCGGTGAAATAAGCGAGCGCAAACGGGAATTCCGCCGTGGTGACCACTCGGAGATCGCACTGCACTCCCGAACGGAGCCGCACGCTCGATTTTGTCGGGCCTTGAGCAATGACCGATTCGACCAGCGGATGGGAAACGAAAAATTTCGTAACGGCTTCTGGTTCCGTTTGTTGCCACCAGCAAATCGAGATCGTGAACGATTTCTTTTCGCCGTCGATAACTCCCAGCGATTTCAACTTGCAAAGTTGCTTCGTGCGCAGCCAGATCTGAGCGCAGCGCTTCAGCCTCAGCTGCAACCTGGCCGAATTGAAAGGAACCTGCGTGCGACGCACGCCTGGCAATGGCCTCACAAATCTTTTGCTGTGTCGTTTCGCCAAAGCCCGCCAACTCCGCGACCCGGCCCTCTTCGCATGCCTTTTGCAACTGCGCGATCGAACTGACTCCAAGCTGGTCGTGGAGCGCCTTGATCTTTTTCGCGCCGAGTCCGGGCAGTGAAAACAATTCCAGAATTCCCGGCGGAAACTCTGCGCTCAATTCCCGGAAATAGTTAAGCGATCCGGTTGCGGCCAGCTCCTTGATCTTGAGCGCAAGGCTTTTTCCAATTCCCGGAATTTTGGCCACGGCTTCTTCGTCCTGAAAGTTCGAGACATTCGCGCCGAATGTTTCGATGGCGCGTGCTGCATTCGTGTACGCGCGGATCTTGAACGGATTTTCGGCTTTCAACTCCAGGAGCGTTGCGATCTGCTCCAGAACGCCGGCGATTTCCTCCTTGGTCATCACCAAGACGGTTAAACCTGAATTACGCCGCCGTCGACGGCGAAGCGCCGCCGCTGCCAAGTATCACTTGCAGCTAACGCACGACAAGGCTGCACGCTGGCGCAGCAGATTCAGGCAATTGCTTCCCAGTCGATGCGACGAGAGCGGAGCCTGTTTCGGCTAAGGCGTGCTAAACGTATTGTCCGGACCGTACTTGATAAATACACCGACGCTGTTAGTGACGATCATGCGAAAATGATATGTCGTGCTCGCGGTTAATCCGTTGATATTCGCAGTGACGTTCTGGTATGTGTTCCCGCTGTAACTTTGGAATGGAGTAACGAATCCGTAATTAATGGTGGTGCCGTATTGAAAACGAATTCTCGTGGTCATTCCGTGCGGATCAACCATTCCGTTGAGCGTGGCTGAAGAACTTGTCACGTTGGTGGCTTCGTTCGCGAGGACTATAGGTGGCCCCGTTGGGTTCAACGTACGAAAGGTCCGGTCCGCACCGTAAGTAGTCCCGGCGCTGTTAGTAGCTACGCTTCGAAAATGATACGTAGTGCTCGCAGCCAAGCCACTGACATTGGCAGTGATGTTCCGAAACGTGTTCCCTGTGTGACTGTGGGGTGCGGTCGTGAGTCCGTAGCCGGTGGTTGTTCCGTACTGGAAATAAACTGTAGTAGTCAATCCATGCGGATCTAGTGAGCCATTGACTCTGGCTGAAAAGCTCGCGATTAAGCTTGCGGGATCGGTTGTAACAACCGGACGACCAGTCGGGGAAAGCGTAGTAAATGTCCTATCGCCGCCGTATCTGGTGCCGAAGCTGTTCGTGGCCACGATCCGGTAATGATACGTGGTGCTCGCAGTTAACCCATTGATGTTCGCAGTAACATCGTGGTATCTGTTGCCTGTCTTCGTCTCGGCCGGCGTTGTCAATCCGTAGCCGGTCGTTGTGCCATATTGAAAATAAACGGTCGTAGTCAATCCGTGCGGATACACGGAGCCGTTTAGCGTGGCTGAAAAACTGGCTACGCTGGTTGCAAGAGTAGTTGCAGCAACCGGGGGCCCTGTCGAGGTGACCGTAGTAAAAGTCTCGTCGCTGCCGTAAACGGTCCCAAGAATATTGGTTCCCACGATGCGGAAATGATATCTGGTATTCGGAGCCAACCCGGTAGAGTCGATACTGACGCGTTGTGTTGTGTTTCCGCTGTAGCTATGAGTGGGGCCGCTGGATCCGTAGCTAGTCGTACGTCCGTACTCAAAATGGACGCTTGTGGTTAGCCCATTGGGATTGACTCTGCCGTTAAGTCTGACTGAAGAATTGGTTATGTTAGTCGGCAGATCGGTGGTGACTATTGCTGTCGCTAAATTGTAACCTATAACGTCGAGGTTGATGCCTTCCGGCGATGCAGCCGCGATATCAGAAGCCTGTTCGGGGCAGAAGAACGCATTTTGCACATACGGACGCGTCTGAGGACATGGGGCGCTCGCCCAGTCACCGAGATCGGCGCTTGGGTTCTGATTGAAGTTAACGATATGTGTAGAGCCGCCGTTAATCGAAAAGTAGCGTGTCCCGGATGTACTGATATTTCTGACGCCAGGCGATGACCAACTAAATAAGTCCTGTGGCAAAAGATCATTGCCAGGGCGGCCAAGCCGCGATCCAAGGCCGATGACCTCGTCCATTTCGTGTTCAGTCGCACGTTGGGCGTCGAAGTTACCTGGACTTACAGGCCGAGTGAACCCGTAAGGGAACGACGAATTTAGCGTCACAATTCCATCATACGGCCCGCCGGCGCCGACCGTGCCGTTCGCAAACAGCGCTGGCGGTGTGTTTAGCCCGACTGACCGCCCGTTTGCACTTTTCGGTATGATGTTACTCGATAATGCAGCCCCCGGAAGACTCGCGTTGGCGAGAATATCATTGGCGCCTCTTGCATGTGCTCTCAAAGCACTGATGTAGTCGTTCCATGGAACCTGGTAACCGACCGCGACACTTTGCGCGGCAGCACCAGGTGGGAACGGAGTACCGTCTGGAGCAGTTGGTGCATAGCGGAAGAGAATGTGAATTGTAATGCCATTGGTGAACAGCAATTCGTAAATTGCGATTGCCCGGTTAATCATCGCCTCGATGGCCGCAGCGTTGTAGTGATTAGTAATGGAGCTATCGAATGTTGCATTAATAGTCAATCCAGTCGTAGGCGTCGTTGTCGCTGTTATTGCCTCCGAGTAACTTCCTTGACCAGTGTTATAATAAGGACGCACTCGATAGTAGTACGTGGTACCGGGGTTTAAGCCGGTTACGACCCGCCCGGCCACATTGCCGACGTCCAGGTCGTGGTAATCGCCGACGAAGCTACTGAATGAATCGCTTGCCGAGACGTCGAGCAGATATCCCTTGGCGTCGCTTACAATCTCCCACGTCGCCATGACGCTGCTGCATGTCGAAGGCGCAGACGAGACAGCTTCAATTTGCGCGGGAAATTGGTTCGCGTTTGGAAGCTGAACTTGGGTCTGCGGATCCGCCCACGTTCGGTGCTCCAGGGCATCAGGCTGGAATGGGAAAACGCCTGAGAGACTATCTTGCTCCGGCAAATCGGCATTACCGGCAAGCGCAGCAAGTCCCAGCGCCAGACTAGTAAAAACAACCGCACTGATTAATTGCAAAGGGCGGCCGCGGCATCATCTCGAGAGGAAAAGTCTGCCAATGTTAGCGCGGGACCGTTATTGCACAACCTCAAAAACGACTCCTGTTAATTCAAATCGTACACCTCGACTAGAGCAACTCCAGCGCTGTTGTTTACACCGTTCACGATGGCGGTGTAATTGCCCGGTTGCAGGTCGGCAATGATTGCTGACTCGCTTCCCGCAGTCGGAGCATGGCCGCTGTTCTGAATATCGCTGACCTGACTGCTGGTGATAATCCCGCCGAGTATCGTGGTCTGCCAGTCATCATTGGTAGCAATCAATCCTCCGCTTCCGTTGTGCAGTTCCAATCTGGGATTAGCCAATGCATCGGCGATCCCATATTGCGTCAGTTCAGGGCCAATCGCACGAATGATCACCCTCTTTCGTCCAGTGCCTTGAACAATAAAACCACCAATCATCACGTGCTCACCCGTTTGAACAAAGCTGCGGGTACTGATGTTACCCAAGCTTGAACTCGCGCCGGCACTCAAGTCGTACACTTCGACCAGAGCAACTCCAGTAGTATTGTTTACACCGCGCACGATGGCGGTGTAGTTACCCGGTTGCAGGTTGGCTATGATCGCCGACTCGGTTGCCGCAGTCGGAGCATGGCCGCTGTTCTGAATCTCGCTGACCTGACTGCTGGTGATAATTCCACCGAGTATCGTGGTCTGCCAGTCATCATTGGTAGCAATCAATCCTCCGCTTCCGTTGTGCAGTTCCAATCTGGGATTAGCCAGGGCATCGGCGATCCCATACTGCGTGAGCTCCGGGCCAATGGCACGAATGATCACCCTCTTTGGCCCAGTACCTTGAACGATAAAACCACCAATCATCACATGCTCCCCCGTTTGAACAAAGCTGCGGGTGCTGATGTTCCCAAGGCTTGTCTGGCTTGTCTGAGTTAGATCGTAGCCGATAACATCGAGATTAATGCCCTCAGGCGATGTGGCGGCAATGTCGGAAGATTGTCCCGTGCACGAAAAGGCATTTTGGGGATAAGGATTCGCCTGCGGACAGGGTTCACTCAGCCAATCACCGAAATCGCCGTCGGCGTCCTGATTGAAACCGACGATGTTGGTCATGCCGCTGTTGATCGAGAAGTAACGCGTTCCGGAAGAAGTGATATTTCTGTGACCAGCAGATGACCAACTGTAGAGATCCTGTGGACGAAGATCGTTGCTGTTATGCCCGATGCGCGAACCGAGACCGATGACCTCATCGATCTCATGTTCCGTCAGGCGTTGTGCATCGAAGCTGTTCCCATCGACTGGCCGGCTAAACTGAAACGGCATGGACGAATTCAATGTAACGATCCCATCGTACGATCCGCCCTGTCCAACCGTGCCATCTGCGAACATCGCTGGCGGCGTGTTCAATCCAACTGCTCGACCATTTGCGCTGCTTGGCCTCATATTCGTAGATAAAGCACTGCCGGGCAGGCTGGCGTTCGCAACATTGTCGTTGTTGGTTGCTGCATCCGCTCTCAAGGCGCTGATGTAGGTATTCCATGGAATGATATAAAGGACGGTATCGCTCTCCGAGACAAGTCCTTGCGGTAAGTGACTGCCATCGGGCGCGGTGGTGGCGTAGCGGAATCGGATTTGGATCGTGATCGGATCGCTGAACAAGGACTCGTAAACCGCAATCGCGCGGTTAATCATGGCCTGAATGGAGGCGGCGTTTGGGTTGCCCGTTATGGAGTTGTCAAACGTTGGATGAATCGTCAGGCCGGTACTTGGCTCAGTCATTATCGCGACCGTTTCAGAATAGCCTGTTAGTCCGCTCGCATCGTAGGCCCGAACCCGATAGTAATAGACCGTGCCCCGGCTCAACCCGGTCACTCCTCGCCCTGTCACGTTACCAACGTCGAGGTCGTGATACCCGTCGACAAAACTGTCAAACAAGCGGCTCGTGGACACGTCCAGCAAGTATCCCTTCGCGCGCGATACGCCGAGCCACGTTGCCATGAAACTGCTTCGCGTGGGCGGCGGCGGCGAAACCATTTCATCCTCCGATGAAAATTCGCTCGTGTTTGAAAGCTCCCGTGAAATCTGCGATTCCGCGCGGGTCTCATGCCTGACCGCTCCAATTTCGAACTGAAATGTGCCCGAAGCAGCCGTCTGCCCTGACAACCTGTGATCGCTTACAATGCTGGCCAGTCCCAGGAGAACGCAAACAGACGTAAAAACTCTTCTGTAAGACACCGTTCCCATTCCGCCCTCAACGAAAGTCGCGAATTTTAGTTAGCATATTCTTACTGCACAAGTCGAAAAACGAGACGCACTCGCCGATTCACGCAGTTTTGCATCCTGTGTCTCGTCACATCCGCCCGCGACGCTGATAGAATTTGTACCGTTCGATAATCGACTCGACGTATCTGCGCGTTGTTGGGAACTCGATTTTTTGCAGAAACTGCTGTTCCGGTATCTCGGCAACGCCGTTTCCACCGCTCCAGCGCCGTGCACGAGTGGCGCCGGCGTTATATTCCGCCAAGGCGAAAGGAATTGGATCGGGCTGATGGGTCCAGTGTTCCATGGCGCGATGCAAGTACCACGTGCCCGCTTCCAGATTTGTCTTTGGTTCGAAAAGTTGGTCCGGATTGAAACTGGCGATCTTATTGTCGCGAGCCCACTCGTTCGCAGCTACTTCGGTCACCTGCATCAGGCCGCGTTCTCCATGAGTGCCACGCTTTGTTGAATCGAAGCGACTCTCACGCCAGACGACGGCTTTTACCAGCATCGGATCGACATGATGTTCTGACGCAACGCTGCGTATAAGCCGGTCGTACTGATGAAACCGCGCCGGGCTCATCCATTCATAAAATGCATACAGCGGATCCCCCGATTTCAATGCGACGTAAGCAAAAGCCGCAGCGATTGCCAGCAACACGCAGAGAATCAATTTGAAAAGGACTTGTATCATTAACTCCTGCTACAATAGCTGATTACAAAGTTAGGGCACGAGCACGAGCATGAATCAAGACTATGAGACGCGCTACGTTCGCGTCATCGTTGATCGAGCAATTCATCGCGAGCTCGATTATTCGCTGCCTGAAAATTTAGCCCCGCGCGTCGGAGTCGGCTCGCGCGTGCGGGTGCCGTTCCGCGATAAATCGGCGCTGGCAACAGTCGTTGCGATCTCCGAGCAGAGCGAAGCCAAAGGCATCCGGCCCATCGAAGCGATCATCGGCGATGGGCCGGTCTTGAGCGAGCAGGTGCTCGAGCTGGCGCGGTGGATCGGCACGTACTATTGCTGCCCGATCGAAACGGTGATGCGCAGTATGCTGCCGCAAGTGATCCGGCGCGCCGAAGTCGGCTGGAAAAAACAGTTGTTTGTGCAACCCGCGCGGGGCCTCGACGAAGCCGAGTTCGAGAAATTGCGACGACGGGCGCCTCGGCAGGCCGAACTTTTGGAGGCGATTTCGAAGCTGGAAAATCCAATTCGCGCGGCGGAGCTCCTGCGGCAAACCTCGCTTGATAACCAGACCTTGCGCGCGCTGGTAAAGCGCGGTCTGGCGGAGATGCGCGAAGAAGCAGTGGTGCGCGATCCGCATGGCAACGAACAGTTCATCGCAACGTCGAATCTCGTTCTGAACGAGGAGCAAACGCACGCGTTAAATGAAGTCGAGCAAGCACTCGACGCACCGGAAAACGCGCGTCCGATTTTGCTGCACGGCGTAACCGGTTCCGGCAAAACCGAAATCTACCTGCAAGCCATCCGCGCGACGCTCGACCGAGGACGAACAGCGATTGTTCTCGTCCCCGAAATTTCGCTTACACCGCAAACGGTGGAACGCTTCAAAGGCCGGTTCGCCGAAGCGCAGGACGATGTCGCGGTTTTGCATAGTCACTTGTCCGAGGGCGAACGACACGATGAGTGGCACAAGATTCATTCCGGTCGCGCACGCATTGCGATCGGCGCGCGCAGCGCGGTATTCGCGCCCCTGAAGAACCTCGGACTCATCGTTGTCGATGAAGAACATGAAACAACTTACAAACAGGAGGAAGCGCCGCGGTATCAGGCCCGCGATGTCGCAGTCGTGCGCGCCAAGATAGAAAAATGCGTGGTCGTTCTAGGCACCGCCACGCCGTCTCTCGAGAGTTATCACAACGCGACGACTGGCAAGTATCGGCTCGTTACGCTCACGCAACGCGTGGACCAAAAACAGATGCCGCTCATTCGTGTCGTCGATTTACGACAGGAACGACGGAAAGAAAAGAAAGCCGCCATTTTGTCCGAGCGATTGTCGCAAGCCATTGCCGATCGTCTCGAGAAACGAGAGCAGACGATTTTGTTTTTGAATCGACGGGGGTTTTCCACCTCGCTGCTGTGCAGTAATTGCGGTGAAGCGCGCAATTGTCCGAATTGCAGTGTCGCCCTCACGTTCCATCGGCAGCCCTCGATCGCCGGCCGATTGAGCTGTCATTTGTGCGGACATACCGCCGCTGTTCCAAAGAAATGTCCTGCGTGCGGACAAGACGCGCTGATTTATCACGGATTCGGTACGGAGAAAGTCGAATCGACCGTCGCGCACATTTTTCCCAAAGCGGTGGTGCGCCGCATGGACGCCGATTCGATGACCCGTAAGGAAGCCTATCGCGAAACGTTGCGGAACTTTCGCACCGGCAAGATCGATATTCTCGTGGGCACACAAATGATCGCGAAAGGCCTGCATTTCCCCAATGTGACACTTGTCGGCATCATCAACGCGGATCTCGCCCTGCATCTTCCTGATTTCCGCGCCGGTGAACGCACTTTCCAACTTCTCACACAGGTGGCCGGGCGCGCTGGCCGCGGTGAAACGGCCGGCGAAGTTTTCGTGCAAACCTACACGCCGTTTAGTCCATCAATTCAATTTGCACGCCACCACGATTTCACCGGCTATTTCCAGCAGGAGCTCGAGTTCCGCGAACGCTGCGATTTCCCGCCATTCAAACACGCGGTCCTGGTCACCGTGCGTTCTGGTCACGAAGGCCGCGCTAAACTTTCGGCCGAAACCTTGAAACGCCGCTTAAGCGAAGCGCTGCCCGAAGAATTCATTTTGGGCGATGCAACGCCCGCGCCGCTGGAAAAATTACAGGGCCAGTTCCGTTTCCACATTTTGATCCGCGGGGACGCCATCGTACGTCTAAGCCGCCTCGTCCGCGAAACTCTCGAAAAATTGCCTTTCCCCGAAGACGTCACCGTGACCGTCGATGTCGATCCTTACCAGTTGCTCTAATTCCGGCGAGGCACAGGCGGGCGGCTTATTCGTCCGGCTTAGGGCAGAATCGCAAACACCCGCGCCGGAAAACCGGATCCGCCTTTCGGTTTGGGAAAACTGACCACCACTAGCGCGCCGGCTTCGGGAACCTGATCAAGATTTGTGAGCAGCTCAATTTGATAATGGTTCGTGCTCAGGATGTAAGTCTCCAGCGAATAATCGTCTTTACTCGCGGCGATCCCCGGATCGGTATCCGTGGTTTCGTGGCCTGACGCCGTGATTTTGCGATCCTCGTAGAGATATTTCAGCGCGGGGAGGCCCCAGCCGGGATAATGCGCCACGCCGTTCGCATCTTTGTTCTCCAGTTTTGCACCGTCAGGCCACCGCTTCGACCAATCCGTGCGCATAGCCACAAATGCGCCGGCAGGAATTTGACCATGATCTTTCTCCCATTTTTTCACGCGCTCGAGTGAGAGTGTGTAATCAGGATTTTTCGCCGCTTCCTCATGCACATCGATAACCACTAGTGGCAGGAGCATTTCTTTCGGGTCGATCTGATCGACGGTGCGGAGGCCTTTAATGAAATGAGCCGGCGGATCTACGTGCGTGCCCCATTGGCCCACGTGCGTGAACAGTTCCGAGAAAAAACCGGTGCCCATCGTGTCGGGACGCTTGTCCGCCACGGCGGATCCGTCCTTTGGCGGATCGTACCAATAGATTGTCTTACGTGTTTCATCCGGAAAGCCGGGCCAGCGCGGAATCCCCGGCTCAAACTCGTGGGTAAGGTCGACGTATTTCTTCGACGCGAGCACCTTCTGGATTTGCCAAAGCGGTTTATCGTCGGCGCCTAACACCGACGAACTCACCAGGAGCAAAAGCGGCGCGAGGACGCGCGCGCATTCCCAAAGCTTCGCGAAATAAAATGAACGCGGTTCTCTTTTGCGCGACGCGCTATTGGCGGGCGATGCGTCCTCGCATCGCTTTAACGTGGTCTCGTTCTGCATGACGACTTTGTTAAAGCATCTTCTAGCAATCCGCTAATAAGTTTGAATAACCTTTAACAACTGCCGGTTTGTTTTGGACAACGTCTGTTGTCGTTGCAGCGCACAGATATTATCAACAGCTCATTTGCACCCAGATTTGCGAGGGCAATCGCCGGGGAGAATTCGCTGTTATTCACGCCGCTAAGAAGAAGAAATATTCTAATAGATAATTCAAATCATCTTCTTCATATGTGAAGAACTCTTGCTACCAGATGAAATCGCTTCGTGTTCTCGATCCAAATTTCCCTGAACGCATCGCGCGCGGAGTTTGTGCATTGGCCGTTATGACCAAAGCGCCACAAGCCGGACGAGTGAAAACCCGGTTGGTTCCACCATTAACGCCGGAGGAAGCAGCCGAATTAAATAAATGTTTCCTGCGCGATACAGCGGCCGCGATTTCAAGCGTCTGTAGCCGTCGCCCTGCAGGCGAACTGCAAGGCAAGACGGATTTCAAACCTGAAGCCGGCGCTTCGCCAGCAAGCGGCTACAGCTGCCTGCGCAATCGCTGTTTATACTCCGGTCGGCGCTGAGGCCGTTTACACCGATATTCTCCCGGCCGATTTCAGCTTGTTGCCGCAACGCGGCGATAAATTCGGTGAGCGTCTCTATTTCGCGGTCGACGATTTGTTCAACTGCGGTTTTGACTCGGTGTGCCTGATCGATTCGGACAGCCCGACTGTGCCCGCAGAGAATTTTCAACAGGCCGTTGAACTGCTAAGCAGTGGCGATGATCGCGTCGTGCTAGGTCCGAGCGACGACGGAGGGTATTACCTGATTGGAGTGAAGAAACCGCACCGGCACTTGTTCGAGCAAATCGATTGGAGCACCGAACGCGTGCTCAATCAGACGATAGAGCGCGCCACCGAGATCGGACTCGAAGTCAAACTTCTGCCGACCGGATATGACGTTGATGACGGCGCGAGCTTGCGCCGTTTGTGCGAGGAATTACTTGGTGAACAGGCGGACGACAGTGTTGCGCCTAGTACGCGCGAGTTCCTGGCACGTTTGGTTGCGCAGAAGAAATTGTAGAGCAGGCGCATCGCCTCGAAGTCAGGCTGCCAGCTTGCCGCGTCTTTGACATGCTGGCAGCGTGTCTACCGAGACAGGCAGGATTTCTATCATCAAAAATGAAACGAGCACTAGTCACTGGCGCCGCGGGTCTGATCGGCTCGCACGTTGTCGATCTTCTCGTGCGTGAAGGTTGGCAGGTTCGCGCACTGGATAATCTCGAGCCGCAAACGCACCGGCGCGGAAAGCCGGCGTGGATAAATCCAGCGGCCGAATTCATCCAGGGCGACATGCGGAATCGTGATGCGGTTACCGCCGCGCTCGATGGGATCGACGTTGTTTTTCACCAGGCCGCATACGGAGGTTATATGCCGGAAATCGCGAAATATGTGCATGTGAATTCGCTCGGCACGGCACAGATGCTTGAAGTGATACGGGAAAAAAGTTTACCTATCCAAAAGATCGTCGTTGCGAGCTCGCAGGCCGTTTACAGCGAAGGTGCGGGCGAATGTCCCAAGCACGGATTGGTATTTCCAAGCGTGCGCCCAATCGAGCAATTGCGTCGCGGCGACTGGCAAGTGCACTGCCCGATTTGCGGGGCGATCACGAGAAGCGTTCCTACGCCCGAGAACGCGCCGGTCGGTGGCGAGACGGTTTACGGGCTGACGAAAGTGGATCAGGAGCGGCTGGTTTTGCTCTGGGGGAAACAGATCGGCATTCCCACAGTCGCGCTGCGGTACTCCTGCACGTATGGACCGCGTCAATCGATCTTTAACCCGTACACTGGCGTGATAGCAATTTTCTGCACACGCCTGCTTAATAATCTGCCGCCGGTGCTTTACGAAGATGGCGAGCAAACCCGAGATTTTTCCTTCGTTGAAGATATTGCGCGCGGAAACTTGCTGGCTGCCGAAACCGACAAGCTCGATGGGCTGCCCGTAAACATCGGCAGCGCTTGCGGCACACCGATTCGCGAAATCGCGGAACAACTTGCAGATATTCTGAAGATCGACATTGCGCCTGAAATCAATGGTGAATTTCGCCCCGGTGAAATGCGCCATCTCACCAGCGACACGACGCTGGCGCAATCCGCCGGTTACAGACCAACTGTCGATCTCAGCGAAGGCATCTCGCGTTACATCGACTGGATCAGAAAGCAGTCGGACATTCGCGATTACTTCAGCGAAGCGAGCGAGATCTTGAAGAACAAAGGCATTGTTCATCGCGTGGCGAAATGAATCTTGCCAGGAACATTCCCGATTTTAACGCGCCGGTCGTCGAGCATGCACGGAAGGATTTTCCGCTACTGAATGCGGACATGACGGTTGGCCAGGCGCTGGAGCGGATCCGGCGCGAGGGCGTCGGCGAGCGCGTAATTTACTTTTATGCGATCGATGAAGAGAAGCGACTCGTGGGCGTCGTGCCGACCCGGCGTCTGCTAACCGCGCCACTGGAAGCCGCGTTGCGCGAAGTGATGGTGCAGCGGGTCGTGGCTGTTCCGGCGAAGGCAACGGTGCTTGATGCGTGCGAGTTCTTCGTGCTTTACAAATTTCTCGCTTTCCCAGTCGTGGACGAGCAACGCCGCATGGTTGGAGTCATCGACGCGAACTTGTTTGCCGAGGAGATTTTGGAAGCAGGCGACACCGAGGATGAATCCCGTGGTCGCGAGGCTGTGCCGGTCGGGCCGGAGTTTTTTTCGGCGCTCGGTTTTCGCCTCGAACAAATCCGTGGTGCATCGGCATGGCGCGCTTTTCGATTCCGCTTTCCGTGGCTGCTCGTGACGGTGATCGGCGGAACGCTCTCGGCCATTCTGGCCGGCTTTTTCGAGGCAACACTCGCTGGCACTCTGATCATAGCGTTTTTTCTGACAATGGTGCTGGGATTAAACGAAAGCGTGAGCATGCAATCGATGAGCGTGACAATTCATGCCTTGCGCTCAGTCAACGTGACTTGGGATTGGCTCGCCGCTGCGTTTCGGCGTGAACTGGCAACGGCAATGCTTCTCGGCATTTCCTGTGGTGTCGTTGTGTGCCTCATCGTCTGGGTGTGGCGCGACGATGTGCGTGCGGCCATTGTTATCGGTGGAAGTATTGCGCTCTCGCTCGTCACAGCATGCGCGCTGGGCCTGGCTGTGCCGTCGCTTCTACATCGATTCAATCTCGACCCCAAAATTGCCGCCGGCCCTGTCACGCTTGCGTTGGCCGACTTCATTGCGCTGGTGATTTACTTCACAAGCGCGTCGCTCGTTTTGCGATGAGCAAGGTGTCCGTTGTCATCCCCGCGTTAAACGAGGAAGAACCGATCGCCGGCGTCGTTCGCGAATGCCTGGCGACCGGCTTGCCAGGCGAAGTGATTGTGGTCGATAACGGCAGCACAGACCGTACAGCCGAGCGGGCGCGTGAAGCCGGCGCGCGCGTCATAACTGCGCCGCGGGGTTACGGACGAGCGTGCGCTGCAGGTGCGCGCGCGGTCTCGCAGGAATGTGACATCGTAGTGTTTCTCGATGGCGACGGCAGCGACATTCCAGCATTCATGCCGCAGCTCGTCGAGCCGATCGCAGGCGGGACGCATGATTTTGTAATCGGCTCGCGCACGCGCGGGCAGCGCGAGCCCGGCAGCATGAATTTCCAGCAAATTTTATCGGGGCGAATCGCCGGATGGATAATGCAATTACTCTACGGCGTTCGTTACACGGACATGTGCCCATTCCGCGCCATTCGACGCGATGCGCTCGCAAAACTGGATATGCGCGAGGAAACGTACGGCTGGAACCTGGAGATGCAGATGAAAGCCGCGCGCGCGGGCCTGCGCATCCTCGAGATTCCGGTGAATCACCGCAACCGCACGGGTGGCGAATCGAAAGTTTCAGGCACTTTTCGTGGCACTTTCGTCGCCGGCACTCGCATCATCACGACCTTTTTGCGTGTGGCCAGCAGCCCCAAGGAGTGACGGCTTCCCAGCCGTGAACCCTTCTCCGACGGCTTGGAAGCCGTCGTTCCTTGGTGTAACCTCGCCAATGGTCTCAATGCTCGATTTGGAAAGGTTCCGCGCCACGCCGCTTACTCGCGAGCCGTTTGAATTTTTGATTGTTCCGGAATTTGTGAAGGCCGAAGCGCGCGCGGCGATACACAATGATTACCCCGAAGTAGACCGGCCCGGCAGCTTTCCTCTGCGCGAGGTTACTTACGGTTCTGCATTTGCAAAGCTGGTCGAGGAAATGCGCAGCGAAGAGTTTCGCAAGGCGTTCGAGGAAAAGTTTAGCATCGATCTGACGAACCGGCCCGACATGATCACGGTGCGCGGCCGTTGCAGCGAAAAAGACGGCAAAATCCACACTGACTCGGAAACAAAAATCATCACGATCCTGATTTATATGAATGCCGGGTGGGAGTCCTCTGGCGGCCAGCTTCGGTTGCTCCGTTCCGGAAACAATCTTGAGGACATGATTCTCGAAGTTCCACCAACTGAAGGGACGCTGCTGGCATTTCGTCGCAGCAATAATTCGTGGCACGGCCACAAGCCGTTCGCAGGTCCGCGCCGCGTGATTCAGTTTAACTGGGTCACCAGCGACGCCGTGGTGCGCCGCGAGCAAAATCGCCATCGGTTGTCGGCGTGGATGAAAAAACTGCGTGGTGCCTTCGCGGGTGAGAAGCAGGCCGCGTAGCGCATCGAGCGGAGATCCCTTTTTCGCGAAGAGAGATGGAGACGCGACGCCCTCGTCGCGTATGAAACCAGCACGGTGTTGATTTATCTTCCGCAAAATTGAATCAGCAGATCAAAACAACAGAGACAAAGCCTTTGCGCACCTCGGACCTGCAATCCGCCGAGTTCTCGCGCATTTTGCTGATCAAACCGTCGGCGCTCGGCGACGTGGTGCACACGGTCCCGGTGCTGGTAAAGCTGCGCGCGCGTTATCCGCGTGCGCGCATTGACTGGTTAATTACGCCGGAGAATGCGGAGGTCGTCCGTCATCATCCCGCCCTCTCGAATGTGGTTCTCTTTGCGCGTCGAGATTTCTCGAAGCCGGGCCAGAGATGGCGCGCCATCCTCGGCTTCTTCGATCTGCTCAAACAAATCCGGCGCGCGAAATATGATCTGGTGGTCGACATGCATGGCCAGGTGCGTTCGGCTTTGTTTGCGCTCATCAGCGGCGCGCGAGTGCGCATCGGGTTTGATCGGCCGATCAAATTCTCACGCACAATTTCTGCCGAGCATGATCTAAAGAACGTTCCGAACCGCGGATGGCGCGGCGCCCGTGAAGGTTCCTGGATCGCGTACACGCACAGGATTCCCATTCCGACGCTCGATGTTCATGCGATTGATCGTTACCTGTGGCTCGGATCGCTGTTAGGTTTTGATGATGAACCGCCCGATCTGGCAATCTATCTTTCACCGGAAACAATCCGCAATGTGGAGCGATTGCTTGAGGAGCACGGCGTGCCAGCTGACACGCCGCTCATCGTGCTAGTGCCGGGAACAATTTGGGAAACGAAGCACTGGACCATCGAAGGATTTGCAGGCGTCGCGCGCGAGTTTCTTCGCGAAGGATTTGCTGTAGCGCTCGCCGGTACGAAACGTGATGAGGCGCGGTGCCAGCAAATCAAAGCCGCCGCACCGGGGACGATTAATCTTTGCGGTAAAACTACTCCAGCAGATCTGGCGGGGCTGATTCAGCGCGCGGAAGTGGCCGTAACAAACGACTCCGGATCAATGCACGTGGCTGCGTCACTCGGTAAACCGATGGTGAGCGTGTTTGGTCCAACGAATCCGGTCCACATCGGGCCGTACGAACGGCCGCAATCGGTTGTCCGCGTGGATCTGCCATGTTCACCCTGCAACTACCGTCGTCTGAGCCAGTGTCCTTTTGATCACGCCTGCATGAAGCAGGTCACGTCCGAGATGGTCGTGGAGCGCGCACAAAAGATTCTCGCGGCGGCAAAACTGTAGCGTGCGCTGTCATCAGCGCAGATCGCTTGGCGTCGAAATAAGGTCCGCTGAGGACAGCGGACGCTACAACGCTTGTAGCTCAGAAACGGCGGGGTAAGATCGGCAACATCGTGAGCACAACAAGAGCGATCTCCGCCGGGTTGCTGGCGGGATTCGTGGCCGCAGTCATGCTGACGACCGCGATGTTATTGCTTGCGACGCTCGGCGTGGCCACACCGCTCGTCATCATCGGCGATCGCCTTTCGGTCTTCATTCCGCCGGGGCCGTTTCTTTCGCTGATGGGCAAGGTCGGGGGCTACAATCATCTCAAGCAACTTGGCGTTGGATCGACAATCGCCGGTCAACTTGTGGTTGGCGCGATCGGCGGAGCGGTTCTTGGCTGGTTCGCCCGGCGTAAACCGGCGCGTATCCCAGCGATTTGGACAATGTCGATCTTCGTTCTTTTGCCGGTCGTTGTGTTTGCGATCGCATTGTGGCCGGTGCTGGGAACCAGTTACATCGGCCTGCCAATTCAGGTCGCACGACTGGTCACGCTGATCGGCTTCGTATTGTGCGTCCTTTTGTTCGAACGAACGCTAGTGATCGGATTCGGCTTTCTGACCACGGAAAGAACGCGCGAGCAGGACTATGAGTTTACTCCAGCTATCGGACGCCGTGCATTCGTATTAGGCACTATTGGTCTCGCGGCGGCTGGCGGCGGAGTTGCGCTGGCGCGGAAGCTGTATCGCGCGGCTACGTTCAGTTACGACGGCACCCAATACAAAGGCAGCATTGTTCAGCCGATTACGCCTAACGACTTGTTCTACTGTGTCACCAAGAACGTCGTCGATCCCAAGGTGAACATCGATGTATGGCATCTGGAAATTGGCGGTCTCGTGCAAAATGCGGCGACCTGGCGGTTCCAGGATCTTTTAGGATTCAAATCGACTACTCAGGAGACAACGCTCATGTGCATCAGCAACGGTTTGGATGCGGGCCTGATCAGCAATGCTGTGTGGAAAGGTTTTCCGCTGCGCGATTTACTCGACCAGGCCGGCGTAATGTCCGGCGCCGCGCGTGTCCGCCTGCAAGGGGTCGACAATTACACTGACACAATCCCGCTGGAGAAAGCGATGGAACCAACAACCTTGCTCGCTTACGAAATGAACGGCGCGCCCCTGGCGGATCGGCACGGTTATCCCTTGCGCGTGATAGTGCCCGGCTACTTCGGCGAAAAGAACGTGAAATGGCTTACGAGAGTTGAAGTGACCGACGCGAACGCGAAAGGATTTTACGAGGCGCAAGGATGGGGACCCGATTTCGTTGTGCCCACACGATCGAGAATCGATGTGCCGGAGGATTGGGCGTTTGTGTCGTTAGGCAAACTAACTGCTCCAATCGAAGTGAAAGGGATCGCATTTGGCGGCGACCGCGGCGTGTCGCGCGTCGAGGTCAGTTTCGACGATGGTCAGACCTGGAGCGACGCGGACATCTATTATTCCGGTGGCAATCTGGCGTGGTCACTCTGGAAAGCGCAGTGGACGCCCGCCGCGCCGGGTGATTATCCGCTCCTCGTCCGTGCGACGGATGCCGAAGGCGACGTCCAGGAATGGGAAGAAGATCGCGGCCCGTTCTCCGGCGTGAGCGGGCTTCACAGGATCAACGTGCGCGTGACGGCGTGATACGGAACATAGCCATTTTGGCTGTGTGCCAAACAGGTTTGCCACGGCGAATCCGTCCTTTGGCGGACATGTTGCCTGTTTCCTTCCTAGCGACTAAGCCGAGGTGAGGTGCTCAGCGGGTTGCAAACCCGCTGGGCGCACAGGCTGTAAGCCTATGTTCCGCTTGCGCGCTGTGCTAAGTTTTACCGATGGAGAAGGTGATCATTGTTGGGAGCGGTTGCGCAGGACTAACAGCTGCGATTTATGCTGCGCGAGCGAACCTCAGTCCATTGGTGCTGGAAGGCCGGCAGCCTGGTGGGCAACTCTCTACGACGACACTGGTAGAGAATTATCCCGGGTTTCCCGACGGAATCGATGGCCCGGAGCTGATCCTCAACATGCACAGACAGGCCGAGAAATTTGGCGCCCGGTTTTCATACGCTGAGGTGACAGATTTCGATCCGAGCAACAAGCATATCCGGATCAAAGCCGATGATGAATGGCTTGAGACGCGGGCGCTCATCATCGCCAGCGGCGCCGCGGCGCGATATCTCGGACTGGACGGCGAAGACAAGTTAGTCGGCCATGGCTTGACGTCCTGCGCGACTTGCGACGGCGCATTTTACAAGAACGTGCCGGTTTGCGTCGTGGGCGGCGGCGATTCCGCTGCGGAAGAATCAACGTTCCTCACCCGGTTCGCTTCAAAGGTTTATCTGATTCATCGCCGCGACACAATGCGGGCATCGAAGATCATGCAGGAGCGCGTGTTCGCGAACAAGAAGATCGAACCCATCTGGGACACAGTGGTGACGCAATACGTTGCGGACGAAAAAGGTGAGATGCGTGCCGTTCGTTTGCGCAATGTGAAGACAAATGACGAACGCGAACTTGAAGTGGCATGCGTTTTCGTCGCGATCGGGCATGATCCCAACACGAAAGCCTATCGAGGCAAACTCGACATGGATTCTGAGGGCTATCTGCTAGCGACAAACGGGGTCGAAAGTAAAATTCCCGGCGTTTTCATCGCCGGCGACGTAGCTGACCGCGTTTACAAGCAGGCTGTTACAGCTGCGGGAATGGGTTGTGCTGCGGCGTTGCAGGCGGAGAAGTATTTGAGCGATCTACAGTCGCATGATTGACCGTTGCAAACGGCGCGCTCCTATTGTCCTCCTGAGCGGAGTCGAAGGATCCCGTGGCAGGTACCTGTTAGGTTGTTCCGCGGGGTTCCTCGACTCCGCTGCGCTTCGCTCGGAATGACAAAAATGTGGTGAAAATCTGCGATCTAACGCAGTTCTATTCGCCGGTGAGCGGCGGTGTGAAGCGATATCTTCATGAGAAAATCGGTTACATCGACAGGCACGCGTCGCGTTACGAACACGTTCTTATTGTTCCTGGTGCGAAGACGAAGCTGAAAGCAAACGGGCGTTCGCGTGTTTACACCATTCGTTCTCCTCTTGTGTCGCGGACGGCGCAATACCGTGCGCTGCTGAATCTTCGCGCAGTGGAAGAAATTTTGGACCGTGAACAGCCGGATGTCATCGAGTCTGCCGATCCATATCAACTCGGCTGGAAAGCATTGAAGGTCGGTCGCGCGCTGCGCGTACCCGTGGTCGGATTTTACCACTCGCATTTTACCGAAGCGTACGTGCGAAAGAGCGCAACGCTGCTTGGGAAAATGGCGACACACCGCGTGATGAAGCTTTCCCGCGCATACGTTCGCAAACTCTACAATCAGCACGCCGCCACGATCGTCGCATCCGACGGTTTGGGCTGCGTGCTGCGTGATTGGGGCGTACACAACGTGCGTGTGCTAAGCCTCGGTGTTAATACCGACATCTTCCGCCCCGACGGATCCGGAACCGAAGCAATACGGCGCTCGCTTGGCGTTAAATCAGGTCAAAATCTCCTTCTTTACGTAGGCCGGCTGGCGAAAGAGAAGAACACAGCGACTTTGCTTCGCGCGTTTAAGGCTCTGCAACGACGCCGTCCGAATGAATTTCATCTGCTCGTGATCGGCGACGGGCCTGACCGAACGCAACTGCGAAAACTGCGATTGGGAACTGATAATGTTTCATGGATTCGCTACTGCGCCGATCCTTGCGAGCTCGCCGGGTTTTATCGTGCGGCCGATCTTTTCGTTCATCCCGGTGTTCAGGAAACATTTGGCCTTGCAGCCCTGGAATGCCAGGCCTGCGGGACGCCAGTAGTGGGAATTCGCGGTAGCTATATGGACAACGTGATTTGTCACGATCAGGAATCGTGGGCGCTGGAAAACAGCGCCGACGCACTGGTGAACGCGATCGAAGACTGCAGCGGCAGGAAATTATCGGTCATGGGCAGGAACGCTTCACGCGTCGCTCGGAGCCTGTACAGCTGGCCACGTGTATTTGACGAACTGTTTTGCATTTATGGCGAGCTTCGCTCAAAATACGGGCGAGTTTAAATGCCAAACGATGACCCCCAACCATACCTCATCCGTGGCTATCGCAGATCAGATCGCGAGGCGGTAAGAAAACTCTGCTGCGAGACCGGCTTCCTTGGCGAGCCGATTGATCCCGTGTATCAGGATCGGGAATTGTTCGCCGATTTTCTCACCACGTATTACACCGATCACGAACCGGAATCCTGTTTTCTGCTGGAGGTGGACGGTGAAATTTCCGGCTACCTGCTGGGCTCGCGCAAGCCTTTGCAAAATCAGCTCTACGCGCTTTATCAAAACGTCTGGCTGTTTTTCCGGGCGCTGACCCGTTACTTCCGTTACAACCCGCGCTCGCGTCGTTTCATTCGCTGGATACTCGCGTACGGTTGGCGCGAAGTTCCCGCCCAGCCACGGCACGTACCGCATTTTCATATCAATCTGCTCCCTGAGGCGCGAAAGGTTTCGACAACCCGCGCGCTCATGAGTGCGTATCTGAGTTATCTTTATCGCTCCGGCGAGAAACGCGTCTGTGGCCAAATAGTTACCTTCGAGAGCCGCCGCGGCGAAAAGATGTTCGAACGTTACGGCTTCAAGGTTTTGAATCGGGCAGAGATCACTAAATACAAAGCGTTTTATCCCGAGTCGGTGTACCTCAGCACCGTCATCAAGAATCTCGAGACGGCCGATCCACTTTCCGCTTACTCACGCGCTCGCGAGTAACCCGCAATCGCCGGGCCGGCTAGATCTGGCGTGCAGCCCCGGTTTCCTTCCTCAAAAAAAAGCGTAATAGCAGACACAATTTTTAGTCGGCGGCGTCTATAACGTAGATGAGCACGTCACCCGAGCCACCGGAACGGCTCGCAGAGATCCTGCTGGAAATTCTGGCGTTGTCTAAACCACGGACAAACCAATCGCAATCCGCATGCGACAGTGATCAAATCGAATTATTCGGTCCGCACTGCACTAAAGAGCAGTCGCAATGCGGAGATCAAGAAGATAACAACCGGCAAAGTCGGATGAACTCTTGATGAACTCGCTAAACCGGCTTTCATATGCGCAGCGCCGGCATAGCTCAGTTGGTTAGAGCAGCTGATTTGTAATCAGCAGGTCGTCGGTTCGAATCCGACTGCCGGCTCACTCAATTTGCGACTTGCGATCCGCCTTCGCTGAAACTACGGCGGACAAGCTTGCCGATTCCGGATCGGCTACGACTAATTGCGAACTGCGCTGGCGAAGCGTTCAAGATCGATCCGTTGGAGATCTTCGGCACTTAGTTTTGCCGGGCCGAGATCGAATTCTACTTTTTCGATCGTGCCCCTGAATTGTTTCGGCAGAATTTTGGCGTATTCGAGTTTTGGCACCACCGGGAGGCCGTTGTCGGTCCCGATGTCCATGCCTGCGTACGAGGCGAACCGCAACGGCACGCTATGTTCCATTTTCGCTTCGGCTTGTTGTTTACCGTTGATGAAAAGCTTGCTTGTCCCGCCGGTGCCGAACTCGCCCGGTTTATCGGCGGTGAATTCGTAACGCACGTTGACTTTTCCCGCGGGCAGCGCATCGCGCGAACTGATGGTGTCCAGCTTCAAGCCAAGCAAGCTGTAGGTGTGCTTTAGGTAACCGTTTTCCACATAAAGGGAAAAGCCGCCAAGAAAACTGGACTCCGCCACGATGACGCCAGCGATTCCCGGACGCAGTCCAAGACCTGGTCGGCCGGGATTATCGAGATCGGCGCTGATGCTGTAGGAACGATTGTAGATCGGCGGAATCATGCCGGGAGAAATGTTTTGGGTTCCGTTTTCGTAAATGAATTTCGTTTGATCTGGTCGACCTTTGGGAAATCCCCAGACCATTGCCATCTCTCCGAGCAACGGCAGCACCTGATACTTCTCGGCCTCCGACCAAAAGAGCGCGGTCAGCTCACGTACTTTGTCGGGATACTTATCTGCAACGTTGTCGGCCTGCGAGAAATCCTCGTCGAGGTTATACAACTCGCATTTGTCGTTATCGGGATTCCATTTGCCCGGCGCGAATCGCTTGAGCGTTTCGGGATCCAGCTTCCAGGGAATGCGGTCCAGTCGCCAGCATGCCAGCCAGCCGTCTTTGTACATCGCGCGGTTCCCGAGAATCTCGAAATATTGTTGGGTGTGGCGGGAGGGCGCGTTGGGGTCATCGAACGTGGATAGAAAACTCACGCCATGCATCGGCATCTGAGCGACGCCGTTGACCTGCGTGGGTTCGGGCAGGCCGGCCGCTTCAAGAATAGTCGGTGCGACATCTGTGCAATGAGTGAACTGGCTGCGCACACTGCCTTTGTCTTTGATACGTTTTGGCCACGAGATCACCATGGGGTTACGAATGCCGCCCAGAGCAGAGGCCACCTGCTTTCCCCATTGAAACGGCGTATTGCCAGCCCACGCCCACGCCGCGGCATAATGCGGAGCCATATCCGGGCCGCCCCATTTTTCGAGGCCGCCGTACGCTTTGATCGCTTTCAACTGTTGGTCGGCCGTGAGCGGGATGCCGTTGAGCGTGGTCATCTCATTGAAGGTTCCGGTTTCCGTTCCTTCCATGCTCGCACCGTTGTCGCCGAAGATATAAATGATCAGCGTGTTATCAGTGAGTCCCATGTCGTCGATCGCTTTCACCACGCGGCCGACAGCGTTGTCCGTGTTTTCCTGGTAGCCGGCATAAACTTCCATCTGGTGCGCGTATACTTTCTTTACGTCGGGCGGGACGCTGTCCCACGCCGGAAAGGCAGGGTCACGCGGCGTCAGTTTCGCGTTCGCGGGAATTACTCCGAGCTGTTTCTGCCGTGCGAACGTTTCTTCGCGCAGCTTGTCCCAGCCCTGATCGAATTTGCCTTTGTATTTGTTGCTCCACTCTTTCGGCACCTGATGCGGCGCATGCGTGGCACCGGTTGAAAAATAAAGAAAGAACGGTTTGTCCGGCGCTTGTGCTTTCTGATCGCGAATCCAGGAAATCGAGTGCTCGACCATCGCGTCATTGAGATAGAAGTTTTTGTCTTTCGGCACGCCGACGATGCTGTTGTTCTCAGCCACAACCGGATCGAACTGGCCGGTTTCGCCTCCAAGAAAGCCCCAGAAATAATCGAATCCGAGCGCGTTCGGCCAGCGATCAAACGGTCCGGCCGGACCCTGCTGCGAATCCGGGGTAAGATGCCATTTGCCGATTGCAGCGGTGTTGTAGCCGTTGAGCTGAAGAATCTTGGCGATTGATGCGGCGCTCGTCGGCCAGTTTGTGCTGTACCCCGGCCAGCCGCCGGCCAATTCACCAATCGACCCGAAACCAACAGCATGATGATTCCGTCCCGACAACAACGCCGCGCGCGTCGGCGAACAAAGTGCAGTGACATGAAATCGATTGTACCGAAGTCCACCGGCCGCGAGTTTATCGAACGTCGGAGTAGCTACAGGTCCGCCGAACGTGGACGGATTTCCGAACCCCGCATCATCGATTAACACGAGCAGAACGTTGGGCGCGCCTGCCGGAGCCTTAACCGGTTCAGTATAGGACGCTACGGATCCTTCGAGCGTCCGTTTCGTAACGCCTTCAAATGGCTGCGGCGGACGCGGTAGAATGGTTCGATCCCATTCCGTATCTGAAGCCGCGACTGATATTGATTGAGCTGCGACTGCAAGCAAGATCGCAATGAAGAAAATGATCCATTTCCGCATCCTGATTCCCTCCCGACGCGCGAGGCTATACGAGGCTCTTTGAAAGCACACGCCAAAACGCGAAGCAATCGCAAGTTCTGGAGAGTATCGCGGCTGTTGCGGTGGGCGAGCCCAAGACGCCGCTCTATCCGTGCATCTGGAGCACCTCACCGCAGTCGTCCAACACGCGGATAATTGCGCGCTGTGACCGAAAGTGGGAGCGATACTTTGCGTATGCGATCGCGTTGCGAATGGCGTCGGGCCCTGCATACCAAATCGGGCCGTATCTAAACAGCTTACTGATTAGATCAAAGCCATCTCTGTCCTTGCGCGGACGAACCTCATAAAGATCGTGGTTCCCCAGTCCTGGGCTGCTCTGTTTGCAATACATGGCTTCCATACGTGTTATCTCTTCCTGTTATCTTTCAAACGAATTTAGAGAACCAAAAGAGACAATTCTGTTACTTTTTGTGGAAGTCAGGCAGCTTGCCTGACTCGGCTGGCAGGCTGCCAGCCGGCCGAGACAACCTGGCAGGTTGTCTTCCTGATCCTTCAGCAGCGCGAGGAAGTCGGGGTGGCTTTGCCGGCGAAATGCAGATGTTCGAGAATCTCGCTGCGGAAGTGGAGAAATGAATCGCTGGTGCGATCGCGTGGTCGCGCGAGGTCGATATCGATCTCGCGATCAATTCGCCCGGGTGCCTGGGTCATGATGAGGATGCGATCGCTCATGTAGATCGCCTCATCAATGTCGTGCGTGACGAGCAGCATCGTGGTGCGACGATTTTCCCACAGCCTCATTACTTCATCCTGCATGCGCATTCGCGTGAAAGCATCGAGCGCGCCGAGCGGTTCATCGAGCAGTAAAACTTTGGGATGGTTGATAAGTGCACGCGCAAGCGCAACACGCTGTGCCATGCCCCCGGAGAGGTGATGCGGATATGCATTCGCAAAAGCTTCGAGTCCGACCAACCGCATGAATTCGTCCACTTCATTCCGCTTTTCGCGCAGCACGCCGCGCGCAGCGAGACCAACCTCGATATTTTTGCGCACAGTCAGCCAGGGGAACAGATTCGGATCTTGAAAAACGAGACCGCGTTCCGCGCTCGGTCCGACAATCTTTTCGTTGCCGACAAGCAGCTCACCTGAATCCGCAACATCCAAGCCGGCGATGAGTCGAAGCAACGTCGATTTTCCACACCCGCTCGGCCCGACTAGCGAAACCAGAGCGCTTGCGGCTATGGAAAACGATAACCGGCCAAGGGCGAGCCGGCTTGTGCCCGGCGCGTCTGGCACTGGAAAACTTTTGCAAATTTCGTGAACGCGAACGCCTGATGCGTCTGCACTATTCGTCGTCACCACTTGATTATTCCCTTCTGCCAGACCAGCACTCGATCGCGCAGTTTGAACAGCAAAGTCATCACTGTAGAGAAGAAGGCTGCCATGATGATGAGCGCGGCGAAAACTTTGCCGTACTCAGCCCAGCCTTGTGCCCAACTAACATACCAGCCAAGACCCGATTTAACTCCCACAGACTCGGCGACCACCAGTGTTAAAAATGAGGCACCGAGTCCCATGAACAAACCGATAAAAATATTCGGAACTGCGGCTGGTATTGCGACTCGAAAGATCAAATAGAGGCGTCCAGCACCGAGGGTTCGAGCTACGTCGAGGTAGGACGCGCGCGTGTTGGAAATCCCAGAGGCAGTCAACATTGTGACCGGGAACCATACCGCAAGCGCGATTAATCCCGCTGAAGACATGATCGCCGAAGGCGATACTACCATCGCGATGGGGATCCAGGCTGTTGCTGGAATCGGTCCTACAACTTTCAGCAGTGGCATCCCCCAATAACGCACGGAGCTCGACCATCCAATGCACACCCCGCTAACAAGCCCGATAATCACGCCAAGTGTGTAGCCACTCAGGAGCAAAACCAGCGAGTGCCACGTGCTATCAAGCAAAATCCCGCGATCGCTAATCAAGCTGCGTAGAATTGCTGCAGGTCCGGGAAAATACGGCAGCGGAAGCAAGTGCAAGCCTGCCGTGATCACGTCCCAAACACCGATTAACAGGATTGCAGCAGTAAAAATCGGCCACATATGCCGCATCCATTTCCGCAACGCAGGCGAGAATCTTTGCGCGATTGCAAGAACAATTGAGACGCCGAGAATTTCCCAAAAGAGCAGCATGTAAGAATGCATTTCGAGTGGCGGCGCTTTTGGTGCGATCAGCAAGTGAGTTCCGAACGTAATTAAACTGGCGACAGGAACAGCCAACTGCATCGGCCAGGGCAGTTGCGATCCGTTTTTGAGCGAATCCGCGCTGTTATTCTCCGGCAGTGTTCGCACCGCGGTTGATTGAAGTTTCGGCATGGCCCCGCTCATTCGATCAGCGCCAAAGGCGCTTTGTCATACCAGCCTGGGGCATCGCCCCAGGAATTCAAATGGTCGCGGGAAAAGCGCTGAAAGCGCGTTTCAACGGTGAAAGAAATGACCCGCGCTTTCAGCGCTGGTGTCTTGTGAATTCTAAATCCTGGGACGATGCCCCAGGCTTGCGGTGAATACCGCGCCTTTGGCGCTGACCACATACGCTCACTCGCCAGCCGCCATCACATTTTTGCCAAGACACGGTGCGTCGGGGTCGGCGAGATTCGGCGCATCCTGGTCGGGTTGATCGAACATTTTTCTTCGGCAGCACGAATCTCCGCTGTCCTTTTGGATCAAGGCCGCGATTAACCGGATATCTTCGTTGGGTGAAACCTGGCCGCCGGCAATTTTTTCCACCTCGATGCTCTTAATCCACTCGTCGGTCACGCCGGGAAGATGCATGAAAGCGCGTTTCGCCAGTGCTTCGGTGTCGGTCTCCGGCGAAAGCATCTTGGCGACTTTCATTTCCCGACCGGCAGATTGCACGGACTCCTCAGCTAGTTGAACACTTGGTATATAGCGCAAGCGCGCGAGCGCGACGGTGTTTAGTTCGGGAGTGGAAGCGAGATACTTTTTCTCCACGGCCATGATCGCGGCAGCCCTTGGATTGGTCTCAACCCACTTGGCGCCTTTTAATAACGCACGCGTTGCTCTAGCGGCCGTGTCGGGATTGGCATCCACCCATTTGCCGTTCGCGATAACTTCGCAGCAATACTCGTCTTTGTAAGGCGCGTCCGTTACCTGATCGGCAACGTTTCTTACTTTACCCTCCGCGATTAAGAGGCTTCCGATCGGTTCCGCATTAGCGACTGCGTCCACTTCGCCTTTATCGATCGCCAAGCCTAATTCACCCGCCGGAAAAACTTTCCAGGTAATATCTTTGCCCGCGTCGATCCCATGAACCCCGAAGACGCGATTTGCGAAAACGAATGGAGGCGTCCCCATCCCGGGTACACCAATTCGTTTCCCTTTCAGGTCCTCAACTGTGTGAATATTCGTTTTCACGCCCGCTTGAACGCGCAGACATCCGCGGTGGATTCCGGCCAAAAATCTGACATCCAGACCCTGCTCAATCGGCTTAAGAAAGTACATCACCAGATGATGAGTGATGTCGTAGCTGCCAAGCGCCAGCGCATCCTTGTAAGTTGACCAGCTGCACTTCACCAGTTCGGGATCGAGTCCTTCCTCCTTAAAGTACCCCTTTTCGTAAGCTGCGTAGATCGGAGCCTCGCAGGTTAAACCAATATAACCGACGCGGACTTTGTTTGAATTCTGAACGGTGGAGCCGGATTTCTTGTTACAACCTGCCACCAGCAAAACACCCAACGAAACGGCGACGATAAGTCGCTGTAGCCACGGCCCTGTGGGCCGTCTTCCACAAGCGTCATGCTCACGAAAGACCGGCCGTAGGCCGGTGGCTACAAGATTTACGAGCTGGCATCTCGACGTCATTGTGCTGATCGAAGGTTTTGGAAATGGCGCGATAAGTTTTGCCTATACAAGCAGAAGCTTGGCCGGCAATCAACCCCGAACGCATTCGGGGTCAAGCTCCTGATTGCATTTTGCGAATCGGCCGAACAATATGCTTCTCGCATGTCGGAGCCCTTGGACATTCGCCATCTCCGCTATTTTCTCGCGGTCGCCGAAGCCGGGAGTTTTAGCCGCGCGGCTGACCGACTCGGAATTTCGCAACCAAGTGTTTCGCAGCAAATGCGGGATTTGGAAGCGGGGCTTCGCGTGCCTCTGTTCCAGCGCCGTGGGAGACGGATCTTGCTCACTCCACGAGGTTTGATTTTTCAGGAGCACGCCCGGTCGCTTCTTCATCAGGTGGAGAATCTTCTCCACGAACTGAACGGTGAACCCGGAGAATTACGCGGCGCATTGCGCCTTGGTGTGATTCCGGTTTTGAATGTGCCGCTAGTGCCGCAACTTCTCGGCGCATTTGTCGCCGATCATCCTGCAATCAGCATCACGGTCGAAGAAATCTCGTCCACTGAGATCGAGACGGCACTCGAAGAAGGCCGCATGGATGTTGGATTAGGTTTTTTGACCCGTCACTCTCCAAACCTCAGTTATGAGCGTCTCTGCACGGATCAATTTGCGCTCATCGTGGCGCAGAACCACCCGTGGGCAAACCGGCGCGTGATCGATTTCACAAAGTTACACCACCAACGCCTGCTTCAATTGCCCGACAGCTTTGTGATGCGCAGAATGTCGGACGAAATCTGTCGAAAGCATCAGGTCCGGCCGCATGTGATAGCTGAGATCAATGCGATTGAGACCCTGCTTCGCTCGCTTGGTCCCTCGCAAGCCGGCGCTTTGATGCCGAAGATCGCATTGCGCGGCCGCGAAAATCTGAAGTTAAGGGCCATCCGTTTGCGGGGCAAAAATCTCGGGTTGGATATCGGTCTGTTGCGGCTGAGCGACTCAGCAGCAAATACCGCGGTCGCCGCGTTCACGAGCCTCGCAAAAGCGACGGTTCCGAAACTGGTGAAAGGCTAACAGAGATTGTTTACTGTAGCCCGGCGCTGCGGGCCGTCCGTCTTGAAGTTCATCGGCGCTGACCTGCTGAGACCGGCCACAGGTCGGTGGCTCAAGTTTTTGAAAACGACTCAGCGCGAATCGGGCCGGCGTAGGTAGAGTGCTTTGCCGCCCATGTCGATCACCGCGAAATTGGTCGCCAGATAATCCTGGCCCAACACGCCGGCATTGGATTCCGCCGCCGATTTCGAGAGCAGAATGTCGCGCGATACATGCGCCACGACCACCTCGGCATTTGCCAGTTTAAAATTTCCGATCTCCAGTTCCTTCACTGCTGCGCGATTCACGCCTTCCACTAAATTGCCGGCGCCGCCTACGCCGTAGCCCGCAAGCGGGGTCACACCCGTTCCGGATTTTACCGCGACTTGCTTGTCGATCAGCGTCGTTGTCGAACCGGTGTCCACGAGAAACCGCGTCGCATGTCCGTTTAGCGCACCTTCAACATCGAAGTGACCATTCGCGTTTAGTCGCATCGGGACTCGCGTAAAACCGCGACCGGCCAGGAAACTCCCGAGACCCTGGCTCACCGCAGAGCTTGCACCGTTAGGATTGATGTAAAGCATCTGCCGGGTGCAATCGATGATCATCCCAAACTTGACCATCTCGCGCGCGCCGAGCACACCATTGAAATGTGCCATGGGTTTGGATTCGGAGATGTGGGATCCGGTCGCGGTAGCGTCGCGGTCGGGATTCATGCTGGACAAATCGGCGATTGCCACAGGAACATTCGTTACCATGCAATTGCCCATGGCGATGCTTTTCACTTTGCTCGTCCCGTAACGCTCCCATGCGCGGCCAAACATACCGCCTACGCTTGAGTCAGTCTTTTCTACAGTAAGACCGAACGTATTCACGCTGTTCCTATCGATGAGCGTATGTGGCGATCCAGTATCGATCATCAGCGCGCCGCGCCGATTATTTATTGAAACCGGAACTAACAGATGATTGCCGTAGCGTCGCTCCAACTTCGCGCCGGCAAGTCCCTGGCCGGCAAGTGTGCCAGTGAGTGTGCCGCCGGACTGCTCTCCTCGTGCGCAAAATGGCGGAATCGTTGCGAGCAAAAGTATGGGGACTAGCTTGTTCATGCGCCGTTTTTTAAAACAAAGCCGGCGCGTCGTCCAGTCCCACTCGAAGCTCTGCACCACGCCAATAGAAGCCCTAAGCCTAGTAAAGCTGTTGAAACAGCTCCGGTCGCTCAGCGGTCTGTAACACCGGCTTGAAAGCCGGTGTTAATGAGATTGGGCACGTTAGGATCGCCTGATGACAGTGTCTGGACTCGCGCGCCGATTAACACCGGGCTTTAGCCCGGTGAAGCAGCCAAGATCGCTATTAGCCGTTTCAACGGCTTTCCGTCGCGTACTTGTCGGCTCCGAGGAAGTGCAACGACACGTACGGCACGTCGCCGATGACCCAGCTGTCGTGTGGCACCGGCGGAACGTAAAACAGATCGCCTGCGTGAAGCTCAATTACGCGACCATCATCGAACGCAACGGTCGCGGTTCCCGAGAGAACAAGCCCAACATGTTCAATGGGACAACGCGTGGCGCCAACAGTTGGGCCGACGTGCTCGCTCCATTTCCAGCCTGGCTCATACGTCGCACGACCAATTGTGATTCCGCCCACGATGAACCAGCTCGAATTTCCCCTTCTGCATCACGCGCACTTCATCGGGAGCGTCGAACGATTTCAGAATGACTGCTACCTGCGCGCTGTTCATCCGACACTCAACATCGAAAACTTGCTCTTAAAAATCAAAAGCAACTTTTCGCATTCCTTTGCCATCATTTGTGAATCGGGAAAAATGCTTCGAGGCCAGGCGACTGGGTGCCGGAAAGCGCAGAATCGGCGAATAAGATCATCTCCAAAATTCCCGGAGACGCTCTCGTAAACATGACGAGGCATTTCAATCCGCGGAATCTCGCCAGTTGCGCCTAAACAATAATATCCCTAACACGGCGCACCAACCGAACCAGGCAGCGAAGAGGGCTCTTTGTGCAAGCCCGTGAAGGGGCTTCACGTAAGCCCAAACCGGCGCGGCAAATGGGCTTAAGTTTAAAGCGATTGATCCCCATATCAGTATAAAGAAGGTCCACGAGAGTACCACAAGAGTTTTCGCGCGTGGGTCGCGTCTCCACGTAAGGGCGAAGGCGAGCGGTGCCTGGTATCCGATCAGTTCCGACATTCCGAAAAAGTTGTGAGCCGGATGCGGGTAGGCGAACACTCCTATTCCTGCAGCTGGCAGCGCCATGAACGCTATCAGGTATGCGGGCAATCGAGGATGGTGGGCGGCTATTGACACATCGCGAACAGCCGAAGCGAAGATCAAAATGCAGGCCGCAACGCAAGCTAACATAACGGCGAAGGGGACTCTGGCCGGTGAGCCAATCTCTCCGATCTCGCTCACTGTTTGATGCACCTGACTATAGCCCGGAATTAGTAGCGCCAGGCCGGCTATGCCAAAACTCAGAATGATTCCCGCCAGAGGTCCGAAGAGTAAGCGATAGTTTCGTGTCACGGGTGTATGTGAAGGCATTGTTCAACTCGTTAGGCAAAACGCATCAATAGCACGAGCGATATCACCGCCAATACGATTCCGATTACCTCAAAGTAATTCAGTGACTCCCTGAATAACACGACGCCGATCGCGGTAAGCAGCAGCACCAACGAGACAGAATAAAGGACGCTGATGGTAGCCAGCTTCAGGTGTTTCATTACGAATACCCAGCCGAAGGCGGTCGAGGCGTAGAGTGCGAAGCCAAGATAAAACCAACCGGTCCGTAGCGACTGCTCTCGGGCGCTGGCAAGCTTGAGGAAGTAGTCGCCCAATACACCGATCACGCTGAAAGCAATCGTGATGAGCACAGCAAACGTTCTTGTCCCCATGTTCGGCTGATTGTTTTAACTCAGAGCTCGCGCAGGTATCCCCAGGTATGCAGCTTGTCGTGGTCTTCGAACCACCGTTCGCCGATGTCGTCGCGGTAGTACATGTCCGGAATCATGATGTTTCGGATGCGCGAATAGGCCTGGGCTTGTGCCTGGCGCATCGTCTGTCCGACTCCGCAAACCACCAGCACAACGCCCGAGGTCCCGGTCACGTACCATTGTCCATTCACCTGCATCACATCCTCGATGTGCACCTCTTCGGGGATTCCTTTCTTGAAAAGGATTGCTGCATGCTTCGAGACGGAGAGGAATGTGGCGTCGTCGTCGAACGGGAATGGTGATACGACCACGCGCACCCCGATCTGGAAACCGCTCTTCACCTTTAGTTTCGGGTTTGCGCCTGCCGCGAGATCTGCGAGGAACTGCCCAATCGGCGTATTCATGCCCTCCTGTTGGATGCTGATGGTCGGATAGCCGAAGCGCGCCGTGAACTCGAGCGGATAAATACCGTTGCCGTTCACGATGCAGTTGAGATCGATGTAGCCGACGTATCCCTCGGAGGCGAGCTTCGCTTCCATCTTTTTGAGCGTGGAATTGAACAACTTGTTAGGGCCGCTCCAGAACATCGCCGTGCCCATTTCGCCCGTTGACGGACCGATATTGCCGGGAAAGAGCTTCTTGTGCTCGAAATTTACATTGAGCGGATAGATGAACTCCTTCCCGTTGAAGAACGCGCCGACTGCCACCTCAACGCCGGTCACGCGCCGCTGCAGTTGGAATTGCCTGATCTCGTCCGGAAAAGATTTCTTGTACGCCTCGAGCACGCGGATCACGTCCTGCCCGTCGTCCTCATCACCAACGAACAGGCGACGTTTTACGTTAGCGGCCGTGCCTGAAGGCTTGATGACGTATCGCTCCGGATTTGCCTTCACATAAGCAATCGCGTCGTCGAATTTATCGAAATCGCGGTAGGTCACGATGTTGATGCCCACCTTCTTAAGCTCCTCCTGACCGAACGAGCGATCGTCCTCAAGCCGGTCTGTGTACGGACTGCCTCCGATTACTGCATTGCCTTTCGCGCGCAGCGCCTGGGCCTTCTCGCCCTGGCCGAGTGTGTCGTCGAACACAATCACATCGGCCCAATCCACCTCGCGCTGCCAGTCGCGCACCTTTGGCACGAAACCGTCGGCAATGTCGCGCTCCTTTTCGTTCTCAATGCAATAGCGCACTTCGTGGCCTTCTTTCGCCACCTGCCAGGCGATGTCACTGATGAGCCCGCTGATCGAAACGAAAAGAAACTTGCGCTTGTCGCCGTTCATGAAGCCCGCTGAATCACAGCGGGATTATGCATAAGACGACACAGTTGGCGAATCGTGTGCGCAATCCGCCTGCTAAAAGAATCCGCGCAGGAATGCTGCCGCTTTATCCGAAATGCCAACGATTTTGTTCGTTGCCTGGCGATAGAATTTGAAATTGAGTTCGGTTTCAGGGCGATCGTCGTTCCAGGCGCAAAAACGTTTCAGCTCGCTGCGCCCGAGGCGTCGCTTGGCGAGCGCGGTGCGTCTAATAGTGATGCTGACCCGCGGCGTTTGCCGGGCGACCCCTTGTTTCTTCGCGATCGCTTTGGCCGAGGTGACGACGCCGCTCGCAATGAGACCTGGCCCGCCTTCGTTCTCGCTCGCGAAGACAAAGATTATATCGCCCCTGGCGATGTGTTTTCCACCGTACATCGTCTTCTGAGCGGCGAACGCGAACGTTCTCGCCCGCGGATCGCTAACCGCGGCTTTGATCGCGAACGTCATTTGTCTCCTGCGACGAGCGTTAAGAGTTTTCGTACCCCGTGCTCATCTGTGGACGCGACTCGCGGGCACCCTGATCTTGATCACATTCCCATCTTGTAAGCCGAAATGATTTCTCAGATTGACGTCGGCGACGATCTCGACGACCCACGGATCTCGTCGATCCTTTGCCGCAGTCGTCGGCGTCCATAAGAACGCCCTTCGATGATCGAGACTAACTAGTTCGCAGGGAAGCAGCAGTATGTCGCGCTCGCCGGCGTACTCTTCTCGGCCGAACCAAATTATGTGTGCTTCGTACCGGGCATCAAACCAATCAAACACGTGATTGAGTGCGATGTTCAGCGAGCCGGGGAACACAGGCATCCCTAGCTTCTCGCTGTAAGCGGCATTAAAGAGTTTCAACCAGCGAGCAGCGTCGCCGAGTCCAGCCTGGACCTTGCCGACGAGAAGTTCACTCATGCCGCCTAACGGGTCCCTTCGCTGGGCCGCAGAAGCGCACTGATCGTCACGTAGTATCCGTCCGGATCCCGGAGTGAGAATTCCCTTGTTTGAGTGTTCGGGTTCACGTGCGGCTCTTCTTCGAATCGGTCGACGAGAGCGCGTGCCCTGTTCAGGGCCATCTCGTAGTCGTCGACGCGGAAGAACAATAGGAGCCCGTTGCCAGGGGTCGCCGTGTCCGGGCTCAGCAACGTGGGATGCTCGTGAGCGCCCCACTGGTGGAGGCAAAGCAAGACGGTTCCATCTGTATCGAGGATCTGACCCCAGTAGTCATGGCCAGGAGCCGAATCGGGCTGGCCAAAAAGCGACTGATACCATTTGAAGCTGCTGGGAACGTCCCTTACGCCTATAATCGTCCATGTGCGTTTCATTGCATTTCCAATGAGGCTAAGCTTTGCGGCACCACGCTCCGACAGATGCAAACCAGCATGCAACAGTCTTCGACTTTGCAACCTCCTCTTGCAGCCTTTGCACCAGAGTGTCAAGGCTACCCAACGATTCGATGGGCAGATGCAACTGCTCTATCTGCGGTCGCAAACTGCATAAGGTATCGTAATACCATTGTGCAAGGTAAGGTTCCCTTCCCATAGGCAGTTCCATGCGCACGGTAGGCTTGGGCAATCCAGCTTCTACGAATGTTTGGTAAAGCTCCGTTCCCATGTCGTGATTGGCTGATGCGCGCATTGCCTTGTCAATAAGAGAGGCAGTTGCGAACCAGAGAGGCAGCGACCTTAAATGCGCAAGGACTGGGACCCAGCATGGCTCCTGAAAAACGAACACTCCTCCAGCCCGCACCGCTTGTGAAATTGAGCGCAAGGTTGCAACCGGATCGGGAAGATACATCAGAATAAAACGGCCCACCGCCGCATCAAAAGGTTTTCCGTGCAGGATCTCGTCCACATTCGACTCCTTGAACTTTACGTTGTGAAAGCCGGCCTCGGTTACGCGAGCACGGGCCTTGGCAACAGCCGTCGAGTCCCGCTCGATGGCCACAACCTCGCCCGATGGGCCCACCAGTCGGGCAACTAGCATCGCGACGTCTCCTACTCCCGACCCGAGATCCAGAACGCGTTGCCCGAGTCCAATGCCCGCCTCCCGAAAGAATCTTTCAGTGATGGGAGCGACACGCGCAGCTTGCCGGATCAGGCGTCTGTGCTCGGCGTCGGTGTTGCCGAGCGGATAATCAGCGGAGCGACGGCTCGTTGTCATCGTAGCAAGGGATGTTACCAGCTTTCAATTAATATCGCAGCATCCCTATTCATTTGCTCCGGTTAATAGCAACGGGCAAAAATTTCGGCGGTGCAGTCTTCCGATGCACGGGGATGAAGCGTCCATGAATCCTTAGCGCTAACCGCAACACCAAAAGTGGTCACATCGAAATTCGCCAACTGGGCATTGTGCCTTTGCCACATCGGCGTTTTAGGAATGGAAATTCAACTAAGGAGGAAATCAGCATCATGAAACCAAAACAGATAGTTAACATCATTCTGGCAGTTCTATTCGTCTTCCCATTGATGGGGACGTTCGCTCAGCAGGCAGCAAGCTCGGGTTCTATCGAAGTCATCACGACTTTTGATTATCCCGGGGCCGGAAATTTGACGTTGCCACAAAAGATTAACGAAAGAGGCGACGTCGTTGGCGAGTTCATCGATTCAAGCGGGGTGACGCGAGGTTTTGTCCGGTTCAGCAACGGTAGCTTTAGCGATCCGATCGTTGACCCTAACGATACCGTCGGTTTTACCGAAGGACGCGGCATCAATAACTCACGCACAGTAGCCGGTGACTACGTCATCAGCGATGGTACCCTTCACTCGTTCTTCCTGTCAGGCGGCACCTTCACAGAGTACGATGTTCCAAACACGGTCCAAACCAATCTGCTTTCGATAAACGATGTCGACGATTTTACCGGCGGGTTTGATCCTGACGGCAGCGGGATCTTCCAGGGGTTCGTCAGCGTCGATGGGACCTTAACTTCGTTTAGCGTCCCGGGAGCTGCCGGGACATTTGCTTACGAGATCAATAATTCAGAAGAATTGACGGTGGGATACTATATAGATGGAGCAATCCTTCACGGCTACTACCGGGATTCCAGTGGGACGCTGCACTTCCCGATCGATCCTTCCGGGTCCACTGCGACAGTCCTGTTTGGACTTAACGATAGAAACTGGGTGGTGGGCAGATATGCGAGCTCAGGCGTGACTCATGGACTCTTCTTTGTCCCGCCAAACAGCTTCTTCACTTTCGATTATCCCGGATCGACCTTTACATCGCTTAACGGCATCAATGACAAAGGGGTTATTGTTGGTCGTTACGTCGATGCTTCCGGCATTGCCCACGGATTCCTGGCTCGCGTCAGAGGCACACCGCCGGCAAGTCCGGCGGGAGCGCAAATGAAGGCGAACGATTCGCGGTCGCTGGTTGCTCCACTCAACCCGTCGCCCGCGGCGTGGGGAAGTGCAATGCCGGCGCGTTGAGGATGCCGACCCTTCACATTGCAGTTCAAGACGCCACGGCGGACTAACCAGGCATCGTTGTTTGCGAAGTGAACCTCCCGGCGGATATCGCCGGGAGGTTAGTCGCGTCTACAAGCGTTAAGCCACATCCAAACGGGCTTGCGATTGAATCGATTTTCGAGGCTGCAAAGAGTCATGAACGGGCTTGCCATCTTGAGCCTTTTAATGGACAGTAAGGAGCAGATCTCAGGTTGCAGTCTAATCCTAGTGATGGTCCGCTGTGACAAGACGATCCTTGGGAAGTGTGGTGGTCATTTTTCTCCCGGCGTAGCGATGCTCAACACGGCTCAGTCGAAACAGACTTTCGCTATCTTGACCATGTGCTTTCGAACATGGCGCACACTTTCGGCCGCTCGATTGCTGTGAGCCTCTCCATTTGGCTCATTTCATCCGTGGAGGATCGCCCGGACGAATAGCCTTGCAGAAGCCACGATGGCGATGAGAAGCTTCAGTAACCACGATATTTTGCCGTAGCTTTCTGTTCTCGTTAGGTCGTTGTTTCCGCTGATGGGTAGCGGATTACAGCTTGCTGGGAAAAGGGACTTATGAACTTTGCTGGGTTTCGTCCGATTGGCTTCGCGGTGCTGCTTGTTTTGTTCGCCGGAGTTGGCTGCAATCGGCCTAAACGAGCGTCGTCAGAGTCGACCGCCACGCCGACACCTCAAGCGGTTCGCGCGAGCATCACTCAGCACCCGCCAGATGCATTCTACGATCCACCGTCGGATGTGTCACAACAGCCTGGCGCACTACTGCGGAGCGAACCGCTCAAGGACGTGATACTGCCAGCTGGCATCCGAGGCTGGCGCATCCTGTATGCAACCACTGTGGACGACAGCACACCAGCGACAGCCGTCGCGACAGTGTTCGCGCCGACCGATCCTCCAGTAGGCCCATGTCCTGTCATCGCATGGGAGCATGCTACGACGGGCCTCCTCCAGAAATGCATGCCGTCGCTCATGTCGACGCCGACCAAGGGCATCCCCTGGCGCGACCAGATCGTGATGGCTGGCTGGGTCGTGGTCGCGTCAGATTACTCTTTCGCAGAGAAGGGTGGCCCGCATCCGTACCTGATCGGTGAAGGCGAAGCGCGCGCGACGCTCGATTCAGTCCGTGCTGCGCGGCAGATGTCAGAGCTTACGCTCGACAAACGCATGGTGGTTTGGGGTTACTCGCAGGGGGGGCACGCAGCACTTTGGACGGGCATTGTCGGTCCGCGCTACGCGCCGGATCTCGAAATCCTCGGCGTCGCGGCGATCGCACCGGCCACGAACATTAAGAACATTCTCGCGATGAACGTCGAGATGGATAAGCGGTTTGGACCGTATCTCGCGCTGTCGTACAGTCGGTTCTACCCTGACATCACATTCGAGCAAGCTGTTCGCCCGGAAGCGCTGGATGCTGCGCGTCAGATAGTAAACTTATGCGACTTCGTCCCGCACGAGGATCCGGAACGCATTGAGGCACTGGCGGCGACGTTCGACGGACCAGCATTGGCGACCAGTTCGAACAAAGCGCTCCAAGCGCGGCTTGAGCAGAACACGCCGGACGCTCTGATAAAAGCGCCGGTCGTAATCGCGCAAGGTCTCGCGGACAACGTCGTACCGCCGTCTGCCACCGACGCTTATATTGAAGAGCGCTGCGCTGCTGGTCAACGACTCGAGTATTGGACATTCGCCGGGCGCGATCACCTCACGATCGTCCAGCCCGGTACGCCGCTCGAGGAGCTGCTCATCAGGTGGACGACGGCGCGCTTCGCAAATGAGCCGCAAGCGACCGGCTGCGTCCGCAAGTCTTTCTGATTGCGCATGGGGCTTGGAAGGGCCCGGCTGTATTGCTCAATCGAATTTTCGTTACCAGTTAATTTGATCGGACAGCTGTAGACGGCCAGTACGGAGTCGTAGCAGGTGAGACAGGCTGGATTTGAAACGATGAACCGTTTCCCGCGCCGTGCTGCTTCAGTTGTTTAACCGCCGATGCTAGCTTCGCCAAACCTTGTTCAATTTGCGCTTGCGACCAGGCCGAAAATCCAAAGACCAATGCCGGATCCAACTGAACTTTGATGCAGAAGAAAGAAAGAGGGCGGGGCCAAACGCCGGTTTGCTCACGCGCACGCATGAATAACGGTAAGTCTTCCGCCCGTCGCAGCCAGGCGACGAAATGCAAACCGGCTGGCGTTACTTCAAGATCAAAATAATCGCCCAGCCATTTTTGGAATTGTTGGATAAAGAACAGGCGTCGCTGGGCATAGAGTTCGCGGATCCGTTTCACATGGCTGAGGAAAAATCCTTCGGTGATGAAACGCGCCAGGGTAGCTTGATCGATCGCTGGAGAGTGCTGGTCCATGACAGCGCGCACCTTGACGAGGGTGTCGACAAGTTGTGGCGGTGCGACCAGAAAACCGAGGCGCAGCGATGGATAAAGGATCTTGCTCATAGTGCCGGCATAAATCACCCGGCCGGCATTGTCCAAACCTTGGAGACATGGCAGCGGTGGCCCATCGAAGCGAAACTCGGAATCATAATCATCCTCCAGGATGTAGCCGTCGCGCGACTCGGCGAACTCGATAAGAGCTCTCCGCCGCTTCAGGCTCATTGTCACACCCAGGGGAAACTGATGCGACGGTGTGACGAGAATGAGTCTGGGAGAATTTTGCCGTGAGCACTTCCCGATTACCAGCCCCTCACGATCGATCGGGCGCGGGACTATTTTGGCCCCGACAAAAGCCAAAACATTACGTGCTTGAAGGAAGACGGGATCTTCGACCCATCCGACTTCACCCTCATTGATTAACGCCAGTGCGCAGGCCAGCATCGCCTGCTGCATGCCGCCTACGACTACGACTTGCTCAGGATGACAATTAGCGCCGCGAAAGTCGCACAAGTAAGCAGCTATTGCCTTCCGCAGTTCGATGTCGCCACGGCTCGAGGCATAACGCAACAGGTGCGCTCCCTTTTTCGCCAAAACCTGCTCACGCAAGCGTTCCCAAACAGCAATCGGGAATTCATCGACGGCCGGCAACCCGGCGATGAGCGTCACAGATGGGGGGCCGCCAATACCGACATCAAGTTGTTGACCGTTGCGAAAATCGGTCATTCTCGTGACTCGTCGAGCGACACGCGGGGAATGTTCGGTGCGCGCGGGCGTCGCCAGCCTTGCAGCTTTCAGAAAAGTCGCCGGTAAATGCTCGGAGACAAAGATTCCAGACTGTTTCCGGACTTGAAGATATCCTTCTGCAAGCAGCTTTGAGAACGCCTGGTTTACGGTCGGTCTCGAAATGCCGAGAGTTGCAGCGAGAACTCGTGAGGAAGGCACGCGTGAAGCGCTTGAATCAAAACTGCCACTTTCGAGTTCTTCTCGTATTTGACGATACAGTTGTTGATGAAGTGGCTCGGACGACGCGCGATCCAGCCGCACCATTTCGAACGACATGACTAAACGCCGTCGCCGCTGCTTTGGGACCGATGAGCCAGTGCGTCCGTAGATTGCGCCATTCATTTTCCCGACACGACTTTCGCACCCGGAGAATGCTTTCTCAACATGAGATGCCTGCCGTGATAGGCAACCCAAAACGCCCGAACCAGACCCGGATAACACGCAAACTGGTCACATCAAAATTCGTCAACTGGATATTGTGCGTTTGCCACGTTGCCACCCTCTTTCTTATTATGTTTATCAAATCTATTTGGATTGGTTTTATTGGGATCATGCTTTATGTCACAAGTGCATCGGCCGCGGGTCCCGCACTGCAGGGAATCGTCAAGGATGCCAAGGGGCATCCGATTCAAGGCGCGGATATCCGCGTTGAAGCGACGAACACTGGCAGATTACTCACGACGGTTAAAACGAATGTAGGCGGCCGTTATAGTCTAGAGGGTCTTGCGGCAGGCAATTACCGGGTGACACTGGTTGTGAACGGTGCCGTCAAGGCTTCCATCAATAATACGACGCTCGAACCAGGTGAATCGACACACCTGAATTTTGAGCTGAAACAAACGCGCGCGTCCGTAACCGTAACGAAAGGTAAACATTGGGTTTGGATACCGCCATTTACCGGAAGTCGTCTGTCCGGTCGTTGGGTCGAAGTTGATGACAGTGGCAGCTGGGCGGCGGCAGCTCCTGTTAATCACGTCGTACGGGTTAGTGCGGAAGAATTGCAACGGGAAGCTCACGACAGAGTCTCGCCAACCGGCTATTGATTGAGGGCTGACTCGGACGATAGGTGATGATGCTATCGCCGTTCTTCGTATATTTAGTGGTGGATCCCGCCGTTGTAAGACTGTGAGTAGGTGTTTCTGTGAAATGCCCAACAATTGGGTCGAATTCTTGGTAGGCGCTTTCCATTGTCCTGATCTTCCGCATTGATATCCAACTCCTGCTAGTTCCTTACGATTCTGGCCAGCGCGGCAGCTAGCTCCGCACTGATTAGTGCTAAGACGGTCAGGAATAGTTTCATATGCCGGCTATTCCAGACGAAGCTCATCCACCGCTGGCGGGAGTGATTTGTTAAACATTTTCATGAGCAATAATCCAGAGATTGAAAAGGTAACTAAATCGTAACTTAATTTCGTCGGCCATTCTCCGGCATCGGTGCCATTCTCTGAGTATGAATACTATGAAGAGAGTCTCAGCATCATTGTCCAGCACGTCGACATCAAATCCCAAACCGCCGAAACGCGCTGTCAGCGGCCGTTCCTTTTTAGGCACGTCACTCGCTATCGGAGGCGTAATTTTCGTCATGGCAGCCATGGCTCAATCGGCCGTGGCCCAGAACTTGGTCAGATTCAGTGGCGGGATCGGCGTTATTCCCACTGGTTCAACAAATACCACGGTGCGAACTGTCACAGCCGCTGGCCAGATCTGGGTGATCCAGGACCTTGCAGCCGACGTGAAGCAAGACGGGAGGATCCGAGTCGACGGTCGGGGCCTCCTTCTGGGCTCAGGCAATGGCGTCGGAAGCAACGCTAACGCGAGCGTTTTTGCGACGCTGTTCTGCGCAAATGACGGGAATATCCAACACAGCTCAACTCTTACAGGCGTCCCGCTTGAAGTGAATGGCGATTTTCGCATTGACGACACGCTTTCGCCAGCGCCCCCGAATCCTTGCACTAGCCCGGTGCTTCTCATCCGGTCCATTGCTGGAACCAATTCGTGGTTCGCAGCCGGGATTCCCAGGTGATAAACTATAGAGGCGTGACGCCGAGCAAGGTGCCGCAGGTGAAACGTGGAGGCGGCTGATCGCGATTCCAATTTCAAAGGCAAATTGGGCAGCGACACCCGATAGAAAACTACTCGGGTCAGTGGCGCTACCATAGACCGGGAAGCAGCACAGGACTACCAGGCTGGCGGCGGCATGTCCGGATAGGAGCTTGTCTCGCATCCCGCCAAGGAATAAGCCGAACTACAAACTCGAGGGAGGGCAAGAGGCGACATCGAGGGCTCACAGAACAGCCTTAAGGGTTACAAGGGACGATAGTGTCCTGCGCGGCCACGATCTGCCACTTCCCTGCGCGCTTCAGCCACGTGTCGGTCCAGACCTGGCAACGCTTTGTCTCCTTGCCGTCGTTGTCCTTAATCATTCTGTTTTCCGCTCCATACGCTACGGCTATGGAGTCGCCGAAGAATCTGACCTTCACCTCGCCGAGCTGGCAGTCGCGCGACAAAGACTTTGTATCCGTGGTGATAGCTTCCTCCTTGCCGTAGCGCTGGCCTTTTGTCGATGTGCCCTGAAAGTCGTCTGCAATAACGTCCTTAAGCTCCGGTTGCGGGCTACAGGCTGAGCTGGCCCACTTTGCCTCGACGGCTGTTATGAGTTTAACGGTGTCCTCATCCGGCGATCCCCATCGGGACTCCTGCGCAAAGGTTAGCGAGGTGAACCCACCGAGGAGAGACAGTGCGAGCGCAAAGACTGGGATGATTACTGCTAATTTCATGGCTTTAATTTCTTGTTGGTTTTATTTCACCGCTATTGCGGGGCAAGCGTTAACCTCGTCTTACGAGACGGAGATAAGCCACGGCAGAGTGTCGTGGCAATCACTCTGAATGCATTTCGCAATGGGGCCGCTGAGCCGCGTGTGCTTTGTTTTACGCTGGTTGGCTTCATCGGTTGGTTAGGTCTTTTCATGAATCAAATACGCCGAAGTGGTAACCGATGGCTGCTGCGATTGCCAAACAAAAACTGCCAACGTAAACGAGTCTGCGGCCCTCCGGCCTCTCCGGCCAATGAGCAACGAATACTGAGAGCCCGCTGACCTTCGCCCGCGCTGCCTGCCGAAACGCTTCGGCCTGCCCATGAAACCAGCTTCTTGCACGCGCTGCCTCGATAGCCTGGCGTAATTCCTCGTTTTCGGCTGTGCTAGGCGCGACTATGGTCGCAAAGCCGCCGAAAGTGAACGCTACGCCAAGCATTGCGGCATTGATGCCCACTACGATCAACAACGCGTGCATCATCCTCTCGCTTAGTAAGACCTAACGAGACGGAGCTGAGCCACCGCTGGCGGCGGCGAGCTTTGCTTTACTCTCAACTATCATCTCTCAACTCTCAGCTTTCTCAGTGCAACGGCCAGCGGTTGGCTCGAGCGATTGGTTAGATGTCACGCGCGGCAAGAGAATCCTCCAGTGTGTTGTGCACCTCATTAACCATTCGGCGCTCCTCGGGTGTTAGATCCTCGCGGCAGAGTCCCTTCACATCTTTGAGCGCATCAAGAAGCTCATAGTGTTGATCGGTATGCGCCAACGGTCCAGGATAAGCGCGGAGTAAATATTGCAGCGGGCGAATGGCACGGCGTTCACACCAGCCGTCAATCAGGGAGTCGAGTGACTTAGTGATGTCCATAGCAGACGCGGCTTCTGCATCTAACGAGATGAAGCTGAGCCACCGCTGGCGGCGGGTGTAGCAAACTCTCTGAACTGTTTCATAAAATCAAATATGGACTTCACAGCGGCCAGCGGTTGGCTCCAGCGATTGGTTAGATGCGTTCATCGAATCCGAGTGTAGGTAACGTAGTTGTCAACGCTCTCAAGAATCTCCATTTCGTCTGCCGTGACTTTGCGAATCTGATCGTCATTCCAAGGCAATTTGGGGAAGTGGATAAAAAGTCTATCGCCACGAATGTACCAAGAACCAGACTCTCTATCGATGACACGGCCTTTGTGATAATAGAAGTTAAATGTGTGATCAGGTTTGAATGTGATACGGGCAGTCACACCCTTTTCATAGGGAACGTTCCAAGTGCCGAATAGCTGCGAATCGCGATATTGCGCGCATGCGGTAACGCAACTCAACGCAGCGAAAGCGGCTGTCGCGCGCGAAAGCATCTAACGAGAAAGCAGTGAGCTACCGCCACCGGCGGCGAGCGTGGCTCGAAGTGAAAATGTTTTAGTCATCTAAAAAGTGAACGCGCGACGGGTGGCGGTTAGCTCCACTGACTGGTTAGGCCCTCGCGTGATCATCAGACTGAACTCTGCGCAGAAATCTGGGCAGCGGAAACCAAAAGTGTAAGGCGGCGAACACTGAAAGAAGCCAACCGATGAGCGCCATCACAGGCTGAAATGTCTGAATCTGCATGTCTGTCGCGTAATCGTGGACTGTCTGTCGAAACGGCGGAAGCCATGATGTGACCATGAGCAAAAAGCCGACTGCGCCAAGGAAAAGCGGCAGCCACCAAACGCGTCGCCAGAACTCGCGGACTGAGCGAATGAAACGAATCGGTAAACCAAGGACGAAGCAAAGTGCGACTGCGATTCCTGCAAAGATGGCACCCATGATCGGCTGAAAGATCATCGAGAGGATGCCGTCATATGTGGTCATCAGCATCGCGAGCATGTAGTAGAACCAAGCAATGGCAAAAGCGACTGCGAGCTGCGCGATAATCATGGGCCTAACGAGAACAAGATGAGCGACGGCGCGAATTGCGAGTGGCGTTCATAACAGAGAAGCCTAAGCAGACGCACGGTCCGCGGTTCGCTCCATCGACTGGTTAGACCTGCGTAATCACGGAATCAGCTTCGAGATGTAAGGCCAAAAAACGAGCGAGCCAATGACAGCAGCGGCGATAGCCGTGAGAAGCACTGCCCCCGCTGCAACATCCTTCGCGTCGCGAACCAGTGGATGAAACTCAGGCGAAGCTGCGTCGGCAAGAAACTCGAAGGCGGTATTAAGTGCCTCGGCTGTCCAGACGATGGAAATAGCGAGAATGATCCAACACCAATCAGCGGCAGAAACGCGAAGAAAGAATGCCGCGGCGAGGACAAGCAAAGTGGCAGCCGCGTGAATCCACGCGTTATGCTGGCAGCGAATCATGCGCAAAATGCCAACGATCGCATGACGGAAGCTGCGAATCCGGCCAGTAAACTGGAAAGGTCTCGCTTCGGAGTTCTGAGTTGGTGTGATGTCGATCATGGGCTTCAAGGTCTAACGAGACGGAGCTCGGCCACCGCTGGCGGGAGCGAGCTTTGCTGCGAAATTTAATCTTGAAGTCATGTGAAAGCTAGACATCGGAACGGCCAGCGGTTGGCTGGAGCGATTGGTTAGACTCATTCTAGTCAATGCGACTAGCCCCTCCGATAACTCGGTATTCCGACCCGTGCCACTTGCCGTCGCTCCGGTAAATTTCGTCATACGCCCAGCGGCTGAGCCTCCATGGCATGTGATGCACATGAACCTCACTGCTGCTCATGATCTCCACGGCGTAAATCGTGTTTTCTGGCTGAGACGGCGACCTGCGATCCTCAGCGATGGCAGCACGGATGTCGGAAGCGGAGAGTAAGCCGAGGCGTCCATAGACAGGAATGCCGTCCACGCGGACTGGTGAAGCGCATGCACTCACGGTCAAAGCGACTGCTAAATATGCGAGCTGGCGAAAAGCCATGGGTCTAACGAGACGGAAGTGAGCTGCCGCCACCCAGGGCGAGCATGGCTCGAAGTGAAAGTGATTTGGTGATGGAAAGCGTGAACGCAAAGCGGGTGGCGGTTAGCTCCACTGATTGGTTAGATGGTTGGTGTGGCAGAATGACTAGTGCTCCGCTGGGACCGCCTATATAGCGACGTCTTCAGGTAGTAAGCAACAACGCCGACTACGAATCCGCCGACCAGCAAGAGGGGAAGAGCTGTCAGGCTGAAACGAATCCAGTCTGGCCGCGGGACGCCCTGCCAGACCGCAAAGGCAAGCATCAACGCAATCGTGCCGCCGTAGCCAAGGCTGCATAGCAACGTATACCGCCAAAAGCCGAGTTGCTCAACACGGCGCCAATGGCGCAGCCGCAATTCATCGATCTTGCGCATCGCTCATATCATCTAACGAGACAGAGATAAGCCACCGCAGGGTGTCGTGGCAAACACGCTAAACTTATTTCGCAATGGGGCCGTTGGCTTCATCGATGGGTTAGATGGCGGCGTATTCATACTTGGCCGCGGCTTCATCTCGCGAAAGAACGTGAAGACGACGGGGGCCTCCGCCAGGCATTTCGCCGCGTGGATGCGTCAACTCCCATAGCCGACCATCTCGCGGATCTCGATAAAGGATCTCCCAACCCGACGAATCGTTTGCGATGCGTTCAAGTTTCTGCGTGGCGAGCCACTCGATGCGCTTCTCTGTGGGGTCGGCGACAACCGAGCGATCTTTCTGCACGAGCCAATCGCCGCGGAGATCGATCTCTTCTGATGACAGCTCTTGTATCGGACTACCCATTCAACGAGATGTAGACGAAGGTTCGTAAAAAATCGCGAAGATTTCTTCGTCTAATTCCGGATTTCGGTATTCGGGCTTTTTGATTAGAAGATCCTGATTGGAACAACAGGGTGAAGTTCTAGTGAGGACGATTCCGCCAGAACCTGCCGTTAGGCGCAAGTCGAAATCCCTGGGGGAGAGTCCGGTCGGTTAAAGGACCAAAGGAAACGCCGAACGCTCAACGCCCAACGTCGAATCCCGAATTACGCCGGGGCACCGCCGAGGGCGCCGGGGAGCGGCGGAGCGACGTCGGGAGCGACTACTTGCTTGGGCGGTTTTTCGGGCGCTGGTTTTTTACTGGGTGGCCCCCCGATGCCGGGTGGCGGATTAATCAGGCGGCCGTGCTCGAGGATCTCTTTGATTTGCGAGCCGTCCAGGGTCTCGTACTCAAGCAGCGCTTTCGCGATGGTTTCGAGTGTGGCGCGGTTGGTAGTGAGCGTGTGCTTGGCCAGTTGATAGGATTCGTCGATCAGTCTGCGCACTTCCTGGTCGATTTGTTCGGCTGTCGCTTCGCTGTAATCGCGCGCACGAGAGATGTCGCGTCCGAGGAAGACGTAGTCTTCGTGTTCGCCGTATTCGACCATGCCCATTTTTTCGCTCATGCCCCATTCGCAAACCATCCGGCGCGCAATGGCTGTGGCGCCTCTGATGTCGCCGCGCGCGCCGTTGGTGATGTCGCCAAAGATAATTTCCTCCGCAACCCGGCCGCCCATGGAGACTGCGAGACTGGCCAGCAATTCGTTTTTGCGATTGGTGTATTTGTCTTCCTCCGGCAACCACATGGTCGAACCAAGTGACGGTCCGCGCGGGATAATGGTGACCTTGTGCAATGGCTCAGTGTGCGGGAGAAGGACGAGTAACAGCGCGTGGCCAGCTTCGTGATACGCGGTGTTTTGTTTTTCTTTTTCGCTTAACGCAAGGCTCCGGCGTTCTTTGCCCCAGCGAACTTTGTCGCGCGCTTCCTCCAATTCCGCGAGCGTGATTCCTTTTAATCCGCGACGCGCGGCGAGTAATGCCGCTTCATTGATGACATTGGCCAGCTCCGCGCCGGAATAACCGGGTGTGCCGCGCGCGATAACAGCAAGATCGACGCCCTCGGCTAGCTTCACTTTTTTGGCGTGCACGCGCAGGATTTCTTCGCGGCCTTTGACGTCCGGCAAATTGACGGTGATCTGGCGATCGAAGCGGCCCGGTCGCAGCAACGCGGGATCGAGAACGTCCGGCCGGTTCGTGGCGGCAATGATGATCACGCCTTCCTGCGTATCGAAGCCGTCCATCTCCACAAGCAGCGCATTTAACGTTTGCTCACGCTCATCATGCCCGCCGCCCACGCCATGGCCGCGGTGACGGCCTACCGCGTCAATTTCGTCGATGAAAATGATGCACGGCGCGGATTTCTTTCCCTGCTCAAACATGTCGCGCACGCGCGAGGCGCCGACGCCGACGAACATCTCTACGAAATCTGACCCGCTGATGGAGAAGAACGGCACGTCAGCTTCACCGGCGATGGCGCGCGCAAGCAGGGTCTTGCCGGTGCCAGGCGGACCAACCATCAACACGCCTTTGGGGATGCGGCCACCGAGTTTCTGAAATTTTTTCGGGTCGCGCAGGAACTCGACCAGTTCCTGCACTTCGTCCTTGGCTTCCTCTACGCCAGCCACGTCGCGAAACGTGATCTTATTTTTGTCGCGGGCGAGCATCCGCGCCTTGGACTTGCCGAAATTGAGTGCGCCTTTGCCTGCCATCCGGATCTGCTGTCGGAACAGGAAATAGAGGACCAAAAGAAAAAGCGCGATCGGCAGGAAACCGACCACGGTCTGCGCAAGCATGTTTGATTCTGTTTTGATGGCGGGCTGCATGCCGGCGTCAGAGAGCTTTTTCTGCAGATCATTGGTGAAATTTAAATAGACGGTGGTGCGGAACGGCATCGGTTGTGAGGGCGCTGCGCCTGCGCCCTGCCGGATGTACGCGCCACGCAGTGTCTGCGTAGGCCGGCCGTCCTCGACGACCAACTGGAGAGGATAATTTTTGTCGCTAACGATCTGCTTGTTGTCGAGCAGTTCGAGAAAACGGTTATATGGCACGTCTTCAACCGGTTGCATGCCGCCCCGGTAAAAGAGCATCGCCATCGCGATCAGACTAAAGGCGATAACAATGAGAACAACGCCGCGCCAATTAAAGTTCGGTTCGTTCCCGCGCTGTTTGTTCTCTCTTTGCGAGTTGCGATCAAGTTGAGGCATAAACCAATTTACGTGGAGAAAAGGTTATCATGAACGACTTGCAATGCAAAGCGACACACCAAGCTGGCATACTATGGTTCGTGAGTTGCGAGGTGCGCGGTTGGGTGACTGAAAAGACTTGCATGAAGTCGCTCGCCCTTGGCAAGAGAGACGAATAGAATAGGCGCTGCTTCGCACGGCTGCTCGCGGCGGGTGCAGGCTTTTTTTGGGGGGGTGCGCGCATCCTGTTAAAGTAGATGTTCGGTTAGTTTCCTTTGCCCGCTCCGGCGTTCGAAATGATCCAGGCTCAAACCAAGCCCGCCGCCTAACACCGCGTCGAACGGGGGCGCTGCCGGGCTGCGTTAAGCGAATTAGAGCGAAATAATCCGGGAGCTGGTCACGTCAGTTGCCGCAACGTTTTATCCAGTTCGGTCAGCCCGTCGATTTCCGCTACGACGCGCTGCAACGACTGCATCGCCGGAGCGACGTGCTCGAGGAAATCTTTGTGACCCTTGACGAGGCCGAGAAAACCGTAAGCGCCTAACGCTTGCATAAGGCGTTGCATGGCGCAGAGCCGCAGCTTGAGATCAAAATCGCCATCAATTATCACACCGTTTTGGAGCTGATGCGCGCGATAGTAAGCGGCAAGCTCCGCGCGTTCGCTTTCCGGAAGATCGACATAGGGATCATAAAGCAGCGACGCGAGATCGTATTCGGCAAGGCCGGGTCGCATTCCCTGGAAATCGATCAGGTGCGCCTGAGCGTTTCGGATGATGATGTTTTGCGATTGAAAATCGCGGTGCACCAGGACTCTTGGAAACGATGCCAGACGATCTGCGATTTCCTGCAGGGCAGGCAGGGACGCCAGCTGGGCGAGCTTTTCTGTGTCGATTTTGAATAAACGGCCGAGGCAATTCTCAAAAAAGTAATTCTGTTCCCACAGGTAAAGCTCGGAATTGAACTCTGCCGCCAAATGCTCCTTCATCTCGATGCAAACCGATTCGGGCAACGCATGCAACGCCGCGATTTGATCGAGGGCCGATTCGTAGAAAGCGCGGCGCACCAGCCAGCTTTCGTCGCAGTAACTGTAGAGGTCGCGCTCGCCAAGGTCTTCCAGCCAGATCAGACCTTCGTTAGCGTCGTGAAAGTAAATTTCCGGGACACGAATTCGGTGTTCGGTGAGAAAGTTCGCAATCGTTACGTAGTGGCGATTTTCTTCCCGTTCCAGATTGTATTTCACCAAAATGAGCGCCTGCTCGGCCGAGCAACGGATCCGATAGAATTTGCGGTCTGATCCGCCTTTTTGGATTGGTGCGATTTTTATCTCGCCGACATCCAACAGCGGAAAGTGCTTCCGCGTTCGTCGAACAAGCAGGTCCGTTCTCATAAATTCAGATGTCGATGTCGCGATGAATACCAGTGACCTTTTTTCGGGAGCGGACAATACAGGCCTCCAAGTGACTTTGGGAAGCAATTTCTGCATCCGGCCATAAAATTGTGTCTTCCAGTATCGCACCCGCGCCGACGCGGCAGTTTTCTCCCACCACTGTGCAGCCGCGCAACTGCGCGCTCGAATCGACGATTGCGCTGCTCGCAACGCGCTGAGGCCATTCGCGCGTTTTCACGTAGGCCGGTCGCCAATGTTTGTTCGAAATCAGGCGGTGGACATCGAGATATTCTTTGCGCGACCCGATGTTGAACCAATTCCCGTCATCCAGCGCAATGCCGCCGATCCTTCCGCCCTGGTTGATCCAATCCGCAATGATTGGAATAAACGAGATCTTTTTGCGGGGCGGAATCCGCTCGAAAATCGCCGGATTCCAAACGGCGATATTCGCAAAATCAAAATTTCCCTCGACGCCGTAGCGGTTGCTGATGTCTACGACACGGTGATCGCGCAAAGCCACAGCTGAAGCCAAACCGGTGTGACGCAGCGCGAGCGTCACGTCGTTTCCACGACGGAAATGTTCGTCGATCAAAGGTTCGAGTTTGACGTCGGTTAAAATATCGCCGCTGTAGGTCAGGAAGGGTTCGCTGCCGAAATGACTTTCTGCATTTTTAATGCCGCCGCCTGTTTCGAGCAGATCCGGTTCGTGAATGAGCGTAGTGGGAAAGCCGGCATACTCGCGCGTGGCAAAGAAATTTTGGAATAATTCCGGAAGCCGGTGCGTATTGATGACAAATTTGTTCACTCCCACGCCTATCAAATGATCGAGCGCGAAAGTAACCAGCGGTTTTTGAAAGATCGGGATGAGCGGCTTGGGGAGTTCGTCCGTTACTGGACGCAAGCGCGTGCCAAGACCCGCTGCTAAAACGAATGCCTGTGTGATTTCGTTCACGAAGAGAAATATCTGAGATTCCTCGCGCCTACGCTAAAGCTACGGCGCGGCAGGCGACTTCGTTCACAATCGATAAGACAGGGCGACGTCCGCTTCCTATCTCAGATAAAGCGTCCGCGTGCCGAAATCGATGATGCCGTGGTGCCGTCGCAGCGTTTCTGCACCGAGCAAACCGGCGACCGGCGGAGATCCTTCCAACAATCCATCGTGAATGAGTCCTTCAAGGTCTATCACGCCCACGTCCTTGCCCCTGATATTGACTGAGCCGACGGTGAGCTTGCGAATGTTCGCCACACGGACGCCGCGCTCTTTCAGATTTACGGCCGAGGAGCTATATGGCGTCTCGCGAGTGGCAATCTGCATCCGTCGAACGAACGAACGATGCAATAACGTGGTGAACGAGCCCGTATCAACCATGAGCTTCGCCGCTGTTCCGTTTACTGATCCGTTTACATACAGGTTGTAACCATCGCTGACCTGAATCGGAACAGCGCGTAACCCGCGGCGACTGAAACCGGGAAAGCTCCCGAGGACATTTGGATCGGTCTTCAGAATCAGTAACTGCTTTTCACAGTCCAGAACCGCTTGTGTGGGGAAAAGGATGTCTGCTCCAATGATGCCGTCGATCTGCGGTTCGTGCGCCATTCGCGCAGCGCGCGCAGAACCGCCGAGATCCACCGTGACAACAGGCTCATCGACAAGAGCCAGTCCGCCGATTCGCAGTTCCCGCGCGATCGCCACATTGTTGAATGCGCCGTTGATTTGGACGCGCGCGGGCAAACTTGATTGGGAGGTGATCGGTTTGAGCTTAAAATGTTCGCGACGATTCAGGGCAATGGCGCTCACGGGCGCACCACTGTCGACGGTCAACCAGGCAGGTTTGCCGTTAATGAAAGCACGCAGCAACAAATGATTTTGTCGCGAGCGGACGAGCGGTAATGCTTCAAACTGCGGTGCTGTCCGCGCGGAAGCGCCATACGACGTGGCAGCCAATTCGATGACCAAACTCAGGGCAGCGCCGCAAACCCACAGCAAGCGAGGTGCGCGCGGCAGATGATTTGAGGTCATCGTGGCGGGGAGATTACACGCTTATTTTTAGCCGTAAACAAGTTTGCGCAGCTTTTTGCCGTTGCAGTGCAGGCCGTGACTGATGATTAACTCCTCCGGCAAGTCCAGCCGACCAAAATGACGACTGCAGTAACCGAGGCACCTGCGAGCAATCAGAAGTTCGTTCGCGGACTTGGCCTGCTCGACTCAACGATGCTCGTGGCGGGCTCGATGATCGGTTCGGGAATTTTCATTGTGTCGGCGGATATTGCGCGGCTGGTTGGCTCCGCCGGGTGGTTGCTTGTGGTGTGGGGGGTCACGGGCGTGCTCACGATTGTCGCCGCGCTCAGCTACGGCGAACTCGCCGCGATGATGCCGCGAGGCCGGCGGCCAATATGTTTACCTGCGCGAGGCCTACAGTCCGCTGTGGGGATTTCTCTACGGCTGGACGCTGTTTCTTGTGATACAGACCGGAACAATTGCCGCAGTCGCAGTTGCATTCGCACGATTTCTCGGCGTGCTAACTGACTTGGTTTCGCCGACGCAATGGATTGTCTCGCCAATCCGCTCTCCCAGCGGTACGCGGTCAGCCTTTCTACCCAGCAACTGGTCGCGATCTTGATTATTGTTCTTCTTACGTTCGTAAATACGCGCGGGTTAGCACTGGGGAAGCTAATCCAGAATGTTTTTACCTCTGCGAAGACGTTGTCGCTCATGGCGTTGATCGCGCTGGGCATTTTCGTGGGACGCAACGCCGACGCGCTGCATGCTAATTTCACGAATTTCTGGACGCCGGCCGCGGCTTCTCCGATCACATCGGATCTGCCATTTGTCAGCGCTGTCTCTGCGGCTGGCGGCGCGCTTGGCATGTTGATCGCAGTTTGTGTTGGCCAGGTCGGTTCGCTGTTTTCCTCAGACGCGTGGAATAACATTACATTTACCGCTGGTGAGGTGCGCGAGCCGCGGCGAAACATTCCGCTTTCGCTTTTATTCGGCACCGCCCTGGTCATCACGTTGTATCTGCTGGCAAACGTGGCTTATCTCTGCGTGCTGCCGTTGGAAAAAATCCAGCACGCTCCGGACGATCGCGTCGGCACTGCGGCAATGGAGGTAATGTTCGGCGGCGCAGGTGCTGGAATCATGGCGGTTGCCATCATGGTCTCTACATTCGGGTGTTGTAATGGACTGATTCTGGCAGGAGCGCGTGTTTATTACGCAATGGCGCAGGATGGGTTGTTCTTTAAAGCGACAGCACGGCTCAATTCGAAACACGTGCCTGCCACCGCTCTCGTGATGCAAGGAATCTGGACTGCGGTGCTCGTGCTCCCTCGCACACGAAACGTTGATGCCACAAGCGGAGCCGTGAGCTACGGCAATCTTTACAGTAATCTGTTGGATTACATTATCTTCGCCGCTCTGATTTTTTACGTGCTAACAATCACAGGGATATTCGTGCTTCGTCGAAAGCGGCCAGATGCCGAACGTCCGTACCGCGCATTGGGTTATCCGATTCTGCCGGCGCTCTACATGGTGGGCGCCACGGCAATCATGCTCGTGCTGCTCACCTACAGAGCACAAACCACGTGGCCGGGTTTGGTGATCGTGCTGACGGGCGTACCGATTTATTTTCTTTGGAAAAAAACAAATCAATCTCGAAGCGGAACCGGCCAGCCGCCCGCTAGCTAGCGAAGGAGAATACAACGCATGGCAGGTTTATTCGCAAAAAAATCGTTGGAGCGGCTGATGACCGAGGCGCAGGACGTCGGGGAACATAGCCTCAAACGGTCCCTCGGGCCGGTTAACCTGGTCATGCTGGGTATTGGAGCAATCATCGGCGCGGGTCTGTTTGTGCGAACTGCCGCGGCAATCGCCGATCGTGCGGGTCCTTCCGTCGTGCTCGCGTTCGTGGTCGCAGGAGTCGGCTGCGCATTCGCCGGTCTGTGTTACGCCGAATTTGCCTCGATGATCCCGGTCGCCGGCAGCGCCTATACGTATTCGTACGCGACGATGGGCGAGCTCGTAGCATGGATTATTGGATGGGATTTGATCCTCGAGTACGCGGTCGGTGCGGCGACCGTGGCAATCGCCTGGAGCGAATATGCAAACCGCGTCCTCGACTGGTTCGGCATGCGCATACCCTACCAATGGGCTCACTCGCCCTTTGAGCACGACATCAACAGCGGTGTTCACGGCATCATGAACATGCCGGCTGTGTTCATCCTGCTATTACTGACGCTATTGCTGATTCGCGGCACGAAAGAATCGGCATTCGTAAATGGCATTATCGTCGTTTTGAAGGTAAGCATCGTGTTGCTCGTGATCGGCATCGGGTGGCACTTTGTAAATCCTGCGAATCACACACCGCTCATTCCAGCGCCAACCACCTACGTGACACCGCAAGGCATCACCCACGCATACGGAGGAATTCTCGGCATCCTCGGCGCGGCGGGCGTTGTGTTTTTCGCCTACATCGGGTTTGATGCCGTCAGCACGGCAGCGCAGGAGGCCCGAAACCCTAAACGCGACATGCCAATTGGCATCCTCGGTTCTCTGGTAATCTGCACGATTCTTTATGTGCTCTTTTCCTATGTTTTGAGCGGCGTTGCTACCGTGGAGGACTTCCGCAGCCATGGCCGTGAAGCATCTGTCGCGTTCGCGATCACAAAATACATGACCGGCTATGAGTGGTTGTCGAAGTCTGTGACGGTCGCGATCCTGGCCGGCTTCTCATCGGTAATTCTCGTGATGCTGCTTGGCCAATCGCGCGTTTTTTATTCCATGAGTCGCGACGGACTTGTCCCGAAAACCTTCTCCGACGTGCACCCGAAATTTAGAACGCCGTACAAGTCGAACATTCTTTTCTTTTTGTTCACCGGCGTCTTCGGCGCGTTCGTTCCAGAGGATATCGTCGGCGAAATGACCAGTATTGGGACGCTTTTTGCCTTCATTCTTGTTTGCGCCGGAGTTTGGATCTTGCGCTCTTCACGTCCTGATCTCGAACGTGCATTTCGCGTACCGGCGGTGCCAATTGTTTCCACGCTCGGCATCATCGTTTGCGGCGCCATGATTTATGGTCTTGGCTGGACGAATTGGATGCGGTTGCTTGTTTGGCTTGTGATTGGACTCATCTTCTATTTTAGCTACGGCAAACGGCACAGCCGCATCGGCGCGCCACCACCGGAAATGCCCGAAGGCATTCAACTAACGCGCTAACTCACAGCAGAAGCTTGACTCCAGCCAGTCTCGCTTCGAATCCACGCGCCGGAACTGGTCGCGGCAATTGAAGCCATTGCGCGAGCGCGCCGCGTGAGCTTTTCGGTGTCGATCTTCCTAAAATTGCGATGTGCGGTTGCTATTTCAGGCAACGAGAGGTTCAGCCTGCCGAGAATTTGCCTGTCGGATGCTGTTGTCTCGTTTGGGCTGTCGCAGCTTAATACCCGCTTTTGAAAATCCGAGACTAAGCTCGCCACCGACCCGTTGTTAATCGCGCCGAACAAATTAGCGAGCTGTTGAAAACTGAGATGAAACGGAACGGTCGCTAAATCCACATCAGCAAGCTGGACGCTTCCCTGCGGCGGCATTTCAACCTCACCCGATGTCGCGACAGAATGCCAGGTGTCTAATGGCTGAAAATAGCCGATCTCCACACGGCATGAGTTCTGGAAACCGGATATCGTCACGTAGTGCATCGCCCTCATCGGTTCGATGGCAACTCTTTCTTCTATGACACCCTCCCCACTAATCACTCGAAGATGGACTTGCCGATCCGCAGGCATCCGCTCTTCAAAGACGGATCGCCAATTAATATTCCAACTGGCGAAGATCGTGCGTGGATCACGGGCGATGGCGAACAGAGATGGCTGCGCACACACACGCGTCGGGTCCTCGCGATCATTCACGTCAGGCGGCAATGCCTGCTCGGCGAGATGCCCCATGGGACCCTGACGGATTTTGAAGCCGCGGTGGGCGAGTGGTCTTCCCGCGTTGCGTTTTGTTTTTCTTTTCACCATTCTTGGAAGACCGTTGTGCAAATCAGTTAAAGGCCAACTGCGATTGACGCGCAATCTGAAAATCATAGGGAAAGATGAGTTCAAAAATCGTCGAGCTTGAGGAGCTTTCCAATCGCTGCGAGAAGCTGCGGGCAGCAGGGAAGAAGATTGTAGCTACAAACGGCTGTTTTGATCTGTTGCACGTTGGGCATGTGCGATATTTGCAGGCGGCGCGAGCGCTCGGCGATCTTCTGGTTGTAGGGCTGAACGGTGACCGTTCCGTCCATGCGTTAAAAGGACCAGGGCGTCCAATCACAGCCGAGCGTGATCGCGCGGAGATCCTTGCCGCGTTGGCGTGCGTGGATTTGGTCACGGTTTTTCCAGAACTCCGGGCGACAAAGCTTCTCGCTGCGGTCCGCCCTGCCATTTATGTCAAAGGCGGCGATTACACTCCGCGGACGCTGGATGAAGGCGAGCATGCCATGCTGAAGAAAATTGGAGCGGCGATTCGCCTCATACCCTTTGAGGCAGGGTATGCAACTTCCGGATTGATCGAGCAAATTTGTAGAGGCAAAAGTGGGAAAGCTAAGTGACTCAGATGAAAAGTCTGCCAATTGGAGTTCTCGGGTCAGGGAAGGGAAGTAACTGCCGCGCGATCCTCGAGCGCATCCGGTCGGGTGATCTCGCTGCGGAAGCGCGCCTGGTGGTTTCCGATGTGCTGGATGCACCAATCCTCGATATCGCGCGGGAATTTGGTGTGGCGAATGCGTATTTGCCGCCAGGTACATTCCGTACGCGCTTGGAGCCGGCTATAGAAGAGCAGCTCGTGAAAATGTTGCGCGACGCTGGTGTCGAACTTGTCGTTCTCGCCGGTTTCATGCGCGTCTTGCATGAACCAATGCTAAAGGCGTTCCCCCGTCGCATTATCAACATTCATCCATCGCTTCTGCCTAAATTCCCAGGACTTGAATCGTGGAAACAAGCTTTCGTCGCAGGCGAAACTGTGACCGGGTGCACGGTGCACTACGTCGATGCACAAATCGATCATGGTCGAATACTTGCACAGAAAGAAGTAACAATTTTGCCTGACGACACGGCGGAGACTTTGCATGCCCGGATTCAACTCCTTGAGCACGAACTATACCCGGCCGTTATTGCCGAATTCTGCAAAAGATATGATGAAGCGAGCCACCAAGCTGGAGGTCGACCAGATAAATAGGTCCTTGAAGCCTGGGTGGCTAAGCCTGTTCAGGCTTTGGCTCGCGCTTTAACAGCTCTTCCAAGGCAACAGCCGGCGTTTTCTGTTTATACAAGATTGCATACACTTCATCGGTAATAGGCGTGGCAATATTCAAGCGGCGCGCGCATTCCCAGGCGCTTCGCGCCGTCGGAATACCTTCCGCGATCATTTTCATGGAGGCGGTAATTTCCGGCAACGGTTCACCTTGCCCGAGCCGTTGCCCGACGGTGTGATTGCGGCTGCGCTCGCTGTAGCACGTCAATATCAGATCGCCCGCGCCGCTTAGGCCATAAAAGGCATTCGCCGTCCCACCCATGGCTACTCCGAACCGAACCAGCTCAGCCAGCGACCGAGTGACCACTGCTGCTTTGGCGTTGTCGCCAAGTCCAAGACCATCGCTGATTCCCGCGGCGATGGCGAACACGTTTTTCAATGCGCCGCCCAGCTCAACCGAGATCACATCCAGGCTGGTGTAAATGCGAAAGCGCGAGCTTCCCAACGCGGTTTGCAACCTCGCAGCGCAATCCGCGTCGCCACAGGCAATCACAGTCGCGGTGGGAAGATCTCTGGCGACTTCGGTCGCAAGATTTGGACCGGATAACACTGCGATGCTGTTCTCCGGGAAAGTCTCGCGCACGATCTCCGTCATCCTCATGCCGCTGCCATGCTCAATCCCCTTTGTGCAACTGAGCAATACCGCACGAGTGGGGTGAATTATTTTCGCCAACTGCGTGGCGATGTTGCGCAATGCGGTAGACGGCGTCGCAAGTACAATCAGGTCGGCATCGGCGCAATTACTCAGGTCCGAGGTAATGTGCACTGAATCCGGAAGCAGTAGCCCTGGAAGATAATCGCTGTTTTCGCGGGTTTTTCGCATGCGTGCGATTCGATCCGCGTTGTGGCCCCAAAGAACAATTTTTCGATCATCTTTTGCCCACAACCCAGCTAACGCCGTTCCCCAACCACCAGCACCTATGATTGCTGTTTTCACAATTCTCGTTTTCGAGTAAAGCGCGGTTCGGTGCCACGGATCAGCCGCGAAAGATTTGAGCGATGACGCCAAACGATAGCTGCCGCGACGCAGACGGAAGCATAGACTAACGGTTTTCCGCTGTTTTGATCATGCGGCCTGACCACGAGAATCACGATCGGTAGGACGACCGCAGCTGTGATGGAAGCCAATGAAACGTATCGGGTCAGCCAGAACACTATTATCCAAATAGCAACACCTATGAGCGTTGCGATCGGCATCAACGCCAGGAGTGCTCCGGCGGAAGTAGCAACGCCTTTTCCACCGTTAAACTTAAGCCATGGCGGGTACAAGTGCCCGAGAACGCTCGACATCGCTGCGAGGATTCCAAATATCTCGGGCGAATTCCACTCTGGCGGCCGTCCGGGCGCCATGATCATCGAGATCTTCACCGCCCCAAACCCTTTTAAAACGTCTAGCGCAAATACCGGGTAACCGTATCGCTTGCCCAAGACGCGCACCACATTAGTAGCGCCAACGTTACCACTCCCGGCTTTCCGGATATCGATCCCTGCGAGTCGACCAGCCACGTAGCCGAAAGGAATCGAGCCCAAGAGATAGCTGCCAATTAACACACCGGCCAGGGTCACCATCGCAGCTCAACTATGTTAGCTCTGCAGGATTCGCAAATGTATCATGTAAGCCGTTCCGATTAAGCCAAATATGTAAAATCGAAATGTCGGATGGGGTGATTCCGCTAATACGCGCCGCTTGCCCGAGTGAGGGTGGCCTCAAACTTGACAGTTTCTGTCTGGTCTCTGATTTCAGCCCGGCAATTTTATCGTAATCGAGGCCATCGGGGATCTTCTGGTTTTCTTTGCGGTCGAGTCGTTGATTCAGCTCAGACTGCCGGGCAGCGTATCCTTCATATTTGAAGTCCGTTTGAAGGAGCTCCCAAATCGAAAGCGGCACGTCCGATAGCACGTCAGAAGGCAAGCTTTTCACATCAAAATCGGGCTGCTTGAGGAGCCGAGAAAGAGGGGTTTTGTTTAGCTTGGTTCCAACAGCTATGGTACGCCCCTGCTTTAGCAGGTGCATTTTCTCCTTGAACCTACGAAATCTTGTCTCACTGACGAGTCCTGTGTCAAAAGCACGACCCGTCAAACGTTGATCGGCATTGTCGTGTCGCAACGACAATCGATCTTCAGCGCGGCTGGTAAACATACGATAGGGTTCTTCTGTCCCTTTACTAACGAGATCATCAATAAGGACTCCGATGTAAGCTTCGCTCCTACTCAACACCAAAGGGCCGCGGTTTTGAACTTTTAAAGCAGCGTTAGCGCCGGCAATCAACCCCTGTGCCGCGGCCTCTTCATACCCCGATGTGCCATTGACCTGGCCGGCAAAGTAGAGTCCGCGAACAACCTTCGTTTCGAGTGTCGGCAGGAGTTGTGTGGGCGGGAAATAATCATACTCAACGGCGTAGCCAGGTCGCATGATCTCGGCTTCCTCCAAGCCCGGTATCGAATGCAAAAATGCCAGCTGAACTTCATATGGCAGACTAGTGGAGATTCCGTTTACATAGTACTCGCTGGTATGGCGTCCTTCCGGTTCGAGGAAAAGCTGATGTGACGCTCTATTCGAGAATTTGACCACCTTGTCTTCAATCGAGGGGCAATATCGGGGACCAACCCCTTTAATTCGCCCGGCGTACAACGGCGACCGGTGCAAATTCGCTCGGATAATTTCATGGGTCTTTTCGGTGGTGTGGGTAATCCAGCAGGGCAATTGTTCCACGTGGAACTCACCATTCCGAACTCGGTTCAATGTGAAAATCTCACCGGAGCCGTCACCCATCTCCTCGATATTGAAAGTGAACCCGCAGGGCGGTTCGTCGCCGAGCTGAATCGAGCACCGTGTAAAATCGATGGATCGCCCATTCAGGCGGCAGGGCGTGCCCGTTTTGAACCGGCCCACTTGAAAACCCATCTCCTGCAGGCTTGCGCTTAATGTAGAGCTAGCATCCGCCATCCGTCCCCCTGGCTTACTAGTTTCTCCGACATGCAAAAGACCCCGTAAAAATGTCCCGGAGGTGATCACAACCGTCCGGGCGGCAATCGCCACGCCCATGTCGGTCTCGACGCCGCTCACCGCCCCGGCCTCGGCAATCACACGCAATACCGTTCCTTGTTTTACGTCGAGATTTTGCGCCCCTTCTAAAACGGCTTTCATTCGGAATTGATACGCCTTTTTGTCGCATTGAACCCGGGGGGCTCGTACCGATGGGCCCTTTCTCTGGTTTAGCATCCGAAACTGAATTCCGGTTGCATCAGCGTTGAGCCCCATCGCTCCTCCCATTGCGTCGATTTCGCGAACCATATGTCCTTTTGCCAATCCGCCAATGGCAGGGTTGCACGACATCTGCCCAATGGTGTCCAGATTCTGGGTCAACATCAGTGTGCGGCAGCCAATTCGAGCGGCTGCCAGTGCCGCTTCGATTCCTGCATGTCCGCTGCCTACGACAACCACGTCGTAGTCCTTGGATAGTTTAAACATAAATGGCTTATCTATAAAATCTTATCTAGATAAAATGCCAGGCTCTAAACGAGCCTTTGGGGTTTGGCTGGATCGTCCTGGCAGTGGCGTCTGAATCGCCCCGCGCGCGATACGGCCCAGCACAACCAATAGCAACACTGTTGTGACGAACGCGCCACCCCAAATCCAATATTCAAGTGCGCGGGGATAACTTTTGCCGCGCATGATCCGCACTGCAAGCTGGCCAAGCGTGCCCACATAGGCATAAAAAAAAAGGCCAGGCATACGACCGATGGACGCCCAAAGCATATAAGTGCCAAACCGTATTCGTGTCAGCCCATAAAAGTAATTCAGCAGGCTGGTGGGAAACAACGGATGCAACTGGCTCAAGAGAATGATCTTCCAGCTCTCGCGTTCCACGGCAGGACCGAGCGCCCTCAGCGTAGCGTTGGCTGAAAGTTTACGCTGAAACCACCGCCTCGCGACGAAACGACTCAGCGAGAAGGAAATCGCCGTCGAAACGATGTTGCCGGCAAACACAATCAAAAATCCCCACCACAGGCCGAAGAAGAAGCCGCCTCCCACAGCGAGAACGCCTCCCGGCAGCAGAAGGATATTACAAGCTGCAAACAACAATGGATAGCAAATCCCAGCCCAAGCGCCCCAACCCATTACACGCTCTTGCAAGGTTTCAACGAAAGTGACAACTGGAAAGAACCGGGAAAGCGTTACAGCGAGCGCAATCGCAGCTACGACTGCTGCGCCTTGCCAGAGAATAACGCGGCGGACAGTTAGCACCCTGAGAGTGTGCGCACGCCCGCGGTCTACGCAAATGTTAGCGGCCGTGTGTTAAACAGCTCGAATCATGCACAAAGAAGCGCAGGCCAGCAAGTTCAACGCAAGCGTTTGGTCCAGCTAAACGTTCGAAGCTTGCAGCTCCCGACGACGCGAAATGCCGAGGCTGTCGAAAATCGTCTTGGTGGCGTCCGACCGGTTGAGCGTGTAGAAATGAATACCGGCCACATCATTAGCGATGAGATCATGGCATTGTTCCAACGCGTATTGAATGCCAGCACGCCTGACCATCTCGGGATCATTTTGGCAAGACTGGAGGACACATAATAGCTTCGCAGGAAAGCGGGCGCCGCCCGCCAAATCAGCCATGCGTTTCAGCCCGCTGATGGAGGTAATCGGCATGATTCCGGCGATAATTGGAATGTGAACGCCCGCAAGCGCGCAGCGTTCCCGAAAATCGAGAAAATCGCGGTTATCGAAAAACAGTTGTGTGACAATGTAATCAGCGCCGGCGTCGACCTTTGCTTTGAAATAATCCATCTCAACCAACCTATTTGGCGTGGCCGGATGTCCCTCGGGAAAACCAGCAACTCCGATCCCGAAACCACGGCGGTGAGGATGGGCGCCAGACTCATTAAAGCGGCGAACAAATTTTACCAGGTCAATCGCGTGTTGGAACGAGTCGCGCGATTTATCGTAAGGCATTCCAACCGGTCGATCACCGCCGAGCGCGAGAATGTTTCCAATGACTGATTTTGAGTATCGGCGGAGGATCGTTTCGATTTCCTCTTGGTGATGGCAGACACAGGTAAGATGCGGGATCGGGTCCAGTTTTGTCGTGTGTTGGATGCGTTCAACAAGATCGTGGGTCAACTCACGCGTTGAGCCGCCGGCGCCATATGTCACGCTGACAAAATCCGGCATGTATGACTCAAGATCGCGAATCGTCTGATAGAGCATCTCCGCGGCCTCTGGCGTCTTAGGGGGAAAGAACTCGAACGAAAACGTAGGAGAATGTCCGCGGATGATTTCGCTGATATGCATGAATCGACGTTTATCTTCGTTCCAGCCGCGACTTTCGGTCAAATCATCCCGAAATGCGACACTGCGCTACAGCCGCCCCAACTGCCCGATAGAATTTGAAGTTCTCAGAGTTTGGATGGCGTGTGGATTACCTTCGGATGCTCGCGGGCGGATGATGACGTTGGCAGCTCTTGCCAAACTTTCTGCTGAAAAGTCCCGCACGCTCGAGAGCTGGTCGGCTCGGGTAAAGCTGGAAAGAGCCAAGCTGGTGGTGGACTGATGTGTTGGAGCCGAAAGGATACTTGCGGCAGCAGCAGGAGACGGAGTCGTTCCCAGCATCAAGCTGCGCCCGCTGCTGAAGTCTCTTGGAACAATGCGCTTCGCCTTGAGCCGGGATTATTTCGGCGAACGCGTGTTGGCGTGGGTTTTAATGTCGTGCCTTTGCTTATCCACAACGCGACGCAGTTCGCGCTCCATGGTTTTAAATGCGTCGTGGATGACTTTCTTGAGCGGCTCGTGAGTACCGTTATCCCTCTGCCTTTCATCGGCCACAAGCTCGTGCCGTGGGGCTACGGTCACGTCAATGCGGCAGCGGTGTGGATTGCCTTTATTATGATTGTGATTGGTTTGCTCGATTGCGACATCGCAGCGGTTGATGTGATCACAAAATCTCTCAAGTCTTTGCGCATAATCCAAAATGAGATTGTCGATCTCCTCAGATTTTTCCAGACCCCGATACGATATCTTAACAGGCAGTTGCATATTTAGTTAGATACTATGGCGCTACTCTCCGTTGAGGGAACAAAAATCGCGGTTGCACCATTCCAATTAAATTTGCCGCAACGATCGGAAATGGCCGATCAGTCTGGCCGGTTCAATCTTCACCAGATCCGATTTCACGTGTTCAACAATTCGCTGTCGCACGCCGCCAGGCAACAAATCTACGATTGCTGCGTGGATTTCCGCAGGCGCCGCAAATGACCAGCCCTCTTTTCCGTTTTGCGAAACGATTTTCGCGATTTGGTCGGCCAACTCTTTTTGAATTCGCCGGTCCGTTTCGGTGGCCAACTGCGTGCGCTCGGCAATTGACGCCGGCCCGCGGCGCGCACCCGCGCCTTCGGTTACCGGGAAGCGCCCTGCTGAGTCGCTCACCTTATCGACGAGTCTTCCGTGCGCGTCAGTGATATTAAATGCTTGCACGAGCTGCAGGCTCGGTCCGCGTGTCGGTGTTTCGTGTACCCGATAGGCTTTCAAGCTGCCGCGATCAGTGACGATCACAAGAGAACTCGGTGTCATGTCAAATCACTGGCGCGGCGCGTGACTGCGCACATGTGTGCTATCCTATAAATAATTCGTTGGTCGTTGCAACATCGCGCTTGCTCGAAACTTCCGTGCTTCGCAGGCGACCGCATCGATTAGCCAGTGCGCTTCTCACGTTCTTCCTCGGCGCTGAAGCGGGGAAATTCGACGTGTCGCTTTTTCCAGGATTCTTCGCGCGCCTGAGCTTGCGTGCCGCCGACAAGTTGCAGCAAACAACAAGCGCGTCCGCCAAGATCGACGTCATCGCCGGAGCAAAATCTTTTCGGCTCCGCCACAAAACCCGCGGCGTCGCTCGTGTCGAGAATCAATTGCCATTCGAGATGTTCCTGGCCAGGTAAGACAAATGCAATGGGCTCGTAATGCGCGTTGATTAATAGCAGAAACGTGTCGTCGCGGACTGATTCGCCCTCAAAGTTGAGCACGTCGGTGGCATCGCCACTCAGCAGCATGCCGAGACACCGCACGAACGGCGATGTCCATTCTTCCTCCGTCATTTGGCTGCCACCGGGATTGAACCACATTACGTCTCGAATTTCCGAGCCGGGAATACGACGACCTTTTAGGAACTTCGGACGCCGAAAAACCGGATGTTTTTTTCGGAGCTGTATCAATCTTCGCGTGAACTCAAAAAACTGATTCTGTTTTTCGTCACGTTCCCACTTAAACCAACTGATCTCGTTGTCCTGACAATAAGCGTTGTTGTTGCCGTTTTGTGTCCGACCCCATTCATCCCCGCCGCAGAGCATCGGCACGCCCTGGGAAAGAAAAAGTGTCGTGAGAAAATTGCGACGCTGTCGGTCGCGCAAATCGTTAATCTGGGGATCGTTGGTCGGACCTTCCACGCCGCAATTCCACGACTGATTATTATTGTCGCCGTCGCGGTTTTCGTCGTTGTTCAGCTCGTTGTGCTTTTCGTTGTAGCTGACCAAATCGGTCAGTGTGAATCCATCATGGACTGTAACGAAGTTGACGCTCGCGTAAGGCCGTCGGCCGTGATGTTCATAGAGATCGGGGCTTCCGGTCAGTCGATACGCCATGTCACCGATGCGTCCTTCATCGCCTTTCCAAAAACAACGGACCGAGTCGCGATATTTGCCGTTCCATTCCGACCAAGGCGGTGGAAAGTTGCCCACCTGATAGCCGCCTTCCCCGACGTCCCACGGTTCTGCGATCAACTTCACCTGCGAGAGCACCGGGTCCTGCTGAATGACTTGGAAAAACGGATGCAGAGTACTGAATCCCGAATGATCGCGCGCTAGTTCCGTTGCGAGATCAAACCGAAATCCATCCACGTGCATCTCCTCCACCCAGTACCGCAAACTGTCGGTCACCAATTGTAGCGTCCGTGGATGAAGCAGATTCAAGCTGTTACCAGTTCCTGCGAAATCGAGATAGAACCGGGGATTTCCAGGGTGCAGCCAGTAGTACGAGAGATTATCGATTCCCCGCAAACAAAGCGTTGGTCCGAGATGATTGCCTTCCGCGGTATGATTATAAACCACGTCGAGAATCACTTCGATGCCGGCAGCGTGCAGGCTGCGCACCATCGCTTTGAACTCGCTGACCTGTTGGCCCATTTGTCCGCTGCTGGAATATTCTGCATGCGGAGCGAAAAAGCCGATCGTGTTGTAACCCCAGTAGTTCGTTAGGCCGTTCTCAACCAAAAGTTTTTCATTGATGTGGGCGTGGACGGGGAGCAGTTCCACTGCAGTCACACCAAGCTTTCTGAAATAGTCGATTGCGGGCGGACTACCGAGGCCCGCGTAGGTGCCGCGCAAATGCTCAGGCAAGTCCCGCCAAAGTTTGCTGAAACCTTTAACGTGCACTTCATAGATCACGGATTCGTGCAAAGGAATCGCCGGCCTCTTATCATTCTGCCAGTCGAATCCGGAATCGATCACCAGTGATTTCGGCACGCCCGACGCATCGTCTCGCAAATTCGGGGTCAAATCTTCGTTCTCACTGCCGATGACATAACCGAACATTTCATCTGCCCAGTTCACCGCTCCGACGATTGCTTTCGCATATGGATCGAGGAGGAGCTTCGAGCTGTTGAAACGCATGCCTCTCTCTGGTTCGTAAGGGCCGGACACGCGAAAACCGTACAACTGTCCCGGCCGCGCATCGGGCAAAAAGACATGCCACACTTGATCAGTACACTCCTTGATCGGGATCCGAACGTATTCTTTCGCGTCTTCCATCCTGTCGAACAGGCAAAGCTCAACTGCATTGGCGTGTTCGGAAAAAATCGCAAAGTTCACGCCGTTACCCATCCAGGTTGCGCCCAGCGGATACGGCTGACCGAGAAATGTTCGTACTTGAGTCACAAACGCGCCGCGCATTTATCCAGCATTGACCCCATGTTAGCAACGAGGAATGGCGGACCGTATAAATCGTGACGCCGCTGTTTTGATTAAAACCCGGTCGCAACCTCACAATGTGAAACTGACGATAATATTCGCTGTCTTAAGTCTGATTTGTGCTTTCGCGATTTACGTCTACGCGCATCACAACTGGAATTTATTGCCAGCCGGAACCACGATCGATCGCATCGTTGTAGAAAAATCAGCGAGGCGATTATCGGTGTTTCGAAATGGTAATCAGATAAAGACGTACCGAATCGCTTTGGGTCGGAGCCCGGTAGGCGCGAAGCAGGAAGAAGGCGACATGAAAACGCCGGAAGGAATCTACAATATCGATGGCCGAAATCCGCAAAGCAGTTTCCATCTCGCGCTGCACGTTTCTTATCCATCCGATGAAGACGACAAGCGCGCGGCTGCACGCGGAGTCTCGGCTGGTTTTGACATTATGGTCCATGGAATTCAAAACGGACGCGGCTGGATTGGCGCTTTTCATCGCTGGAACGATTGGACTGCCGGTTGCATTGCAGTTACCGACGAAGAGATCGAGGAACTGTGGCGAGTGACGCCGGACGGGACGACAATCGAGATTCGTCCATGAGAGCACTCCGCCTTCGCCTAAGAGCATGAGCGCCTTAGTGGAATCGCTCACCACCATCCGCACAAGGGTGTGATCGACGGTATCGGATGTAGACTCCGGAAAGGCGTACAACGATAGAACACCGACTGGAATGGACCGCCGTCTTTCGTTCGATCCTTGGCGTTGAACCTTGGATGTTCGGCCTTCTGGAGTAAGAAAACTGAATAGAATTCCCGACGGATGACCACACTTACCCAGCCTGCTGCCATCAAGTCTGCGCCGCCCAGGCGGACCATCGGCTTCATAACTGCGTGCTCGATTGTGATCGCCAATATCATTGGCACCGGGATCTTCACGAGCCTCGGCTTTCAATTAAAAGATATTCAATCTGGATTCGCGCTGCTGATGCTCTGGGTCATCGGGGGAATCGCCGCGCTCTGCGGCGCGCTCTGTTACGGCGAACTCGCCGCGGCAATGCCGCGTTCCGGTGGCGAATACCATTTTCTCTCGAAAATTTATCATCCATCGCTGGGGTTCATGGCGGGATTCGTCTCTGCTACGGTTGGATTTGCAGCGCCCGTTTCGCTCGCCGCGATGGCGTTTGGGCAATATTTTAAGGGAGTTTTCGGCGCCGGTTCGCCGGTTGTTCTTTCGTTCGTGGTTGTTTGGGTAGTCACAATCTTTCATGTCGGAAATCTGAGAGTCGGGAGCGCATTCCAGAATGTTTCGACACTTGTGAAGTTGCTTCTTATCGGCGCGCTGATCGGGGCAGGCTTCTTTGTTCCATCAAAACAGCCAATCAGCTTCTTGCCTACCGCTGGCGACAACGCCGCGATCTTCAGCGGGGCATTCGCGGTCGCGCTTGTTTACGTGATGTATTCCTACTCCGGCTGGAATGCGTCAGTGTATATCAGCAGCGAGATCAAGCGACCTGAGAAAAACGTGCCGCGCTCACTGCTCGCCGGCACCGGCCTGGTGATCGTGATTTATGTGCTGCTTAACGCCATCTTTCTCGCGACCACGCCTGCTGAGGAATTGAAAGGCCAGCTCGAAATCGCGTTGATCGCAGGTAAGCATATTTTTGGCGAGAACGGCGGGCGATTTGCCGGCGCTATCATTTGTCTCGGTCTGGTCGCCGCGATCAGTTCGATGACGTGGATTGGGCCACGCGTGACCATGTCAATGGGTGAAGATCATTGGTTGCTGCGATGGCTCGGCAGCAAAAATAAAAATGGTATCCCTACAAATGCCGTTTTCCTGCAATTGCTCTTCGTGAATCTGCTTCTGCTGACTCGAAGCTTCCAGGACGTGGTCCGCTACACGCAATTCAGTTTGCTGCTTTGCTCGTTGCTTGCCGTGCTGGGCGTGATCGTGCTTCGTTTCACGCGTCCACAAATTACGCGACCATACCGGGTTTGGCTTTACCCCATTCCTCCTGTTGTTTTTTCGATAATCACAATTTGGATGATGTTTTATCTATTGCGCTCGCACACTGCGGAATCGCTGGCCGGTCTGGCGACGGCGCTGTTGGGTTTGCTGATCTATTTCTGCGCGCAAAAACGCCGTAATCCCTCGCCATGAAAACAAATTGCACCGCTCTATCGATAGCTCGTCAGCCTTGTGAGTGCGGTGACTGTTTGCGCGCAGGAAAATCCTGAAGTTGCGCCACGAGCAATTCCGGTGACGAGCGGTCCAAATGAAGTTGCGCGCTTTCTCGCCGGAATGCCGGTGTCGGAGAATTCAGCGCTCGCTCCGCTGACGCGCGATCCAGCGTGGCAGGCGCATTCCGCCTTTTTTGAAGAGCAATTCTCAAAAGTAAACGTCAGGCAGCTTGAGAAATTGCACGGATGGCAGGCGACATATCTCCCCGAATCAGCTCAACCAAAACCCGTGGTGTTTTACATGTTCAGCGGGCCCGATTTTTTATATGTGGATCAATTCTTTCCAAGGGCCGCGGTGTACGTGCTCTGCGGAAAAGAAGCTCTCGGGCCGCCGCCGGACCCATTGCGCATCGCCAACTTGTCCGGCGCGCTGGGAAATTTGGAGAATGCGATGAAGTCCTCGCTTAACACGACGTACTTCATCACAAAAGATATGAAGGTCGATCTGCACGAGCAGAACCTGAACGGCGTGCTACCGATTCTTTACACTTGGATCGCGCGCGCGAACAAATCGATCACCAACGTCTCGGTCGGATCGCTCAACAGTGGCGGCGTATTCGAAGAAGCCGCTCCGGGCAGAAAAGGCGGTAGTACTCCCGGAGCGCGTATTCGTTACAGCGACAACGAATCTGGCAATGCGCAGACGCTATACTATTTCACCACCGATGTTTCTGACGGCGGCATCAAAGCGAGTCCCGGTTTCCTGAAATTTTGCCAACGCCTCGGCACCGGCGCGAGTTTTCTAAAATCGCCATCGTATCTGTTGTTTGAAAGCGGTTTTGCCACTATTCGCAATTTCATTCTCGATCATAGCAACATGATCGTGCAGGACGATTCAGGCATTCCGCTCGCTTATCTCGATCCTAACAAGTGGAATCTGAGTTTTTTTGGCGTTTATCTCGGCCCCATCGACGTGTTCAAACAACACTATCAGCCCCGGCTGCAGGAACTCTACCAACAAACCAATCCGCCGCCGCTCGACTTCGGATTCGGTTACCGATGGAATTACAAGGAAGCGAATCTGATCATCGCGACGCGCAAGTAATCTGTCGTCTCGAGCACAGTCGAGAATGGAGCGGCTGGGAAGCCGCGACATAGACGGGAAGGCCGGAGGCTGAGCGAACGGGAAGTGAGCGAGTCAAATCCCGTTGTAAACCGCATCGGTATCTTCGCGGAATGCTTCGACTCTGCTGCGCTTCGCTCAGGACGACGAGGCACCTTAAAACCTGCGGAACCACGAATAAGGAAAAGCGTCGCCCGGGCAATCGGTTGGCCAGCGCGGCGGGTTGATGTCGCGGTGTGGCTTCACCGGTATCGTGCCTCTCTCGGTTTTGCCGCAGCGGTCTCGCAGAAAGCGAATGAGTTCCTCACAGGCGTCGAGCTGTGCGCGCGTCGGCTGGTCTCGATTAAAATCGCCTACGAGACAAATACCGAGCGAGATGTTGTTCAAATAATCGCTGTGGACATGACCGCCGTTTATCTGGCGCCGCCATCGATCGCCGATTTCGACTTGGCCGTTGCCTGTTGATGTGCCGTTCCCGATCACGAAGTGATAAGCGAGACCGTTCTGCATGCGGCGAACGTGCTTGTGGTAATAATCAAACACGCGCGCATTGCCCTGTCGTGTGCCGCTGTTGTGCACGACAATGAATTGCCATCGACGGCGTTTCACCGGCGCACGCCGGATCGCGTCAACGACCGAACTTGTTAGGTAACGGTAGTTGACTGGCCGACTCCACGGCCAGAAACCGAACCGGCGCGGTGGCGGCGACGGCGGAGGCTCGAATCCCTGATCCTCCTCGATGCCTGATTTTTCGATTACAACCTGAGCCTGGTTGCCGGGGGAACCGGCACGCGCAGGCCTCGGCTGTGGCGAAGGTGCTGGCGTTGGCGCGGCAATCGCGCGTGGCGGCGTCGCTGCGGGTTCGGACGCGGCGCGAGCTTCGTCTACTTGAGGCGTCGGCGTCTTTCGCGGCTTAGGCGTCTCATCTTTTCGTTCCGACTCCTCTTTCGCGCTTTTTTTCCCGCCGGATTTCTTCTTTGCCGTTTTTGGTTTCGGTGTTGGCGTGTGGTGTCGCTTCGCTTTCGGCGTGGGAGATTTCTTTGGTTTCGGTGTGGACGCCGAGTGTGTCTCAGTTTCCTCGGATTGATCGCGACGTTTTTCTTCGTTGACCTGCGCGCGAAGGAGACCCGCGATCAGTGCGCCGAATGCGAGCGCAGTTGCAAGCAAGACGCGGAATCGCACCACTGCGACGGACCGTAACAGAGCCCGCGACGCGATCAACGGTTACAGCAGCGATTTGTGAAAAAAGTTATAAAAACAAACAGCTCCGTCTTTCCGCCGTCATCATCTGCGACTGTTATGTGTTCGTTGATGAGGCCAATGGCGCTGCCGGCGCGGGCGCGGCAGTCTGGGCGGCCCGCATCTTCTTGCGCTCGCGCCGGATGATCGCGTTCAACTTGCCTCCCAGCAACAGCAGCAGACAAGTCAGATACATCCATGTGAGCAGCACGATGATCGATGCCAGTGCGAGATAAGTCGGGTTATAACGGTCGTATCGCGTCACGTAGAGCTGGAAAAGTTTCGTCGCGATTATCCAGCCGACCGCAAAGAAAATTGCTCCCGGCAGCGCCTGACGGACGGTCAAATAGTTCTCCGGCGTGAGAAGGTAAAACGCGAGCGCGAGAACGATTAGCGCCACGCCGGTCAACGGCAGATTCAACCCGGCGATCCAGGCCTGGAGCGGAAATGAGAGTTGCCAATTTACCTCTGCAATCCCGGCCAGCTTTTCGCCGAAAACAACGGCGTTAAAGCTAAACACGATGACAATCCCAAACCAGAAAAGCATGAAGAACGAGATGATGTATTTGGACCACCAGTGGCGATCTTCCTGGACTCCGTGCATATGGCTGAGTGCGCGTGAAACCGTGGCGATGAAAACGGTACCGAAATAAATTCCAAGAATAATGCCGGCGTTTGCGAGTAGCCCACTCGTGCCTGTCACCACGACGCTTGCCATGGCAGAGTCCAGAATGTCCTGCACTTTTGGATCTGGCGGCATGAAGCTTTTCAAGAGCAGAAACATCCGATGCAACTTGCTGGGGTCGGTGCCGAACAGGCCCAGCAAGTGCCAAAAAAATAACGTGCCGGGAGCGAGCGCGAAAAGAAGCAGATACGCCATTTGCGCGGCCAGCCCGGTCGTGTTGTCCATCGCGGTTTCCCAAACCAGCCGGCGCGCAATGCGCCAAATCACTCTGAGGTATTTCATCCCCGCAGGAGTTTACTTTGCCGGGCACAAATATCCATTAAAGTCCAAATGCTTTCACCAGTGATTATTTTTGCATGTGTCCTCGATCGTGCTCCATGTCGCCTAACGACTGATGAAAAAGAAGATATTGATTCTCACTGCCGGTTTCGGGGAGGGTCATAACAGTGCCGCCAGAGGAGTGCGCGACGGGCTGGCTCGCGTCGCTTCGGATCAGACTACAGTGGAATTGCGGGATCTGTTTGCCGAAGCGTACGGGCCGATCAACGATCTGGTGCGCCGAAGCTATCTGGCGCTGGTGAATTCTGCGCCACGCGCGTGGGGATTCGTTTATCGCTGGCTCGATCGCAAGACAGATTACAGCACGGAATTCCGGCGACTCAGAAGGTTGAAGGCGCAGTTTGGTCCCGTGCTCGACCGGTTTAAGCCGGACATCGTCGTCTGCTCTTTTCCCGCCTACGCTAATGTGCTCCACGAAATCTTGGGAGCCGATAGAGTCTGCAAATGTGTGGTGGTTGTCACCGACTCGATCACTATCAACGCCTCCTGGTACCGGAGTCCGGCCGATTATTTCATCGTTGCAAATGAGCAAAGCGCCAGCGTGCTACGGAGTGGCGGAGTTGCGCCCGAAAAAATCAGAATATTTGGATTTCCGGTGAGTCCGAAGTTTGCGGATTTCGGTGAAGATCGCCCGTTGCCTTCAACTAATTCCAATCGGCGAGTTTTGTACACGATCACTGCCGCCAAGCGCGGCGCGGCGGAACTCGTGCGTATGCTCGCGAAACTTGATCTGGATCTTACCGTCACGATTGGCCGCGCTGATGAGCTCCGGGCCGATATTAACGCCGCCGCAGATGGTCACCCAATAAAGGTCGTTGGCTGGACGAACGAACTTCCCCGCATGATGCATGAGAACCATTTGCTCATCGGAAAAGCCGGTGGCGCGACAGTGCAGGAAACGATTGCTGCAAAATGTCCCATGATTATCAACCATGTTGTTGCCGGTCAGGAGGAAGGCAATGCCCGGTTGATCGTCGAAACAAATTCAGGCGTGATGGCCCAGTCGCCACGAGAAGTTGTCGCGCAGGTGCAGCGGGCTTTCGATGACGGCGCAAAGCAATGGCGGGAATGGGCCGACAACATTAGTAAGCTGAGCCGCCCACGCGCGGCGCTCGACATCGCGGAATTTCTGATGTCGCTGTAGGTCATTATTACCGCGCTTCAGCTCGGTGTGTGTCGTCTCATTAACACCGCGGCTTTAGCCCGGTGTAGAGAAGTGCCGAACAACGTCCAACCGTTTCAACGGTTTAGCCGGAGAACGGAAGCCGTTAAAACGGCTTGAGTTCCGTAGCGAGGGCATACACCGGGCTGAACCCACGGTGTTAATGAGACCAGATTTGGTCGCCGCAGCGGAACGTGCGCACTACATCCAACTGTGGCGAAAGCACAACCAAATCGGCGTCCGCTCCGACAGTAAGGCGACCTTTAGTTTCGAGACCGATAGCGCGTGCGGGATTTTCCGTTGCCATCGCAACGGCTTCATTCAACGGAACGTTCACCTCGCGCACCATCATGCGCACAAGGTCGATCATGCGCGCAGCGCTGCCCGCCAGCGCGGAACGATCAGCCAGGAGGCAGACTCCGTTTTCCACGATGCAGTCCTTGCCGAAGAGCGCGAACGGCGATCCGTTGGGCAATCCCGCCCCTGCGGTTGCATCGGTCACCAGGCAGATTCCCTGTGGCCCTTTCGCGCGATACAACATTTTCATCAGCGTGGCGGAAACGTGATGAGAGTCGGCGATTAGTTCACAACTGATCGTCTGGTTCGCTCAACGCAAACTCGAGCAAACCGGCGACTCGATAAACACCGCGACGGCGCGCGCTCGACATGCAGTTAAATGTGTGCGTCACACTGCGCATCCCGCGATCGAATGCCGCACGGGCGTCTTCATCCCAGGCATCGCTGTGTCCGCCGCTCACGCTGATTCCGCGAGCATGGAAGGCTTCGATCGCTTCAAGAGCTCCAGGCAGTTCGGGCGCGATCGTTACACGCTTGAGCACGTCCGCGTATTCGAGCAACTGTCGCACAGCAGCCGGTGACGGATCCTGAATGAATTCGGCGCATTGCGCTCCGGGTTTCGCTTTCGATATAAACGGCCCTTCGAGGTGAACACCGACAATCGGACTGATCGCTGATCGAAAGTCGCGAACCCCTTGCAACACCTTGACGATCTCATCGAGAGGCGCTGTCGCTGTCGTAAGCAGAAGCGATGTCGTGCCGCCACTGGCGTGGTAATCGCAGATAGAGCGAAACGCTTCAGCCGATGCTTCCATGGTGTCGCGGCCGAGGGCGCCGTGCACATGAAGATCGATAAAACCCGGCGCAAGATAGTTTCCATCGAGATCAACAATCTCGCTTTCGCGTGTCCGCTCGCCTGTCCGCCGTAGCTTCGGCGTAGGCGGGTGGATCGCGGCGATTTTTCCCTTTTCCACGACAACTTCAAGGCGGTCGCGAATTCCATCGGGAAAAATCAAACGCGCGTTTGTGAAGATCATCTTGTGATGAAGTTAATCCTGCCTGCACCGTGATGGAGGCTCAATCGAAATAGTCGCTACGATCATGGCAATGCTCGCACGCAGGATCATCTGCGTCATTCGACGCGCTTGCTCCGAAGCGGTATAAAGGCCATCCTCTTCGAGCGATGAATTTCGATTACGACGTCGTGATCATCGGGGGCGCGTTTTCCGGCGCGGCAACAGCCCTGATGCTGAAGCGCAAGCGACCTGAAGCGCGTGTCCTGATCATCGAAAAGGGGGCTGCGTTCGATCGCAAGGTAGGCGAATCGACCACCGAGGTGAGCAGTTGCTACATGACCCGGATCCTGGGTCTGACGCATTATCTCGGGCATCATCAATTACCCAAGCAGGGATTGCGCCTCTGGTTCTCAAACCGGAGCGATCAACCGTTTGATGATTGTGTTGAGATCGGCACGCGTTATCAGAGTCGACTGCCCGGGTTTCAGGTGGACCGCGCGAAGCTCGATTCGCACCTGCTTGAGCTCGCCCGCGATGCGGGCTGCGACTTATGGCGTCCCGCGAAGGTCACGAGTTTTGAACTAAATGGTGGTCATGGACAAAAAGTAAACGCTGTCGTCGATGATACCCAGCGCGCAGCCAGTTGCCGCTGGATCGTCGATGCTACGGGCCGCGCGGCGATGTTCTCACGAAAGCTCGGATATTTTCGACCGAATACCGAACATCCAATTAATGCGGTCTGGGCGCGGTTTAGCGGCGTCAAACAATGGGACAGCTACGAATGGCGCGAACGTTTTCCCGATTATGTGAACAGTTGTCGAACTGGGCGCGAGTGGGCCACGAACCACCTTTTCGGACGCGGCTGGTGGGTGTGGATCATTCCGTTGCAGGGCGGCGATGTCAGCGCTGGTATCGTTTACGACAGTCGCATCTTCAAATTTCCAGAAGGACCGACGCTGGGAGAACGATTGCACGCGCACATTCTGAACAACCCCGTCGGTCGCGAAATCTTCGGCGCGGCAAAAGTGATCGAAGGCGATGTGCACGCGCTTTCGATGCTGCCGTATCATAGCGAAAAAGTTTGCGATGATGGTTGGGCGATGGTTGGCGATGCCGCCGGATTCATCGATCCGCTTTACAGTCCGGGACTCGATTTTTGTTCTTACACTTCCTATTACGTAGCGGATTTACTGGCGCGCAGTCTTAAAGGCGAAGACGTCACCGAGCGACTACATCATTACAACCAGCAATTTCCGATTACTTACCGTTTCTGGTTCGAGAGTTTGTACAAGGACAAATATTATTACATGGGCGACGCAGACTTAACGTCAGCGGCGCTGCTTCTCGATGTGAGCAGTTACTACATCGGCTTGGTTCGACCAGTCTATCGCGATCCGGAATGCGCGTTTCTTAATCTGCCCTTCACTGGGAAAGGAGGCAGATTTGCCCGAAACGTGATGACCTTTTACAATCGCCGGCTTGTAGCTCTCGCAAACCGCAGATGGGCGACTGGCTACTACGGAAAAAGAAACGCTGGCTGGCGCGAACTTTACGACGGATTCGTTCCCGACAAACGCCTTCGCAAACAAATTTCACGCGGCCTGCGTCGCTGGTGTAAGTGCGAGCTAATCAATCTCGTTTTGATGCTGCGGCGGCCAAGAACCGTTCCCGTGAGTCACTCGTCAGCCACCGTTCCAACTGAAGCATGCTAAGCCGCAATCAAGTCGCAGATACATTCTTAACTTTAGTCTTACTCGTATTCATATTCGTAATCCTCTTCTTCCAATGCACATGATCCTTGACCATGAAAAACTCGAAGTCTACCAAGCCTCCCTCGAGTTCATTACATGGACCATCCCTCTTTTAGATCGACTACCTAAAAACGCATCCGTTCGCAATCAACTGGATCGCGCCTCGACGTCGGTTCCCTTGAACATCGCGGAAGGAAATGGAAAATTTACTTCGCCCGATCGCTGCCGGTTTTTCGATAACGCCCGTGGTTCCGCATTGGAATCAGCTGCATGTCTTGACGTAATAATAGCCAAACGCTTCGTCTGCGCGGGTGAAATCCAAGCTGGCAAGGCGATGCTTGTGAAGATCGTATCAATGCTGTTTGGGCTGATTCGCTCAAATTCTGACGTCCGAGTTTTCGAAGAGCCGGCGAACTATCAAGTAGGAAAAGAGGAGAAAGGGAAGAGCAGGAGTAAGAATAGGATTAGGAATACGAATCAGAGATCGCATTGATGCTGCGCGACGGATGCCTGTGCGGTTCGCGCAGATCAGCCGGACGCAGCGGAGATTCCGGCAGCGTTTCCACCGCAACTGCTTCTACTGGCGCGGGCTCTTCCGCGCTCTCGTAATCCTGCTTCGCCTTGGCCGTACCCAAGGCGCCGATGGCATCACGGGCTGAGGAGCGTTCCGTACCAGCGCAGAACGGTTTCGCCAAAAAACATCCAGACGAGTGCGCCGAATGCCAAATACGGCCCAAAAGGTAGTTTTGCCGACCAAACAGGTTTGCCGACGACAAGCGTGACCAAGCCAATCACTGAACCGAGAAGTGATCCGGCAAACAAGCTGAACAACACCGCGCGCCACCCGAGGAATGCGCCGATCGCGGCAAGAAATTTGAGGTCACCGCGCCCCATTGCTTCGCGCGGGATGACGAGCTTGCGCGTGACACCGGAAATGTGCGTTACATCATCGAGCATGAGCACGTCGCCATCCGCATTCACGCGATCGTAACGAAAATCGAGCGTCACATTTCGATATTCGCGATCATCGACCCGAACTTCATCGCACTGGAGCAGCAGGCGATCTTTTTCACGGGCAAAATATTCGCTCCAAGGACTCTCTTCAGTGCCCACTACGAAATCGGCGTCATCCTCGCGTTTTGTCCAGGTGAATAGCGTCGGCGCGTCGAATTCGATGCGTTTTCTGCCAAAAGCGACCTTTCCCGCTTCCAGGACGATCCAGAGGATCACGTAGCCGAGCGCAGCGGCCAGCGCGGCACGAACGCCGGCTGCCACTCGCGAATTCGTCTGCATCAACGCTGGAACAACAACGCTGCAGGCTATGCCCGCGATTGTTCCGCCGATCGTTACACGGTCCGGGATAATGAAATGCTCAAAATCAATAAACGTTCCGATGATCAGGAACGAAACGAAAATCCAGTACGCAATCGCTACCTGCCAGGGGAACCCTTCCCAGATCGCAAGAAAAAGAATTGCGGTAACGAGTTCCACCGCGAAATAGCGGAAGGCAATTTTTGCGCCGCAATTTCCGCATCGGCCGCCAAGCGCCAGCCAACTGATCAACGGAAGATTGTGATGCCACGGAATCGGTTGTTTGCACTGCGGACAAAACGAGCGACGCGGCCGATTGATGGAGAGGTCGACCGGCCAGCGGTAGATGCAAACGTTCAAAAATGAGCCGACGGCCGCGCCGAGCACGAAGGCAAACGCACTGAAGAGAAGATTCTGAGTCGGAAGCTGCACGCGATGTTAGTTGGCGATGCGTTTGGCTGCGCGGCGTTCCATGAACCATGCGATCCAGATGCAGCTTTCGTATAGCAGACACATCGGTAGAGCCATGGCGATCAAGGTGAGAATATCAGGCGTCGGCGTGATGATTGTTGCCAGAATAAAGATGAGCACGACGGCGTATGGGCGGGTGCGCGCCATAAATCGGTAGGTGATTAGCCCGAATCGCACCAGTGCCAGCACGACGACCGGCAGTTCAAACGCCATACCGAATCCGATGGTGAATCGGGTCACGAACGAATAATACTGCTGCACCGTCCACGTCGGTGCCCAACCGAGCGATTGGGTGTCGCGAAAGAAAAAAAGAATCGTTTTCGGCAGTAACCAAAAATAGCAAACCAGCACACCAATCAGAAACAGCGCGAAACTGACGGCAATCGCTGGAAAGAGAAAACGTCTTTCCACGGCGGTAAGCGCCGGTAAAACGAATTCCGCGAGAAAGTACAGCAGCAGCGGAAACGAGAGAACAATTCCGGCGTAGAACGCCAGATGAAATGAAATCACGATCGAATCGGTGATGCCGAGGGCTTTGAGCGTTCCGACTTGTGACCCGAGATGGTTAAGTGGCGCCTGGATAACGCGCACCAGCGTCGAGCGAAACGCGAGACAAACAATCATCGTGATAGCAAGCGTGAGAGCCATCTTCACGATGGTCCAGCGCAAGTCTTCCAGATGCTCCAGAAACGGCTTGGACGTTTCGGTCTCTGGCGGATCACGAAATTTAAAAATGTCTCGCAGCGCCATAGGATTGCGTTCGTGCGGATGCCCAGCGACTTCCCATTAACACCTGGCTTCGAGGTGCAGCCAACTGAAAGAACGACGAACCGTTTTAACGGTTTTGAACTCAACTGGAAGCCGTTGAAACGGCTTGCGGGCCACCCTCGTCGTCGCACCCGGCTGAAGCCGGGTATCAATGGAAACAGCAGAATGATAAATCATGTATGCGGCGCGAGCGATAAAAGGCCGCGAGCAGCTAGCATGGCGCACATGCCAAGCGTGTTGGCATCGCGAATTTCATTGTCCGCGATCATGTGACGAATCTCCTCGCTGGTGAATCCGCGGCAATCAAGAATCGATTCGCCTTCCTCCCGGTCCGGGCCCTCTGCACAGGGTTGAACTGGACGGGCAAGAAAGAAATAAGCGCGCTCATCTGTGAACCCCGGGGAAGAGAAAAAGTGGCCTAACGAAATAAGCTCGCCGTTTTGGGTCAATTTGTAACCAGTTTCCTCGCGAACTTCGCGCAAAGCTGTGTCCTTGATTTTATCTTGATCAGCATGCTGATCGTCGATCTGACCTGATGGCATTTCCCAAATCGCCTGCTCGATCGGGATGCGTTCCTGGCGAATAAGAATAATTTTTCCATCGTGCGTCATTGGTGCGATAACGACCGCCGGTTTGCGATGGACAATCGTCCAAGACCGCGGGTCTGGCCGGGCGGGCGTTTGCACACGATCCGTCACAACTTCGAGATTCCGGTTGGCAAAGTGCCTTTCGCTCGAGATCGTTTTCCAGCTACCGCCTTTCATCCAGCAATTGTAGTGGCCTCGGTCTTCAGCAGCAAACTGGTAGGGGCGGTCCACCTGAACCGCCTGTGGCGATTGAGGTCAATCGCCGCTACCGGGCTCAACCGACGCATGCAGTTCGGGTGACGGTGATGGAGACATATTTTGCGTCTGGTAAAGCGAACTTTCGGAGTTCGATCGTCACCTTTTGAATCGGAAAACTCTGGAGCAAATGGCTTGCGAGCCGTTCCGCCAGCGTTTCGATCAGGCTAACGGACTGATCGCGCAAAAAATTCTTCGTTTCCTCCGCTACGGTTGAATAATTCACGGTCCGTTCGATGTGGTCGGCCAGGTCGTTTCTCTGCTGATATGGCCAGAAAGAAATGCTCACCGCCAACCTTTGCGGCTTCGCGCGTTCTTCTTCTGGAACTCCGATGCGAGTGAAAACATCAAGCTGCTCGATGTGAATTTCGTCGGAAAACCGATGCGATTCGTTGGGCACGCGCAAATCTTAACCACGAACGCGCCTTGGCCAATCACGGTCTAACGATTCAACGCGGCGCTCCCATTCGCGTGATTCACAGGCTTCTGGTAAATTTGTAGCGCGATGAAAACGGTCTGGCGCGTATTTGCGTATCTGAAGCGGTATCCCTGGTTGGCTGCGGGGACGCTCACGTGCGCGATCTTCGGCACTTTGATGGTCATCGTGTTTCCGAGTGTGACCAAATGGATCATTGAGGACGTGGTGCGGGCGAATCGGCCGGACAAATTGCTGCCGCTGATTTTGCTCGCCGCAGTGGCTTTTGTTGTTCAGCACCTTTTCAATTCGCTCCGGATCATTCTGAACAACACGTTCGAGCAGAAAGTCATTTTCGATCTGCGCAGCGATTTGTATTCGCATATTCAGCTGCTGCCGTTGCGCTGGTTCGATAATCGCGCGACGGGCGATCTGATGACGCGCGTAATCGAAGATGTGAACTCGGTCGAGCGTGTGTTAATCGACGGAATCGAGCAAGGCGTCGTCGCGGTTCTACAAATCGTGATCGTAGTGGCGGTGATGTTTTATTGGAACGCAAAACTTGCGTTGCTGGCGCTGGTGCCGCTGCCACTGCTGATCGCGGGCGCGCTCGCTGTACACGCTGACGGCGCATCGGCGATATCGATTGCAGCGGCGCGCCGCCTCGAACATCAACGCGCTGTTGCACGACAATCTTGCCGGCGTTCGTCAGATCAAAAGCTTCGCCCGCGAACGCGAAGAGCACGCGCGTTTCAATCGCGCCAGCGATCAACTGCGACACGCCACACTGGTGGTGATGCGGACATGGGCAATTTACTCGCCGTCGATGTCGATGTTCGAAGCAATCGGCGCGTTGCTAGTGCTGGGATTTGGTAGTCACGACGTTTTGACCGGCAGCCTGCAACTGGGCGATCTGGTCGGAATCCTGATGCTCATGGCATTTCTTTACGATCCTATCAGCCGTTTGCATCAGCTGAATCAATTGGTGCAGGCCGGCCGCGCAGCGGGCGAACGTGTTTTCGAGATTCTCGACGAAGATGCTGAGCCGGGCGCTGTAACGAACATCAAGTCTGTAGGGGAACCTGACAGGTTCCCTCATCTCAAACGCGGTGACACTCGGGAAGCTGTTAGCTTCACCTACAAGCCTGCGCTGCCCATCCTCGGCGACATTCGCTACGAAGATGTGAGCTTCGGTTACGTCGAAGGATTGTCTGCGCTTCGGCACATTTCATTTCACGCTTCGCCGGGTACGACCACTGCGCTGGTCGGCGCGACTGGTGCGGGCAAATCAACGCTGGTGAATTTGCTCGTGCGCTTTTACGAATTCGACTCCGGCCAGATCTACGTCGATGACAAACCCGTTCGAGAATACGACCTGCGCACTTTGCGCGAAGCAATCGGGGTAGTGACGCAGGAAAGCTTCCTTTTCAACGGATCGATTCGCGAAAATCTTTTGATGGGAAAACCAACGGCCACTGACACGGAACTATGGCGTGCGGTGGACGCCGCTAATGCGCGACAGTTCATCGAGCGTTTGCCGGATGGAGTCGAGAGTGTAGTCGGCGAGCGTGGCGTAAAATTGAGTGTTGGCGAGAAACAACGGCTCTCAATTGCGCGCGCGTTGCTCAAGGATCCGCCGATTTTGATTCTCGATGAAGCAACCGCCAGTGTGGACACGGCGACCGAACGCTTAATCCAGGAGGCGCTGGAACATTTGATGGCGAATCGGACGTCGATTGTGATTGCGCACCGGCTTTCGACAATCGTCGGTGCGGACCAGATCCTGGTGTTGGATCACGGCCGCGTCATCGAGCGGGGCACGCACGAAGAATTGCTCGTGCTGGGTCAGAAATACGCGCAGCTATGCCGACAGAGTCTGTTAGAGGCGTCACCTCAGCGCGAAACAGAGTCTGAGGAGGAAATTGTTACCGCAGAAGTTGCGGAACCGGAAGAGCAACGATTGCCAGTCTAACAATTTGGCAGAGAAATGAGTTAGGAGAGATCGCGCAGCAAAAGGTCCTGATATTTTTGCTCCAGCTCGTCATAACGCTGCTGGCTCTCCGCAAGCGCGCGGCGTTCTTCCTCGAGCGTTTGCTCAAGATCGCGAATTCGTTCCTGAAGACGGCCGGACATTTTCGCTACTCCCGGCCCGAGCGGATCGTCGAGCTGAATTTGGAATTGGTTTTCGTCGGCCTCTGACGGCGCAGTCTCCCACAGGTCTGGCATTTCCCGGACTTGACGGCGAGTGCCGTCACAGCTGTTGATTACGACCGTTTCGCCATCAATTTCGCCGAGCCGAACAAATTCCCGCAGGGTGCCGAGCGTGGTGGGTCCATAGTAATGTTCACTCGTTAGCTCGACGAGCCAGTCCATGCTCAGCTGTGGTACCATCGGCGCTCTGACCCACGTCTGGCCGTCGCTGGACAGAGTGTCGTGCGGCGCGATTTGCGCCGCAGCAGCCCAACGCGTGATCTGGTCGAACTGCACCGGCCCGAAGGTGCTTCCGTCCTCGTGTTTGCGAAGAAACCACTTTTGGTTCACCGGAGATTTCCTTGTCCGTTATGGCGACGGCGAGCTTGAAGCGGCAGGCGATGCCGTCGGAATAGTGATGGTTTGGCCGGCCTGCAGTTTACGGCCGTCTTCGATGTGATTGGCTTTCTGCAAATCGTCCACGGTCACTTTGTACATTTTCGCGATGGACGTGAGCGTTTCTCCGCGCGCGACAGTGTGTACGTTGCCTTCGATGGGGGAATGCGATGCAGACACGCCAGCAGCGGCGCCGGTTGCTGGGGCGGGTGCAGCTTCCCCGACCATTACACCTGGCCGGGCATGCGAGAGTTGTTGCTCCAGTTTGAGAATCTCCTGAGAAAGCGCGTCGATCTTGGCGTTTTGTTCGTCAATCTTTTTCGCCAAGGCCTCAAGTTGCGCGGATTCCGCTAATTTCTCTTCGTGCGGTGCGGGACTCTCCGCAGAAGCAGTACAAAGCGCGACAGAGCTTATGGCGCAAAGAACAGCGATTACTTTCATCTCAGCGAAATTTTGCCACCGGGACATTTATCTGACAAGCGGGTTCGCCGCACTTAACCGTTGTTTTTGCAAGTTGTTAACGAATTTTACCATATTCGTATGATGATTCTGCGCGGTGCGCAGCTTGCGTTTCGAACTTTTGCTCGTACGTTTTTTCATGCCTGAGCGCATTCAAAAACCTGCGGAACCGGCTCCGTGGGGACCAAAACAAGGGGATAGCGGTGGCCCGCGTTCGCCGGACGTTTCGCGACCGGACACAAAGGATCTGTTAAAGAAAATGCGCAAGGTTGATCCCAACCAGTCCAAGCGCTATCGACAGCGCACGGGTCAGTAATGGACCGTTCACAGTTGGGATTTGACCAGAACTTCTCTGGTGCAGCGGATGACTTTCCTTCGCTGATGCGGCGCAAAGGTCTGCTCGGCCCGGCTGCCAGCGGTCCGATCCCGCAAAACGCAACGCAACCCCACATGTGGCAACCGACCGAGGGGACAACGATTCTTGCGTTCAAATTTTCCGGCGGCGTGCTGGTTGCGGGAGATCGTCGTGCGACTGCGGGCAACACCGTGGTGTATGATCGTGCGGACAAGGTCTTGGAAGTCGACAGGCAATCCATAATGGCCATCGCCGGTGTGCCTGCGACCGCGTGGGAGATGGCGCGCGTGCTCGAACATTCACTGCAATATTTTCGGCGAACTCAGCTCCAGGAGATGAGCGTCGACGGCAAAGTGCGAGCGCTCTCGAAATTGTTGCGTGACAATTTCGGGTTCGTCATGCAAGGCGTCGGTGTCGTAGTCCCGATCTTTGCGACTTACGACGGAAATTCGAAACCCGAGGCGCGCCTTTATTTCTATGATGCAATGGGTGCGCAATTTGAAGCGACCGATTATGCGGCAACGGGGTCCGGCTCGCCTGCGGTCCGCGGCATTCTGTATTATGAAAATACCTGGGGCGCGAAGCCGCTGCATAAGTTCAACGAACAGGAAGCAGTATCGCTAGCACTGCGTGCGCTCGATACCGCCGCGGAATCCGATACGGCGACAGCGGGCGTGGATCGTAGCGGGACCATTTATCCCGTGATCAAGATTGTGTCGCGGGAAGGCATCAACACTTTGCCCGAGAGCAAAATCGCCGCTGTATTCAAAGAACTGGTTGCATGAGGAACATAGACTTCCAGTCTGTGCGGCCAGCGGAGTTGCACTCCGCTGAAAGGAACACAGCACGACAGAGCACAGGCCATAGGCCTATGTTCCACTACCGCTCATGATCGAAGAGCCGTATCGTTGGGTCGAAGCGATCGCGAACCGGCGCGAGTACATCGAAGGGCAGCTCGCCCCCGGCAGTCCCATCGCGGCGCTGGGGTACCGCGAAGGCATTCTGTTTATCACGCTCGGTCAGACGCGCCAGAAACTTTTCGAGATCTACGATCGGATCGCAATGGGCGCGATTGGGCATCCTGGCGACATCGAGCGGTTGCGAATGGCCGCGATTGAACTGGCCAGCACCGAAGGCTTCACCCGGTCGGCTGCGGATGTTTCACTGCGGCGGCTCGCGCATTATTCGCTGAGCCCTGTCCTGAAAAGTGCGTTCGAACAGATCTACGGGCCGCCCTATCTGGCGCGAATGCTTTTCGCGGAGGTAGGCGCACACCCCGAAGACGATTTGTTTTTGCGCGTTGAATATGACGGCGAGATTGCGAGCAATGGCGCGACCTACGCGCGAGCGCGACAGGATTTCGCCGTGCTTAGCGGCGCGCGCCAATCAGTCGAAATGATGGAAGCGTTTCTCAAAACCGAGCACAAACCGGATGCCAGCTTTGAAACCGCAGTGAACTCGGCGCTCGACGCATGGAGTGTCGGGCACATGTTGCTGCAAGCCAGTGAAGCAAAAGAGCTGCCCGCGCGCGATGCGATCGCGCAACATCGCCAGGAACAACTCAACATTGCTGCAATCGAAGCAGCAGTGCTGGAGCGCGATAGCAGCAGGCCGATTCGTTATCGTTCGATAACAGATAAGGAATTGCGCTCCATCATTTCTCGGTGATTTAATTATGAGGAGAACTCTTCTGACGGGGATTACAAATGAAACAAGCCATCCGGAATGTGCTGGGGATCGCAGGCTTGTTGTTGATGATCGCTTCGCTTGTCTGGATTTCGTTTCATCAAGAAAAGCATCCGGCGGTTTATAAAGAATCAAAGCCGGCTCAGCAACAGACATCCAAACCATTCGCAGTAGTGGTTCTCGATCCAGGCCATGGGGGTGAAGACTCCGGCGCAATGTGTGGCGGAGTGATGGAAAAGGATCTGACATTGGACATTGCGCGCCGTGTGGATCGGCTCCTGGACTCGGAAGGTGTCGCCACATTGATGACCCGGGTCGGGGATAGCTATGTCTCACTGGCGGACCGTGCAGCGTTCGGCAATCGGGCGCAGGAAAGTATTTTTGTCAGTATTCATTTCAACGAAGACAACAAACCGGTCGCGAGCGGCGTGGAAACTTACTATGCTGCGCATCAGATCAACTCAGGCTCTACTTTCGCTTCGTGGCTGCCGTTTTTCTCGCGGTCGCCGTCCAATTCACCCAGGCCCGAAAGCCAAAGTCTCGCCGGCTTCATTCAGGAAGCGCTGGTAGCACGGACCCGCTCGGTCGATCGCGGGACGCAAGCCAAACAATTTTTTGTGATCGCAAACGTCACTTCTCCTGCGGTCTTGATTGAGGCCGGTTTTATTACGAACAAGGACGAACTTTCGAAACTTGTCAGCGAAGACTATCGCGACCAATTAGCGGCAGCGGTTGCCGACGGCGTCCTGCGATATCGCGACGCATTGAGTCAGCGCAAATCAGCAGTGGCAGCCACAGGTCAGAAGGGCACTGAATAGACAAAAGCCGTCGTCGTCGAATGACCATGAAAATCACAACTGCCGCGGTGATCTTCATGGGGTCGATAATGCTGATGCGAGCCGACCAAGTCGTTGAAAGCGTGCAACAGGCTCTGAAGGACGAAGGTTTTTACTACGGCGAAGTCAACGGCGACATGAATGCGAACGTGACGGCAGCGATTCGCCGTTATCAAATTCGCAACGGTTTGCAGGTTACCGGCGAGCTCAATGATGAGACGCTGCAATCACTCGGGATCAAATCTTCCGGGTCGTCCTCGCGCTCAACGACCAAATCTGCGTCACCTACTCCTTCCGACGAGACGGAAACTACAAGTCCCGCCCCTCCGGTTCAGCCTTTCAATAACACGCCACAAGACCAGCAGGTTTTTCCCTCGACTCCCATGGGGCCAGCCAGTTCACCGGGGACAGTTTTTGCCGAGACGCCATTCCAGACCGCTCCTCCCGACGTACAACGCAATGTAATTGTCTCGGCACAAATCGCCCTAGCCCGGTATGGATTTTATCGTGAACAAATTGACGGAATCTACGGACCCGCGATGGAATTCTCCCTGCGCGCCTATCAAGCGCGAACCAGACTGCAGGTGACTGGTCGCCTGGATGTGGAAACGCTCGCGGCATTGCGTTTATTACCCGGGCATCGCCAGCAGTTTCATAATCCGTATCGCCAACGCATGCGTCCGATGCCCGGGCCGCCTATTCGTGGTCAGTGGGAGCCTGACTAGCCTTATTTTGGACTATCGAAACGCACCGACTGCAGTTCGGCGAAAACTGTGCCCACGAAAATCTCTGCGTCGATGCGAAGGATGAGCCGCTCGGCATCGTCTGACACCCAGATTGTGGCCCGACGAAATTTCTTGTGCGGCTCCAATTCGAGATGCTTTCCGATGCGTTTGAGTCGTAGATCAAGCTTGATTGCGTTGTAAGTGCCGGCGCGCACGGAGATTTTTTCTCGTCCGGTTATGGTCACGGTGGCCAGGTAAGCGTTTGTTGCCGCGTAAATCGGCAAACGATAAACGCTCCCTTGTTTGAGCGGCTGACTGCGAAGGTAAAGCGCCGCGGAATGCAAGTCGAACAAGTTAGGCAAGGCAAAGTCGCGCGTGCTTGTCTTAGCGGCGGCACCTTCACCTTCGGTTCGCGTTCGAGTCACTCCGGCATTGGTGAAACTGAGATGAGTAGCGATTTTTTTTGATCGATAGCTTTCGGTTTGCTGGGTTTCGATGGGAACGAGTGTTTGAGAGTTCGCAACGGCGCGTTGGGTCACATCCAGTTTCCACAGCGCCCGGACGAAACCCATGGTTCGGCCTGTACCTTCGACTTGAAATCTGTCGTTCGACGGCTTGGTGAAGTGAACCTCACCAGTGGCCGCGGTCACTCCAGACCATCCGAAGCGATAAGACGCGCGCAGAGGGCGCAGCTCCGGGAAATTTCCTGGCGGCTCTTTGCTGATTGTTGCCTGCCAATCCGCAGCGAACGAACCGCTGCCAGACGCGAGCAGGATCGTAATCGCGCATGTCGTTATCCGGGTTCGGAATCGAAAAAACATTCTTTGAGGTTCGCAACTGCTCACGAGCAACGGCGTGCCGGAGGGCAATTTTCATCCGTACAAAAAAATACACGCGAGTTTAGCCGCGTGTATCTCTGAAATTCGAGACGAACCTCAGGGTTTCGTTGCTCTTGCTGCTGCTGGGGTGACGGACGCGGCTGCTGCGGGTTTCCTGGTCGCAGCTGTAGCGCGACCGGGTTTGTTTAGTACTTCGATGATTTCGTTTGTGAAATCGACGTTCTCCGGCGCGTACAGTATGACAGGAACCCCATTGATGCTGACGCCCGATTTATCCAGCACAAACTCGAGGCCCTTGGTTTTGACTTTTTCCAGGACGACATCGGTAATTTCCTTCACGATGCCCTCGCGCATTCGCATCAATTGCTCCTGCAACTGACGCTCCCGCGTCTGGCGAAAGTCGCTGATTTCGCGTTCCATGTTTTTGATGTTGGCGATTTTTTCATCGCGCTCCTTGGCCATGCCCGTTTTTTTGTCGGCGCTCAATGCAGGAGACTCGAGCTGCTTGTTCAGATTGTTGATTTCATCGAGCGCCTTTTTGTAAGCTTCCGCCCGGTCATCGTATTCTTTTTTGGCGGCGTTTTTGGCGTCATTGATTTTAACCTCGGCGTCCTTGGTTTTAGTGTAATCCTTGAACGCGCGCTGCATATCGACCGTTCCAATTTTGGCTGTGCCCTGCCCGAAGGCCACAATTGGAGCAACCAGCGTCAGCGCAAAGAGTATTGACAGAGGCTTTTTCATAAAAACAGAGGATATGGTTGGACGAATCGGGTTAGAGTGCAACCACATATATTCGTTCAAAATTGATAGCCCACGTTGAAGTTGAAATGGCCCCCGCCGTGGTACCCGTCGCGCATCACCGGATATCCGTAATCGAGGCGCAGTGGACCGATCGGTAAATCAAGCCGGATTCCGACACCGACGTCGGAGGCGGTATGATTAAACCCAAAAGACCACGCGTCGCTGTTCACGAACCCCATGTCGTAAAAAAGTGCGCCCCGGGCTTTTTCGATAATGGGGAAGGTAAGTTCCACGGTCGTACGCCACATCGATTGGCCGCCGACGGGCTCGCCGTTCTCTTTTGGACCAACCTCACGATACGGGAAGCCGCGAAGGTTATTCGAACCGCCGAGGAACTGTCGCTCGAAGATTGGCACCTGGTTGCCGCTGCCCCATTGGCTTACCGTCGCGACTTCGCCGTTGAGGAGGAGAATAAGATCCTTGGGCAGATGAAAGTATTGAGATCCTTCCAAATCCAAACCATAGATCTGAGTGTCGCCTCCAAGAAAGCCACCGGTGATAAAAGGCGCAAAGCTGATGCGCTGCCCACGGCGAGAGAGCAAAGGGTTGTCGCGCGAATCAAAGACAACACTGGTAAAGATTTTGCTTTCGACAAATGTGCCTTTTTCTTCCTGGATGAACTCAGGCGCGCTGGCAGCCACATTAAAAATTTCGACGTTCTGCAGCGTGTATCCGAGCGTGCCGTAGGTATAAGCATTGATTGGCTTGCGCATTTCGAGCACGAATCCGTAGTTCCGTTGATCGTAAAACGCACTCAGATAATTTGCTTCGTTATAAAAACCCGAACCGCTGAGCGAAAGACGTCGATCGAGGAAGTAAGGTTCGGTGATCGTAAGAATAAAATCCTTTCGCTCGGTTCCGTACTGAAGACGTAACCGGAATTTTTGCCCGCCACCGGTGAACGAAGGCCAGTTAAAGATATCGAAATTGCCTTGGGTAAGTTCCGCAAACCCCACCAATTTATCGACTGTGCTGAAGCCACCGCCAAAACTGAGTGATCCGGTGCGTTTTTCCTGGACGAGAATCGTCAGATCTTTCCGCCCCGGTATGTCTGTTTCTTCCGGATAAGTCTCGACTTTTGCAAAGTAACCCAGGTTATCCAGACGCTTCTTCGTGGTGTCTACACGGACGGTGTTGAAAACATCTCCCGGGGCAACGAGCACCTCGCGGCGGATGACCTTGTCCTTCGTGCGCGTGTTCCCCTCAATATTCACCCGATTCACAAACGAGCGGGCGCCCTCTTCGATAGTGTAGTGCACGTCTATGAGCGCGGGCCCCGCGGGCGTGCCCTCGGGTGTAATCACCAGGTCAACGTAGCCCCCGCTGCCGTATGCGTCGGCAAGGGCCTTCGCGTCGTCGCGAAGTTGTTTCGGCGAATAGACGCTGCCCTCTTTCATTTTTAACAGAGCATGAATTTTTGCTTCGGTGGTGTTCTGGTAACCGGAAACGGTCAGCTTGCGTACGTGATACTCTGGACCTTCCAAAACCACGATCGTAATGATCATCGGACCCTTCGGAGTGCGATCTTTGCGCACTTCTTTTATTTCCACGTCGATGAAGCCGTGGTTTTGGTAGTACTCGCGGATCTTGTCCAAGTCCTGTTCCAACTGAACTTCATCAAGCCGACCTGTCTTATCCATGAAATAGATCAGCGTCCGGCCACGGGTTTTCATCTGTTTGCGTAATATCTTTTCGCTAATGTGCGCGTTGCCCTCAAAATGGATCTGGCTGATGGCGCCTTTAACGCCCTCGGTCACCGTGAAAATGACGCGCGCTGTGCCGCGTTTCTCGTCGATTGGTTCCACGCGGTATTCAACGCTGACGTCGTTGTATCCCTTCCCCTGATAAACCTCGATGATTTTCTGGCGCCCTTCCTCGAGTGCCTGCTCGTTAACCGCCTGATTGAGCCTCACCTTCATCTCTTTGCGGAGTCTCTTCGGTTTGACCCGTTCGGCGCCGTTGATTTCGAGCTCGCGTAAGACCGCCTGGGTTTGAACGGCAACAGTCACTTTCACACCGTCGCCTTGAGGCTGAGCAAATATTCGAACGTTTCGAACGTAACCGGTTCCGTACAGCGCTTTAATGTCCTCCTGCACGATCTCGTTTGAATAAACGTGGCCAACTTTTGTGCGCATCTGGGCCAGAATGCGTTCCTTGCTGATCGATGCAGGTCCGGCGTACTCTACATCAATGGATCGGATGACGGGAGGCGCTGGAGCCGACTGTGGCGCCTGCGCCCGGACAGTTACGGCCGTCAAAAGCGCACAAAGGAAGGCGATCCAAATCGCAATCGGCAGGGGGCGCATCCATCCACAAAAACGTTGCATATGCTAGAAGCGCAGCCCCACGCGACCCAAAGCGACGCAGGACAGGCGGCTATATCGGAAATAAGACTGCAATCGTCAAGGCGAGATTGCGAAAACTTCCGGTGTTGCGGTAAAGGCCAGACAAAGAAAGACGCCGACCAATAGAATCTTCATTGGCGTCGTCCGAATCGTTGCGCCGGCCTTTCTTAAGCTCGAGCTCCTTTCATGGGATGAAGCTTGATCGCGAGGTCTCCGATCTTCGGCTTCACAATCTTCTCGTAATCGCTATAGCTCATTTTTATCGCATCAGTATGTGTGCCGGCTTCGAAGACAATATACTCCTGTTCGGCCAAATGCTTGTCGACATAAGTCGGCAGGCCATAAAGATTCCCAAACGGCGGCATCGCTCCGATCACGGAGTCTGGGAATAATGATTTGAAGTCGTCTTCCTTGCTAAGAGAGACAGGCTTTCCGGTCGCTTTCTCGATTTTCTCCAGATCGATGTGGTGATCTGCCGGCAACACGATCATCAAATGTCGATCGCTGGATTTGAGCATCACAACTTTTGCCTGATGCCGGCCTTTCACGTGTTCCGCTTGCGCAATCCGTTGCGCCGTGACCGCCTCGGAGTGGCGCAGGATTTCGTATTGCACTTTGTTTTGATCTAAACAATCGATGAGTTGTTTCGGTATTTCCATAGGTACCTCTGATGAAAGTATCACTTCCGCCAATCATCTCTACTACTCGGAAGAGTTACTGTGTGTCCTCGCGTCGGAGGATCAAGGTAACGACCAGACCCAACAGACTCACCGCCGATACAATTCCAAGAACGCTCGGAACGCCGAATTTTTGTTTTAAGATTGGCAGAAGGAACACGCCCGCCGGATCACCAAATTTCCTTCGAGACGACAAATAGACACCGCCGCTGAGTGCCTCTCGCGCGAACGAATTGTGTATGCCTAAATGCGAAGTCTGCCAGAACGATTATGACAAGGCGTTTGAAGTCGTCGTAGGCGGAGAGCGTCACACCTTTGATAGCTTCGAGTGTGCAATCCATGCACTGGCGCCCGTTTGCCCCCACTGCAACTGCCGTATCATCGGCCATGGCGTCGAAGCGGACGGACAAATCTTCTGCTGTGTCAATTGCGCACGAGCGTCCGGTACAACGCAGTTAAAGGATCGCGCTTAAAAAGCAGAGCCGTTGATGCTGTGCCAATTCACTGGCGATCGATCAGTGCCGATCGATTTGATGCGGCTGGACTTACACGCGGCTGCGAAATACAGATGCTAATATGAATTCGCTTCGAGCTTGGTTGATGGGACTGGTGCTTGCATCGTTCGCAGGTTTATTTGCGCTGGCACAAACACCCGCGGCGAAATCCGCGGCATCATCAAAAGGTATTTCGGTGCTGCATGCCACCGCAGGCAACAAAGTCACCGGCACCGTCACATTTACTCCGGGCGCCGATGGCGTGCAGGTTCACGCAGAGCTCACGGGCCTCACTCCCGGAAAGCACGGCTTTCATATACATGAATTTGGCGATTGCAGCGCAGCCGATGCAAGTTCCGCAGGCGCGCATTTCAATCCCACGAACCAACCACATGCCGCACCGGATGCAGCGGCGCGGCACGAAGGCGACATGGGCAACGTCGAAGCAGATGCTTCCGGCAACGCAAAGCTGGATTACGTCGATCATCAGATTTCCCTAGCGAACGATGCGAAATCAGCGATCGGCCGGGCGGTCGTCGTTCACGCGAAACCTGACGATCTGAAGACTCAACCATCCGGCGATGCAGGCGGTCGCATCGCCTGCGGCGTAATCGGCTGGGCGAAATCCCCGTAACGGCGAACTTTAAACTTCAGGTGCTGTACTGTGCGCTCTCCAGCGCACCCCGTGTTGAAGCAAGCGGTACGACTCTCCGCTGAGGACAGCGGACGCTACAGAGGCTTCGGAAGAGTGTAATCTCTTTGCTCGACAGAGCAGATTTCATCTGATCAAATTACCGGAAACCATCGCCCTGCACGCTTATGCCACGACTATCTAAAATTGAATTGTCACCCGATAACGGGTGCGTCATCGACATGAAATGGAGCCTCGGCTCGCTCAGCTATCGCGCTTCCGGCGCTGGCAAGGTCGAACCTGAACCAACCAAGGAAATCACCCGGCTGCCTGAACTGGTGCTTTACGATCACATCGGATTTAAGGGTTCCTACGCCCGCACGAATTTAAGTTTCCATTACGTCGGCGATTACTGGAACGACCGGATGAGCTGCGTCATTGTCGTCAGCGGCATCTGGCGGTTTTTTCGCGACGATTATTACAAAGGCCCGCATTGGGATCTCGGCCCCGGATATTACGAAAGCTTTTTCTCCGAAAAAGGCCCCGACGACGTCGTCAGCTCATTCCAGTGCATCGCGCTGACGTAGTCTGTGTTTTCTGAATCGGCGAAACCTTCGTCTAATCCTCGTTAGGTGACTAACAAGCGCAACGAACCTCTGCCGAAATCCTAAGGCCTTTTTCGCATTATTATTCTCCTGCCTTGATCGCGGCGTTTGGAACGTGCGCGGAGTTCAGGCACGGTGAAAAATTCTTCGGATGGAAAACGCTGATTTTGCAGGGCGTGTCGCCGTCGTTACGGGTGCGTGGCGCGGTCTGGGACGGGCTGCCGTAGCACGCCTGCACGAGCGCGGCGCCTCCGTTGCGGTGAACGTCCGCGACTGCGACCGCGCCGAGGCGCTGGCGAATGAAATTGGCGCCCGCGCTTTCGCCGTGCCGGGCGACGTTGCGGCGGAAGGCGTTCCTGACCAGATCGTGCGTCGCACGCTGGAACGCTTCGGACGAATCGACATCCTCGTTAACAACGCCGCGCTTCCACTGTCGACCCGATTCCCCGATGTCACCGCCGAGGAATGGCGCAGAGTGCTCGAGGTTAACCTCACCGCGCCGTTTCTGATGACGAAAGCCGTTTTCCCGGCAATGCGCGCCCAGCGCTACGGCCGGATCATTAATATCTCGTCCTCGGCTGGCCGGATGGTGAGCACGCTCGGCGGTGCGCACTACACCGCATCGAAAGCCGGGCTCCTCGGATTGACGCGAGCGACCGCGAAGGAGCTAGGCGAGTTCGGCGTCACCGTGAACGCCATCTGCCCTGGCATGATCGATACCGAATTGACGCGCGAACATGCCTCGGACGCGGTGCTCGAACGCCTGGCCGCAAATTATCCCGTGCCACGCCTCGGCACCGCACTCGAAGTGGCCGATTTGATTTGCTTCGCCGCTTCCGAAGCCGCCGGCTACATCACCGGCGCGTCCCTCGACATCAACGGCGGCGACTTGATGATGTAATCTATGTTGTTCGTTAGGCGGCTGGTTCTCCTGCGCGTGCGCGTATGCGTCGCTAGATATTGTCAGTTTTTTGCCGGTGCCTCGGCGCTTGACACAATCGCCGCTACAACGTGGCCGTTTGGAGAACTTCATGGGCGCAGCCCCAGGAGAGGGTGAAACCGGCGCCGCCGTGACCGTAATTGTGAATGACGTCGCGGCCGTCGGCGAGACGATCGCGTTCGAGGCGGACACCTGATCTTCGGAAAGGGCGGAGGCCGACGCGCTCGGCGAGAACGCGAGGTTTATCGATGTTCAGTACTCGGCTGCATTCGGCGACAATTCGCAATGTCGTTTCTGGATCAGCCGCGAGATTGTCACTGACTTCGTTTGTTCCGCCGAAAACGCAATCGTTTGCGCGCGGGATCGCGTACATGAGTGGCGCGTCATCACACACAATCGCGCAGGTAAGACCTTCGATTCGCGGCACGATTGCGACCTGACCACGATGCGGCTCGAGATCAGCATCATGCACAAGATCGCGCGCGCCGATCCCTGCGCAATTGATCACCAAGTCGAATTTTGCATCGACGTCTTCGAGCTTTTCGAAGCGGACGTTCGCACAGATTTCGCCGCCAGCCTTGCGAAAGCGCGCGGTGAGGTAATCGAGATAAAGCGTGGTGTCCGTCAGCGGGACGCGAAGTGAGAAACCGCTTTTGAATGATTCGAGAGATCCCTCGACTTCGCTCGGGATGACAGATGCGCCAAGCGGAATCGCCCAATCTGGAATTTCAATTTCACCGGTACGTGAAAACTGCCGCGATTCGATGATAGATACACCGCTCTCGGGAAAACGAGCGAGATTGAGGAGCACCTCGTACGTTTCGAGCGCCAACGGGATCACTCTTTCGGCTGGCTCGACATGGTAGGGGAACCAAACGGCGGCAGCGGCTCCGGATGTTGTTTCCCGGCCCGTTTCTTTTGCAAAGATCGCCGCGTGGTAACCCGCCTCGGCAAAAACAACACCAGACGTAAGTCCCGACACACCCCCGCCAACAATTGCGACTGATTTTGCCGACATTGAAGGACCTAGAATCCAAACTCAACGCGATCTAAGCCGGATTGGCGAATAATTGAGCGCATAGTGCCAACTGGAATCTCCTTCCTCGTCGCTGGCACGATGACCGTTCGGCCGGCCGCAGAGCGAAATTTAATGTGACTGCCTCGCTGGGAGACGCGAGCAAAACCGTGGCTTTCCAAGATTGCGATAATCTCGGCTGAGCTGAGCCGTCTAGGCACCGATCAGTTCCTCGCCGACAGTGATCTCAGAGATGTCGATATAATCGGGATTTGGTTCGCTCTCGAAATACAGTTCGACGGCTTCGCGGAAGTTTGCGGCCGCTTCTTCGCGAGTCTTACCGAAACTTGAAACGTCAACGCTCAGCCCCTGAGCGACGAAGTAAGGCTCCTCTCGGTACAAGCAATACTTGACGGCGCGCATACTAAAACCTTCAGACAAACACAGGTTGAGGCAAGACCGGGTGAAATCAAGTGTGCAATAGATCGCTGCGTCATATAAAATAACCAGGCATGGTTTCACTCAATCGAGATGCGCTCACGGAAAAAATTTTGGAGGGCGCACGGATTTCGACAGAGGACGCGCTGGAACTGTATCGCTGGCCGCTGGAGGAATTAGCCGCGCTAGCGAATGCGCGACGCGATTTGGCAAAGGGAAAAAGCTACGGCGGCCGCGGCGGCGAGATTGTGACCTATATCGTCGATCGCAACATCAATTACACAAACGTTTGCAACGTTTACTGCAAGTTCTGCGCGTTTTATCGGACCGAACGCGACGAAGATCATTACGTGCTGAGCTTCGAGGAGCTTGATCAAAAATTGGACGAGCTCACTGCTGCAGGCGGAGTGCAAATCCTGATGCAGGGCGGGCATCATCCGAAATTGCCGTTCCAATGGTACATCGATCTCTTGCAGCACATCCGCGAAAAATATCCGCACATCAACATCCACGGGTTCAGTCCGCCAGAGTTTCAACATTTCGCGGAGACATTCCGGATGCCGCTACGAGAAGTGATTTCGAAATTTAAAACGGCCGGGCTCGGCTCGATCCCGGGTGGTGGCGGCGAAATCCTTGTAGACCGAGTACGGAAGAGGATTGCGCCTTTGAAAATCAATAGCGACGAGTGGCTGGAGGTGATGCAGGTGGCGCATGAGCTCGGTTTGAAATCGAGCGCCACGATGATGTTCGGGCATGTCGAGACAATCGAAGATCGCGTCGAACATTTGCAGCGGATTCGCGATCAACAGGATCGCAGCGGCGGGTTCACGGCTTTTATTTGTTGGACCTTTCAGCCGCAGCATACGGTGTTGAAAGTGAAGCAGCCGACCGGCGTATCCGAATATCTGAGAACGCAAGCGCTCGCACGGATTTTTCTGGACAACATCGAAAATATTCAAAGCTCGTGGGTGACGCAGGGTCCGAACATCGGCCAGATCGCGCTCAGATACGGTGCGAATGACTTCGGCTCAGTAATGATGGAAGAAAACGTCGTTAGCAGCGCTGGCACGACTTTTCGGCTGGATGCCGCGCAAATTGAATCGCTGATTCGCGGCGCAGGCTACGAACCGCGGCGGCGCAATAATTGGTACGAACTGTTGAACTGATAGCCGGGCGAAACGTAGTTCGTTAGTCGAATCAGCGGACGATCCTGGCGATTTGCTGCCGAAAAAGTCTTGCGCCACCGGATGCTGGATGTCGAACACAGTGCGCCTTAACATCAAGTTGCTCCAGCTGCGCGGCGGCGATTTTTCCCAGGGCGACGATTTGCGGACAAGGAAATAATTCGAGGAAGTCCTTCAGCACAGGGCAACCGGAAAGTTGCTCCGATTTGTTAGGCATACGATTACTCAACAGCCCGTGGTGCGGATCGAATGAATGCCACGGAAACGCATTCCACAAAACGAACTCGTCTGGCAGCACGCCAATCTTCAGCAATGCGCCCCAGACAATCGTCGCGGTCGGTTCCGAAAAACCATGTGCGCAAAGACTCGGTTTGCTTGTGCGACGTGGTTTGATACCCGCAAGAATCTGTAGCGGCGGTCTGCGACCGTCGTCGCTTCGGAGCTGAGACAGCGCCGCTACAATGACTACTTGTTTCCCAAGCAGCATGCGCTCTGAAGTCATCGGAATTCCGCTGAAGTGACCACCACGATAACCGAGCGCTTCGCCGACGATCGCCAGCCGTGCCTTGCCGAGCCGTTCGTGAAAATAACTCGCTAAATGTTTCCTGCGAATGGCTGTGGAGTCTGGACCAATATCGTTTTGCTCATCAATTTGCCACCATGGATTGAAGACCGCGCCGGAAGGCGAGGCTTTTAACAGTCGCAGGAACTTATCCAGCTGCTTGTGGGACATCAGTTCAACTAAGTGCAAACGTAAGCGGGATGCCAGAGCTGCCCGAAGTCGAAACGTTCAAGCGATACCTGGACCGCACGTCGTTGCATCAGCGAATCAACAATGTCGACGTGCGGGACGAATATGTTTTGAAACGTGTTTCCGCGCGTGAATTGGTACGTCGACTGAAAGGGCGCCGCTTCGAAAATAGTCACCGGCACGGTAAACATTTGTTTGTGCGCGCAGGTGAAGAGCTCTGGTTGCGGTTGCATTTCGGCATGACAGGCTGGCTTCAGTATCTTAGGTGCGACGAAGAAACGCCGAACACTGCGCGCGTCCTTTTTAGATTCGGGAACAACCGCCGGTTGGCGTTCGACGATCAACGGAAATTTGGCGAGGTCGAGTTGATCACGGACGTGAATGAATTTTTGCAAACACGCGGCATCGGCCCCGACGCGCTCGAAATTACTCTCTCCCAATTCAAGGTAATTCTTGGAAAACACCGCGGTGCAGTGAAAGCAATCTTGCTCAACCAGAAGTTAATCGCCGGAATCGGTAATCTTTACGCAGACGAGATTCTTTTCCGCGCACGCATGCACCCGACGACGGAAGCGGCAAGAGTGAGCGATAAGAATCTGACTCGGTTGTTTCGTGCGATGCGTCATGTGCTGGAGAAAGCGATTGCGTTAAAAACCGATTTCAATCGTTTACCGAAATCCTGGCTGCTGACGCATCGTGGAAAACGCGGCAGATGTCCGCGCTGCGGTCGCGCATTGAAATTAGCAACGATCGGCGGTCGCACTTCATGGTTTTGCGCGCATTGCCAGAAACGAATCTGATTAACACCTGGCTTCACCGAGGTGCTGTCGTTGTCGGCGAAGCCGTTAAAACGGCTGGTCGGGTCACTTCGCACTGGGACACCGGCCTGAAGACCGGTGTTAATGAGATCCCATCAGGAGGAGATGTCCTCCGGCGCCAAATTATCTCAGCGTAACATTTCCAGCAGTGTGAGTGCGTTCTTCGGCGCGGCGCCTTCGGCGTCGTTATCGAAGTAAACATGCACATCGCGGTTTTCTTGCAGCCAGCACTCAGTTCGTGTTGCCCATTTCTTGAGAGCGGACTTGCTATAGCTGGATGCGTATTTGCGCGTGTGCCCGTGCAAGCGGATGTAAACCAGATCCGTCGTTACCCGATCCCACATTGGCCAGTCCGGCGCGTCGGACATACACATGGCGACCGAGTGTTTTGTCAGGCAATCTGCTACTTCGTCATCAAACCACGTTTTGTGCCGAAACTCGATAGCATGCCGCGTGGTTTCCCAATGCCCCAGCGTTTGTAAAAATTTCTCCAGTCGCTCAATGTTCTTTTTGAAAAATGCCGGAAGCTGCCACACCACAGCAGCCAATCGTTCGCCGAGTGGTGACGCAGCGTCGCGACAACGAACCACCGGTTCTTCCACGTCGATCAGCTTTTTGTTGTGGGTGATGTAGCGATGCCCTTTGATGGCAAACGCAAATCCGTCCGGCGTTTCGTGCCGCCACTTTTCGAACGTGCTTTGCGGCTGGAGTCGATAGAACGTGCCGTTCACTTCGATTGAGGTGAAGCGTTCCGCGCAGAATGGCAGCCATTGCCTTTGCGGCCTGTCGCCATAGAAATCACCGCGCCACTTTTTGTAATTCCATCCGCTGGTGCCGATGTATGCTTTGCCGGGCATTCTACTAAACATTTCGAATGCGATCTTCGGCGCACGCGTGTGGCGCAAGACCGGTAACTGTAGTGTCCGCTGTCCTCAGCGGAAAAGAGGCGAGAAGGAGCAAATGCGCTGAGGACAGCGCACACTACAGCGTCTGTTATTTTACACCATCGGGCGAAAACGGCCGACGACTTCCTGCAAACGTCCGGTGATCTGGCCTAACGAACAGACTTCGGCTGCTTCCAACAGAGCGGGAAAAAGATTTTTACCGGTCTCAGCTATCTCTGCCAGTTTGTCCAGCGCGCGATTGGCTTTGTCGGCGTTTTTCTTTTTGAATTTGCGGAGCCGATCAACTTGCAATTGCTGTTTAGCTCGCGGCGTGCGCGCAAGCTTCACTTCCGGCGCGTCGTCATCGCCGTCGCGGTATTTGTTCAATCCGATGATTGGCCGCGTCCCGTCGTAGATTTGCTGTTCGTACCGATGGGCGGCGTTTTGGATTTGGCTGCGCTGATAACGTTCTTCAACGGCAGCTAGAACGCCCCCAAGCCGTTCGATCTCGCGGAACTCTTCCAGGATTGCCGTTTCCACAGCGCGCTCGACCGCTTTCATACCGGGCGAACCGCTCAACATGTTCATGGTGTGTTTGAAAATGCCGGATTCCTCGAGCAGGATCGCCTGCCCGTGCGCCGCGAGCCGAATCCATTCTTCGCTCGGCGTCGTAAACGGTTCGTCCGCGCTATTGGAGTGGCACGAATTCGTCGCGTTCATGTAAGACAGAATCAATTCCGTGGCGGTTCGGGTCAGATTATTTTTGAATTCAGCGGCGATTAACGAGCGTCCGCTGGTTTGCGTGTGCAATTTCAACAGCTGCGCTCTCGGACCTGCACCGAACACGTCGCGCATTCCGATCGCCCAGATGCGGCGCGACACGCGCGAGAGCGCGATGTACTCCGCGTCGAGTCCGCAATCGAGAAAGAACGAAAGGCGCGGCCCAAATTGATCGACTGCGATTCCCCGCGCAGCGAACATTTCCGCGTAGGCGAATCCGTTCGAGAGCGTGTAAGCAGCCTGCTGCACCGGTGTCGAACCGGCCTCGCCGATGTGGTAACCGCTGATAGAAATTGGATACCAGCGCGGCATTTCGCCGGTAGTGAACTCGACCATGTCGGTGAGAAATCTTAACGACGGTTCGATCGGGAAAATCGTTTCGTTCTGCGCCTGAACCTCTTTGAAAATGTCGGCCTGAACCGTTCCACGCAATTTCGGGACAACTTTCGGACCGAACCGCCGTTTGGCAGCGGCGATGTACATCGCCATGATCATCGGCGCCGGACCACTGATGGTCATTGAGGCGGAAAAATTTGGCGATCCGAGATCAAATCCATCGTAAAGCCGCACCATGTCTTCGACGGTGTCGATCGCTACGCCGCCCTCGCCGATCTTTCCGAAAACGCCGTCGGCATCGCTGTCCAGCCCATAAAGTGTCGGTCCATCGAACGCCGTGCTAAGGCGATGGGTGCGTTGATGTCGCGTTAGATAGTGGAACCGCTCGTTCGTGTCTTCAGCCAGCATGAGCCCGGAGAACAAACGCGTGGGCTCTTCAGGTTGCGCAATCTTCTTGCCGGTTTTGTTGCCATTCTTTTCGAAACTCTCAGTCTCGCGAACCGGCTCGAGATACATTTCGCGATACGCAGCGTTCAGATAAGGGAATTCGCCTGGCAAACCTTCACCGAAAATGAAACGCGCAATCTCGCCCGGCTCATCGATTTCGGGTAATGCGAGACGCGGCAGAGGTAAACCGGTCGGTGTGCGCGTAACCGGGATTTTCGCTTTTGTATCGTTCCAACGTCCCAGCAGATCGCGGCCGAATTTTTGATCGGTGCGCGCCCGCTTCACCTGATCGAGAACGAATTTATTATATTTTTCGACCGATTCGACGACTTGTCCGAGCTTGCTCATAGAATTTCTCCGCTAATTGGTAGTCCGTTCGGCGCGCCCGGCGGTCGCGCCCTACCGAGTTCGTTTTGAGATTAACTCAAACAATCGATCGACGCCAGAGTCGCGGTGCCGTTTTGCGACTGTATCGACCAGTTGCTGGTCTCGCCCGCCTTCGCCAAGGCTACGGCGAACAGGTCGGTTTTGTTCGAGACGCTGCTCGATTTCCGTGTGCGCAGTGCGCGCTCGCTGGAGATCGCTCTTGTTCACCACCACGATATCGGCCAGATCGAGCATCACGATCTTTTGCAATTGCAACCGGCTGCCGTAATCCGGATTCATCACCAGCACGGTTGAATCGACAATTCCATTTTTCTGAAATGGCATCGCTTCCTGGCCGGTGCCGACCGTCTCGATAATGACCCAATCGAAATTCGACTGCGCCAGCAACGCGAGACAATCGTGCGTCGCGGGCGAAAGTCCGCCCGCCTGTCCGCGCGTGGCCATGCTGCGCATGAACACGCGATCATCCTGCGAATTGATCATGGTTGCGCGATCGCCCAGCAACGCGCCTTTGCCGACTACGCTGGGGTCGTGCGATAAAATCGCGATTCGGCCCTTGGGATTGCTGTGGAGAAACCGCAGGACGAGCTCGTCGATCAACGTGGTCTTTCCCGCACCGCCCGGCCCAGTGAAACCGATCACCCGCGAATTTGAGATTTTGGCATTCTCCGTTCGGCGTTGGGCGTTCGACGTTCGACGTTTCCTTTTTCCAATCCCGTAGGCGTCTTCGATCTCAGTGAGTTCATGCGCGAGTTCCTGGTCAATAAACTTGGGACGCGGCCGTTTCGTTCGCGGTTTGCCATAACGCCGATGAACAAATTTGACCATCTCGTCGAGTGACGTGCCGGCAAAGAAGATCTCGTCTACGCCTTTGCGCCTCATCGCTGCGGCGTCGTCATGCGTGATGGTGCCGCCGCCGCCGCCGAAAACTTTGATATCGTCTGCGCCTTTTTTGCGCAAAAGATCGACAACTGCCGCAAAGAATTCGATGTGCCCGCCGTTGTAACTCGAGATGCCAATCGCCCGCACGTCTTCCTGGATGGCGGCGCGGACAATGTCTGCTACCGGGCGGTGATAGCCGAGATAAATCACTTCGATCCCGTGCCGGATGAATTCCAGGTTGATCGTGTTGATCGCGCTATCGTGACCATCACAAATCGGGACTGCGGTCAGAATTCGAATCGGTGAAGGCATCGTATTCAGGTTGCTACGGAGACAAGTTAATTGTCCACAGATTTCGCAGATTTACACAGATTTGCATCAACTGGTCTATTGTCGCCGCGATTGTTTCTTTGCTTCCTAATTTTTTGTCTTCCTGAGTAAGCTCCACCGAAATCGTATGAAAAACTCCGAGGCGTTTCGCGCAATTCTTGCTGCCGGTCTGATCGTCGGTGTTTTGGACATTTCATCCGCGTTCGTGATTTGGTGGCAACGCGGCGTAGGACTGCGCGCGCGGGTTGCAGGGGATTGCCGCTGGATTGCTGGGCGCGAACTCGTTCGATGGCGGATGGGTTACGGCTGGGCTCGGTCTGGCGCTCCATTTTTTCGTGGCGTTCGTGGTCGTATCGGTTTTTTACCTGGCCAGCCGGAAGATTGAATTTCTGACAATTCATCCTGTTGTGTCCGGCGTGTTGTACGGGATCGGCGTTTACATTGTGATGTATTGGTTCGTGTTGCCAACGGCCTTTCCAACATTTCGACACCGGCTGTGGAACGAGTTGCTCGCCGTTGCCATTCATATTTCGTTGATCGGATTGCCGTGCGCATTGATTGTGCGCCGGTACTCTCAAAAAACGACGCAATCGACATGAAAGATCCTCTCGATTTCACCGGGAAAGTTGCGCTGGTTACGGGCAGCTCGCGCGGGATTGGCGCGGAGATGGTTAAGGCTTTCGGCGCACGCGGCGCGCAATGCGTGGTGAATTATGTCGCCGACCCGCAGGGACAAAACAAAGCCGATGCTCTCGGTGTAGCGAAGGAACTGAACGAGCCGCTGGTGATCGAATGCGACGTGACGCAGCCGCAGCAGATCGAAGCGATGATGAAACAGATCCAGGATCAGCGCGGCGGGCTTGATATCCTGGTGAACAATTCCGGCGTTATCCGTGATCGCACCATGAAGAAGATGTCTCTGGACGAATTCGAGACCGTCATCCGCGTCAACCTGATCGGGACGTTCACAGTCACCCAAAAAGCGGCAACGGTTCTGCGCAACGGCGGACGAGTGATCAACATGTCATCCGTCAGCGGACAGATGGGATTGTTCGGTCAGGCGAATTATTCGTCGAGTAAAGCGGCAATAATTGCGCTTACCAAAGTTTCGGCACGCGAGTTTGCGCGGCAAAACATAACCGTGAACGCCATTGCGCCTGGATTCATCGATGTAGGAATGAGCAAAGGCATGCCGGAGGAAGTGACGCAGAACTTCATTAAACAAATCCCGCTCGGCCGCCTGGGCGAAGCTCACGAGATTGTCGATGCCGCGCTGTTCCTGGCGTCGCCAATGGCAAGTTACATCACCGGGCACGTGCTCAACGTAAACGGCGGATTTTACCTGGGCTAAGCAAGCCTTTGTCCGCCGTAGCCCTGGCGAAGGCGGATCAGTCCAATTTCTGTACGAGCAACCAGACTAAACCCGAAAGCACCGCTGCGAATGTCGATAACACGAATGTGGCGCGCTTGGTCTGCCGTATTTTGAATGCTGGCTTGGGAATATCGTCGTGAATTTGACTGGCCTCGAACAGTTTCATCAGGGCGAAAGCGACGACGAAACCCACCGCAGCCCACTTAAGGCATCCCAGAGTCAGGTCCACCGGGCAGAGGGTAGCGCAGACGACCGGCCCGCTCAAGCCCGGTGCTGAAATTGCGCTCAAGGCCGCAGCCGCTCCGAGTGGCTCCAGAATTGGATTGACTGGAATTCCTTCGCCTTCTTACGCTCGCGCCATGGTTACAAAAAAGATTTCTGCTCTGATCGCTCTTGTTGGATTTGCCGGCATTTGTATTTCGCAAGCGCAGTCACCGAGTCCCGCTGAATCGCCTTCTCCATCACAAACGCCTGCAAAACATCGGGCGATGAAGAAAGCCACGGCTACGCCCGCCCCGGCGACGCACCCAGCCCCATCACCCTCACCGGGCAAGTTTAATCTCGGTGATCTGTTCAAACCAAAGACTTCGACGACAGCAGCCAGTCCCGCAGCCGCGCATGCCGCGGCGACAAAGCCGGCCAATCCCCCGGCACCGGGCGGAGGCCACGGCAAGGTTTGGGTTAATACCGAAACACACATGTACCACAAGGAAGGCTCGCGTTTCTACGGCACCACAAAAAAAGGAAAATACGTGACCGAGGCTGAGGCAATTAAGGAAGGAAACAAAGCTGCGCAGCATTAACTCGGCGGAGAATCAATTTTGGCTGTGAGGCTTTGTACCGCATCGGCCAATGTCTCGAAGGTAGTGATAGTAACTTCCGGTCCGTAATGGAATTGGGAGAGAATGTTGAGACCGATGTCCTTGTGCGGATCAGGCATGACCCTCGTGACTGAGGCGACGTTTTTCTCGGCAAGCGCGTCCATGATCTTGGCGATGTGCCGCGCCGCTGCGGAATCCATTGACTGCAATCCGCGGAAATCAGCCAGAACGCGAAAGCCGGGCGCAACGTCCTGCAACACCTCACCGATCCGTTTCGCGACCATCTTTGCTTCTTCGGCCGTGACTTTTTGCGCAGCGCTGATCACCAGCAGGCGTTTCGACTGGTCGAGCTCAACCGCATACATGCTTCGTCATCACACGAAGCAGGCGCGGTCGCAAGTGTGTCATGCGCACGGTGACATGCCGCGACAGTCGGTGAAGGCGCTACACCGCGTTTTGGAAGAAAGCGTTTTCGAACGTTGATTGAAACGCGCCAGGCTCGGTGTCGCCGATCCGAAATCGGGGACTGATTTCGAATTGCGTAGCGCAATAAGTTTCGACATCGTTCCGGCCGCACTTCTCGAGCGACGCGCGCACCGTGTTTAAAGCAAGCGCCGGCGTGTTGCAATCGCGGCTGAGATGCCCGAGCACGACGCGTTCGATTGTTCCGGGTAGCAATTCCTCAATCACGACAGCCGCCGCCGTGTTCGACAGATGTCCGTGCCGCGACTGGATGCGCTGTTTCACCGGCCACGGCCGGTGCGTGTCGTTCTGCAAAAGTTTTTCGTCGTGATTAGTTTCGACCACGAGCGTTTGCACTTGTCGCAAGCGTTCTGTGATCAACTTGGTCACGTAACCGAGATCGGTGATGAACCCGAGGCTCCCTGAGCCGGCGTGAAACACGAACCCGAGCGGATCCACCGCGTCGTGCGGCACGGGGAACGTTTGCACCGTGATATCGCAGATCGAAAACTCACCGCCAGTCGCAAACAATCGCCAGTTCCGACATCGCTCTGAGAGACTGCTAGACCGAAGCGCCTCGGCCGTGAGCCGATTGCAGTAAATCGGCAGATCGAATTTGTGGCAGAGAACTTCAAGACCGCAGATGTGATCGGAGTGTTCGTGCGTGAGAACAACGCCGTCGAGCTGCTCCGGCGTGATGCCACATTGCTCCAGACGCAACACGACTTGCCGCGCGCTCAGACCGCCATCAACGAGAATTTTGCAATGCTCGGTGGCGACCAGCGCGCTGTTCCCGGCGCTCCCGCTGCCGAGCATGATCAAGCTGAACACGGGTCGCAAGATATCCGCGTGATTTCATTTTGCGCAAATGGAAATGGACAAGTCACCGCGAAAATTGTAAGCCGGTACCAGCTTCACCGATGAACCGGTTCGCAATATTGTTGATTGCGATAGTTGGAATTGTGCCAGTGGTTCGCGGCGAACAGTCGCCGTCCTCCGGTACTCGCGGCGTCAGCGCATCCGGCGCTGTCCTACCTCGCGACGCAATCGTCCCGTTGACCGTGGTTACGGGATTTTTTCCGGAAGCCAACCAGGAGATGAGCACCGGCCAAAACACAACCGCGGTCGGTAAGCCTGAAGCGACGAGAAGCGTCATTTATACGAATAGCCACAAGTCGAAGAAGGTGACAATCAGTGTAGATCAATACGCAACTTCGAGTGATGCGTCGGCAGCCTATGAGAAAGCTGTTCAGAAGAGCAGGAGTGTTCCGGGATTCAAATCGATTGACGCACCGAATCTCGGCCCACAGGCTTTCGTTGGAACCGTTACTCAGGGAACGGAGACGCACATCGGTCTCGGGGCGCTGCGTGGCACGTTGATCGTGGGAGTAACCTTGGTGGGTTACGAAGCGGGCACCGACACCATAGCCAGGCTCATTTCCCTGGCTCGCGAGCAAGAGAACGCGGCGAGAAGAGAACGGCCGCAACAATCATGGTGAGCGCGACGAGGATTCCCGATTCCCCGATCCACAGCTCCGCCCCAGCGCTCGTACTCGCCGGATCGAACGCGGTCTGAATTACCGCGTTCCAGGCGGAGTGCAGTGTAATCGCAGGCCAGACGCTGCCGGTCGCGAGCCGCAGGCGCGCAAAAACGAAGCTAAATGCTGTGGCCGTCACCATCCACAGGGCAGCCGCCAGAAGAGGCGGCGGACCCACGAGGTACACCCCTCCCAGGATCAGCGGAACATGCCAGAAACCCCAGATCAGGCCGCTTATTAGAATTGGTTTGGGCAATCCCGCGTCGATCAGGCGTGTGAGCATGTAGCCACGCCAGCCGATTTCTTCTCCAGCAGCCGTTCGAACGCTGTAGATGGTTATGATAGTCACAGCAATGACGATGTTGATCATGAACGTCACGGCAGGTGATGGCGTGACACCAAGATACGGTGTGGCCAACTTGATGAGCTTGGGATTAAACTGCACCAGGCCTGTCGTCCAGGCGATGCCGTACGCGATCAGCCCTGTGATGATCGGAAAGACAAGCGCCGCTCCGATCGCCTTCCAGCCGCGGCGTCCCCCAAGACGGAACGACACGTCGCCGAAACCCTCACGGAGCACCAGCCGCGCCACTACCGAGGCCGCGGCCGGCGTCCACATCAAAGCCAGGACCCACGATAAACTGCCGCGGATCATGAGCGCCTCAAACACGGCGGACAGCGGGACAAGGACGGCGAAGTATATCATGAGGCCGCGACGTGCCCGAAGCCGAACGTCGCTGTCAGCCGTAGGCGACGCCGGCGATGTTCTCATGTCCAGTTAGGTTTGTCGGGAGTTTTGCGGTTGCTATTAGCCCGCCTTGCGGCTTGTAACCCAAGTTTCCTCGAGTCCACACGATGAGGATCAATGCGACAACGCTATAAAGGATTGCTATGCCCAGCGTCTGGTAATGAATCGGGAGGTAATACGGCGAAGTGGATGGAAAAAGCGCTACGAGCGCGAGGCCTGAGCTATCGAAGGCGGCATGGCTCAAAATTGCCAGCAGCGTGCTACCATCACAGTTATTCAAAACCCAGGTCATCACCACGGAAAGGCCCATTAAGCCGATCGAGAACTCAACCAGAGCAATGGTGGCGCCGGCGAAGGTAGCATCCGGTCCGGTTTGGGCCAATGGTCCAAAGAAGAAAGGCAAGTGCCACAACCCCCAGAGCGCTCCGAGAAAGAGGGTTCCTACTACTGGACCGTATAGCTTCTGCATACGGGGGAGCCCGAAACCACGCCACCCAACTTCTTCCCACAGTGGAGCAACACCAATCGTGAGACATATGGCCATTTCACTCAAGTATCGTTGGAGAACGCGGGAATCAGGAGCGACAAAATCTGAAAGCGTTCCCGGTATGACGAGGAAAGCTAAGAAATTCAGAAAAGGAATGCCAAGCAGCGCCAACAAGTACCAACCAACGCCAACTCGCCAATGCACCATGCTGCGCAACAAGCTAACGACGCCGGGCTTTCCCGAGGTGATAGCTAGCACGAGGAACGCCGAAATGGCTGGCCCGAAACCGCCCAGTGCTCTCAGGGAATCAGGCAGGTGCAAGGGGCCGACGATCAGCCAGAAATAGCCCCAGGTTAAGACGAAGGACAAAAAGAAAAATAAGACCACTGGATAACGTGCGAGCAAGCCGTCGTTAGCAGGCTTTGCGCCCTTAGTGCCGTTGTCGATCATCATACGACTGCGTTCGCGCGAACGCGAAACGACAGCCTCATATCATGGCAGCCATGACGTTGCCAAGCATGTTTTCAGAGGCCAAAGGTTGAAGCGAAACCTGCAGGCGAACCTTAGCGATGTAGGAGCGACAATTGCCTTGCTTAGGCACTGTATTCTGATTCAGAATCGGCGTCCTATACCAAAACGAAAGGATGACTTATGCCAATTGGAGCTTCTCTCCACATCGGTCTCAACGCCGTCGATCCAAAACAATATAGCGGGTGGGATGGACAACTCACCGCGTGCGAGTTCGACGCAAACGACATGCAAGCGTTAGCGAAAACTCAGGGATTCACCAAAGTAACCAAACGCCTGACGAAAAAGGCGACACGCAATCGGGTCCTGGCCGACATCAAAGCCGCAGCATCGAAGCTGAAACGGAACGACATTTTCTTTCTTACCTATTCGGGGCACGGCGGCCAGGTGCCAAACACGGGGCACGATTTAGAGCCGGACGGCTTCGATGAAACGTGGTGTTTGTACGATGGCGAACTAATTGATGACGAGCTTTACGCCGCGCTGAAACAGTTCGTCAGGGGCGTGCGAATTTTTGTGCTGTCGGACAGTTGCCACAGCGGCACAGTGCTGCGCGCAATCCACTTTTCTGCGCTGGGCGTGACACCGGTGCGCCCACGTATGATGCCGCGCGACGTCGCGCTGCGCGTTTACATGGATCACCAGAAGTTCTACGACAAAATCCAACAGCGCAGCTCCAGTTCGCGCACGCGGATGCGCGGCACGGCGCTCTTGATTTCCGGCTGTCAAGACAACCAGACGAGCGCAGATGGCGATCGCAACGGTTTGTTCACTGAAACTGTGCTTGCTGTTTGGAAAAACGGAAAGTTCAAGGGCGACTACCGCGGCTTCCACAAATCGATCGTGAAACTGATGCCGCCGACGCAGACGCCAAATTATTTCACCATCGGACCGGCCAACTACCCGTTCGAAGAACAAGAAGCCGTTTACGGTATGATCGGATGAGAATTCTCCTGGTTCACGGAGTCGGGCACCAGGAGCGTCCCGACAACCAGCCGTGGGAAGGTGCCTGGGAAGAGGCGATCACCGCGGGGATTCAGTATTTCGATCCTGCATTTGCGCCGACCTATGAGCGCTTCGATTACGATGATTTGTTCTCGGGGAAGATTAATCTCTTTACCGACGTAAACGCGGCGGCGCATCTCGGGTTCGCGCCGCTCGGAGCAGCCATCGAGGACGTAGCTCAGACCGTGTCCGGCTGGTTTCGTCCGAGGCGTGGACTGTTGGATTGGGCTAAACCCATCGCCGAAGCAGCCGACGGTTGGCACGCAGGCATGGTAGCGGAGTGGGACCAGAACGCCGCGTTGCGCGCCGCATTGCGCAAACGGTTGGTCGAGCGAATCAATGCGTTCAAACCGGATGTGATCATGGCGCACAGTCTCGGGAGCGTCATTTGCTACGACGCATTTTCGCATGAGGACAAAAACGCGTGCTCCGGACGCTATTTAGTCACCTTCGGTTCACAAATCGCCAATCCGTTCCTTAAAGCTGCGCATTTCGACAACAAGATCGGCGGGGTGAATCAGAGATATTGGTTTCATCTGTTTAACAAAAGCGATCCAGTTCTCGCTCATCGGATCATCGATCGGGTTCCGAATTTTGAGGAAATTTCGTGGGACGACCCGGTCGCCGGTCATGATGCGGTTATCGATTTGGAAAAGTTCCCCGGGCACGCCGGTTATCTCCAGCGTGACTTGACGTGGCAACACGTTTATCGAGTGCTCGCGCAACGACCGGGCGTGCGCGCTCTGGCTAGTCGCAGCGCGCAATTCCAGAAAACGGTGCAACAACGCCGCCGGCGCGCTTTGCTGGTCGGCATCAATAATTATCCTGATCCGGCATCGCGTCTGGAAGGCTGCGTGAACGACGTGTTTCTCATGAGCAGCGTGTTACAGGAAATCGGGTTTGACGCTGAAGATATCCGAGTCGTGCTTGACGAACGCGCCACGGCTGCGGCGATTCGCGAGCGGATCGACTGGCTGCTCGACGGCACGGCCGACGGCCAGGAACGCGTGCTTTATTACAGTGGCCACGGTGCACAATTGCCGGACTACAACGCGGCGGAGCAAATCGATCACGTGGATGAATGCCTCGTGCCGTACGATTTTCATTGGACGCAGGACAGCGCTATTACCGACGACGATTTTCTGCGCTACTACAGTGCGCTTCCTTACGCCGCGAAATTTTTCGCCATCTTCGATTGCTGTCACTCTGGTGGCTTGACCCGGGATGGGGCGCGGAAGATTCGCGCCATCACTCCTCCGGATGACATCCGGCATCGAATGTTGCGCTGGAATAAAGCGGAACAAATGTGGGAAGAGCGCGACCTGCGGAACCTCAACCCCGATTTCGGTGGAAACCGTGAGGTCCGTCAAAAATACATGGGATGCAACGGCAGCACGAAAAAACTGGGCACTGCAATGAGTCTCCGTCAGGAGCAAACTGCGACGCAGTACCGCAAAGCGCCGCGCGAACGGCGCGGCCCATACATGCCGGTGGTGCTGGCCGCCTGTGAAGAGGGTGGTTACGCATATGAATATCATCATGGCACGATCGGGTATGGTGTGTTCACCTACGCCCTGGCCAAGGAATTCCGCAGAGCACAGGCGGCGCGTGAGACCGATGTATCGTTCACCGAGCTGAGCGAACGCGTGAACGCGACGATGAAGACGCTACGCTACGATCAAACCTCTGATGTTACAGGACCAAAAGCAGGGTGTCGCGCGCCTGTGTTGGGATCACCGGCAAAAACGCGCTCTCGTTAGGCTGAGAACGCCCGGCGACTGTAGCCGCCTCGCTGTGCGAGGCGTACATTTCGCTTGTTAACAGCCCCCGGCTTGCGCGCCTCATAGAGACGTGGCTACAGCCCCTCTATAATTGGATCGCTTTCATTGCCCAACCGATTTACTTACGGACGTACCAAACTGAGGACAATCTTATGCCATTAACTCGCCGCAATTTTCTCATCCGTGGTTCGTTGTCGCTGGCTGCCGGAGCGCTCTCGCCGGTTCTCGTCGAAGCTAAAACGAAGGAAAACGCATCCTGTCGATTTCAAAGACTGGGAATCGGTGCGGCGGCAGTTTGAACTGGCTCCCGATTACATTCATCTCGCATTGTTTTTTCTGGCTTCTCACCCAAGACCTGTTCGTCAGGCGATAGAGCAATACCGGGCGAAGTTAGATACAAATCCGTTGCTTACCGTTGAGAGCGCGCTTTTCGAGCAGACTGACGAAAACATTCCGTTGCAGGTCTGCCGCGCCATCGCCAACTACATTGGCGGCAGCGAACAGGACATCGCGCTGACGCAAAACACCACGACGGGTTTGGCTCTTCTCTATCATGGGCTGCCGTTGCGCGAAGGCGACGAGATCCTGACCACGACGCACGATCACTACGTGCATCACGAATCAATCCGGCTCGCCACAGGGCGGTGCGGGGCGACCTGGCGCAAAATTCCGCTCTTTGATTCGTACGACTCGATTTCATCCGATGAAATAGCCGGACGCATCCGCAAAGCGATCGGACCAAAGACGCGGGCGGTCGGCGTCACCTGGGTGCACTCCAGCAGCGGCGTCCGGCTGCCTATTGCTCGGATCGCTGAGACGCTGGCGGAAGTAAACCGCAGTCGCGACGAAAAGGATCGTGTGCTGCTCATCGTCGACGGTGTGCACGGTTTTGGGGTGGAAGATCCAAAGATCACGGCGCTGGGATGCGACGCATTTGCAGCCGGCACACACAAATGGTTGTTCGGTCCGCGGGGTACCGGCTTCGTTTGGGCGAAGCCAGACGTTTGGAAGACAATGCGCCCGGTGATTCCATCGTTTAGTTCCCCGGACCTTTTCGGCGCGTGGGAGGAGGAACATGAGCCGGCGCCAGCGGCAAGAGCGGCATGGTTTTCACCGGGCGGGTTCCAAGCGTTCGAACATTTTTGGGCGCTACCGGAAGCGATTCGTTTTCACCAAAACATCGGTCCGGCGCGCATCACGGCGCGGATACACGAGCTAAACGCTCAAATGAAGGAGGGACTTGCAGGCATGCCTCGTATTCGGCTCTACACACCACGCGATGAAAATCTTTCCGCAGGCATGGTCTGCTTCGATGTGAAAGGGATAAAACCGGAGGAAGTGGTAAAGCGTCTTCTCGCCCAGCGCATCGTCGCTTCCACGACTCCGTATCGCGTATCGTATGGACGCGTGGCGTGCAGCATCGTTAACACGCCGCAGGAAATCGAGACGGTGCTTCGAGCCATTCATGAATTGGCCTAACGGCATGTTGCGCGTCTCACCGCCTTCGCACAGTTTCGGCGTGGCAGGCAGAGACGCGGCTACAACGTTTCCGTGGTTAACGCTTCGATGAATTCGCGAGGCGTTTCGGCATTGAGCAATCTCGATCGGATCGTCTCATCCTTCCCCAGTCGCGCCAGCGTGCCGACGCAAACCAGATAATCGCTCAGCAAGCGCTCGGGAACGCCGATTACGAAAATGAGGTGTGCGCGCTGTTGGTTTTGGCCGAATGGAATGCCGGCACGGCTGCGCCCGACACCGATCACAATTTCATCAACCAAATCCGTGCGCGTATGTGGAAACGCAACGCCGTTTTCCACGAGACTCGGATGCGCCTGCTCACAGGCGAACACTTCTTCGAGAAAAGCTTCGGGATTAGCGATTTTTCTGCCGCTGACGTCGGACGCGAGTACGTCCACGATCTCGCGAATCGCATTCGCCGATTTTCGCGAGCGCAACCGAAGAACCACCTGTTGTTCTGTTAACAGATCTGCGAGGGCGATAGGCATGGGGATGGAGAGATTTATTGGATTATGCGGCAAACGCAGTTATCCAGTAAAATAACAAGTTGTGGCAACTCAGGATACAGCGGTAGGACGTAAAGAGGAACGTACAGTTTCCTTTCAGCGGAGCCTTTATGACCCGGGCTATGTCAACGCGATGTCGCATTTTTATCGCGGCGAACTGGGACGAATCATGGTGTGGCGGCAACGGCTGGACATGACGACGAACTGGGCCATCACCAGCAGCACCGCCATTATCACAATCGCGTTTTCCACGCGCGACGTGCCGCACATCATTTTCTTTTTTAACCTGGCCATCGTTGCTGTGCTGCTGTGGATCGAGGCGCGCAGATACCGTTTTTACGACGCCTTTCGCGCGCGCGTCCGCATGCTGGAAGCGCATTTTCTCGTGCCGATGGTCATGGAAAATCGCGAGCTGCTCCAGGGCGAATGGAAAAAGCTCGTCTGCGAGGACTTGATCTTGCCCTGCTTTAAAATCACCAAGCTGGAAGCAATCGGCCGCCGGATGAAACGGAATTACATGTTCATTTTCATCCTGATCTTGATCGCGTGGCTAACGAAAATCTTTTTGCACGCCACCGCGCCGATCACCGATGTGGTATCGTTTTATCACGCGCTACACATCGGGCACATTCCGTCCTGGGTTGTGGCGATGGTTTTCGTGGGCACGTTTATCAGTGTCATTTCGATCACCGTTTACGTCAGCAAAAGTACCTCCGGCGAAATCTCCGAGTTCGGGACACACCGCTCGCTCTGGCGCATTTAGGGCCGTGCCAAGGCGACAGCAATCGTGTTACAGGGATTCATGAGGACTTTGACCAGCGTATATTACTCCGCAGCTTCGGTTTCGTGAAGGCGACCGTAATCCACCGTGAGTTGTCCGCGACCTGACTCGCTGTAGATATCAACGAAGCGTTCGCCGAAGCGGACATCGCGCCAACTGTAATCGTGCTGTGCCTGGACGGGAGCAGCAATAGTAGGATCAATGCCTGAAACTGAAACCGCGAACAGCGAGCGACTGGCTTGGAGCGATTCGAGCGTCGCGCCGTACAACGGGCTGCTCTTATCGATCACATGCCGCAGCGTCAATGCCGCCGGAAACAGGATTAGTTTATCGAAGTGAAGCTTTAGCGTGTAAAAATACCGGAAATCGCCGCCTTCAACCAACGGCTCATCCCGCATAAACATGATGCGGAACTCTGTGTCGACGATGCTGTGCTGGTGTTGATTGCCCACGCGCACCATGAGCGTCGGCTGCCCGTTCAACGGACCGATCACCATCGATCTGCTAAAGGCAATGCGCGCCACCGGGCGCGAGAAACGGACAAAAATTATTCCGGTAACAACCGCGAGCAAAAAGATGCCGCTCATGATTTCGATCATGCTGACCACGTGCCCGTACAAGCGTCTGCGGATACATGTGGCCGTAGCCGACGGTCGCCAGCGTTTGCACGCTGAAGAAGAAACAGTCATAAAACCACCGGCCACCGGTGGTGCCAGCGATACTGTTAGGGTCGACAGCGTAAAGGGTGGCAAACAACAGGTTGAGCGCGATGTAAAAGGCGCGCGACCAACGCGGCAAACTGCGGCCAGCGCAAAGCGAGCAGCCATTGATACACGTCGCGCCACTGCCTGCCGCCAATGTTGACTTTAACAAACTCCACCTGACCGGAGTGGACGGAAACCTGTCCGGGTTTCCGTTTCGTTAGTTTCTTTTTCATCTCGTCTCGTGAACCAAAATGTAGATGTAGCCACGGCCCTATGGGCCGTCTCACTGGCTAAAATTCGCGTAGTGAACCGGCCACAGGCCGGTGGCTACAGCGTTTCGCTAATCGCATTAATCAGCGGTCGCAGCGAATTGGTCAATAAATCCAACGACAGCTCCGAAGATTCGCTGATCAACCTCTTCCTGCGTTTCACCGATTGCCTGGAGTTGGCGCTTCGGCACCCGCAACGAATGATCGCCACCCTCGACGACGTGCAACAAGTTTGGCGCTTTCATTTCCTTTCGAACGCGCTCCAGCAGATCCAGCGGGCACAGCGGGTCGCGCGTGCCTTGCACAAACAGGATTGGCGTAGTCAGCGCGCGCAAAATTTCGTCCCGAAGTTTGGTGCGATCGCCCATGGCGCAAAGCGGATAGCCAAAGCAAACCAGGCCGGTCACTTTTTCCTCCAGCGACACGTGACACCCGATACGGCCGCCCATGCTTTTGCCGATCAGCAAGACGCGCGGCGTTGATGATTCTTCCCTATTCACGGATCTCGATTCACGATTCACGAACGTGCCCAGCGCCGCCCGATGTGTTGCGATCAATTGCGGCAATCGATCGGGCCGTTTCCGCTCATCGCGCATGTAATCGTAATCGAAAGTCTCGACTTCACCGATCTCCGACAAACGTCGTTTCCAATTTTGCATCCACGGATGCGAAGAAGGCGCACCCGCCCCTGGAGCAAAAAGAATCAAATGCCGGTTCACGGGAGTTTCCTGTGCAAAGACTCAGTCCAACACCGGTATCGCTTCAACTTCTATCAGAAATTTGGATCTGCCAGGGCCGAGACAGCCACTTCATCGATGGGTTAGATGGTTTGCTCAGGAACGTGGCTCAAACGCGTTCTGTCCACCTCCGCACCAGCGGCGAGGCAAGATTGAGGAAATAGGCGTACATCGCGACATCTGGGTTGTAGAAGCCGATTGCCATCGAGAGAATAGCCGAAGCGATTAGCACGCCGTATTCGGGACGGCCGCTCGGAACCAGCCGGCGCTGGATGTCGCGCTCGATCACGAGGGTGATGGCGATTGCTGTCAAGCCTAGGAGGACCATGTTGGCTCCATACACCCATATCGCCGGCGCGAGGTTGTAGCGGCCAGCAACAATCATCGAGAAGGGCAGGAGGGTCACGAAGAACAGGTGGAAGAGCAGCGACCAGGCGTAAGCGCCGCTCGCCGCTTCCGGCTCCTCTTTGGTCCGCGCGCGCCCGAGCCAAAAGCTTGCGAGCACCAAGAAGGTGACTACGTAGGCGACGAACGTGCCGCCGAGGTCGAGAAGGGCGGAAATCAGTTCCGCGGCGGATGTAGGATGGAAGTCTTCCGGCAGATCCAAATTGACGACGAGCAGCGTCATCGCGAAGGCGAAAACGCCGTCGGTCAGGGCATCGAGCCGGCCTTTCGAAATAAACTCCTTGGTCTCAGCCATCAACCTGTCTCTCGTCTTCAGCTTTCGCCGGCTGCGGACGTGCTGTCTCTCTGCCGCTAGTTGGCTATGTGCCATAAGCTGACTTGTTGCGTTCAGCACTAAGGCACGGCGGGTGTCGCGGCAAATACACTAACTGATTCCGAGATGGGCGGTTGGTTTCATCGATTACTTAGACGCTTTCATTCGCCACTCATTGATCGAATGAATCCGGGAAGATCATCCTCCCGTTTTTATCGAATCCGAAAGTCACGCCGGATGAGCCTCCCTGTCCATCAGTAGCGAAAGCGGCGTAAACGCGACCGGAAATGAGCTTCTGCGGTTCAATCATCGTGGTAAAACCAGGAGGCGTAACTCCGTACACGATCGGCTTTGTCAGACCAGGGCCGCTCAGGATGGACCACATCGCCTTCCACCGGTCATCTGCGGTCCGCATGGAAACGGTGAATGACTTGATATCGGTCTTCGGACGTGTGGTTGAATCATCGTAAAACTCGAAGCGGATCCGCCCGCCCAATCGCCCGCTCGCCTTACAAACAAACGAGTATGACATCGCCTCAGCAGCGATGCCCGCGGACAGCAATAACATGACGGCAACGACGCGCATGAGCATCTAACGAGAATCGAGCAGATTGGGAATCCGCGAGATGGACGGGATAGCCCGAGAGGGCGAATGAAATGGGAAGGTCATGAGTCAAAGAGATAAGCCACGCAGGGTGCTGTGGCAAACACGCTGAAGTTGCATCGCAATGGGGCCGTTGGCTTCATTCGTCTGGTTAGGTCTCATTTGCGTGCGTCTTTCGCGAGCTTTTCATAGTCGGCCTTGGTCTTAGCACGAATAAGTTGTGCCTCCGCATCGGCGCCTTCCGTCTCAGTTAGTCGCATTACTTTGTCCGGAACGGACGGGAGCTTCATGAGGGTTAGAGCACGACGTCACCGTGTTTTCCACCCACCGGTTAGGCACGTGCGGAAACGATTCGGATGTCATGTATCCGTCCCGAGGGATCAATATGAAAGCTGTACTTCACGGAAATCTTGGTCCAGCGCTCCGGATGGTTCTCTAACGCGGGAGTAAGCGCGTTGTCCGCGATCTTTTCGACCCTCGCCTGATATTCGGCCACTGGATCTGCCAAAACGCTACCAGCAAAAACGCATACGGCTGCAGCAACGAGACCTCGCATGGACCTAACGAGACAGAGATAAGCCACGGCAGGGTGTCATGGCAAACACGCTGAACTTATTTCGCAAATGGGGCCGTTGGCTTCATCGATTGGTTAGACGGGCAGGGACGACAGCTCGACCTTCGGTCCCCGGAAGCCTTCAAATAGCTCGCGATGTCGTGCGAGGGAGTACTCATCCGCGCGACTCTCATACTCACGCACCCAATCGAGCAAGAAGTCCAGCTTCTGATCCTGGGCCTCCTTCGAAGGGTATTTCTCCGGTTCCCACGGGCGAGCCCGACAGTTGGCGATGCACGCCTCGACCCCAGGGTTCAAAAAACGCACCTCGGAGGCATACGGCAACACCTGCTCCAGCAGGTCGCCATAGCAACCTTCGATGACCCACTCTGAATGCTCGTGGATGAAGTCACGGATTGTGCTTTCGCTCTCCGTGAGTGATCTGCGACGGGGGACGAACGTCGCCCAATCATCCAGCGTCATCGTCTGCACCTGAACGCCCGAGCTGTCCCAGGCCAGTGAGTCGAGATCGAGGTGGGCGAGTCCGTATTGCGATGTCAAGACGCGAGCCAGGGTGGTCTTCCCGGAGCCTGAGTTGCCAAACACTACGATGCGACGCATAACGTTCGATACAACCTGCCTAACGAGAACAAGATGAGCGACGGCGAACGAGAGCGCGCGTCGCCTCAATTGAAACTGTTTTAATCATGTCCAAACGTGCACACGCGCCGGGCGGCGGTTCGCTCCAGCGATTTGTTAGGTGTTAGCGATGCGCTCATGATGCACGAGATATACTCCGAGCTGGCCGATAAGAAGGCCAAGAAACATACAGAGGAAAAACATGAACGTCCAAAAACCAGTAGTCGAGCTGCCCGGAAGTCGAAAAGCGGCTCCGAGTGCCATACTTGCGGCGAAACCGCACGACAGAAATAGGCACTGTAGCGGATCATGCCACCAGTCCATAGAAAACCGACGCAATGAGGGACGTCGAAGCGTCTGCTGACCTGCACCCGAGATGGAATACGCAACAGTTCCGAATGAAAATCCGATCATCCCAAGTACAACGATTGTGCAAAAGATCGCGTCAGGGTTCGTGTGCACGAGTCTGTCGGGCGCCATTTCCGCGTAACCGGTCCACAGAGACAGCAGCACGAGAACGACGTTGAGAATCGGCCCCAATCGCTGTAAGCGAGTTCGTTTCGTGAACGCGGCAACAGCCGATGACAATCGGTTCGGACCGCCGGCCGGCTGGCCTCGGATAAACCTGAACAGTAAGAAAGCGGCCACAATGAAAAGCAGCACGCCGACGGTCAACGTTCCTGCGCTAATCGCCCAAAACTCCGCAGCTCTATGCTGGGGGGAGAGGATGTCTGCAGGCCCGATTTCAGGAGCATATCTAATGGTGCCTCGCCACAGCATCTCGTAGCCGATTTGGAAAATGACGACGCCGAAGAATGTCAGCATCGCAACTGGAAAGAGTCGTTGCAGGTGCTTCTTCACCTAACGAGAACAAGATAAGCGACGTGACGAGGCGAGCGTGGCAAACACGCTGGAACTTATTTCACGTAAATGAGGCCGTTGGCTTCATCGTTTGGTTAGACCGCTTGGGGCGCAACAGCGCGACGAAGTGAAAGATACAGAAGCGTTGTCTCGGGTAAACGTGTGGAAATGCCACCGAACGGAAACTGGTCGTTGCGACACGAAGCCATGTAATCCAGCCACTCGCGCCGCGACTGCCAGCGCGTGCTCTCTGGGAAAAGAGCGGCCACGAAAGAAGCTGCTCGGAGCCCGCGAAGTGGCGCTGGATCGAAAGCCGAAGGTGACAACGTCGTTCGCTTCCTGCAATGGAGCCGTTGTAGTCCATGAGCGCCAGACCCCACTGAATGCCGTGAACGGTGCCGCTGATCTCGTCGTCTGTGCAAAGTTTAACGGGTGACCGGCCGAGTCTGTCTTGGAGAACGCAATCTCGGAAACGAGTAACCAGCCGAGAACTCACTCGACGATGATCCGGAGAGATCGTCACTTCGGCGCATCTGGCTCGCTCGATCTGCGGAGGAAGGGTCATCCGGTCTAACGAGACCAAGCTCAGTCACCACCGGCGGGGGCGAGCTTTGCCGCGAATTGCTGTGTTGAAGTCAGTTGAAAGCTAGATCTTGGAACGGCCGGTGGTTGGCTGGAGCGCACGGTTAGACCTCATTTCTTAGGGAGCGGCAACTTGTGGCGGCGCAGTGACTCGTCAAACGTGGACTGCGGTGTCGACGTAGTGAGGAAATCACGGCCCGGCTGAAAACCATAAGCATTAAGCTGGAAGCACTCGAAGCAGATGACAAACTCGGCTGCGTAGCTGCCCTGCTCGATCCGAAGTCCATGACGCGGATTGAAGCACGCCCCTATCATATCTGGCGGAGCATCGTGCACACCCCGCGCGAGCGCTCGTAAGAGCGATCGCCGCTCTTCTGGATCTATGATGTTCGCGCTGCCGCGGACAGCGTAACCGTGGAACCCAGAATCTGGTGGAATGCTCTCGTCGTGCGCGAGCGGTCGCGGATCGAGTGAGTAAAGCACGAACCGTGTAGGCGAATCGGCGAGCTTCTCGATCGCAGCGGGGATGTCCGAATCTGTTCTAAACGCCGAGGCTACGGTCGTGAGAAGCATGAGTAGGCCAAGACGCATGAGGTCTAACGAGACGGAGCTGAGCCACCGCTGGCGGCGGCAAGCTTTCGTAAACTCCCAACTCTCATCCGTCAACCCTCAACTTCCTTAGTACAACGGCCAGCGGTTGGCTCGAGCGATTGGTTAGACCTTGCATCGCAGAGCTCGGGCCGCGGCGTCGGCTAAGTCGTGCGGCGTGTGGTTAAAGGCGATCGCCGCCTGGGGAGCGTGTCGGCGGATCAGGTTGATAATTGATTCGAAAAGCTCCAGTTCTTCATCGCGCTCACGGATCCCGCCACCAACAATGACGCAGTCCCACGACCGGGCCTGAAGCCCGACGGTGACTCGATCCTCGATATTGTCGCTGCCGTCGAGACCCACCAAGCAAGTTTGTGCATGGAAGCCGCGATCGGCAAGAGCCGTCATACCGATCTCGATCGCGTCCGCGACTGGCTTCGGGTTCCATGGGCCGGGCACCCGGTAGGGGTCGAGACCGATGACGAGGACATAAGGGTTCGGGACGGTATTACTCACTGATGAGGAGAGGTAAGGCACTTTTCATGTGGCGTGTGACTTTAGGTCTAACGAGAACAAGATGAGCGACGGCGGACGAGACCGCGCGTTGCTCGAAGTTTGAGTGTGGAAGTCATCTCAAATGTTGGCGCGTACAGCGGTCCGCCGTTCGCTCCATCCGCTTGGTTAGGAATTGCGGTCATCGACGCTCCTCGGTAACGAGCCTCAACTCAGTCAACACGGACTGGCCTAGGCCGAAAAGCTCCGCATACTTGCTGCTGCCGCTATTGATGGACTCTAGGTCGGTGTCGATGACCCGGACTCCGCCGAAGGTGAGGAAGTAGAACCGAACACGGTCGGTCGTCGGGTAAGGGTACTCAGACGCCGGGGTGGAGGACTCGAAATAGCGATCAGCAGCGTGAACAAAGGTAGTGGCAGCGTCGCGCACCGACTTGTGTCCCTCGCCGCCGATAATGCCGAATGTCGATGTCGTGTAGAGGCTCGCTGCGCCGGTCGAAGTGGCGAACACTGTGGCGATCTGACCCCCGGTCGGCCAATCCATGAGGACGCCGTAAATGCGAGGAAACTCTTTGGTCGGCTTCTGCCCGGCCTTGTCAGCTGGCGTGGTGAGCATCATGTGGCGAAGCGCGCGGCCAGCATCTGCTGGGTTCTTCTGTGGTTCGGGTGACTCCGCCTTGGAGCGTCCGAGAAACGAGAGAAATCCCATAAGAACGATGACTATGGCTTGGTTAATACGAGACGCGAGCATCTCCTAACGAGAATGAGATAAGCCACGGCAGGGCGTCGTGGCAAACACACTGGGTGCATTTCGCAATTGGGCCGTTGGCTTCATCGATTGGTTAGACCTAAACATAGATCGGTGGAGCCGGTGTAACGGTAGGGCCTTCTGGAGTGCCGCCAGAGAACTGCATAACGCGAAACCCGAAGTAGAACTCTGGAAGTCTGATCATCTTCGGGTACGGCAAATCCGTCGTGACGCCGATGATGAGCTCACCACCATGATACACGCCATGTGTGACAGAGCGGATGTGCGGGCGAAATGAGAATTCGGCTCTGAAGCGACTCGCCGCTTCTGCCGCAAGGGAGTGCCAGTAGCCGTCTGCGTAAACATTCCAGCGCGTCTGTGCTTCGATTCGCTCTGTGTCTGAAAGCGAGAACCAATGATCAAAGTCCAAATGTGGTCTGTGTAGTGCCAATGACCTCCGACACGCTTAACGACGTGTGGTACGGGTAGACTCTCGCTGCTTCGCGGTAACTTAGGAAAACTGCCATTTGATGATTCGCGTGTGAGCTGCTGACGTATTTGCGGCAAGTCAGACGCATCGACAGCGAGGGCTTCGATGTCTGCCGGTGATAGCTCGCGCACGTGCCCTGCACAGCAACCGATACTGAATCCTTAGCGAGTCGGCATATTACGTCTAACGAGAACAAAGATCGCCACCACTGGCTGAGTCGAGGTTGGCTTGGAATGAACGTGTTTTAGTCATCGAAAGTGAGACCGTACGCCGGCCAGTGGTTGGCTGCATCGTTTTGTTAGGTCTTTTGGGTCGCCTGCCAACTGTCATACACAACACGCTCATCAATGACAATGCAGTAGAGTCCGCTCCAAGACTGTTGCCAACGCCAACCCTTCGCGGTGCCAGCCTGGTGTGGCTCGATGTAGCTTGTAGCTCGAACTGGATCGAGCGGCTCCGTGCAATGTGGACAGCGTGGAGCTGCTGTAGCGGTGAAGCGGCCCCCCGAAGGACACTGCTCAAGATAGGGCTCAAGCTGTGGAGTGATGACGCCATAATCAACATGCGGTGCTCCGGACGGGAGGTTCCACAGACTGGCGATAGCGGTGTAACAGCACGAATCACAGTAGGCATACACTGAGTCGTTGAAGCCGTTGTGGATGAGGTAGTATCCAAATGGTGTGAACACTTGTCGCACGTTCCGGGACTTTGCTCACGCGCCATGCTCTGATAGACCTAACGAGAAGGAGCTCAGCCACCGCTGGCGGGAGCGAGCATCGCTGCGAATTTTAGTATTGAAGTCATACGAACGCTAGTCATCAGAACGGCCAGCGGTTGGCTGGAGCGTTTGGTTAGGCGAATTTGTGTGGAATGTCTCGACTAATTCCACCGGATATTCGCGGGCAGCTAGCCACTCTAGGACCGCCTGCCTGTATGCGGTGCGCGAAGATGGTGTCTGGACGGGAACGCCGAGGAAGCGAGGAGTATGTGCCTCATCGAGGTGAACACTGACAATGAAGGCTATGATGCCTTGGGTTCCCCAAGCGTAATAAGCAGGATCGATGTTGTAAAATCTGGCGACTTTATCGTAAACGAGCCGGCTTAAACTCGGAGGCCTCAACCAGAAGGTGATCATGCTCGATGAAGTCAACTCCGCGAACAGCTTCTCATCTGCTGCCCGCAACTCATCCATCGCAGACTGGCAGGTCGCCGTAAACTCCTCTGGCCATCGGCATCGCCGATCTGAACCGACGGACCAAGTGTAATCTCTGTCGAAAAAGAATTCGGTACAACCCCGCCGGGAGCCTCCCAAGTGCCAACGTCGCTCTGATGTGATCAATAACCAAAACGCGATGGCAGGCAGGTGAGCGAAGCGGATCGAGACGGCTGCAGAGAACGTGCGCCGAAGAAGCCTCCAGCGACGAAAATCACTGCGCCTACAGCAACGATGACGTGAGTAACGATGTGCGGGTTCACTGCGTCTAACGAGATGGAGCTGAGCCACCGCTGGCGGAAGCGAGCGTGGCAAACATGGGGAACTGTTTCATAAAATTAAATCTGCGCATCACGACGGCCAGCGGTTGGCTCCAGCGATTTGTTAGATGCGTCTTTTGCTGGAATGCGCGCCTGACGTCAGGGTGATGAAGCGCCGCCAAAACGAAAGCAGGCGGTATGAGAACCGAGACAAGCGCACATAGACCGATCACGAAGCATAGAGCCGCGACAACCTAGAGACGGAAGGCGACTGCGACTGCTGAAATACGGTGGGAGAGAGCAAAATCACGACAGCAGCGACGACATCAGTAAATCGTAAAAAGAAGAGCCCGTCGCGCCCACTCTCGCCCCGCGTAAAGCGGAAATGCAAGGAATAGGAACACGCAGCCAAAAATCGAAAGTATAAACCCCGGGAGCGTCTGCGCTCGAACCGAACCCGCCGCCGAAATATGCGCCAGCCCGGTTAGCGATTGCAACGGCTGCGCCGAACGTGCCGAAGCGTCCTATGAGCCGCTGCCACGATAATGTCATACGGATGCGCTTTAGCATGCTAACGAACAGAGATAAGCCCGGCAGGGTGTGAGGCGTCGATCCATGCACGAGTGACTTGTTGCTCTCTGGGTGGTGGATCTAGCTGAGGGAAAGTGTGGCTCAGTTCGTCACGGTCATAAGGGCGGCATCTAACGAGAAGGAGCTCAGCCACCGCTGGCGAGAGCGAGCATCGCTGCGAATTTAGTATTGAAGTCATACAGAACGCTAGTCATCAGAACGCTGGCCAGCGGTTGGCTGGAGCGTTTGGTAGGTCTCTTTCGCATAGCCTGTCTCCAAAGGCGCGAGCACGATTGTCCATGCAAGGGTCGAACTGGAGAGGGCGAGCAAAGCGGCCGTAGGACGTGAATCAGAAGCGATTCCGAAGGCGACATGACCCGACGACCTGCTGGAAAGTCGAGCCGAGTGTCGCCGAGGAACGTGTCATCTGTGACATCGCGACGGCCAGCGGTTGGCTCCTGCGATTGGTTAGACGCTGGCGCTCCACTCGTTCTGCGTCTGTAAAGCGCCGGACTCGCCAAAACACAAATCAATATACCGAGTGCCGCTCCGCCCAACATCGCTCTGATGTGATCCAACAACCAAAACTGCGCCCATGGCAGCGTGGTGTGCGACAGCTGCCGATCTGTCGCGTGATGAAGGAGGTATAAGCCGATAACGCTCCAGCTCAGCGCAGCTAGCCCGGCTAGCACCATCGCGACGCGGATTGAGACCGCTGCAGCGGACGTGCGGCCGAAGAAGCCTCCGGCTACGAAAATCACTGCGCCTACAGCAACGATGACGTGAGTAACGATGTGCGGGTTCACTGCGTCTAACGAGAAGGAGATAAGCCACGGGAGGGTGTCGTGGCGAACGCGCTGAACTCATTTCGATATGGGGCCGTTGGCTTCATTGATTGGTTAGACTGCATGCGGTGCTGACTCGAAAACCTTCCAACCTTCGGTGAGGGACTCCAGAACAACATCTGAGTAATGCTCATCTCCCGGATGCAGCGAGTGTAATCGTGTGAGAGTGCGGGTGGCAATCTCTCTGACTTCATCGCGCCACTCCGGGTGGTCGCGCCAAAACGTCGAATCGGCTGTAAGCATGCTCTTCAGCAAGTCGCCTGGATAAAAGTCTCCTTCGGCGAGCGGGTCTTTGCGCACATGCTGAAGTGCGAGCGGAAGCCAGATACAGGCAAACCGATGCTCTGGCCAATCATGATGCGCAAGTCTTCGACGCTGAATTGGCGCAACGGGACGCGCCACAAGCGGTTAACTGTGGTGACGAGATGCGAGTCATACGTCTGCTCGCGCCAGTCTGACTGCTCGAGCTCTTGCAGCGACTTATCGAGCTCGGATGGCGTGAGCATGCGGTCTAACGAGAATTCGACCGAATTTTTGGACATTTCAAGAGAAACACCCGAAATTTGGGTCTAATCCGGTTTGAGTTTGAGAGCTGGAAGGACAAAATCGCTGTCATGGCCCAGAGAATATTGAGAGCGCCGCCCGTGGGCAAACCCAAACTGCTTGATCAGCGCGTAAAAGCTTCGCTCACGCGCCAAGAGTGACATACAGCTGGTGCACTACGTTTACGTACTTCGCTCGGAAGCAGACTCGGGTTTTTACATCGGCTACACGAATAACCTTCGCATTCGGCTGAAAGAGCACAGGGCAGGTAAGAGCTTCGCTACGGCTCATCGTAGTCCGTGGACGTTGGTCTACTACGAGGCCTATGTAGAACAGGCCGATGCTATAGGTCGTGAGAGATATCTCAAAAGCGGTGCCGGGAGAAGATTTCTGAAAGCTCAGCTAAGGCACTATCTAGCGAGAAATCCAATCAAATCTCCCTTTGTGCTGACAGCTAAAGCAAACTAACAGCACCGCGCTGCAGCTGAACCCGGCAAACCGCGTGAGCGCAGCAGCGTAGCACGCAGCAAACTTTTACGCGGTACACGCACGTGCTCAACCGACCTGGGCTCGGAGTGAAGAGTCCGCTGGATTAGGCACCGAAGAAGACGTCGAACGCTCAACGTCCAACGCCGAACGCCGAATGGAGAAATCTCGCGGAGTGTAGACTCCTTGGGATCAAAGCTCGTCATTGCGAGGGCGCAAATCAATCTCGCCGGGGGGGACGAGGCGTCTGCACACGCGGGCCACGCAGTGCGCTTTCTAAGGCGACGCGTCAGGAAAACAATTTCGGCAGGACGTTAGCAACAAAATCCACCAGGCCGTGACCGATCATGTTGGCGGCCAGATCGCGGCGCCAGAGATAGAATCCGGTCAGGATTAAGGCTGCTGCGAATGCGATGAGAATGTTGGCCGCGCCTCCTGACCAATGGCCGAGCGAAAAGATGACCAGCGGAATCGTCACCGACCAGAACCGGCCGAGACCGATCATCTGCAAGCGTTCGATGGCGTAGCCGCGATAAAATAATTCTTCCACTACTCCGGCACGAAAAACGATCGCGGTGATCAACCACAGCGGCAGTTTCTCGAACGCGGCAGAGCCGGGACCGTGTCCGTAGCCGGTGAGATAAGCCAGCCCGCCGATAACCACTGCTGATACGATCGCGATAATGAAGCCCCACAAGATGGATTTCCACCAGCGCGCGGTGCCGAGTCCGATGGAACGCATGGGCAAATGTTCGCCGCGCCGGATGATCACAATGAGAGCCAGCGCGCTTACCCAGATCAGAGATTCCTTTAGCAGTGCCGAGGTAAACGTCGTTTCAGGGACGAAGAACGCGATTCCCTGGCGAATTGCGAGCATCGCAAAAAGCGAGATGGCCAGTCCTGCCCACGTTGCACGCGAAATTTTCGTGGGAACCGATGGCTGGTTAGAGGCAAACGGGAACTGCGCGGCGAGATTGTTTGTTTCCATGGATCTCCATTAAGATGCCGCGAAGCAGCGGTTTGGATTCGGGAAAATACGAGGCGTTCAGGGTCGCCTCGCCCTTTTCAGGCAGAGGGGGAGTGAGGGATGATTTCAAAACCGTTGAGACTGGCTGTTAAACGCTGACCCCTCACCTTTATCCTCTCCGCCTCCACCAGCGAGGGGAGAGGCGACCCGGACCGCTGGCAGGCGAGGCGCCTGCCCTACAACACTGTTTAGCGCCAACGGTGCTTGCCCCAGGCTACGATTGAATAGCGCGCCTTTGGCGCTAAACACACCAGAAATCCGCTATTGCACGGTCACGAGTGTGCCGACTGGAATTTCGGAGAAAAATTTGCGCGCAGTGTCTTCCGGCAACCGAATGCAGCCGTGCGATGCCGGATAGTTCGGCACATAACCAGCGTGCATTCCAAAATCGAGACAGCTCAGCCGCATGAAATAAGGCATGTCGACGTGGTAAATGGTGGAACGATGACTGCGTTCCTTGTTGGTGACTACGAACTCGCCCCGCTTTGTTGAGTAGCCCGGCCGACCGGTAGAGCATCGCGCCTGATAGATTGGTTTCCCGTCCCTGAGGAGAGCGACTCTTTGCATCCCCAGAGAAATTTCGACCCGCAACTTTTCCGGTGCGGGACCGCCGCCGAGAAGAATTTGCGCGGAACGCCAATGGCCGGTCTCGGCGGCAATATCTAATGCCGACATTTTGTTCCGCGCAGTCAGGCGCGTCCGGTTTGCTCGGCCGTCGATCAAAGCCTGGGAATAATCGACCTGGCCCAGACCCGAGGCGAGCATCAGGACCGTTACGTTGCTATCGCCTTCTATGTAGCTGCGCAATCCTTTCGGGAGCAACGCCAGGAAATCTTTATCGCAACGGGAGGGCAGCACCGTGTTGGGATCGGCCCCGCAATTCAAGAGTGTGCTGAACAAAGACGCGTTATTGCTGGCGATCGCATACGCAAGAAATGGCACGTTCTTGCCTTCGGGCGTCGGTGGCGCCGATTGCTTGCTTAGCAGTAACCGGATTTCATCGTTCTTGCCCGCTTGCAGCGCTCTGGACAAAGCGCGCCGCGTGCTGGCCGTCCATTCCGGCACCGTGGGCAAATGCTGCTCCACAGTTTTAATGATCTCCGGATGCCCGCCATCGAGCGCAAAGCTCAGAAGGTCTTGTCCGTCCGCAGTCGGTTTTTCCGGCTGAAGATTGGTTGAGCGCGCCAGGAGCAACCCGAACGTGTCAAAATCTCCGTGCATCGCTGCCGCCATTACCGGCGTAAATCCATTCTTGTCGGCGAGATCAACAACGGCTCCGGCATCGAGGAGCCGGCGCGCCGTTTTCCAATCCTGTTGCGAAGTCGCGATTAACAGTGGAGTGCGGCCTTGCGCGTCGCGTCCGTTTGGATCGACGCGTTCCATCAGACACAAATCGATGAGCGAATCGCGCTGAATCGTGACCGCCCGCACCAGTTCGTCCGGGGAAATGGTTATGCGCGAAGGAGGTTCGGGCCCGATGGCGATTACCCATAGAGCAATCAAAATCAGGGCTACAACGCCCGCTCGTAAGATAAATCGCCTGTGAAAGATGCGCATATTGAGGGCTGGGCCCCCACTTGTACGATTCTCGTCAAGGAATCTGGCACGGCTATCAGGGAACTGCGAGTCCGTCTTTGAGTGGGGCGGCCAAACGGCCGTTTTGCCGCGGCCGACCGTAATTGGACGCAGCGCGTTGAACGTTGCATGTTGGCCACTGTCAAAATTCCAACTTATGCGTTTGTCCATTTTCGCAGCGTGTCTTGCGTTCAGTACTTCGTTTGCGGCGCAACCGGAGGTCGTGCCTAATGATGCCGCTCCACTGAATCCATCCGCGGTTGAAGCAGGCAAGGATGTCGTTCATCAATTGAACAATGCTTTCGCCAAAGTGTTCGAAACAGTCGCGCCGGGCGTTGTCATTATTGAGACGTCCAAGAAAAGCGAAGTTAGCGAGAGCTCGCCACTCGACGATCTGTTTTTTCAAGGTCCGCCAGATGAAAACCGGCCGCGCCGGAATTCCGGTACGGCCCGACCGGTTCAAAGTGAAGGCTCCGGCTTCATCGTGCGACCCGACGGCTACATCATCACGAACGTGCACGTGATTGAAGATGCGGACAAAATCGACGTGAAATTGCGAGATGGCCGGGAGTTTCCGGCCCGAGTGGTCGGCTCCGACGAGAGGACGGACATAGCGGTCGTCAAGGTTGAGGGAAAAGATTTGCCGGTCGTCCAGCTTGGTGACAGCGATGCAGTGCGCGTGGGACAATTCGCGTTCGCGATCGGCGCGCCGTTCAAGCTCGATTACACTTTTACTTATGGCGTGATCAGCGGCAAAGGCCGAAGCAAATTGCTGCAGTCAGGCGCCTACTCCATCGCAGATTATTTGCAGACCGACGCGTCAATTAATCCGGGGAACAGCGGCGGCCCGTTGTGCGATATCGACGGGAAAGTGATCGGCATGAACACGCTGATCAATGGAATGAACCGCGGACTTGGCTTTGCGATTCCGATCAACATGGCCAAGGACATCGGCGGCGAACTCATCGCCGGCCGCAAAATCGTGCGACCCTGGCTGGGCATTCGGATCGAAACGCTCGGCGATGATCCGTCAATCCGCGATCTGTTCAAAGGCGCGGACAAAGGCGTGGTGGTTCGCACCATCGAAGCGGACGCTCCGGCCTCGAAGAGCAACCTGCGGCCATTCGACGTGATCACGCACGTCGATGGGAGTGCGATCACGTCCGATTCACAGTTGCAGCATGAAATTTTGAAAAAGAAAGTCGGAGAAAACGTCGAACTGACGGTTTGGCGCAAAGGTCAGGCCATAAAGGTGCCTGTGAAGACTGGCGAATTACCAGACGAGATCACCCGCGCGTCAAACCAACCGGTCCAACCGAGCGAACCCAAACCGCAGGACCTCGGTAAATTTGGATTGCAGGTGCAGGAACTGACGAAGGATGTCGCGGAGCGTCTCCATTTGTCATCTCAACAGGGGGTAATCGTAACCGACGTGGAAGAAAACAGCCTCGCCAGTGCTCAGGGCATTGAACGCGAAGACGTGATTACCGAGGTGGACGGGAAGCCTGTGACGAACGTGCAATCATTCCGTGATGCGCTGAACAAGGCGGACCCGAAGCGGGGCGTGCTTCTTTATCTTGACCGCAAAGGCAGTAAAACTTTCGCGGTCTTGAAAGCCGGCGGCTAAAGACTGTAGCGTCCGCTGTCCTCAGCGGATAAATGGTCGTTCAGCTCTGGCCGGTTTCGAAAGAAGATGCGCTGAGGACAGCGCACACTACAGCGCTAAGCTTACTAGCTTTTCCGGCTGCCGACGATCACCAGCACAATTCCGCCGACCAAACAAATCCCGCCCAATACCGGGGGAAACGGAATGGTCTTTTGCTTTTCCGCTGTCGCCTGAAGCGGGCCGAGATCCAACACCTTTTCGCGCTTGGTGTACGTGATCCCGCCATACGCCAGAGCGATGATGCCGATTATGATCAGAACGATGCCGATAATTCCGGCCGGCTTCATCGCTTCGACGTTATTTCGACGCTATAACGCCCGGCGCCCGGATAGCAGTTGAATAATCAGCACCACAATCGCAATCACGAGCAGGATGTGAATGAACCCGCCCAGTGTGTACGAGCTGACTAATCCAAGCAGCCAGAGCACCAGCAGAATAACGAATATTGTCCACAGCATAGGATTTGTTCCTTTCGGTTAAACATACCTATCTTCGCACGAGCCACTTCCGTTGCGCTTATGCGAAACAGAAATTTTTAAGGTTTGTCCAGCGCTCCGCGCAAATTCCAGTCGCTCGCCTCGAGCAATCCGCGGGCAGACTCGTAATCGCGCTGGGTGACTTCGGCCACGATTCGCACGGCGCGATCGCGCAATTTCGTGCTCGTGGTGCGCAGATCGATCATCAGATTGTCGCGCACTTTCCCAAGACCGATCATCGTGCCCGTGCTGATAATGTTGAGCGCGACTTTTGTCGCGGTCCCGGCTTTCAATCTCGTGGATCCAGCCAGAATTTCCGGTCCGACAGGAAGCGGGATTATCAGATCGAACTCTGTAGCCGGGGTCACTGACCCCCGCCGGCCGCCATCAACGATGCCGGCTACACCGGGATTGCAGGTAAGCAAAATTGTTTTCGCGCCTAACGACTTCGCCCGGGCGAGCGCGCCGCGCACAAAAGGTGTCCGGCCGCTGGCTGTGATTCCCAGCACCACATCAGCGGGCTTTACCCCCCTCTCATCCAAAGCGCACGCACCGGCGCTCTCTTCATCTTCTGCGCCTTCCACGCTCCGATGCAAGGCCGTGACTCCGCCTGCGATTACTCCCTGCACTAGATGCGTCGGCGCGCCGAAAGTGGGCGGGATTTCGCTGGCGTCCAGAATACCGATGCGCCCGCTGCTGCCAGCGCCGACGTAAAATAGCCGACCACCGTTTCGCAGTGATTCTGTCACTGTTTTAATTGCGCGAGCCAGATCCGCGGAGGCAGCTCGCAAAGCGTCTTGGACAAACTTCTCCTCCTCCACAAACAATTGAACCAGCTGGTGAGCGGTCATTTTTTCCAGATTTTGCGAGCGTGGATTGCGCTGCTCAGTTAACGCGGCAGCCAAACCATCGATCTCGCGTTGCGACGGCTGCGGCTGAAACGTCGCGTGATCGTGCGCTTCTGCTGCGAGCCACACAGCGCCGAGCTCAGGCGCGCGTTCGGCCGTTGTTACCCGAGCATCGGGAAGATTCTTCTTCAGCCGCCGACGAAACGCATGCGTGTAGATCGAGTCGCGATAAAAAAGGCCACCAATGAGCACGACCTTTGGCGCGAGCAGATGCAGGCGGTCGGCAACCGCCTCGGTGTATTCGCATAGCACGCGCGCGCCTTCTTCTATGATCTCCATCATCCGCGCATCACCGGCGGCGGCAGCCTCAAATACAACCGGAGCGAGCAGGGCGATATCCATTTTGTCTGCCGCTTGAACCCAGCGAACAAGCTCGTCAAAATTGTTCAACGCAAGCGCATGCAGGATTTTGGCGGTGAAATCCATTTCGGCGTGCCGCAAATCGTGTTCGCGCAAAATCAGGCGGAGCGCCTGCATGGAAAGGGAATAACCGCCGCCGGCGTCGCCCAAGATGTGGCCCCATCCGCCGGCTCGCTCAATCCTGTCGCCGCGGCGGCCGGTTACTGATGATCCACTTCCGGCGTTGACGACGATACCATCACAATGATCGAGCGCCGCCGCCAGGCCGGAAGCGCGGTCGCTGCCCGTCACGATTTTCGCTTTCGGCCAGTTCTCAAGGCAGATTTGCCTGAGCGCGGCACGGTCTTCGGCTGTTCCGCAACCGGCAAGGAAAACTCCAGCGCAATCGATTTGCTTTGGCAGTTCAGCCAGCATCGCGCGCAAACGCTCGCGCGCAGTGAGGCGAAAATTCGAGGCCTGCAATTTTCCTTGCTCCAGAATACGAAATTCCCAACCGGACTCATCCCGACCTGTCGGGACTACCCTTTCGACCAATGCCCAGGCGGTTTTCGTGCCGCCGCCTTCCACTCCGACGATGCGCTCACCGTGTTTCACGATTGGTTATGCATAGCTGTTCCAAGACAAATGTGAAAGGTTGATCGGTCTGTCCGCGGCGGGACGATGCCGAAAAAATTCGCCGAAGGCGCAAATGTCAGGCCTCCGGCATTTTCAACGCGTTGAGGACGACGCGTTCCAGCTTTGCCGAGCTTTCGCACGTTCGTATCGTGTTCACCGCCGATGGAACGAACCGAAGCCGAGAAAAACATTGCACAATTGCGGGAGGAAATCCGCAAGCACGACCGGCTCTATTACCAGGACGCGGCACCCATCATCAGCGATCGCGAGTACGACCGGCTTTACAAACAGCTTGTTGATCTCGAAACGAAGTTTCCTGATCTGCTCACGCCCGATTCGCCAACTCAACGCGTCGGCGGAAAACCGCTCCAGGCGTTTGCGCAAGTCCAGCACCGTGCGCCGATGCTTAGCCTCGACAACACCTACTCCGAAGAAGAAGTGGTGAATTTTTACAAACGAATCACGCGCCTGTTGCCGGACGAAAAAATCCCCGTCGTCGTTGAGCCCAAAGTGGACGGCGTAGCGGTTTCGGTGATGTATGAAAAAGGCCGGCTGAAGTATGCCGCGACGCGTGGCGACGGTCTTGTCGGCGACGACATCACTCAAAACATCAAAACAATTCGCTCAGTGCCGCATCAGTTGAGGGGCGCTGCGCCGGACATTTTCGAAGTTCGCGGCGAAGCTTATCTCGACAAGGCTGGCTTCGAAAAATTGAACCGGGAACGCGAAGCCGCCGGTCTTCCGCTCTTTGCGAATCCGCGCAATGCTGCTGCCGGTTCCTTGAAGCATCTTGATCCGAAAGTGGTGGCGCTACGCCCACTCGGAATGGTTTTTTATGGGACCGGCGCAGTTGAAGGCGCGGACGTCGATCTTCACTCGAAGATTTTTCGACTGTTCAAGAAATTCGGTTTACCAACCCACGAACATTGGTGGCTCGCCGCATCCGTGGACGAAGTCCTTAACGCCATTCGCAAGCTTGACGAAATCCGACGCAATTTTCCCTATCAAACCGACGGCGCAGTAATCAAAGTGGACGCGCTCGCGCAGCGGGAGCAGCTCGGGTTCACCGCGAAATCACCACGGTGGGCGATCGCTTACAAATACGCGGCCGAACGTGTCGAGACCCGCTTGCAAGACATCATCATTCAGGTCGGACGCACCGGTATCCTCACTCCGGTAGCGATGCTGGAACCTGTGCTGGTGAGCGGGAGCACCGTGGCCCGTGCCACGTTGCACAACGAGGACGAAATTAAACGCAAAGACATTCGCATCGGCGACACCGTCGTGATCGAAAAGGCGGGCGAAGTCATCCCCGCCGTGGTTGAAGTTGTGAAATCGAAGCGGCCACGAGACACCAAGCCGTTCGATTTCGCGAAACACATTGACGGAAAAGTGTCCTGTATGCGGCGGTCCTGTCCGGCGCGATCCGGAATTTGTCGCGTGGCGCTGCGAAAATCTGTATTGCCCGGCACAGACGACGCGGCGTGTGGAATTCTTCGCCGCGCGCGGCGCGCTCGATATCGAAAGCATCGGCGGAATTGTCGCTGACAAACTTGTTGAGCGCGGCCTCGTGCGCGAGCCATTGGATCTTTTCGACTTAAAAATCGAGCAACTCGCGAAACTGAATCTCGGCACGGAGGAAGGCCCACGTATTTTCGGCGAGAAGAACGCGACGAAGGCGAGCAAGGCGATCGAGCGCGCGCGAACATCGCCGCTATCGCGCTGGCTGTTTGCGCTGGCGATTCCCGACGTCGGAAAGACGACAGCAACCCAGCTCGCCCGCTTCCATGACACGATCCAGGACGTTTCGAACTCGCAATTACTTGGAGACGTCGTGGACTATCACGCGAAGCGCGACGACAAAAAATCTGCCAAAGAAATTGCCGAACGATTAATCAAATCGGGATTTGCGAAACCATCGAAGAGCAAGGCAGGTAAGGACGGCATCGTAACAGAAGTCGGCCCCGTCGTCGCACAGAGTGTCCTCGATTTCTTCGCCTCACCGGCTGGCAAAAAGATTCTACGGCGATTGAAAGAACTCGGCATTGAGCCGAAGAGCGAAAAAGTCTCGGCGACAAAAGCAGCCGCGCTGCCGCTGGCGGGAAAAACGTTTGTCCTGACTGGCACGTTGCCATCAATGACGCGTGAAGAAGCCACGGAAAAAATCGAAGCGCTTGGCGGTCACGTCACCGGCAGCGTAAGCAAAAAAACCGATTACGTCCTCGCCGGCGCCGAACCCGGCAGCAAATTCGACAAAGCAAAAGAACTCGGCGTAAAAATCATCGATGAAACTGTGCTTCGAAAAATGCTGTAGCCGTGTCGCTGCTTGCCGCGCCGTAGCACGACGAAGGCGGGTGCGACGCGAACTGTAGGCGTGCGTTATCTACGGCGAAGGCGACACGTCGTCGTCGAGCGACATGGGAATTACGCCCGGGATTGCACCGGGCGAAGCGAGCAACATACCCGTCTTGGCGGCTGGATGCATGGTCGCTTGCACATTGAACGTCATTTTTTGATCTCCGCGCATCACGGTGATCGGGACGGTGTCTCCAGCAGTGATGTAGAACGAGGCGTCAAATACATCCTCGGGATCACTGATTTTTTTCTTCCCCACCTGTAGCAGAACGTCCCCTTCTTTAAGCCCCGAACGAGCGGCCGGTGCGTCCTCGGCCACCTGCGTTACCATCGCTCGCGAGCCCTCGACTTGTTGCGACGCAGGCGAAACATTGTTTACCCCAATCCAGCCGTGCCGCGCCTCGCCGAAACGAACAAAGTCGCTGCGAATTTTCTCAGCAGCCTCAATCGGCACAGCGTAACACGCCGCATTATTTTCGAGACCGCTAACGACGATCCCAACCACTTCGCCTTTCATGTTCAACAGCGGAGCGCCAGCCTCGCCGCGCTGGGTCGGAGCGTTCACGCGGAGATGAATGGTGGAAAAATAGCGGCCGAGACATTTCCGGTCGAACCCAGCCATCCAGCCGAAGTTCGGTGTCTCTGGCAGATCCAGAGGATAACCGATCGACATGACAGGGGCCGCCATTTCAAGTTCCTCGGATTTGCCAATTGGCAGCGCGGGCGTGGTCTCGTCCACTTTCAGGATGGCCGTCCCGCTGCGGACGTCTGCCACCAGTTGGCGCGCCGTACATTTCTTACCACCGAATTCGACCGTGAAATTGCCGGCTTCGCCTCCGACGGTGTACGCAGTGTAAAGCGTCCCCGTCGGGTCGACGAAAAATCCGGTGCCACAAATCTCACTATGCTTATCTACGCCGTGAATCTTGACGACCGCTTTGGCGGCCCGCTCGAAAAGCTCCCGGACCTGGTGGCTGATCGTCGCCGAGGCGGATTGCTCCTGGGCGAAAAGCAAGCTCGCGCCTGAGCAAAAAACCAGCGCAAATGCGATGACCGCGCGGCGCTTAGAACCTGAAAGTGGGCTCATAACTCACGGGGACGCTATCGAGCACGTACCGTGGCGGGGCGGCTCGGTGAGTCTGGGCGCTTTCACGAAAACTGCGAAGCGGCTGCGTCCTGGAAATCTGCGTAGAGACCGGAGATGCAAGATTGAATTCCTGGTCGGCATTCACCGGTACCGATAAAGTGAGCGGACTCTGACTAGCGACGCGAGTCGTCTCGGGTTGCTGATAAACCTTTAATGAGAAGATAGCTGCGCAAACAAGCATTGCGGCGACCGCAGTGGGATACGAGGCCAGCGAACGCATATCCAGTTGCAACATGAAATTGTGTGCGCGTTCCAGGCAGATGCGCCAAAGCGGCTGCCGCAGCAATTCATCGCGTTGCCGGCGATGGAATTCGTGGAGGAAGTTGTCGAAATAAGCGGGTGGCGGTTGCTCGTATCGCTTCAGCCGAAGCAACCTCGCGATTTCGTTATCGTTAAACTCGTCCATTTTTTTTGCAGCCGTTACGAGACAGGATTTTTCCGAAATTCGTCCAGGTAATTTTGCAACTGGCGGTTCGCGTAAAAGAGCCTGGAACGTACCGTTCCTTCCGAGACACGCAAGATTTTACTGATTTCGGCATGGGGCATTCCCTGAATGTGGAACATAGTGACGACCGCTCTGTGATCATCAGACAATTTCATCATGGCCTCGTTCAATCTTCGCTGCAGCTCCGAAAGGTCGGCTTCTCGCACAGGACTGCTCGTGGCAGTGGCTTCCATGAATTCCTTGTCGTTTTGAATGCTGGCGTCGACGTCATCGAGGCTCAGTTGAAAACGGCGGCCGCGTTTTTTGAGGAAATTCAGCGTCATGTTGACGGCGATGGAATGAATCCAGGTGTAAAACGAGGATTTGCCGCGGAATCCGCGAATCGCTTTGTAGGCTTTGGCGAAAATGTCCTGCAAAAGGTCGTTGGTGTCCTCGTGGTTGGACGTCATGTTGTAGACCAGTCCGTAAAGACGCGGTGTGTATTTGACCACGAGATCGTCAAACGCGCTGGCCTCGCCCGCCTGGGTGCGCGTTACCAACTCCTGATCTGGGTCGCTTCTTGGCTGATCCATCGCCTGGCGCTTAGACTTAACACGCGCCTGAAGACCCGACGATAACAAATCGGAAATTCGGCGAGCAGGTAATGCGAGGGCGTGGTCCATTTTTTTGTGTCGAGCGACCGATCAGCGCCGGTCGCGGATTGACATCAACCAGAGCAAATTGCCCAGTGCAGCAATGAATGCCGCGATATAGGTAAGCGCGGCGGCGTTCAGCACCTTGTTGACACCGACCGCTTCTTCCCCCGGCTGTATGATCCCCATTTCCCGCAGGATGATTTTTGCGCGTCGCGAGGCATCGAACTCCACGGGCAATGTAATCAATTGGAACACCAGCAGAATCAAATAGCACCAGATGCCGAGCGTAATCAGACCGGTAATCCGAAAGAACAAGCCACCGATAATAATGAAAGGCAGCATCTGTGACGCGATCATTGTCACCGGCACAATTGCCATACGCCACTTCAGTGGCGCGTACGCGCGGGCGTGTTGAATCGCGTGCCCGCACTCGTGCGCGGAAATGCCCAATGCTGCCACCGAAGGCGTGCTATAAACGTTGCTCGACAAGTGCAGCTGCTTCTTGGTTGGATCGTAATGGTCACCGAGAAAATCGTTTGTCTCCACGACGTTGACATCATGGATCTGCGCTGCCTGGAGGATTTCGCGTGCGCATTCGGCTCCGGTGATATTCCCGCCCGTGCGCACCTTGCTCCAACGGCTAAACGCGCTGGTCACTCGAATCTGCGCCCAAATTCCAATGATCAATGGAACGCCGATGTACAGCAGCCAGTTAGAACCCAAACCAAAACCGACCGGGCTGCCGATATAGAGCAGCCAGCTGGATCCCAAAACAAGACCGAATAAAGGATACATGTGGGTATTAATTTATCGTGGCGAGGCGACTTGTCACTTCGTCGGGTAGGAGATTTAGACGCCTAACTGCGTTGCACGTTCATTTCACCCGTCATTCCGAGCGAAGTCGAGAATGGAGCGGCTGGGAAGCCGTGACATAGACGGGGAAGGCCGGAGGCTGAGTGAACGGGAAGTGAGTGAATCAAATCCCGTTGCATTAGTTGTAAGGTTGCATCGCGGGATCCTTCGACTCCGCTTCGCTTCGCTCAGGATGATCACGTATATGCGTGATCAAATCTCTAACTGTTTCGGAAAACGCGACAGGATTCGGCACCCTGTTTTCGTCACAACCACCACGTCTTCCACACGCGTGCCGCCGACACCGGGATAGTACAAACCCGGTTCGACTGTTAGCACCTGCCGCTCCTTCAGGACAACTTTTTGCAGGCGCGGATGCTCGTGGATTTCCAGACCGAGACCGTGGCCGGTTCCGTGGAAAAATCCGACGCGCCGGCCGTTGCGCACTCCCGTCGTGAAACCGCGACTGGCGAATAATTCCTGAATGGCTTTGTGAATCGTCATGCCGTCAACGCCGGCCTTAATTCTTTTTAGCGCGAGGGCTTGTCCTGCTTTCACCGTCTCCCAAAGTTTCCGCTGTGCTTCATTCGCGCGCCCTCGCAACACGGTGCGGGTCATATCGCCGAAATATCCGGTCTTCGCGTCCCGCGGGAACACGTCCAAGATGATTAGTGAATCGGCGTAGAGCGGGCCGTGACCACGCTCGTGCGGGTCGCAAGCCTGATCGCCTCCCGCCGCGATCGTGCCGTTCGGAACGCCGCCTGCGCGCAACACAGCGGAATCAATTTCAGCGCGCAGCAATTCGGAAGTCAGCGGTTTGCCATTCCAGCGGAGCCGTTTTGCCGAACCTGGTCTTGAGGCTTTCAACACTTCAATCGCGCGCTTGAGTCCAGCTTCCGTGATCCGCAAGGCGCGGCCCATCATTTCAATTTCTTTGTCGGATTTGGCTTCGCGCTCGGGCCAGAAAAATCCGTCGATCGCGCGAACGCGGATTTTGTTTGCCGCGAGTTCCTGCGCGTAACCCAGCGGAAAATTTGCGGGCACAGTGGCCGATCTTACGCCTCGTTTTTTTAAAAAATGGGCCAACACTTTTTCGTACGGCGGCGCCTTTCTCGATTTCCCCTGCAACTCGCGCTCGAGCTCGCTGAACATTACAAATTCATCCGCATCAGCTTGCTTGCGGCCGCGATCGACTTCCAGATCGCTCAAGACCAGCGTTCGTTTGCCGTTGCGCTGAAGGAAAATGAATGGATCAGGCGCCCAAAATTTCGTTGCGTAAAGCATGTCGGGATCTTGCTCGCTCGCAGCGACGATTAACTTTGGAATATTCCGTTTAATCTTGCTCATAGGTTCAGTTCCAGAGATTCCTCGACTTCGCTCGGAATGACAAATTGCAAAGCGGCGACGTGTCGCCGCACCCCGAATCAGATTCTGCGCACTTGCAGTTGTTTTCGCAAGATGAAGTGCAGCATGACAAGCAGTACGAGTGTGGACACGATCAGCACTACCGTGTCGAAAGTGAATACGCCGAATGAGATTCCGAAATAGCGTTTCTCGAGACCGAAAAACACGTTGGGTTTATTGCCGCGACGGTAGTCGTTCTGCTCCATTTCGCCTCTTGAGATCAGATCCGACACCTTCTGGTTCACGTAGAGTTGGTCCGCTGTCACTGGTCCCTTTGCGTCTTTAAACAACGAGCGATCGAATCTTCGTTTCCCCGCAATGACCGGGTCGACCAGCTTCAGATATCGATCGACGTCTCGCGCGGACGGTCCTTCCAACCCGGAGAGCAGTGCTAACACATCTTTCAAATCGTTAAGATGCGCTCGTTGCTGAGGCGATTCTGCTTTCGGTGCGAGTTTTTGAATTTTGTCATGAACGCGATCCTGGCGCTTCGTGAGCGGATTGAGTTTGGCCTGAGCAACGACCATTTCTTCGTACGACCAGCGCATGGCGATGAATTGGCAGATAAGTGGCACCTGTAGCTTGCTCTCGGTTTTTTTTGTCTTTTCCGAGTTCGGATGTTCGGAAAACCAATGCGAAAAGGAATAGACCAGGCCGAGGTTACGGTTCATGTCCTCGTATTTGATGAGCGCGCCACCCATGATGATCTGCGGGATCAAGACCAGCGGGACGATATTGGACGCGGTTTTCGGGTCGGCGACGAGAGACGAGATAACGAGACCGAGTGCTACGCCGCTCATTGCCGTCAGGAACATTATAGTCAAGTCGAGCCAGAACATGCCGCGAATTTGCAGGACGAAATTGCCGATCAGCACGAAAAGAATGCATTGAACGAGCGCGAAAAACCCGAGCGTGATCGTCTTGGAGATTACGTAATAGGACAGGCGCACCTTAATGTTGCGCTCGCGTTGCAGCACTGGCCGATCCCGAATGATGTCATCGGCGCTGTTTGTCAGCCCCAGAAACATTGCGACGATCAGACCGAGAAATAAGAACGTCGGTATATGATAAGCCGAAGCAAAATCGTATGTACCGGTCTCCGAGTACCGCAAGATCGTCCCAATTAGCAGTGCCAGCACTGGCGAGACACCTATGGTGATGACGAGATTCGCCCGGTTGCGTAGTTTGCTCGTGAAAGCACGCTGCAGCACCGTGCGAAATTGCGTCCATTCATCGTGCCACCGCACCGGCAACCGCTTTCTTTGCACCGGTGCGACCGGCAACGGGTCGGCCTCCTCTTGTTGCAGGGAGACTTGCTTAACGTCCTGGATCAACCGGAACGCCTCATATTTGTCGCGCCAAAAATCCGGTGAGTAACGGCGCGACGGGACGAGCTGGCCGCGGCTGTTTTCCTCGTAGATAACGTCGCCGCTCAAATCGCGCAGCGGCGTCTCGAGAACATCGAAGATAAATTCCGGTCGGGTAGTTCCACACGATGGACATGCGCCCAATTCCGCACCGAATTGATGTTGATGTTCCGCTTCGGCGAAATACCGCAGCGCATCTGAAGGCGCGCCGAAAAACACGAGCCGCCCGCCCTTATCGAGCAAGATCACCTTTTGAAACATCTGGAAGATCTTCGAGCTCGGCTGATGGATGGTAACGATGACGATTTTGTTGTGCGCCATGCTCCGGATGATTTCGATTACGTGCTCGGAATCTTTCGACGAGAGACCGGAAGTCGGTTCGTCAAACAGATACACGTCCGACATTCCGATCATATCGAGCCCGATGTTGAGCCGTTTTCGCTCGCCACCGCTTAATGTTTTCTTCTCGGGACTGCCGACTACCGCGTCGCGACGTTCACTTAGACCTAGCTCGATCAGCTTCGCGTCCAATCGCCGAACGCGGTCGCGCTTCGAGAGATGTGGTGCACGGATCGCCGCTGCAAACTGCAAATTCTCCCCAATGGTGAGGTGTTCGTCGAACGCATCCTGTTGCGGCATGTAGCTGACGTACTGCTTCAGAACGTCGAGGTTTCGGTAGAGGGATTGTCCGTTTAGCAAGACTTCGCCGCTGGTGGGCTGGAGCTGGCCGGCAAGCACTCTCATCAGCGTGCTTTTGCCCGCACCGCTTGCTCCCATCACGCAAACAAGCTCTCCACGCGTGATGCTGAAGGAAATTCCATCGAGGCCGATCTCGCCTTTGCCGAAACGGTGTGTGACTTCATTCAACTCGAGGCTGCGAATGATATTTCGCTCCTCCTCGATGATCCGCTCCAGGAAATTGCATCGCAGAACCTGTCCGACATCGATTCGAATGATGTCGCCGTCCTTGAGGTCGGCGGTCGTGCGGACAGGATCGTCGCCTACCATGATTCGACGGTCCGCTTCAATGACCTCAAGTGTGCCTATTCGCCGATCGTAATCGCAAAATATTTTCAGCAGCACATCGCCGGCCGTACCGGGAGAAAGCAGGATGTCGTCGGCTTGCAGTTTGCTCGGATCATTCGACACCAGATACTCCGATTTCGAAGCTTTCAGTTGGAATCGTCCGCCGAGCGCGCGTGCGCGCCGGCGCAGGTCGTTCAAATCCAGCTCGGTGTCGTTGTGGAAAATAATTTTGTCTTCCAGCGTCGTGTCGACCGTAGTCCCGGCTTTGAGGCGAACTCCCTTGAGTTCTGCATCGATATCGCGCAATGCCTTGACGCGCACTTTCAGTCCGAAGGTGACTCGCAGCGCACTTTCACGCGTTCGTGAACGCTCCAACTGCACTTGCTCTGCGTCTTTAGTTACCCGGATATAGATTTCCGGAAGCGAAACGTTCTTTTTGGCGTTGAAATATTGCGCCAGCTCCTGGTAGCTGAGCACCTGGTCGCCGATCAAAATTCGTTGGCCGGGATAAATTCGACAGAACCCGCCACGCACCAAAGGTCTCCCGCGCACGGAGACGTTTTGGCCACTGTAGTTTTTCAACAGAATCAGATCGTGATACCGGAAAGCCATCAGCCGATCTGTTTCCCCCAGGTTCTTCAGGATGATGTCCGCCTTGCCGTCTCCCCCGAACGAGAGCGATTCCAGCGGCGACGCGCCATGCTGGTAAATCGAAGGGTCAGATTCTTCTGATGCGTTGAGCTGATAAACAATATCGATTGCCTGCGCCGCCATGCCCATCTGCGACATGAACGAATAGAACGCGACGACTTGTTCCTGCTTCAAGCCCGCTTGCGAGATGAGATCATACAGTTGGACCCCGAGCATGATCTTGCGCTCAGTACCCAATTGCAGTCCGAGTTTTTGTGCCATGGCCGCGAGGTCCTGCTGCTCGTAAAGCGCCTGGCGAAACAACTGTCGCAGTTCGGAGTAAACCGCTTCCGGATAGTCGTAGCGCAGAAAACCGAGGCTCGAGTCGATCTCTTCCTCCATGATGACGCCGTCGGCTTTGGTGAAACTCGCCAGCACCTGAATCAACAACGGCAGGAGGTTCGGCCCTTCCGAGACACTGCGCGGTTTGCGCAATGCCCGACGCACCAGCCGACGGCCAGTTCGGCGCACCCGATACGCCAGCGGGATTACCCGCTGCATCGTGCGGTCGATTTTGTCCGCCATTGTTGAAACCAGCTCCGTCATGATGATTTTCGGATGCGAATGTTACGCGAAAGCGCGAAGACACGCAATGCAGTCGGGCTCTGTTACAGCACCGCTACGGTCCGTCTGCTTTGCGGGCTGGAACCCTGCAGACGCAACTGGCAAGTATGCCTGCATTACAAAACTTGGTCCCACTTGCTCTGGTCTTTGAGCATGATTTCCCGGAGCAGACGAATGGGCGGCATGCCGTGGCTGAGCAATTCGTTATGAAATTTTTGCAGAGAGAAATCGTCGCCTTGTTGCGCCTTGTAGTCGTCACGCAATTTCAGGATCTGCAATTTGCCAAGGGTGTAATTCAGATAACCCGGATCGAACGTGGCGCGCATGGCTTCCTGGCGCGCCGGCTTCTGTTCGTAGTAACAATTGTCCTGGAAAAATTTCGTCGCTTCATCAATCGACATGTTTTGCGTGTGCACCTTGATGGACACACATAGCCGGCAAAGACGAAGCAGCGCTTCGTCAGCCTGCGCCATGCGATATTTTGCTGCGCGCTTCAGATCGTCTTCGCTTGGACTGGAATCGGACGGGTTGCCGAATCCTTCATCAATCATCATTTTTTCGCAGTAATGCGCCCAGCCTTCGATAAAGGCGTAGCTACCAAAGATCTTTTCTACCTTGGTGGCAGGCGATGCGGTGAGATGAAGGTCTTGCACGTAATGTCCGGGATAGACCTCATGAATCGACACAACGTCGGAGGTGTAATAATTAAATGCGGTGAGCCATTCCTGCTTCTCTTGCTCCGGCCAATCCTCTTCCGTCGGTGTGACGTAGTAATATGCCTCGGTGGCGCGCTTCTCGAATGGACCGGCAGTATCCATCGAGGCAAAGGAGGTGGCGCGCAGATATTGCGGGGTTTCTTTTACTTTAGCGCGAACTTCCGACGGAATTCCGACCAACCGATGGCTCACAACGTATTTGCGAAGCTTGTCCAAGTCTTTGGCAATGTCCGGGATCAATTTGTCCGAAGCGGGATGCTCGCTTTGGATCTCCTTGAAAACGTCTGTGGCCGGTTTGTTCGGGTCGATCTTTTTCGCCGCCTCGGCGAATGCTTCCTGTTCGGTCTTTAACTGCGCCATGCCGATCTCGAGAACTTTTTGTGGCGGAAGATTGACCAGCTCCGTCTGCGCCAGGAAACGGCCGAATTTTTCTTCCCCAAGAGCGAAATCAAGTGTGGCTTTGGGAAGTTTCTCTCGTTCCAGCCACGTTGCGTAATCACTGAGCGCGTTTGCCGCCTTGCGGTTGGCTGTCTGAAATGCAACGCGAAGCTGCTCGTCTTTGAGGCCGCTCACTGCGGCGACGAGATCTTTTTTCAGAAAATCGGCTGAACCTCTGGCAATTTGGATTGCAAGCTCGATGAACGGCTTTGGAAGCTTTTCATCGAGGTTTGTTCGCGCGGCAATGAGGATGTTTGGAATTTGTGATTCAATGGCTACAAGGCTGCGAACGCGGTCCTCAAGCGGCGCAAAATTCCTTTTGATATAGATGTTTACGTCACCCGCGCGCGCATAGACCATCGGGTTTCGTTCGAAGACCGACATGTCCTGCATTTCGAACAGTTCTCGCTTTACCGTTGCCTGCAGAATCCGGAGGTCGATCGATTGCCGGGGACTCAGTTTCGCTGGATCAAACTTGGCCAGCCGATCATCGAATCGCCGGAGCCGGGAGAGTTCGGCGTCGAGCGCGAGGCGACTATAATCGCTGATCTTGCCGTCGTACTCGTGAAAACCGAGAGCCGTCCCATGGAGCGGGTGAGCGGCCAGATATGTCTTCACGTATTCCTCAGCTACCCCTTCGAATTCAGCATCCTGCGTTTGCGCGGCGAAAACCGCGCTGGGGAGCGAGAGCGCCAGCAGGATTATGAGGAGCCGGAAAGGTTTCCACGCAGTCCTTGTCATTAACACCGGGCTTTAGCCCGATGGAACCGCACAACGTAGAACGAAACCGTTTTAACCGTTTGTCGCCCGCAGGGCAGCCTTGTTGGCGCTGTCGTATACCCGGCTGAAGTCGGGTGTTAATGAGATTACAGATGGGGGTCCTCATCCTGCGAGTTGTAGCTTACAGACAATGCCCCGCGTTGGCCGTTGCCAAAATTTGCTCATGAGCGATTGTCACGTCGTTGTTGGAGGTTGGGCAAAACATGAGGCGGATCGTGATCATTCCGTTGCTGGCTTGCGTCCTGTTCGGCGCCATTCCTGGCGTTTTCGCGCAGGAAGTGCAGCCGCCAAAGACTGAAGAGGATAACGGCTACTCGCAGATTGCCATTTTCGCAAAAGCCCTGGAGCTGATCCGGCAGGATTACGTCGATGAGAACAAGACGAGCTATCACGATCTTGTCACCGCGGCAATGAAGGGAATGCTTTCGTCGCTGGATCCGCACAGCCAGTTCATGGATCCCAATGATTTTCGAGACATGCAGGATGACACGCGCAGCCGCTTCAACGGTCTTGGAATCGAGGTTTCCATGAAGAATGGGCTGCCGACCGTCGTCACGGCAATGGAGGATACCCCTGCCGCCAAGGCGGGAATTCTTTCCGGCGACCAAATCTTGCGGATCAATGGCATGTCGACGGAGAGAATGGATCTCCAGGACGCGATCAATGTTTTGCGCGGGCCCGCAGGCGCAAAACTAAGTCTGACGCTGTTGCGGCCCTCAACAAAGGAAATCAAGGAGTACACGCTCCAGCGCGCAGAAATAAAAATCCAAAGTGTTAAGGGAGAAAGATTGCTGCCGCCGGAGCTGACCGGCCCATTCAGGATTGGCTATATCCGGCTGATCCAATTCAACGAACCGACGGCTGATGAATTATCCAAGGCGATCGATAATTTGCAGAAGCAAGGCATGCAGGCGCTGATACTCGATCTTCGAAATAATCCAGGCGGGCTATTGAACAGCGCTGTGGACGTGTGCGGCCAATTTTTGCCACCGAACACAAAAGTCGTTTCCACGCAGGGCCGGGTTGCTTCTCAACAGCACGATTACTCTACTTCCACCGTAAGTAAGACACGTCCGACTTTTCCAATGGTGTTGCTGATCAACGAAGGCAGCGCGAGCGGTGCGGAGATCGTTGCCGGTGCCCTTAAGGATTTGCATCGGGCGGTCCTTGTTGGTGAAACTACTTTTGGAAAAGGTTCGGTGCAGAATGTGCTGCAATTGCCGGACGGATCCGCGGTGCGTTTTACCACGGCCAAGTACTACACGCCCAGCCGACAAGTCATTCAAGGTAACGGCGTGACGCCAAATATTCGCGTCGGCATGACCGCCGAACAGGAGCGCGCTCTGTACGCGCTGCGCAACACCGGGAATGTTAAGCCAGACGACGAGATCAACATCATCAAGACCAAGGATCCACAGATGTTGCGCGCCATCGATGCCCTCAAAGGCGTGATGATTTACGCACAGCAAAGCGCGCCAAAGGCGGAAGCGGTAAAGAAATAATTGTTGTCATTCCGAGCGGAGTCGAGGAATCCCGCGGAATTGCCACTCGATCTCGCAACGGGATGTCTTCAGCCTTCGCATGAGGCTACGGCTCGACATGACAACAAATTGTAGGGCAACCGCGTCGGTTGCCCAGTTTGGCAGGCGAAGCGCCTGCCCTACAATTCGCTTGTGACAGTGCTTGCTCTGGAGACTTCGTGTGACGAGACGGCAGTAGCGATTTTGCGCGGAGATCGTTCCGACCACGAGTTGCTTGCGAGTGAAGTCGCATCACAGGTCGCCGCCCATGAGAAATACGGCGGGATCGTACCGGAGATCGCGTCGCGCAATCATCTGATCTACGCACCGCGGCTACTCGATCGCGCTGCGAGTGCAGCGAAAACTCGGTTGTCAGAAATTGATGCGTTTGCTGCGACCAGTGGCCCCGGTCTGGCGAGTTCGTTAATGATCGGGGCATCAATCGCTAAAGGATTGGCGATCGGCTTCGGCAAGCGGTACCTCGGTGTCAATCATCTCGAAGGACATTTGCTCTCGCCCTTTTTTGGCGGCGAAAAAGACGGCGACAACGATATTAAGCCAAATGTGTCGCTCATCGTGAGCGGCGGACACACGATGATGGTCGGTGTTCGTGGCCTAACGAATTATCAACTCATCGGCCACACGGTTGACGATGCTGCGGGCGAGGCATTCGACAAAGTGGCCAAAATGCTCGGGCTTGGTTATCCCGGCGGACCGGAAGTTGAAAAGCATGCGCGCGGCGGCGATCCGAAACGTTTTGATTTTCCCCGCAGCATGCTTGGCTCGGAGAATTTCAGTTTCAGCGGATTAAAGACTGCGGTGCGGTACTTGTTGCCAAAAATTGGCGTCATCCCGAGCGAAGCAAAGCGGAGTCGAGAGACCCCGTTGAATGACGGTGTTCGTGATGCCTCGGGATCCCTCGACTTCGCTCGGGATGACAAGCTATTGGCGGATCTTTGCGCATCTTTTCAGCAGGCAATCATTGACGTGCTCGTGACAAAGACAATCGCAGCCGCGCAAAAATATCGTGTGAATCTCGTGACGATTAGCGGCGGTGTCAGTTGCAATCAGGAATTACGCCGCCAAATGCACGACGCGAGCAGCCACAAAGGAATCGAATTCAAAGGCGCTGAGCCGTGGCTGTGCACTGATAATGCCGCCATGATCGCCTTTGCTGCGTTGTTGCGGTTGCGCGCTGGATTTGAGTCGCAAGTGACCGAGGAGATTGATCCGAATTTGACGCTTGCCTTGTAGCCGCTTCGCTGTGCGAAGCGCTTCCATACAAAATCGTTCATACGCAGACTGCGCGTCGCCCACAGGGCGACGGCTACAGATCAGTACTCGCGCTCGAGCAGATAATTCGCTAAGGCATGCAGCGTTTCAGCGTCGCGGTCACTGAAAATCGACAAGGCGTTGTGTGCTTCGCGCGTGAGGCGTTTGGCTTCGGCGCGCGATTTCTTCAAGCCAATGACGGCAGGATAAGTTGCTTTCTTTGCCGCCACATCTTTGCCAGCGCTCTTGCCGAGAATTTCCGACGTCTGTGTGACGTCGAGAATATCGTCGATGACTTGGAAAGCGAGCCCCAGCCGTTGGCCGAAGCGTGTGATCGCGGAAAGCTTTCTGGCATCTGCGTTGCCGCTCATCGCGCCCAGCCGCACTGAGCTTCTCAAAATCGCAGCGGTCTTATTCTCGTGAATAAACTGCAACTGGCGGGGTTTAACGTTTTTGCCTTCGGCCTCGAGATCGGCCACCTGACCGGCGATCAGTTTTTGGCTCCCCGCCGCGACGGCAACCTCGCGCAACAGCACTGACATGTCGTACCTTCGCTTCGGCTTTGCGTGTGAAACAATTTCGAAGGCGATGGTTAAAAGAGCGTCACCTGCGAGCACCGCGATGCCTTCGCCGAAAACCTTGTGGCAGGTCGGACGACCGCGTCGGAAATCATCGTTATCCATGCTCGGAAGATCATCGTGCACCAGTGAGTACGTGTGGATGCATTCAAGTGCACACGCCAGCGGAAGTGCATCATTGATCTTCCCGCGACAAGCTTCAGCCGCAGCCAGACACAGAACTGGCCGCAAACGTTTGCCACCGGCAAACAAACTGTAGCGCATCGCCCGGTGAAGCGTGGTGGGCTTTCTATTCGTTTTCGGCAAATAGCGGTCCAATGCGCGGTCGATCAGCTTCTGGCGAGTGATGAGATAGTTTTTGAGATTCACGTGGGAAAAACGGCTGCTGAATTGCTCGATTCTTGATACTCGATAATGCAACCCCGCGCAGACTGCCAGCAGCATCAGAATCACGTAGTTCCTTGTCACCCGCAATATCGTGATCGCTGCCTAAGTTTCTTCAAAGTGGCGTGTCTTACTCTTTGGAGGAATAGACATGAATCCCGCATTGGTTTTCCGACAGAACAGCCGATCCATCTTTTGGATAGCATTGATGAGCGCGTTTGCGATTCACCTCGGTGCCGTTGCGCTCGCGAAAACCAAATCACCCACTGCGAAGCCAGAAGATTTCATCCCGCCGGATGATGTCGAGCTCCTTGACACCGCCCAACCGGAGCCTGCGCCGTTGGAAGAATCGGTCGTGCCTCCGCCGTTAGAGCAGGTTCATCCAGATCAGGAAAGTTTTCGAGAGGAGAATGCCACGCCTCCGCCAGTTCGCGCGCATCGGACAGCACGGCCAGCGTCGCTTGTCAGAGGAACAACGGCGTCATTGCGTTCCGTGAAAGCGATGGTGACATATGCGCCGCGCCCGGTATATCCGTACGAAGCGCGTCGGCAACGAGTGACCGGATCTGGCGTTGCGTTGCTTACCGTCGATCAAATCTCGGGGACTGTGACTGATGTCCTAATGGCGCAAACCTGTGGCAACGCCATTCTAGACAAATCAACACTCGATTCGCTTCGAAGATGGCGTTTCAAACCCGGGAGCGTAAGCAAGGTCCAGGTGCCGATCACGTACACGCTGATGGGCGTTTCATATTAGCGTTGATCATTGGTGGATGTGTTATCCTCTTCGCTCGTCGGAAAGACATCAGATCCGATGCGAAGCGGCAGAACAGCCAAACAGGAGGAATTCGAGGAAATCGTACATCGATTCGAAATTCCACTTCTTCAGTACGCTCGACGCATAACTAATGACAGGGACCGGGCGAGAGATGTTGTGCAGGAGACATTCATCAAGTTTCAGCGTAACGGCGCACTACGGCGCGAGGATGAGCCGGCGACCTGGCTGTTTACAGTTTGCCGAAATGCGGCGCTCAACATGTGCCGAAAAGAGAGGCGCACGATGTACGTCGATGAAGAAGCGATTGAAGCGCGCGAAAGCGAGCAACCCATGCCTTTTGAGCAACTCGAACAAAAGGAAGCGACCGGATTCCTCTTGCGGATTGTCGGCACCCTGCCGCTGCGGCAGCAGGAAGTGATTCAACTTAAATTCCAAAACGATCTTAGTTACCAACAGATCGCGGAGATCATGCAGACAACCGCCAATAATGTGGGAGTACTGCTTCACACTGCGTTAAAGACGTTGCGACAACGTTACGCTCAGGTCGCCGGAGATTTCATCCCATTTAAACCAAAGCCAGGTGAGTAAAAATGAATGTTGATGATCCGAAGCTGACGGCATACGCACTGGACGAACTGGATGAACAAGAACGATCGGCAATTGCTCGTGCAACTGCTGATGCTCCAGAAGTGCAGCGGTTCGTCGCCGAGACACAAGAACTCGCGCGCGTCTTACGGTCGCAGTATCGGCTCGAGTTGCAGCGAGAATTGGTCGCGCCCGGAAAATTCACGGGTATTCAGGACGATGCTCTTTGGTCAAAAGCGGGGCCGCTCGCGATTGCAGCGCTCATCGCCATTTTAGCTGTGGTTGGAGCGATTGTATTCAGTGGTAACGAGTCGCAAATCTCTGCGCCATCGGAATCTTCTTTGTCGCGCTCCCATCCGAATCAATTTGCCCCAGTCGAGGCAGAGGACGCTGCGCGGCTTAGCCAAAATGAAAAGTTCGAGGCTGACGCCGGTCCATACGCTTTTACTGGCGAGCGGCCGTTTGTGTCAGTGATGAACAGGTCCCGATCGAGTGTGCCGCTTGTGGTGAATTCGATTTCTTATCTCGATGTCCGACGTTCGATTGATGCCGGCCTGCTTCCGCCGCGGGAGTCGGTGCGCATTGAAGGAATGATCAACCATTTTCTGTACGAATATCGGCAACCGACCACAGGCGAACCATTTTCGCTCGACGTCGATGTTGTGACCTGTCCCTGGGAACCAACGCATCGGTTGATCCGGATTGGACTGAAGGGACACGAAGACGTTCCTATTCGTAACAACAGCAGGATCGAGGTCGAATTTAATCCGAGACGGGTGGGATCGTATCGATTGATTGGGTATGACAGGCAAAAAAACGAGACACAGAATTCGAACGAGGAGAACGTCGGTTCGTATTCGATGGCGGCTGGACACACATTGACAATTTTATATGAGATTGTGCCGCTAAAGCGCGTACGCACTGCGGTCCACACGCAAACGTCGGCTGGTGTCGGAGAGGCAGCTGAACCGCTGTTGACCGCAAAACTGCAACTCAAAACACGGCGCAATGATGCCGCAGTCGGACTCATCCAGCGCACCGTAAGCGATACAGGATTTGATTTTGCTGCAGCTTCCAGCGACGTAAAATTTGCAGCAGCCGTCGCCGAATTCGGAATGATCCTCCGCGATTCCGAATACAAGGGAAACGGATCACTCCAGCAGGTGCTCGAATGGGCGGAACAAGGAAAGGGTGCGGATGTGAACGGCTATCGCGCAGATTTCATCGAGCTTGTGCGCAAGGCACAGACGCTCAAAAGGGGTTAAATATTTTCAGCTGTTTCTGCTGTGGCGATGGGCTTGGTTCGCATTGCAAGGAAGGCACCGAGAAGCAGAATGCCGGCGCTCCAAAGCTGGGCGTGTGTGAGTCGTTCGCCATAGAGCCAGGCAGAGAGCGCCATCGCCATTGCCGGACAAAGGAGCTGGAGGCTTTGAGACAGCGCAACTCCGATTTCCCGAATCGCCACATAATATAAAACGTGGGCGAGCGTAATGCAGATTACTGCCGAGACGATCAGAACCAGATTCGCTTGCAAGCCAGCCTGAAATGGAGTTCCGATTTTGCCGAAGGCGAGGGTGAGTGGAAACAAGAGTGCGGAAGTAATAAAACTGACGAGGCCGAAGCTGCGGATCGATCCAAGCTCAGCTGACGGGCGTTTGATCAAAACCCCGTAAAGCGCCCAGCAGAATGTGGCCGTAAAGGCGATGAATAGTCCGGGCAACGCGATATGCTCCTGATGCGAGTTCCCATTCGCCTGAAACCAGATCACGCCGAATGCGCCGATTAACCCGAGTAACGTGCCAACCTGGAATTGCCATTGCCGGATAATGACGCGTTCCTCTGGAAAAAACGCCAGCGCCAGAAGGGCTGTGAAAATGACTGAAGCGCGAGTGAAAATCGTGTAGACGCCGGGTCCGATATAAAAAAGCGCCATCACCTGGGTGACTTGATGGACTACGTTTGGCAAGCACGGCAGCAAACAAAGTTTCACCGCATGCATATCAATGCGTGGGCCGCCGCGACGAATTTGATAAAATAACAACGGCGCAATTGCGATGCATGCGACTGAGTAGCGATAGAAATTTTGTGCCCATGGATCGTAATACCGGTTCAGGTAAAACATAAAAAGCGACGGCACCGACCAGATGAACACGGTGGCAAAAACTGCGGAGTATCCTTTCGAGAGATTGGGACTTCGGCTCGACGCGATGTCACTGCGCACGGGCGGCGTTTTATAGTTCATATAAGGCTGGTCCGGGTGTGCTGTAGTGTGCACTATCCTCAGCGCATCGGATCCGCGTGCTGCATGCAAGGCGCTGATCCGCTGAGACAGCGGACACTACAGCATCTCCCATTCGCGCACCTAAACTTTGAGGCGGCCACTTGCATAAATTTTCTCGCCTGTCACCGGTAAATCGCGCAAAACGTAGGCCAGAAGGAGAAATACATATGTTGAACAAGCAATCACTCACAATCGCCATCGCTTCGGTTCTTTGTTGTGCGGCTGTTCAGGTCGAAGGAGCGAAACCTGCCAAGGGCGGCGGCGGTGGAAATCATACTCAACGTGGCATCCAGCTTGCCCAGGAAAAACATTATGACGCCGCTGCTGAGGAATTCGGCAAGGCGATCAAAGACAATCCGAAAGATGCGCGCGCATACGTAAATCGCGGAACCGCCTATCGCCAGGGAGCACGAACCGCCATCGCGGCGGGAGATTCCGAGGGGGCCTCTACGAGGTACCAAGCTGCACTGGCGGATTTTGCAAAATACATCGAGCTGGCGCCGAAAGACGCCTCCGGCTACACGGAACACGGTCAGACGTTATCTGAACTAAAACAGTACGAGGCCGCCCTTGCGGATTTCAACAAGGCGTTGGAAATGAAGCCAGACGATCTCAATACAATTAAATTTCGTGGCTTCGCAGAGATCGGACTCAACCAGTGGGATAAAGCGGTCGCCGATTTTTCGGCTGTGATTCAAAAGAAACCGGACGATCTGCAGAGTTATGATCGGCGCGCGTTGGCCTATCGAAATATGAAGAACTACGACGCAGCTATTGCCGATTACACATTCTTGATCACGAAAAACCCGAACGACATGGAAGCCACAACGAAACGCGGGTACACCTACAGCCTGGCGCAGCAATACCAAAATGCGATCGCGGATTATCAAGCCGAGCTGAAGGTCAATCCGCAGGACAACGACACGTTTCAACGGATGCAATATGCGCAATCGATGTTGGCAGCGAAGAACGCTTCTCCCTCACCCACGCCGCCCATTCCGAGCCCAACGCCTGAAGAGCAAAAGGGGCTGATGGATAAAATCAGTCCGCTGTATATCGGAATTGGTGTCGTTGCGCTGCTTATAATTGCTGTGATCGTGCGTCTGGTTACGCGCGGGAAGGCCGAGCCGAGCAGCCACCGAATTCGCTAACGCCAGCAGGCCAAAATTTCTTTGACACTACGGTGCACACTGTTAGTTTGCGGACGCTTTTTGCCGGACGAGGCGATCCCATGGTCGTTCAAATACAAGTTTGAAGCGACTCTGGGATTTTTGACTCTTTGGTGGAAGGCACGGCCGGTTCGCCGCCTGGGTTTCCAAGGGAGGCGCTGGGTTGGCGACGAGCAGCCCATGTAGCTCAGTTGGCAGAGCACGTCCTTGGTAAGGACGAGGTCACCGGTTCAATCCCGGTCATGGGCTCAGTGAGCTTGCGATCGGCAGGGAAAATCAAATTAAACAGGTAGAAAGAAAACGATATGGCTAAGGAAGCTTTTAAACGCGATAAGCCGCACGTAAACGTCGGCACGATCGGTCACGTTGACCACGGCAAAACCACGCTCACGGCAGCAATTACCAAGGTGCTCGCCAAAAAGGGCATGGCCGAAGTGCGCGAATACGACTCGATCGATAATGCGCCTGAGGAAAAAGAGCGTGGAATCACCATCAACACGGCGCACGTAGAATATTCCAGCGACAAACGTCACTATGCCCACGTCGATTGCCCGGGTCACGCCGACTATGTGAAGAACATGATTACCGGCGCGGCTCAGATGGACGGAGCCATTCTCGTTGTCTCCGCTGCTGACGGCCCGATGCCCCAGACGCGCGAGCACATCCTGCTGGCGCGACAGGTGGGCGTGCCTTCCGTCGTCGTTTTCCTGAATAAGGTCGACATGGTGGACGACGCTGAACTTCTCGATCTCGTCGAGATGGAAGTGCGAGATCTATTGACGCAATACGAATTTCCAGGCGACAAAATCCCGATCGTCAGGGGCAGCGCGCTCAAGGCGCTCAACGGCGACGCCGACTCGGAGAAGCAGATTACCGCGCTCGTGGAAGCGGTCGATGATTACGTGCCTGTCCCGGATCGGCCAATCGATCAGCCGTTCCTGATGCCAATCGAAGACGTGTTCAACATTGAAGGCCGCGGCACCGTCGCGACCGGTCGTGTCGAGCGAGGTATTCTTAAGAAAATGGGCGAAGTCGAACTCGTCGGCATCCGTCCAACGGCGAAGACTGTGGCTACGGACATCGAAATGTTCCGCAAGCTTCTCGATGAAGCACGCGCGGGCGACAATGTCGGCGTGCTGTTGCGCGGTCTAAAGAAGGAGGAGGTCGAGCGCGGACAGGTAATCGCCAAGCCGGGTTCCATTACGCCGCACAAGAAATTCAAAGCCGAAGTTTACGTCCTGAGCAAGGAGGAAGGCGGACGTCACACTCCGTTCTTCACCAATTACCGGCCACAGTTTTATTTCCGAACGACGGATGTGACTGGCACGGTCGCACTCCCTGATGGCGTGGAAATGGTCATGCCCGGCGACAACATCTCGATCGAGGTCGAGCTGATCACGCCGATAGCCATGGAGAAGACCATTCGGTTCGCAATCCGCGAAGGCGGCAAAACCGTCGGCGCCGGTCGCGTGGGCGATATTCTGGATTAACAATCTTCTCTATCTCTTCTCTGCGTCTGGTAATGTTGAGGCGAAGGCGAGGAAGAGGAAGATTAAGCCAAAGAGGAAGATTAAATACGCCAGTAGCTCAATTGGTAGAGTAGCGGTCTCCAAAACCGTCGGTTGGGGGTTCGAGTCCCTCCTGGCGTGTGGCTAATGAATCACGTAGCGAAGCAATGATGACCAAAGTCAAAAACTTCTTCAGCGAGGTGAAGGTCGAGCTACAGAAATGCTCCTGGCCATGGGACCCGAAGGAAAAAGGGTTCCGCCGCTACAAGGAACTGGTGGACTCGACCATCGTGGTTGCCATCGCGATGCTGTTGCTCGGTGGCTACGTGGCGTTATTCGATTTTATCCTGGTGAACGTCGTACACTTCTTCACCCGATTGCACTGATTTATGGCACAAACGCTCGCAGCGAAAGATCAATGGTACGTTGTGCATGTGCTTTCCGGCCAGGAAAACAAAGTGCGCGAGAATATTGTGAAGCGCGTTAAAACCGAAGAAATGGGCGACGTTGTTTACGACGTGCTGCTTCCGACCGAACGCGTCTCGGAAATCAAAAAAGGCAAGAAGACTGAAACCACGCGAAAATTTTTCCCCGGTTATTTGATCGTTAATATGCATCTGCTCGACGAAAACAATCAGCTGATCGGGCGCACCTGGTATTTCATCCGCAACACACCCGGCGTGATCGGCTTTGCTGGGACCAAGGACAAACCCATCCCGATGCGGCAATCGGAAGTGGAAAGCATGCTCGCGCAGATGAAAGAGCGTGAAGAGAAGGTGAAACCAAAAGTCAGCTTCGAAGTCGGCGAGAGCGTGAAGGTTGCCGACGGTCCGTTCCAAAATCAGACCGGTATCGTTGAAGAGATCGATCCGGAGCGTGGCAAGCTGCGTGTTTCTGTGACTATTTTTGGTCGAGCCACGCCGGTGGAACTGGAATACTGGCAGGTCGAACGCGGATAATCTTTCGATTCAACGTTTCAACGATTTAACGATTAACGAATTACAATGGCCAAAGAAATAATCGCACATATCAAACTCCAAATTCCGGCCGGACAAGCCAATCCTGCACCGCCGGTAGGCACCGCGCTAGGTCCTCGCGGCGTGAACATCATGGCGTTCTGCAAGGAATTTAACGCCGCCACACAGAAGCAAGCCGGTGATATTCTTCCGGTAGTGATCACTGTTTTCAAAGACAAATCATTCACTTTCATCACCAAAAGCCCGCCAGCGGCTGTTCTGCTCAAGAAGGCCGCGAACATCGCTGCGGGTTCGAAAGAGCCTAACAAGACCAAAGTCGGAAAAGTGAGTCGCAAACAAGTGATGGACATCGTCAACACCAAGCGCAAAGACCTGAACGCGCGCAACGATGAAGCCGCCTTCCGCATCATCGCCGGCACTGCCCGGCAGATGGGGCTCGAGGTCACGGATTAACGGGTAGGTCAGGCAACTCGCCTGATTCGGTCGACAGCCTGACCTGCCGAGTTTCCACTCAGGACATGCAAGCCGCAGGCCGTCCGAGATAATACCGACTCTATCTTCCGCTTAGATATTCCAACTGCTGCAACGCAATCGGCACATTGCCGTTTTTCCAAAGAAAATCGTGAAAGGCGCGGAGATTGAATTTGTCGCCTTGCTGCATGCGCGCGTCGGCGAGAAACTTCAGGATCTGTAATTTCCCGATCTGATAGGTCATGGCTCCGCCGGGGCTGGTGGAGAAAGCGATCGCTTCCTGGCGCGCGGTGTGTTCATCCATCGGGACTTTTTCCTGGAGATATTTTGCAGCTTGCTCGAGCGTGAATTCACCCAGCGCAAGTTTCACGTCCACTTCTACGCGTAGCGCGCGCAGCCGCATGAAATTGTAAATGATCTCGCGCGTGTGAGGACTGTCATCGAACAATCCCGCTTGCAACATCATTTCTTCAGCGTAAAAGCCGATCCCTTCATTGGCACCGGAATCGTAGTAGTGACGCCGGATCGGATCCTCGTTTTTCCACGAGAGACACAGCTGAAAATAATGACCCGGAATCCCTTCGTGAACGGTGATCGGCCGCGGATCCATCGCGGTCGCGCGCCAGAAGTAGCCAAGCTTTTCCGAAAGCGCAGGTACGTAACGAATGCAATTCTCATTTAGTCGTGACGGCGACGTGAAATCGTCGTGCTCAGTAAACTCAAGCGCGCGCAAATATTCTGGTGTCGGCCGAAGCGTGTAATGCTGGACCCACTTCGGCACGGTGAGAATGCCGCGCTCGTCGAGAAACTTGCGGATTTGAAGCTCTTTTTCAGCCGCATCTTTGATCCATGTATTGATGTCGGTCGCGGTCTTCAGTGGCGGCACATCCTTGTTGCGGTTCTTTTCGTATGCCTCAAACGCGACGGCGCGATTCCATTCCTGCCGTCCCATCGCCAAAAGCTCCTCAGGCGTGAACGGCATCAGCGCCACGTTGCGCAAGAACCAGATGTACGCGTCACGACCGAGTGCGGTTTGTTGCGGAAGCTTCGGCAGCTTGTCCTTGAGTTGCTGCTGAAATTTTTCGAGCGCATCCGCGGCGCGATTAATCACCGCGTTTAGTTCGTCTTGCTTTAGATTCGTCGATGCAACGAGCGCGCCTGCCATCTTGTGCAGGCGCTCGCGAATACCGTCGAGATTCTGGACCGCAACACCTGCGAACGGCGCGGGCGGATTCTCGAGGTTTTCCAACCCTCGCCGCAGGATCGAGGGAATGTTTTCGATACGCGTGAGAATCTCGCGGCTATGTGCTTCATCATACGGTGCGGGGATGGTGAGCGCTTCCGCCACCGCGGTGAGCGTCTGCTCGATGTAAAAATTCGGGTCGCGTTTCCAGCGCGGATTAACTTCGAGTTCCCAGCGAACGCGCGACAATGCTGAGCCAATCAATTTGTAGTCGACCTGCTTCGGCATCGACCATTCTGCGGGATCTAGTTTCTTCCAGCGCACCTCAAAGTCCGCCAAGTCTTTTCGACGCTGATCAATGCTCGCCCGAGACCAATCGCGCATTCCGCCGGGCCGCTCGATCCGGTTGACGTCGTCTGATGTGAATGGCGCGTATTTTGCACGCCACGCCCAGAAATCATCTGCAATTTTTTCGAGCGAGTCCGTTTGGGCTTGCGCTACTGCCAGTACTGCAACCCAACCCAGCAGGAGAATGAAAATACCGCGAGACTTTCGAGAACTCATGAAATAGATGGCGCTGTCATGTTGAGCGAAGCGAAACATCTCAGTTTGTCTGTATTTGTGGGAATTCGTCCAAAATTTGATCCGAGGTTCTTCGCTTCGCTCAGAATGACATCCATTCCGCTCTTACTCCGAGCTTTCGACGCTCACTAGCGTAACGGCAGTTGAATTGCGCTTGGGTGCTCGGCATCGTGATATACCTGCACGTTGCAAGTCCGCGCATCCTTAGCTGTTTCTTCGGCGATGATTCCGCCGGAGCAATAATTCTTTTGCCACGAGATTGAGTTCACTGCCGTGACGACCAGGCGCAGACGGCTGCCTTTCATCAAACGACGCGCTACGAATAAACCCGGATTAAAATCGCAGTGCACGATTTCGCCGGGCGTCACCAGCTTCTGTTCATGCAAGGATTCGCGGTAACGCAGCCTGCGCACATCGCTCCACAACGCGATGCTAGTGCCGTCGGGCTGGATTTCATACAGGTCACACTCGAGATCGATATCGGGCGTATCGATAGATAGCCACAGACTTAGCGCGGGGCACCCGACCAGCGGAATTTCGTTCGGTAGCTGATCGGTGTGATAAACCAGTCCGTCCTTGCCGATACTCAATGCGAACGTCTGGTCGAGGGCGGCGGTTTTTTCTTTTGGATCGATTCCCTCCACGTTTTCGCCGCGATGTGTGTCCAACGGATCGTAAACAAAAGCATCCGCCCCTTTATTCGGTTGTTTTTCGTTCAGCGACCCGGAGCGGAAGACGCCGTTTGCGTCGTCGTTTTTCGAATCGAGGTAAAATGTTTTCGGATTCGCAGTTACCGTCTCAAAGTTGTCGGCGTATTTCCATTCGCCATTCGCGCCGGAGTTGCCGGGTGCGAGCAAATAATACGCGACCTGATTTTTGAGGAATGCCGGTTTTGGTCCGGCTTTCATGGTCCAGTCGTACCACTGGCGATGCAGATCGTTTAAATCGACGATTGCTCCGGCGCCAAACTTCACGCCAGCGACTTCATCTGTAGGCGTGCGCGTGCCGGCATGGTCCCACGGTCCGATGATGAGAAAATGTTTGGCGCGCGCTTGCGGCGAGGCGTTTGCCAGATGATCGCGGTAATACGTGAGCGCACCCAGTTCGTCGCCGTCGTATTGACCTGTGATTGTGAGAATTGGCAGCACAATCTTTTGGAACTGCTCACGGGTGGGCAGCATCGCATTGTAGTAGGCGTCCGCGGTCGGGTGCTTGAGTATGCGCTGAAAATTCGCCGATGGATTTCCCACGAACGAATCGAGCGATTTGAAAGCGAGGTGCTTCTTGTAAGCGTCCAGGAATTTTGTGCGCCAGAATTTTTGATCGCCGAAAAGATTGTTCTGCGGAGTTCGCCCGCTGGTGAGTGTGAACCATTGCACGTCGTACGTCATCCCGATGTTGTTGTAAGAGGGATAATCCAGGCCGGGATGCGCGGCGGCAGCCGGCACGATGGTCGCCAGTGATGGCGGAAATTCTTTCGCCGTTGCCCATTGATCGAATCCCGCGTACGAACCGCCCCACATCGCGACTCTACCGTCACAAAATGGTTGTTTGGCCAGCCACTCAACCACGTCGTGTCCATCGCGCGGTTCGTTTGCGAACGGCTCGAACTCGCCGCCGGAATTGCCGCGTCCGCGGACATCGACAAGCGCAAACACATAACCGTGCGACGCGAAATAGGCGCCGCGCGCATGGTACGTATCTGAGATGTAGGGCGTCAGTGTAAAGATCACCGGCGTCTTCGGCGTTGAGCCGTCTGGAGTCTTTGGCAAATACAACGTCGCGTTCAATTCAACGTTATCGCGCATTGGAATCTTGACGCCCCATCGCAGGTCGTAGTCTGAAGGTGGTTTCGCGGGGGAAGGCGCCGGAGTTGGCGATTGCGCGACGACGTTTATTGCGAAAGCCGCGCACAAAGCAACAGCGAGGAGTGATGATTTCATGTTCGTGCTGATTGAAGCGAGCCAAGCACAGGAGAACAAGGTTGTTTGTTGTAGCTGACGATGCGTTTTTCGCATCGCTTTGGTGGTTTGCAGCCACGCCAGTTTGCGAGACGATAGGCAAATGGCCCGTCGACCCGCAAGCAACGTCCAACGTCAAAAGGAGACGATTCGGAGGCCCGTGCCCGCAGCGAATGGCACGAGGCCATTCTCCTCTCAAGCGGAACTGCTTTGCGCGGGTGCGGTGTTTCTTGTTGCGTTAGTTGTATACGGTTGGACGCTCGCCCCCACCGTTACTCTGACCGACAGCGGCGAATTAATTGTAGCGGCCTACGGACTGGGCGTGGCGCATCCGCCCGGTTTTCCGCTGTGGGTCATGCTCGCACATCTCGCGTCGCTTGTGCCGGTCGGAAGCGTTGCTATGCGAATCAATTTCTCATCCGCTGTTTTCGCTGCGTGTGCCTGCGCAATGCTTACTCTCGTCGTGGCCGAATTACTCATTACTGCTTGTTTTGCCGCACCTCGCCGAAGGAACAAGGCTGCGCGGAAGGACAGCAACATTGAGAGGCCACTCGCCAAACGGCTTTTGATGTTTGCGCCCGCGGTCGGCGCGGGATTGTTGATGGCGTTTTCCCGGACACTTTGGGCATATGCGACGATCGCCGAAGTCTATACTCTTAACGCGCTACTAGTCCTACTCGTCTTCTTTTTGGTGGTTCGGTGGCGGCGGCGGATCATTGAAGCGCGAACGGATTCCAGCGCGGCTGTAGCGATACATGACAAGTGGATTTACGCCGCCGCCTTCGTATTCGGCCTTGCGATGGGTGTTCATCACGTGACCGTGGCGTTAACGCTTCCGGCCATCGCCGTAGTCGTGTACAGGACTGAGGGTCTAAAGTTCTTCGCGAGCCGTCGCCTTTTATATGCTGCGCTGATTTCGGTCGGCGCCTTAATCCTTGTCTATGGTTATTTACCGTGGGCAGCGTCGCGCTCGCCTACGATGAACTGGGGGAACCCGCGATCGCTCCAGGAAATTTGGTGGCACATCACCGGCCGGCAGTATCGAGTGTTCTTTTCTTTTTCGCCGACGGCAATGGGAGCGCAGTTTGTTGAATTTTGTCGAATGGCCTTGCGTGAGTTTGGCTTTGCATGGCTGCCTGTGGCGCTGTTTCTCGCGGGGTCGGGCCTCGCGAGCGTGTACAAGCGTGACCGCTCCGCTTTTTGGTTTTTGGCGTTGATCATACTTGCCGACCTCGCTTACGCGCTCAGCTACGAAATTGCCGAGGACAAGGACGCGTACTATTTGCCGGCGTTCATTTCGATTGCGATTGGGTCCGGACTCGGCATCCAGTGGTTGATCCAACGTGCTGCTTCACAATCTTCGTCGATTTGGAGACCGTATGTAACTGCTGCGACTGCGATTGTTCTGACGTCAGCTACGGCGTTCGGTGCGAATTGGCCATTCAACAATCGCAGGCATTACTTCATTGCCGATGATTACGTCGAGAACCTCTTCAGCACGATCTCACCCAAGGGATTGATGCTCACCCAGGATTGGCAGGTCGCGTCTCCCATGTTGTACGCACAAGAAATAGAACAACACCGTGGCGATGTGAAAGTAGTGGATATCAATCTGCTGCGCCGCTCGTGGTATTTCGAATATCTGAAGCATGCGCATCCCGATATGATGGACCGGTCGCGCGAAAAGATTGATCCATACGTCGCGATCCTGAAGCAATGGGAGCGCGATCCTGCGGCCTTTTCCCGGAGCCCGGACCTTACGCAAAGAATTAGCATGGCATTTCTGGAGATGATTCAGGCAATCGTGAGGAATGAAATTGAGGTCGCGCCGGTTTATATCACAAATGATGTGCTGATGACTGACTCACTGAACAGCTACTTGACCCGATGGATCCCGCAAACCTATCGACTTGTGCCGCAAGGGCTGGTTTTTTATCTCGCAACTGACTCAAGCTTTCATGAGTCCTCTGACCCGCATCTCCGGATGCGGGGGTTGGCTGATGGGACGGTGCGTTTTGCAAAGGATGATGTCGCAAACCTCAAAATTTTGCCGGCATATACGAGAATGCTGACCAATCGCGGGAAGTACTTGGCTTCTTTCAATCAGCACGAGCGCGCAATCCTCGCTTTCAAAGAAGCGTTGGCGCTTGATCCTAGTTTGGCCGCGGCGCAACAAGGGCTGGCAGAGAGCACGGCAAAAGTGGCTAAGCCATAGCAGCGCAGGGTTCATTTACGCCGAGGCAAATCATCTTTTTGACAACGAAAAGATAACCGCTACGTTCCGTGTCCCGCTTGCTCGACTGAGCGGGATAATTAAGCAGGAGCCTCGCTATTAAAACAGCGAACGGCGTTTGAACTGCACCGAATAATGCAAACAAATCGAAGCAAACGTTATCGCGCGGCGGCGCAGCAAGTAGATCGAACGAAGAACTGCAGTCTCGCCGATTCGGTCGCGACGCTGAAGAAATTCTCGCCCACGAAATTTGACCAGACGGTGACGCTGTCATTTCGGCTCGGGGTTGATCCCAAGCAATCCGATCAAATGGTGCGCGGGACTTGCCCGCTTCCACACGGCAGCGGCAAACAGGTGCGAGTGCTCGTTTTCGCCGAAGGTGAAGCGGCAAAGGCAGCCACAGGCGCCGGCGCGGAATTCGTAGGCATGAAAGATTTGATCCAGAAATGCCAGGAAGGTTTTCAGGATTTTGATGTCGCCATCGCTACACCTGCAGCGATGGCCGAAGTAAGGAAGTTGGGCAAAGTGCTCGGGCCGCGCGGGCTGATGCCCAACCCCCGAACGGGGACCGTCACCGAAGACACGGCCAAAGCGGTGCAGGAGGTGAAGGCCGGGCGCATTGAATTCAAGCTCGACAAGAACGGCAACGTTGCTGTGCCTGTTGGAAAATTTTCTTTTGAAGAAAACGCGCTGGTGGAGAACGCAAATGCGGTGATTGAGGCTGTCATGCGCGCTCGTCCGCCGACGGCTAAGGGCCGCTACCTTGAAGGTGTGACAATCAGTGCGACTATGTCCCCCGGCGTCCGCATCGATCCAAGCCCATATCTGAGCGGAGTGTAGGACCGAAGCAATTAGATCGACAGTATGCGACCAGAAAAAGCCAGCATCGTTTCAGAGTTGTCCGAGACATTAAAGCGCTCGCCTTTCGTGCTCGTGACCGATTATCGCGGAATGAAGGTAGCCGATTTTAGCGAGTTGCGACATCGACTGTCGCCCGCCGGTGCCGAGGTGCACGTAGTGAAGAACAGTTTTCTCAAACTCGCAATGGCGGATTCTGGTTTCCCGGAAGTTGGTGACCAGTTCGCGGGGCAAACCGCGGTTGTTACGGGCGAAGCAGATGTAGCGCCAGTAGCTAAGATTTTTAAGACGTTCGCGACGGAATTTAAGCTGGCTGCACTCAGGGTCGGTTTTGTCGATCGCGCGGCGCTCTCTACTGCGGAACTGGAAACTTTAGCGGAATTGCCGGCGCGCGAAATTTTGCAGGCGCAATTGCTGGGACTGCTGTTGTCCCCGGCGACGCGTCTAGTGCGTCTGTTCAACGAACCGGCTGCAGCGTTAGCGCGACTCTTGAACGCGAAGGCCGAAAAGGAGGGCGCGCCCGCGGCATAGAAGATTTGTAGCGGCGTCGCTGTGCGACGCGCGCGGCCCGCAAGGCCGCGGCTACAGCAACAAACGAAATTGTCCGAGCTGGTGGCTATCGGCTTTAATTCTTCGAAGGCTTTCGGAGGCGGCAACTGGAGGAAAAAAGAAAATGGCAGATACAGATAAATTAGTAGAGCAACTCAGCAACCTTTCGGTCCTGGAGATTGCTGGTTTGGTCAAGCAGCTTGAGGAAAAATGGGGCGTTAGCGCCGCTGCACCAGTGGTCGCGGCAGGACCCGGTGCGGGAGCACCTGCCGGAGCAGCAGCTCCAGCAGCCGAGGAGAAAACCACGTTTGACGTAATCCTGACAGAAATGGGCGCAAACAAGATCGCAGTGATCAAAGAGGTGCGGAGCGCGGTTCCGGGACTGGGTCTTGCGGAGGCGAAGGCGCTCGTAGAAGGCGCGCCCAAAACGATCAAGGAAGGCGTGACCAAGCAGGAAGCGGACGAGATGAAGAAAAAGGTCGAGGCCGCAGGAGCAAAGGTCGAAATTAAATAACAAAGCGAATTTAGGCGCTGCCGGAGGATAAACTCTGTTGCATGGCGCCAGATACATAATAAGGTTACAACCCACTACAGTCCGCCAGACGTATTTTTACCCAGGCGCTAATAAGGCAAACCATATTACCGGCTACAAGACGGAGGTCGTCAATTTGACAGGTCACCGTTTTGGTGGCATTTTTACGCTCTTCGCCCAGTCCCAGAACCGGTAAAATCTGCCTGCGCTCGGTCCGCGTTTGGTGGAGCCGGTGTGAGGTTTTTAGCTCGTGAGCTTAAGCACTATGTCGGAACGCATTTACTTCGGAAGTATCAAGGAAGCCATCGAACCGCCCAACCTCATTGAGGTTCAGGCAAATTCATACGTCGATTTTCTTCAGAAAGACGTCGCGTATTCGAAGCGCAAAAATCAGGGACTTCAGGCGGTTTTCAAAGAAGTTTTCCCTATAGAAAGCTACGATGAGAAGGCGGTTCTTGATTTCAGCCACTACGATATCGGTGAACCAAAACTGTCGCCGCTTGAAGCGCAGCGCGAAGGGCAAACCTACAGTGCACCGCTGCACGTAACGTTCCAATTGCGGGAAGAGAAAGGCACAAAGGAAGAGAAAGTGTACATGGGGGAGATCCCGCTCATGACACCGCAGGGCACCTTTGTCATCAATGGTGCGGAACGCGTTGTGGTAAGCCAATTGCATCGTTCTCCCGGCATCGCGTTCGAATCCACCGTCCACGTCAACGGTAAAGTCCTCTATAGCTTCCGCATTATTCCAGACCGCGGTTCATGGATCGAGGTGCAATTCGATACGGCTGACCTGCTTTACATTTATCTCGACCGACGCAAGCGCCGTCGAAAGTTCCTCGCCACGACTTTCCTTCGCGCACTTGGCTATGGTTCTGACGAGGAGGTCATCAAACTTTTTTACAACATCGAAACCCTGAAGCTGAGCGACAAACTCGATGAAGAACAGCTCGCCAGCAAAGTGCTCACAGCAGATATCCGCGATGGTGAGGTAACGGTCGCGCGAGCGTTTGAGCCTCTGACTCTGGCGACGGTCCGCCAGATAATGGCGTTGAATATTCACGAGGCCAAAGTGATCGACATCTCAAATGATGACACGATCGTAAAGGCGCTTAGAAAAGATCCCGCGCACGACCAGGAGGAAGCTCTCAAAGACATTTACCGCCGTCTCCGTCCAGGCGATCCGCCGACCGTCGCCAACGCCCGCGCTTTGCTCAAGCGACTCTTTTTCGATCCGAAGAAATACGATCTTGGCCGAGTTGGCCGCTACAAAATCAATCAGAAGCTTGGAATTGAAGTCGATTCTTCCGAGCGCATCCTTACCGACAAAGACTTTATCGCGGCGATCAAATATTTGATCAATCTACGACGCGGCGAAGGCACGCTCGATGACATTGATCACCTCGGCAGCCGGCGCGTCCGCACTGTGGGCGAACTACTGGCCAACCAATGCCGCGTCGGTCTTGCTCGTACCGAGCGTCTGGTCAAGGAGCGGATGACTCTGTTCGACATCAACGTGGACGGGATGACGCCACAAAAGCTCATTAATCCCAAAGCGCTCAGCGCGGTGATCAGGGATTTCTTCGGTCGATCACAGCTGTCGCAGTTCATGGATCAGACAAATCCGCTCGCAGAATTGACGCACAAGCGGCGTTTGTCCGCTCTTGGCCCGGGAGGTTTGAGCCGCGAGCGCGCCGGCTTTGAAGTGCGCGACGTTCATCCATCGCACTATGGCCGCATTTGTCCGATCGAGACGCCCGAAGGCCCAAACATTGGCTTGATCAGCTCAATGAGCACGTTCGCGCGCATCAACGAGTTTGGTTTTATCGAAACACCGTATCGCAAGGTGACGAACGGCCGGGTCACCGATGCAATCGATTATCTCACTGCTGACCGTGAAGAGAACTTCCTCGTCGCGCAGGCGAATGCGCCCATCGATGGGCGCGGTCACTTCACCGGTGAAAAGGTTTCGGTGCGTTATCGCGGGGATTTCCTCGAAGTCGATCCGTCGAAGGTGAATTACATGGACGTTTCGCCGAAGCAGCTCGTTTCGGTAGCAGCCGGCCTCATTCCCTTCTTAGAACACGACGACGCGAACCGCGCGCTGATGGGGTCCAACATGCAACGCCAGGGCGTGCCGCTGATTGTTTCTGAGATGCCGCTGGTCGGCACCGGTCTTGAAGCAAAAGTTGCACGCGATTCACACGCAGTTGTTCTGTCGATCGACAGCGGCAAGGTCGCTTCGGTCACGGCTGACCAAATTGTCGTCACAAAGGACGGCCATTTGCCCGAGAGCAAAAAGAAGATAAAAACCGATTCCGAGGCCGGGACTTACGTTTACGAGCTCCGAAAATTCATGCGGTCGAACGCCGGCACCTGCGTGAATCAGAAACCTATCGTTCGTAAAGGCCAGCATGTGAAACGCGGCCAAGTGATTGCCGATGGGCCGAACACTGATCGTGGCGAACTGGCGCTCGGCCGCAATGTGCTCGTCGCGTTCATGCCGTGGAACGGCTACAACTTCGAGGACGCTATCATGATCTCGGAGAAGACGGTGAAGGAAGATATATACACTTCCATTCACATCGACGAGTTCGAGATCGGCGCGCGCGATACGAAGCTCGGCCCCGAGGAGATTACTCGCGACATCCCCAATGTAAGCGAAGAAGCTTTGCGCAACCTGGGTCCGGACGGCGTCGTGCGGGTCGGTGCGGAGGTGAAGCCCGGCGATATCCTGGTCGGGAAAATTACGCCGAAGAGCGAGACGGAACTGGCTCCGGAAGAGCGGCTGCTTCGAGCGATCTTTGGAGAGAAAGCCGCCGACGTAAAAGACACGTCACTTACCGTGCCCTCTGGAACGTACGGCATCGTGATGGACGTGAAGGTGTCATCCCGCCGCGAAGTTTCACGCGAGAAACTTACTCCGGCCGAAACCAAACGGCAGCTCAAGAGCATTGGCGAAGACCATAAGCGCAAGAGAGAAGGACTCATTGAGCAGCTCACCGATTCACTCTCCAACGTCCTGCTAGGCGAAAAAATTCCGCTCGATGTCGTGAATGCCAAGAGCGGTGAAATCATCATCCCAGCCAATCGCAAAATCACGAAAACGCTTTTGCGAAAATTGGCGACTGCCCACGATCACATCGAGATCGATCCCAGCCCGATTCGGAATCGGATCCGCGAGATCATTGGCGGATACGAGCATAAGTTCGCTGAGCTGGAGCTCGAAAAGGATCGCGCGACGGACCGCGTGGAAAGCGGCGAGGAGATCGAACCGGGGATAATCAAACAGGTTAAAGTTTACATCGCTAGCAAGCGCAAGCTCAGTGTTGGCGATAAAATGGCGGGCCGTCACGGCAACAAAGGCGTCGTGGCGCGCATCGTGCCCGAGGAAGACATGCCGTTTCTCGCGGACGGAACACCGGTCGATATTGTGCTTAACCCGTTAGGCGTTCCGAGCCGTATGAATGTGGGTCAGGTTTTGGAGACCCACCTCGGCGTTGCTGCCAAAGCACTTGGATTCAAAGTGGCCACCCCGGTCTTCGATGGAATCAAGGAAAAACAAATCAGCGAGTATTTGCGCGAGGCCAGAAAGAAGGAGGGCTTCACATGGGTGCAAGAGAACGGAAAGGCGCGTCTATTCGATGGTCGCACCGGCGATCCGTTCGATCAGGAAGTTGTGGTTGGCCACATCTACATGATGAAGCTCGGTCACCTTGTGGCGGACAAGATTCATGCGCGCGCAGTGGGACCGTATTCGCTTGTTACTCAACAGCCGCTCGGCGGTAAAGCGCAATATGGTGGTCAACGCTTCGGAGAGATGGAGGTCTGGGCGCTGGAAGCGTATGGCGCGGCCTACACATTGCAGGAATTGCTGACGGTTAAGTCCGACGACGTGCAGGGCCGCACGCGTATCTACGAGTCCATTGTTAAGGGCGACAACTCGCTCGAAGCTGGAACGCCTGAATCCTTCAACGTGTTGATCAAGGAAATGCAGAGCCTCGGTCTCGACGTGAAGGTTGGAAGCCAGGCGCCCACCTTTCTGGAAAGCGTCGCATAATTTTTAGTTTCACACTTATTCGGAGAAATCATGAACGAACATTCCTGGCGTGAGTTAGTGGGCGAAGAACGCCCAGTAGGTTTTGATCAAGTCGCAATTGGCATCGCCTCAAGCGACACCATGCGCTCATGGAGCAAAGGCGAAGTCAAAAACCCGGAGACAATTAATTACCGCACGTTTAAACCTGAGAAGGGCGGACTTTTCTGCGAGCGAATTTTTGGGCCGACTCGCGACTGGGAATGCTCGTGCGGAAAATACAAGCGCATCAAACACAAAGGTGTGATCTGCGACCGTTGCGGTGTGGAAGTCACACTCGCGCGCGTCCGTCGTGAACGGATGGGACACATAGAGCTGGCAGTGCCGGTTTCGCACATCTGGTTTTACAAATGCATGCCTTCGCGCATCGGACTCATGCTGGACATGAGTGCGCGTCAGCTTGAGCGCGTGATTTACTACGAAGACTATATCGTCATCGATCCTGGCAAGACGCCATTGCAGAAAACACAACTGCTGAACGAAGTCGAATATCGTGAGGCCCAGGAACAATACGGCGAAGATTTCGTCGCTGGAATGGGCGCAGAAGCGATTAAGAAACTTCTCTCCGAGATCGACCTTAACAAGCTCAACAAAGAGCTGGAGAAAGCGATGGGAGCGACAAAGAGCAAGCAGATTCGCAAGAAACTGGCGAAACGTACGAAGCTTGTTCAAGGCTTCCAGAGTTCACGTGCGCGACCCGAGTGGATGATCCTCGAGGTGCTGCCGGTGATTCCGCCGGATTTGCGTCCTTTAGTCCCGTTGGAAGGCGGACGTTTCGCGACCTCGGACCTCAATGATCTTTATCGTCGCGTGATCAATCGTAACAACCGGCTCAAGAATCTCCTCATGCTCAAGACGCCGGATGTCATCATCCGAAACGAGAAACGCATGTTGCAGGAGGCCGTCGACGCTTTGTTCGACAACGGCAGGCACGGTCGCGCCGTGACTGGCGCAGGCAATCGTCCGCTCAAATCGCTGAGTGACATGCTCAAAGGCAAGGGCGGCCGCTTCCGACAGAACTTGTTAGGTAAACGCGTCGATTACTCGGGCCGCTCGGTGATTGTCATTGGTCCGGAGCTCAAGCTGAATCAGTGCGGGCTGCCGAAGAAGATGGCATTGGTTCTTTTCGAGCCATTCATCATTCGTCGGCTGAAAGATCTTGGCTACGTCCACACGGTACGCAGCGCGAAAAAGATGATTGAGCGCCAGACGCCAGAAGTCTGGGACATTCTTGACGAAGTTACCAGAGGCCATCCGGTCCTCCTGAATCGTGCTCCGACTTTGCACCGTCTATCGATTCAGGCGTTTGAACCCCAGTTGATCGAGGGTGAAGCCATTCGAATTCATCCGCTCGTTTGCACCGCATACAACGCCGACTTCGACGGCGACCAAATGGCCGTGCACGTTCCGCTGTCAGTCGAAGCGCAGTTGGAAGCGCGGATGTTGATGCTCGCTCCGAACAATATTTTCTCTCCGTCGAGCGGTAAACCGATCACCACGCCTAGTCAGGACATCACCCTCGGTTGCTACTACATAACTCAAAATCCGCGAATGCAGAAGAAGGACGGGCGTCATGTACCGCTATTTGCAGACGCGTCCGAAGTCGAATTCGCGATGGTCGAAGGCACGATCAAAACGCATGATCGGATTTTGTTTAAGAATCCCGATCGCGGGCATCAAACTATTTATGGAAATTCCGACATCAACGTTATCGAGACAACCGCCGGTCGCGTGATTTTTGGTCAAATTTGGCCGAAAGAACTTGGTTTCTTCAATAAACCAGCGGGCAAAAAACAACTCAGCGACATTATTTGGCGCTGCTATCAAATCGCCGGCCCCGCAGTCACGGTTGCCACGCTGGATAAACTGAAAGAGCTCGGATTTAGAGAAGCGACTCGCGCTGGTATCTCGATCGGAATCGAGGACATGATCATTCCAAAACGGAAAGAAACCGAGTTGGACAATGCACACAAGCAAGTCAAACAGGTGGACCAGCAATATCGCCGCGGCATCATCACCGACGGCGAACGGTACAACAAGATCATCGATATTTGGACGCACGCCGGCGATCAAATTTCCAACGTGATGTTCCGCGAGATCGAGGAAAATCAGGATCGCAAGGAGTACAATCCAATCTCTTTGATGGTCGATTCCGGCGCACGCGGCAATCGGCAACAGGTACGCCAGCTCGCTGGCATGCGCGGTTTGATGGCCAAACCGAGCGGCGAAATCATCGAGCGGCCGATCACGTCAAATTTCCGCGAAGGACTCACCGTGCTGGAGTACTTCATTTCTACCCACGGCGCGCGCAAAGGTCTTGCCGATACGGCCCTAAAAACCGCCGACTCCGGTTATCTCACCCGCAAACTCGTGGATGCGGCACAGGATGTGATCATCGTTAAGGACGATTGCGGGACCGTGAACGGCATCGTGGTGCGCTCGATTTACGAAGGCGACGAGGAAGTGGTCGATCTTGGCCAGCGGATTATAGGACGGGTCAGCTGCGAAACAATCGGCGACCCGGTGGAGAAAAAGAAAAAAATCATTAAGGCAAACCAATACGTCGACGAGAAGACCGCAGCCGACTTGCAACGCATCGGGGTCGAGCAACTCAAGATCCGGTCGGTGCTCACCTGCGAGTGTGGCCGGGGCGTGTGCGCTATGTGCTACGGTCGCAACCTAGCCACCGGCGACTTCGTCAAGCTCGGTGAAGCTGTCGGTATCATCGCCGCGCAATCCATCGGCGAGCCGGGGACGCAGTTGACGATGCGCACGTTCCACATCGGCGGCACCGCCAGTCAGACATTTAAGCAACCGATTATTAAGGCGAAGAACGATGGCACGGTGCAGTTCAATGATTTGCGGACTGTGCAGGCACTCGACGGAAGTTGGATCGTGTTGAACAAAAACGGCTCGATCAGCGTGCATAACGAAGAGGGCCGCGAACTGGAGCGCTACAACATCGTTGTCGGCTCGGTGATTTCCAAGGAGGACGGGGCGTCTGTGAAGAAGGGCGAAACGTTTGTGCAATGGGATCCATACAATGTGCCGATCCTCACCGACAAAGGCGGAAAGATCGAATTCCGCGACATGATTGCCGGAGTGACAATTAAACGGGAAGTCGATGAGGCAACCGGCCTTATGGGGACCATGGTCATCGAGCACAAGGAAGACCTGCACCCGCAAGTTGTTGTTGTAGATGACAAAAAGGAAGTGCTCGCGAGCTATTCAATTCCCGCGGGCGCTCACGTCATCGTCGAGGAGGGTCAGAAGATACGGGCAGGCGCGTTGCTGGCAAAAACGCCACGCAAAGTCGCAAAGACAAAGGACATCACGGGTGGTCTGCCGCGCGTTGCGGAATTGTTCGAAGCGCGACGGCCCAAGGATGCAGCTGAGATTGCCAAGATCGATGGCATCGTCGAGCTGGGCGGAACCGTACGTGGCAAACGGAGTTTGGTTCTGAAAGATCCGGATACGGGCGCTGAGGAAGAGCATCTCATTCCGCTCACCAAACACATCATCGTATTCAAAGGCGATTTCGTAAAAAAGGGTCAACAACTGACCGAAGGCCCCGTTGTGCCACACGAGATTCTGGAAGTGTGCGGTCCGCAGGAGTTGCAGGAGCACCTGGTGAACGAAGTGCAGGAGGTGTATCGGCTCCAGGGCGTGGAGATCAACGATAAACACATCGAGATCATCGTGCGCCAAATGTTGCGCAAAGTGAAGATCACCGATCCCGGCGATACAGCGCTGCTCTGGGGCGATCAGGTGGATAAGCTCGACTTCGATGGAGAGAACAAGAAAGTCGTGGAGAAAGGTGGCAAGCCTGCGGAGGCTGTTCCGGTGCTGCTCGGCATCACTAAGGCTTCGCTAGAAACCGACAGCTTTATTTCCGCGGCTTCATTCCAAGATACGACACGTGTTCTCACTGAAGCGGCCACTCTGGGCAAAATCGACAGGCTGCGCGGCTTCAAGGAAAACGTGATCATGGGTCACCTGATTCCCGCCGGAACTGGGTTCCCTGAGCATCGTCAGCTCAAGCTCGTGGAAAAAGGCGAGCCGGTTGGCGCGCCAGTGATGGAAGAAGCCGAACCGCAACCTGCAATCGGTTAGCTGGTATTGTAGGCCGTCTGTATCAGACGCCGTTCAACGAGATTGGCGTTTCCCAGAAACGCCCTACAGTTTGGTTCCCGTGTCCATCGTCACTAAAACTGGCGACAAAGGTGAAACGTCGCTGATGTACGGACGGCGGTTATCAAAAGCCGATCCGCGCGTCGATGCTTACGGCTGTGTTGATGAACTGACTGCCGCGCTTGGTTTGGCTCGCTCTATTGCAAAGGACAAATTCATTTCCGACGAAATCTTCGCCGCACAAAAAGATTTGATCGTTGTAATGGGTGAGCTGGCAACTGCGCCAGGCGATCGGGAGCGTTACGTTAAAGACGGATATCAACTTACGACTTCGGGAATGGTGGACCGCATTTCAGCGGTCATTTCCGATCTCGAGAAAGACAAAACACTTTATCCGAAAGACTGGGTGATCCCCGGCAAGAACGCGACTTCTGCCGCTCTCGATCTCGCGCGCACCACGTGCCGCCGGGCCGAGCGTCGCGTCGCTGCGGCCAAGGATGCAAATCCGGAGATCCTGCGCTATTTAAACCGTCTTTCCGATCTTTGTTGGATCCTGGCGCGATACGCGGAAAAGAATCTCGCCGCGCAAGAATGGTCCTGATTGCAGCTGCAATTGATCGCTAAAAATTAGCAACGCTCCGGCAGCGAGCTTTGTTTTGTTCCGTTACGCTTCGAGCAATGAAGCTATTGCTCACCGTTTGTTGCGCCATTCTTGTAGTCGTCAATTTATCTTTTGCTCAATCCCCCGATCAACAAACAGCCGTCAATGCCGAATTGCTCAAGGAGCTGAAAGCGCTTGAGGCAAAAGTCGCTTCGCTGGAAAAGCGCCTTGAGCGTTATGAAAACGGCGATGTCCCAAGCGAGAAGACGGCGGCGGCCTCCACGGCAAAAAAATCGTCCGGCAAGACGATCGTGGTTCCGGACGAGAACAACACGGTCGCGACCGCGGAAGGGATCACTACCTCGTCGGGCAAGCCCCTTTTTGGACTTGGCTATCGCAGCCGCGCAGTTTTGAGCATTGGCGCTTATGGCGAATTGAAATTCGGCGGCAATGAGGCGTCGGGGGGATGGAAGAATGGATTTGATGCCCAACGCATTGTGCTACTCCCGACGTATCAAATCACCGATAACATCATCTTCAACGCCGAGATCGAATTCGAGCACGGTGGCATCGCCGACGACGCAGATGACAAGCTGACTGGCGCGGTGGAACTCGAACAAGCCTACGTCGACTTCCTGTTTAACGAGCACTTCAACTGGCGCTCGCCCGGTGTCGATGTCGTGCCTTTCGGCTTCATCAACCTTTTTCACGAGCCGACGCAGTTCTATAGCGTGAATCGGCCGGAGTTAGACGATGGATTGATCCCTACAACGTGGTTCGAAGGCAGCACGAGTATCTACGGCAAGATCGTCAACAACCTGAACTATCAATTCCAGATCAACACAGGGTTGGAAGATATCGGTCAAAATGGCGGCGTCCCTGATGATGGCTCGCCTTACGAAGGTGGAATCAGCGGGAACCGAAGCGCTCGGTCTCGCTCGCACGCCCATCGGCGACTTCAATCAAACCAAGAATGCGCCTGGCTTTGCGCTGCGTCTAAGTTACACACCTCCGTTTATCCCCGGCTTAAATGGAAGCTCGAGTGTTTTCTTTACCCCGAACGTCACGCCGCGCGGTGCGTATGGCGACGACGGGCCATTCGTTAGGTCATAACAGCGTGACGATGCTCGATACCGAGGTGCGTTATCGTGTGCCGAGAACCGGTTTCGAGTTTCGTGGTGAAGTAGTTGACGCGATCATCGGCACGCCGAGCAATCTCCGTGCGAACAATGATGGTGATCCGGAAAATAATGTGGGTAAAAATCTCTGGGGTTTCTCGCTCGAAGCCGCGTACCATATCGATCTCAGCGACTACGTGCACAACGGCTGGGAACTCGTGCCGTTTTATCGCTATACATACGAGAATTTGCAGACTGGCGGATTCGCCGGAATCGATGAGAACTTGCCAACCGGCCAGGGCCAGCGACAATTTCACACTCTTGGCATGGCTCTATTCCCGACGCCACAAGTCGTCTTGAAAATCGACTACCAATTCGCGCTGGACAATGCGCCGGACTCGCCACGCGCTGATCATCTGCTCGGGGCAGTCGGTTTCTTCTTCTAGGCGAGCGCTCAACCACTCTGGGCATGACTCACATTCCACGCTGGATCTTGCCTGCCGCGATCAGCGTCACCGTTCCGCTGCCTTCCTATGCACAGCAGTACTTGACTGTTTCCGCGGCGCAGAAGTTGTGCTTCCCCGAGTGCGATCAATTCATCCCAGCGCACGTTAAATTTACGCCTGCGCAGATTAAAGCGATCGAGGCGAAGAGTGGACAGAAAGAACTTTTGCGCGGCCAGGAAATCTGGCGGGCCATGCAAAATGGAAAACTTCACGGCTTCTTCATTGTCGATTACGTCATCGGCAAACATCTCGTGATCGATTATGCAGTGGCGCTTTCGCCGGAGGGAACGGTTAAGCAAATTGAAATTCTCAATTACCGGGAAAGTTATGGGGGAGAAATTCGCAATCCTGATTGGCGAAAGCAGTTCGTCGGCAAAGCACCGCGCTCGCGGTTCGCTCTCAACGAAGGCATTAACAATATCAGTGGCGCAACGCTTTCCTGCCGGCACGTGACCGAGGGCATTCACCGTATCCTTGCAACATATGAGGTCTGCCTCAAATAGAGTACGGCGGGCTCGCCCCTCTCTCGGCACGTTTGTAGAGATCACCGCTCGAGGCGATAGCGAAGCAAGATTGCACGCGGCTATCGATCGCGCCTTCGATGCCATTGCCAGGGTGGACCGACAGATGAGTTTTCACAATCCGGCCAGCGATATTTCTCGGATGAATCGTGAATCATTTCTGCGCAAAGTGAAAGTTGACCACTGGACATGGCGCGTCTTGCGAGCGGCGCAAAAATTGTCGCGTCAGAGTGACGGCCTTTTCGACATCACGGTCGCGCGGAAACTGATGCAGTGGAACTATCTTCCGCGGCGATACCGGAATGTAAGCAACGGGAACTGGCGCGACATTGTTCTCGAAAAAGATTGCACCGTTCGATTTCGACGAACGCGTGATTGTCGATCTTGGTGGCATTGCCAAGGGTTTTGCGGTCGATCGCGCGGTTGAAGCTTTAAAACGCGCGGGGGTTTCCGCTGGAGTGGTGAATGCCGGTGGCGACCTGCGCGTTTTTGGATTGAAATCGGAACTCGTCCATTTGCGCCATCCGACGGAGCCAATGCGGCCGGCAGGCGCGATCAAATTGCGGGAGCGTGCTCTGGCGACCTCCGCAATCTATTTCGCTCAGAAAAGATGTGGCCGGGCGGTGGTCAGCTCGCTGGTCGACGGCCGCACATGTCTATCTTCGCGCAAGCTAATCAGCGTCAGCGTAGCAGCGTCCGCTTGCATGATAGCTGATGCTTTGACCAAAATTGTGGTCGTCCTCGGGGAGGAATCTGTTCCCTTGCTCGCCCGATATCACGCGGACGCATTGTTGCTTGAGCGCGATGGCGCGCCATTGTGGAAGTTTAATTCACCATGCGACACCCGCGACCGGACTCGATTCGATTGAAGCGATTGCAGAGATATTTTCTCTACGCCGTTTTGGCGCTGATTTTTTTGAGCGGAGTGGCATGGGTATATTGGAATTACCTTGTTGCGTCGCCTGGTGATTTTGAGATGACCGCGAAAACGTGGGCGATGAAAATTCATGGCGCTGCGGCGATGGCAGTTTTGGTACTTGTCGGCATGCTCTTGAACGCGCATGTGCGATTCGCGTGGCGGGCGCGCCGCAATCGAGCAAATGGATCGGTTTTTCTGAGTGCGTTCGCGGTTTTGACCATCACTGGCTATGGCCTTTATTACGCGGGCGGCGAAAGGCTGCGTGCGTGGACGAGCTGGATTCATATCGCCGTAGGCCTCGTTTTGCCGATTTTGTTGCTGATTCACATCCTTCTTGGAAGGAGGACACGCCCTACGGTTCACTCCTCAACGAGATCGCGCTTTGCGTCTGGAGGCGTTGAGGATCGACATCTAAAGTCGCATCATCAGGGGTCCCCACGCAGCCCTTAATGACGCCGTAGCAAAGGTGAATTTAAAGTTGCGCACCGGCGCGGCCTATAGCATCTTCACGCTCCCGTTCTGGGAGCGTCCCGCCTTCGGGAATTTCTCTTATGGCAGAAACAACAGAATTAGTGCCTGAATTACTGGAAGCTGGTGTCCATTTTGGACACCAGACGAAGCGTTGGAATCCAAAGATGAAGCCGTTCATCTTTGAACAGCGCAACCAGATTTACATCATCAATCTTGATGAAACGGTGAGGCAACTCCGGCGGGCAACCGATTTCCTCCAGGAGGTCGCGCGCCGCGGTGGCCGGATTTTGTTTGTCGGGTGCAAAAAACAGGCACAGGAAGCGATAAAAGAAGCCGCATTGGCATGTGGGCAATTCTACGTAAACCAGCGCTGGTTGGGCGGCACGCTGACCAATCTTACTACGATCCGCAAGAGCATTGGCCGATTGAAATATATCGAGCAGATCGAGCAGTCGCCGGAATACAAGAAAATGGGAAAACAAGAATTGGCTGCGCTGAATCGTGAGGCTGCGAAGCTCAGGCGCAACCTCGAGGGGATTCTCGAGATGTCAGCACTGCCCGATGTGCTCGTGCTGATCGACACGCTACGCGAGCAAAACGCTGTCAATGAGGCGCGCCGCCTCGGAATCCCGGTGGTCGCTATTGTGGACACCAACGCCGATCCCGAACTCATCGATTATCCGATTGCGGGGAACGATGATGCCATCCGTGCGATCCGGGTAATTTTACAAAAACTGGTCGATGCGATTGTTTCGGCCAGCAGCGAGACCCGCGTCCGCGAACAGGTGGAAATGGCAGGCGTATCGGCCTGACGTCAGCCGCTTCAGCGGTTCACCTTTCTGACGCTTCAACGACTCCAAGGACTAATGAACGCAACAACTGAAATCGATCCAAAACTCGTCAAGCAACTCCGCGACAAGACCAACGCTGGGTTCATGGATTGCAAGCGTGCTCTTGTCGAGAGCGGCGGTGACTTGGAAAAGGCTGAAACGATCCTGCGCACGAAAGGAATTGCCACCGCCGCGAAAAAAGCCACGCGTGCGACAAAGGAGGGAATCGTCGCCTCCTACATTCATCTGCAGGGCAAGGTTGGTGTACTCGTAGAGGTGAATTGCGAGACTGATTTCGTAGCGAGAAACGAGAATTTCCGCGAGTTCGTGAAAGACATCACGCTGCATATCGCCGCTGCGCACCCTCTCTACGTCAGCCGCGCTGATGTTCCGGGAAACCTGATCGAGGCGGAACGTGAGATCTACAAGGCACAAGTACAAGGCAAGCCGGCGCACGTTGCCGACAAAATTGTCGACGGTAAACTCGAGAAATTCTACAGCACCGTTTGCTTGCTTGAGCAGGGCTTCATCAAAAATGCCGATGTGACAATTAGCGACTTGCTGACGTCCAAGGTTGCCGAATTAGGCGAGAACATCATCATTCGGCGTTTTGTCAGGTACCTCGTCGGCGAGCCGCTGCCGAGCGACGGGTAATTTGTTGTAGCGGCGCTCGCCGCGGCAAGCAGTTCACAACTCGCGTGCCCATTTTGGCAATCCGTGGTTTATTTCAGTGCGATGGCGCTGACCGAATACAAACGCAAACGCGACTTCAAAAAGACCGGCGAGCCAGCAGGGAAGCCCCTTCCGAAAAAAATCAAAGGGGCCTCGCGATTCGTCATTCAAAAGCACGCTGCGCGCCGGTTGCATTACGACTTCCGCCTGGAAATGGAAGGCGTGCTGAAATCGTGGGCGCTGCCGAAGGGCCTTTCCTGGAAGCGCGGCGAGAAACATCTTGCCGTCGAAGTCGAGGACCATCCGATTGAATATGAAGCCTTTGAGGGAGTGATTCCCCAAGGGCAGTATGGCGGTGGAACCGTGATGGTGTGGGACCGCGGCACCTACTACGTTTACGGTGAGCAACCTTTGAAATCTCTACGCGAAGGTAAGCTGCACCTCCTTCTCGATGGGAAAAAAGCCAAAGGCGAATGGACCCTCGTGCGGATCCGCGGCCGCGACGGCGAAAAGAATCAGTGGCTGATCCTGAAGACCGGTGACGACGTAAAACCGATATCGAGCAAACTCGAAGATGAATCGGTTAAGACCGGCCGAACGATGAAACAAATCGCGGAGGAGCGCGACGCCGAGTGGCAGTCAGATCGTGCAGAGGATCAGAATCCGACATCGCAATTCAAGGCGCGAATTCGCGAGGCGATTAAAAAAAAAGTAAAGGATGAACCGATAGGGCACAACCGCCGGGCGCGCCGGGACACAGAGGCGCACGGACGGCTCGGCGAGCCGTCCCTGTCAGGGTTGCCTGCCGCAAAACCGCGTTTCATCGAACCGATGAAAGCGAAACTGGTGGAGAAGCCGCCAACGACCGGGGATTGGATTTACGAACTCAAGTTCGACGGCATCCGGCTGATTGCGATCAAGGATCGCGGCAAAGTTTCGTTGCTGTCGCGAAATCAAAACGATTTGAGCGTGCGATTTCCTGAGATCGTCGACGCCGTCAAAAATTTACCAGCAGACGAATGTGTGCTTGATGGCGAAGTAGTGGCGCTTGATGAGCAGGGCCGTTCGTCATTCCAGCTTTTGCAAGCGCGCGAGATGGAAGGGCGAAAATCACCCGTTTATTTCTATGCGTTCGACTTTCTCCAGCTCGACGGCAAAAGTCTCGTTCCGCTGCCGTTAGAGACGCGGAAGAATGTTTTGGAGAAACTGTGTGCGGGCGCAGAGGATCCCCGAATTCGATACTCGGGCGCGATTGGTGGAGACGCCAGACAGCTCGTCAGCGAAGTGCAACGCCGCGGCTTGGAAGGAATCATCGGTAAATTACACAACTCCGTTTACGAACCCGGCCGGAGAAGCGGCGCATGGATAAAACTCAAATGTGTCAATCAACAGGAATTCGTCATTGGCGGATACACTCCGCCGCAAGGGGCGCGCAAGTTTTTCGGCGCAATTCTCGCCGGCTACTACAAAGATCGCGATCTCGTATTCGCCGGGAAGGTCGGCACCGGATTTACAACGAAATCGTTGGCCGCGTTGCATAAGAAATTCCGCGGCGAGGAACGTGCCGAGTGTCCATTTGTCGATCTGCCATCAAAACAAAATGGCCAATGGGTGCTGGGCATCACACCTTCGATGATGAAAAAGGTACATTGGATCAATCCGAAGTTCGTCGCCGAAATCAAATTTGCAGAGTGGACGCGCGACGGAAAATTGCGTGCACCGGTTTTCATGGGGTTGCGCGAAGATAAAAAGGCGGGCGAAGTTATTCGCGAAGCGCCACCAGCTTGATTTGCGTGCGCGGGCTGTCAGACAGCCCATTTCTCGAGCTTAAAGGCACAGCGTGCGCGCGTTTTCGTTCGCGTCTTCGAACATAAGAAGCCGGGAAAATTGATCGAAGGATTAAGGGGGCACAGCGATAACTGCCTCTGCTATCGGCAGGGATGATTTGACCCGCTTGGGCTGGGTCGAGAAATTTAAAGAGGAGGGCTTTAGTTTGGGTATGAGTGTAGAAGCGGTCCGACATACAGCTCAGTTGAGGCGAAAACAATGTCGCGAAATGTTTCAGCAAAGTTTCACGGCTACGCGTATGGCGCATGACTGCGTGCAACATGTCGAGAGCGCGTTTGGTAGAAGTCAGCATGTCTCGGAGGCCGCGTAATGGCCAGGGGAGACGTAATCCGAATTCGGAACGAGTATTACATTCGTTCCTCTTCAGCCCGGGTGGACGTGCGCACGCGCGTTCTGAAACAGGGAGACATGTATGCTGTTTTCGATCGATTTGGCGATGTTGAAACGTTCGGCACCGGCGAACTCGGATTGTTTTATCAGGACACGCGATTTTTGTCCCAGCTGACTTTGAAGCTCGGAAAGGATCGGCCTTTGCTGCTGAGCTCCACCGTCCGCGAAGACAACGCGGTTCTTGCTGTAGACGCTACTAATCCCGATGTCTGGCGCGACAGCGAGGTAGTAGTTCCCAGAGGAACGATACACGTGTTTCGCTCAAAGATTTTGTGGGACAAAGCCTGTCACGAGCGGCTTCGCATTCATAACTACGGACTCGCAGCTGTCGATTTTGTCTTATCGATCGAGTTCGATGCCGATTTTGCCGATATTTTCGAACTGCGTGGGATGCATAGGGAGCATCATGGTCGTCGCTTGGAACCTGAGATCACTGACGACGGGCTAGTGCTGGCGTATGAAGGATTGGACAAACGGTTTCGTCGCACGCGGATCACGTTCGAGCCGAAGCCATCTCGTGTGACCAAGTCTGTCGTCACTTGCCAGGTCCATTTGGAGCCCGGCGCGAATGCCACTTATCAATGGGCCATTGCATGCGAGGTGGACGGCGATTCGCATGGCTCGAGCGAGTCTTACGAAACGATTATGCACGACGCAACCGCTGCGCTCGAACGCACGCGTGCTCGGGAACCGCAGATTTTCGCGGACAATGAGCAGTTCAACGACTGGCTGAACCGTTCGCTGGCCGATCTGCATATGATGCGAACCGAGACGCGCTATGGCCCGTATCCTTACGCTGGCGTCCCCTGGTTCAGCACGGTGTTCGGGCGGGACGGAATCATCACGGCGTTACAAAGTTTGTGGTTTGATCCATCGATCGCGCGCGGTGTCCTGGCGTATCTCGCCGCAAATCAGGCCGATGCTGAGAACCCCGAACAAGACGCACAACCCGGGAAGGTACTGCATGAATTCCGCGATGATGAAATGTCCATCCTGGGTGAGGTGCCGTTCAGGCGCTACTACGGGAGCATCGACGCGACGCCGCTTTTTGTGATGCTCGCAGGCGCGTATTACAAGCGGACGGGGGACCGCGCTTTTGTCGAGTCGATTTGGTCGAACGTCCAGCGCGCGCTTGAGTGGATCGACCGCTATGGCGATGCAGACGGTGACGGTTTCGTCGAATACAGCCGCAGGTCGAGACATGGTCTCGTTCATCAGGGCTGGAAAGATTCTCATGATCCGATCTTCCACAGCGACGGCGCTCTTGCCGAGGCGCCCATCGCCCTGTGCGAGGTGCAAAGTTATGTATATGCCGCAAAGCTCGCTGCGAGCGAGCTGGCTGTACTGTTAGGCGATGGTACAGCCGCGCAAGAACTGAAGAACCAGGCCGAGAACTTGCGTCGCCGGTTCGAGGAAATCTTCTGGTGTGAAGACATTTCGACATACGCCCTGGCCTTGGACGGCAGTAAGCGGCCGTGCAGGGTGCGAACGTCGAATGCCGGACATTGTCTGTTCGCGGGTATTGCGACGGAGGAACACGCGCGTCGCGTTGCCACTACATTGACCGATGAAACGTCCTTTTCCGGATGGGGAATTCGCACGGTAGCCAGCAATGAGACGCGCTACAATCCGATGTCGTATCACAATGGTTCGATCTGGCCGCACGACAATTCTCTGATCGCCGCCGGATTTGCGAGGTACGACCTTAAAGCATCGGTCGCCATGGTGCTGGCTGGTATGATGGACGCGAGCATCTTCTTCGATTTACATCGGCTTCCGGAACTGTTTTGTGGCTTTCCGCGACGGCCCGGTGAAGCGCCCACATTGTATCCAGTTGCTTGCGCTCCGCAGGCATGGGCCTCTGGTGCTGTATTTCTTGTGCTGCAAGCGTGTCTCGGTCTCGATGTGTTCGCTCCACAACGAAGGCTGGTGTTTTCGAAGCCTTTCTTACCGCAATTTCTTCCGCAAATCAGCATTCGTGAACTAAAAGTGGGAGACGCCAGCGTTGATCTTTTGCTCACGAGACACGACGAAGGAGATGTAGGCGTGAATGTTCTCCGACGGACCGGCATTCTTGACGTTGTAGTTTTGAAGTAAATGGCAGTGATTGCGCTTGTCGCCTCAGATCGTCGCAATATTGTGCGGTAATGAACGCCAGGGTGATCGTCATGCCAAAAGCCGCAGTGCTGGACCCGCAGGGAAACGCCGTGCGTGATGCGATGCGCCACTTGGGGATGCCTGAAGTGCGTAGCGTCCGAATCGGGAAATACATGGAGATCGAGATCGAAGGGCAAGACGGCGAACTTGATTCGCGGCTGCACCAGCTTTGTCGCGATTTGCTGTCGAATCCCGTGATCGAAGATTATGAATTGCTAAAGGCCGAATTAGGTAACAACAGAGAGCCGAAGACGAAAATTTAGAGGAAGAGGAAGAGTTTATGAAAGCGCTACGATATTTTTTCTGTGTGGTATTTCCGCCGCTTGCAGTGCTGATGACCGGCCGCATCGCAAGTTTCTTTCTAAGCATCATTTTGACGTTGCTCGGTTGGATACCGGGAATTATCCATGCGTGTCTCGTGGTGAACGATTACCACGCGGAGCAACGCGCACGCGCTCGTTAAATCACCTTGAACTTTGCCGTCATTCAGTTTCCCGGTTCCAACTGCGACCAGGATTGTGTCGCGGCGATAAATGGGCTCGATGGATTGAAGGCCGAATACGTCTGGCACAAGGAAACTTCGCTCGATGATTTCGATGCCGTCGTGTTGCCAGGGGGCTTCGCGTACGGCGATTACCTTCGCTGCGGAGCCATCGCTCGCTTTTCGCCGATCATGAAGGCAGTGATCAGCGACGCGCGCGCCGGCAAGCTGGTGCTCGGGACATGCAACGGATTTCAGGTTTTGTGCGAAGCCGGTCTTTTGCCGGGCGCACTGGTGCGAAACCGTTCACTCAGGTTTGTTTGCGAGATGGTCACTACGCGCGTTGAGGTAAATGATTCGCCATTTACGCATCATTGTCCGAAAGGAACGCTTCTGCGGCTGCCTGTGGCACACGGAGAGGGCTGTTTTTTTGCTGACCCGCAAACGTTGCGTGAACTGAACGCCAATGAACAAGTGGTTTTGCGCTACACCGACGAGCGGGGCCACGTCGTTCCGGAAGCAAATCCAAATGGCTCGATCGAAAACATTGCCGGGATTTGCAACCGCGAACGGAATGTTTTCGGTTTGATGCCGCATCCTGATCGCGCCTCGGACCCGCGGCTCGGCAGCGCAGATGGCGCAAAAATTTTTCTATCAATGAGGGATACGATTCGCGCCACTCGGGCCACCAACCCAGCCGATCGCATCAAACAGGTGGCGTGACTTAGCGACCTAAGATAAAACCGTATGTCCTTGGGCGGCGTGATGTTGTGATCATTACAGATCTGTAGCAAAAACGAACACTACGCGGCCCATTGGTCTCATTTCTCCCGAGAGAAAAGAGTTGGCATCGCCATTGCTTCTAAAGACGGCGAAAACCAATAAATCCTATGCTCCTAGAAAAAACCTTACACATGAGTCAACCGGTGGCCGAGTGCAAAGCACGTCTGGCCAGTATTCAATCTTATCGGCGCCAGTTCTTAATGGTGACACGGGCGACCGTGACATCATCCAAGACCGTCGATTTCAGCTTTCGCGGACCCTTCGGTTTCGAGGCGCACACTGTGCTGCTGTCGGTAGATGGCGATTCCCCGAACCAATATGCATTCGAGTCCGCCGGGGGAAACATTTGCCTGATGGGCATCGTTGATTTCGCTGAGGTCCGACCGCAGTGCACCGAGATCACCTTGGCCGTCCACTACGAAATCAAAAACAAGCTTTTTGCCTGGCTAGACCGCCGTCTGCATTTCGTGGACAGCTTTGTAAACGCCGAACTCCGCAGCATCCGCGCGCATTTCGAGGGGATCAGGTCCAGCTATGTGGAGCGCCCGCGCGTCTTGCCCGTCCTTCAGCCGGCTCACGCCTGACGAAACGGCATTCGCTACCGGTAAAATTTATCCTTGATCAGGGTTTGGGTCACCCGGGCCAGGCTATTCGCACGGCACGTTTGCGGTCGAGGCGAAGGATCTGGCCTGGGTGAAGGGCGACTTTCCTCTTGGGATCGCGAACTTTGACTCCGTCGATTTCCACGCTTCCCTGTTTAATCAGTCGCGAGACTTCGCTGTGCGATTTTTGTGACTGGAATACTTTTCGATACACGTCGGATACGAGAGTGACGAGTATGAAGTCTTGTTGTTCACCGGGTGAAAAGGCTGGCAGATCGGCGTTCTTCAAGTCGCGGTTGCTGAAGCGCGTGTTCCACTCATCCAGCGTTCGTTTCGCCGCATCTGCCGAGTGATAAGTTTGCACGATTTCGAACGCGAGCTGCTTCTTGGCCTCTAGCGGATGAACGTCTTTTGGCGTTGCACGTGCCAGCAGCAGTTCGTAATAGCGCGCCATTAGCTCGTCCGAAGTGCTCATCAGTTTGCCGAACATTTCTGACGGGGACTCGTTGACGGCGACGTAGTTACCCAGGCTTTTGCTCATTTTTTTGGAGCCATCCAACCCTTCAAGAATTGGGAGGAGAAAAACGACCTGCTGCGGCATGCCCTCTTCTCGTTGAAAATCGCGCCCGATAAGGATGTTGAAGAGTTGGTCCGTTCCTCCGAGTTCTACATCGGCTTTCACCATCACCGAATCCCACCCCTGCATAATTGGATATTGAACTTCGTGGGCGCGAATCGGGTGCTTTTCTTCGATTCGCGCTTTGAAATCTTCCCGCTGCAATAGCTGCTGCAACGTCACGCGGCTATTCAAGCGGATCACGTCTTCGAAAGACATGGCACGAAACCAGTCACCGTTGCAGACCGTCTCTGTGCGCTGGGGATCAAGAATCTTAAACGCCTGCTCGCGATAAGTCGCCGCGTTTGCGATCACTTCCTGATGGGTCAGGTGCGGTCGTGTAACGGACCGGCCGCTCGGGTCGCCAATCATTCCGGTAAAGTCGCCGATGATAAGAATCGCCTGGTGGCCGAGGTCCTGAAACTGCCTCAGTTTGCGCAATACAATCGTGTGGCCAAGGTGGATATCTGATGTCGTCGGGTCCACCCCAAGCTTGACACGCAACGGCCGATCTAGCGCAAGCTTCTCGCGCAGTTCGCTCTCATTGATGATCTGGGCGGAGCCTTGTTTCAACAACGCCAGAGCTTCGTCCGGTTGCATGATCCCGTGACAGAATAGCGCACCCGCCTCGCCGGGACGAGCGCTACTTGTTTTTGTTCAACAACTCGCGCACCTGCTCGATCGTGAGCGGCTCGGTGTGTCTGTTGAGCGACTTCTGATTTGTGCCTTCGTTCAGAAAGGGCCGGTTACCTGCATATGCACGAGAGGCGACCTTTTTCCCGGACTGAGGTGCGTCACGAACACCTCGGGCGGTCTGATTCCCGTAAGTAGCCTTGGAATTTGCAACGGTTTGCTGTGATGAGACCTGGTACGCGGTGCGTCCGCCACGGTAGGTCTGAGAATAAAATTGCGTGGTCGAGAAGTCTCGTGTCCCGGCATAATTTTTCGAGCTCGATTTCCGGTGAACGAAAAATGTTCCGACGTTTGCGCGTTTGTTGATGGATGCTGAACCGTCTCCGCTAAATTTCTTGTTTTGCGCATCGTTCTGCAGCGCCATGTCAGGCTTGAGAAGCCGATCGACCAGTTTTTTCTCCTGGTCCTGAGCGTGTACACAGCACAAGGCAGCTGTTAGCAGAAAACAGACTGCAAACCATATTCGCACGACGAGAGGGTGCTGGAACGAGTCTTGGTTTGTAAAGCAAATTTGCTGAGCAATGGCGACCTGGCCGTGCGTCCCTTTTTATTGTGTTCCGTTGCAAACCGCGAAATAATCCGCGCATGGCTGAACACGTTTACAAGAAGATTGAAGTTGTTGGCTCATCGCCAAACGGCATGGAGCAGGCGGTCCAGAATGCCCTGTCGCGTGCGAGCAAGACGATTCGCAATATGCGGTGGTTCGAGGTAACCGAGACCCGCGGTTACATCGACGACGGAAAAATCGAGCACTGGCAGGTGACTTTGAAGATCGGGTTCACGCTGGAATGAGTAAGGCCCCCGGCCTCGCTTGCCCGCTCAGCGGTCCAATCGTTTCAACGCTCTACCGCTGCAGCGCTTCCCGTTCCTGTGTCGATCGATACAATTTGGCTGCACCGTAAATCAAGATCGCAGGCTTTAATGCCATAAAGAGCAGACGAAGAAGTCCTGCGATTACTCGACCCAACGGCAGACGGTTCAACACGTATCCAATCGCAAATGCATAGAAGAGAGACTGTGTCGGCTTTTCGCGCACGTACTCACCGGTTTCATTGACCGCCGTCTCGACTCGGTCTTTCACCCACTGCATTCCGCGTTCGGGAAACTCAGCAACAATTTCAGGAGATAACTGATCCATGACGCTAATGATTCGCATTTTGAAGTCATCTTGCGCGCATCGAATATCAGCGCAAAGCAAGCCAGATCGAGCTTGCACCGGTGTGAGGCGGGAAATCAGGCAGCGGCAGTGGCCGGTGAAATGCCGCGGCTCGACGCGTTTCTTTCAGGCAATAGCGAGCCATCACTTTCAGCGCACGCTCGCCTAAGGCAGAACAATTCGTCGAGATCAGGACATAGGCGTCCCGCTCCGCCACCGCCAGAGCGCTTATGAGCAAACGCTCGAAATCGTCTTGAACTTGAAACGTTTCTCCTTTTGGAGAACGCGAAAAAGTCGGCGGATCGAGGATAATGGCATCGAATTTCTCACCTCTTCGGGCGAGGCGCGCCAGGACGGATCGCACGTCGTCCGCGATAAAGCGATGATCGATTGTTGAGAGGTTGTTCAGCGCGAAATTCTCGCGTCCACGGGTGAGATATTTCTTGGAAAGATCGATGTTGAAAGTGCCTGCTCCGCTGCATGCCGCGTATACGGAAAAAGAACAAGTGTAAGCAAAACAATTCAGCAGTCGTTTCGGGGCGATATGACGCACGTAGCGGCGATTGTCCCGCTGGTCCAAAAATAAACCCGGCGAATAGCCGGTGCCGAAGTCTATGCCGAACCGCAGATACCATTCCGTGGCGACGGTCTGTAAACTCTCGCTGGGATCGCCAACGACCAGGGCCGGTGATTCGCGACGTTCGCTTTTTGTCGGAATCAATCGCGCAAAGACACGTCGCACCTGGAAGCCGACCGAATCGGCCCAGGTTTGGAGCTCTTCCAGCAGCCGTTCGCGGGCTAACACTCTTTTGAACGAGATCAGAACGTCGCTGCCGAAGCGTTCGACCCAGCCATCCTCAATAGTGCAAAGCCTGTGCGCGTCAGTACCCTCTGACTGGAAATCGCGGAGCAAGCGTGGGTCAATCCATCCCATAATCATTTTGTTTCTGTGCTCCAACGGGATAGTTCGAAATCAGTATGGCGCAACGGATGGGTTGCCGGGCAACGCGGCGTTGCTACACTGCCGCGGTCACGTTCGCACCGTCGAGTCAACGGCCGCGTGACGACGGCGTAACTATGCAACAAGTCACCGTTCGTGTTCCCGCGAGCACTTCCAATCTCGGCCCTGGCTACGATTGTCTGGGCGTCGCGCTGCGCCTCCATAACAGCGTCACGGTCGTCCGCGGCAAAATGGCTGGATCTTCGCATCCACGAATTGTGTCTGACGCGGCACAACGATTTTTCAAGCAGACACGGCGCAGTGCGTTCTCGTTTTCATATTCAATTGTGGAACGAGTTCCACGGTGTCGCGGCCTGGGCAGCAGCGCAACGGTTCGCCTCGGCATCCTTCTTGCCCTGAACCACCTCAGTGGCAAGCTGCTCGATCGATCAACCCTGTTCCGATTATGCGCCGAACTGGAAGGACATCCTGATAACGCCGCACCGGCCAACTTCGGTGGCTTCACCGTTACAAGGAGTGACGGCTTCCCAGCCGTCATGTTTCGACGGCTGCCCAAGCCGTCGCTCCCTGGCGCTAATGTTCAACGCTTCGACGTTTCGCCGCGCTTGTACTTCGTGCTTCTAGTTCCCGATCTTGAAATTCAAACATCGAAAGCGCGAAGAATTTTGCCTTCAAAGATCTCGCGCGTTGCTGCGGTAGAAAACTGTGCGAACGCATGTGCGATCACCGCCGCGTTTGCATCACGGGATTACGAAAAAATGCGGGGCACTTTTTCCGATAATCTTCACCAGCCATTTCGCGCCAAACTGATCCAGTTTCTTCCACGTGTGATCGCTGCCGCTGAGCGAGCCGGCGCGCTCGGCGCATTTCTTAGCGGAAGCGGATCCTCGATAGCGGCTATCACGCTCAAAGCACCCCAAAAAATTGCAATTGCCATGGCGCGCGTTGCGGCCGTGCCCGCTCACACGATCATCACACACGCTGACAACCGCGGCGCGCAGGTTTTGCCCATCCGCCTTCGGCGGTCCGGAATCGACCATTAAGATGGGCCGCCGACTTGAACAGTTAGAAGAATTCGGAATCGACGTCGTGCTCGAACGACGTCATGGCGTTCGAGCTACCGTCCTCCGCGGCATTCTTTACGCGCTCTCGTTCGTCTACGATGGGCTGGTGCAATTCCGGCTTTATTTCTATCGCAAAAGAATTTTCCGCGAACGCACGCTCGGATGTCTCGTGATCAGCATCGGTAATCTTACAGTCGGCGGAACCGGTAAAACGCCGATTGTTGAGAAGTTTGCTCGCGCTTTGCAGGCAGGAGGACGGCGAGTGGCGATTCTTAGCCGCGGTTACAAAAGCGTTCCGCGGAGACGCGATTGGCGGAGCCGGTTCCGCGGAGATTCCGAGCCTCCGCGGATCGTTTCCGATGGAAAATCCCTGTTGCTCGATTCGTTAACCGCCGGGGATGAGCCTTACATGCTCGCTCACAACTTAAAGGACGTGATCGTACTCGTGGATAAAGACCGGGTGAAAAGCGGCCGGTTCGCCATCGATAAATGGCAGGTCGACACACTTCTGCTCGATGACGGATTACAATATCTCCATTTAAAGCATCGGCTGGATATGGTTCTCGTCGATCGACAAGCACCTTTTGGCAACGAGTTCCTGCTGCCTCGGGGAACGTTGCGCGAGAGGCCACGCAACCTTCGTCGCGCCAGCTACATTTTCGTCACGAAAAACACCGGTGAGCCTAATTTCGAGTTGATGCGACGAATCCGGAGTTACAATCGCACTGCGGAAGTTATCGAATGCGCCCACAAACCGCTTTACCTGCAGAATGTTTTCACGGGCGAACAGTTGTCGCTCGAGGCTTTGCGCGGCGCGTTCATCGGTTCGCTGTGCGCGATTGCTGCCCCTGAAAGTTTTGAGGGCGCGCTTGCCAAACTCGGCGCGCACGTCGATCTGGCGAAAAGCTACATCGACCATCATTATTACACCGAAGCGGAACTGATCAGCTTCATCAACCGTTGTATCCGCCGTGACCTGGCGATGATCGTCACCACCGAAAAAGACTCGGTGCGCATGCCGCGTCTGCCAGAGGCGGATCTGAAAGTGCCGATTTATTTTCTGCGAGTGGAAATCGAAATCCTGAGCGGGCACGAAAGCTGGGAACATTGTGTCGCCCGGATTTGCAAACCCAAGCCGGTGCTCCCGCCGGAACGCTTCTTCGCTTAATGGGTCTGCACAAAAAGGAGAAGGGTCATCAAGAGTAAGAGAAGATTAGAACCTTTGCGTCTTTTGTGGACGTTGTGCGAAGATTATATCGATGGCGAAAAAAGCGGAACTCGTTGTTGCCGATCGAAAGCTTCAGGTATCGAACCTGGACAAGGTGCTTTACCCAAAGGCGGGTTTCACCAAGGCGGACGTGATCGATTATTACATCCGGATCGCGCCGGTGCTTTTGCCGCACTTGAAGGACCGCCCGCTCACAATGAAGCGTTATCCAAATGGCGTGGAAGGTGAGTTTTTCTATGAGAAGAATTGCCCCGTGCATAGGCCAAAGTGGGTGCAAACGGCAAAGGTGTGGAGCGAAGGCAACCAGCGGATCATGCATTACTGTCTTGCTAACGATCTGCCCACGCTCGTCTGGGCAGCTAATCTCGCCGATCTCGAACTGCACACATCGCTATCGCGCAAGAACAAGGTCGAACGCCCAACGATGATGGTGTTCGATCTCGATCCGGGTGCGCCTGCGGACATCGTGCAATGCTGTGAGGTTGGGATCTGGCTGCGGGAGCTGCTGGATGGAATGAAATTGAAAGCGTTCGCAAAAACGAGCGGGTCCAAAGGCTTGCAAGTGTACGTGCCGCTGAACACGGCGGTGACTTACGACCAGACCAAAGGTTTGTCTCGCTCGTTAGCCCAACGTCTGGAACGCGAACATCCTGATCGTGTCACATCCAATATGTCCAAGGCTGTGCGCAAAGGAAAAGTGTTCGTTGATTGGAGCCAGAACGACGAACACAAAACCACTATTTGCGTTTACTCACTTCGCGCAAAAGAAGAGCCGACTGTTTCCACGCCGGTTACCTGGGTTGAAGTGGAGAATTGTTTGAAGAAGAAACGCGCAGACTTCTTAAAGTTTCGTTCCGACCAAACGTTGGCGCGTGTCGAAAAACAAGGGGACTTGTTCGAGCCAGTGGAGACGCTTAAACAAACGCTGCCGAAAAAATGGGACACATGACCGGTTGGGCGCGAAAACGATCAATTGCTGCATGAACAATCACTTATGGTTTGATGCGATCGGATGGGTCGGAGCGGCAGCTCTGCTTGTGGCGTATGCAATGGTTTCCGCCAGAAAATGGGAAGGACACTCTTCTGTGTTTCAGTTCCTGAACGTGAGCGGTAGCCTCCTGTTGGCCGCAAACACGATTTTCTATGGATCGTATCCCTCCACCTTTGTGAACCTCGTCTGGGCAGCCATTGCCGTTTTCACAATCGCCACAAGGAAGCGGGTTTCGTCTCGTTAGTTTGACGAAGAATTTTTTTCGAAATGCGAAAAATCAATCTCAAAGACGTTCCAGAGCAGGAAAAAAAATCGCCGAAAGGGAAGTTTGGCCGAATTACCAAGAACATTTCGATTGCGCTTGGGCGGGAACCGGAATCGCTCGATCTGTCAAAGCGCCATCCATTTGATCTGGCGCTAGTGCGAATACCGAAAGGCAAATCTCTTTGCCCCTATCACGCCCATGCAGCGGAATCGGAGCTTTATCTCGTGGTTTCCGGTCGCGGCCAGGTTCGCGATAAGAACGGAATAACCGAAGTGGGACCTGGCGACGCGTTTTTGTTTCAGCCTGGTGAGGCACATCAGCTTACTAACGGAGACAATGACGATTTTGTTTATTACGTCATCGCCGACAATCCGCGCAGCGGCGGAGCGACAGGAGATTCCTGTTATTATCCCGACAGCGGCAAGTGGGCCGTGGCCAGGGAAGAATCCGAAGAGCTGATCGTGAAAGGAAATGAGACCGATTACTTCGATGGCGAAGAATGAATTTGGTAGGGGCGGTTCACTGAACCGCCCGCGGGCGATTGAGGTCAATCGCCCCTACCTCGCGCAATGAAGAAGGTAAACTTCAACGAAATCAAAGAGGATCCGTGGCAATCGCCAGGCGGAAAATACGTCGTCTCCTTTAAAGGGATTTCTGAAGCACTGGGACGCGAACCGGCTTCGCTGGACCTTTCCAAGCGGCATCCGTTTGATTTGGAATGGAGCCGAGTGCCGGCAGGAAAGTGCAACTTCCCTTACCACGCGCACTCCGCGCAATGGGAATTGTATTTGGTGATTTCCGGCAAGGGCACTGTTCGCCACAAAGATGGCAAAACTGAAGTAGAGGCCGGCGACACCTTCATCTTCGGACCAAACGAACCGCATCAACTGATCAACTCTGGTGACGAAGACCTAACGTACTATGTCATCGCCGATAACCCGATCGGCGAATCAGGTTATTATCCCGACAGTGGTAAGTGGAAGGTGAACAAGTCGTCAGCAGCCGATCGCGTCGTCATCAAAGGTGGGGAGACCGATTATTTTGATGGTGAAGAATGAATCAGGACAGCAGGAACTCAGGAAAGTGAACTTGGAGTAGCAAGCTCGCTGTTAAAATCAAGTTTATGACCGCGAAAACGCCCGTTGAGGAATTTCCATACAAAACGTACTTGAACATCCTGCACGGGCCGCTCGAAGTGATCGATGTGCAGAAGCTGGCCGACGCCTGCACCGACAAATGGTACAACCAGACGCTGTGCAAAGTGAACGACTCAGTCGTTAGGATGGCGGTCGTTCAGGGCGAATATCACTGGCATGAACACACGGATATCGATGAGTTCTTTTTCGTGCTGGAGGGGCGATTTCTGATTGATCTCGAAGATCGCGTGATCGGCCTCGAGCCGCGACAGGGTTTCGTCGTGCCGAAAGGCGTGCGCCACCGTACCCGCGCGCCGGAACGAACGGTGATCCTCATGATCGAGCGCGCCGACATTGTTCCAACCGGCGACTGAACTCCAATCGCGCGTCGTCGGCGGCCAGAGACCGCCGCTACAGTGAAGACACTCAAGATCATCTCTGGCGGGCAAACAGGCGTAGATCGCGCCGCCCTCGATGTCGCGCTCAGACACGGATTAAACTGCGGCGGATGGTGTCCGGCCGGACGACTCGATGAGTTCGGCAGAATTCCGGATCAATATCCAGTTCAGGAATTACAAGGTGGCGGTTTCACAGAACGCACGTTGCAGAACGCGAAAGATTCCGATGGAACTGTCGTGATTTATCCGGGAGAACTTCGCGGCGGCACCGAGCAGACCATTCGCTTCTGTGCTGATCTAAAGCGGCCACACCGATTGATCGACGCGTCAAAGCTTTCCCTTGAACGTGCCTCTGAGCTGATTTCCGATTTTGTCTGCGAGAACAAGATCGGCATCTTGAACGTAGCCGGACCACGCCAAAGCGAGTGGCCGGAAGGATACGATTATGCTTCTCGCGCGCTGGACGCTTTTCTCCTGGCCCTGTAGCCACCGCCCTATGGGCGGTCAGACGGAAAACGGCTCATAGAGCCGTGGCTACAGATCACTCGTAGCGCAGCGCTTTTACCGGATCGAGTCGCGCGGCGAAGTACGCAGGGATCAGCGCCGCCAACGAACAGATTAAGAAGGCGCTGATACAAATAATGGCAACGTCATGCGGAATGACTTCGGCCGGGATCGACGAGAATTGATAGACCTCGCGCGGGAAAATCTCGATGTGCAACGTTGACGCCAGCCAGCGACTAAACTCGTTGCGATAACGGATCAATGTCATTCCGAGGCCCAAGCCAGTGATCGTTCCGAAAAGGCCGACAATTGTTCCCTGACCAAGAAAGACCCACACAATTTGCGCAATGTTCGCCCCGAGCGCTTTCACAATTCCGATCTCGTGCCGCTTCTGGACCGTTACGGTGATGAGCGTGCTCATGATTCCAAAAGCCGCCACGATCACGATGAAGAACAAAAGAAAAAACATCACCGTGCGTTCCAGCCGCACCGCTTCGAAATATTGGCGATTCATATCGATCCAGGTCTGGGCGTACTGCGGCGGCTCCAGGAATTGCTGGATCTCCTGTTTCACGCGTTCGGCGCCGTATGGGTTGTCAGTCTTCACCGTGATTCCGTGCAACGCGTCGTTCAGACCGTATAGCTCCTGGCCGACGTAAACAGGCACGAGCAGAAATTCCGAGTCGTGCAGGTAATGGCCGGTCTCAAAAATTCCGGTGACAGTCAGTTCTTTCGGGAGAATCACATCGCGCAACTCGTCGATGGCTTCTTTCTCGTCTTCGCCCTTCGCGTTCTCCAGTTTTTTAATGCTGTCGAGGACCTGGCCGAGATTGCCCGGCGAATAAATTGTCACCTTGTCACCGACCCTGACTCCGAGTTTTCGCGCCAGCTCAATCCCGAGCACCGTTGATTCTCCCTCCAGATCGAGCTTGCCGAATTTGATGAACTTTTGGAGTGGAATGACTTTCTCTTCCTGCTGGGGATCAATACCGCGAATCAGCGGTGCGAGCCGCCGTCCGTGGAATTCCGCAATCACCGGTCCTTGCACAAAAGGGGCCGTGGCGACCACGCCCGGCGTTTTATCGATTTTGGCCTTGAGCGGGCGCCACTCGCGGAACACGTCCTCGGAAGTGACCAGAATGTGCGCATCGAAATCGATGACTTTCTGACGCAGTTCCCGATCGAATCCCGTCATGACTGCAATGACAAGAATCAGCACGGTCACGCCGAGCGTCACGCCGATGACCGAGATCAATGTGATGATGGAGAGAAACGTACGCTTCGGTTTCAAATACCGCAGCGCCAGGAAAAGACTAAAAGGAAGCTTCAATTGGTCCGTAGCGTGGCGGCAAACCCAACGGGATTCAAATGCGGTCGGTCTGCAGGTTTTGTTAGGCTTGCGTTACTGCGTGCGCTTTCAGTTCTTCCAGCGTGACGAACTCGAGCGCGGAAGCGTGCGTTGCCTCCAGATCCACAGGCGCCGCGCGGTTGTGATCCAGCGCGCTTTTCCAGCGGGTGACGCACACGCACCATTTGTCGCCGGGCTTCAATCCAGGAAAACCCCACTCTGGATGCGGAGTGACCAAGTCGTTTCCATCCAAGACCGAGAAATCCAAAAATTCCTCTGTGACTTGGACGCAAACCGTGTGCTGCCCCACGTCCTCTGGTCCTGTTCGACAATAGCCGTCGCGATAAAAACCGGTGATCGGATCGCGACAACAACATTTCAATTCCGTTCCCAAAACATTCGTCGGCATACCGCAAGTTCAGCCAATTCTTCGTGCTGTCATGTTGAGCGGAGCGAAACATCTCAATTTTTACAGCCGAGCGATCCAGAAACGATCAGAGATTCTTCCCTTCGCTCAGAATGACATCGGCCCATGGATTGTGATACTTGTAAGCCTCCTCTAGGAGAAAAGAATGCCAATCCGCGCGAAATACGTGCACACCAATCTGATCGCCAGAGATTGGAAAAGGCTGGTCCAATTTTATCGCGAGGTGTTCGGATGCGAACCCAAAGGTCCCGAACGCGACTTATCTGCGGCATGGCTTGACAGAGTGAATGCGGTCCCGAACGCCCGTCTTCGTGGCGTTCATCTCAGATTACCGGGATACGACGATGACGGGCCTACGCTGGAAATCTTCAGCTACGACCAGTTGATCGAACGCGGACTGCCGCGAGCTAACGAGTGCGGATTCGGCCACATTGCATTCGCGGTGGAAAACGTGGATGAAGCGCTGGAAGCAGTGATCGCAGCGGGCGGTGGGGCAGTGGGGGAAATTGCCACGGCGGAAGTAAAAGGCGTCGGTCGGCTTCGTGTGGTTTATGCGCGAGATCCAGAAGGTAATATTGTCGAGCTGCAGAAGTGGAGTTGAATCCGAAGGCGTGATCGTCTCGTGACCAGGCAAACTGTCATTGCGTACTGGCTTATCCCGTCCGAGTCGGCACGTAACTTTTTTCAGCGGATCATCAACGATATCGCCCGTCGATGCGATGCGCCTGTTTTCGAGCCGCACGTGACGATTCATGTCGGAGCAGATCGCGCTGATGCGGCTAAGAACGCGCTCGGAGTCGCAGCGCGAAAATGCAAACTCATCGTGCTAAAAACGCTTGGAATTGATCAGTCTGACGAGTTTATCAAAACCCTCTTTGTGCAATTCGCCATGCCCCCGGAACTGTCGAAAATCAGTGGCATCGTTCGCGAAGCGGCGGACGATTCGTCACAATACGAACTAAAACCGCACTTGAGTTTGCTCTATAAGAATTTGGCGGCAGCAACCCGGCGCGAACTGGCAGCCTCAATCGATGTTCCGCTTTCCGAAGTGACGTTCGACGCAATCAAAGCTGTGCGCTGCATTTCTCCTACAAAATCCGGCGCAGACGTTGAGACTTGGCGCGTTGTTGCAGCAGCTTCTTTGTCTGGCGATGGCGTCTGAGACAGACAAGCTACAGTTCGACGATTCGATATTGCTTTCCGGTTTTCTGCAGAACTGGCGCGGAGACGTTGTAAACGGGAATGCCAGTTGACGTTTTCCCATCGCTAACACCATTGTGTGCGTGACCGTGGAAGACTGCAGTGGAGCGAAATCGGTTGATCGGTTCTTCAAGACGACTCGAACCGAGGAATGCATAGATTTCAGGATCTTCTCCCTCCAACGTCGCTCGAATCGGAGAGTAATGCAGGACCACTATCCGGCGCTCAGTTTGCAGCTTGACCAACGCCTGCTCGAGGCGAATGGCGTGGCTGACTGATTCCTGCACGAATTGCTTAATCAGCGGCTCGCCCCACGCGTTCAGCATCCGGCGGCCAAAACCGCCGCCGAACCCGCAGATCCCGGCGAATCCAACACCAGCCATTTCGACGGCTTCCCCGTTGAGCATGGTCACGCCGGTCTGATCGAGAATGTTCGCGACCGTTTCCGGATGTCCGGATTCATAATCATGATTTCCAATCACGCCGATACACGGAATTCTCACCGCGCTGCGAATATCAGCCGCGAGTTCTTCCGCTTCTTCGGGAAGGCCGTACTCGGTGAGATCGCCGCACAGCAACAGCACGTCTGCGCTGCCCGAAATTTCGGCAAACGCATCGTGCATCTTGCCGCGCGAATGTTTGCCATAATGAAGATCCGCGGTCGCAGCGATACGCAACGTTGGTTTTGCCATCGCTTTAAGAAACGAAACGGCGACTCAGGATGGACGTTTCGCGCAGGAACACGCTCAGCCATGCACGCGTGGCGCGGTTCAAGTGCGTAATTGATGGGTAATGACCCCAAGCACAACCACGGAAGTTCGAGCTAATCAAGGTGAAGGCCGCCGCGATGAGTTTCATCGCAGATCAGTGGCAGCGTTGCATGCTGCCGATGTTCCGTTCCTCATCGGTGGCGCGTACATGGTGGAGGTTTGCGGAGGCGTGTCGCGTAGCACGAAGGACTTCGATCTCTATATTCGGCCAACTCATGTAAAGGCTGCGCTGCGTGCGCTAGCGCACGCAGGGTACAAAACCGAACTGACATTCCCGCACTGGCTGGCCAAGGGGACGTACGAAGGAGATATGCTTGATCTGATTTTTCGTGCCGGCAATGGATTGTGCGAAGTGGATGATTCGTGGTTCGAGCGTGCACGCGATGCGGAATTGCTGGGCGTGCCTGTGAAACACTGCGCGCCCGAGGAAATGATTTGGATGAAAGCGTACATCATGGAACGCGAGCGGTTCGACGGCGCGGATATCGCGCACATTATTCGCTGCTGCGCGGGAGAGATCGATTGGCCGCACTTGGTGCGGCGGTTTGGTTCTGATTGGCGCATATTGTTCAGCCATTTGATCCTGTTCGGTTACATTTATCCCGGCGAACGCGCGCGAATTCCGGCGGCGATCATGGATGATTTGATTACACGGCTCCGGAATGAAGTTAGGACCGCCGGGCCGGAACGATTGTGCCGCGGCACGCTGATTTCGCGGCAACAATATTTGGTAGACGTACAGGAGTGGGGATACCGGGATGCGCGTTTGGAGAAGCGCGTTCAGATGGACGAGAAAGACATCGCAGATTGGACAGATGCAATTGAGAAAGAAGAGTGATTGCTACAGCGGTGGAGTTGCGCCAGGCGACGGCGACTCTGTGGGCGACGGAATTGCCGATGCCGCGATAAGCTTCGTTTTCGCTTCTTCGAGCAGCTTTTTCTCTTCCGGATAAAGTTTCGCATTCTCGGCGGCCTTTATGTAATCCTTTGCTCCCTCGAGTTCGCTTCCCTCGACGAGCACCAGCGCGACGTAAATGGCCGCGTGGGCATCGTGCAGCGCCTCCGGCGGCAAATTGTGGATAATTGCAAGCGCGTCTGCATTTCTGCCAAGACGATGAAGTGAAAACGCGTACGTTACCGCACAATTGACGTCATTCGGAGCGCGGTCATAAGCCTCTTTCGCCAGTTGACGTGAGCTTTCAGTATTTTCATCAAGATTCAGGCCGAGCCGCGCCAGGTCTGCTGTGATCGGCGCCTCGTTAGGCGAATTTTCATGAAGCCGTTGGAGAACTGCGTATAGCTTGGTCGTTTCGTCCTTGGTGCGATACAGCTGTCGAAGATTGTCGAGCGCTTCCCGGCGCATTGTCGGATTTTCTTCGACGCGAATCCAGAGTTCCTGGGCGTGGTTTGCCAATTGCCATTTCGTGGCGAGCCGGGCGAGCCTAAGTTCATGGTCCGGCACGTCCTGTGACAAATCAGCCGCAGACTGCCAAAGCGTTTCGAACTCAGATTTCGTGTTCGAGTCGTTATCGGAACGGAAATGTCTCTCTGCGATTGCGCCGTACGCCAGGCGCAGATATTCAGCATCGCCCCAATTTCCACTCCGGGTCCAGCGTTTCAAACGCGACCAGTTCTTCACAGTTGCATAAGCATCGGCGACTGCGACAGACGCAGGCGGCGAACTCAATTGTGCTGACGACAACTTGTCGACCCACTTCACAACGTCTCCAGCGAGTCCGTTCTGATTCATCCAGTCGATCAGTGATGCGAGATCAGATGCATTACGCGCCGCAAACGGTTTCACTTTCTCGAGGAGCCGCCGGAATTTTTTCTCGTCCAGCTTTTGGTAAAAATTCAGGCAAAGCAGGTAATCGCCGAATGTGACTTCTGGCGACATTTGGAGCTGTTGCGCAAAGCTATCTGCACCAGTGCGGTCATTGCGTTCCACAGCATCGTTCAGTAATGCTCGTAGCGCTCCGGTTCGGTATGGCGTTATGGTGATAAGTCGCTCGAGCGTCTCGCGAGCTTCTGTACTCTTGTCCGCGTCCTTGGAACGAATTTGCAGTGCTGCGAGATTGAATTGATAAAGGTCGTTGCTTGGTTCTTTCTTTACCGCGGCTGCGAATTGCTCCTCCTGCTCGGCAAAATTACCTTCTGCGCTCGCCAGCCAACCTGCAACGACATGAAAGGCTGCGCTGTCCCGATCGCTGGGAGAGACTCGATTAAGCGCTTCGCGGGCAACATCGAGGTTCCCAAAGCGAAGCGCCGCGGAGGCAAGATTAAGCTGACTCTCCGGATCATTTGGCAGCAACAGCGCGATCCGCTCGCGCCATGCGATGGCCTCTTGAAGATTTTGTCTTTCCGCTGTGTCCGCCAGGATGGACAGCGCTGCGAGAGAGTCCGGATGCCGGCGGGCGAGGTCTTGCGCCATTTGCGCTGCTTTGGTGAGCTGTCCCTCTTGTAAAAGTGTGGTGGCTGTTTCTAATAAACGACGTTCGCGCCAGTTCTCATAGAGTCTTGAGCCGTAACTAACGACAAAAACACCTACCAAAGCGATTGCCAATCCCGCGATCGCAACGATCAGGCGACGTTTCCTCAGCTGGCGCTGAAACGTCGAGTGCGTGCTGCCAAAAGATTGCCGGTTTCTCTTCTGCTCGACGTGCTCGGGTTGAACGGAGGTTTGCTGCGTTGTCTCGACGCCCGTCGATCCATTTCTCCCTTTCATGCACACTGATTGCTGCGTTAACGATGAGCCGCTACTCTGATGTCTTCAACCGTGAGAGCGGTTTCGATCGGCATAGACCGTTCCCGCAAATGCCGGCCCCAAACGTACCGCCCGAAAAGCACCTTTAGCGTGGCAGTAAGCGGCACAGCAAGGAGCGGACCGATGACCCCGCCAATGATCAAGCCCCAGACAAAAATCGACACGATCACTGTCATCGGATGTAGGCCAACGTAGTTTCCGACAATCCGTGGCGCGTAAAAAAGGCCCTCCAGATTCTGGATCACAATGAAAATCGCGGTCACGATGATTGGATGGGTCCAATCACCCCATTGAAATGCGGCGATGAGAACAGCCGGCACCCAGCAAATGATGATCCCGATATAGGGAATCATGGTGAGCACAACCACCAGTGCGCCAATGACTGCCGCAAAGTTCAGCCCGAACAGCGTCAAGGCAGTGCCAATGAGAATACCGTCAACCAGACAGACAAGTAGCTGACCACGGAAGTACGCGACAACGTACGAGTTGATTTGTAATAGTACATCCGCCACTTCGTTCTTCAGCGGCGAGGCGCGCAACGGCAGGTAATCTGTCCATTTTTCTTCAATGCGCGGCTTTTCCTTGAGAAGGAAAAATAAATAGACCGGGACAAGGATAAGACTGAGCAAGAAGCCGGTTGCGCCGAGAAATCCGCCGATACTTGTCTTCAAAATGTCCCACAGCTTTCCGAGTAGAGTCGGCAGCGCCTCCTGTAACTTGGGCATTTGTTTTTCCACGTATGATTGAATGCGCTGGCGTTCGGCGTTGCTCAGCTTGGGTTGGGCCGGGGCGATTACTTGAGTGGAGGATGCAGTAGGTTGCGGCGACCCCGCCGGACTCGCCATCGTCTGTCGGTGAGGAGAAGGGGATGGCCCCGGACCGATCAGGAAATTCGTCAGATTTTTCGACGCGGATTTCGTCTGTCCCGCGCCGAGTAACCCGAATGTCTGGTCGAATCGATAGATAAGGTCAACGGTGTAATCCCGAGCCCGTTCGGTGTAGGAAGGAATTTGCCTCGCGAACGTCGCGCTCTGAATCGAGATCGTCGGAACGAGCCATGCTGCCAATCCGCCCAATGCAAAAAACCCAATTCCGAAAAGCAGTGCTATAGCCTTGGTGCGAGTAAGCGTTCCGCGGGACATTTTCGTTACCAGCGGATCGAGCAGATAAGCAAGAATTGCGGCGATCGCCACCGGGATCAGAATCGGCTGGAGAAAACTAACGATGCTGGCGCCGGCCCAGATCACGCCAGCTACAATGACCACGAGCAAAACGACGAAACAGGCAGTCAACGCCGCCCACATCATCTTGCGCTGCCACACTGTGGGGTAATCCTTCATCTCTCAACATTGTCGAAATGTGGGCGTCGAATGTTTAGTGTCGATATTTGATGTCAGCGCTCGTTAGGTGGGATTGGTCTTTTCCGGTAAATCTTTGCCGATGGTCTTTTTCGTAGTCTGGATCTTGTCTGCGAGATTCTTGTTTTTCGGATCGAGCGATAGCGCTTTCTGCCAGGCTTCCAATGCTTCGCGGGTCCGATTCAACTTTAAATAAGTGTCGCCGATGTGTTCAAACACGAGCGGATCTTCGCGCTGTGCAGTCTTCGCAGCCTGAAGCAGGTTGTCCAACGCTCGATCGAACTGACCTTTCCGAAATTCTACCCAGCCGAGACTGTCGAGGTAGGAAGCGTTGTCGGGTTCGCTTTGCAACGCGCGTCTGATCATCGTTTCAGCTTCATCCAGATTCATGTTGTGATCCGCCCACATGTAACCCAGGTAATTGAACGCCTCGGCTGAGTTATCAGGATCGAGCGCAATCGACTTACGCAGCAAATCGGCGGCCTTGTCGTACAAACCCGCCTGTTCGGCAGCCGCTCCATAATTGAAGTAGAACTTCGCGTTTACGAAGTCCGCGTCTTCTTCGAGTTGCGCTTCATGCAGCGCCTCCTCAAACGTGGCCACCGCTTGCTGGCTTTGCTTTGCTTCGCGCTGCGCGATCCCGAGGTAATAGACGATCTCCGGAGCGCCCGGAAATCGGCGCCGGGCCTCGCCCAACCTTTTGACTGCGCGGTCCGGGTCTTTCAACGCTCCCAGGAGCAACTCCGCCAGACGCACATATGTGCCGACGTGGTTTGGATTGATTAACAGGCTTTGTTCATAGTTAGCAGCGACCTTGGCGAACGTCGCTTTCGCTTCCTCGATCCGATTCGCACGCTGGAGCGACCGCGCTTCTTCATCCAGTACTTGGGCCAGTAAATCGTACGGCTGATATTTTTCGGGGTGTTCTTTGATAATTTGCTCAAGCATCTCAACCGCTTTGTCTCTTTGATTTGTCAGGATAAAACCGGTTGCCAATTTCTCTCGCGCATTTGCATCGTCCGGTTGCAGCTCAAGAACACGTAAATAAAGCGGAATCGCTTCCTTCAGTTGCTGCGATGCCGCGTAGTAATCTGCTACATCCTTGAGGATGCCCGGATCGTCCCCGGAATTTTCCGCCGCTCTTTTGAAAACCTCGTTAGTCTTTTTCAACTCGTCTGGCTTCGGCTGTGAATCGGATTTAAAAAGAATGGCGACGTATAGCTTCCCGAGGCGTATCCAGAAGTTTGCATCACTGGTATGAACTTTGAGGGCGCGATCGAGAGCCTCGAGTGCCCTTCGCTCTTGTCCCGCGGCAAGTTCGATTTCAACCAGGCGCTGATAACCTTCCACATCTCCGGGATTCAGAGCGATGGCGCGATTGGCATAATCAATCGCCTGATCCGTCCGCTTCAGATATCTCGTGTAGATAAAAGCCAGTTGCTGGTATGGCTCGGCATTTTTGGGGTTTGCCTTGATTGCGTCCTTCAGCACGTCGATTGCCTGTGGGAAATCATCCTGCTGTATCAGCAAACCCGCGACGCGCGAGGCGAGCTCCGACTGACCGGGATCAACATTGAGGACTTTTTGATAGGCTTCCAAAGCGCGCTCCATCTCGCCGTTTTCCTCGAACGCCATTCCCTCAACGAAACGGGCGAGCGCGTCGGCTTTGTGCGCCCCTTGCGGCCGCAACGCGAGGTCTGGAGACGGTTTCGATGCAACCGAATCATCGTGACGCGCGACTGTTTTTCCAGGATGGGCGCGAGGAACTCTCACAGGTGAAGCCTTGGGCACCTGCGCCTCCGCAAGGGGGGCTGCAATCAGCATACTCAGCGCGAAGACAAGCTTTCGGCAGACGTAGCACACGCAGCACTTTTTCTGCTCGCTCACGCTTAATCTTAACTTCTGACGCCGGTTCGGCAAACCGGCGCGGGCGGTAGCTTCGTCAGCAAAAGCAAATGAGATCGCGCCTTACAATTTGTACCGCAGTCGCTTCTTATGCCGGTGCGCCTTCATGCGTTTACGGCGCTTGTGCTTGGCAATTTTTGCTTTCCTTCGTTTTTTAAGCGAGCCCATTCAGATTTTTAGTAAGTGCGAACCCGATTGAATCATCTAATGCACCTCAGCGCAAGCGTAGTCGCCGATTCCTATCTGGTTTCTTGTGATGGACCGGCTGCTGCTTTCTTTTTGTCCTGCGTGCCAATGCCGATTTTCTTCAAAAATGGTTCGATCGATTGTTTGCGACCCAAAAATTTTTCGATCGACTCATTAACATCGCGCGAATCGCCGGGCTCGTAAATTTCGCGGCGTAATTTCATTCCGGCTTGTTTATCGAGGTAACCGTCCTTTGCCTTTTCGAAGACGGTCGCCATGTCGGCGGCAATCGCGTCGGCCCAGGCGTAACCGTAGTAACCGGCATCGTACCCGTTGAGATGACCAAAGTAGGAGACGAACGTTGTGCTGGGATCAATAGGCAAAAAGACTTTTTCCAAGATCGGGTTCGATATTGCCACGCAATCGTATGGCATCTCTTCAGGATGCGGATCATGCAGAGCAAGATCGAGTGAAGCGAACGCGAACTGGCGGCGATAAAGCACTCCGGCATCTGCCAGCTTCGCGTCGTTGAGCTTCTTGACGATTTCTGCGGGAATTTTTTTCGATGGATCGCGGTAATCGGCAGCGAAAGTATCCAGCACTTTCTTATCCCAAACCCAGTTTTGCAGCATCTGCGACGGCGCTTCAACAAAATCACCTGGGACATTCGTTCCGGCGAAGCGGCCATACTTCGCGCGAGTGACAATGGAATGCAGAGCATGCCCAAACTCGTGGAAAAGAGTCTCTACGTCCTGATGCGTCATTAATGATGGAGCATCGCCACTCCCGGGCGGGAAATTGCAGAGCAAAGCAACGGTCGGCCGCTGATATTTTCCGTTCGGCAAGAGCTTGCCGCTGATGATGACGAATTGCGCGAAGTGATTGAATTTTCCTTCGCGTGGGAACATGTCGAGATAAAACATCCCGAGCGGCTCGCCCGTGGCTGAATCGGTGACGAGATACAGCTGGAGATCGTCAATCCATTTGTGCGGAGCGACGATCTTTTCGAATTTCAGACCAAAGATGCTCTGATAAATGTTGAACATCCCGTCGAGCACTTTTTGGAAAGGGAAATAGGCGCGCAACGCTTCTTTATCGACGTCGTATTTTTGCCTGTCCCGCTGGTTGCTGTAGTACCGCCAGTCCCACACCATGATCCTGGCGTTAGGATCATTGGTATCGGCAGCCTTCAACTTTTGCAGTTCCGCAATTTCACTATCGAATTTTGGCTGAATGCCTGCGACCAGATCGTTGATGTACTTTTCCGCGTTCATGCCGGTCTTGGCCATTTTGACTTCGGTCTGGTAGTCGTCCCATGACTTGTAACCGAGCCGCAGCGCAATTTTGTTTCGGACCTCCAGCATCTGGTTCAGAAGAGGAACGTTCTTATCTTTCGCCAGGGTTTCGCGAACGATGTACAGCTGTTTACGCGTCGCCTCATTTTTCGCGTTCTCCTGGACCGTGTTGAATTGCCACGTGACATTCGCCATCACGGTATAGACGTCGTCGCCGGTTTTAATGCCGGGCGATGCAAAGAAGCTTTCCGGGAGCCCATCGAGATCGGCTTTGCTGAACATGACCGGAGCATTGGACTTAATGATGTTGGTCTCGAAATCCGTTCCCAGCTTCGACAGTTCCTTGCGCAGTTCCTCAACTTCCTTGCGCTGGTCGGGCGGCAAATCCAAACCGGCACGGCGATAATCGCGCAGTGTTTCCTTCAGCAGCTTTTCGTCTTCGCCGGTGAGCTTTGGATGCGTATCAGCAAATGCCTTGATCGCCTTGTAAACGTCCTCCCGGTAATCGACGCCGACTGCCCAGTCCTGGAACGCTTTCACGGCGTTCTCCGCAGCAGTGCGCATGGCGGGATTCGTGTTCGTTTCCTTGATGAGAGTGGCTCTATTTGCCGCGAGACTCGCCTCGTACGTGACATCATCCAGGGCGACAACAGTGCTTTTGAAAGTCGCCTTGCTGGGGTCTTGGGCACCGATCCGATCCAGCGATGCGTTGGCCTTCGCAATCGCATTTTTCATTGCAGCCTCAATCGCTTCCGGTGTTTGCTCCCAATCGGGGATCGTCAATACGGCGTTTGCCTTTGCCGCGGCGGCACGAAAATCGTCGACTGTTTTCATTTCGGCAGCCGAAACGATTAAGCTCGAAGCGAGCAGAATGAGTGAGATGTAAGCAACTGCGGCTTTATTGGAATCGTTCGACATAACAGTGGAAGAGCAAAATAGGCCACAGAGTTACACAGATTTTCACCGGTGGCAGAAGGAATTTTGATGAATCTACATTTCACCTGTGTTCATCTGTCAGGAGAACAACGATCTGGCGAGACGCGCAAAGCATGGTCCATAAATTTTTCGTAGCCTTTATTCCGATCTTTGTCGCGATCGATCCTGTTGGCTTGGTGGCCATGTTTATGGGTCTGGCTGGGGATACTCCACGCGAACACCGACAGCGAGAGGGTTTCATTGCCATCTTTACGGCGCTCTGTATTTCGGTTGGATTTATATTTCTCGGGAAAATAATCTTTACCGCACTTGGAATTACCGTAGCGGATTTTCAGGTGGCAGGCGGTCTAATCTTGCTGGGCTTAGCCGGACGGGAATTGCTTAATGTCGCGCCGGCCACTCGCGAAGCCACGAACTGACTTCGGCGTCGTCCCGCTTGGTATGCCTCTGATAGCTGGGCCCGCATTGCTGACAGCACTGCTCGTGCTTGTCGATACAGTCGGCCTGGTGTTTACGATCGCGGCGCTTCTGCTCAATCTCGCGCTGGTGGTGATCGCCTTCTGGAATGCCGATTTTGTTGCGCGCTGGATGGGCAGACAAGGGTTACGCGGTGTCTCGAAAATAGTCGCGCTCCTGCTGGCCGCCATCGCGGTCAGTCTGATCCGCCGTGGTTGGCACGGCGTGTGATTGTCGCGAACGACTCACCCGCATGGATGTAGCGGCGAGGATCTCGCCAATCACAACGCTTCGCTGCCGACCGCGCTGCGTCTTAGAAGCCCGAGTCGAAACGCGCGCCGCTGGCAATATGCCGTCGGGTTGAAGGCCAGAATTCCTTTAGCTCTGCGGTTTTGTCACCCTGCTGATATCGCCAATTCAACTCAGTTTCGATAGCCTTGATTTCGTCCTGCTGTGGTAGCGCCATTCCGGTATAGATGTAGGCAGGGACCTCATTACGCGTCCTGGTGAATGGCACTGTTGCGTAGAGATCGAGCCGGCGCTGTTGCAACTGGGCCGTGCTCCAATCCTTATACGCGGGGCTGCGATGACCCCAGACGTCCGCGGTATAAGCGTACCGGGAGTAAGGATAGCCGCTAGTCACGGCCGCACCGGGCGGCGGCGCGGGTTGGTTTGCGCAGCCAATCAGCCCAACGGAAAATGCTGCCAAAAATAGTCTTTTCATATGCTTGATTCCTCGATTGGTTAGACTCGCACTTGCCTTAATTGAACCACACAAAGCCCACGTAGTCGCAGGTTTATTTTGCTGTTCAGGCCCAATACGCTAGACTTCTAGCCCAAATCCAAACGACCGCTCCAGGCCGATTCACAGTACAAACGGGCCAGCTGATTGACACCCAGACGGCTGCTCGGTAAAGTCCTCGCTTTTATGAGATTTCCTCTTCCGCTCACAGCGAAAATCGCTGCGTATGTCATCGGGCACAAGCTGCGTGGCACCAAGAAGTTCGCCACGGTGCTTCAGCTCGAGCCGTTGCATACGTGCAATCTCACATGCACAGGTTGCGGACGAATTCGCGAATACTCGACGTCCCTCAAAGACGTGATGAGCTTGGAGGATTGCCTCGCTTCAGCTCAAGAGTGCAATGCACCAATGATTTCCATCTGCGGCGGTGAGCCGCTGGTCTATCCCCATATTGAAGCATTGGTCGAAGGATTGCTCGGGCAGGGACGAATCGTTTACATCTGTACCAATGCTGTATTCATGCGCAAAAAAATGCGCGAATGGCTGGCAAAGGAACTGAGCAACGCCCAAAACGGCAGCGGTAAAAAATTCGAGGAGAAAATCGATGTGCTCCTTAAGGGCGGATTGATTTCCGAAAAAGACGCCGCTGAAATTCGTAAGGGGCCGAAAGACCCGGCAAAGCCGACGATCGGGCCCAGCAAATGGATGTACTGGAACGTGCACCTTGATGGCCTGGAGCGAACACATGACCTGATCGTCGAGCGAGAGGGCGTCTTCAAAGAGTGCATTCTGGCAATCAAAATGGCGAAGGTGCTGGGGTATCAAGTCGCGACCAATACGACGATCTACAAGGAAACCGATATGCAGGAAATCGAGCAAATGTTCGATTACCTCTCAGACCTTGGCGTTGACGGACACACCATCACTCCCGGCTACGACTATGACGCTGCGAAGCAAGACATGACCAAACGGCTGAATTTGCGGCCGGAAGATTTCTTCCTCACCCGCGCTATGACCGTTCAGAAATTCCGAAAAATCGAGACTTGGATTAATCAGTACACCTTTTTCGGAACACCGGTGTATTTTGAATTTCTCGCTGGCAAACGCGACCTGACCTGTTCCGCTTGGGCAATTCCCACGCGAAATATCCGCGGCTGGAAGGGTCCTTGCTATTTGATGACCGACGGCCATTTCTCGACCTACGCAGAGCTGCTGGAACAGACGGACTGGAACCGATACGGAGTCGTCAATGGTGTGGCACGCGATAGCCGGTGCGAAAATTGCATGGTGCATTGCGGTTACGAGCCCACTGCAACGCTCGGCCTGCAGGCTCAGCGCGGCGACACTTGGAAAACAATCAAGTTCAATTTCGGCGCGAAACCGAAGGCTACTGGACGCGGCAGTGAACTGCTCGCCTATAACGGTGTCAGCTCGGGAAATGGTCATCTGACAGGGAAGAGCGCGGAGCGAGCCGCGAAAGCCTCCTGAGCGATCGAGATGCCGTCGAACAAATTTATAGTCTTACCCAGTTCAACCGAAACCTCGGAAGCCTACTCGGCGGCGGACGAAGAGATTGGACGCGCGATTTCGCTCGCTCAGGAAAATCTTTTACGCCAACAAAAATCTGACGGGCATTGGTGCGGCGAGTTAATGGTCGATAGCACGTTGTGCTCCGACTACGTCGTATTCATGCATTGGTGCGGCGAAGTCGATGCGCAACTGCAGCGGCGTTGCACCCGTCACATCCTTAAACGCCAATTGCCTGACGGCGGCTGGAACATTTATCACGGTGGACCGAGCGAGATTAATGCGACGGTGAAGGCTTATTTGGCTCTAAAGCTTGCCGGTTGTTCTATGGATGCGCCGTTTATGCAGGAAGCGCGCGCGACAATCATGCGTCTGGGCGGGATTCCGCAGATGAACACATTCAGCAAGCTTTACCTCGCATTGCTTGGTGTGTTCCCGTGGAAATATTTGCCCTCGATTCCGGTGGAGATGGTGCTCCTGCCGAGCTGGGCTCCTTTTCACATTTACAAAATGTCATCGTGGAGCCGGGCGATGCTCATTCCGCTGGCCATTATCAATCATTTTAAGCCGACGCGGATTTTGCCCGGCGAAAAGCAACTGCACGAGCTGTATCCCCTCGGTACAGAGCAGGCCGATTTGCGCCTCCCGCGCAGTGAAAAATTCTGGACGTGGCGCAATTTCTTCCTCCGCCTTGACGACACCTTCAAATTTCTGCAACCGCTTCGGATCGGCTTGCTGCGGCAGCGCGCGTTGGAAGCAGCGGAGCGCTGGATGCTCGAACGCATCAGAGAGGGGAGCGACGGTCTTGCCGCGGTTTATCCCGCCATGCTGAACTCCATGATTGCTCTGCGCTCGCTTGGCTATTCAAAAACACATCCACTTTACTTGAAGGCTGAAAAAGATTTTAAAGGTTTGTTCGTTGACGATCCCGACGATTTCAGAATTCAACCCTGTCTCTCGCCCATTTGGGATACAGCCATCACGATCATTTCGCTCGCAGACTCTGGTCTTTCACCAGAACATCCCGCACTGCAAAAAGCCGCCGAATGGTTGGTCAACAAGGAAGTGCGAATCCGGGGCGACTGGGCGATCAACAATTCGTATCCCGAAGCCAGCGGGTGGGCCTTCGAGTACAACAACGTCTATTACGCGGACACTGATGATACCGCGATGGTGTTAATGGCGCTGAGGCTTGTTCAACCCGAAGACGCACAATCATTGAACGATTTGTTTCGTCGCGCGCTTGGGTGGCAGCTCAGTTTCCAGTGTCGTGACGGCGGCTGGGCGGCGTTCGACAAGAACGTGACGACTCCGTGGTTGGAAGATATGCCGTTTGCGGATCACAACGCGATTCTCGATCCGACCTGCAGCGATTTGACTGCGCGCACGCTCGAGTTGCTCGGCTACATCGGTTTCGATCGCAACGCGAAATGCGTTCGCGACGCGATTGAATATTTAATCGCCACTCAGGATGACGATGGTTCGTGGTACGGACGCTGGGGAGTGAATTACATTTACGGCACCTGGCAGGTGCTGCGTGGGTTGCGAGCAATCGGCGAAGATATGACTCAGGATTGGGTTTTACGCGGACGCGATTGGCTCGAGAGCTGCCAAAACAACGACGGCGGCTGGGGCGAAACCTGTGGCACCTACGAAAATCCATCGACCAAAGGAATTGGCCCAAGCACTGCGTCTCAAACCGCTTGGGCGATTATGGGCATCTGCGCCTGCGGCGATCTGGACCGCCCGAGCGTTCAACGGGGCTTGCGTTACCTTCTTCGCTCGCAAAAGCCCGAGGGCTCATGGGATGAAGAGGAAATCACCGGTACTGGGTTCCCGCGCACCTTCTATTTGAAGTACGACATGTATCGCCAGAATTTCCCGCTTTTAGCTCTTGCGACATATGTAAATCAACGCAGCGGAGTGGGGTATCACCCTGGCTTTTATCGCTGCGACCGATAGACGTCGACGGCACCGAAGCGGCCCCCAGTGTTCCGGCCGAAAATAAAACCTGTCGCTCGGAGTAATTCGATCTAACAGTAAGGATTATGGCTTACGAACTACCTAAATTATCCTACGCATATGATGCCTTGGAGCCGCACATCGACGCGCGCACAATGGAAATTCATTACACGAAACATCACCAGGCTTACGTCGATAACGTAAACAAGGCGATCAAGGGCACCGATCTCGAGAAGAAAACTGTGGAAGACTTGATCAGTGACCTCAATGCCGTGCCGGAAAACATTCGCACAGTTGTGCGCAACAATGGCGGTGGCCACGCCAATCATTCGTTCTTCTGGACGATCATGGGGCCGAATGCCGGTGGGGAACCTAAAGGCAAACTCGCCGATGACATCAAATCCGCGTTCGGCAGCTTTGATCAGTTTAAAGAAAAACTTAGCACTGCCGGTGTAGGCCGTTTCGGCAGTGGATGGGCATGGCTCATTAGGAAGAATGGCGGCCTCGAAATAATCTCCACGCCAAATCAAGACAGTCCTCTGATGGACGGCAATAAACCGATCCTCGGTGTCGATGTGTGGGAGCACGCCTATTACCTGAAGTATCAAAATCGCCGGGCCGATTACCTCAAGGCATGGTGGAACGTCGTTAACTGGGACGCAGTGGCGAAGAATTACTCGTAGCTGCCGAATCGGCGATCTGGGGAGCGCACGCATTCCTGCGTGCTGGTGAAGGCATTTTGCCTTCACAAACTTTTCTTTGGATTCGGGTATCAGGAATGACGAGAATCCAGAAGAAAGTTCGCGAACGCAAAATGCATTCGCCAGCACGCTACAAGCGTGCGCTACCAGGAATAAACGTGGCCTACTTAAACGAAAATTACCTGAAACTTCAGGCCGGCTATCTCTTTCCGGAAGTGGCGCGGCGCGTACGGGAATTCTGCGAAGCCCATCCTGAAGGGGCCAGGCGATTGATCCGCTGCGGGATTGGTGATGTTACTGAGCCGCTTCCGCCCGTAGCTATCGAAGCAATGAAAGGCGCGATCGATGAGCTGGGACACCGCGAAAGTTTTCGCGGCTATGGCCCAGAACAGGGCTACGAATTTCTCAGATCAACCATCGCGCAAAACGATTACCGTGCTCGGAATATTGAGATTGCTGACGACGAAATTTTCGTTTCTGACGGATCAAAAAACGATTGCGGCTACGTTCTTGATATTCTCGGCCGCCAAAACAAGGTCGCTGTCCCCGATCCAGTCTATCCGGTGTACGTGGACACAAACGTGATGGCTGGCCATACGGGCCCGTCACAGAAGGATGGCGGTTACGAAGGCATCTGTTATTTGCCGTGCACGGCGGAAAACAATTTTGTGCCCGAACCACCTAAGGAGCATGTCGATCTCGTCTATCTTTGTTTTCCCAACAATCCAACTGGTGCCGTGGCATCGCGTGCGCAGCTCGCAAGCTGGGTCGATTATGCGCACCAACACGATGCGCTTTTGCTGTTCGATGCGGCGTATGAAGCGTACATTTCCGATCGTGAAATTCCGCATTCTATCTTTGAAATTCCGGGTGCGCTCGAGTGCGCGACTGAGTTGCGCAGTTTTTCCAAGAACGGCGGCTTCACCGGTATTCGCTGTGGATTTACGGTGATGCCGAAATCGGTGCTCGCGCGGACCGCTGACGGTCGACGGCTCCCGTTGCATCCGCTTTGGCAGCGTCGTTGGAGCACTAAGTCGAACAGTGTTGCTTACCCGGTACAACGCGGCGCTGAAGCGTTGTATTCCGCTGAAGGCCGTAAACAGGTTCGTGAGCTGATCGATCATTACATGGGCAATGCCAAAGTCCTTCGCCAGGCCGCGGCTGATGCCGGCTTGGAGGTTTTCGGAGGAATCAACGCACCCTACATCTGGGTGAAAACGCCGGAAGGCGTGACAAGCTGGCAACTGTTCGACCGGATGCTGCGCAAGCTCAATGTCGTCATCACGCCCGGCGCCGGTTTCGGCGCACAAGGTGAAGGTTACTTTCGCATCTCCGCATTCAACAGCAGAGAAAACGCCGAGGAAGTGGCGCGGCGTTTGAAATCTCTGCGAAGCTCGTGACGCAGACAATTTTGTCTGCGGACCAAATTTGCGGGCGCAGGATTGCCTGCATCACCCCAGTCACGTAAAGTGCGCGAAGTTTTTCGGGGACCATCTCGCGTGCCGGAACGAAAACAAAATCTGCCACAGCTTTATCGCTTTTGTTTCCTGATGCTCGGCGACTCGCGTAAGGCACAGGAAGTTTTTCACGCGACGTTGCGTGAGGCTGCGATGCGCGCTGCCCGCGGGGATTTGCCGAGCGAACCATTCTGGCTGTTCCGCGACGCGCGATGGCGCTGCTTGGAAGCGACCAAAAGTGACTTGCAACCGGAACCGGTTGAAATGGATGAGCGCGATGTCGCTCCAAACGCTGAATCACAAATTCAACGCCTCGACCCAATGCAGTTGGCGATTTGGATTTCAGCTGCCCCGGACCCGCAGCGAAGCGCGCTTGCATTATTTTATCTGGACGAATTCGACTACCGCGAAATCCTCGATATTGCCGAACTAAAGCTAAGCGAGCTTTCGCGTCTTCTCGCCAAGGGCCGCCGGCAATTGCAGGCATGGCTCGATTCGAAATATCCTCAACCGAGTAAGGCATGAAGCTACTGTCGTTGATGCGGCGGCAACGCTCTCTTTTGAACTGCGCTCCAATCAGCGCGCGTCAGTTGGCCGACCGTCCCATGCGCTCGGCAATATCTCGTGCGGACAGCTCTGCGGAATTTGCCGATCAACAAAATTTCGACCGCGCCGTTGCCCGCGTGGTTGGTTTTATTTCCATTCCGGCGGAGTCTGCCGAGTGGTTTTCGGAAAAAGACCTGGTCCCCGTCTCGAAGCGGACTTGGAAAAATACGCTCCGCAACCCCGCCGTGCTGGCGATCAGCTTAGCCGTTGTGGTGATCGCAGGAGTGTTCGTGTTCAATTTCGTTAGCCACTTAAACGATTTCCCGGGCTCGGCGACAGCTCGCAAATTGTTGGGGGTCGCAGCTTCAACGCGACCGGTAATGCTTGATCCGGTAAATGCTGAAGCAGGTACATTAAGCGACCTGTTTTTTATGAAACACGGCTTGGAGCATTACGATGTTCCGGAACAGTTCGCCGATTTTGGCACCCTTGGTTGCCGAGTCTTTGAAGACGACGAATCACGGCGTATCGCTCAAATTTGGGTTTCAGAGAAACGCATGCAGTTCTTTCTCTTTCCAGCCGAGAGAGACAGCAAAAGCGGTACCATTCTGCGGTTCCCCGGCTGGCGTTATGTTCATCAGGAAGGCTGGACGGGCGCGGTGACCGAACACAGCGGCGTTTGCTTCATGGCCGCCGTTCGCGGTGGCGATAAGGATTTAGAGCCATACGTCGCGAAGCCCAAAGAGTGACATTCTCTTCCTCTTCCTCTTAATCTTCTTCTTACTCTAGCCATTTGACCGGAACCCGAGAGTCAGAGTGAGAGGTAGCGAAAGAGGAAGAGCCGTTCGAGATGTGTCCGCGTTGACAGCCAATCTCGTGCGATTGACCTTTGTCGCCGCCGATTTCGCCAGGGTAGCTCAGTGGTAGAGCAGGGGACTCATAAGCCCTTGGTCGGGAGTTCGACTCTCCCCCCTGGCAATTTTAAATTATTCGACGTTGGACGTTGGGTGTTCGGCGTTCGACGTTTTTTTTTGTGAGGCATGTAGTGCGAAATTCGATCGAGAGGTTCTTCGCGCTGGGAAATTCCTACTGGCTGACGCGGTTTGTCATTCTGCGACTGCTTGGATTTGTCTATGCAGTTGCATTTCTCGTCTCAGCCAACCAGCTCGTCCCGCTCATCGGTGAGCATGGGTTAACGCCGGCCACGCATTTTCTCAACGAGGTTCAAACGCAGCTCGGTTCACGCAGCGCCGGTATCTTTCGGGTCCCTACTCTGTTCTGGTTCGGAATTTCCGACGATGCCTTGTCGGTTTTCTCCTGGGTTGGGTTCGCGCTGTCGCTCGTTGTTCTTGGCGGGTACGCGAACGCAATTCTGCTCGCGGTCCTGTGGGCAATGTACATGTCGATCGTTCACATCGGCCAGAGCTGGTACGGCTACGGCTGGGAAATCCAGCTGCTTGAGACCGGTTTCCTATCCATCTTTCTTTGTCCACCGCTCGATGGCCGGCCCTTTCCCAAATCCAGGCCGCCGATCCTGGTGATCTGGCTTTTTCGCTGGCTCGGTTTTCGCATCATGTTTGGCGCCGGCCTGATCAAATTACGCGGCGATTCCTGCTGGCGAGATCTGACGTGTCTCTATTATCACTATGAAACGCAGCCCATCCCGAACCCGATCAGTCGCTATCTGCATTTTGCCCCGCTTTGGTTCCACAAACTTGAAGTGCTTTGGAATCATTTCGTCGAGCTGATCGTGCCCTGGTTTTCTTTCGGCCCGCGAACCGCGCGGCACATTGCCGGAGTGCTCCTGGTCACGTTCCAGATTTTTCTCATCATCAGCGGCAATCTCTCGTTTCTCAATTATCTCACGATCATTCCGTTTCTGGCGTGCTTTGATGATGGTTTTCTTGGGCGTTTTCTGCCGCGATCAATCGTGAGACGCGCACAACGAGCGGCTCAGGAATCGCCCCCGTCGCGAATCAACAACGGTATTGCGGTTGCGTTAACGATCATGGTGATCTGGCTTAGCGTACCGACGGTGCTCAATCTCGCCTCCGGCCGGCAGCTGATGAATTACTCGTATGATCCGCTTGATCTCGTGAACACTTACGGCGCATTCGGGACCGTCGGGCGCGAACGCGACGAAATTGTCTTTGAGGGAACAGATGACGCACTGATTACTGGCGACACGAAATGGAAAGAGTACCAGTTCAAAGCCAAACCCGGTGATCCGAATCGCCGGCCGCCATTCGTCGCGCCATATCAGCCGCGGATTGATTGGCAAATCTGGTTCGCAGCGATGTCGTCACCTTCCCAGTATCCGTGGACGTTGCATTTTGTCTGGAAACTTCTGCACAATGATCGTGGTACGCTGTCGCTAATCGCGAACAATCCCTTTCCCGACGCGCCGCCCCATTACATTCGAGCGCGACTTTATCGTTACCAATTTGCGCCGATTGGCGACAACGCATGGTGGAAACGCGAACCGGTCGGAGAATGGCTGCCCGTGCTCTCCGCTGACAATCCGCAATTTCGCAGGTTGCTTGAGTCGATGGATTGGCTCGATGAGTAATGTGCAGGTCTCGTGCCTGTCGATGCTCAACTAAATGTCACCGCGTAGTTTCAGGTGCGCGATTGTTTCCGGCAACATGCGATGGCCGAAATGGCCTTGTCGCACGCGTAGGAGTTGCGAGCCGCGCCATGTTTGATGGATCGCTTCGATTTCCGCAGGTGGAGCAATCGAATCGAATTCCCCGGTGACGAATAGAATCCGCTCCGGATCGCACAGTGGACGGCCGTGCACTGGCGAGCTCAGATGAAAATGCCGTGCAACCAGAGCGCGCTCAATGTTTGCCTGCACCAGTTCGCGCCGAATACGATGCGCTGCCGGGCTCTGCCAGATGGCCTGTTCAACGTTTACGATCGGCGACATTAACGCCACAAATCGGAAATCGCTCTCCACGAGCGTCAGCAGCGCGCCAATCCATCCGCCATAACTGGTAGCCAGCACGCCAAACTCACGGCAACCGTGTTCGCGCAATGATTCCATTATTTGCCGCAGTTCGATCACGCCCTGGCGCAGTCCTTCCGCATTCCGAATTAGATTCGGTGTGATTGCCAGTTCGCCATTCCAGTAACCAGTCGGGACACGTGAAAAGTGGTATGGCAAATGAACAAAACATGCGTTCCAGCCGAGTGCATTGAACCTCTCTGCCCAGCGGTAATGGCCGGTTGCACTGGATGACATCAGAGCATGCAGCAGAAGCACTGTCGGTGCTTCCGTCCAACTCCGGGCATCAGTTCGGAACAAATCCGCGCGCGCGGTATTATTTGCTGCAAAAGCAGTTTCGATCGGGCTGCGCCAAGACAGTGTTGCCATTCGTCCATCTAGCATGCCGTTCACCACCGGCTTTGGTTCGGAGCGATCATTGCTACCGTTAGTGTGCGGAGGGACATAATATTCCTGCGGCGAGAGCGGCTCGCACGCGGTGAGGTAACGCTCCATCTCTTGTCGACTGTGCCCATTCAGCGGGTGGCGTCGATGAAGCCAATTGATCGATGCGCAGAGAAGCGAATCGACTGTTTTTGCGCTCGCGCGCCGCAACGTGTCATTCCGAGCGGAGCGAAGCGCAGTCGAGGAATCCCGCGACGTTGCCTTAGAGTGTTGCAACGGAATCCCCCGACTTCGCTCGGGATGACAGGTTGTTGTGCTCATTCGCTCCTGCGGCGACCGCGGCAGATCGTCCGTCGTGAGGCGAAATTTTCCGCGCAATTCAGCGTAAAGATTTTTAAAAGCGGCAGCCAGTTCAGATTCGATTTGTTCGCGCGCCTGAGATTTTTGCATTTCTGGAAAACATGAAATCGGCGTTCCAAAAGCGATCCACACCGGTGTGCGCCGGAAGGGCAGCCACTGCTTTTTAGAATAAAACCGATCTGTACCGAGAACCACGCATGGCACGATGGGAACATCGGCAATCTGCGCGAGTGTGGCTGCGCCGGGCCGGAGCGGCGCGCCTTCGAGCAAAGAGCGCGCGCCATCGCGAATCCCCCCCTCCGGGAAAAGACCTACGACGCGGCCGCTCTTCAGCCGGTCCATCGCAGTGCGAATCGTTTTGAGATCCGCCCGGTCCCGCTCTGCCGGGAAGGCGTCAATTGAGCGCAAAAAAAAACCGAGCGCAGGCGGCCGAAAGAATTCCGCCATAGTCATCCAGTCGATCTTTCGTCGAATGGGGAGCGAAATAAGAAACGGATCGAAATGACTGATGTGATTCGACGCCAGCAAAAATCCGTTGACGCATCTTGCATTCTCTCGGCCAATTACGTGAACGCGCGCAACACAGCCAAACAGCAATCTGACCAACAACTTGCCAGCGCAATACATGGCCGTTTTCATTTTGCGTTTCGAGTGTGCTGCGGCTTGTGCTCGAGCGGAAATTTATTTTTCGGGCTGATTGATTTTTTGAACGTGGTATTGTGTTGCTGGTTCCAAACCAATTGTCGGTCAGAGTCTATGAAACCGAGGAGTCCTTCCACGGGCGGCAAAAGGCCTTTTCCAGAAACGGACTATTTTTTTCATTCCGGTTTCGGTCAATGGCGCGGCCATTTCTGGTCTTCCGACGGAGAAGATCGATCTCGCTTTCGGAATCTTGTTAATCTAGGACGAGAATACCGTATCGAAGCAGCGCGGGAACGAGCAAGGGAGATGGCAGCTTTCGCCGTGATTGTTCTAACCTCAGCCTGGCCCGTGATCTACATGATTGTGACGGTGGTGAACTTGCTTAGCAAAACACGGCCGCTCAATTGATTATCCCGCTGTCCCCGCCGCTACTATCGCGGTTTTGGCCACACAAATTCGTCGCGATACCCGGGCGACTGTTCTGGCGCGAATCCGTGACGGCTTGTGTTTTCCGTCACCACACGAGGCACTAGAAAATTCAAGAGGTAATCTTCGCCACCAGCCTTGGTACCGCTGCCGCTCATTTTGAATCCGCCAAAGGGATGGCGGCCGACGATCGCGCCCGTGCACGAGCGGTTGATGTAAAGGTTGCCGGCTTCCAAGCGGGCTTTCACCCGCTCGATGTTGTCGGGGCTGCGCGAGAAAAAGCCGCCCGTCAATGCGTAGTCGGTCCCGTTGGCGACCTCGATCGCCTCGTCGAGATCCCGCACTTTCAAGACACTTAGCACCGGACCGAAAATTTCTTCGCGCGCGATGCGCATGTTCGGCTTTACGTCGGTGAAAATTGTCGGCGGAATAAAATATCCGTGCGGCGGGACTTCCTTTGCCTGGTAAGCGAGTGTGGCTTCCTTTTTTCCGGCCTCGATGTATTCCAGAATGCGCCGGTACGCAGGTTCATCTATAACCGGGCCGACCATGATGCCCGGTTGCTCCGGATTGCCGACTCGCAGACTGGCTGCGGCCGGAATCAAACGTTCCATCACACGATCGTAATTCTCTTCGAGCAGAATCAGACGCGACAGCGCGGAGCACTTTTGTCCCTGAAATCCGAATGCGGAATAAATTGAATACGTGATCGTCTCGTCGATGTCTGCGTCCGCATCGACGATCATCGCGTTTTTGCCGCCCATCTCGCAAATCACTCGCTTCAGTTCGCGTTGACCGGGACGGGTGATTCCGGCCGATTCCCAAATCTTCAGTCCGACTTCGCGTGAACCGGTGAACGCGATTAAATCAACGTCCTTGTGATCGACCAAATGCGCTCCGATCACGGAGCCGTGTCCCGAGAGGAAATTCAACACGCCCGGCGGAACACCTGCTTCCTCGAACACCTGCATGAGCATGGCGCCGCAGACAATCGATTGCTCGGACGGTTTCATGATCACGGCGTTTCCAGTGACAACTCCGGCTGACGCCATCCCGCAGAGAATCGCGATCGGAAAATTCCACGGCGCGATTACGAACGCCACGCCGCGCGGCCAGTAATGGTGATAACTTTCTTCGCCCGGGACCTGTTGCGTCAGTTTTGGGCGCCCGAGTCGTCGCATTTGCTGCGCGTAGAACCTGCAAAAATCGATCGCTTCGCGGATGTCGCCGTCAGCTTCAGACCATGGTTTGCCGACTTCGAAAACTTCTACTGCCGAAAGTTCGTAGCGCCTGCGCTCCAGGATGTCGGCCGCGCGCTCCAGCAACTGCGCCCGCTCCTCGACCGGAGTCCATCTCCATTTTTCGAATGCAGCACGCGCAGCTTTAACGGCACGCTCTGCTTCGTCGACCCCGGCTTCGGTTCCGTAACCGACAATTTCGGTCGGCTCAGCTGGATTGACCGAAGGCGTCAAATTATCAGACCAAATCTTTTCCCCTCCGATGTATAGCGGGTACTTTTCGCCCAAGCGCTTTCGCGCGTCGCGCAGTGCGCTCTGCATTTTGTCCTGGCTGTCTTTGTAAATGAAACTCACAAGCGGTGCGTTTCGGAAACTATGGCCAACTGTCGCGTTAAGTGAAGCGTCATTTTTGTGATTCGATTCACTTATCCCGCCGGAAGCGCCGATCCCGCCTACAGCGGACTTGATGAGCTCTCTTGGATCGCGCAGCAATTCTTTAGCGGGGACGTTCTCGGCAAATTTTGCCCGCAAAAATCCTTCGTTCGACGTGTTTTCGAGCAGGCGCCGAACGAGATAAGCCATGCCGGGCAGCAACTCGCCCATCGGACAATATTCCCGGACGCGATACCCCATCTCGACCAGCGCGCGCTTGATTGGGCCAGCCATGCCGTAAAGCAGTTGGAACTCGAACCGGCTGCTATCAATGCTGAGCTCATCCGCGACCGCTTGCGCATGCGCTATGCTGCGAACGTTATGCGAACCAAACGCGGGCGTCACAACCGAGTTATTTTCAAAAAGCACGCGCGTAACCTTTTCGAAATTCGCGTCGCTCTCCGGCTTTTGAAGAAAGACCGGAGGATTCGATCCGTTCTGGCCCGACTTCGTGGTCTCGTAATCCCAATACGCGCCTTTCACCAGTCGGACTGCGAAGCCAGTGCCGCGTCCGCGACCCCACTCGATTAAATCGCGCAGGTCGCGCTCGGAATCTCGCAAATAGGCTTGAATGACAATCCCGGCATGCGGCCAATCTTTGAACTCCGGCTCGCTCAAGATGGTTTTGAACAGTTCGAGAGTCGTATTTTTCAGCGCATAACTCTCCATGTCGAAATTGATAAATGCGCCTAGATCTCGCGCGCGGCGAAGAAGCGGCCGGAGTTTGGTGCTGAGATGGGCGATCGCATCCGCCGGAGCAGCCGGACTCATTTGCGAATACAGGGCAGAGATTTTGACTGACAAATTTACAACTGGAAAAAGCTCAGCGTTTTTGCCGAGCGGATCGGTCCAGTCTCTTGTTTCGCGCGCCAATTTCTCCAGTAAATCCCAGTAAATCGCCGCGTATTCATCCGCTTCCTCTTCGCTCACAACAGCTTCGCCGAGAACATCCACGGTGAAGCCGATTTTTTGCGCCCGCCGCTTGCGCAATGTCGCTATGACTTCATGCGAATTTCGTCCGGAAATAAACTGACGAGCCATTTCGGAAACATTCCACCGTAGTACGGGAGCGCTTATCCACGGTACGAGACGCGCCGCACGGATCCCCACACCAACGAGCGGGGAGAAGCCACCGTTGTTATCGCCAAAATATTCTTCGAGATGCTGAATAATCTCACTTGACCGTCGCAGTGATGGCAGGACGGCGACAAAGCGAAACAATTGCGTCTTGAATCGCTCGTCATGCATCGAGAGCGCCATTAGGCGCTGATAAAACCCGGCCTTGGTGAAAAGTCGTTCCGGATGTCTATCGACCAGCTCAAAAATCCGCGCGCCGCGCTGCTCGACGTCGCTCTGGAGCGATCTCATTGGCGAAGGTTAGTCCGCCGCCGCGAGTTAGGCAAAATGCAACGAAAAGCAACGATCACATGCAAAAATTCACTAGGAAACACGGTCACTCGGCATGCGCTGTCCGAAATAGAAATGGAACTGCTGAACGCGATTTCGAGGAGCAAAGCAGAAGAGATATTTGCCTGGCAGATTCGGAGGCCCAGGGCTCCGCTGTCAGGCAATCTCTTGTGCTGATTGTCAGGCCGCAAAACTCGGGTAATAGAGGCCCGATGCGCGCCGAAACAATTCGTCACCAGTTTGCCAGCGACAACACGGCAGCGATTTGTCCGGAGGCGTGGAAAGCTTTGGAACAGGCGAATGAGCAGTACGCTCCCTCTTACGGCGACGACGAATGGACAGCGGCGGTGTGCGAACGCATCCGGCAATTATTCGAAGCCGATTGCGATGTTTATTTTGTGTTCACCGGCACCGGGGCGAATGCGCTAGGTTTGGCACAAGTTTGTCAGTCCTTCCACGGGGTGATTTGTCAGGAGCGCGCCCACATCCAGACGGATGAATGCGGCGCTATGGAGTTTTACACCCGGGGAGCCAAACTGTTTTTGACGAAAACGAATGACGGAAAGATCGATCTGGACGAGACAGAAAAACTCATTGCGCAACAGGTCGAGCTGCACGGACATATGATGCGCGCCATTAGCATCGCACAGGCGACGGAGCTGGGAACGGTTTACACGACGGAAGAAGTTGAGGCGATTGGCGTCTTTGCGCGGGCGCACAAAATCTTGCTTCATATGGACGGCGCGCGCTTTGCCAATGCCGTTGCATCGCTTGGATGCGCACCGAAAACGGTCACTTGGAAAGCGGGCGTAGATGTCCTCAGCTTTGGCGGGACGAAAAATGGCGTTGCCGTGGGCGAGCTGGTCATTTTCTTCGACAAGACAGTTTCGCGTGATTTTCAATATCGGGTGAAACAAGCCGGGCACCTCGGCTCAAAAATGCGGTTTCTCGCTGCGCCGTGGCTGGGGTTATTGAACGAAGATGTCTGGTTACAAAACGCACGACACGCGAACGAGGCGGCGCGCGAGCTTGCGCAGCGCCTTAGAAACGAGGCAGGGCTGGAAAACGTATTCCCGGTGGAATCGAATGCGGTGTTCCTCCGATTGGACGATCAAGTCGCACAGGGCCTGCACGCGCGCGGCTGGCGATTTTATAAATTCGTGGAGCCGGACATTTATCGTCTGATGTGTTCCTGGTCCACCACAGACGAGGAAATTTCAATGTTGGTTGACGATTTTGTGGCGATTAAATGATTGAACAGATCGCGGTTGAAACGATCTTACAAACGAGATGAACCTACTTGAACGAGCTATGCTGTTAGGGGCAGTTTTACTCGCCGGATGTGGAACCACGCGCAACGTGGCACAGACTTCGTATCATGTAACGCGCGACGTGGCAGTTGGTTCTTATCGCGTTGCGACCGCGCCGGTGCACTACGCTCTGAAGCGCCACAGTAATGAGCCAACAATGGTTGGAACGACGGATGCCATCGAATCCGATGTGGCAGAGCCTGGTCACCCCGCTGCATCCACACAGGTGGCCTCGGCGCCGCCGCCACGGCGAAAGGCTGAAACGACAAGATCTCAAAAGCCGCCCAAAACAACTCCGCCTGTCGCTCATAACACCACGCAGCCGGAACCAAAACCGGCGACGGACGCGCAAGCGTCCTCAACGTTTCCAACTGCTAAGGCGGTGCCCGACAAGCCTGGATACGTCTTTAGTCCCTTCGATTCGAGCGGCAGGTACGTTGATGTGAGCGGTTACACGCCGGGGACCAAGGTTAAGGATCCTTGGACTGACAAGATTTTTGTCGTGCCCTAGATCCTGTAGCCGTCGCCCTGTGGGCGACGTTTGCCGAGTGAATACGGAGATCGACGTCACGCTTCGCAAAGCGAAGCGGCTACAGTTGGCTGAATTGCTGCCGAGTCCAGCGGATGTTACCTAATCTTATGCGAATTGCGTTGAGATCGTCTGTTTATTCGCTGCTTTGCTGGCTGCTGGTTGCTGTTGCGCCAAATGGCGTTGCGCAGACGTACCAGGGAAAACAGCTCGTTAAGGCAGAGCTTCTAGCCGAGACGACCGCGATCGTCCCTGGCAAGTCGTTTACCGTCGGCTTGTTGCTACGAATGGCTCCGGGCTGGCATACCTATTGGAAATTTTCCGGCGACGCCGGGCTGCCCACGGAACTGAAATGGAAACTGCCGCCGGGTTGGAAGATCGGCGACATCCAATGGCCAATTCCGTTGAAAACGATCGATCCCGGCGACATTGAAACCTACGGCTACGAAAATGAAGTCCTGCTGATACAGGAAATCACGCCGCCAGGAAAAATCGACGGTTCGTCAGCAAACCTTTCAGCCGAAGCAAATTGGCTCGTATGCGAAAAAATCTGCATCCCCGGCAGCGCCACATTGCAGTTGGATTTGCCTGTAGCGTCAGCAAGCCAGGCGGCGAACACGGATGTTTTCGCGCGATATCGGCGTTTGCTTTCGCAAAGTCTCCCTGGACCTGGGGTGGCGCACGCCGATTGGAGCCGGGTTGGATCCGATCTTCGCTTGAAAATTACCAGCGAAACTTTGGCGAAATATCCGGCAGTCGATTTCTTTCCGTTACCGGAGCAGGAGACGATCGTTGGGCATCCCGCGGTTCAATCGCGGAACAACAATGAAATTGTGTTTCGCATTCCGCTTGAGTCGGCGCCGAAAGATCTTTCGTCGATGGCGGGTCTGATGGTGTTTGCGCAGCAGTCGAACGGCGACGATCGCGCGGCGTGGCAGATCACAAGTGCGCCCGCAGCGGCGCAGACAGGATTGTCTGCGTCACTTTCGGCGACCCGTCCGGCTCCGGCGCGTGGAATTCTCACCTTTCTGCTCTTTGGGTTTCTCGGCGGGCTTATTTTGAATTTGATGCCGTGCGTGTTGCCGGTGATCTCGCTCAAAATTTTCGGCTTCGTCCAGCAAGCGGGACAGAGCCGTCAGAAAATTTTTCGTAGCGGCATTGCGTTCACCCTTGGAATTTTTGCGTGGTTTATGGCGCTGGCGGTCCTGCTGATCGCACTTAAAGGGGCGGGGCGAGATGTAACCTGGGGCGGTTTTCAGTTCACGAATCCTTATTTCGTCCTCGTTTTGAGCGTAATTGTGCTCGTATTCGCGCTGAATCTCTTCGGCGTCTTTGAGGTTTCGTTGCCACAATCGGTTACGCGCAATTTACTTTCGACGAGCGAGCGCAAGGATCTGCTCGGCTCCTTTTTCCAAGGCGTGTTCGCGACTGTGCTGGCCACGCCGTGCACCGCGCCATTTCTCGGCACCGCACTCGGCTTCGCGTTCACGCAATCAGCGGCGATCATTCTGGCGATGTTTATTGCCATCGCTGCTGGTATGAGCGCGCCGTATCTGCTTTTGAGTGCGCAGCCTGCGTGGCTGCGCTTTTTGCCAAGGCCCGGGCCCTGGATGGTGCACGTGAAACAGTTCATGGGCTTCCTGCTGTTGGCGACGCTGCTCTTCCTGCTTTATGTGGTCGGCGCACAACGCGGCTTGGAAGGAGCAATCTGGGCGAGCTGTTTCCTGCTTGTGATCAGTGTCGCGTGCTGGATGAAAGGCGCCTTCGTTGTGCCAACGGCGTCAGCTGTGAAACGGGTCGTGGTGGTAGTGCTCATGCTCCTGCTCGTCATCGGTAGCGGTGCTTATTTCATCGGGGACAAATTTCAGTCGGCAAAAATTGCTTCCGCAGATTCGCAGATGCGCGGGGGGTGGCAGCCGTTCACGCCCGAACGCTTGCAAACCGAACTGGACCAAGGCCGGACTGTCTTTGTCGATTTCACCGCTGCGTGGTGTCTTACCTGCAAGTTCAATGAAGCCAGCGTGCTCGAGGCTCAGGATGTGCGAGAGGCGTTCAAGCGCCACGGGATCGTAAAATTGAAAGCCGATTGGACCAACGGCGATCCCGTGATCACAAAATTGTTGCAGCACTTCGGACGCCCGGGGGTCCCGCTGTACGTGCTTTATCCGGCGAAAAACGAAGAGCCAATTGTTTTTCCGGAAGTGCTCACTAAAGGCATGATTCTGGACAAACTTGAGACCGCCGCGCGCCGCGTCGCCGCCTCGCAATAATTCGCCCCCGGATTTTCGCGACCACCGTGGGACATGCGACGGGAACCGAGCCGTTTCACATTGAAATCTTTTCGATCGCCACGATTGTTTTCTTGAAGAAATTTAAACGTCTCAGCAACTCTGTTTTCTAATAAGCTCATATGAAGATGAAACTACTCTTAACCGCGCTTACATCATTGGTCGGAACCGCAATCTTTGCCGCTGATGCGCCGCCCGTGGGAAGCGCTGGGCCGGACTTTTCGCTCCCGGACGCGAGTGGCAAGACGCATTCGCTGTCGCAGTACAAGGGCAAGTATGTTGTCCTTGAATGGTTTAATCCACAGTGCCCGTTCGTAAAAAAGCATTACGGCAGCAGCAACATGCAAAACCTGCAGAAGGAATTCACGGACAAAGGTGTTGTCTGGCTGACCATCGATTCCAATGCGCCCGGCACAGAAGGAAATCTGACGCCGGAAGAAGCGCAAAAGATCGCGACATCATGGAAGACGCATGAAACCGCGCTGCTGCTGGATCCCGAGGGCAATGCAGGCCGTGCTTACGGCGCGAAAAACACGCCGAACATGGTGATTATCAATCCAGAAGGGAAAATCATTTACCGCGGCGCAATTGACAGCAAAGCGACGCCAAACCCATCAGACATTCCGAGTTCTACTAACTACGTGAAGGCGGCGCTCGATCAATCGTTGTCAGGCAAATCTGTGGCGACGCCAGAGACGAAGCCGTACGGGTGCTCTGTTAAATACAAATCCTCGTAGAATTCCGATTCGGACGGGAATCGAAAGTTTCAAAGCGGCGGTCTGAATACGGCCGCCGCTTTTCTTTGCGCTTGTCGGTCTTATCTCCGGCTTAACCCGGTTCTCAAACCCGGAGCGGGTTTGCGCTACGGAGGATTTCTTCTGAAACTCCGCTCTATGCAGATCGCAGAAAACACTTTGCTGCGGCACCGGGTTTGGAACTGGCGAAAAATCGATTGGCTCATCGGCGCGCTGATTACAGCCGCAGCAGTGTATCTGCACTGGGTGAACTTTCGATCAGCCGGAACGCTTTGGCGCGATGAAGCTGGCATCGTAAGTGTCGCCACACTGCCAACCCTTCATGAAATGTGGTCCAACATCGGCCACGAATCGTGCCCGATTTTATTTCCTGCCCTGATTCGCGTCTGGTCATTTCCTGTTGGTGAGAGCGACACAGCATTGCGCGTGCTCGGCTTCGTCGTTGGTCTGCTGATGCTTGGAGCTGTCTGGTTGAATGGCTGGTCTTTCCATCACTCCGCCCCCGTCGTTGCACTCGGCTTGCTGGCGGTGAACGCGAGCGTCATTCGCTGGGGAGATTCACTGCGCGCCTACGGACTCGCGAGCGTGCTTATGCTCGTGACGTTGGTAATGGTCTGGCGTTTCGCGCGCGCGCCAGATCGCAAATCCTGGGCTGTTGCCGCGGTCGCGGGTATCATTAGCGTGCAGTGCCTCTTTCAAAATTCATTCCTGCTGCTCGCGACTTGTACCGCCGCTGCTGCTGTAACGTCGCTGCGCAAAGAGTACAAAAACGCCCTGGCGGCACTGGCGATCGGCCTGCCGGCGGCGATATCGCTGCTACCGTATCGCGAAATCATTCGCGAAGCGCAGGACTGGTCGGTGCTCTCTCAGATCGGTTTTCAGCCGGCACTAATCTGGATGAGTCTGTCGGCTGCGATGGCGCCGAGGGTGCCTTGGTTGTGCTGGTTGTGGATTGGGCTCGTGATAGTTGCGATCGCGCGTTGTGTGAAGGCGATCCGCGTTCTGCCGAAAATGCCCGAAGAAGCTGCCAACGCTGCCGCCTGCTTTGGCGGAACGGCTTTGATCGCTGGCTTGATCGGTTTTTTGATTTTCTTGCGGATCGCGAAAATGCCGACGCAGGTTTGGTACTTTTTGCCACTCACGACTTTTGCCGCAGTCTGCATCGACGCCACGCTCGCGAGCTGGCAGTCCTGGCGCTGCGCGTTTGCGATCCTCGCGCTCGCTTGCCTGCCAGGCACGCGTGAGCTTGTCGCCTATCGTCAGTCGAACATGGATCTCGCTGCCGGCGTCCTGCGCGAGCGCGCGGAGCCACACGACCTGATTGTCGTGCATCCGTGGACATTTGGCGTTTCATTCGATCGTCAGTATTCCGGTTCGACATCATGGACCACGGTCCCGCCACTCGCGGATCATCGGTTCCATCGGTACGATCTGTTTAAGGCCCAGATGATCCTGGAAAATCCCGTGCAACCAGTATGCGACCAAATCGCTGCCACGCTCCGCGCGGGAAATCACGTATGGCTGGTCGGAGATATTCCCATGAGCCAGACGCCTCCACCGCAAATCCAGCCTGCGCCGAACAATCCGTGGGGATGGCTGGACGATCCTTACTCTGAGGTCTGGGGTGCGCAGGTCGGCTACTTTGTCGCGATGCACGCCGCTCAGGGGGAAGTCATTCCAATGCCTTCCGGGAATGTCATAAGTCCACTCGAAAATGTGCAGGTGATAGTCGTTGCTGGCTGGCAAGAGGTTCTCGCGGCGCGTTAACTGGTTCGGGGGGCATTCTGCCCAACTCGACGTTTTGATGAATACCGAGGAGAAATCGAAAACGTTCGCGAATACCAGCGAAAACGTTCTGATTTGGATTCTGTGTTTCGCAGCAGCACTTCGAGTTTTTGTTTTCTCAGCCGCGTTTCCATTCTTCAGCAATGTTGATGAGTATCTGCATTTTGATGTCATCACGCAGTACTCACATGCCGGCCTCCCGCGCAGTTTCGATCGACTGAAGGAAGAAAGTCTCGATCGGATCGTTCTCTACGCGTCGCCAGAATTCTTGTTCGCGCCCGAGCAATTCCCGGGCGGCAAATTTCCTGCACCTTTATGGAAGCAATCTGGACCAGCAGCTGAGCGAGAAATTACCGCTACAAAAGCTGCGTGGAGCAGCGAAATCAATTTCGAGTCTTCTCAACCACCACTCTATTACGCGCTTGCAACTTTTTGGTATTGGATCGGAAAGCAAATGGGGTTAGTCGGGCTCGAATCTTTATATTGGATTCGCTTCCTGAATGTTCCGCTGATCGCGATTGTAGTTTGGATAGGATATCTGAGCGCGCGTATGATTGCGCCGGACCGGCTCGACCTGCGCATTGGCGTACCGCTGTTACTGGCCTTCTTTCCTCAAAATGTCTTCTACACAATGAATAACGACGTACTCTCGCCGCTTTGCTTCGGCGCGATGTTTCTTTGTGTGCTGCAATGGTTGCGGGCCGAGACCGCCAGCGTTGCCCTTGGAGTAGTCACAGGTGTCGCAATCGCCGCCGCGTTTCTTGCAAAACTGTCGAACTTACCTCTGATCGCAGTCGCACTGATCGTGGTCGTTCTGAAATTGCTGCACATTATTCGCCGGACGCCGCGCACGGGGCTGGCGGCCTTGGCCGCACTCGTTGTCTGCGCCGCGATCCCCATTGGAAGCTGGATATTATGGACGCAATGTGAATTCGGAGATCCAACCGGATCGACAGGGAAAATAGCGTTGCTCGGTTGGACGCGAAAACCGTTCGCCGATTGGTGGCAGCATCCAATTTTCACACTCCATGGTCTTTGGGTGTTCTGGTCGAGCTTGATCGCGAGCTTTTGGCGCGGTGAGGTTAATTGGTACGGTCACCCGTTAAGTTTGGGACCTGCCGATAGATTCTTCGGGGTATCTTCGCTCGTGTTGCTCGCAGCGGCGATTGTTGGATTACGAAAACACGCTGGGCTTTCCAGTTTTCAGCGACAGGCGATTGGTGTTGCAATTGTAATCTTCTTAGCGGGTATCGTGTTTTTGGCGCTGCTCTCAATTCAATTTGATTTCGGCAATTCCACCGGCCCCTCGCGCTCTCACCCGTATTTTACCGCTGGCCGTCTCCTTACTGGTGCGTTGATCCCATTCGCTCTTTTGTACGTTTATGGCATTGCCTCGCTGTGCGACCGCGCCCGTAGCCAGATCTTTCCAGTGGCAGTTGTCGCAGGAGTGGTGACACTTGTGGTCGCATCAGAAATGATCACTAACCATGTTGTGTTTCGAAGTGAGCACAATTGGTTTCATCGCTGACAAATGCGGCGTGGCACCCAGAGCATCCTGCTGGCAGCCAGCCTTGTTCTAATCGTCACGGCAATACGACTTCCGCTTCTGCCGATTCCGCTCGAACGCGACGAAGGTGAGTACGCCTATATCGCATGGCGGCTCGGGTATAATGAATTGCCCTATCGGGATTGGTTTGACCAAAAGCCGCCAGCTGTCTTTTACGTCTATCGTTTCGCGCTAATACTGCCGTTGGAGCCCATTCGAGCGATTCATTTCGTTGCCCTGCTGTTCTCGGCCACGTCTGCATGCGCGCTCTTTTTTCTCGGACTGCGATTCATGGGTCGCTTTTGGGCCTGGCTGGCGGGAGCCCTGTTTGCACTGTTGGCCGCAGATCCGTCCGTGCAAGGAACGGCAGCGAACACGGAGCTCTTCATGTTGTGTCCCCTAATCCTGTCGCAAATTGCTTTTGTCACAGCAGCAAACACGCAGAAAAAAACTGTTTTGTTTATGATGCTCGCAGGCGCGTTGACGGGCGTCGCCCTAATGTTCAAGCAGGTGGCGATTGTTAATTGGCTCCTCATGCCCGCGCTTTATCCGTTATTCGTTCGAGGAGAAAACAGATGGCGGGCTGCAATTTCATTCGCCGCTTGGTCGGCGACAGGCCTCTTAACGGTGTTGGGCTTCGTGGTTTTGTACTTCTTCGCTCTCGGCGGGTTGCGCGATTTTGTGGAGAACGTCTTTACACATAATTTGCAGTACATTGGCGCTGTTCCGGCGTCTGCGAGATTTGAATACTGCTGGGGGACACTTACGATGCTCGCGCGAACCCAGGCAATAGTGTGGTTGTTTGCCGCTGCGGGGTTGATTGGGCTCCTCAAATCAGGCAGGGTCAAGTGGTGTGCGTTGCTGACAGGCTGGCTGATCACGAGCGCAATCGGAGCAAGTGTGAGCGGATATTTCTTTCCGCATTATTTCCAGCAACTGCTTCCGCCGCTCGCGCTGGCTGCTGCCGCCGGAGCGGACCGATTGGAAGCCGTTAGACTTTTGAAACTTCTGCCGCACGCGAGCGGACGTGCGATCCTCGCTACCACGCTCGCCATCTTACCCGCCGTGACGCTTTGGCCGTTTTTGTTTACGTATACCGCTGCGGAAGCCGTGAGAAAAATCTACCCTGGCAATTTTTTCGCCGAGATGCCGCGCTTTGCGCAGCGAATCGAAGAAGTGACACCTCCAAAGAAACCGATATTCATTTTTGGGTCTGAACCGGAGTTGCTATTCTACGCACATCGACCTTCGGCCACGCGCTATATCTTTCTTTTTCCGCTTTACGGGCCCTACGGGAACGCACGGGAAAAGCAATTAGCGGCCGCGGCGGAGGTGGAAAAAGCTAACCCTCCGACGACCGTCTATTTTGCTAACCTTCTGTTTTTCACTGCGGGCACGGACCAGTACTTCACACATTGGACTCGTTCGTACATGGAAAAGAACTTTTACATTGACACTTTACTGATTGCTGGAGAATCCGGCGCCGCTCACATGTTAAATGTCGCAAGCGATGTTCAAGCCGATGTTTTTCGAGGGGGAGAGGCAGTAATTGGCGGAATATTGGTGAGGCAGTCACCTGAGGCGCCGTAAAAGGAGATAATGGCTATACTCACAAACTCAGGCACATCTGATCCTCACTTCGGCGGCTAATACAAACCGCAGGATTGGCATCGGCAGCCTTATACCATCTGCGGAGGCGCAGTTTGCGACTACACGACGCCACGTTTCCTCGGTGACATCCGTGCCAGCAATCGCAGGACTGGCATTGGCATTACTCGGGTGAGAAGCATCAACAGCTTCATCGCGACTCCCGGAACAACGAGCGGCCGGTCTGCTTCGACTGCTGCGAGGGCGTCGCGCACGACTTGTTCGACTGTAACAACGATGAACTGCGGACCGATCTCCGGCTTCATTCCTTCCCGCTTGGCGACTTGTTGAAATTCCGTTACCACAGGACCGGGGCAAAGCGCGCATACGCTTATCCCCGTTTCGCGGAGCTCGGCTCTAAGCGCTTCAGAGAAACTTGTCACGTACGCCTTTGTAGCAGCGTAAACAGCGAAGCCGGGGATCGGCAGAAAGCCGGCCGACGAACTGACGTTGAGAATGGCGCCGCGATGCTGTGCGATCATTCGCGGAAGCAAATGACGAGTAATCAACGTCAGCGTCTCGACGTTTACGACGGTCATTTCCTTGTTCCGATCGGGATCGCTCTCCGCAAAAGGACCGCTATCGCCGAGTCCGGCGTTATTGATCAAGAGATCGACTTCGAGATTCTCACTATCAAGTCGTTCAAGGAAAGCCTGCAACTGGCTAAGATCAGCGAGATCAACCTTTCGAATGTGAACAAGAAGCTTCGGACGCTCTCGTTGCAGTTGATCAGCCAGCTCGATCAGCCTTTCATCACGCCGCGCCACCAAGATCATCGAGCGGGCCCGACCGGCGAGTTGACGTGCAAATTCACGACCGATGCCAGCTGAAGCACCTGTGATTAGTGCATTGCAACCGTCGAGTTTCATCGTGGACCTCGGACCTTCAAGGATTCCCGTTCGTGTTTGGTCAACGGACGCCAATGACCGCGCGGCAGGTCCCCAAGCCGAAGATTAGCGATGCGAATACGGATGAGATCTTTCACGCGATAACCAACGGCTTCGAACATACGACGAATCTGGCGATTAATTCCCTGTCGCAGGACAATGCGCAGGCGGACGGGCGAGACGGAGTGGAGTCGCGCAATCCTTGCTCGCTCACCGTCGAGAAAAATTCCGCGCAGCAGCTTCGACGCAAGTTCGGGGTTCCACGGGCGATCCAGTGTCACTTCATATTCCTTCTCAATTTTGTAACGTGGATGCGTCAGGCTCTGTGCGAGATCTCCGTCGTTTGTGAGCAGAAGCAGACCTTCGGTTTGTGCGTCCAGACGTCCAATGTTGAATAGGCCCGAGAATTTTGCAGGCAACAAATCAAAAACAGTATCGCGCACGTGGGGATCTTTCCGGGTCGAAACAAATCCGGCGGGCTTGTGCAACATGATGGTGAGTGGCGGCGCGACATGAACAAGTTTGCCATTCACCTTGACGTGGTCGCGCGCGTCGGGCTGCGCGCTGAAGTCGGTGCAGGTCTGACCGTTGATAGTGACCCGTCCCGCCGCGATCAATTCATCGCAATGCCGACGCGATCCGATACCCGCAGCGGCGAGGAAGCGATTTAAGCGCATGGCGCTTTGTTATAGAACTGTCATTCCGAGCGAAGTCGAGGAATCCCGCGGCGAGATCCAGAGTAAATCTGCGCGATCCTTCGACTCCGCTTCGCTTCGCCCAGTAACCTGAATGTTAAACGTCGGGCTTTGTCTTCGGCAGGCCGAGCACTTTCTGACCGTCCTTCCACTGTTTCCGTTTCTTGAGAAGCTCGACACGCTCGAAGCGTTTCAACACATTGCGTTTAGCCGCAATCGTGCTTGCGCCTTTTAAACTGCGATGTTGCGACATAAATTCTTGAACCGGTAAAGAGTTAACTGGAAGAGAGCCGGCACAGTAGCGCGACTCGGGCGTTTTTCAAGGACGCCGAAGCGACGAACGAAGTCGTTTACAGTTGATTGCTAAGCACAACGTACGTGCCGGACGTACTGACCTGGTGATAAACATGAAACCGGCTGACAACTTGTTTTTTCCAGTAGTCCGCCCGGTTTTGCTCCACAATCAAGTAAACCGCATCGGGTTGACTCCATTTGTCCAGAACCGCTTCTTCGTTCAAAAACATGTCGCTGGAGGCTCCGCCCATCGGAGCTTCTTTCCGGGGATTCTGATTAACGAAAAAGAATCTTCGATTGAGATAAAAAATAAGGCTGCTGCTGTCGTCCAGCGGCCCTTCGAACATCGCGTGGCCGCCTGTCTCCAACCGTGGATTCAGGTAACGGGCGACATCGGCGAGTGAGAAATAAGGCGCGGTTTTCGCGACGCCTATTACCATGCTCAGCCCGGCTGGGATCATCGAGGCAGCGAGAGCAATCGCCGCGAGTTTATGGTGTTGTTTGAAAAGTAAGTAGACCGCTACAATCGAGAATAACACAAATGATATAGCCGTAATCACGAGCATCGGCTGCAGTGCGACCCAGGCGGACAGAGGCATATCATCCAAAGCTCTCCAGGCGGTCCATCGCGCGTCCATCACTCCCCAGGTTCCGTTCAAGGCACGCCCGGTACGCGCCGCGAACAGCGCTCCGCCCGCAAGGATCAGACCGATGACACCCACTGCGATCGCACCCGCGGCGCGCAACGACTGAGGAATGCGTTCCCAAGCCATGGCTGCCCAGAGCGCCAACGCGCTCCACATGCTCATCGAATAGTAATCCTGTCGCTGTCCCAAAAAGAGCAGCGGAATGAAGACCACAACCATCCAGCAAAGTAGTAATGCATCGCCGAAACTGATCTCGCGCGGCCGGGTAACTCGGCGCCAGGCAAAAATGACGCCCGGCAGGAGCGCGATCGACCATGGAAACCACCAGGCTACGTGCAGGATCACGAATTGATAAGCAGGCACGCCGAGGAAATCGTGCGTCTCATCAGTGAGCCCGCGCAGGTGTCCCAGCCATTCGGATCTGACATAACGAAAATAGTGCGGGAAATGCCATTGGGCCCAGATATGCCAGGGCGCCAGGATCAAAAGAAAAATCAACACGTATTCCCAGCGCAGAAGCGCGCGAAATCGTATCCTCGCTTCGCGATAAAAAATCGACAGCGAAATAAAAACCACAGCGGGATAAACGATGCCGAGCACACCTTTCGTTAGGCATGCCAGCGCGACGAAAATCCAGACAGCGGCGAACCAGAGCCGTCGATGGCGCCTGCGCTCGTAGCCGCATATTCCGCAGAACATCGCGCCGGTCATGAATGCGGTGACGAGCGGTTCAGGCATGACGATGCGCGCGAGAAGAAACGTGCCGCAAAAGCTGAGATAGATCAGGCCGGCGATGAAACCGCGCCAGTAATCCGAAAGCTTTTCTCCGATAAAAAAGATAAGTGCAACCGTGGCTACGACGGCCAGCGCAATCGGCAGTCGAGCCGCTGCCTCATTCACACCGAGAATTTTATACGAAGCAATGATGAGCCAGTAGAGCAATGGCGGTTTTTGCAGGCGCGGTATGCCGTTGTTGGTTGGGAGCAACCAGTTATGGTTCGCCACCATCTCGCGCGCTGCTCCAGCGTATTGGCCCTCCGTCTCACTGTAGAGATCGCCGGTGCCAATGGTCACCACGTGTAACAGCGCTGCGAGCGCAATCAGAATTACTAACAAAGCGTGGCGCGTGGGCGGCGGGGGCAAAGCGCGCGGCTCAAGCAGTGTTTCTTCGATGCTTAAGGTGCGAGCGCTTGCGGTCATTGCGCACACTCTTCACCCGAAACGGTTCTGGCTCGAGATTCGTGTTCGCTACGTTCGCTGGATTCGACTTTCTCGTACGTTTTCCAATGGTCAGGCAAACGCAGCAATTTTCCCGTCGGCATCTCGATCAACGCCAGCATCTGGCGCCCTTCGGCGATCAACGTATTGTCTTGTGGGCGAGTGATGCGGAATGCACACCAAAACCGCGCGCGCTCTGCGCGATCCAGCCAGCCCTCAATTACCAGCCGATCGCCCAGCCTTGCCGCGCGGCGATAATCGATCTCGGTGCGGACCACAACCGGATACGTTTGTTTTTGCGCCAGCTCCACGACCGCGAGCCCAAGCTCCTCGGCGAGGTGGGTGCGCGCTATCTCGATGAAACGCAGATACGCGATGTTGGACACAACGCCTCCGCAATCGGTGTCGAAAAACATCACCTGCACGTTTGTGCTAATACGGGGGGTCATGGCCGATTTCACATTTTCAATCTAAATTCAGCGTTCGATTCCGCACGTTTTTTGAGTACGAAACAGCATGATTATATCGGGTTCCCAGGATGTTTGCGGCACCGGCGCCCGACGAATTTCGTTGCTCGGGTTGATCCTACTACTCCATGCGGGTTCAGTCGCAGCAACCGCAGGTTCGTTGACATTCGCCGGCGTCGGTTTTTCCCCGGGTTCAACCGTCAAAGCCAATGTTCCTTTAAGCGCGCAGGAAAAGTCGTTGGCCGTCCAAGGCGGAAATGCTGTGCCGCCGAATGCCGTGGCCGTGCTCGCTACTCCTTCGAGTTTTGATCCACTAAAAACCTGGCCGGTATTGGTCGTGTGCTCCACCAGCGATTCCAAACGGCAAAATCGCGATGACCTTGTTGATTTCTATGGCAGAATCGGACTTGCGGAAGGTTGGGTGGTGCTTGCGGGCGACGGTCCGCAGCCTGCACGCAGCGACACTGCTGCGTGGCGTGGGGCGATGACGCTCGCGGCGATCGACGCGCTGCACCGCAGTTTTCCTGGCTCCCACAAATGGCCAGTCGCGTGCGCTGGATTTTCGGGCGGCGGCAAAGGCGTGGGCGTGGTCGCACCATTACTGGCGAAGCACGGCTGTCATATCGCGGGCATTTACATCACCGGTGCAAATGAAGACCGCTTGAGCGAGGGATACGGGCGCGTCGCCCCTGGCAAGCAGTTTCTGCTGACGCCGGTTTACATTAGCGCCGGGCGCGACGATCGGATCGCCACTTTGGAACAGCAGTACAATGTTGCGGGTTCAATCAAACGTACCGGATTTCAACGGATAAAAATCGGTACGTTCCACGGCGGGCACGAAGCCAACGATGCGCAAACCTCCATTGCTTTGCGCTGGTTTCGCGAATTGGCCAAATAGAACTGTTGGGTAGCGATTGCCGCGGCGACCTGGTTTCGACGTCGCGCCGAAACACGCTTTTTCAAATGGCGCGATCGCGAGGACCGGCGCTCGCCAGCACGCGACCGATTTGCGTGTGCTCGTAGCGCGTCACAGAAGTTTGTCCCCAGGCCGGTTCGGACCCGCCGCTTCTTGGAATTTCTCCAGTGACTTCACCAAGTTCGCAGGCAACGGCCGCACGCGATCAAAGATGCGCGCGGCAAGCGGCTTGGCCGTGGTGTAACCGGCGGCGAACATTTCCAGACGCGCATCCAGATTGTCGATGTAATGAAGCGCCATCGCCTCCGGCGTTTTCGGCGAGACGGGCGAACCAAATTGCGGCTCGCCATGGTGCGCACCGATGAGGTGCAACAGATGCATTCGCACGTCTTCCGATGCCGGCGCGAGATTTTTCCACGCATCCGCGTTTTCGACGCTTAGCCTTCTCCACAACGCGTTCACCAACTCGAGTCCGATGGAGATGTGTCCCATCAGTTCGCCGAGTTCGTCGTAACTCATTACGAATCCGTTTTCGGGCAACGCGTTCTCCCAGAGTTTTCCCGAGTCGTGGAAGAGAATTCCCGTGACTAACAGGTCGAGGTTCAACTCAGGATAAAGCGGCGCAATCCCCTTAGCCACGCGCATCATCTGTGCAGTATGTTCGACCAGTCCGCCGCGCCGCGCGTGATGATAATTCCGCGCGGCCGCGGTGCGCCGGAACCGGTCGCCCCATTCGCTGAGAAAAGCTTCACCCAACGCGAGCAATCGCGGATCGCTGATCTCAGCGACGGTTTGCTTCACGAATTCGAAATCGGACTCCTGTTTGGCACGTAAATCTGCGGGGCCCTGGAGTAATTCATTCTTTTCCTGCTCAGTCAGCGGCCGCACCGTCCACTTGCGAGCATCGAGTCCGTACTGCGACTGGTAAAACTCCGCGGTGAGCTCGACGAAATCCTGATTAGTTAATGCGCTGCACGCTTTGTAAGCAGGATGATCGCTCCAGACGCGCAGCGTCATCCGGTCGCATGCGTCGGCCAACGTAAGCTCGCAATACGGCTGTTGTTCGCGCGTCAGCTTAGGCGTTGCGCTTTCCACCTGAACATGCACGCGTGCCGGAACGGCCCCGTTCTGACCCGCCCGGCGAATCTCTGTCAGAGTCAGCAAATCCATTTCGTTTTTAATCTAACATGAGTCGCAAGCGGTGCTCTCTGGAAGACAGACTGCCAGTCTGTCTCGGCTGACATGCTGCCAGCATGTCGAATCGGCAAGCTGGCAGCTTGCCGTCCGAGTCAGGCATGGCTGCCTGACTTCCGTTTCGGCCTCGGGGCGCGTGCGCTCCCCGGAAATGTACGCTCCATTGCTCCAATGTTTCTCACGCATCTTGAATGCAGCGCGTGCGGCCGTGAACACGAGTGGTCGCGTTTGCAGAATCTGTGTTTGTCATGCCACAAACCGCTGCTTGCGAGAGTGGATCTTACAAAAGCAGCACGAACGCTAATGCGCGAAAATCTAGCGACGCGCGAAAAATCGTTATGGCGTTATCGCGAAGTGTTGCCGTTGCCGGCCGATGTTGAGCCAGTCTCGTTAGGCGAGGGCGGAACGCCATTGCTGCGTGCCCCCAAATTCGCCGATGATGTTGATCTTTGGATCAAAGACGAGTCGCTCAACCCGACGCAGAGCTTTAAGGCGCGCGGAATGGGCGTGGCCGTTTCGATGGCAAAATATCTCGGCGCAACCAAGCTCGCGGTCCCCAGCGCGGGGAATGCCGGGGGCGCGCTGGCTGCCTATGCGGCTCGAGCCGGTGTGGAGGCGCATGTCTTCATGCCGCGCGACACACCGCGCGCAAACATTATCGAATGCCGCGAACTGGGAGCTCACGTCACATTGATCGACGGTTTGATCACCGATTGCGCCGCCGAAATCGGCCGGCGCAAAGCAAATGAAGGCTGGTTCGACATGTCCACGCTCAAAGAGCCGTACCGGGTCGAAGGAAAAAAGACCCTCGGTTACGAATTAGCGGAGCAACTGAACTGGCAACTACCCGATGTGATTCTTTATCCGGCCGGCGGCGGCACTGGTCTCATCGGGATGTGGAAAGCATTCGACGAAATGGAAGCTCTCGGCTGGATCGGCAAAAACCGGCCGCGCATGTTCGCGGTGCAAGCTGCCGGTTGCGCGCCGATCGTTCGCGCGTTCGAGGCCGGAGAAAAAAACGCTGCGGAATTTCCCGACGCGCACACGATCGCTTCCGGCTTGCGCGTTCCAAAAGCGATCGGCGATTACCTGATCCTGAAGATTCTTCGTGAATCCAATGGCGGCGCGATTGCCATCGATGACGAAGAAATGATCCGCGTCGCGCGTGAGGTCGGAGCAAAAGAAGGTCTCTTTATCTGCCCCGAAGGCGCTGCTTGTTTTGCAGCTTTGAAATTGCTTCGTCTAGCTGGGAACAATCGCATCCGGTGAACGCGTCGTCGTTTTTAACACCGGGTCGGGAATCAAATATCTTGAAGCTTTCGACCGCGAATGACGCGCATCGAACAGACACCACCTACAAGCATAAAGTAACAGAAGCCTACCTAATGCCGCACCTGAGGTGTCGGACGTGGCCGCGGAGTTGGAGTGGGTCTCGGAGCAGGCTGCACTTCAAACGAGCCAATATCGATGCGGTTATTGAATACCCGAACAAAAGGAAGACCGCGCTGATCATAGAATGGCGGCGGTGTGAAGTCCGGGTCACCGGTGTTAACGGCGGGGCTGCCTGGCAACAATTCATGTGTGAACGTTGGGCCACCATTGTCTTGCAGCGGCCCGATTAGCGGATCGGTGTTGATCTGGTCGCCGGGACCGGAGAGAAAGCCGCCAGCGTTATCGCTGCTGATGTTGTATCCGTGCGATGTCACGTTGCTGCCACCGAAGATGTTTTCAGGAGTGCCAGCATTTAGGATGCTGTTCGCGATTCCAAATGTTCCACCGTAGATAGTTCCCCCGTGAACTCCGGCGCGATTGCCGCTAAAAGTGGTGTTGTGGATCTCAACGGAACCCTGACTGCTTATACCGCCACCCCAGCCGGAGGATTTACCGGTGGCGTCATTTTCAGTAATGCTGCTGTTTGTAATCTCCAAAGTTCCAGAATTGGAGATACCACCGCCATAGCCACTGCCTCCAAAATTTGTACCCGCATGATTTCCGTTCACTGTGCTGTTTGTAAGAGTTAGTTTTCCCACATTGCGGATACCACCACCTAACACGCCGGCGAAGTTGCCAGTGATCATGCTGTTGGTAATCTCCGCCATTCCACCATTCCAAATCCCGCCGCCATCTAAAAGGGGGAAGTGGGGTGACATATTGTTGTCTATCGTGCTGTTGCTAATGATCGTCGTTCCGCCCTCGTTGTAGATTCCGCCACCATAACCTCCGAACGCCAAGTTCCCACTGATCCTGCTGTTAAAGACCATTAGGTTGGCCGTTGCACCCGCATTACGAATTCCACCGCCGCCGCTTGTACTATCATCAAGATTTCCCCAGATTATGCAGTTATTGACACTGACAGAGGATTGATCATTGAAAATTCCGCCACCCGTGTCGTGGCCGTAACTGATCGTTAACCCAGCTATACTCACCACATGCCCGGGCATGACGTGGAAGATGCCCAAGCCAATGCCCTGCGGTCGGTGTGGACTCTTGCTTCCAGTTCGTTGAGGGTCGAACGAGTTGAAACAATCATTGTTGCCCCGGCAAACGGCGAGGAGGTCAGGACCGGGCCCGGTGATGCTGATGCTGTCATCAATGACCAGTGCAGGAGTTGTAAGACGAATGGCTTGGCCATTCAGTGAAGGATCGAAATGGATCACGTCACCGTCATTGGCATCCGCGAGCGCCTGACGCAATGAGCCGGGACCGCTGTCATCCGTGCTTGTGACGGTGATAGTGGTCGCCCGGGCTGCAATTGCGATCGCGCAAAAGAGCAGGACACAAACGGGTTCAACGCGTATGCGTCTGTCTGTGTCGTGCATCGTATGCAGGAGAATTCAATCGTGTACAAATCGTCGTGATTTTGTCGAGCAAACGTTGAAAAACTGTACGTCAACGGAGCATCCCACATAGTGCGTGCGTTAGGCCCGTTTACCGGCGAAGATGGAGATGCGTTTCGCGAACGCTTTAGATGGCTCGGCATAGAAACGCCGTCCGAGTTCCAGCGCATCGCGGCGCAATCGTTTGCAGCGTTTGCCAATCAATTTCTGAAGCTGCGCCAGTTCGTCGGCGAGCGCTTCATCACCGCTTTCCTGCTCCAAGCGCGCGCGCAGAAAATCGAGATCGTGCTCAGTCCCCAGCAATTCGGCCAGCACCTCCGCATCCTGAGCCATCTCCTCCAGGACTGTTCGGTTCAGTGGCTGCAAAATTCGCAACTGATACCACACATCCTTCACTCGCTTTCGCCAGGCATGAAAATTTTCCGCGTCTGGATCATCGATTGTTGTGGCGAGTGCGCGCTGACCGCGCCTGTAAATTTTACATACCGCGTTGCAAATCTGCTTCCAATTCAGGTCGTGCACTGGCCACGCCATTAGACGTGCTTTCACATTTTCCAATTGTGGTATCGCTTCCTTTTGCCAGCCGGCGAATGCTGCGGAAAAACTTTCCCGTTCGAGCATCAACAATGCCTCGGTGTGCGGAAAGAACTGGTGCCCGGAATTTTTTGCTGCCTTATCGCGCAGCTTATAAAACGTCTGCAATCGCACCTGCGCATCGCGCAAGTCTGAGACCAATCGTCCGATCTTACGCACGCAACGATCCTCCTGCGCGTGACAATTTTTGCGGACCGCGCCAACCGCAAGCCGCATTGCAGCACGGAGCTTTTTGAGATGCTTGCGAACCTCGTGCACGATGACGCCACGTTGTTTTGCTGGGCGTTGGCAACAGTGCAAAGCCGAATCGATTTGCTCGCAAAAAACGCGCTTGAGTCCTTCGGGCAGGGGTTCGCGCAATTTTAGACAGAAAGCCATGGCGCTTGCTATTCTAGAGCGAGCCGCACGTTGCTGTAGCGTTTAGTGCCCGTCACTTCCCGCCCAAACCACCAGGGCGCTTTGAATCTGCGGCAGCTGGCGCTATCAGGGAATTCCACCTCCGCCACAACGAGACCAGCATGCCGGCCGCGATAAATATCGATTTCAATCATGACGTTGTTCCACGGAATTTCGTAACGCACCTTTCGCAGTCTTCGCCCAGTCGTGCCCGGCCACAGCGCTGCAAACTGTTTTGGGCTCAGTTTGATCTCGCGTTCTTCGCGATGACTTGTTCGACCGACCTTAAACGTGAGCGAGGTTGCGCTCCCCGTCTTTCTCAGGCGAACCTGTCTGCCAGCCGACTCGGTTGCCAGGTAACCTTGCTCGATAATGAAATGCCGCGCCCGCTTGAGATTATCCGGCAGCCATTTGACTAAAAATTTCCGTTCAATTTCGCGATTGTTTCGCGTTCGATTGCCCCGTTGCACGAGGTGAACATCCTAAGCGCGCTATGTTTGCTGTCGAGATTTTCGCGCGCTCCCGAAGCCGGCCGTTGGTTGAAGCTGGAGGATTGAAGCAATTCTAATTGCTCACCAAAATTTGCTTCGGCCGCTCAGGGTCGATCGCCGGATTTGCTGCGCGCGCGCTCGAGGAGACCGAGTGGTAATCAACTAGCGAGATCATGCCATCATCGCCCTCGACTAATGCCGTGCAGCTTTCGACCCAGTCACCGCAATTGTAATATGAGATCGTGCCAAATTCGCGGATCGCTGCGCTATGGATGTGGCCACACAGCACGGCGTCCACGTGATACCGCTCCGCGTAATGCGCCACAGCGGCTTCGAATTTGCCGATGAAACTCACGGCGTCCTTCACCGTTCGCTTGGCATACGCACTGAGAGACCAGTAGCCCAGACCGAAATGCCGCCTGACAAAGTTAATTAACGGATTGAGCGAGAGCAGAAATTGATAGCCAACGTCGCCTGCGAACGCGAGCCACCTCATCCGGCCGCTGCCAGAGACTATCACGTCGAGTTCGTGACCGTGAATAATCAAGATCCGCTCGCCTGAGCCGGTCACATGGATTGCGTTTTCCTTAATCTCGATATTTCCGTAAGACCCACAGAAGCTCGTCACCAGTTCGTCGTGATTTCCCGGGATGTAAATTACACGCGTGCCCTTGCGGGCTTTGCGCAGAATTTTTTGGATGACGTCGTTGTGTTGTTGCGGCCAGTAAATTGCGCGCCGCAGCGACCAGATATCAATCAGATCGCCCACGATGTAGAGCGTGTCGAAATCGGTCTCGCGCAAAAAGTCCAGCAACGCAGCAGCGTTACAGCCGCGCGTGCCCAGGTGCGTATCGGAAATCCACGCGGCGCGATAACGCCGAGGCGCATGAAAGTCCCCGATGGATTTGCCAAATGAAAATCTCTGTTGTGTCGCGAAAACTTGGACTCGATCGCGTTGGCGCGAAATCAGTGACTGCATACCGATCAAGAAGCAGCGTAAGAACAACGCAATTCAGTGACAAAAAAATTACTGTTACGTTTGTGTGGCAAACAGCAATGAGCATGCGCGGGATCGATTTGCGGCGGTCGCGAAGCGCCGCTACAGAACCAGCATGAAAATTTCGCGCTTATTACTCGCGCTCTTTTTCGCCGCGACGGCGTCGCTACTTGGAAATGATGAATTGAAGGAGCGTTTGCAGCCGGCACTTGAGGCCATCACGCCGGACGCTCTACTCGCACACATCAAAGTTCTCGCATCGGATGAATTTGAGGGGCGCGCGCCGGGATCAAAAGGCGAAGACCTTTCGGTCAAATACATCACCGATCAGTTCAAGAAGATCGGACTTAAACCGGGAAATCCCGACGGGACATACACGCAGGAAGTTCCCCTCGCCGGGATCAAAAGCGAACCGCGAATGTCCTTCGTCGTTGGCGACAAAACGATGAATCTGAAATATCAGGATGATTTCGTTGCTTCATCGGCGCGGCTCCAGCCGGAGATCAAGATCGAGAAGTCAGATGTGGTCTTTGTCGGATACGGTGTCGTCGCGCCGGAGTACGGCTGGGACGATTACAAAAATGTCGATGTGAAGGGCAAGACATTGCTGATGTTGATCGGCGATCCGCCGGTTCCCGATCCAAAAGATCCGTCAAAGCTCGACGACAAAATGTTCAAAGGTAAAGCGATGACGTACTTCGGCCGCTGGACCTACAAATACGAAATCGCAGCGCAAAAAGGCGCGGCAGCGGCCATCATCATCCATGAGACAGAACCTGCCGCTTATCCCTGGCAGGTGGTGAGATCGAGCTGGAGCAAAGAAAATTTCGAGCTCGATAATCCGAACAAAAATATGGACGCGGTCTCGGCACGTTCGTGGATCACGCTCGATGTTGCGAAAAAATTATTCGCCGATTCCGGCCAGGATTTCGATGCGCTTAAGAAATCTGCGATCACCAAGGATTTTCGACCTGTGGTTCTGGATGCCAAAGCCAACATTGAGATCAAACAACAAGTTCGCTCGTTCAAATCGCACAACGTCATCGGCAAACTCGAAGGCAGCGATCCGAAATTAAACGGCGAATACGTTATCTACACCGCGCACTGGGATCATCTCGGCCGGCATCCCGAATTGCAGGGCGATCAGATTTTCAACGGCGCGATCGACAACGCGTCAGGCGTTGCGTCCGTCATCGAACTCGCGTCCGCTTTCACGAAAGTAAATCCGCCGCCGAAACGGTCAGTGTTGTTCATGGCAACGACAGCCGAAGAAGCGGGATTGCTCGGTGCCAAATTTTATGCGGAGCATCCGCTCTATCCACTGGAGAAAACGCTGGCGGACATCAACCTCGATAGCATGAACGTCTGGGGCAAAGCGCGCGATATTGAGGATCTGAGTCTTGGTTTTTCCACGGTCGACGATCTTCTCGCTGCCGCGGCCAAACAGCAGGGCCGCACCGCGATCCCGGACAGCCGCCCTGACAAAGGCAAGATTTATCGCGCTGACAATTTCGAATTCTCGAAAGTCGGCCTGCCCTCGCTTTACATCGGCAAAGGTGAACATCTTCTCTCCCGTTCCGAGACCGCGCCACTCCGGTCCGATGAATTTGACTCGACAGATTACCACCAGGTCACCGACGACGTTCGTCCCGATTGGGACCTCTCCGGCGCCGTGCAAGATGTTCAACTTTTATTCGAAGTTGGTTACGAAGTAGCCAATGGCGACAAGTTTCCTGAATGGAAGCCGGGCTCCGAATTTAAAGCGAAACGCGATTCAATGCTGAGGAAGTAATTGGGTCAGACGCAGCTGTGTCGCTTAATTCTCGTTAGTGTTGTGAGCGCGGGACGCTTCTGTTAGACAAGCGAGCATGTCGAAAGTCATTCTTGGTTTGATCGCGGGACTGGTGTTCGGTGCGCTAGATGTCGCCCTGATGCTGCCTATGTCTTTTCCCGACAAGAAGACAGCTCTGCTGGGCGCGTTCACTAGCCGCTTCGCTATCGGCTTTGTAATTGGATGCGTGCAGCTGCCGGGGTGGGCTGGGTGGATGATTGGCCTTCTTTTCGGCCTGCTCATCAGCCTGCCAGACGCCATCATCACTCACAAGTATGTTCCCATTCTCGTGCTTGGCGGCATCGGAGGGCTTGTTATTGGCGGACTCATTCACGGGTGGAGGACGAACGTGTAATCTGGCTCTGCAGCCCATGGCCTCAGGCGGCGTTATTTTTTTGATGTCCAGTGTAGCTAGTGTGCATGCCGGTGCAGCCACTTGGGTTTCCCTGAGCCGCGGCTCATCTTATTCTCGTTAGGACCTCGCTGTGTTTCCTGATCTCGACTACGCGCGACTGAAAAGATCCTTCGAATATTTCGTCGAGCACTATGCGCCTGCGGAGCTGATCAAGGCGCGGTCACATCCTTTAAAGGTATTGGAACGCGACGAACCCAGCCATATAAGGCGCGCACGCCGTGCTCTCGCCGTGGCGATCGCAGACTTCGTGGATAGCACACAGGATTTTTGCCGTGAACGCGTCTCGGAAATTGATCGCGACTTACAGAAACGAGACGCTTACACGTTATCCTTTTTGCGTGAGCACTTCACAAGGCTACGTGATAAATTTAACCAGCCGATGAAGCCAATGCTATCAAGAGAGCCGCCAAATGACTAAAACCTTGATCCGTTTCAAAGCGAAACTCTTCCGGCCGGCCGAGAGCGAGAAGGCCGGCTCCTGGACCTTTCTCGTTCTGCCAAAGAGATGCCAGTGCGCAGCTCCCCTCGCGAGGCATGACGGCGATCGAAGGCACCATCAATGGCTGCCCTTTTCAAGCGATGCTGGAGCCAGATGGCCAAAAAAGCCACTGGCTCAAAGTGGACCGGAAACTCAGCGAAGCTGCGCGCGCAGAAGCAGGCGACGTCGTCACGCTAGAGATCGCACCCGCGGCCGAGGAACCGGAACCAGAAGTGCCGGCAGAGCTGAGAAAAGCTCTCGCGACCGCTGCCCCAAAGGCACGAGCGTTATGGAAGGACATCACGCCCATCGCGCGCCGGGATTGGATCCACTGGATCACTTCCGCCAAGCAGGAAGAGACGCGCGCCCGCCGGATCAAAAATGCCTGCTCGATGCTCGCGGGTGGGAAACGCCGCCCTTGCTGCTTCGACCGTTCTGGGTTCTACGATAAAAGCTTGAGCGCTCCTAAAGCGGCGACTTAAACGAGGACCCGTAGACCGCGTTGAAACTGAAGCGGAGCAGATGGAACCAATCTAAGTTGCGACGTTATGATCACCTCAATTCATACCTTGATCTACTCCGATGATGCTGACGCGACGCGGGCGTTTTTGCGCGACGTGCTCGGGTGGAAGTACGTTACGGAGGATTTCGATGGGGATTGGCTCATTTTCAAATCCGGGCCGAGCGAAATGGGCGTGCACCCAACGCACAGCGAGTGGGAAGGCCAAACCTACGATCACCCGCGTCAACATTCGATTGCGTTGATGTGCGATGATATCGACACGACCGTCGAAGAGTTACGCGCGAAAGGAGCGCAGTTCCGGGGTTCTATCGAGCAACGCGAGTACGGCCGGGTCATCATGATGATGGTGCCCGGCGCGGATGACATCCAGCTGTATCAGCCGAGCCACAAGCTCGCGTACGATCTTTAATAAACAGATAGTCGAGTCATTACGCCGACGATCATATCTGAACTGAGCGAGGCGGCGACAGCCTGGGTGGCACGGGGCTAACGAGTACGACGACGAGAACGAGGACGATTAACCAAGGAGTGACGGCTTCCCCCGCCTCTGCCGAGGCTACGGCGGGCAGGCAAGCCGTCGCTCCTTGTGAACTCCGCCTCATTTGGAATCACTGTGATCCGTGTTGGGTTGCGCAATTGAGTGCAAATCGCGAATTAGCGAATCGAGCTTGCGCACATCTCTGCGGCGGCCTTTTTCGGGTTTCAATTTGCGCTTCCGCATCATAATCGTCAGATCACGAATGTCGTGGAGTCGCTCCCGAGACAAGTCTTCCCCGCGCTTGTATCGAGTTACCGCTGCGATGCTTTCGGCGAGATCGAGCTCCAGGCGCGCGGCGTACGCGCGAATTGTTCGGCGCAAGTCGCGTCTCACTGCGTCCAATTCGTCCGTCAGCATCGTTACGGGAGAAACTTCCCGCGGTTTCTTGTGCCATTGTTTTTCTTGTTTCACTGATTGCGAGTGAGTGACTACCAAGAAGCCCGTCGGGCACTCTACCCCCCGACGAGCTTCCATTAACCTAACCTCTAAAACTTAACGCTCAGATCCGCTTGAAATATCTGGTATTGGTTCAGCGGATTTATCGGAATGTCGCCGACACCGCCGGTGCCGATCGACTCGTCCACCTGCCAGCCGTAGGCGTAGGTGAGGTTAAACACGATTGCATCGGCCAACATGTAGCCAGCTTTCACGCCTACGCCTTCCAAGTTAACTCGACTATCAAAGATGTCTGAGTCCACGAGATTCGGGTCGACTGCATACTGGTCGGTGTGTTGCCACCAGGCGCGAACCTCCCAATCGCCCTTTTTCTTTAATTGACCGACACCAAGACCGATCTCGTACGCGTAACGATCGCCACCCTTACCTGAGTGACCCGCCGCCGTCGCGCGCTCGTCAGCTTCGAAGTTGGTCGCAAAATCCCCAAAGATGCGCATCGGAATTTTTCCAACTTTCCAGCCGATTTCGGCCGGGACATCGAAGACTAAAAGACTGTTGATGCCGGTTTGGTTCCCACCTGGATCGCCTGAGAAATGCGTGTTAAACGTGTCGCCGTTGCCGGTGTAATTGTAGAGCGTCGGCGCAAACTGGAAGTAAAGAATGTGCGGGAATTCAAATCTCGCGCCCACCTGCCATCCCAACAGAAAAGCGTCGTTGTTTGGGGTGAGCTGAGTTTCGCCTGTTATCGGCTGCGTTGTCGTCCCCCGGGGGCCGATTGGATTTTCCGGGTTGTCGTCGTCGTAAACGAATTGGCCGAAGTTTGCAAAGATATCGAGCTTGAGGAATGGCTCGGGTGGTTTGCTTGCTACAACAGCTTTGCCATCCTTGCTGAATGACGGCGGCGGGAGCGGCTCTCCTCCAAACACAAAAGTGTGTTTCCACTGCTCAGCCAAGCCTTCGACATTGATGTCGTCATCCCAAAGCAGCGAGGTGTTTACAAATGGAACCGCGAATCGACCGCCGGTGAACGTAAAGTCGTGGAAGCCTTTGTAGCCGAGGTAAGCCTGACCAACATTGATACGATCGCTGTCTTTCGAAAAAGGACCATTCACGTTGCTGTCATCACCGAAGGTCACGTTTGTCGAGCGCGGGCTGGTGCTGGTTTCCAATCGCACTCCAAAAAACCAATCGTCAAGCAGTGTGCCGCGCAATCCCAGGCGCAAGCGATAACGTTCACGTTTGCGCTCATACCAATCGTTTGGATGAGTTGGATCATCACTTGGAAGTCTGCCCCCGCGGTATTCGTATCGGAGACGTGCATCACCGAAGAGCTCTAATTCCGTGATCGCTGAAGACAGTTTCCATTTCGAGCCGCCCAAATCCGGAACCAATTGCTCGATGTACTTTTTGCCGTCAGTGCTCACAACCGTCTTGGTTTTGCCTTCCGCAATGGCCGCAGGTGCAGGGCCACCGTGTTGTTTTAAGCTAGCTACCTCCTTTTGGAGTTCCGCCACCTGGCGCTTTAACTCCTCGATAGCTTTAGATTCAGAGGATGTTTGCGCGGCGAGCGATTGCACCGCCAGGCAAATAGTTGCAGCCAGGCTAGTGCCTGCTGTTCGCAAAATGAATCGCGTGATAAACATAAGTTTCTCCTTTGGTGATATGGTTTTGGCGCTCTGGGGATTCATTTCCCGTAGGCGCGAGCAGGCTAGGGGCCGATTGTTACAGCCGTATGACGAAACCGTGACGATTGGGCAAACTTTGCTGTTGCCGCAGGCGTAACTACATCAACGGTCGTAGAAACAATTGAAATTTATCGCGCAGGCGAGTTGAATTTGCTGTTCATGGACAACGCCTCTGGCCGAAAAATCCTCATCATCGAAGATGAGAGCGATGTAACTGACCTTATCGCGCTAAACTTGCGCAAGGCTGGCTTCAAGACCACAGCAGCGGCCGACGGCGCAAGTGGTTTGCAGAAGGCGCGGGACGACCGTCCCGATTTCATCATTCTTGACTTGATGCTACCAAAAATGTCTGGACTGGAAGTCTGCCGAATTTTGAAAGCCGACACGGCGACATCGCACATTCCGATTCTGATGCTCACAGCAAAAGCGGAAGAGATTGATCGGATCGTCGGTTTGGAATTCGGCGCTGACGATTACGTGACGAAGCCTTTCAGCCCGCGCGAAGTGACGCTGCGAATCCGGGCAATTTTACGGCGTGGCGAGAAACCAGAGGAATCGCTGCAGGCCGGTTCGATCTCGATCGATCCTGCGCGTCATCAAGTTCGTGTGAACGGCAAACGGGTGCATCTCACCAGTCTCGAGTTCAAGCTGCTGCGAACGTTAATCCAGCGCAGAGGCCGTGTGCAGGACCGCGATAAATTGCTCAACGACGTCTGGGGCTACGAAAGCGTGATCGACACGCGCACCGTGGACACGCACGTGCGCCGACTGCGCGAAAAACTCGGCAAAGCCGGGGATGTGATTGAAACCGTGCGCGGTTTCGGCTATCGGCTCCGCGAATAGTAAGCAGGATGGCTGTCGGCTGGCGGTGCTGTAGCGTGCGCTGTCCTCAGCGCAGTCTTTTTCGAGCGAGCGCAGTCACGTGTGCATATCCGCTGAGGACAGCGGACCCTACAGCTTTGAAGCGCCGCCGAAAACGCGTGAATGTCAAAATCAGCCTCGAAGAGAAACCTGGCCTAACGAGTACTTCAGACAAGTACTTTCGAATTGCGAAACGTCTTAGCACCCGCTTTGCTGCGAAAAATATTTAGAAGAGAATAGAAATCCTGTGACCTGGTTCTCATTGTCCTGATTTGCGTCGCTTTCGGCTGCATCGCCTTCATTGTCTGGCGCAAATGGATCGCGCCGTGGCGGCAGGTTGAAGAGGTCATAACGCAAATCGGTCGCGGTGAACGGCCGCGGACATTTTTGATGGAGGGCAGCGTGCCAGCGCAACGCATCGGGTTCCAGCTGGAAAAGATTGTTAATGAGTTGGAGCAACTCCAAAAGCAGATCGCAAAACGCGAGTCCGGAATGCAAACCATTTTCTCGGCAATGCACGACGCATTGCTGGTTGTCGATTCCAATCGCCAGGTGATTTTGACCAATCAGACGTTTCGAAAATTGTTCGACGCTCCCGAAATTTCAGTAGCGACGCCGCTGTTGGAGATTGTGCGTGATCCGACACTCGACAGGCTGCTAGCCGATGCGTTCCGTGGTGACGGGCCGGTTCGCTGCGAGTTGGCTCTCGACGATTCGCACATCGAGCTGCATGCCGTCGCGACCAGGAACGAATCCGGCGAGATCACCGGCGCACTGGTTTTGTTTCACGACATCACCGAGCTCAAAAAGGTGGATCAAGTGCGGCGGGATTTCGTGGCCAACGTTTCGCACGAATTGCGCACGCCGCTTTCGATCCTGCGCGGCTACATCGAGACCTTACTCGACAGTCCAAAGACCTCGCGCGAGGAGCTCACCCGAATTCTCCGCGTAATGGAGCGCCATTCGAAGCGTCTCGACCTGCTAGCCGAGGATCTGCTTACCCTTGCACAATTGGAATCAGGCAACCCGAACCTGCAGATGGGAACGGTGGATCTGTCGAGTTTTCTCCCGGAAATGGTTCGCGATTGGGAAAAGAAACTCACAAGTAAACAGCTCAACATGAGTGTCGACGTTCCTCCCGACTTGTCGCCCATTCGCGTTGATCGCGCGCGGCTACAGGAGGGCCTCTACAATCTGCTCGATAACGCCGTGAAATATTCGCGCGAGCACGGCGAGATTCGGCTGAGCGCCCGGCAGCGCGACGGTGAAATCGAGTTGACTGTGAGCGATGACGGCATCGGTATCACCAAAGAAGATTTGCCGCGTATTTTCGAGCGCTTTTACCGCGCAGATAAAGCGCGCAGCCCTGATAAAGTTCGCGGAACGGGCCTCGGCCTGGCGATTGTAAAACACATCGCACAGTTACACGGCGGGCGCGTGGAGGCGGAAAGTGAACTTGAGAAAGGCACGACGATCCGGATGGTTTTGCCGAGCGCAATGTGACGTTCTGGTGACAATCCCACGGATGGCTTCAAGTGTGTTCGGTTTCGGTTAAGATTCGGCCTGTGAAAAAGAAGATCCTTTTCATTTGTGTGCAGAACAGTGCACGCAGCCAGATCGCTGCGGCATTGCTCAACGAGATGTGCGGTGATCACTTCGAAGCCCAGAGCGCCGGACTGGAACCCGGCGTTCTCAATCCTTTGGCGGTAGAAGCATTGCAGGAGCGAGGAATCGACATTTCTCGTAACAAGACACAATCCGTCTTCGATGTTTGGAAGTCAGCGCGTCACGTATTCGCCTATGTGATTACGGTGTGCAGCGAGTCCGAAGCAGCGGGCTGTCCGATTTTCCCAGGTGTGACTACACGATTGCACTGGTCATTTCCGGACCCTGCGAAGTTTACTGGGACGCACGCGGAAAAGCTGGCGAAAACTGGGGAGCTGTTGGAAGAAATTCGGGCGAAAATTGACGGGTTCTGCGAAGAGCATTGCGAGTTGGACCTGCAAACCTAAGTCTTCGCGGCTGTTGCGTCCGGGAATGTGGCTGTTGCTCCGGCGCTCAGACAGCTGACATTTCTTCAGTATGACAACTCACGACTTCATTAGCAGGCTACGAGACGCTCCAGCGAAGCAATTGGTGTTTGCTAACTCTGATTGTACGACGATTCACGGCGGCTATCATCTGACTGAGTTAAAAGCAGCATCGTTCGACACAGTCGATTGCGGTGCGCAAAAGAATCAGTGGAACGAGACGATCGTGCAGTTGTGGGTTCCTGAAGATGAGGAGAACGGCGAGTTTATGACCGCAGCAAAAGTTTCTCTCGATTTACGACAAAGTTGCGCGCCTGATCCCGCTCGATCCGACAGCGGAAATACGTTTTGAGTACGGCGACGAAAACTTTTCCGCCCTCCAATTACCATGTCGAAATGATCAGCGAAAATGAGGCCGAACTTCGCGTGCAGTTACGGCTTCCTCAGGCGACATGCAAGGCACGTGATCGGCGCGAAGCCGGCGCGGCTTGTTGCGGATAATTCTGAACGTGCGATCGGTGGATCGTTAACGTCAAGATCCGGTTAACGCAACGAACGGAGCCCTTGTCACACAAACGTAACAGTAAAGGTTTTGACCGATTGAATCGGGGTGCGGCAATTTCGCTGCATGACGAAATCGTACAGATCGAAAATTCTCCTCGGACTTGCAATCGTATTTGGACTGGGCGCAACAGCTTCGGCGCAGATGATGATCAACGGCGCGGGTGCGACGTTTCCGTATCCGATTTACTCGAAGTGGTTTGACGAATACGCGAAGGTCGATCCGTCGGTCCGGTTCAATTATCAATCGATCGGTTCCGGAGGCGGACAAAAACAAATACTGGCGCAAACGGTCGATTTCGGCGCATCCGACGGGCCGATGAGTGACGACAATCTGGCTAAGGCGCCGGGAAAAATCTTGCACATTCCGACTGTCGCAGGGGCGGTGGTTATTACATACAATCTCGAGGGCAACCCGGCGCTCAAACTCGATGCCGACACAATTGCCGGTATTTTTCTTGGCACGATCAAGAAATGGAATGATCCGAAGATCGCGGCAACAAACCCCGGAGCAAAATTGCCCGACAAGGACATCGTGGTTGTGCATCGGTCCGATGGAAGTGGGACCACGTTCATCTTTACAGATTACCTGAGCAAGGTCAGTTCGGATTGGAAATCGAAAGCGGGCACGAACACATCCGTGAGTTGGCCAGCCGGCATCGGTGGCAAAGGTAATGAAGGCGTGTCTGGCCAGGTAAAACAGACACCGGGCGCGATCGGATACGTAGAGTTGATTTATGCGATCCAGAACAAAATGCCGTACGCGGATATCAAGAATTCAGCGGGCGAATTCGTGAAGCCGACACTCGATTCGGTTACTGCCTCGCTGGCTACAGCGAACGTTCCTGACGATTTCCGTTTCTCGATGACGAACGCTCCGGGCAAGGACGCTTATCCTATCGCAGGCGCGACATGGTTGCTTGTTTACCAACAGCAGAAGGATGCGACCAAAGGCAAAAAGCTGGTCGAGTTCTTAAAGTGGGCACTCACTAAAGGTGAAGCGATGGCGAAGGATCTCGATTACGCGTCGTTACCCGAAAGTGTCCAGCAGCTAGTCCTGAAACGGATCGACGAAATCAAAATGTAAGGGACGACTTCGAATAATCAGCTTGGGTATGTCAGCCGTCACCGTCGAGCAAGCAGATGCGATTCACCCGGCGCAGGCGCGGATGTCGCCGCCGTCGCGGTTTGGTGATAAGGCGTTCTATTGGCTCACGCTGTCGATGGCGTTCGTAGTGGTCTTGCTGGTCATTCTGATCGGCTGGCAACTGGGACAGGGTTCCTGGCTGGCGATCCAAAAATTCGGATTCCATTTTGTCGCCACGTCGACGTGGGACCCCGTGGCGGAACAATACGGCGCGTTACCGTTCATTTACGGCACGGCAATCTCCTCGCTGATTGCGTTACTTATCGCTGTACCGTTGAGCATCGCGACAGCGGTTTATTTGACCGAACTCGCGCCGCTCTGGATCCGGCAACCGATCGTCTCGCTGATCGAAATGCTGGCCGCGATCCCCAGTGTGATTCTGGGATTGTGGGGAATTTTCGTCATGATCCCATGGCTGCGCGATCATCCGTTTCCATTCCTACAACGGATTCTCGGTTGGACTCCATTTTTCAGCGGCCCGATTTACGGCCCGTGCATGCTGGCTGGCGGAATCATTGTTGCGATTATGATCCTGCCGATTGTCACGTCGGTCTCGCGCGAGATATTGCGCAGCGTTCCTAATTTGCAGCGCGAAGCCGCGTACGCGCTGGGCGCAACTCGGTGGGAGGTAACCCGCATCGCGGTGCTTAGTTACGCCAGGAAAGGTTTGTTCGGTGCGGTGATACTCGGACTCGGCCGTGCTTTAGGCGAGACGATGGCGGTGACGATGGTGATCGGTAATACGCCGCAGATTGCCGCGTCATTGTTCAAACCGGGTTACACGCTAGCCAGCGTCATCGCGAATGAATTTACCGAAGCGACCACCGACATGTATCTACAGGCTTTGTTCGAGATCGGGCTGGTGTTGTTCGGCGTCACAATTTTGATCAACCTCCTCGCGCAACTGCTGTTGAAAACGATTACCGCAGGCGCAGCGCCAGACCGAGTTCAATAAATATGCAGACAGGGCGCAAAGACCATCACAACTGGCGCAAGTTCAAGAGCGCGCTTATCTCCGGGCTCACGTTCTGTTCTGCCGTGCTTGTGATCGCGCCGCTTGGTCTCGTCTTTTTTCATGTGCTCATGAGCGGAATCGGCGCGGTTAATTTCGAATTCTTTACCAATCTGCCGAAGCCGGTCGGCGCGCCCGGTGGTGGAATGGCCAACGCGATCATCGGCACGCTGGAGTTACTGGTGCTTGCGTCGATCATTGGAATTCCCGTCGGTGTGCTGGGGGGAATTTTTCTGGCTGAGTACGGCACAGCACGTGTGAATGCAGTGCTGCGTTTCATTGCGGACGTCCTCAATGGCGTCCCGTCCATCATCTGGGGCGTAGTCGTTTACGGGCTAATCGTATTGCGTTTCAAAAGTTTCTCCGCGTATGCCGGAGGACTCGCGCTTGGGCTAATCATGATCCCATTGATTCTACGCACAACCGAGGAAGTGATTCTTCTTGTGCCTGGCGGTTATCGCGAAGCCGCTCTCGCCCTGGGCATCGCACGATGGAGAACAATCGTCCAGATCGTAGTGAAGACCGCGTCGCGCGGAATTATCACTGGCATTCTGCTCGCTCTCGCGCGTGTCGGCGGCGAAACTGCGCCACTTCTTTTCACCGCTTTCGGCAACCATTTTTGGAACCACGACTTGAGCGAGCCGATTGCAGCACTGCCTCTGCAAATTTTTACATATGCAATCTCCCCGTACGACGATTGGCATCGCCAGGCGTGGGCTGGAGCGCTCATTCTCGTCACAGGCGTTTTCTGCGTTAATGTCTTGGTGAGAATTGTCACCCGTGTTCGGACCGCATCGGCGTAAACTCTCAAGATGATTGCCGCACCTATGCCGCAACCTGAAGTAGTTGAACGTCGCAATTCCGGCGCCGCGGTTTTCTTAAACGCAGAGGGGGAGTCGCTTCCTCTGGCAATGGAGGCCAAAAACGTCTCGATGTGGTACGGATCGAAGCGCGCGATAGACAACGTGAGCCTGGACATGCCCGCCAAAGCCGTCACCGCCATCATCGGTCCGAGCGGCTGTGGAAAATCGACGTTCATCCGGGCGCTCAATCGGATGCACGAGTTAGTGCCACACGCGCGCATCGAAGGCAGCGTGTTCCTTCATGGTCAAAATCTCTACGCAAGCAGTATGGACCCCGCAGTTGTGCGAAGGCGCGTCGGTATGGTGTTCCAGAAATCCAATCCGTTTCCGACAATGACGATCGGCGAAAACACCATCGTCGGCCTTCGGTTAAATGGTGTGAGCGACCGGAAATTCCTTAACGAACGACTCGAGCAATCATTGAGAATGGCAGCTTTATGGGATGAAGTGAAAGACGATTTGCACAAATCCGGGACTAGCCTTTCCGGTGGCCAGCAACAACGGCTTTGTATCGCGCGAGCGCTAGCCGTGGAACCGGAAGTTCTTTTGATGGACGAACCCTGCTCGGCGCTCGACCCGATCGCTACCGCGAAAATCGAGGAACTGATCCAGGGACTGAAAGCGCAATACACGATCGTTATCGTTACGCATAACATGCAGCAAGCGGGACGCGTGTCCGATTTTACGGCGTTCTTTTACATGGGCCGGCTCATCGAGGTTGGCTCGACAACGAAAATTTTCACCAATCCGAACGAGAAACAGACGGAGGATTACATCACCGGGAGATTTGGATGAGTTTTTGGCAGTGTCATTCCGAGCGAAGCGAAGCGAAGTCGAGGAATCCTGCGGCACAACCGAAAGCATGTTCCACGGGGGTCTCTCGACTCCGCTCGGGATGACGGGAGGAATTATGGTGATACCGAAACACATTCTTGGAACATTCGATGAAGCGCTAACATCGCTTCGCAACGATCTGCTGATGATGGCCGGACTCGCTGAGCGCAGCCTCGATCGAGCACTCAAGGGCTTGTTTCAGCGTAATGACGATCTCTGCACACACGCAATCGCGGATGACGAAGAGATCGATCAGTTGGAGAAACAGATCGACAAGGACGGATTCGAAATTTTGCTTCGCTTCCAACCGGTGGCTTCGGATCTGCGCCGAGTGATTTCGGCCATTAAACTTTCGCCAAACATCGAACGGGTGGGCGATCAGGCTACGAATATCGCGAAACGCGCGCGCAAGTTGAATCGACATCCGCCGCTGCCTGAGGTGCAAATGATTGTGCCAATCCAGGCGCACGCGATGTCGATGTTCAAGGACGCCATTAACGCGTACGTGCGTGAAAATATTGAATTGGCGCACTCGGTGTGCAGCCGCGACAAGCAACTCGACGATATGAATCGTGATGCAAACACCAAACTAACCGCGCGGATGATGGAGGATAGCGAGCAGTTGCGCGGGTATTTTAACCTCATCTTGATTTCGCGGGCTCTCGAACGGGTCGGCGATCATGCAACCAATATCGCCGAGGATGCGGTTTACACCGCGGTCGCAGAAGACATCAGGCACAAGAGCGTGGCAGCCTCCGTCTAAGACAGCGTTGCGCATGCGCGGCTGATCGGCAATCGTTAAGCATGCCGCAAGCCCAGGCCACTCCGCGCGTTGAAGAGAAAAGCGATGCGACGGTCGCTGTTCCGCAGGTTGTCCAAACCCTCCATGACCGTTTTGGCGATCCGAAGAATTTCATCAACCGGGAGCTGAGCTGGCTCGCGTTCAATCAACGCGTCCTCGAGGAAGCGCAGGACCCAACCCAACCACTCATCGAGCGGGTTAAATTTCTCACGATTTTCAGCTCAAATCTGGATGAGTTTTTTGAGATTCGCGTAGCTGGAATCAAACAACAGATTAAAAGCGAGACGAGCGACGTTGGCCCTGACGGCTTAAGCCCCACGGAGTTGTTCGATCGCATTCAGAAGACGGTGCGCGAGCTTGTGGGGACGCAGTATGCTCTTTGGAAAAACGAGTTTCTGCCGGAGCTGGCAAAGAACGGGATCTATGTGCGCGAGATTGCGGAGTTGTCGGCGAAGCGCACTGCCTGGGCAAATCGCTACTTTCAGCAGGAAGTTTTCCCAATGCTAACGCCGCTGGCCGTGGACGCCAGTCACCCATTCCCGCATTTGTTGAACCGCAGCCACAATCTGCTGGTACGAGCGAAGACAAGGCGTCGCGGCGAGCCGCTTCACGCCATTGTTCAAGTGCCGCGCGTTGTGCCGCGGCTTATTCTCATGCCTCGCGGCGCCGGTGCGAACGAACCATGGGAATACATTTATCTGGCGTCGCTGATTAAACAGCACATCGGCGAATTGTTTCCCGGCTTGATCCTGGACGGGGTGCACGCGTTTCGCGTGACCCGGAATAGCGATCTCTACATTGACGATGAGGAGGCGGAGAAT